>NZ_CANMVN010000040.1 GCF_947501425.1 uncultured Psychroserpens sp. | reverse complement strand
CAAGGAACATACACAATCAATTGGACCTTCGATGATGGAAACGGCAACAGCATTGTGGTTCCTCAGAATGTGATTATCGATGATATCACAAATCCAGTAATACCAACCTTATCTGATGTGACAGGTGAATGTTCAGCCACAGCCACAGCACCAACCACAACGGATAACTGCTCAGGCACACTCACAGGAACGACTAGTGATCC
>NZ_CANMVN010000039.1 GCF_947501425.1 uncultured Psychroserpens sp. | reverse complement strand
TCTACATCTAAACATATTTGGTACGTTACTGTATATGTTCCTGCAGTTGTTCCTGCTGGCACATCTATAGTACCATCAGTATTTATTGTTACACCTGTTAGTCCACCATCGTTAGTAATGCTTATATTATCTGCAATATTTGCGTCTGAGGCTGGTGAGCCATCTGCGTCGTCTACACCATTTCCGTTATCTGCAAAAACACTTGCGGTTGTTCC
>NZ_CANMVN010000038.1 GCF_947501425.1 uncultured Psychroserpens sp. | reverse complement strand
GTGATTATTGATGATATCACAGATCCAGTGATACCAACATTATCTGATATCACAGGCGAATGTTCAGCCACAGCCACCGCACCAACCACAACGGATAACTGCTCAGGAACACTCACAGGAACCACAAGTGATCCACTAACGTATAATTCGCAAGGGACATTTGTAATCAACTGGACCTTCGATGATGGAAACGGCAACAGTATTGTTGTGCCTCAGAA
>NZ_CANMVN010000037.1 GCF_947501425.1 uncultured Psychroserpens sp. | reverse complement strand
ATCACATTCTGAGGAACCACAATGCTGTTGCCGTTTCCATCATCGAAGGTCCAATTGATTGTGTATGTTCCTTGTGTGTTGTATGTGAGTGGATCACTAGTCGTTCCTGTGAGCGTGCCTGAACAGTTATCGGTTGTGGTTGGTGCTGTGGCTGTGGCTGAACATTCGCCTGTGATATCAGATAATGTTGGTATCACTGGATCTGTGATATCATCAATAATCAC
>NZ_CANMVN010000036.1 GCF_947501425.1 uncultured Psychroserpens sp. | reverse complement strand
GGAACCACAAGTGATCCACTGACCTATAACACGCAAGGGACATTTGTAATCAACTGGACCTTCGATGATGGAAACGGTAATAGTATTGTTGTGCCACAGAATGTGATTATTGATGATGTCACAAATCCAGTGATACCAACCTTATCTGATGTGACAGGCGAATGTTCAGCCACAGCCACAGCACCAACCACAACGGATAACTGCTCAGGCACACTCACAGGAACGACTAGTGATCC
>NZ_CANMVN010000035.1 GCF_947501425.1 uncultured Psychroserpens sp. | reverse complement strand
GAGGATTAACAGGTGTGTCAATTAATACCGATGGTACGATAGATATACCAGCAGGTTCAACATCTGGTACATACACAGTAACTTATCAAATCTGTTTAGATGTAGATAATACCATTTGTGATACAGCTGATGTAACTATCGAAGTTGATCCAAGTATCAATGCAGAGAATGACGATTTCAGTGGAACACCAATCGATTCTGCCGCAGGCGGAACGACAGCAAGTGTATTTGATGACAATGGAAATGGAACAGATACAGC
>NZ_CANMVN010000034.1 GCF_947501425.1 uncultured Psychroserpens sp. | reverse complement strand
CATTTGTAATCAACTGGACCTTCGATGATGGAAACGGCAACAGTATTGTTGTGCCTCAGAATGTGATTATCGATGATATCACAGATCCAGTGATACCAACACTCTCTGATGTGACAGGTGAATGTTCAGCCACAGCCACCGCACCAACCACAACCGATAACTGTTCAGGCACGCTCACAGGAACAACGAGTGATCCACTCACATACAATACACAAGGAACATACACAATCAATTGGACCTTCGATGATGGAAACGGCAACAGCATTGTGGTTCCTCAGAATGTGAT
>NZ_CANMVN010000033.1 GCF_947501425.1 uncultured Psychroserpens sp. | reverse complement strand
CAAGGGACATTTGTAATCAACTGGACCTTCGATGATGGAAACGGCAACAGTATTGTTGTGCCTCAGAATGTGATTATAAATGATGTCACAAATCCAGTGATACCAACATTATCTGATATCATAGGTGAATGTTCAGCCACAGCCACAGCACCAACCACAACGGATAACTGTTCAGGCACACTCACAGGAACGACTAGTGATCCAGTGACGTACAATAGTCAGGGAACTTATACAATTAACTGGACCTTCGATGATGGAAACGGCAATAGTATTGTTGTGCCGCAGAATGTGATTAT
>NZ_CANMVN010000032.1 GCF_947501425.1 uncultured Psychroserpens sp. | reverse complement strand
CAAGGAACATACACAATCAATTGGACCTTCGATGATGGAAACGGCAACAGCATTGTGGTTCCTCAGAATGTGATTATTGATGATATCACAGATCCAGTGATACCAACACTCTCTGATATTACAGGCGAATGTTCAGCCACAGCCACCGCACCAACCACAACCGATAACTGTTCAGGCACACTCACAGGAACCACAAGTGATCCACTAACGTATAATTCGCAAGGAACCTTTGTAATCAACTGGACCTTCGATGATGGAAACGGCAATAGTATTGTTGTGCCGCAGAATGTGATTATTGATGATAT
>NZ_CANMVN010000031.1 GCF_947501425.1 uncultured Psychroserpens sp. | reverse complement strand
TACTATAGATGTGCCAGCAGGAACAACTGCAGGAACATATACAGTAACGTACCAAATATGTTTAGATGTAGATAATACTATTTGTGATACAGCTGATGTTACTATCGAAGTTGATCCAAGCATCAATGCAGAGAATGACGATTTCAGCGGAACACCAATTGATGCTGCTACAGGTGGAACAACAGCAAGCGTGTTTGACGATAATGGAAATGGAACAGATACAGCCGATGGTGTTGCTGCAACCGATGGTAATATCGCAGATAACATCAGTATCACTAATGATGGAGGATTAACAGGTGTGTCAATTAATACCGATGGTACGATAGATATACC
>NZ_CANMVN010000030.1 GCF_947501425.1 uncultured Psychroserpens sp. | reverse complement strand
GTAATGGTCTGAACTTGTGTAGTTGTATTATCACAGTCATCCGTTAATGTCCATGTTCTGGTAATGATAGATTCGTTAGCACAACTTCCGTCAGCCAGTGCATCTGTAAATGTAGCTTCAAGATCAGTTGAACAGTTATCAGCTTCATCAGTCACATCACCAGTTAAAGTAAGATCGTTTACATCTACATCACATTCAACTGAAATACTCTCAGGAACTGTAAATGTAGGTGCTGTTGTATCTTGAACTGTAATGGTCTGAACTTGTGTAGTTGTATTATCACAGTCATCCGTTAATGTCCATGTTCTGGTAATGATAGATTCGTTAGCACAACTTCCGTCAGCCA
>NZ_CANMVN010000029.1 GCF_947501425.1 uncultured Psychroserpens sp. | reverse complement strand
GCCGATGTCGATGGTGGATCTTCAGATGATGTTGCTGTTACAAACCTAAGTATTGATATTGATACTTTTGATTGTAGCAACATAGGAACACCTGTGGATGTTACCTTAACAGTTACTGATGGAGATAGTCAAACAGATACGTGTATCGCAACTGTTACAGTTGTAGATCAAATTGATCCTGAATTTATAAATGTTCCAGGTGACATTAATTTAACCTGCGGAAATAATCAACCTACATTCACTGATCCTACTGCCACTGATAATTGTGATACAACACTAACTGTCGTAAGAACTGATGGTAGCGGACTTAATAGTGGAGATGTTTTTCCTTCAGGAACAACAATAATTAG
>NZ_CANMVN010000028.1 GCF_947501425.1 uncultured Psychroserpens sp. | reverse complement strand
TTTGCGTCTGAGGCTGGTGAGCCATCTGCGTCGTCTACACCATTTCCGTTATCTGCAAAAACACTTGCGGTTGTTCCGCCTGCAGCAGCATCAATTGGTGATGCGCTGAAATCGTCATTCTCTGCATTGATGCTTGGATCAACTTCGATAGTAACATCGGCTGTATCACAAATGGTATTATCTACATCTAAACAGATTTGGTACGTTACTGTGTAGGTTCCTGCGGTTGTTCCTGCTGGTACATCTATTGTACCATCAGTATTTATTGTTACACCTGTTAGTCCACCATCATTGGTGATACTGATATTGTCTGCGATATTTCCATCGGTTGAAGCAACACCATCAGCTGTATCTGTTCCATTTCCATTGTCATCAAATACACTTGCTGTCGTTCCGCCTGCGGCAGAATCGATTGGTGTTCC
>NZ_CANMVN010000027.1 GCF_947501425.1 uncultured Psychroserpens sp. | reverse complement strand
TCCGTTAATGTCCATGTTCTGGTAATGATAGATTCGTTAGCACAACTTCCGTCAGCCACTGCATCTGTAAATGTAGCTTCAAGGTCAGTTGAACAGTTATCCGCTTCATCAGTCACATCACCAGTTAGAGTAAGATCGTTTACATCTACATCACATTCTACTGAAATACTCTCAGGAACTGTAAATGTAGGTGCTGTTGTATCTTGAACTGTAATGGTCTGAACTTGTGTAGTTGTATTATCACACTCATCCGTTAATGTCCATGTTCTGGTAATGATAGATTCGTTAGCACAACTTCCGTCAGCTATGGCATCTGTAAATGTAGCTTCAAGATCAGTTGAACAGTTATCCGCTTCATCAGTCACATCACCAGTTAAAGTAAGATCGTTTACATCTACATCACATTCAACTGAAATACTCTCAGGAAC
>NZ_CANMVN010000026.1 GCF_947501425.1 uncultured Psychroserpens sp. | reverse complement strand
ACTGGACCAATAAAGCAGAAGAAGGCGATGGAAACTCTACTCCTTCTGCTGATACAGGACCATCTCTAGCATCAGATGGAAGCCGCTTCATATTTATTGAAGCATCTAACCCTAATTTCCCTAGTAAAATAGCACGACTCGTAAGTCCGTGTTTAGATTTTACCGGAAGAGAAAATGCAGCCCTTACATTTGATTACCACATGTTTGGTGGATTTACTGGTGTGCTGACAGTTGATGTTAGTGTCGATAATGGTGTTAACTATACAACACTTACAGACTATACCCTATCTGGAAGTCAACAAAATGCCCATACAGATCCATGGAAAACACAAAATGTAGACTTGTCATTATTTGACGGTCAATCCATAAAATTAAGATTTAGTGCTACTACAAGTTCTGACGGAACAACTGGCTGGCAAGGAGATATTTCATTGGATAACTTCGGAATTACTTCTGATGAAGCAACGGGATCTGCTCCACCTACTGCTGTTTGTCAAAACATAACAGTACAATTAGACAATACTGGAAACGCATCTATTGTTGCCGCCGATGTCGATGGTGGATCTTCAGATGATGTTGCTGTTACAAACCTAAGTATTGATATTGATACTTTTGATTGTAG
>NZ_CANMVN010000025.1 GCF_947501425.1 uncultured Psychroserpens sp. | reverse complement strand
GGTTCTCCAAAACAAGCAGAGAATGATGGTACAGGTTCTGTAATGCCTGCTTCAGTACCAGCCACTTTTGCTGTGTATCCTGAAATAAAGTGATATGCTGCCTGACCTGGTGTTAACTTAGATACAGGAGGTAGTACTCCAAATGCATCACAGGTTAAGAAAAAGATATTCTTTGGATTTCCTGCATATGATGGCTGTTGGATATTATCTATATGATAAATAGGATAACTCACACGTGTGTTTTGAGTGATTGTGCTGTCCATATAATCTATTTCACCATTGTCTTTAAAGATTACATTCTCCAAAATAGCTCCTGGCTTAATAGCTCTGTAAATGTCTGGTTCTTTCTCTTCAGTAAGGTCGATCACTTTGGCATAACATCCACCTTCAAAATTGAAGATCGAGTTTTGAGCGGTCCAACCATGCTCATCATCACCAATTAACTTACGGTCAGGATCGGCAGATAAAGTTGTTTTTCCTGTTCCTGATAATCCGAAGAAAATAGCTGTATCACCATCTTCACCTACATTGGCAGAACAGTGCATTGGTAGTACATTCTTCTCCACAGGTAGAATGAAATTAAGCGCAGAGAAGATGCCTTTTTTCATTTCACCAGTATAAGCAGAACCACCAACTAAGGCAATCTTTTTAGTGAAGTTTAATATCGAGAAGTTTCCTTGTCGTAATCCGTATTTTGAAGGTTCAGCACATTCGTATCCTGGTGCACAAAGGACCAGCCATTCTTCCTGGAAATTTTCCAGTTCTTCAGCCTCTGGTCTTAAGAACATATTGTAGATGAACATATTTGACCATGGATATTCGGTCACTGTTCTTACATTCATTTTGTATTCAGGATCGGCACATACATAGCCATCTCTTACAAAAATCTCTTTTCCGCTGAGATAATGTTCAATCTCTGATTGCA
>NZ_CANMVN010000024.1 GCF_947501425.1 uncultured Psychroserpens sp. | reverse complement strand
TGTCTAGTCCTGAAATATGGCTACAGGTTAAAAATTGATTTACGCTGTTTTTAAATATACCATATTTGGTGTTTTATAATCTAAAGATACATGTAATCTAATTTGGTTGTATAGATTAATAGCACTTTTTGTAGCTCTCTTCGCGTGTTGTACGCTATCAAAGGTTTGGTCAAGATAAAACTCGTCTTTCAAGATGCCGTTTACACGTTCAGCAATAGCGTTTTCGTAGCAATGATTTTCTTCTGTCATACTAATTTTGATGTTGTATCTCTTTAAAATTTGTGTGTATACATTGCTACAATATTGTATTCCTCTATCCGAGTGATGTATAAGGTTCTCTGTATTTTTAGTTTGATATAATGCTTTTTTAAGAGCTCTGGTACAACCGCTAAGTTCAAGGCTATCACTAAGGTCGTAACCTATGATTTTTCTAGAATACATGTCAGTTATAAGAGCCAAGTAACAAAATCCTTTTACAGTTCTGATGTATGTAATATCAGATACCCAAACCTGATTAGGTCTATTAACAAGTACATCTTTGATGATGTTTTTATGTTTGTAAAACCTATGGAAAGAATTGGTAGTTCTGTAGCTGGGTTTCTTTCTGGTTATAAGCATATTGTGTTTTCTAAGAATGTTGAAAAGCGTGTCTCTGCCTACTTTAAGGTTGGCTTTATCAAACTCATTTTTTAAAGATATTTTGAGTTTTCGTACGCCTTCTCTAGGCAAGGATCTGCGTTTTTGGTTTACAATTTGAATGATCTGTTGTTCAAGTTTTAAACGTTTGTCAGCTCTATATTTATACTTGTAGTATGCATCACGTTTAAGCCCGAAAGACTTACAAATAGTTGTTAAAGACGCAAATCCATTAGCTTTGTCTTTAGTTTTATTTATCGCTCTATATTTAGCTTTTTTTTTAGTTCTGCAACAGATTTATAGCCAAGATCTTCGGCAGCAACTTCCAGGTATGAATCTTGAATCATTGCATCTAAGTCTTTTTTTAA
>NZ_CANMVN010000023.1 GCF_947501425.1 uncultured Psychroserpens sp. | reverse complement strand
GTTGGAGCTGTTGGTGATGGAATTGGATTTACTCGCAGTAATATCGTGGCTGTTGTGCTTACAGCACAACCTGTAATATCATTGGTAGCGCGTACAAATATCGTCTGTGGGTTGACCATATTAGTATACGGACTTGAGATTGGGTTAACACCTGCATCGGCATCAGCCTGTGTCTCATAATACGTTAAACTAATCCCTGTTTGACCGTTTAAGATCTCATCAGTGGCTTCTTCTAAGGTGAATAACTCCATCTCATCTCCTGGATTGTTATCATCACACAACTCTAATGGTGATGGTTGTACCAGTACTGGTAATGCGTTTACAATCAGCTCTAAGGTCGTTAGCTTATAACAGCCTGTTGCCGGATCAATATCCTCTACTCTAACCCAGATGATCTGGTTAAAAGCTGTGGTATTGGTATAATTGGCTGGATTACCTATTGGGTTATTTGCCATATCGGCATTCATCTCTGTCTCATAGTAAGTCACAACATACTGTGAAGGATCTGCAAGATTCTGTAAAATCTCAGACTCCTTACTGGTCAAATCAAACTGTCCAAAACCATCTGCAGATAGATCATCACAAATCTCCAAGGCACTTGGCGATGCACCTAACTGTGGCGTTGGATTAACAATCAATACTAGTTCTACTAGTGTTGCACAATCTGTCGCTATTGTTGAACTCTCTACACGAACATAAATCGTTTGCATATCCTCTACAATGTTATTATATGGACTTGAAAGCGCATTGACATTATTATCTGCATCAGCCATCGTCTCATGGTAACTAACCGTTAAGGTCGGATCGCCTCCTGTGATCTCAATGTCTTTACTCATCAAATCAAAAACACCAAAGCCATCACTGTCCGGATCACAATACGTCAAGGGCGTAGGAGTATTGGCTATTGGCGCCTGCTCTACCGTTAATACTAATGTCGTGGTATTAGAACATCCTGTATTAATATCCTGTACATTAACATAAACCGTTTGCCCATTGAACATATTCGTATATGGTATAGGCAAGGGATTTACATTATTATCTGCATCAGCCTGGGTCTCATGATAACTTACCGAATAATTTGAATTGTTATCTGTGATCTCTACATTCTTTAACGTTAAATCTATACTCGTAATTCCATCTGGTGTACCATCATCGCAAACCTCTAATGGTGTAGGATCGA
>NZ_CANMVN010000022.1 GCF_947501425.1 uncultured Psychroserpens sp. | reverse complement strand
GGAGATGTTTTTCCTTCAGGAACAACAATAATTAGTTATGCTGTAACTGACGATTCTGGAAATACAAATACAGCATCATTTAATGTGAATGTTATCGTTGACAACCAAAATCCTGTTGCCGTATGTCAGAACCTCACGGTTCAATTAGATGCCGCAGGAAGCGTATCAATTACAGCTTCTCAAATTAATAATGGGTCTTCGGATAATTGTGGAATAGCCTCAATATCTGCATCTCAAACGACATTCACTTGTGCTGATGAAGGTGCAAACAACGTTACGCTTACAGTTACTGATACCAACGGAAATGTAGATACTTGTATAGCTGTTGTAACAGTAAACTTACAGGATGCTCCTACCGGATTAGAATGTTGGGAAACTGCAACATACAATTATACAACTTGTAGATGGGAAATCACAGGAACTCAACCTGCAGAACCAGCAACGGAATGTTACGAAACGGCTACGTTTAATAATACGACGTGTGCTTGGGAAATAACAGGAACGCAACCTGCAGAACCTGCAACAGAATGTTACGAAACGGCTACGTTTAATAATACGACATGTGCTTGGGAAGTAACAGGAACTCAACCTGCAGAACCAGCAACAGAATGTTACGAGACGGCTACGTTTAATAATACGACATGTGCTTGGGAGATCACAGGAACTCAACCTGCAGAGCCTGCAACAGAATGTTACGAAACGGCTACGTTTAATAATACCACATGTGCTTGGGAAATAACAGGAACTCAACCTGCAGAACCAGCAACAGAATGTTACGAGACGGCTACGTTTAATAATACCACATGTGCTTGGGAGATCACAGGAACTCAACCTGCAGAGCCTGCAACAGAATGTTATGAAACTGCAACGTTTAATAATACGACGTGTGCTTGGGAAATCACAGGAACTCAACCTGCAGAGCCTGCAACAGAATGTTACGAAACGGCTACGTTTAATAATACGACTTGTTCATGGGAGATCACAGGTACACAACCTGCAGAACCTGCAACGGAATGTTACGAGACGGCTACGTTTAATAATACCACATGTGCTTGGGAAATCACAGGTACACAACCTGCAGAACCTGCAACAGAATGTTACGAGACGGCTACATTTAATAACACGACTTGTTCATGGGAAATCACAGGTACACAACCTGCAGAACCTGCAACAGAATGTTACGAGACGGCTACATTTAATAACACGACTTGTTCATGGGAAATCACAGGTACTCAACCTGCAGAACCTGCAACAGAATGTTACGAGACGGCTACGTTTAATAACACAACGTGTGCTTGGGAGATCACAGGAACTCAACCTGCAGAACCAGCAACAGAATGTTATGAGACGGCTACATTTAATAACACGACTTGTTCATGGGAAATCACAGGTACACAACCTGCAGAACCAGCAACAGAATGTTACGAGACGGCTACATTTAATAACACGACTTGTTCATGGGAAATCACAGGCACACAACCTGCAGAGCCTGCAACAGAGTGTTATGAGACTGCAACGTTTAATAATACGACGTGTGCTTGGGAAATCACAGGTACACAACCTGCAGAGCCTGCAACAGAATGTTACGAAACGGCTACGTTTAATAATACCACATGTGCTTGGGAGATCACAGGAACTCAACCTGCAGAACCTGCAACAGAATGTTACGAAACAGCAACGTTTAATAATACCACATGTGCTTGGGAAATCACAGGTACTCAACCTGCAGAGCCTGCGACAGAATGTTACGAGACAGCGACGTTTAATAATACGACGTGTGCTTGGGAGATCACAGGTACGCAACCTGCAGAACCAGCAACAGAATGTTACGAGACGGCGACGTTTAATAATACCACATGTGCTTGGGAAATCACAGGTACGCAACCTGCAGAACCAGCAACAGAATGTTACGAGACGGCGACGTTTAATAACACGACGTGTGCTTGGGAAATCACAGGTACGCAACCTGCAGAACCTGCAACAGAATGTTACGAGAC
>NZ_CANMVN010000021.1 GCF_947501425.1 uncultured Psychroserpens sp. | reverse complement strand
TTATCTTTTCAGGGTAAAATGGGCTTTAAATTCTTTACGTGTACCAGTATTAGGTTCATTATACTCTACTACAAACCAATAGTCGCTTGTTGGCATTGGATTCCCATTATAGGTTCCATTCCATCCTGCGCCTGTCGGACTGAGTTGCTTGAGTAATTTTCCATATCTGTCAAATATATAAATTTTTGCGTTTGGTTGATTATTTATTGCACTAATGTTCCATGTGTCATTATATCCATCTCCATTTGGTGTGAAAAATAATGGGTAGTCCATTACCACAACTTCATCACTAGCCTCTCCACATCCATTCTTATCTCTGGCTGTTACCACATGTTCTCCTAAGGATACATCTACAAAGATCGGTTCATCCTGCCATGCCCCATTATCTAAACTATATTCATAATCACCTGGTCCTTCAACACTAACCTCTATCACATGGGTCTCTGCAAAAGCATCTGTGCTTACTGTAGCTGTTACCACTGGTGGCGCACTCTCTATAACCTCTGTACTATCACTGCTCTCACACATCGTATTTGGTGAACTGCTCATATCAACTACCGTTACACTATAAGTACCTCCTGCTGTTGGCATATAACTCCCCTGTGTTGCTCCTACAATCTCCGTTCCATTAAAGAACCATGTAAATCCATAAGCTGGTGTACTTAGTCCTGTATCTAACACTGGAGCATTTAATACTTCACTCCCGTTAGTGTCCACACATAATATATAACTGTCCTCCAAATCAAATACTGGTAACGGATTAACCTGAAGGGTCAATGGAGCCACTGCATAACAAATTGAGGTATCCATACCTGATCCATCTGGTGTATCATTATCTACACGTGCCCATATCACCTGTGGGTTTACTAAATTCTCATACAAGGTTGGTAGTGGATTCACTGCTAACTCTGCATCTGCCTCACTCGCATAATACGTCACAATGTAATTCGCTGGATCCTGTCCATCTAATATTGCTGAGTTTTGCTGCTCTAAATCAAACTGAGCACTATTATTACTCGGGTCATTATCATCGTCCATCTCATCATCACAAATCTCAAACACTATCGCTTCCATATCACTATTAGCCTCTGCTGCCTCCTGTACCTCTACATTAAAACTCGGTGTGCTTATCGAACAGCCTGTAGCATTATTAGTGATCGCTACAAAAATCTGTTGCGGATTACTAACATTAGTATACGGACTCACAAGCGCATTGACAAGATCATCTGCATCTTGCTGAGTGGCGTGATACGTTACTGTAAATAACGTCGGATCTTGACCATTTAGTACTTCAGCATCTTTTGTTGTCAGATCAAAATCATAAATACCATCATTATTAAGCTCACAGGCGATAAAATCGCTCACTGCTACAACATCTGGTAATGGATTCACTATAAGGGTAAAGTTTACTAGAGTAAAACAACCTGTAATATCATTGGTCACTCTTACATAGATTACCTGTGGTGTAGATGTATTGGTATACATCGTTGGATCAACTATCGCATTAACGCCATCTTCTGCATCCTCCTGAGTCTCATGATAGGTTGGCGTCACGCCTACCTCACCATTGAGTAGTAATACCTCATTAGTAGTAAGATCAAAGACCTCTTCCATATCTCCTGTGTTGATATCATCACACAGTATTAACTCCGGAAGCACCTCTGTTGGTGTTGGGTTTGGTAACACTCGAATGGTAAGCGTTGTTTGATCGCTACATCCTGTATCAGTATCGGTAACTACAGCATAAAGCGTTTGTGGGTTTGCTGGTGCACCTCCTATAGACATATTGGTATACGCCTCAGCGTCTACGGCATTAGTTTGAACATCTGCATCAGCCTGTGTCTCGTAATAACTCACACTCCAACTCGCCTCGCCTCCTGTGATCTCATTGTCTTTTACCGTAAGATCAAACACAGTAAGCTCATCGGCCACTTCATCATCACAAAGTTCTAATGGTGTTGGTTGTACTGCCACTGGTGGTAACTCCACTCGCAAGTCAAACATCCCTGTATCTACACAGCCATTGATCGAACTCTCCAAACGAATATATAAGGTTTGTGGATTACTTGTATTGGTATAGTTCCCTACATTGGCGATTGGATTGTTACCCGTCTCTGCATCAGCCTCTGTAACATGATATGTTAAAGTCACATCGGTTTGAACTCCGATGATCTCTGCATCTTTTGTCGTTAAATCAAATTGGGTGATCCCATCTGCATTGGTATCACAAATAACATAATCCTCTATATCTACAGGAACCTCTGGTGAAGGTAATACCCGGATTGTTAAGGTCTCTGATGCATTATAACAACCTGTAATCGTATTGGTGAGTCTAATGTAGATTGTCTGCTCATCTATAACAATATTAGTGTATGGACTAACCAGTGCATTATCCCCTGTCTCTGCATCTTCTTGCGTCTCATGATAGGTCACTACTGTATCTAACTCTCCGCCTATGATCTCTAAGGTTCTATCATCTAATGTGAATGTGGTAAAACCATCATTATCCTCATCACACTCCTCCAAATC
>NZ_CANMVN010000020.1 GCF_947501425.1 uncultured Psychroserpens sp. | reverse complement strand
GGAACACCAATCGATTCTGCCGCAGGCGGAACGACAGCAAGTGTATTTGATGACAATGGAAATGGAACAGATACAGCCGATAGTGTGGCTGCAACCGATGGAAATATAGCAGACAATATCAGTATCACCAATGATGGTGGACTAACAGGTGTGACAATAAATACCGATGGTACTATAGATGTGCCAGCAGGAACAACTGCAGGAACATATACAGTAACGTACCAAATATGTTTAGATGTAGATAATAGCATTTGTGATACAGCCGATGTAACTATCGAAGTTGATCCAAGCATCAATGCAGAGAATGACGATTTTAGTGGAACACCAATAGATTCAGCTGCAGGCGGAACAACCGCAAGTGTTTTTGCAGATAACGGAAATGGTGTAGACGACGCAGACGGCTCACCAGCCTCAGACGCAAATATCGCAGACAATATCAGTATTACTAACGATGGTGGATTAACAGGTGTAACGATCAATACAGACGGAACGATAGATGTACCAGCAGGAACAACCGCAGGAACCTATACAGTAACTTATCAAATCTGTTTAGATGTAGATAATACCATTTGTGATACAGCCGATGTCACTATCGAAGTTGATCCAAGCATCAATGCAGAGAATGACGATTTTAGTGGAACACCAATAGATTCTGCCGCAGGCGGAACAACTGCAAGCGTGTTTGACGATAATGGAAATGGAACAGATACAGCCGATGGTGTTGCTGCAACCGACGCAAACATTGCAGATAACATCAGTATCACTAATGATGGAGGATTAACAGGTGTGTCAATTAATACCGATGGTACGATAGATATACCAGCAGGTTCAACATCTGGTACATACACAATAACTTATCAAATCTGTTTAGATGTAGATAATACCATTTGTGATACAGCCGATGTAACTATCGAGTTGGCTCCAAGTATTGATGCGGTTGATGATGATTTTAGCGGAATACCTTATAACCCAGTTACAGGTGGAACAACTGCAAGTGTATTTGATGACAATGGAAGTGGAACAGATATAGCTGATGGTGTTGCAGCCACAGATGCAAATATTGATGATACTACAATTGCTATAAGTAATGATGATGGATTAACTGGTGTATCTATCAATACTGATGGTACAATCAATGTGCCAACAAATGCTTCTGCTGGAACGTACAATGTAGAATACACAATCTGTTTAGGTGTGGATAATACCATTTGTGACACAGCAACAGCTATTATAGAAATAGGCGCATGTTTAGATTTTCCTACTAATGATTGTGATGATGATGGTGTACCTAATTCAGCAGATGTGTGTGAAGGTTTTGATGATACAGCAGATGCTGATGGTGATTTAGTGCCTGATGCTTGTGACGATGATGACGACAATGATGGGCTCTTAGATTCATTTGAAAAAGGACAAACTACCAATACTCAACCAGCATGCGGAGCACAGTCTCTATTGGACTTCAGTAGTGTGCCTACTGAGGAAAGTGGTGATGGAAATGTAGCAACAGTACTTCAAGGTGAAGTATTCAGGTTTACCAATGTATTGACAGGAGTTGATGCTCTGGTAACTATTGTTGAAACACGAAATGCTACTGTGGGAACTTTAGATGATAATAGTGAAGAACCTAATAATTTTAGACCTTCAACAGATTTTCAAAACCTTAACGAAGGCGAAGTAGCCTATGTTGAGTATAACTTTGATTTCGTAGATTCAGTGAGCGGAACACCTGTACCTGTCGCAGAATTCTTTGTAAACTTTAATGATATAGATGGAAATACTAATATTTCAGAAAAGATTTGGACACAATACCCAGCTGCTTATACTGCAGAGACACCGTCTACACTAACGTTTTCTGATGAAGGTGGATTCTTAAATGCTACATCAGGTGTAATTAATTTCCCTGGAACAACAAATGTAAATCCAGAGATTAACTTCTCTGCAAGATATGTGAATGTAACATCATTTACATTCAGACTGGGAGCGCAAATAAACGATGCTCCATTTGTATTTACTCAAAGACGTTCTAACTTAGAATTTAACTGTATTGCAAACTATACAAATCCTTTAACAACTATATTGGATTATGATGAAGATGGAATTCCAAACTTCTTAGATTCTGATAGTGATAATGATGGATGTCCAGATGCTGTTGAAGGAGATGGTGGATTTACTTTAGCCGATTTAGATGCGGATGATAGCTTAGGGGATATAGTAGATCCAAATGGTATTCCTAATGTGGTAACGCCTGGTCAGAATGATGTAAGTTCAATTGATGAAACAGTAATTTCTACTGAATGTTTTGATCCTAGTATTAATTTGCTGAAAAGTATAACTAGTGTAACTCCAGGAGGAGCACCTGGATTAATTGATGACATTATTACTTATGAATTTGTTGTAACTAATACAGGTAATGTTGATTTAACTGATATTACTGTGAATGATCCACTAATTGGTGCTGTAACTTGTGTAGCCACAACTTTAATCCCTGGTGACTTTACAACATGTAGTGGAACTTACACAATTATACAAGATGATATTGATAATGGAGGTGTTGAGAATTCAGCTAGTGTAAGCTCAGAAGCTCCTGGAGGAAACACATTAGATCCAAGTGATGATGTAACTGATGTTTCTGATACAGGAACTGCAGGTGACGGAAGTACTATAACAAACCCTGAAACAGATGAAACTCCTGATCTTGATACCGTAAATGGCGATAACAATGATATGGATCCTACTAACGATCCTACAACTCTAGTGATCCCACAGAACCCATCGATTAGCATCATTAAAGAGAGCAGTTTAGATCTAGGAGCAGATGGTGTTGTAAGTGTAGG
>NZ_CANMVN010000019.1 GCF_947501425.1 uncultured Psychroserpens sp. | reverse complement strand
GAATACCGTCTGATTACTTTGTCATTTTTATACATAATGTTTGAAATTATGTAGCCTTTATTCAGGACGGGTCATAAGAAAAAACCATAGAACAAATTAATAACATATGAAAATATTAAAGAAAATAGGAAAGTGGTTTTTGATTTTACTGGGAGCAATTGTTGCGTTTATTTTAGTTGTATTACTAATAATTCGAATCAATAGTTCTGGAAACGAAGAACCTTTTTTAGACGAAAACGGTAATGTTCTTCCGAATAGTATCGCTATGCACGAGGATATGACAATCAATGGAGTACCTCAAAGGATTACCATAAGAGGAAAAGACAAGAATAATCCCGTACTACTAATAGTTCACGGAGGACCAGGCGCACCAATTTTACCTGTAATTTACAAATTGACAAGAACTGATTTGGAAGATATTTTTACGGTTTGTTACTGGGAGCAAAGAGGCTCTGGGCTAGCTTTTAATGATAGCATACCTGATTCATCCATTACCTTATCACATATAGTTGATGATGGTTTGGAACTATCCAATCATTTAAAAAAGACGTTCAAAAAAGACAAAATTTACATTGAAGGTTTATCGTGGGGAACAGCGGTAGCAGCTTATATGGTTCAAAAACAGCCAGAATTATATCACGCCTATATTGGTAGTGGTCTTATGGCGAATCTATCACTTTCAGAAGAATTATCTTATGAATTTGCAATGTCAGAATCCCAAAAACACAATGATACCATTTCAATCAATCAATTAAAACAAATTGGAAGACCACCTTATGTTAAAAACTCAAAAAATTCAGTAACTGAAGCCTTTGAAATAGAACGAAAGATTGTAATGAAGTATGCACCGATAAAATTAGAAACCGATTTTAATTTTATTAAAAGTATGTTTTTAGATAATGGATTAACGTTTAGCGAAAAATTTACTGATATGATAAATAGTCCTGAATCCTACTATCCTGCAGCTAAAATTTTACAACCTACTGCAATCAATATGAATTTAATGCGTGATATTCCTGAATTGAAAGTGCCAGTTTATATATTACAAGGAGACAATGACCATTTTACCGAAACGTCAGTAGCAAAAGCGTATTTTGATTCACTTATTGCGCCATCTAAAAAATGGTTTTTATTTGAAAACGGAACACACGGAGTACAAGTTGAATATCCTGAAAAATATCGTTCAATTTATATCAATGAAATACTTGGAAAATAATTACTACCGCCAACACCGTATATAATTTATTGCTACTTCTAGCCTACTTACGAAAATCCTCACGGATTTTCAATTCGGTTTTTATTTGCTAAATTACGTACTAAACCACGCAACAAACCATATACAAACACGTTGTGTACAATATGAAACAAACTCTAATCGTGATTCTGTTATCTCTATTTCTGAACTCTTGTAATTTCGGGAAAAAAGGAATCGATGTTTTAATTGAAAATAAAACTAAATACACCTTATATAATATTTCTGTTTCTGCAAGTCCAGTCTCAACAGTGAAGTTTGACAGTATTATTCCAAATCAAATTATTACAAAATATTTGGATATGAATGAAATACCAAGAGCAGACGGATCTTATAATATTAATTTTACTTATCCAGATGGAGATGTAATGAATAAATCTTTCGGTTACTACTCTAACGGATGGCCAAATAATTATTTGATATGCTGTTCAATAAGTGAAATGTCTACTTACACTAGATTAGATAGTTACTGCGAATAATAAATACAGTACACAACAACGTGTATAATTAATTGCTGCGCAAGTGCTTTAATTAGACCAAATATTCCTACAAATTACTATCTTTAGATTATTGATTAGTTGCGCAATAGCCTCGCTCCTGCCAACGCTGTTTTTGCCTACCTCCTTGCAGTCGGCTGATTCGGCAAAAGCTAAACTAGAGCAAGTCTCAAAGATCGCAACTAAATCATACACAAACACGTTGGCAGCAATTAAAAGAAACATACTCAATGATTGAAAAACTAAAATATTTAGTAGTTGAAATATTAAAAAAAAATAATGATTTAGTTTCAGTCAATATTATTCAGAATTCAGGTTTAGAAGTCCTAAATAAAGGGAACACAAGAGGGAATATGATATATTCAAATCACTTCTTTTATTTAATTTTTACACTAAATCCAGCACTCTATGTTAACCACGTTGATGAACTAGATCGAATATCAGATGTAATAAAACATTATTTTAATAAAGTCACAGATAAAAAAAAAGTGGCAATAGAAAAGGTCGTGTTTAAACCTGACTATAATAAAATAGTAATTCTAAATTCTAATATTTCTGTTATTGAAACTCCTTGGGAAGAAATAAACACCTTACAAGAAAAAATAATAGAAGACATGAAGTCTGCAGATAGTCCCACTGACTTTCAAAATATAGGAAATTCAGCACGCACAATAATGGACAAATTAGCTAGATTAGTTTTTGACCCAAAAACACACATTGCCCCAGAAAATGTTGATGTGCGAAATGGTAAATTTAAAAATCAGTTACATACATATATAGATTCTGTCTTAAGTGGAAAGGCTAATAAAGAATTAAGATTGTTTTCTACTAGCGCAATTGATTTTACCGAAAAATCTATTGACTTAATGAATAAAACAACTCACAAATTAGACGTTAAAAAACATTTTGGAGAAGCTTGCGTAATAAGTACTATAAATGTAATAAGTTTATTAAAAGCTATTAACGAGTTGTAACTGCAGCCAACAACGTGTATAGTTAATAGCTTGTTCTGTGTATACTCGGAAAATCCTACGAATTTTCCTCTGGTTCGTTTTCTTTTGCTAACTTAGTTCTTACCAACGCAACTAACCATACACAAACACGTTAGCAATAATTATGACCCGTCCTGAATAAAGGCTACATAATTTCAAACATTATGTATAAAAATGACAAAGTAATCAGACGGTATTC
>NZ_CANMVN010000018.1 GCF_947501425.1 uncultured Psychroserpens sp. | reverse complement strand
GTAATGAATTTGATGTTGCTCGAAATGTTTAATCGAGCAACCTCCAATGCCACTAAATTTTGGACCGACAGGTCAGGACTAATCATAAAAAAAAGCCTTTAGAATTATAACATCTTAAAGGCTTTTTTATTGAAATTAATGTAGGGTAGTTAAGCATGATTCTTTATTTCGGTATGCTTAGTAGACCGATATGAGTTCTGTTAAGCTACTTTAGCGAGCCTTACTCTTTGCATATATTTCTTCTTCAGAAAACTATACAACAATTTCAATAACACAACAATCATTTATGCAACTTCTTGATTGACGTGAAACTGTAAAGCTCCTGACGGACACTTTTTTACTTGCTTAATAATTTTTTTAGTAGACGCTCCATCAAGGTCTATCCATGGAATTACTGACTGACGGAAAACATTTGAAAGTTCTTTAGCACAACGCTCTGCGTTAATGCATTGACACGGATTGTAGGTAACAGTAATATCGCTATTACTGAAAACATTGGGATTAGTTTTCATTGTAGATCAATTTTGGGGTTTGAATCTATTCTAAATGTAAATAACTAAAACGTTTTCGTTTGTTAATTATCGATTAAATGTATTAAATTACCGATAAAAAACAAACTTTTTCGTAATTATTAGATGAATGACACTAATTTTTAGTAGTCAAATTCTGATGTGAAATGAAATGTAATACTTGGGTATTTCTGTTGTGTCATTTGTAATGAAAACGCCGAATCAGCTAAAAAAACTAGCTGTCCACGTTTATCTTTTGCCAGAAAACGCTGCTTCACTCTCAGGAAATCTTTATACTCTTCGCTTTTGACATCATCAGTTTCGATCCAACAGGCTTTATGCACATTGAGGTTTTCATAAGTACATTTTGCACCATATTCATGTTCTAAACGGTATTGAATAACTTCATATTGAAGCGCACCAACTGTACCTATAACTTTTCGTCCGTTGAGCTCTAATGTAAATAATTGAGCAACACCTTCATCCATCAATTGATCAATACCTTTGTAGAGCTGTTTCGATTTTAAAGGATCTGCGTTATTAATGTATCTGAAATGTTCTGGTGAAAAACTTGGAATTCCTTTATAATTGAGAATTTCACCTTCAGTAAGTGTATCTCCGATTTTAAAATTTCCAGTATCCTGTAAACCAACAATATCACCTGGATAGGAAATATCTACAATTTCTTTCTTTTCAGCAAAAAAGGCATTCGGACTAGAGAATTTTAGTTTTTTGTTGTGCCTTACATGAAGATAAGGTGTATTTCTTTTAAATTCTCCAGACACAATTTTTATAAAGGCCAAACGGTTTCTATGATTAGGATCCATATTGGCATGAATTTTAAATACAAATCCGCTAAATTTATCTTCATCTGGATTTACTAAACGCTCTTCACTGTTTTTTGGTCTTGGTTTTGGTGCAATATCAACAAAGCAATCTAAAAGCTCACGAACTCCAAAATTATTTAAAGCAGAACCAAAGAATACAGGCTGCAATTGACCATTTAAATAATCATCTTTATCAAATTGCGGATAGATACCATCTACAAGTTCGATTTCTTCTCTCAACGTTTCAGCAGCTTTTTCACCGACGAGCTGATCTAATTCTGAAGACGACAAATCTGTAATTTCAACTGTTTCTTCAATATCTTTTCTGCTGTCGCCACTAAACAGATTGACATTTTTTTCCCATATATTGTAAATCCCCTTAAAATCATATCCCATTCCAATTGGAAAACTCAAAGGCACAACTTTTAAACCTAATTTTTGCTCAATTTCATCCAACAAATCAAATGCATCTTTACCCTCACGATCCATTTTATTGATAAAAACAATCATTGGAATATTTCGCATTCTACAAACTTCAACAAGCTTTTCCGTTTGCTCCTCAACACCTTTTGCAACGTCAATAACTACAATAACACTATCTACGGCAGTGAGTGTTCTGAAGGTGTCTTCAGCAAAATCCTTATGACCTGGTGTATCAAGAATATTGATTTTGATACCATCATATTCAAATGCCAATACCGAGGTGGCCACAGAAATCCCTCTTTGGCGCTCAATCTCCATAAAGTCACTGGTTGCACCTTTCTTGATTTTGTTACTTTTTACGGCTCCAGCTTCCTGAATAGCACCACCAAATAACAGTAATTTTTCTGTTAATGTAGTTTTACCAGCATCTGGATGTGAAATAATTCCGAAGGTTCGGCGTCTATTGATTTCCTCTTTAAAAGTCATAATCTTTTTTAGTAGCTGCAAATATAATTGTATTAAATTATTTAAAATCAAAAACCGAGTACATATTTCTTTCGTACATGTCTCTTAGAAATAAGTTTTTTTATTAAAGTGATTTTAGATATGTTGACTGTGTCAAAGAAATGTAGGATAAGTATTATAAAAAATTATCACATTGTTTTTATTCTCATATGCAATAACATATGTTAATTCTAAACATAAAATAAATTAGAAAATATTTTGAATTAAAGAAAAATAGTCTAAATTTGCTTTTCATCGATTATTTTATGCACTTAATCGATAAAATATTTGTTAAATAAACTATATTAATTTAAAAAATTAGTATTATTTTTGAATTGAAGATTAATAGCACCATCATTTTGTATCATCTCCCTAATACAATTGACCTATACTCACGTTAGTGGGTAAGGTTTTTTTTTGTTTATAGTCTTAGGTAATCATTGTATCAAAAATGAGTGTTAATAGTCTAAAGTATTAGAATAATTAAACATTATATAGATATAAATAATTTTACCTTAAGATAATATGAAAATCTTTACTCGATTCTCGTTTACAAACGTTTCATGGGTAGCCAGAGCTATACTCTTTACTGCCATTTTATTTTCTTGGAACGGTAATTCTCAAAACTTATTAACTAATCCTGGTCTTGATGTTACAGCAGCCGATTGTTCTGGTTTTGATGCATTAAGAAATCAGGAACCAGATGGGTGGATAAAAACCAATACACCAGACCGGTCAACTGAAGTAGAGCGTTCATGGGATAGCTTTTATGCGCCATCTAGTAACCCTTCTCCAGAAGGAGGTTGTTACTTTGGTTTTCGTGCATTAGGTGGAGCGCCAGAAGGAATTGGACAAAATGTCACATTAGTAGGAGGCGAAACCTATAGTTTTTCTTTCGATTACTTAATTCAAACACGACAAGATGGATCAACTTCACCATGTACTCCTGAATTACAGGTGAGACTTAACGGAACAACATTTTTAACGTTTCCTCCACCTCCTGTAGAAGATGTTTGGACTCGACCAACAGCAACATTTGTTGCACCATCAAGTGGTACATTTTTATTGGAGTTCTTTTCAGGTGGTTCTTGTGCAAGAACATGGAACTTTGTGGATAGTTTGAATTTATCATTAGTTTGTGAGGTTACAAATATCGTGTCTTCAAACGAATCAACTTGTAATGATAATGGTACAGCTGCTGATATTAGTGATGATACATTTACTGCTGATATATCAGTAATATTCGCTAATCCACCAGCTACAGGAACATTAGATTTAACTGGAGACGGCACAGCATCTGTAGCTGTTGGAAGTTTAGATGCTCCTACTTTTCATACATTTACTGGTGTTGTTTTACCTGCAAATGGTAGTCCAATATCATTGACAGCTGCCTTTTCAGACGATGCTGCATGTACATTAACTAATGCTTCTGTAGTAAACGCACCGTTTGAGTGTAGTGATGACGAATGTCCGGATATTATTCCTCCGGGAAGTCCAACTGCACCTGTGGTAACAGGAGATGTGACTTTTGATATCACTAATCCTCTGGGAAATGCTTCATCTAAAACATTTAACTCAATTGCGATTGCAGGTGAACCAAATCCTTTTACAGATTTATTGGTGCCAGATAATGTATCCTATTCATATACAAACCCAACTGCTACTAATCAAAGAATGATTGAAAATGGAGTTAATGGTGCATCAATTACTGATGGTCCTGCCATTTTTGATCCTGAATTAATCGCTGCTAATACTGATAGAAACCTGAATCACTATTTCAGAAATGATGGAAATATTACCGATACAGATTTTGTCAACTTTGAATTCAATTATGATATTAATGCAGCTTCAAATAGATATGTAATAATTACAGAACGTGGTGGAAATAATACTATGGAAGTTCAAGCCATTGATGCCACAGGTAATGTGATAGGTACTGCAAGACCAATTAACAGAGTGGATGGTGCAGATGGACCAACGACTTACATAGGTACTGGAGTAAATAATAATAATGGTCAGGAAGTTTTTGCTACTATTTATCCTTTAACAGCTTTTGTTGGGCCAAATGTTCCAATTAATGGAGTTAGATTGACCCAAACTGGAGCTTCAACAGCTTCAAGTGTTGGTGATGGAGGAGATGGAAAAGTGTTTATTGTATACGATCCTTTCTTCTTAACACCACCTCCTACCATTGATCTATCTACAACAACAACACAACCGACATGTCCTACCAATGAAGGTAATATTACAATTATTGCGACAAGTAATGGAGGAGGTGCATTAGAGTACAGCGTTAACGGACTGGCTGGTCCATGGGTTTCTACCAATAGTTTTGATCTGGTACCTGGAACTTATACAGTTGCTGTTAGATATCAAGGATCACCTTCATGTTTAAATTTATCTCCAGATACAGTAACTCTTACCGCTGCCGTATGTGCAACAATAACTGCAGAGAATGACGATTTCAGTGGAACACCAATCGATTCTGCTGCAGGTGGAACAACCGCAAGTGTTTTTGCAGATAACGGAAATGGTGTAGACGACGCAGATGGCTCACCAGCCTCAGACGCAAA
>NZ_CANMVN010000017.1 GCF_947501425.1 uncultured Psychroserpens sp. | reverse complement strand
TGTGTAGTTGTATTATCACAGTCATCCGTTAATGTCCATGTTCTGGTAATGATAGATTCGTTAGCACAACTTCCGTCGGCCACTGAATCAGTATACACAGCTTCTAAAGTGCTATCAGAACAATTATCAGTTTCATCAGTGACATCACCAGTAATCGATACATCTGAAGGATCTTGATCACATTCAATTGCAATGCTTTCCGGAACTGTAAAACTAGGAGGTGTTGTATCTTCAATCGTTAGAGTGGCGTCGAGTGTTGCTGAATTCCCACAATCATCAGTAATTGTATAAGTTACAGTAATACTCCCACTCAAACCACATGAAGACACAAAGTTTGTATAATCATAGTTTGAAGTTACAGTTATCGCTAAGTCATCGGCACATGTTTCAAGCGCTGCGATGTTGTTTACATTCCAGTCGTTAACGAGGGTTTCATTTTCGTCTCCTGCACATTCAATCGTTGTATCATCAACATCACAATTTGATAGATCTGGAATGGTATCATCACCAAAAGTAAGCACAGCAACAAGAGTTGTCTCATTACCACAATCGTCAGTGATTGTATAAGTAACACTTAGTGTTCCACAAGGGCCACAAACTGTATTTAAGTTATCGAAATCGTAATCTGAAGTAACCTGACCTGTAAAATCAGTATCACAAGAATCAGAAGCACATACTTCAAGCGCAGCAATATTAGCCGCATTCCAGGCGTCTGCAAGCGATTCGTTGTCAGCATCTGTACATTCTAAAACTGTATTTTCAACTGTGCAATTGTCTAAGTTAGGCGGTGTTGTATCTTCTAAAGTTAATGTTACGTTTAATGTTGCAGCATTTCCACAATCATCAGTAATCGTGTAGACTACAGCAATAGTTCCACCTTGACCACAAGTTGATACCAGATTTGTATATGCAAAATCAGATGTAACTTGTGTATTAAGATCTGTATCACAAGAATCAGCAGCACAGGTTTCAAGCGCAGCAATGTTTGCCGCATTCCAATCGATAGCTAATTGTTCGTTATTATCACCATCACATTCGATAGCCTGATCTGTAACAGCACAGTTATCTAAGTTAGGCGGTGTTGTATCTTCTAAAGTTAATGTTGCGTTTAACGTTGAAGCGTTTCCACAATCATCAGTAATCGTGTAGACTACATCAATAGTTCCACCTTGACCACAAGTTGATACCAGATTTGTATAAGCAAAATCAGATGTAACTTGTGTATTAAGATCTGTATCACAAGAATCAGCAGCACAGGCTTCAAGCGCTGCAATGTTGGCTGCATTCCAATCAATAGCTAATTGTTCGTTATTATCACCATCACACTCGATAGCCTGATCTGTAACAGCACAGTTATCTAAGTTAGGAGGTGTTGTATCTTCTAAAGTTAATGTTGCGTTTAATGTTGCAGCATTTCCACAATCATCAGTAATCGTGTAGACTACAGCAATCGTTCCGCCTAGACCACAAGTTGATACCAGATTTGTATAAGCAAAATCAGATGTAACTTGTGTATTAAGATCTGTATCACAAGAATCAGCAGCACAGGCTTCAAGCGCTGCAATATTCGCTGCATTCCAATCGATAGCTAATTGTTCGTTATTATCACCATCACACTCGATAGCCTGATCTGTAATAGCACAGTTATCTAAGTTAGGAGGTGTAGTATCTTCAAGAGTTAGTGTAGCACTTAAAGTAGTGGCGTTACCACAATCATCAGTAATTGTGTAGACTACAGCAATAGTTCCACCTTGACCACAAGTTGATACTAAGTTCGTATATGTATAATTAGATGTTACAGTAATACCAAGATCATCAGCACACGTTTCAAGTGCAGCAATGTTATCCGCATTCCAATCGTTAGCTAATTGTTCGTTATTATCACCATCACATTCAATCGATTCATCAGTAACTGTACAGTTAGATAAATCAGGAATAGTACCATCATCAAATGTTAATGTAGCAACCACTGTTGAACTATTTCCACAATCATCAGTAATAGTATAGGTTACATTAAGTGTTCCACATGGTCCACATGTTGTATTTAAGTTATCGAAATCGTAATCTGAAGTAACCTGACCTGTAAAATCAGTATCACAAGAATCTACAGCACAGGCTTCAAGCGCAGCAATATTTGCAGCATTCCAGGCATCGGCAAGTGCTTCATTATCTGTGTCAGAACACTCTAAAACTGTATTTTCAACCGTGCAATTGTCTAAGTTAGGCGGTGTTGTATCTTCTAAAGTTAATGTTGCATTTAATGTTGCAGCATTTCCACAATCATCAGTAATCGTGTAGACTACAGCAATAGTTCCACCTTGACCACAAGTTGATACCAGATTTGCATATGCAAAATCAGATGTAACTTGTGTATTAAGATCTGTATCACAAGAATCAGCAGCACAGGCTTCAAGCGCAGCAATGTTAGCTGCATTCCAATCGATAGCTAATTGTTCGTTATTATCACCATCACATTCGATAGCCTGATCTGTAACAGCACAGTTATCTAAGTTAGGCGGTGTTGTATCTTCTAAAGTTAATGTTGCGTTTAATGTTGCAGCATTTCCACAATCATCAGTAATCGTGTAGACTACAGCAATAGTTCCACCTTGACCACAAGTTGATACCAGATTTGTATAAGCAAAATCAGATGTAACTTGTGTATTAAGATCTGTATCACAAGAATCAGCAGCACAGGCTTCAAGCGCAGCAATGTTGGCTGCATTCCAATCAATAGCTAATTGATCGTTATTATCACCATCACATTCGATAGCCTGATCTGTAACAGCACAGTTATCTAAGTTAGGCGGTGTTGTATCTTCTAAAGTTAATGTTGCGTTTAATGTTGCAGCATTTCCACAATCATCAGTAATCGTGTAGACTACAGCAATAGTTCCACCTTGACCACAAGTTGATACTAAGTTGGTATATGCAAAATCAGATGTAACTTGTGTATTAAGATCTGTATCACAAGAATCAGCAGCACAGGCTTCAAGTGCAGCAATGTTAGCTGCATTCCAATCGTTAGCTAATTGTTCGTTATTATCACCATCACATTCGATAGCCAGATCTGTAACAGCACAGTTATCTAAGTTAGGAGGTGTTGTATCTTCTAAAGTTAATGTTGCGTTTAATGTTGCAGCATTTCCACAATCATCAGTAATCGTGTAGACTACATCAATAGTTCCACCTTGACCACAAGTTGATACTAAGTTGGTATAAGCGAAATCAGATGTAACTTGTGTATTAAGATCTGTATCACAAGAATCAGCAGCACAGGCTTCAAGCGTAGCAATGTTGGCTGCATTCCAATCGATAGCTAATTGTTCGTTATTATCACCATCACACTCGATAGCCTGATCTGTAACCGAACAGTTATCTAAGTTAGGCGGTGTTGTATCTTCTAAAGTTAATGTTGCATTTAACGTTGCAGCATTTCCACAATCATCAGTAATTGTGTAGACTACAGCAATCGTTCCACCTTGACCACAAGTTGATACTAGATTTGTATAAGTGAAATCAGATGTAACTTGTGTATTAAGATCTGTATCACAAGAATCAGCAGCACAGGCTTCAAGCGCAGCAATGTTAGCTGCATTCCAATCAATAGCTAATTGTTCGTTATTATCACCATCACATTCGATAGTCTGATCTGTAACAGCACAGTTATCTAAGTTAGGCGGTGTTGTATCTTCTAAAGTTAATGTTGCATTTAACGTTGAAGCGTTTCCACAATCATCAGTAATTGTGTAGACTACAGCAATAGTCCCACCTTGACCACAAGTTGATACTAGATTTGTATAAGCGAAATCAGATGTAACTTGTGTATTAAGATCTGTATCACAAGAATCAGCAGCACAGGCTTCAAGCGTAGCAATGTTGGCTGCATTCCAATCGATAGCTAATTGTTCGTTATTATCACCATCACACTCGATAGCCTGATCCGTAACCGAACAGTTATCTAAGTTAGGAGGTGTAGTATCTTCAAGAGTTAGTGTAGCACTTAAAGTAGTGGCGTTACCACAATCATCAGTAATAGTATATATTACAGCTATGGTTCCACCTAGACCGCAAGTTGATACTAAGTTAGTATATGTATAATTAGATGTTACAGTAATACCAAGATCATCAGCACACGTTTCAAGTGCAGCAATGTTATCCGCATTCCAATCGTTAGCTAATTGTTCGTTATTATCACCATCACATTCAATCGATTCATCAGTAACTGTACAGTTAGATAAATCAGGAATAGTACCATCATCAAATGTTAATGTAGCAACCACTGTTGAACTATTTCCACAATCATCAGTAATAGTATAGGTTACATTAAGTGTTCCACATGGTCCACACGTTGTATTTAGGTTATTGAAATCGTAATCAGATGTCACAGACAGATCTGCATCACAGGCATCTGTTGCACAAGTTTCTAATGTCGCAATGTTAGTTGCATTCCATGTATCGGCAAGCGATTCATTATTAGTATCAGAACATTCTAATACTGTATTCTCAACAGTACAATTAGAAACATCTGGAGCAATAGTATCTACTACGGAAATGGTTTGTGTATCAGAAACCGTATTTCCACAGTCGTCCGTAGCAGTCCATGTTCTTGTGATTGTTTGTGTATTTCCACACGCATCAACAGCTGAATCAGTAAATGTTACAGTAGCGTTTCCACAAGTGTCAGTAGCTGTTGCGTTACCAGTAGCTGAAGGATCATTAGATTCTGTACATTCAACCGTTGCATCAGCAGGAATCGTTAATGTTGGTGCAGTTGTATCAACCACAGATATGGTCTGTGTATCAGAAACCGTATTTCCACAGTCATCAGTAGCAGTCCATGTTCTTGTGATTGTTTGTGTATTTCCACACGCATCAACAGCTGAATCAG
>NZ_CANMVN010000016.1 GCF_947501425.1 uncultured Psychroserpens sp. | reverse complement strand
AAAAAAAGTACAGATAAGTATTGTGGGATAAAAAAAAGGGTTTTATATTTGCACCCGCTTAAGTGATAAAGTACTTAAGAAAAGAATAAGAAAGTTCATTAACATATTGAATTGACAGCGTAAGAGATATATTGGAAACGATATATTTCAGACAAAAGAATAGACCATTTTGAGTACTGAAATTAAACAATTTCGATTAGTTGTTAAGACATAAGTGGAAACACTTAAAAATTTAACGATGAAGAGTTTGATCCTGGCTCAGGATGAACGCTAGCGGCAGGCCTAACACATGCAAGTCGAACGGTAACATAAAGTGCTTGCACTTTGATGACGAGTGGCGCACGGGTGCGTAACGCGTATACAATCTACCTTTTACAGGAGGATAGCCTTTAGAAATGAAGATTAATACTCCATGGTAATTGACTGTGGCATCACAGACAATTTAAAGCTTCGGTGGTAAAAGATGAGTATGCGTTCTATTAGCTAGATGGTGTGGTAACGGCACACCATGGCAACGATAGATAGGGGCCCTGAGAGGGGGATCCCCCACACTGGTACTGAGACACGGACCAGACTCCTACGGGAGGCAGCAGTGAGGAATATTGGACAATGGAGGCAACTCTGATCCAGCCATGCCGCGTGCAGGAAGACTGCCCTATGGGTTGTAAACTGCTTTTATACAGGAAGAAACATCTCGACGTGTCGAGACTTGACGGTACTGTAAGAATAAGGATCGGCTAACTCCGTGCCAGCAGCCGCGGTAATACGGAGGATCCAAGCGTTATCCGGAATCATTGGGTTTAAAGGGTCCGTAGGTGGATAATTAAGTCAGAGGTGAAAGTCTGCAGCTCAACTGTAGAATTGCCTTTGATACTGGTTATCTTGAGTTATTATGAAGTAGTTAGAATATGTAGTGTAGCGGTGAAATGCATAGATATTACATAGAATACCAATTGCGAAGGCAGATTACTAATAATCAACTGACACTGATGGACGAAAGCGTGGGGAGCGAACAGGATTAGATACCCTGGTAGTCCACGCCGTAAACGATGGTTACTAGCTGTTCGGACTTCGGTCTGAGTGGCTAAGCGAAAGTGATAAGTAACCCACCTGGGGAGTACGTTCGCAAGAATGAAACTCAAAGGAATTGACGGGGGCCCGCACAAGCGGTGGAGCATGTGGTTTAATTCGATGATACGCGAGGAACCTTACCAGGGCTTAAATGTAGAGTGACAGGACTAGAGATAGTTTTTTCTTCGGACACTTTACAAGGTGCTGCATGGTTGTCGTCAGCTCGTGCCGTGAGGTGTCAGGTTAAGTCCTATAACGAGCGCAACCCCTGTTGTTAGTTGCCAGCGATTCAAGTCGGGAACTCTAACAAGACTGCCGGTGCAAACCGTGAGGAAGGTGGGGATGACGTCAAATCATCACGGCCCTTACGTCCTGGGCTACACACGTGCTACAATGGTAGGTACAGAGAGCAGCCACTGCGCGAGCAGGAGCGAATCTATAAAACCTATCACAGTTCGGATCGGAGTCTGCAACTCGACTCCGTGAAGCTGGAATCGCTAGTAATCGCATATCAGCCATGATGCGGTGAATACGTTCCCGGGCCTTGTACACACCGCCCGTCAAGCCATGGAAGCTGGGAGTGCCTGAAGTCCGTCACCGCAAGGAGCGGCCTAGGGTAAAATTAGTAACTAGGGCTAAGTCGTAACAAGGTAGCCGTACCGGAAGGTGCGGCTGGAACACCTCCTTTCTAGAGAAAGACGACTAAGCGAAAAAATGGAAGGAAAGATTTAGTTTATTCTTTTGCTGTTAATTTAAATGATCTATTATAGTAGAGTCTCATAGCTCAGCTGGTTAGAGCGCTACACTGATAATGTAGAGGTCGGCAGTTCGAGTCTGCCTGAGACTACTAACTATAATAATAAAAAGGAAATTCTAGAAGTTGTCAATTCTAAATTCATAATTCTGAATACATCATTCTGAATTTTAAATAGGGGAATTAGCTCAGCTGGCTAGAGCGCCTGCCTTGCACGCAGGAGGTCACCGGTTCGACTCCGGTATTCTCCACGATTCTATCTATTTAGGTAGAAAAAAGTTCATTGACATATTGAAAAAAGATACATAAAAATAGTACAACATTAATTTGTTGTACAGAATCGTAATTAATTAAAGTTTACGAGCTTTTGATTAATTATAAACTCATTAAAAAGACAAAAAGTACAATAAGCTACATAAGAGCGTATGGGGAATGCCTAGGCTCTCAGAGGCGATGAAGGACGTGATAAGCTGCGAAAAGCTGCGGGGATTGGCACATACAAATCGATCCGCAGATATCCGAATGGGGCAACCCAGCATATTGAAGATATGTTATCCGTAAGGAGGCGAACCCGGAGAACTGAAACATCTAAGTACCCGGAGGAGAAGAAAACAAAAGTGATTCCGATAGTAGCGGCGAGCGAACTCGGATTAGCCCAAACCAGTGTTGTTACGGCAACATTGGGGTTGTAGGACCACGACATTTGATGCGTAATGAATTAGAACACTTTGGAAAGAGTGACCATAGAGGGTGATAGTCCCGTATAAGTAAAGATCGTTATTGATAGTGGTATCCTGAGTAGTGCGGGGCACGTGTAACCCTGTATGAATTTGGCGGGACCATCCGTTAAGGCTAAATACTCCTGAGAGACCGATAGTGAACTAGTACCGTGAGGGAAAGGTGAAAAGAACCTTGAATAAAGGAGTGAAAAAGATCCTGAAACCATACGCTTACAAGCGGTCGGAGCCCTTTGGGGTGACGGCGTGCCTTTTGCATAATGAGCCTACGAGTTACCGTTGCTAGCAAGGTTAAGGACTTCAGGTCCGCAGCCGTAGCGAAAGCGAGTCTGAATAGGGCGCTTTAGTTAGTAGTGGTAGACGCGAAACCGTGTGATCTACCCATGGGCAGGGTGAAGCTGTGGTAACACACAGTGGAGGCCCGAACCGGTTGACGTTGAAAAGTCTTCGGATGACCTGTGGGTAGGGGTGAAAGGCCAATCAAACTCGGAAATAGCTCGTACTCCCCGAAATGCATTTAGGTGCAGCGTTGATTTATAGTTTTATAGAGGTAGAGCTACTGATTGGATGCGGGGGCTTCACCGCCTACCAATTCCTGACAAACTCCGAATGCTATAAAATGTTAATCAGCAGTGAGGGCATGGGTGCTAAGGTCCATGTCCGAGAGGGAAAGAACCCAGACCATCAGCTAAGGTCCCCAAATGTATGTTAAGTTGAATAAACGAGGTTGAACTGCTTAGACAGCTAGGATGTTGGCTTGGAAGCAGCCATTCATTTAAAGAGTGCGTAACAGCTCACTAGTCGAGCGGTTCGGCATGGATAATAATCGGGCATAAACATACTACCGAAGCTATGGACTTGAAAAAGTGGTAGGGGAGCATTGTAGTGTCGTCGAAGGTGTACTGCGAGGTATGCTGGAGAAGCTACAAAAGAAAATGTAGGCATAAGTAACGATAATGCGGGCGAGAAACCCGCACACCGAAAGACTAAGGTTTCCTCAGCTATGCTAATCAGCTGAGGGTTAGTCGGGACCTAACGCGAACCCGAAAGGGGAAGTGGATGGACAACAGGTTAATATTCCTGTACCTGCTCACGTTAAAAGTGACGGAGGCGTATATTTGGTGCGTGCTGACGGAAATGCACGTTGAAGCCAGTGGTAACACGGCGATAGTACACTGAGACTACGGTCAAGGTGATAATCCAGAGAAGCGACTTCCAAGAAAAGCGAGTGAAGCAGCCCGTACCCTAAACCGACACAGGTAGTTGGGATGAGAATTCTAAGGTGCTCGAGAGATTCATGGCTAAGGAACTAGGCAAAATCGGCCCGTAACTTCGGGAGAAGGGTCGCCCATCTTCGGATGGGCCGCAGTGAAAAGGTCCAGGCGACTGTTTATCAAAAACACAGGGCTCTGCTAAATCGAAAGATGATGTATAGGGCCTGACACCTGCCCGGTGCTGGAAGGTTAAGTGGAGGGTTTAGCTTCGGCGAAGATCTGAAATGAAGCCCCAGTAAACGGCGGCCGTAACTATAACGGTCCTAAGGTAGCGAAATTCCTTGTCGGGTAAGTTCCGACCTGCACGAATGGTGTAACGATCTGGACACTGTCTCAGCCATGAGCTCGGTGAAATTGTAGTATCGGTGAAGATGCCGATTACCCGCAGTGGGACGAAAAGACCCCGTGAACCTTTACTATAGCTTAGTATTGGCTTTGGATAAGTAATGTGTAGGATAGGTGGGAGACTTTGAAGCGGCGTCGCTAGGCGTTGTGGAGTCATTGTTGAAATACCACCCTTTGCTTATCTAGAGTCTAACCTCTTTCAGAGGGACAGTGCTTGGTGGGTAGTTTGACTGGGGTGGTCGCCTCCAAAAGAGTAACGGAGGCTTCTAAAGGTTCCCTCAGCACGCTTGGTAACCGTGCGTAGAGTGCAATGGCATAAGGGAGCTTGACTGAGAGACATACAGGTCGATCAGGTACGAAAGTAGAGCATAGTGATCCGGTGGTTCCGCATGGAAGGGCCATCGCTCAAAGGATAAAAGGTACTCCGGGGATAACAGGCTGATCTCCCCCAAGAGCTCACATCGACGGGGGGGTTTGGCACCTCGATGTCGGCTCGTCACATCCTGGGGCTGGAGAAGGTCCCAAGGGTTGGGCTGTTCGCCCATTAAAGTGGCACGCGAGCTGGGTTCAGAACGTCGTGAGACAGTTCGGTCTCTATCTACTGTGGGCGTTAGAAATTTGAGTGGATCTGACTCTAGTACGAGAGGACCGAGTTGGACTAACCTCTGGTGTACCAGTTGTTCCGCCAGGAGCATTGCTGGGTAGCTACGTTGGGAAAGGATAAGCGCTGAAAGCATATAAGCGCGAAACCTACCACAAGATGAGATTTCTTTAAAGGGTCGTGGAAGATGACCACGTTGATAGGCTATAGGTGTAAAGGCAGTAATGTCATAGCCGAGTAGTACTAATAACCCATAGGCTTATTGTACGCCTGTTTTTTTTAGAGTTACAATATATTTTTATGTCGTTTTTTTTCAATATGTTATTATATACGGTTAAGTAGTTATACTACACACACCGAAAGATTTAAGGTGATTATAGCGATGGGGCTCACCTCTTACCATTCCGAACAGAGAAGTTAAGCCCATTTGCGCCGATGGTACTGCAATCGTGGGAGAGTAGGTCGTCGCCTTTTTTGAAACCCTTTATAGTGTTTAACTGTAAAGGGTTTTTTTTATATCC
>NZ_CANMVN010000015.1 GCF_947501425.1 uncultured Psychroserpens sp. | reverse complement strand
ATAAAACACCAAATATGGTATATTTAAAAACAGCGTAAATCAATTTTTAACCTGTAGCCATATTTCAGGACTAGACAGCTAAAAACTGAACTGAATTCAAAATTCAGGCAACCATTCAAGCAGATTTTACGTCTTTATAAATAGAACCTTTATGTCTGAATTTTAAAACAATATGTATGTTAGAAAACCCAAAAGTGAATATCAAAATCAAACTTGCCTCTTTATGGACTTCCGTAACATTATGCTACTTATATGGAGACTATTTTGAACTTTACACGCCAGGGAAAGTAGACAGCCTAATTACAGGTGAAAACGTTTTAGACAGCCCAACAAAATTATTAATAGCATCAATAATTTTGGCAATTTCTTCAATTATGGTTGGAGCATCAATAATTCTTAAACCAAAAATGAACCGAATTCTAAATATTATTTTCGGAACCTTGTTTACGCTAATGATGTTACTTATAGGTGTAAATTCAATGACTGAATGGTATAGTTTTTATGCTTTTCTGGCATTTTTAGAAAGTATTATTACAGCTTTAATTGTTTGGTACGCTTGGAAATGGCCTAAAGAAAACTAAAACCAAACTTGAAAAGAAATTTGAACGAATTTCGGAAACAATAAAAGCCAATAGCTATTAATTCATAATAACTTCCTTTTAAAATAAAATGTCGAAAAAACCTAAACCAATTGTTCTTACATTAAAAGAAATGGAAAGAAAAGGAACTAGAGAACTTTTGGGATATTTAAACAAATTACATAAATGCGAAGAGTCATTTGAATCTTCAGATTTAGATAAGAATCCCGATTTAACTGATAAGGTCACAATCTATTTTAAACAGACTGAAAAATGGAAAATTGCATATAAAGACGTTAAGTCAATTTTAAAAAACAGAGAACATATTAAATAAAAGCCAGTAGCCAACAACGTGTATAATTAATTGCGTAAGATGGTTAAGACAAGGAAAAATTCTTACTTTTATTACTAATTATAAAAACTTGATTTAGATTGCATTAGCCTCGCTCCTGCCAACGCTGTTTTTGCCTACCTCCTTAAAGTCGGCTGATTCGGCAAAAGCTAAACTAGAGCAAGACTCAAAGATTGCAACTAAATCATACACAAATACGTTGTAGGTAATTATGAGGAACTTACTTATCATATTTATAATTTACTATTCAATAAAATTAAATGCTCAAGATCATATCGTCAATTATGGCGATAAAAAATTTATGACTATTGAAAAATTGCCATCTGAATTTAAGCAAACATATTCTCTTAAAAAACGTTTGCCAGATGGAAATTGGAAAGTAATTATCGAAAAAGATTCAATAATATTTATTGAAGGACAATATCTTAGTAAAAGAAAGCATGGAGTTTGGAAGTATTATGACGAAAAAGGATTTTTATGGAAATCAGAAAACTTTAGAAAAGGAAAATTGGTAGACACAACAAAATTATATTATCAAAACGGAAACGTAAGTCATAAATTAATATACGAATTAAAAGAAGTTATTAAAATAGAATATTACGGGCAAAATGGTGAATTGAAAAAAACGGAGTTTGGGAAAAACAGTAAAACTAGAACTAATCAAAATTGATTTAAAAAAAATAACTACCTACAACAACGTGTATAATTAATTGCTCAGCTGGTTAAGACAAGGAAAAATTCTTACTTTTAGTAATAATTAGAAAAACTTGATTTAGATTGCAATAGCCTTGCTCCTGCCAACGCTGTTTTTGCCTACCTCCTGCGTCGGCTGATTCGGCAAAAGCTAAACTCGAGCAAGTCTCTAAGATCGCAACTAAATCATACACAAACACGTTAGCAAACATATGATGAACCAAATAAAAATGTTCTTTATTCTAATATTGATTTTTAGTTGTTCTAACGAAGATCAGATTTCAAAATTTGAGAGCATTCTAGGAAAAGATAATAGTGGAACTCTAACCCATTTGGTGTCTGACTTTGAAAAAGATTTTTTAAAAAGAAATTATCCAGATTTAAAAATCGAGAAAGCTTATCTAAAGTTTCTATCTGAATTAGAAAATGATCCCAATGGAAATTGGAAAAAAACATCGAAAAAAAGCAGAGAACTCTTTAACAACAGTAGTTTAAAATTACAAGTTTATGGAATCGCTGACTCTGTTTGGATTGATAAAAAACTAGATAGTCTGAGCTCTAAAAGTTCTATTCCAATGATAAAAGTCAAATGGAAATACTTAGGACAAAATGGGAAATATAATTATGGAAGTTCAGAGTCTAGTTATGATACTTCAAAAAATGAAGATTCAATTATAGCGCAACGTAAAAAATATATAGTAATAAACTATTATGGAAAATATCGGGAAGCACTTAAGTATGTAGCCGAACATAATAAATTTATTAATAAATATTTGGATATGACACAAGCAGCAGGATCTCTACATCCTTCTATGCTAGCTTATGAAATGTTAATTGACGATGTGGATTTTTCTAATTATTTTATCAAAAGATTAATCGTAACTGAAATTGCATACAGATAATAATTACGTTTGCTAACAACGTGTATAATTAATTGCGAGATGTGTTTAAGAGGAGGAATTTTTCTTACTTTTATTACTAATTATAAAATCTTGATTTAGATTGCAATAGCCTCGCTCCTGCCATCGCTGTTTTTGCCTACCTCCTTGCAGTCGGCTGATTCGGCAAAAGCTAAACCTAGAGCAAGGCTTGAAGTCGCAACTAAATCATACACAAATACGTTAGCCACAAGCTGAATTAATAACATTATTTATGGAGTATTTTAGTAAAGCAAGCTCATCTTCAAAAAACAATGCTTCAATAAAAATCAAAGAATCGGAAATTATTTTTGGAATTACTCCAGAATCAAGTGATAATTTACCAAACCCTGCCGAATTATTCTTAGGATCTTTTTCTGCATGCATTCTTAAAAATGTTGAACGCTTTTCGATTTTAATGAATTTTGAATACTCAAATGCTGAATTAATAGTAAACGCTACACGACTCGAAAAACCTCCAAGGATGGATAAATTAAATTATGAGTTAAAAATCTACAGTCAAGACAATAATTTAAATATTGATTTGCTCAAAAAGAATATCGAGAAATTTGGAACAATATTTAACACAGTCAAGGCCTCCTGTAATATAAATGGTGAAATAAAAAAAATATCTGAATAAAAAGCCAGTGGCTAACAACGTGTATAATTAATTGCTGCGCAAGTGCTTTAAGTTTACCAAATATTCCTACAAATTACTATCTTTAGATAATTGAATAGTTGCGCACAAGCCTCGCTCCTGCCAACGCTGTTTTTGCCTACCTCCTGCGTCGGCTGATTCGGCAAAAGCTAAACTAGAGCAAGACTCAAAGTCGCAACTAAATCATACACAAACACGTTAGCCACAAGCTGAAAAAACTGCATCTATTTTACTCTCTTACTAAAAATCTACCACACTATTTTAAAATTAAATTGAATAAAAATTTTTATTGTTAGGAATCCTTACTATATTTGTAAAGCAATAATGCATTAATTTAAATATTATAAAATGAGTAAATCAATTTTTTATCACGCAGGATGTCCAGTTTGTATAAGTGCAGAACACGACATTATCAATTTAGTTGGAGCCGAAAATGTTGAAGTAGTAAACATAGGTGTAGACAGAAATAGAATTTCAGAAGCTGAAAATGCAGGAGTTAACTCTGTTCCAGCTTTGGTAACACCAAACGGAAATACACTACACATTAATTTCGGTGCTTCTATGGCAGATGTAAAAGGATAATTTTTTAAATCATATAGTTAGGATTCCTAATTTAAAAAAGAATCCTAACTTTCTAAAACAATTCGAAATGAAATCAATTATATTATTACTTACAACAACAGTACTTTTAAGCACAACTATAGCTTGCGCACAAGAAAGTCAATACAAAAATGATGACTTCAAAATTAACGAAGTTAGTGTAACTCACCAACCCAATTTAGGAATTACTATTTGGGAAATAATTGTAAATGGGACAGCAGGTAAAACTACACCAACAAAAGTTGGACAACTTGATGGTGCACCAGTTTTGGGATATGTATTTCCTACTAGTTTAAAACCAACTGATGTAGGGTTTAATCAAACAGAAGGAATTGTAGCTCTTGCTTTGACATCTCATCCAGACTTTGACGACACGCCTCTTTGGGACGAAAATAGTGACCAAATATTTGATAACGATGGAATTATTTGGCATCCACATTGGGTAATACTTCACGAAGATAAAAGAGTTGATGGAGGACTATCGGTTAAACAATTTAAGAAAGCAGATGAGACAGTTGTTTTACCACCAACAAACCCAGGAATGCCAATGTATATGGATTCACCAGGATTCCCTGTTACTACTAAAAGCAACACAATAAAAGTTGTCGTGCCAGACTATCGTATGAACAATAGAACAGATTTTAGTTTTGATGGTGTTACTGCATTTATGAAAGTAAATACAAGTAATGATAATTTACCTATGCTAGGAGTTTACGAAGTGTTTAGTGTAGCAAGTGGAGATTTATCATTACCATATAAAGTAAAAAAATAATAAAATGAACGTAGCAGTTTGGGACACTTATGTAAAAAGAGAAGATGGTAATATTATGCATTTTGATATTCTCGTTCCTGATAACATAACCAATGAACAAATCATATTTAATTTTGGGAAAGATTATCTGAAAACAAGATCTTTTAAAACAGGGCAATTGACCTCAAATGAATGTCGCCTGTGTCATATTGAACAAACAACAAAAGAAATGATCTCTTCAATTGAAAACAAAGGATATTTCATAATAGAAATGGAAAATTGTAATTAATTTAATTAGGATTACTAACTTTGCCTGTCGAACAAATTTTGACAGGCTTTTTTTATGAAGGAAAGTACATTTAACCCAGCACAACAAGAAAAAGACATTTCGAGTAAAATCGTTGCAGGAATGGAACGTGTTTCGGAAGTATTTAAAGTCCTGCTATGGGAAAAAGCTAAATTGGTTGGTCTAAGCCCAATTCAAATTCAGATACTCATATTCATAGCTTTTCACAAACAAGAATTGTGCAACGTAAGTCATATTGCAAAAGAATTTAACATAACTAAACCTACAGTAAGTGACGCCATTAAAGTTTTAGACAAAAAAGAACTTATTAAAAAAGACTATTCATCATCTGATAGTCGCAGTTATTCAATAATATTATCTGATTTAGGAGCTGATATAGTTTCTCAAACTTATGATTTTTCAAATCCACTAAAAAAACAAATTGATGGTTTTTCAACATCAGAATTAGAAAGTTTATTTGGAACTTTAAGTCAACTGATTTACAAATTAAATCGAAATGGAATTTTAAGCGTTCAAAGAACTTGTTATGGCTGTAAATTTTATCAAAAAAACCAAGAATCGGATTATTGTAATTTACTTCAAAAAGAATTATTGAATAATGAAATTAGATTAGACTGTCCAGAATTTGAGGAAAAAGCCAGTGGCTAACAACGTGTATAATCAATGCTAAGTTGGTTAAGCAAAGGAAAATTTCTTACTTTTATTAAATTATGATTTTCATCGGAATATTCCTTCGGAACATTCCGCACAAATCATACACGAACACGTTAGCTACAAGACAAACAAAACGCAATGGAATCTAAATGGGAAGAAATTTACAATGTTGTTAAAACTAAAAATTTAACAGCAGATGGAAAATCAAAACTTGCTATTGAATTCTTTTTAGGAAAAGAATGGATAGAAAAAACTGTGGACTTTGTGATTGAATTACATAATGAATTTGATTTAGCTGTAAAGTGTTTGCAGATTTTAGAATCTGAACATGCAACTGATTATGCATATAACATTTACAAAGAATCAACCCGAAAAGACACTTCAGAATTAGCAGTGTTTGTAATCAAGGAAATCGCTCATCCCAAATCCATAAAATGGGTAGAGGAATTTCTCAATCAAGAACACACAGCTGAATTTGGACTCGGCCTATTAGACCAATTACTCTGGTGTGAAAAAATTGAGCCGAATGAAGAAACGGAAAGACTACTTACTATTGCTTCTGAAAAGCTAAATGGAGAATTAATCGAACAAGTGGACTTTATAAAAGATTATTTAATTCAAAAGTCCAGTAGCTAACAACGTGTATAGTTCATTGCTTCTGAATTTCCTATCGGAAATTCTTCGCAATTTTACTATCTTGGTTTCTTAATCTGAAAATCCTCGCGGATTTTCACGCAACAAACCATACACAAACACGTTGTAAGTAATGCTGACCCGTCCTGAATAAAGGCTACATAATTTCAAACATTATGTATAAAAATGACAAAGTAATCAGACGGTATTCAGA
>NZ_CANMVN010000014.1 GCF_947501425.1 uncultured Psychroserpens sp. | reverse complement strand
AAAACACCAAATATGGTATATTTAAAAACAGCGTAAATCAATTTTTAACCTGTAGCCATATTTCAGGACTAGACATTATTACCGCCAACGGTTTTGTGTATGGTTAGTTGCGTGTTTAAGCAACTAATTTAGTAAACAAAAACGAACGCGAGAAAATTCCGAAGGAATTTTCCAAATAAACAACGACCAAAGCAATTAATTATACACGTTGTTGTAATACGTTATTTTTTTTCTATCTGATTTATTATGTCAATCATTAGTTTCTCTATGTTTTTTGTTGAACCATTAAATTGTTCGATAGATATTCTAATCAATTTTTCGCTATGTTTTCTGAAAAGCACAAAACCTTTGGTAAGAATAAAATCACCTTTTTTTGTGTAGTAATCATAAATAATTAAGTCGTCATTATTTCCCAATTCCGAATACTCTAAAATATGTTCCGTTCCAAAAATATTTCCACTTAAGTTTTTTACTATCAACTTAACATTGTTTTCTAAAGATTGGGTTTTGTCAAATTCCTCCTTTTTAAAGTTGACTAATAATTTAGCATTTGATTCCGAAAATCGAAGAGTTGGTTCATTCGGATTTTTGGTGTATTCAATTCCTTTAGGAACTTTTATCTGCTGTCCTAATAAAGTCAGAGTTGTATCTGATTTTGTCTCATTACTGTCTTTAAATACAATTTCAAGTGCGCTATTGTAAGTCTTGATAACTTTTAAAGTATCAATCGGTTTATTATTCTCTAAAACGTTTTTAATGTCAATTTCAGTTTTGTCTTTGTTTATGTTAATCAATAACATAATTATTCCAACTGAAAGTAATCCAATTCCAGACCATAATTGACCACTCTTTTTACTCTTTCGGTATGCAAATAATAATGATATTCCAATTCCGATTAGTATTAATTGAGTTAAAATATCTCCTATGTTTTCAAACATTCGATTAGATTGGTTTTAATGTGTTACAACGTAGACGTATATGAACAGTAGCGTTTAACTATTCAGATCCGTCTTGTTTTTGATTAATATTTATAAAGAAACAAAAAATAATGGTTGATTAGTAGATTAGCTATTGTTTATATGCGCTGTTGTGTTTAGTAATTTTGAAATTCCCCTAGGAATTATCTAAAATTACGTAGGAATGACAGACCCAATAAACGCCTCTGAGTCAGGTTTGTGGTTTTAAAATCATGCATTATATACTTAGTATATGGTGTCGTTATTTTCAAAGCTATCAACGAGAGTTGTGACCGATATAAGTGATTCAGTACTTTATAAGCCATAAAATTAGCCTAAGCACTTGACTTTGTCGAAAATAATCTATAACTTCAGTCAAGCTTTATGCGAATCAAAATTCGTATTTGAGAGTAAAACTCTCATAAGATTTCAATCGAAAGCTTGGTGAGTTAAAAGTCTACTGCGTACTGCGTTTATAATACTGACCTTAATCTACAATTTTCGATGATAGCAACACACCTGGGAAGAACCGATAGGTCTGGCATTATTAAATACAACGTATTTGTGTATGATTTAGTTGCGATCATGGAGACTTGCTCTAGTTTAGCTTTTGCCGAATCAGCCGACGCAAGGAGGTAGGCAAAAACAGCGTTGGCAGGAGCGAGGCTATTGCAATCTAAATCAAGTTTTTTTGATTTGTAATAAAAGTAAGAATTTTTCCTCGTCTTAACCAGCTTAGCAATTAATTATACACGGTGTTGGCAACAGTATTTATTTAAAGTATTTCGTTTTTAAGAATCCAATTCCATAATTGATTATAATAGTATCATTGTTTTGCAATTCGTAAAGTGATTTCAAATTTCCCATTTTCCTGATTAAATCGATTTTATCCAGTTCTCTTTTTGATACTATAATTTCATCTTTTTTATCATATAGTTGAAAAACTTTGTTGGTATCATAACGTTGAATCAAGTATTCTTTTTTCAGATTCTCTTTATGATAAATACTATTAAAGTACAAAGTTGTATTTTCGGTCAAACTATTTAAACAAAAGGCCAAAAATGCTGAAGGTAAACATAGATAAAAAAGAAATACTGTCAGTCCAGCTTTGTTGTATTTCGAATTGTATAACTTGTAAATTAGAAAACTTATGTAGATTAAAAGAAAAGTGATGACGGAATATTTCCAAGAATTATTTTCAAATTTCCATATGTCTTGATTAAGATAACTTTGCTTTATTTCGGGTTCTATTATAAACCAATCGAGAAAAAATACAGCAATAAAAATTAGTATTATAGTTATTTTCGATTTCTGTATTTTCATTTTTTCTTTATTGTTGCCAACGTATTTGTGTATGATTTAGTTGCGACTTTGAGTCTTGCTCTAGTTTAGCTTTTGCCGAATCAGCCGACGCAAGGAGGTAGGCAAAAACAGCGTTGGCAGGAGCAAGGCTATTGCAATCTAAATCAGGATTTTTTAATTATTAATAAAAGTAAGAATTTTTCCTTTGCTTAACCAGCTTAGCAATTAATTATACACGTTGTTACCTGCAGTATTATTTCAATGGATTTCTTAGAATGAAATCTCGAACAGAGTTGAGCATTAATGTCACTTGGTCTTTATTATATTCAGAATAATTTCCATGTGCAGCCTTATTCCTTAAATCCAACCATGCAGTTACATTCTTTTCATCGAGTTTATTATAAACGTTCAATTTAGCGAGTTCAGCATTTATCAAGTTCGCTTTTTTAGGTCTACCTTTTGCATCAATCACTGGATTTCCATTCGCAGTTGATAGTTGTCTCATATGTTCTTCTAAAATACTTCCAATCATAACAGCTGAGGCATCTTTATAGTTTTCATTCAATAGATGCTCACTCATTTCAAGGAAATCTGAGAATATTTCAGCAGATATAAGACCTTTAATTGAAGTTAACCAATCATTTTCGATTTCAAATTTTATCGAATTGAGTATGCCGCGAATACTCTTATATGAACTGTAAGAACTATTTCCGCTAAATTCTTGATAATAAGGATGGTTCTTTCCATAAAGTTTTAAAATCAGAGAAAGAGAAGAAGATTTTATCTGATGGTAAAGTTCCATATCATATACTTTAGTATTAATCCTACGACCAGACACAAATTTTGATTTTTGCGCAATAGTAGACTCATAAGTATTGACTTCTTCTATTATGTCATTTATTCTATTGAGTAATCTCTGTTTCATATTGCAGGTAACGTGTTTGTGTATGGTTAGTTGCGTTGGCTAGCAACTAAATTAGTAAAAGAAAACGAACCAGAGGAAAATCCGTAGGATTTTCCGAGTACACACAGAACAAGCAATTTACTATACACGTTGTTACAACACGTATTTTTAAATTCCGTAAATTAATTCGCCTTGCTCAATTAATTTTTTACTTATTTCTGAATTACTGTCTAAATTCAATATTTCAAAATTGACATGTTTATAAAAATACTTTCGCAAATTTAAATTGATATGGTCGATGTTTAATTCAGAATCATTTCTGAGCGTAATTCCAATTACGTAATGTGGTTCTTCATATTCTTCTACATTTACAAATAAACCTAAATAAACTTTTTTTAGTGGAACAATGTTAAGGTCGGTTCTTTTGATTGCTTTGATTATTGTTTTTTTATTTGAAGCATTGACTTTTGAGAAAATGTTGTGAACTTTTTTTATTTCTACTTCTTTATTTAGTAGATCTTCTTGAGTTAAATTAACCATTATATCTTTAGTGATATCAATTCCGCCATCTCTGTTAATTTTGTAAGCATTATAAGTTAAAAAAGGACCTTTAAATATAAACCAAGGTCCAAATAACAAATTTAAACGGTTATATTTTTTTTTGAATTTTTGAACTTCATTTTCTCTTTTAATAAAGATTGCAGGAGAAAACCTCAAAAGCGAAACAAATCCGAGACCAATTCTATAATTAAACATAATGAACTTGGCTCCATTATTTATATCAGCTTTGAGTTCATTCAAATTTGATATATCAATGTTTTGGAGTTTTTGATTCATATGTGTTGTAACGTGTTTGTGTATGATTTAGTTGCGATCTTAGAGCCTTGCTCTAGTTTAGCTTTTGCCGAATCAGCCGACGAAAGGAGGTAGGCAAAAAAAAGCGTTTGCAGGAGCGAGGCTTATGCGCAACTAATCAATTAGTTAAAGATAGTAATTTGTAGGAATATTTGGTAAACTTAAAGCACTATCGCAGCAATTAATTATACACGTTGTTGGCTAACGTTTTTTAATTAGTTTGATGTCATCCGAATATTCATTCGTAAATTCGAATTTTTTATCACTTTTCATTAATCTATTAATAATCATCACGCTGTCATTTACCTCTTTGATTCTCCATTTTTGTTCAAAGCCAAACATTGATTTAAATAAATCCATTGTAATAAACTCGGCTGAATTATTTATTTGAGTTTTAGATTCAGAAATTTGATAAAAACTTAGAGTGATCTTATCTTCTTCGATTTGATAATAAGGAGGCCATTCATCAGTAGATTTGTACATTGATGTTGGAGGAGGAGGAATTGGAGGAGGAATATTTTCTTTAGGAACTTTCAGATAATATTCTTCTACCCATTTTCCATAAAGCATGCTTTTATTCCAATTAGGATTCCTGCGAACCATTTTCACTTTATAATCTTGTTCACCTATAGTCAAACCTTCATAAAAATCAGTTCCGTTTTTTTTGATTGCTATAATTCCTCTATCAAACCCTTCGCCAAGAACTAAATAGTTTGAATCATCAAAAGTCGAAACTCTGAATGGAAGTTTTTTATTACGATAATCATGCACTACAAATGTAGAATCATTAAAGTCAATAATAAGCGTGTCTTTTTCAGATTCAACTATTACATCAAAGGTTTTCCATTTTAGTTCATCATAGATATTAACGCTTTTTGGTTGTTGTTTGCAACTTGCAAAAATGGTAATAATAAGTATGTAGATTATTTTTTTGCTCATTTTGTTTCTATTTCCTTATCACAGTTAGCATTTTTTGAGCGTTCACTGATTTCAATAAATGAGTAATGATCCTTTTTAGAATTTTCCGTATTAAAGAATAAAGGTTTAAATTCTATTGTTTCAAAATCATCTAGGAAGTCCATTGTTAAAGATTTCCCGACATTATAGTCTATGATAACTTTAGTTGAGTCATTGAATCCACCTGGTCTTATAAAATACATAGTATCTAATTCAATTCTATAGTGCGTCCAGCTAGTCTGTATTCCTGAAGTAGTTGCGACTCTAAATGAATCTTTTTTCGTGAAAAATTCTAAATACCCATCATCTGAAGTACATGAATACCAATCTCCATCTAACTGATTTGTATTTGGCATACAAGAGATTAATGAAGATGATATTAAAAATAGTATAAATAGGTTTTTCACTTTCCGTAAATGTTTGCCAACGTAGACGTATATGAACAGTAGCGTTTAACTATTCAGATCCGTCTTGTTTTTGATTAATATTTATAAAGAAACAAAAAATAATGGTTGATTAGTAGATTAGCTATTGTTTATATGCGCTGTTGTGTTTAGTAATTTTGAAATTCCCCTAGGAATTATCTAAAATTACGTAGGAATGACAGACCCAATAAACGCCTCTGAGTCAGGTTTGTGGTTTTAAAATCATGCATTATATACTTAGTATATGGTGTCGTTATTTTCAAAGCTATCAACGAGAGTTGTGACCGATATAAGTGATTCAGTACTTTATAAGCCATAAAATTAGCCTAAGCACTTGACTTTGTCGAAAATAATCTATAACTTCAGTCAAGCTTTATGCGAATCAAAATTCGTATTTGAGAGTAAAACTCTCATAAGATTTCAATCGAAAGCTTGGTGAGTTAAAAGTCTACTGCGTACTGCGTTTATAATACTGACCTTAATCTACAATTTTCGATGATAGCAACACACCTGGGAAGAACCGATAGGTCTGGCATTATTAAATACAACGGTTACGTATAAGAATAGTGCGGTTTTGTGTGCGAGGATTTTCCGAAGGAAAATCAGACGTAACAAAAGTGCACTGACCTTTGATTAAGCACTAAATTTAGCATTATTTTTATACAATGTTGTGCATAGTGTTTTTATTCAGTTTCAATTTCATATGGTTTTTCTGGAAATCCAAATAGAATTGCTTTTTCCTCGTCAATTTCTTTTATTCCAATTAATGTTTCTCGTTGGTCATTTTCAAAAATTGATGCGAAATATGTTCCTTGCAAATTTTCTAATATTAATTTCCGTCCATTTCTTTTCATTCTTTTATTCAGTTCTTGGATTACTGGACTATCCAAAATTTTGTTGAACGTTAATGGTATTTTCTCTTTATTCCATTGTGCTTTGAATTCGAGCGTCTCAATTTTTTCAGATTCAAGTTCCGTTTTGGTTGGTTCAATTCTTTCATAGTCAGTCGCAAATTCAGTATCCTCTATTTTAGATTCAGTTTCGCTCAACACAGTGTGAGTTTTTCCCATTCTGAATATTCTTATTCGATTGTCGTTTACTAATTCATATTTTGAATCGGAAAGTTTCTCGCTCCATTCAGTTCTGACTTTTGATAATTCATTTCCGCTTTTTAATTCAAGTTCAAAATGGATGATTTGGTCGTTATTGAATTCAATAAACTCTGGTCGACAATAGTCATCTCCTGTTTTAATTTTTAACCAAGTTCCATTCAGATTTTTCATTTTTTCCGCGGTTTGGGTACATTATGCACAACGTATTTGTGTATGATTTAGTTGCGATCTTAAAGTCTTGCTCTAGCTTAGCTTTTGCCGAATCAGCCGACTGCAAGGAGGTAGGCAAAAACAGCGTTGGCAGGAGCGAGGCTATTGCGCAACTAATCAATAATCTAAAGATAGTAATTTGTAGGAATATTTGGTCTAATTAAAGCACTTGCGTAGCAATTAATTATACACGTTGTTGTACGCAGTTTTTTATTTCAGCCATAAGTAATGGCTATTCCACTATTTAATTCGGATGCTTTTTTGAATCCTGATTTGTATAATTTCAGATGATAATTATTTATGTATTCCCAGTGAACTTCATAATTGGCGTGATATACGTGATTCTCAATTAGTTTTTCTTGGTTATAAATATTTTTCAAATCTTCAATTTCAATCGATTCTAATTCTTTATTTATTAGCTTAACGTCATTAGATTTTACGAAACGTTCATTTAGTTTAGCTAAAATTTTATTCGGTGATTTGTCATATTCCTGAATCAAAAAGCGTGTAATTCCCCAACCTTTGTCCATAGAAAATACTGTGTCATTTTGTTTGTGATATACTGAATCTACCCAAGCAAATTTTTCATCAAGATATTCTTCTGCATCGTCAATATTGAGTTTTTTTAATTCCTCAATTTCAGAGTCAGATAATCTGTATAATTCGCAAATAATTCCCAAATTCAGTTAGTTTTAGACTTGTAGCTCAAATGTCTAGTCCTGAAATATGGCTACAGGTTAAAAATTGATTTACGCTGTTTTTAAATATACCATATTTGGTGTTT
>NZ_CANMVN010000013.1 GCF_947501425.1 uncultured Psychroserpens sp. | reverse complement strand
TACACAGCAAAAGTGGCTGGTACTGAAGCAGGCATTACAGAACCTGTACCATCATTCTCTGCTTGTTTTGGAGAACCATTTATGCCATTACACCCAACGGTTTATGCTGAAATGTTAAGCAAAAAGATGCAGGAAGCTGGTGTGAATGTATGGCTGATTAACACCGGATGGACAGGTGGACCTTATGGTGTAGGATCTCGAATTAAATTAAAATATACCAGAGCCATGATTACGTCTATCTTAGAAGGAAAGCTCGATAACGCTGAATTTGAGCAGCATCCAATCTTTGGATTATTTATGCCAAAAGAATGTGATGGTGTACCAACAGACATATTAGATCCAATGAATACCTGGTTGCAAAAAGGTGCTTACGTTAGTAAGTCTATTCAACTGGCACATTCATTCCATTTGAATTTTGAAAAATTTGCAGGACAAGCGTCACAGCAAATCATAGAAGGTGGACCGTTAATTGACGAACACCACCATTTAAACGATCATGTTTAGATCATAGCGAAAATGAGGTTGGCAACACTACGAATAAAAGGTTAATTCATAATTACAACAACGCCAACCTCATTTTTTATTTTTCAAATTCTGAATAGCCTTGTCTGTAAAAAACGACCAGGCTACTACTCTACTTATTTTATGTCCTAATGACAATTCTAAAACCTTAATGGTTGTCGCTCCTAACTTTTTGAGAGATGCTTTCATGGATGTAACATGCTCTTTTTTTGAAACTAAGGTCGTGTACCAGATACAATTCGTTTTTAATAATGAGCTCTGATACAAATAATTATGCAAAAAGGCTTTTTCGCCTCCTGGATACCAAAGTTCGTTTGCTGTTCCGCTGAAGTTTCTAATGAATGTATCAGAAGATTTACCTAATCCTTTGAGTTTGCGTTCTGTATGCTCTATGGCTTCTGCTTCACTTTTATAGAATGGTGGATTACACATCGATGCTGTAATCTGTTCCGAAGCGTTTATAACCCCTTCAACAATCGATTGTGTATTATTCTGAAATCGCAATTCAATAACAGAGTTGAGCTTGTTCTTATCTATGATTCGTTTAGCAGTCTTATAGGCTTGTTTATCAATTTCCGAAGCTATAAAACGCCAGCCATATTCGGCGTGGCCTAACAAGGGATAGATACATGTGGCTCCAGTTCCAATATCTAAAATGGTGATATCTTTTGTCAATCCTGACGATGCTAACAAATCATTTAGCAAATGAATGTATTCAACGCGACCCGGAATTGGCGGACATAAATGTGCATCAGGGAATTCCCAAAAATCGACACCATAGTATAATTTTAGTAAGGCTGTATTTAAAGCTTTAACGGCTTTCGGATTAGCAAAATCAATTGTGAAGCGACCATAGTTGCTCTCGTATATAAAAGGCACTAACCCTGGTGAGCTTATGGCCAAGACCTCAAAGTCATAGCCTTCAGCATGTTTATTGTGTTTATGCAAAAGATGCGACTTTAGTTTTAGAAATGGCTTGCTTGATATCGTTTTTCAAATCTTTAAAGGTTTCAATGCCTATGGAAAAACGAATCAACTGGTTACTAATCCCAACAGCATCACGTTGCTCCTGAGTCAACAAGGCATGAGACGTTTCCGAAGGTAACAACATGGTACTCTCTACACCTGCCAAACTCATTGAGGATTTGATCAATTGCAATTGCTTTTGAAATGCCATAGCATCAATACCTTCAACCAATTCAAAGGACAGCATGGCACCAAAATCATGCATCTGTTCTTTAGCCAATTTATGCTCTGGATGACTTTTCAAACCAGGATAATAAACCTTAGCCACATCATCATGTTGATCTAAAAATTTTGCGAGCTTTTTAGCATTCTTCGTTTGAGCTTTAACACGAAGTGCTAATGTTTTCATACTACGTTCTAACATCCAAACGGTCATATCGCTTAAACTTCCTCCTAGATTCTTAGAAACGTTCCAAATGCGATCCATATGCTCCTTAGAACTTGCTACAGCTCCAGCCAGAATATCACTATGGCCACCAAGATATTTTGTAGCCGAATGCATGACAATGTCAATACCAAAATCGATCGGATTTTGGTTTACTGGACTCGCAAACGTATTATCAATAGTAGATACAATGCCTTTTGATTTTGCCAGTTGTGCAACCGCTTTAATATCTGTAACAGTCAATAAAGGGTTTGAAGGGGTTTCAATATGAATGACTTTAGTATTTGGCTGAATAGCAGCTTCAAAATCTGTGATATTGTAGCCATCTGTAAATGTATATTCAATACCATATTTTGGAAATTCCTCACGAATAAAATTACTTGTTCCTCCATACAAGGTATTCTGAACGACAATGTGATCTCCCTTTTGTAAAAAAGCCAGAAACATATGACTAATAGCAGCCATTCCGCTTCCAAAGATCATAGCAGCTTCAGCATGCTCTAACGCAGCTATTTTCTTCGATAAATATTCTTGATTAGGTGTGTTAAAATAACGTGGGTAGCGCTTCACATCTACATCATCAAACTCATAAGACGTTGACAAATAGATTGGCGATATAGCGCCTTTAAACTGCTCATCCTTGATTTCACCAACATGAGTGCATATGGTATTTAATCCTAATTTTTTCTTTGACATGATGTTCTAATTTGTAAACACTAAAATTACAAAAAAGAATGCCACAGAATAAATTACAAAATAGGTTTCTGTTATTTAGAAATGATAAGTCGTTTATTAGTAATACCTGTATTGGTCTTAACCCTTACAAGATAAGTTCCATTGGAGATATTAGATAATGGAATCTTAAGTTCTCCATTACTGTTTGATTTCAGATTAGACCAATGTTTTACTTTTCGCCCTAAAATACTATAGAGCGTTATGGCTTTAACTTCTAAGGCTTGGTCTGTTTTTATCATTAACTCTTTAGTAGAAGAGAGATAGTTAATATTGTTAATCTGTTCATGAACCTGAGTGACTGACAATTGATTGTTTGCAAAATTCATTTGATTAACATCACTAGTAAAAGTGATATAAAAACGATTGATATGATTTCCTTCTGAGATGGTTTTAACCACACTTGAATCTGATATAGGTGCTACTGAATTATTCAGAGCATCATAAATATAAACACTTATGGTTTGATCAAAATTCTCTAATGATAAGAGTGAAAATTCCACATCTCCACCATTGGCTAAAAATACACCAAGCGGATAGGTCTTACTCTCATGGAATGAACCAACACCTTGAATGACATAGCGATTATCATCAATCATCCAATTACAATCATTGGCATAGTTATCTATGTTTTGTGCATCATAACCATAATCAAATCCATCTGTAGCAGAATCATCTGTAGTAAATCCTAATAATAAGTGTCGTGTGTAACCTAAAGGTGTCGTGATATCAATTCTTACACGTTGTATGTCTGAAAATGCAAAAGGAACATCTTCAATTTCAGAGGCAAACGCGAAACTACCAGGTATACAAAAAAGTATAGTTAAGCAAACGTAGGTCAATGTTTTCATTACATTAGGGCTTTAATGAAACTCAATTTAGTTAGGAGCCAATGTAAGAATTAAACATAAATAAATCCGTAAAATGCATAAATATTCGATGAAATACACTTTACGGATCTAAATTTTGTAAGAATTTTATATCATTTTTTGACAATTACCTTATTGTTATACGTCGTATCATAAGTATTGACTTTGATAATATAGGAACCATCAGAGATGTTTTTCACTGGAATTCTAATCGAGTCATCTAATTCAAACTCTGAAGTATTATCCCAACGTTGAATCTCTTGTCCGAGTAAATTTAAAAGTCTAATTTCTTTAACTTCGGAAATACGAGTTGTTCTAACATATATCTCCTGAGTTGAATTAAAATAACTGATAATCTGTTCTTCAAAATCTGTTTCAGGCGTTGATAATGCTTCCGAAGAAAAAGCAACGTAGAATCGACCTTCATAGGTATCAGTATCTAAAGTGAGCTCTAGTGCCTCAGTAGTGATATCAAAATAAGTATCAAGTAAAGCATCATAGATATAAACATTGATAGCTTCGTCAAAATTCTCCAAATCATTTAATGATACTTCATAAGTTCCAGGAGTATTAACATACACAACCAGCGGATACTGTTTTGTATCATCAAAAGCACCTACACCTTGTGTCGTATAGTCGCCTCCTTCGATTCGCCAGAACATATCATTAGGAAATTCTGTATCCGAATTTTCAGCATCATAGGCATAATCAACGCCATCAGTAGCCTGACCAGGAACAAAACCTAATAGTAAGTGTCGTGTTGCACCTTCAACAGTCATAAAATCTATTCTTACACGCTGTACTTCAGGATTTGGATCTTCCTGAGACATATACATGTTTGGATTGCTTGTTCTGAAAAATTGAGAGCTTACAGCCGTTTCTTTTACAAAAATTCGTTGACTATTTTTAAATTGAATATTACCACCTAGATTACTTGCAGTTACAAAAAATCCTTGTGATACAGGAACATAACGTCCTGGCAATTTCGATGGTGTTCCATTTCCACTTATCAAAGGCGGTGACACTGCAGGATTTCCTCCGGTTAAATTATAAGTAGCGTAACCACCTTCATAGTCCTCAAGAATATGGGTAAAATTAGAGGTGTAATGTTCCCAGAAATACAAGGTACCATCGGTACTTTGAGATGAGCCAGGGTTTCCCCCTGGTATATTATCAAGAATAAATGCATTAGCATCAATTGCAGACGGATACGGATTACCAATTAAAGCTTGATTTCCTATTGTTATTGGTGTAGTAATGGTTCCGTTATTTGGTTTCCCTATAAACACATAATTCTGTACATCAGTTACAGGATCTCCAACACCACTTCCTTTCATAGTAAAACTTAACCCAGTAGCAATATTATCTGTTTCACTCAATCCTCTCCATGAAGCATAACTATCAAAAGGATAATTCTCATAAGCAAATAACCAATAACTACTTAATGTAATTGGTGTTGTGCTTCCGTTAGCATCATGAACTGTTGTCCATTGCAAGCCAAGAGGATTATTAGAATTACTACCATCTCGTAATATATCATTAACATTAAACGGGTTATTATTTGAAGTCGTACTCAATGTACTTACAGGAGAACTCCAATAATTATAATTATAAAGATTTGTTGTTCCTTGTTGATCGCGCTCTAACTTACCTGCACTAGTAACATCCAAAATACTACCCTCGTCTTGAAGCAATTGCGACTCTCCAAATAAATCAATATCACCATCTAATTTTAAATAATGAGTCACTCTTAAGAATTGTCCATCATTAGTTTCATCCTGTGCTGAGCCAGGATCTTTAATATCCAGAGTCTTATTTCCTGTATCAGATAACAAACCTAAAACGGTAATATCTTTGTCACCAGAATTGATATCGTGAGACATCTGAACGATATTCCAGTCTATTGGTGTAACTCCATCAACTCCTATACTATTAGGTGCATCCCAAACGCTAAAGTTAGTCCATGTGTTATCAGTAGCCCAATCTTGACCATCTACTCTTGATGTGTACGGTAAAGGTGCCGTTTCCTGCTGAGCCGAATTCATATTTCTAAGCAAACCTCTAATTCCTTTATTAGCTATTAACGTACCGCAATTGACATTCATTTGATAATATCCATCCAAATCTGCCCATGATAGTCCAGCGATATCCAATGGAACAACCGATCCTCGAACTGCTGTATTATCCTCAATTTCCTGATTCATCATCTGACGTATTTGTGGTGTTGTCAAAGCGGTATTCCAAATACGAAGTTCGTCCATCCAACCATTAAAATAACTCACTGGTCGGTTTGGTGCATTATTTGCCTGATCCATAGCTCCTGCAAAACTATTCATAGTATTGGCAGAAGGCGCAGCACCTGCAATAGGCGCACTGACCTCTATACCATCAATATATAATCTATAGGTTCCATTACTATTTGTTACAGCAATATGATACCATCTATTTGTAGATATTGCATGTGACGATTGAATAGTTCCACCTGCATTCCAGTTAAACTGAACAGTAGTACCTACAAGTTGTAAGTCATAACCTGTCGCCAAATTATTAGCATCTCGTTTTGAGAATAACACTTGTGTTCCAGTAACCGACTCCGGTTTTATCCATACCTCAATACTAAATTGGTTATTAAGGTTGTAATTATCTTTAAATGTGATGTAGTCATTAATACCGTCAAAATCTATGGTTGGACAACTTTCAATCGTTACTTGTATGGTATCTGAGCAACCAATAGTTGGCACTGTCCATGTCAATTCATAGGTACCAGGATCTGCTGAAAACTTAGACGTCGGACTTCCAACATCAGAGAAGGAATAATTTCCACCACAACCAGATAGTTGTGTTGCTGACCAAACGCCTGCTTCACCTGTACCAGGATAAATTCCAGTTGTAAATACAGCTGGATTTGAAACACCATTGGTTATATTTTGAGCTGCAGTTAGATTATTATCATAGGCATTTAGAGTAATATCTTCACCACATTCACCAATAATCTGGGTGATATCTTCACCTGCATATGCCAAAGTTGCATTAACATCAACAAACTCTGTTCCTTCTGAACCTATTGCTCTACAACCATTTATTAAAGAGGTAACACCATAAGTTTGAATACCTGGCGTTACTGGTGTTATAGTTGTTATGGCTCCAGTAGTTACAACTGTACCTGTTCCATCTTCCCACTCAATAACCTCATCAATTGGAGCTTGAGGGAGTGTGATCCCGTCAATAGCCCATGAACTTCCTACAGTAGAGGTAAATGTGAATCTGACTCTTAAATTTGTTAAACCAATATAATCTGATAGGTCAAGTGAGACTGAATTGGCCGCATCTTGAAGGTTAATCGTTGGAACATTATTAGCGCCTCCACCTAAATTCACAAAACCTCCTGAATCGCCCGGACCGCTGAAACTCATTAAAGTAACAGGATAAGTTGCCCCTCCATCTACTGATAATTCAATAATTCCCGAAGCTCCAGCCTGGATGTAATATGCCGATTGAAAATCAAGACTCGCACTTGACAAACCTAATGTATTGAACACAGCTGTTTCCAAAGTAGTAACTGGTGGTGATGGATCTGCTCCATTGAAATCACCATAAGTAATAGCGAATTTACCACCTCCTTGATTTTTATAACGAACACCTTCAGTAATATTACTCGAATTATTTGCATTACCATTACTAATACCACGCCAAGGTGTTGGTGAGGTATTGCTACCTGAAGCACTCCAACCAGAAACGCCGTCATTTCCATCTACTAACCATCCAGGTAAATTAGCTTGATTAAACTCACCTCCATTATTCAATTCTGGATTAGTAGCAAAAGAACTCTGAGCTTCCACTGAAATACTTGCACCTAAGCAGGTATCAAATGTATCTGGACCGATAATTGTTGGTGGTATATCGGGTGGAATCACAACCACACGAACAATTGTTGATGTGGCTTGACATGAACCTATTTGGATCACTGCACGTATTAAAGTGGTTTCAAGAATATCAGCAAAATAATAGGTTGTTGTTGTGTTAGGAATTGTTGTCCAAACCAAGCCTCCATTTGTTGAAGACTGCCAATAAGCCACATTTCCTGTATGACCTGTTAAGCTAAATGTAGCATTTTGTGGTTCGTCCGGACACGCAGTGACTTCAACTAAATTGTCTTCATCTGCAATTGTCTCTGTATTATTCAAATAGCCTAAGGCTGTTCCTCCTGAAATATTCGGACTAATAACGGTTACAGTTGACGTACAAATTGCACTATTTCCATTTCCGTCATCAACCGTTAATACAATAACATTAGTTCCTATATCTGTGCAATCAAAAGTACTTTGAGATAAGGTGAAATTTACTGTACCACAGTTATCTGAAGATCCATTATCAACCTGAGCTCCAGTAATAGTCGCTGTACCAGTAACATCACTTAATTGAATTGTTAAGTCCTGACACACTGGTATAGGATCTGTAGTATCATTGATCACAATGTTTTGAACGACATTTATAGTGTTGCCATTACCATCGTCAAAATTCCATGTCACAGCAAAAGCGCCTTGGGTATTGTAAGTTAATGGATCAGATGTTGTTCCAGTAATTATTCCTGAACAACCGTCTGTTGTGGTTGGTACTGGAACAGTAGCACTACACTCTGCTGTAATAGTTGTTAATGTAGGTGGAACAGGTCCACTAATATCATCAATAATCACATTCTGCGGCACAACAATACTATTGCCGTTTCCATCATCGAAGGTCCAGTTGATTACAAATGTCCCTTGCGTGTTATAGGTCAGTGGATCACTCGTTGTTCCTATGAGTGTGCCTGAACAGTTATCGGTTGTAGTTGGTGCTGTGGCTGTTGCTGAACATTCACCTGTGATATCAGAGAGTGTTGGTATCACTGGATCTGTGATATCATCTACAATCACATTCTGAGGTACAACAATACTATTGCCGTTTCCATCATCGAAGGTCCAGTTGATTACAAATGTCCCTTGCGTGTTATAGGTCAGTGGATCACTTGTGGTTCCTGTGAGTGTGCCTGAGCAGTTATCGGTTGTGGTTGGTGCTGTTGCTGTTGCTGAACATTCACCTGTCACATCAGATAGTGTTGGTATCACTGGATTTGTGACATCATCTACAATCACATTCTGAGGCACAACAATACTGTTGCCGTTTCCATCATCGAAGGTCCAGTTGATTACAAATGTCCCTTGCGAATTATAGGTCAGTGGATCACTTGTGGTTCCTGTGAGTGTGCCTGAACAGTTATCGGTTGTGGTTGGTGCTGTGGCTGTTGCTGAACATTCGCCTGTCACATCAGAGAGTGTTGGTATCACTGGATCAGTAACATCATCGATAATCACATTCTGAGGCACAACAATACTGTTGCCGTTTCCATCATCGAAGGTCCAGTTGATTACAAATGTCCCTTGCGAATTATAGGTCAGTGGATCACTTGTGGTTCCTGTGAGTGTGCCTGAACAGTTATCGGTTGTGGTTGGTGCTGTTGCTGTTGCTGAACATTCGCCTGTCACATCAGATAAGGTTGGTATCACTGGATCTGTGATATCATCAATAATCACATTCTGAGGCACAACAATACTGTTGCCGTTTCCATCATCGAAGGTCCAGTTGATTACAAATGTTCCTTGCGAATTATACGTTAGTGGATCACTCGTTGTTCCTGTGAGTGTGCCTGAGCAGTTATCCGTTGTCGTTGGTGCTGTTGCTGTGGCTGAACATTCGCCTGTCACATCAGATAAGGTTGGTATCACTGGATTTGTGACATCATTGATAATCACATTCTGCGGCACAACAATACTATTGCCGTTTCCATCATCGAAGGTCCAGTTAATTGTATAAGTTCCCTG
>NZ_CANMVN010000012.1 GCF_947501425.1 uncultured Psychroserpens sp. | reverse complement strand
ATTCTTTAACGTTAAATCTATACTCGTAATTCCATCTGGTGTACCATCATCGCAAACCTCTAATGGTGTAGGATCGATGATAGTTGGCTGAGTAAATACTGTCACAGATTGAGTACTTGTTGTTGGACAAGCACCATTAGTGGTGTAGTCAACAGTGTAAGTCGCATCGAATTGTCCACCAGATATCGTACCTGTTGATGGATTTATAACCGCTCCATCACCAGGATTTGGATTAAATGCAAATGTTCCTCCTGGTAATCCAGTCACTGTTGCTGTACCTCCATCGCATGTTGGTGACAACGTGAAACTAGAATCATCCTCTGGAAAAACTGTAACTGCTACAGTTGATGTTACAGGACAGTTGCCTGTTGTTGTATATTCAACTGTATAAGTTACTCCTGACGATCCGTTAGTAATTTCACCCGTAACAGCATCTATTATAGTTCCATCTGTAGGAACAGGATTAAACGCAAACACACCTCCAATGTCTCCTGTGATTGTTGCTGTTGCTCCAGTACAACTTGGTGTTAAATTGAACGTAGCATCTTCAGCAGGGAATACAGTAACACTTTGGCTTGTTGTTTCAGGACAAGGTCCTGAAGTTGTATACTCTACAGTATAAGTTGTTCCAGACACTCCTGTTACCAATCCCGTATTAACATCTATTGTTGCGCCATCGGCAGGCACAGGGTTAAACGCAAAAGTCCCTCCTGCATCTCCTGTGATCACAGCTGTTGCACCTTCACACGTAGATGTTAATGTGAAATTTGCATCTTCGAAAGGCAAAACTGTTACAGATTGAGTAGAAACTTCAGGACAGGCACCAGCAAGAGCGTATTCAACTGTATATGTTGCACCCTGTGTTCCGTTAGTAATCGTACCCGTTAATAGATCTAAAGTAGCGCCATCAGTTGGAATTGGATTAAACGTAAATGTTCCTCCTGCATCACCCGTAACTGTCGCTGTTCCTCCATCACATGTTGCTGTATAATTAAAACTTGCATCTTGTGCAGGTAAAACAGTTACAGATTGAGTTGTTCCTGGACTACAAGAACTAGCAAATTCATAGATAACAGTATACGTAGTACTGGATACACCTCCAGTTATTGTACCTGTTACTGGATCTATAGCTGCACCATCTGTTGGCTGTGGATCTTCAAATGCGAATGTTCCACCTGCATCTCCAGTTACGGTTGCAGTTCCTCCATCACATGTTGGTGTCATTGTAAATGACGTATCAAATACTTGACCAACGAGAATTGTTTCAGTATCATTGACCGCTAGAGTACAAGCCCCAACAGTGATATCTATAAGTGTAAATGTTTGATCTACGGCAGGCACTCCTAAAGTAACTGTAGCTGTCCCAGCAGCGTCAAGGGTTACGGTTTGTGTGGCACCAGCATTAATATTATAACTCACCACTCCATTTGGAGAACCAGTAATTTGAAATTGAGCATCTTCTCCATTACAAATAGGATTGGTTACAGCAACTACGTCTGCCATAAGTTCTTCTTCAACAGTAATACAAACTTCTTCAGTATACTCACATCCAAAATCATCAACAACTCTGTAAGTGTAACAATGAGTTCCAGCAGTTGCAGGAGCAACAGTAATAGTACTTCCCGTAACGTTTGTAATTGAAGGATCTGCATCCCAAGATTCAGAATCAATCATTGGAGTAAATGACAATTCAGGTGGTTGTATGTTTGGGTCAAAATTTAATCCCCAAGAAAAGATATATCCGTTATCGATAGAAAGGTTGTCAACAATTTCAATACACCAATCTCCGTTCAAAGGACTTCCAACCAATTCATTAAAAGACTCCACAGGAAGATAAGTCCCTGGTTCCCATGAATTATTTGGTGGATTCGTTCCGGCTGTTATTGTATTGGCATTTGAAAGCAGTGTTGTTGCAGACATTGAAAAGCAGTAATCTGCTCCTGTTCCAGGCGTGTTTGAATTATCATCATTAGCACCTCCGAAATATGTACCACCACCTGCTTGAGTAAACAGATCAGCTTCTTGTCCGTTAGGAGAAATAATCTTTATATCTAAATCGCCAGAATAAGAGTGTTCCATATTAACACAAATCTCAATAAGCTGGTTAGGATCTGTGAGTAACTGATCTGATTCAAAACAATCTACTGTAATACACGTTGTATAAACTGCACCAGAACCATCTGGTAAGAATGTTGTACCACTCACTGGAGGTGTACAATCATTAACGAAAGGAACTGGAGTAACAACACCATCAATAGTAGTTGATTCTCCAAAACATAAGGTTGAATTTGCAGCTTGAGTACCAGTAAAATCTGGCTCAGTTGCGACCTGAATGACTTGATTAATTAAGTTTGTATTGGGACATCCCAGAGGATCTGAATCTGTATTGGCATCTCTAACATTTAAGTTAACGATATAAACTCCTGGTGTATCATATGAAAATGTAGCTGTTTGACCATCTACAAAATTCCCATTATCTAAATCCCATTGATATGTAGCACCTGTTCCATCAAATTCAAAAACACCACTACCTGTCAAAGTAATTTCTTCATTAGGACATACTCTGATGTAACCATCAGCATTTGCCGCAGGAATTGAAGAATCTAACTGAGATACAATGGTTTGACATGGCGTAAAACATGAGATATCTGCCGCCCATCCTGTAGTAGTTCCAGCACCATCAGAAACAAACTGAATGGTTAGACATCCAGATCCATTATCATCTGTTGCAGTTACCGAACCTGGGTTATTAGCACCATCATAAGTTCCAAAAGGTGGACTAGCTGTACTATCACCATTATAAATGGTCATGACATCTGCACCTAATTGTGTGTTGAATGCTGTAAAATTTAATTGTACCAATTGACCTGGATTTTCAGGACATATAGTTAGTACTAAGTTTTCGTCACTTGAGTAATTCCCTCCAGCTCCTCCTGAATCAACAAAAGTTCCTGAACAAGCAGTTACTGTACCATCTTGCATAAGAACATCTTGCGCATAGGTATGAAGTGAAAATAAAGTGAAAATTATGAGTAGTGCTTTTTTCATAGCGAATAAATATAAATGGCTAATTAATGTCTTATTGATGTTGAGATTTGATAATGATAAAGTAATTAGTATTATCTACACGATACATATGTGTTCCGTTACCATAAAAATTAAAAAGGTATTTCAGCGGGTTAAAATTTTGAGGGTTAAAATTGGTATCACGTTGTAAATTATTGACATAATAGTCCATTAATGGCACTTCAGACAATAAAGTACATGCTTTCTGATCACTTGGATTTGGAACATTCTTGATCTCAACTCTGTTGCGCAGAATATTTTTAATATCCTTCAATCGCTGTGGCTTGCTTAATACATTTTTGTTTGCTGTGCTACCATAGACCTCATTGATTAATGCTAATTCACTAGCACTCAAAGGATTGTTTATATTATTGTTATAGTTAACTGTTTTTTGTTTTCTATTCTGATTTGAAGATTGAGAAAACACAGAAGGTGTTGCCAGTAAAGTACAGAACAACATTAGAGGGAACAGTAATTTTGAGTTCATGATTTTTTCTATTTAATGGATGCGGAATTTAAGAAAATTTTAATAAATAAACTGTTAAATCAGATATCATGTCCAGACATGCCGATTATAGGCATATAACATGTTAAATTAAAAAAGTCCTACCCTACTTTCGTTTTTTTTTATTGCTTATCTTTGCAGTCCTCTTTGAAACAGAGAATGAAAAAGTTTTAATTAAAAGAATTTCCGTTTTCCGGAATATAAAGAATGAAAATAGATAAAGACATTCAAGATATTGATGCTGTAGGTGATAATCATGTTGGAACTTCATCTGAAACACCTATGCGAAGTGATGCATTTAATCTGACATCTTCTGAAAAGATCGATATCATTAAAGATGACGTTAGGCATATTATGGAAACTCTAGGCTTAGATCTAACAGATGACAGCTTAAAAGGAACACCTAAGCGTGTAGCTAAAATGTTTGTTAATGAAATTTTTGGAGGCTTAGACCCAGAAAAAAAACCAAGTGCTTCAACCTTTGATAACAAATATAAATATGGTGAAATGCTTGTTGAAAAAAACATCACTGTATACTCAACTTGTGAGCATCACTTACTACCAATTGTTGGAAAGGCACATGTAGCTTATATTTCTAATGGTACTGTTGTTGGCCTTTCTAAAATGAACCGAATCGTCGATTATTTTGCTAAGCGACCACAAGTTCAGGAGCGTCTAACCATTCAAGTGGTCAAAGAACTTCAAAAAGTTTTAAATACCGAAGACGTAGCGTGTGTGATTGATGCAAAACACCTATGTGTTAACTCCAGAGGAATCAGAGATGTTGATAGTAGCACAGTAACTTCAGAATTTGGAGGAAAATTCAAAGAAAAAGAAACCAAAAGAGAGTTTTTAGACTACATTAAACTCGATACAACTTTTTAAGTATCCCTTTTTCCGAAGAGAAAATAAAATGTTAGATTTGACTATTATAACAATAGATCAAACTAACAACCGCATTTAAATATCTAACTATATGCATTTGTACGAAGAACAAAAGATTCAGATTTACAATACCCTTAGTGGAAAAAAAGAAACTTTTAAACCCATTGAAGAAGGATTTGTTGGAATGTATGTATGTGGACCTACCGTATATAGTAATGTACACTTAGGAAATGTGAGAACCTTTATGTCTTTTGATATGGTATTCAGATATCTGAGTCACTTAGGTTATAAAGTTAGATATGTTAGAAATATTACAGATGCAGGTCATTTAGAAAATGATGCTGACACTGGCGAGGATAAAATTGCACAGCAAGCACGTAAAGAAGAAATCGTTCCTATGGAAGTTGTTCAGCGCTACACTGTTGATTTCCATAATATATTGAATACATTCAATTTTCGTCCACCAAGTGTAGAACCTACTGCAACAGGACATATTATTGAACAAATTGAATTGATCAAAACCATTATTGATAACGGATTTGCTTATGTGGTCAATGGATCTGTATACTTTGACGTTCACAAGTTCAATGAAACTAATGACTACGGAATTTTAAGCAAACGTAAACTAGAAGACCTTATCCATAATACTAGAGCTTTAGATGGTCAAAGTGACAAGAAAAATCCTCAGGATTTTGCGCTTTGGAAACGTGCCGAACCTCAACACATCATGCGTTGGCCTTCACCATGGAGTGACGGATTTCCCGGATGGCATTTAGAATGCACAGCAATGAGCACAAAATATCTTGGAGATAATTTTGATATTCATGGTGGTGGAATGGATTTGAAATTTCCGCATCACGAATGTGAAATTGCACAAAGTCAAGCCGCCAAAGGACAAGCGCCTGTTAATTATTGGATGCATGCCAATATGCTACAATTAAATGGGCAACGCATGTCTAAATCTACAGGAAATGTAGTAAATCCTGATGAGCTATTATCTGGTAACAATGACTTTTTTAGTAAAGCCTACGCTCCTAGTGTGATTAGATTTTTCAATGCACAGTCTTCATACAGAAGTATTTTGGATTTAACAGATGATGGATTAAAAGCTTCTGAAAAAGGATTTCACCGTTTAATGGATGCTATTAATTTATTAGAGGAATTACAAACTGGCGACACATCTACCTTTAATATCTCAGAATGGCGACAGAAATGTTATGATGCCATGAACGACGATTTCAATTCGCCGATATTAATTGCGCATCTTTTTGAGGCAGCTAAGCAGATCAATCAAATAAAGGATGGTAATGCATCTATTACTTCTCAAGATCTGGAGTTACTAAAAAAGACAATGCACGATTTTACTTTTGATGTTTTAGGACTTGTTAAAGATTCTGATGGAGACACTGGAACAGATAAGTTGGCAGCAGCAGTTGAATTATTGATAGAGCTACGTCAGCAAGCAAGAGCTAATAAAGATTTTGCTTTATCTGATAAAATTCGTGATGATCTGGCAGCCAAAGGCATCCAATTGAATGACGGAAAGGATGGCACGACTTTTACGACAAACTAATTATGAAACGTGTTCTCATTGCTCCTTTTCTATTTCTTATAAAATTTTACCAAACGTTAATCTCTCCATTAACTCCAGCAACGTGTCGGTTTCAACCAACATGCTCACATTACTCGAAAGAAGCTTTGGAAAAGCACGGACTTTGGAAAGGCGGCAAACTTGCATTAAAACGAATTTTGAGTTGTCACCCATGGGGAGGTTCTGGCTATGATCCTGTTCCTGAAAAAGAAGATTAAAACTATCTTAACACTAATTGTAGTTTATACATAAATACTATCTTTATCCCAACAAAACTAAATACTATGATTGCGCTTGACATGGTTTGGAATCCATCAAAAGGAATAGACTTAGGTATATTCACCCTTCATTACTACAGTCTAATGTGGATTGTTGCGTTTGTTCTCGGACTCAACATCATGAAACGCATCTACAAAAACGAAAATCAAACCAACGAATCCTTAGATTCTTTATTTATCTATTCGGTTATTGGTATTATGTTAGGAGCACGTTTAGGACATGTCATCTTTTATCAACGTGAATTAATAACTGAAGACTTCTGGAGCATCTTCCTACCATTCAGCTTTAAAAACGGCATTGAATTTACTGGATTTCAAGGTTTAGCAAGTCATGGTGCTGCAATAGCAATGATTATTTCAATGTATCTGTATAATAAAAAAGTCTTGAAGAAATCGGTATTATGGATACTTGATCGTGTTGTTATTCCGGTAGCCTCAGGAGCTGTATTTGTAAGACTTGGAAACTTTATCAATTCAGAAATTATTGGAAAGCCTACCGGAACCGATTTTGGAGTCACCTTCAAACAATTAGGTGAAGATTTCCCAAGACATCCAGCTCAACTTTATGAAGCTGGTAGCTACATTTTTGTATTCTTCATCTTATGGTACTTCTACTGGAAAACAAAAAAGAGTGAACAGCAAGGCTTTTTATTCGGATTGTTCCTCGTCTTATTATGGACTGTAAGATTTTTTGTAGAATTTGTTAAAGAAGCGCAAGTTGAAGGACGTGATGACTATGTTTGGTTTATGAATACCGGACAGGTTTTAAGTATTCCGTTTATACTCATCGGACTCTACTTTATGTTCTTCTATAAACCTAAAACAGAATTAGCTTAGCATGTTCATAAAGTATTATAAGTTCGTTTCTGTGTTATGCTTCGGAATTGTATTTCTGAATATTCTATCGTGTAAGGACGAACAAAAATCGTCCACAGTAAAACAAGTAAAAATTGAATTTAAAAAAGAAGGTGTACTTCAACTTAAAAAAGCAGTTACAGATTCGCTTTTAGCTTCCTTAGACATTGAAATTGCCGATGATGAGTACCAAACGCAAACAGGTCTCATGTATCGCAGTAGTATGAAAATGAACCAAGGTATGCTGTTCATTTTTCCGAACTCAGACTTTCGTTCGTTCTATATGAAAAACACCGAAATCGCTCTCGATATTATTTATCTGACTGAAGACAAAACAGTTGTGAGCATACAGAAAAACGCAAAACCATTTGATAAGACATCTTTACCATCAGAAGGTCCTGCAAAATATGTTCTTGAAGTTAATGCAGGTTTAAGTGACCAATGGACTTTAGACAAAGGAGATAGAGTCGAATTCACAGTAAACTAAATCAATTCCCTATTTTATTTTTTAGTCTTTTATCGAGATTAAAACTTAATCCTAAACGATGATGACTCACATTATTCAAGTTTCCATTATTAAACGGAATACCATAACCATAGGTTAGATTAACCCAACCATACATACTAATTCCTAGCTCTGGTAGCAATCTAAACTCAGACTTTTCATTTTGAAAATAGTTCACAGCTGATAATCGTAGTGCAAATACTGTTGCAGAGATCTCATAACCCACTTTGGGAGCAATAACATAATTTCGACCACCTCGTAAATTGGTCTCCAATCCTATTCTAAACCCTTCTACTCCAACAACAGGAATTTTACCATCAGCAACAGTCACTTCTCCAATAAGCATATTAAATTCCAGAAATGTATCATGCTGAACAATAAGTCCTGGAGCAAAAATAAAGTCTTTGTATTGTAATCTATGCTTTTCAAATTCCTGTTCTCCAGATTGGGCATACGATACAAATCCCAATAAAAGTAATATAGATACGATTAGATATTTCATCATTACATTGATATTAATCTTTAAAGTTACTCAATACAAAATAAAAAGCCACTTCAAATGAAGTGGCTTTTTAATCATTACGAATAATAATTATTTTTTATCGTCATCCTCTTTTGGAGGTGCGATACCTTTGTTCTTTAAAGTATCATACATTAGTGGAGTTGCAATAAATACCGAAGAGTATGTACCAACTACCACACCAATAATCAAGGCAAACAACAAGCCTCTAAGTGATTCAGCTCCAAATATGAACATGGCTAATAACACGACTAATGTAGTTAACGAGGTATTCAACGTTCTACTTAATGTACTATTGATTGCCGAGTTGATATTTACACCACCTTTAAATCCAGAACGCTCAAGAAGAACCTCTCTAATTCTATCAAATACAACAACCGTATCATTCAGTGAGTAACCAATTACAGTCAAGATTGCTGCTATGAACGCTTGATCAATTTCCATACTAAATGGCATGAACTTATACAATAATGAGAAGATTCCTAATACAATAATTACATCATGGAATACTGCAGCTACAGCACCTAATGAGAATTGCCATTTCTTGAAACGGAATAAGATGTATAAGAATACTACAATTAAAGATCCTAATACAGCTAGTAATGATTCATTCTTGATATCATCAGCAATAGTAGGACTCACTTTACCTGAAAACACTTTACCAATGTTATTTTTTCCTTCAGAAAAATCCTCATATGAAAGTCCGTTAGGTAAGTAAGATTTCAAACCATCAAATAGCATAGTCTGTACTTCTTCATCTACATCAACAGAATTCTCATTGACTTTATACTTCGTAGAGATCTTCAATTGATTAGCACTTCCAATAGTTTTAACTTCAACACTTTGGAAAATAGCAGTTAAATCTTTTGCTACATCTTCAGAACTTACAGGCTTATCAAAACGCACCTGATATGTTCTCCCTCCAACAAAGTCAATACCTTGATCTAATTTATTAGTCAATAAAGACCCAATACAAACTGCAAGTAAAATACCTGAAATGACGTAAGCCACTTTTCGTTTGCTGATAAAATTGATTTTTGTATTCTTAAATAAGTTCTTGGTAATAGATGTTGAGAAATCCAACGTTTTACCTTTATTCACATACCAATCTACCAGTAATCGGGTTATAAATATGGCTGTAAACAATGAGGTCATGATACCAATAAGTAAGGTTGTTGCGAAACCTTTAATTGGTCCTGTACCAAATACAAATAAGATTAGTGCTGTTAAACCAGTTGTGATGTTTGCATCTAATATAGAAGATAATGCATTAGCAAAACCATCTTTTACAGCTTCCTTTTGAGATTTACCTTTACCTAACTCTTCACGTATACGTTCAAAAATAAGTACGTTAGCATCAACCGACATACCAATTGTTAAAACGATACCTGCTAAACCAGGAAGTGTCAATACAGCACCTAGACCAGATAATACGCCAAAGATTAGTAAGATGTTTAATAATAAAGCGATATCAGCAAAAATACCTCCTTTTCCGTAGTAAAGAATCATCCAGATTAGCACTAATGATAGTGCAATTAAGAATGATTTTGTACCACTATCAATAGCTTCTTTTCCTAAAGATGCACCTACTTGTTCAGCCTGTACGATTTCAGCTCTTGCAGGTAACTTACCAGCTCTTAATACGTTAGCAAGATCGACTGCTTCGTTCACTGTAAAGTTTCCAGAAATTTCTGTGTTACCACCAGAAATAGCTCCACTTGAAGAGGTTGGCGCTGAGTACACAATATCATCTAATACAATTGCAATCTGACTTCCCTGAGCATATGCTCTTCCAGTCATTTCCTCCCAAATTTTAGAACCTTTAGCATTCATCTGCATTGTAACACTTGGTTTATTCGTTTGGCTATAAGATTGACGAGCATCTGTAACTACACCACCACTTAATTCTGGTTGATTATCTCTATTTCCTTTAAGTGCATAAAGATCAACTGTTTCCAATCCAGTTTCTTTGTCTATTTTTGGTAAACCAAAAGCAAACTTTGTATAGCGAGCTTCTGCTGGAAGACCAGCACGAACTTCTGGCATTTCTAAATACGACTGTAATTTTTCTTTATCTTCTAATTTTACAGCAAACATACCAAAGCTTTGCACTGGCGCAATTAAATCACCTATAGGATTAACTGTATTAGTTGCTGTAGAATCTGTAGATGTCTCACCTAAGAGATCATCAATAGTACTATTTTCTGAATCTTCAGTTGCTGTTGAGTCTTGCGCCTCAACCGCTTCCTCTTTCTCGTTTAAACCTAACTTATTTTTTAAGGTTTCATTAGCTAAGGCAAAGAAATTTCCTAGCCCTTGTCCGCTTTCTACGTCCCAGAATTGTAATTGTGCAGTAGTTGTGATCAACTCTGTAGCACGCTTAACATCTTTTACACCTGGTAGTTCAACAAGCACACGTCCAGAGTTACCAAGACGTTGAATGTTTGGAGACACAACACCGAATTGATCAATACGCTTACGTAATACTTCAAAAGCAGATACGATAGATTCATCTACCTTTTCTTCTAATTTCTTTTTAACATCATCATCAGTCATTGTAATGTCTATAACATCATCAAGGTCTCTGTTGGCGAAAATATCTGGTGACGCTAATTTTTGATCACCTTTGATCGCATCCCATGCTTGGAAAAACGATTCTAAGTAAGACTCCTGAGCATCTTTTTGAATTTCTTCAGCATCAGCTAATGCTTTATTGAATGCAGGATCTTTACTATTGTTAGATAGACCTTCTAAGATATCTCTTACAGAAATTTGAAGAATTACATTTAATCCTCCTTTAAGGTCAAGACCAAGGTTCATTGACTTTTCTCTCACTTCTTTACCTGTGAAGCTTGCAATACCTATGTTGTAAGACTCTATGTTAGAGATAGAATCTAAGTAACGAATTTCAGCATCGCTGATATCGTCTGGGTTGTCATATTTACTTACTGCGTATGTTTTAGCAGCCTCGTCAATTTGGTTGTTTTTGAATGTAAATGATAACTGGTAAATACTTACCAATCCAAATAACACTGCAAAAAGCTTTACTAGTCCTTTGTTTTGCATTATTATAATTTTTAGGTCAAACGTTAACCCGAATTTTCGGGAGAGCAAATATAGAATTTACCTCCAGTTTGACAATTATTATTTATGTTTATATATACTATTTATGTGGCTTTTCGATTAAATACTAAAAGCCATCTTTGAAAGGTTAAGCGTTATGTTGCTCAACACTATTTTTACGGAAATTTAATGGGAATTTGCTATTTAGCTAATTGTATGAAAACATGTCCCAAAATGTGAAGGTCCTGCTCTAACTTCAGGAATTTTTCGAGAGCTATTATCTATTGCAATTGCAACAGTTCTATTAAATTTATAAGCAACTTCTACACTTTTGCAAAGTTCTTTTTCATCTACATTTTTTTGAGGAACAAATAGATTAGGATTATAAAACCTATCCTGTTCTGCTTTGGTTTCTAAAGCTAGCTTACCACCTAGATCAGAAGCATCATCTGCTTGTTGAATTTCATAAACATCAAGGTTGTAAGATAGCGAACGATCATCAGAAGGTATTTGAGGATCGCCATTTTGGTCTGATAAGTATCCAAGTTCTAATAGGTTCACTTCGGAAAGCACCGCTTTGATACTATCTACATCTGAATCACTGTAATAGGTGATTTTTAAATGTCCGCCTTGCTGCTCTTTGACTTGAATATTCTCAACACCTACAGACTGAAGTTGTTGCTTTACAATACTAATGGTGTTTTTAGCATCATTAGAAGTGATAGCATCATTAGTAAATTGAAGAACGATTTCCTGATTAGGTACAGCACAATGCTCCTTAGTAGCAAAACCTGCTAATAAGACAAACATAACCGTGAGAATACTATAGTACCATCTCGTCTTCATGCGCCAAATATAATTAAAAAATATAGATTAGATGAAAGGAATATATTTTATGATTAAAAGCATAAAAATCTACAAAAAAAAAGAGCAGCTATGATGCTGCTCTTCTGAGATGTATTGTAGAATAATTTTTAATTCTGACCTTCCATATTTTCGTATCCTTCTGGAGGTGTCATACTAAACTGATCATCAGAAACTGATTGCTTTTCAATTTGAGTAACTTCAGTAGTGATTTTCATTTTATTTCCCATCTGATTCATATCCATAACCATGTATAAAGGAAATCCTTTCAATTTATCACCAAGCATTGATGTTTGTTGAGAAGCGACTGGAATAGCTTCGGTTGTAAATATTTCCATGGTCATTTGAACACCATCTTGGTCTATACTTACAAAATATTGCTTGCATTTGTATCCTAAAATCTCTTTCGTTTCTTCTCCTGCTTTGACTTCAATGTTCTTAGACATTTCTTCAGCCTTGTCATTTTTAACATAAGTATATTTCTTACCCATCATTGGGTTGTCCATTAATGTTAAAAACTCATTGGTTTCAGTATTAGAAATCGTAACAACATCACCAGACATTGGGTTTGACAGCTCAGTACGTGATTTTTTATCTTTAAAATACGTTGTTGTTTGCATATCGCCCATCATTGCCAATTGTTGCATCAATTGTTCATTATCACTTGATAAGGTTTGTTTAGAAACGATTTTTCCTTCAGTTAATTTGTCTTGAGCAGTAAGTGTTAAACTAAAAACTGCTATGAATGCGATCAGTAATTTTTTCATTGTAAAATTTGTTATGATTATATATTTGTTGTTTTACTCATTATTGACAAATACCTTGCCATAACAAATTTCACAACGTTTGTTGAGTTTATAATTCTAATAATCCGTTAGTTTTTTGAACACCAGCAGCACTTTCTTTTAAATGTGCTTCTTCTGCATCACTAAGGTCGATCTTTACGATTTCTTCAATTCCGTTACGTCCTAAGATTACTGGCACACCAATACAAAGATCGTTTAATCCATACTCACCTTCTAACAATGTAGAACAAGGAAACATTTTCTTTTGATCACAAGCAATAGCTTGAACTAATCCGCTTACTGCAGCTCCAGGTGCATACCATGCTGAAGTTCCTAACAATTTAGTTAATGTTGCTCCACCAACTTTAGTATCTTCTTTTACCTGATTTAAACGGTCGTCTGATAAAAATTCAGACACCTTGATACTATTTCTTGTAGCATGTGCTGTTAAAGGCACCATCCCTTTATCGCTATGACCTCCAATTACCATTCCGTCAACATCACTGATAGGAGCACCTAAAGCTTCCGCTAATCTATATTTGAAACGTGCTGAATCTAACGCACCTCCCATACCAATAATCCTGTTCTTTGGTAAGTTAGTTGTTTTATGAACGAGGTAAGTCATGGTATCCATTGGGTTACTTACTACAATGATTATCGTATTTGGAGAATGTTCGATTAAGCTAGAAGACACAGACTTAACGATACCAGCATTAATACCAATGAGCTCTTCACGAGTCATACCTGGTTTTCGAGGAATACCAGATGTAATGACACAAATATCACTATTGGCGGTTTTAGTGTAATCATTTGTTACTCCTGTAAGCTTTGTATCAAAACCATTTAAAGACGCTGTTTGCATTAAATCCATGGCTTTACCTTCGGCGTATCCTTCTTTGATGTCTAATAATACAACTTCGCTTGCAAAATCTTTAATGGCGATATATTCGGCACAACTTGCACCTACTGCTCCTGCTCCAACTACTGTTACTTTCATTTCTCTAATCTGTTTTTATGTTAAATTGTGTTGATAATTGAGTTTGCAAAATTACGAATTTTTAGCATGTTAAAGAAAAAAGCACAAGATAAAATCTTGTACTTTCTTTAATAATGGTTTGAATGGTATAAGCTTTAAAATGAAAAATTTATGCCGAGTGTAGCACTATCAAATTCTGCAATCGTATAATCAGCATTCAAACCAAAAAAACCAAGTTTAAGATTTGCGCCAACTGTTGCTCTAACACCTGAGATATCTTGTTCGATAGAAAAAGGATCAATAATATCCTGAGAAAAGAGAAAACCATCGGTTACTCTGTAAGTTCCCAACAGATCTGTAGTTGATGTTCCTGTGACATATCCCAATCCGCCATAAAAATTTATAATCTTCAGTTTAGTACCTACAATCAATTGAAACAAAAAGGTATTAACATTTGTTTCGATGCGTTGGTTTTCACCTTCAACAATCTCTACATCTGTAAAGTCGTAACTAGCATCTAAATTTGTATAAGCTACCAATCCTGATATAGCAACAGGAAAGATTTTATCTGCAGGCAACCAACTTGTAAAGTCTTGCTGAAGTCCTATTCCATAAAGTCCAACTTTGGCATCTTCAGATTCGATCTTCGGAAAAAACCGTCCTTTAACCTGTGTTCCTTTAAAAGGCGAAAAACTAGCTTGAAGAAATCCAGTAGGAATGATATTTATATTTTCCGAGGCAATTCCTGTAGGTAAAATGAGTTCTGTTTCCTGATTTCCGAAGATAGGATCATCATAGGTAATAATAATTCTGATATCAGGATCATTATTTCCAAGTGCTGTAGCTACCATTTTAGATGGGCTACCATCGTCAAATCTTATATTCTCATAATCGGCTACATTCATTTGAAATGATTTCTTATCATCTTTAATGAAGCCTACATTCCCTATAATTGAAAGTTCAAAACTAAACCGCTTTGGTGCTTTAGCGTTATTAAACCACCCATTGTTAATTCCAAATCCCAGACCTTCGGAAGCTGGGGCAATATAGTCTTGGGTGAATCTTTTGGCATCAGCAATACCTGCTGCTAATAAATCATTGATGTTTTCCTGAGCTTTGGCTGACATTACACTTGCAATTACAAGAGTCAGTATTAAAATATTTTTCATAAGTTAATTGATTTGGTATTAGATTATGGCATTACTAATATAACGTAATTACACCAATTCTATTTTGATTTCAAATAAATAAAGCAACTACATGAGATACGTAGTTGCTTTATATTTGGTTTTCACTTTCATACGTTTAATAGAAAGTAAAACTTGATTTATTATGCATCAATATTGGCATAGATTGCATTTTTTTCAATAAACTCACGACGTGGTGGCACCTCATCTCCCATTAACATTGAGAAAATTCGATCTGCTTCTCCTCCATTATCAATTTGCACCATACGCAATGTTCTAAAATCAGGATTCATAGTTGTATCCCATAATTGTTCGGCATTCATTTCTCCAAGACCTTTATAACGTTGGATCTTAGAACCATCTCCAAACTCTGAGATAATTTCGTCACGCTCTTTATCACTCCATGCATATTGCTTTTTCGCACCTTTTTTAACAAGGTACAAAGGTGGTGTTGCAATGTAGATATGACCGTTTTCGATTAATTCTTTCATATATCTAAAGAAGAACGTCAAAATCAAAGTTGCAATATGGCTACCATCAATATCGGCATCACACATGATGACAACTTTGTGATATCTCAATTTAGATAAATTTAAAGCTCTTGGATCTTCTTCAGTTCCAATTGTAACACCAAGTGCTGTAAAGATATTTTTGATCTCTTCATTTTCAAATACTTTGTGTTGCATTGCTTTTTCAACATTTAGTATCTTACCACGTAATGGTAAAATGGCTTGAAATGCTCTATCACGACCTTGCTTAGCAGTTCCACCTGCCGAATCTCCCTCAACAAGGAATACTTCACATTTTGCAGGATCCTGTTCTGAACAGTCACTTAACTTACCAGGTAAACCTCCAATACTCATGACGGTTTTACGTTGCACCATTTCACGAGCTTTTTGAGCTGCATGGCGTGCTTGGGCTGCAAGAATTACTTTTTGAACAATAGTTTTTGCATCATCTGGATGCTCTTCAAGATAGTCTGTAAGCATTTCTGACACTGCCTGACTTACAGAAGCAGACACTTCTCTGTTTCCAAGTTTAGTCTTTGTTTGACCTTCAAACTGAGGCTCAGCAACTTTAACAGAAATAATAGCTGTTAATCCCTCTCGGAAATCGTCTCCTGCAATATCAAATTTCAACTTATCTAGCATTCCTGAACTATCTGCATATTTTTTCAGAGTATGTGTTAGACCTCTTCTAAATCCAGATAAATGTGTTCCTCCTTCATGTGTGTTGATATTATTTACATAAGAATGTAAATTTTCAGCATAAGAGGTGTTGTAAATCATAGCCACCTCAACAGGCACACCATTTTTCTCACCTTCAAAGGCAATCACATCATTCATTAGTGGCTCACGGTTTCCATCTAAGAACTTGATAAACTCTTTAAGTCCTTCTTCAGAGTGGAATGTTTCACCTTCAAACTCACCATCTTCTTTCTTAGTTCTTCTATCGATCAAATGAATTGTGATTCCTTTGTTCAAATATGCTAGTTCACGTAAACGACTAGCAAGTGTATCGTAGTTATATTCTAAGCTTTGTGTAAAAATAGTCGGGTCAGGTTTAAAGGTTACAATAGTCCCTCGTTTATCTGTTTCACCAACTTGTTTTACAGGATACAATGTTTTTCCGCGTTCATATTCCTGCTCCCAAATTTTACCATCTCGATGTACTGTAGCTTTCAAATGCTCAGATAAGGCATTTACACAACTCACACCTACACCGTGTAATCCACCAGATACTTTATATGAGTCTTTATCAAATTTACCACCTGCACCAATTTTGGTCATTACAACTTCAAGGGCAGAAACTCCCTCTTTTTTATGCAGATCTACAGGAATCCCACGACCATCATCTTCAGTTGTAATAGAATTATCTTCATTAATGGTCACAGTGATATTATCACAGTGTCCTGCTAATGCCTCATCAATAGAGTTATCGACAACTTCGTATACCAAATGGTGGAGACCACGTGTCCCAACATCACCAATATACATGGAAGGACGCATACGTACGTGCTCCATTCCTTCGAGTGCCTGAATACTATCGGCAGAATACTGTTTTTTATTTTCTTCGCTCATAGATTATTATGTGTTATTGAAATAATTTAGTTTCTAATTGTTTTGATATAATTTCGAATCATACCAGCATAAAAAAAAGACGCCTAACAGCATCCTTTTGAACACAAACAAAGATAAGAAATTCTAAGGCATTTTAAAAGCTTTTTATCGAATGAAAACAATAATTATCAACATTTGTTAATTACTTAAAAGTGTCTTAAATCGATCAAAAAGCATCTTAAAATCGATTTTACTGTTTTTTAACTGCTATAGAAAACTTACAAAAACCCAAAAGCGTTTACAAGTAATATTTTTAATGTTATTTGCTGTAAAAAAAAACTAAAATTCTGCTTATGAATTCATGTTTTTAACAACAGGAAAATCATTCCATTTCCAAATTAAAAAGGTCATAAAAAGAAATACAGCATTATATAAAAGTATGAAACCGATAAAATAAGGCCAAGTATCAAATGTAGCGTTGTTCATGGTGTAAAAAATACTATCTCCTGAATCTGTATTTGTGACTAAATGCCGAGTTGCCCAATTGTTTCCTAAATGAAGTCCTATAGGAAAAAATAAGGTTTTAGATTTCAACAATGCCGTAGAAAACCATAAATGTCCAACTGGTATACTTACAATTAACAAAATCATCATACCTCTATTTTGCATGACGTTTTCATCTAAAACATGAATTAACATGAACAACATAGAAAAAATAATATTGGCTATAACCACGTTAGTCTTACTAATGGTTTTCTTAAACAAATAACCTCTAAATAAAAACTCTTCAACAGCAACAGTTGGCAAAATAAAGTAGAATGCATATAAGATAGACACATAGTCTATAGACTCACTAATCACAAGCGATTCGTCAGTATACAATGCTCTGACATATTTAGCCACCCATAAAGCTATAACTCCAATTAACACTCCTAATGGCAAAAACGAGAGGTTCCTTAAACTTAAATTTAGACCAATTTCTGATAAGGATTTGTTTTCAGCTTTATATAATATCCAAGTTGCAAGACCTAATAAAATTGGAGCTGTATATGGAAAGTATTCTTTTACAACACCTTTGTTTATTATATTACTTAATATCAAGGCTAAGGAAAAAAGTAATATTGACAAAATTAAATGTGATGCAGTCGGGTACTTATTTAGCAATGTCTTCATTATCGTTATTAAATATTTGAATGTTTGATTTGATTATATATTTCACAAATAATAAAGTCATAATTGATGGAAAGATCCCCTTTACTAGGCTATAAAAAAGCCAATTCCAATCGTTCAAATTAGTTTTGGACAACTCTTCAAAAATCAACTCACCGTAAGGCATCGAATCATAAAACATGGTCATTAAAAAGTTATATCCCAAATGAAAGCCTAACCCTAACATTATAGATTTCGATTTATAAAAAGTATATGCCCAAACGTATCCTGTCAAACCCGTTACAAAAACAACATATGCAATAGCTATAATTCTATCACTTGTCATTCCATATGAAAACACATGATAACCTCCGAAGATGATTGCAGAAATCAGCATCGCCCATTTCGCACCTATTCTATGTATAAGTATGTATAGGATAGCACCTCTAAACACTAAATCTTCAGTGAGTGCAGATCGAATATGATAAACAAAAGATTTAAAAATTAAGGTATAATTAATAGCATTTTTTAGTTGCCAATTGACATTCAAAATAAAGGTTTCAATTGCAATCCATAGAAGACAAAGCAAAACCATAAACAACATGCCAATCAAAAACTGAAGTATTCTTTTAGGATAAGGGATGATGCCTAAAACCTCGATATTTTTCTTTTCAATGAAATGCAAGAGCACCCAAGAGACTACTATTATGACTAATAATCCTAACATATGACTAAATGTTTAAAATGTTAATCCTTTTGTGGTTTCAAAAAAGGAATGGATAACGGGTAGTTACACGTTTGCTTGTTTAATGCAGATGAAATATTGATGATACTAACAATAATTCCGAAAAGAAAAACTGCTCCAGTAATAAAATAATTATAGCCTGGAATCAAAAAAAACAACAAGAGCGATACAATAACCATTAAATTAATCGTCCCATGAAAATTCACTACGGCTCTTCCATGTTGGTCGTATACTTTATTATCATTGGCTTTACCTACCCATATAAATAAAGGAATTAAAACATTTGCAAATGGAATAATTAATCCCAAAAATGGAGTACCATGAAATAGCAACATCCACTTTCTTTGAATAACTTCTTCATTTGGATTATCAAGAACAATTAAATCTTCAACTTCAATACTTAAACCAACAGCCAATAATTTTACAGTTTGCAAATGCGGTTGCACTTCACCTTTTTCAATACGCTGAATAGTTCTTACTCCAACTGTTGTTTTTTCAGCAAGTTCATCTTGTGTATACCCTTTTAACTTACGCTGATATAATAAATTTTCTTTAAGTGTTGGCTGTTTCATTTTATATCATTTTTGTTAGTGCAAATCTAATTAGTAATCTTGGTTTTTCACACGTCATTTAAATGTCACCTATCTGTCATTTATAGGTTTTGCAAGGGTTTTTAGAGGATTTAGACAAAAATATTGTTTTGATTAAAAGTAAATAAAAAAAGACCAATCATGGATTGGTCTTCTCTAATGTTTATAATAGCTATTCAAATCTTAAATTTTAACATAAGCATCATCATGAACTTTTGCTACGGCTCTTCCTGAAGGATCATTCATGTTTTTGAAAGCCTCATCCCATTCAAGAGCAATCTTTGTACTACACGCCACACTTGGTTCCTGAGGCACACTAAATGCTGCTGCATCACTTGGAAAATGTTCTTCAAAAATAGTTCTGTAATAATACTCCTCTTTGTTTTGTGGTGTTTGAATTGGAAAACGGAAATGCGCATTAGCCATTTGCTCATGAGACACTTCAGATTCAACCAGTTCTTTTAAAGTATCAATCCAGCTGTAACCAACACCATCACTAAATTGTTCTTTTTGTCTCCATGCTACACTTTCTGGTAACATATCTTCAAAAGCTTTTCGCACGACCCATTTTTCCATACGTTCACCATTGATCATTTTATCTTTAGGATTAATGCTCATAGCTACGTCTATAAATTCTTTATCTAAAAACGGAACACGGCCTTCAATTCCCCAGGCTGCTAAACTTTTGTTCGCTCTTAAACAATCGTACATATGTAGTTTGCTTAATTTTCTAACAGTTTCCTCATGAAATTCCTGTGCATTTGGAGCTTTGTGAAAATACAAATAGCCACCAAATAATTCATCGGCTCCCTCGCCAGACAATACCATTTTTATTCCCATAGACTTGATGACTCTTGCCATTAAATACATAGGTGTACTAGCTCTTATGGTTGTAATATCATAAGTTTCCAACTTATAGATCACATCTCGAATAGCATCTAATCCTTCCTGAATGGTGAATTTGATCTCATGATGAACAGTTCCGATATGATCAGCAACTTTTTTAGCAGCTGCAAGATCTGGAGAGCCTTCTAATCCTACTGAAAAGCTATGCAACTGTGGCCACCATGCTTCAGAAGTATCATCACTTTCAATACGCATTTGTGCATATTTTTTTGCAACAGCCGATGTTATGGACGAATCTAATCCACCCGATAACAAGACACCATACGGTACATCACTCATCAATTGTCTGTGTACAGCAGCTTCTAATGCTTCTTTTATTTTAGCTATATTGGTTTCATTGTCTTTTACAGCTTCATAGTCTGTCCAATCACGTTTGTACCATTGCACAAATTCTCCATCTTTACTGGACATATAATGACCTGGAGGAAACAATTCGATTTTTGTGCAAACACCTTCCAAAGCTTTCAATTCAGAAGCTACATAAAAAGTTCCATATTTATCCCAACCAATATACAATGGAATAATTCCCATGTGATCACGTGCAATGAAATACTCATCTTTTTCAACATCATAGATTGCAAATCCGAAGATGCCATTCATGTCGTCTACAAAGTCGACGCCTTTCGCTTTGTACAAGGCTAAAATCACTTCACAGTCGCTTTCAGTTTGAAACTCATATTGACCTTCAAATTGTTTACGTAGTTCTCTGTGATTATAAATTTCACCATTAGCAGCTAAAATGAGTTTTCTATCTTCACTAAACAGCGGCTGTTTACCCGATGCTGGATCTACAATTGCCAAACGCTCATGAGCCAGAATAGCTTTATCATCACTATAAATTCCGCTCCAGTCTGGACCTCGATGACGAATGGTTTTAGCCATATCTAATATTTGAGATCTTAGGTCTTCCGATTTTTGTTTTAAGTCAAACGCACATACAATTCCACACATAATCTTATTCTTTATATCGTTTAATAATTATTTAATTTGATAAAGCAAATATGATGCTAAGATTATAATTAAGAAATATAAAACATTACATTAATTACAATATATAACTATAAAAATAATTTATATACAAATATGTAATCAAAACATATTTAAAAAATTGTTTTTCCACGGAAATTGTAAACTTTAACATGAGTTCTCGACTTTTAATACAACACAAAAACCAAAGTGGTTTATCATTACAAAATCTTAAACATTAAAAACACAAAATGAAAACAAAATCAATTATTTCAACTATTGCTATGGCATTTATTATGCTTATTTCAGTAAATATGAATGCTCAGGAATTTCCAGATTTAAACAAAAGTCCGATGGATGCATCAGCTTTTCCTTCTAACTGGAAAGAGGCAAATAAACTTATTAAAATAGTCTACAGTAGACCACAACTCAAAGGTCGTGCATTAGAGAAATTAGCTCCAAATGGAAAGGTTTGGAGAACAGGCGCTAATGAAGCTGCCGAGTTAACACTATATGTCCCAATGATGCTAGGAAAAACTAAAGTTCCTGCAGGTACATACACGTTTTATGTAATTCCCGGAGAAAAAGAATGGACTGCTATTATTAATAAAGATCTAAACGTTTGGGGTAGTTATTTTTACAAGGAAAGTAATGATGTGGCTAGACTAAGTGTTCCTGTTAGAGAAAGTAAAGACGCATTAGAAGCCTTTGGAATAGTTTTCGAAGAATCTAAAGATGGTGTCCACATGCATTTAGGTTGGGGAAATGTTAGAGTTGCAGTTCCATTTACCAAATAAACATAGCTTATAACATAAAAAAAGCTCTGAATGATCAGAGCTTTTTTTTTATGGAATATTTAAATACTTATGCGTTTGAAGTGATACTTTCCATTTAGGGTTCTCCATCACATAATCTACTATTAAAGGGACAACCTTATCACGCTTACTCCATTCAGGTTGCAAATACAAAATACAATCATCATTCACTTTTGCAGCTTGCTCTTCTGCAAATCGGAAATCATCCTTATTATAAACAATGACTTTAAGTTCATTTGCTTTTTGATACACCTCCTCAGTAGGCAACTTCATTTTCTTTGGTGAGAGACAAATCCAATCCCAGGTTCCTGTTAATGGATAAGCTCCTGAGGTTTCAATATGCACCTGAAGCCCTTTTGCTTTTAACTGAGTTGTTAATTCGGTCATATCCCATGTTAATGGTTCTCCACCTGTTACCACAATAGTGTTACTATATTTTGCAGCATTCTCTACAATTTTTTCCGTTTCAGTAGGCGGATGTAATTCTGCCAACCAGCTTTCTTTAACATCACACCAGTGGCAACCTACATCACAGCCACCAATCCTAACAAAATATGCTGCAGTGCCTTTGTGATAGCCTTCTCCTTGAATGGTATAAAATTCTTCCATTAAAGGTAAAAGCAATCCTTTATCAATAAGTTCTTGTCGTTCAGTTCTTGTCATAGCTTGCAAATATACCTTAAAAGTTGTGAGTTAACCTTAAGAATATCTAAGTTTTCATTTTACAGCTATAACCTCAATTTCAATACTAGCTCCTACTGCCAATCCCGAAGCTGCAAATGTTGTTCGCGCTGGTTTATTAGGGAAATAAGTTTTGTACACCTCATTAAATGCAGTAAAATCATTTATATCTTTTAAAATCACAGTGCATTTAACAACACGATCTAGTGATAATTCATGATGCTCTAAAACGGCTTTGATATTTTCTATGCATTGCTTTGTTTCCTTCTCTATACCTCCTTGTACTAAAGTTCGTGTAGAATGATCCATTCCTACTTGACCTGCTAAAAACAGAAAACCATTAGCTTCAACAACATCACTAAAAGGCGCTTGTGCTTTTTTGGGTTCATGAGATTTGTGAAAAGTGATGTCCTTATTTTTAGGTTGACATGAGAATATTCCGAAGACAAATAAAACAATTATAAAAAGAGATGGATTTTTCATTTTAGCTGATTTTAAACTTGACTAAAATTACACTATTTTTATGCAAATTTTGAATTATGAGTAGAACGGACGATTTTTTAAAAGAGATCACAGACGGAAACACGAATAAAGGTGAGTATATTACACTAGGCTCTGCTATGTTAGATGGCGAAACATTGACTAATGCTTATGTAAATGTACCTCTAAAAACCATGAATAGACATGGCTTAATTGCTGGTGCAACTGGTACTGGAAAAACAAAAACACTTCAAGTTTTAGCTGAAAATTTAAGCGAAAAAGGAGTTCCAGTACTTCTAATGGATATCAAGGGAGATCTTAGTGGATTAGCACAGCCTAGTCCTGGCCATACTAAAATTGACGAACGTCATGAAAAGATTGGTTTACCTTTTGACCCTAAATCATTTCCAGTAGAAATCATGACACTTTCTGAACAAGATGGTGTAAGACTTCGTGCAACTGTAAGTGAGTTTGGACCAGTTCTACTATCTCGTATTCTGGATTTAACAGAAGCACAATCTGGTGTAGTTGCAGTTATTTTTAAATATTGTGATGACAACAAACTACCTTTATTAGATCTTAAAGACTTCAAGAAAATATTACAATACGCAACACAAGAAGGCAAAAAAGAATTTACAGAAGCCTACGGACGGATTTCAACAGCATCTACTGGAGCAATCTTAAGAAAAGTTGTAGAAATTGAACAGCAAGGTGGTGAGTTATTTTTTGGCGAGACCTCATTTGAAGTTGACGATCTGTTACGCGTTGACAACAACGGAAGAGGATATATTAATATCATTCGTTTAACCGATATCCAGGATAAACCAAAATTATTTTCCACTTTCATGCTAAGTCTTCTGGCTGAGATCTACTCTACTTTCCCAGAACAAGGTGATAGTGGCCGACCAGAGCTAATCATGTTCATTGACGAAGCGCATTTGATATTTAATGAAGCTTCAAAAGCATTATTAAATCAAATTGAAAGTATCGTTAAACTTATTCGTAGTAAAGGTGTTGGACTATATTTCGTAACTCAAAACCCTACAGATGTCCCTGAAGCAGTTTTAGGTCAGTTAGGATTGAAAGTTCAACATGCCTTAAGAGCTTTCACAGCAAAAGACAGAAAAGCCATCAAATTAACAGCGCAAAATTATCCAGATACTAAATATTACGATACTGCAGACGTGCTAACCTCTCTTGGGATTGGAGAGGCATTGGTTTCTGCTTTAAATGAAAAAGGAAAACCAACACCTTTGGCAGCAACAATGATGCGTGCTCCAATGAGTAGAATGGATATATTGACAGAAGCTGAATTAGCAGCACTTCTTGCCAAATCTAAATTGGCGAGAAAATATAATAAGGAAGTAGACAGAGAGAGTGCTTATGAAATGCTCAATAAAAAAATTGAAATTGCTGAAGCAGAAGAAGCAAAAGAAAAAGCGCGTCAAGAAAAAGAGGCTTTAGAAAAAGCCGAAAGCAGAAAACGCTCATCAAGATCAAGAAGTAGAAGCACCAGACAAAACCCTATTGTTAAAGTTTTGACAAGTCCTACTGTTATAAGAAGTGTTCTTGGTATTTTAACTAAGATGCTTAAATAATATCATTTAAATCATTTTTACCCTAAATATAATTCTTGTGAATACATACATAAAACACATTGCTATTAGTACTCTTGCTACATTAATTATTACAAGTTGTACTCCGGAAAAAAAGCAAGATCCTTTTGAAATTAGCAAACAACATGTTGGTTTATTGACCGATTCAACTCAAGTAAAAGATCTTGAGATAGTATTTCCAAACGACTCTATTGTCACAGCTATAAAAGGAGATGAATTTTCTGATGATATCAATGACATTGACATTTATTCTTCCGAAGGTAAAAAGCTATTAAGTCTAACACCAAGTCAAGCATTAGACTCGACAGCAGTAATTAAAAGTGTGCAGATTTTAAGCGAAAAATATAAAACCGAAAAAAATATTTCGTCGTTAAGTACGTTTAAAGACATAAAAGACAACTATAAAATTTCCAGTATAAATACACTTATAAATTCAGTTGTGATTTCGGTTAATGAAATCAATGCCTCTTTTACAATTGAAAAAAAAGAGCTTCCAGCTAATTTGAGATATGATATGTCAATTAATATTGATGCAGTACAGATACCTGATCATGCTAAGATTAAATATTTTATAATTCACTGGTAATTAGATCATATTATTTTGAGTAAAAAACCATTTATCATACAAGACAGTCCTTTCATAGTTCCTACTACTGATGGTAAACTCATTGAAGAACATTTTGGCAATGCAACCGATGGAAATTCTCAAATAAGCATTGCTCACATGATAGCGCCTGCTGGTTGGAGTGAACCTTTCCAAACTCCGGAATTTGACGAATACACTTATATTATCAAAGGAAAAAAGCAATTTATCATCGAAGATGAAATTATAGTTCTACAAGCTGGTCAATCTATTAAAATAGAAAAAAACACCAGAGTTCAATACTCTAATCCGTTTACCGAAGTTTGTGAATACATAGCTATTTGCACACCTGCATTTTCTATGGACCTTGTAAACAGAGAAGACCAATGAAATCATTAATCGCCAAATCTATAGGTTCTTCCATAAATTTAGTGAGTTACTTTTCACCAAGAACCGCAGGACACCTAGCCATTAAATTGTTTTCAAGTCCGAGAAAACTAAAACTAAAAGAAGAAGATAAAGATTTTCTTGATACAGCCTTTCAGGAGGATATTGATTACGAACATCTGAGTATTTCCACTTACAGATGGATAGGAAAAAAAGACACTATTTTACTCGCTCACGGATGGGAAAGTAATTCTGTTAGGTGGAAACCTTTAATAGAAGAATTACATACTCTCGATTATAACGTCATTGCATTAGATGCTCCTGCTCATGGAAATTCTACTGGTAAAATTTTCAACGCTATACTTTACGCCGAATGCATACATATAGTTGCAAAAAAGTTTGAAGCTAATACCATTGTAGGTCATTCTGTTGGTGGTATGGCTAGTGCTTTTTCTCATAGCAAATACCAATTACCATCTGTTCAAAAGTTAGTGCTTTTAGGAGCACCTTCTAATTTTGTTGGTGTGTTTAGTCGTTATGTGGACATGATGGGCTACAATAGACGATTAGCGAAAGCTATGGATGAACTTATTATTGAACGTTTTAATGAAAAGCCTGAACATTTTAATGCTGCCCGTTTCTTGAAAGATACAGATATAGACGGACTCGTCATACATGATGAATTTGATAAAATAATTCCTTATAATGATGCTGAAGATTTCAAAACCTTCTTTAAAAAAGCAGAACTTATTGCTACTAAAGGGTTTGGTCATGGCTTAAAATCTAATGAAGTTCATAAATATATCATCGAATTTATTGATAAATAAATAGTGATGACTATAGGAAAACTTATAATTTCGTTTGCTGTTTTTATCAGTATTGCGTTATTTGAGAATACTAATCCAAAACTTTTAAAAGTCATATTACTCGGATTTATTTTAAGCTTTATATCCTCATTCTTTGATCGAGATTTTCTATTCGACATTTCTTTTTTGAGTTTCGGATTTTTAGTCCTGATATTCTTGATTTACAACATTATAAATAAGAAATGGTTACCAACTTTGATTGCGTTACCAATATTGGTGTTATTTATTTTCAAAACACAATATTGGTCATATTTATCTGAAATTCAGACAGCAATGTTCATTCCGGTTATCACGTATATGATTATTATTAAAAACTATAAAACGTATAAAAATCAGATCGCTATTCTAACCATTCTGGTTGCCTTTGCTATCTCTGAAATCATACGATTAGCAGACTATATGATGGCTGCCAATTAAATTAGATCTTCGTTGTCATTAATCTTTATTGTACTTTTGCTTTATGAGTGAAAATCTAAAACGAATCAACAAATATCTCAGCGAGGCTGGCTATTGCTCACGTCGTGAAGCCGATAAACTTATTGATGCTGGTCGTGTCACAATTAACGGCGTGGTTCCGGAAATGGGAACAAAAATAGCTCCTAATGACGAGGTTCGTGTTGATGGTGAGATTGTAAAAAACACTAAAGAATCATTTGTCTATTTAGCATTTAATAAACCTGTAGGTATTGTTTGTACAACCGATACTCGGGTTGAAAAAGATAATATCATTGATTTCATAAATTATCATAAACGCATTTTTCCTATCGGAAGATTAGACAAACCTAGTGAAGGTCTTATCCTTTTAACTGATGATGGTGATATCGTTAATAAAATATTGCGCGCAAGTAACAATCACGAAAAAGAATACATAGTTACTGTAGACAAACCTATCTCTCAAACCTTTATTAATCGAATGTCAGGAGGTATTTATTTGGAAGAGTTAGGTCAAACCACAAAAAAATGTAAAGTCAAAAAAATCAATTCCCATACCTTTAGTATTATATTAACCCAAGGCTTAAATAGACAAATTCGTCGCATGTGTGAGTATTTGACCTATGAGGTACAAACCTTAAAACGTGTACGTATAATGAATATTGAATTGGATGTTCCAATAGGGAATTATCGAGAATTGACTTCAGAAGAACTTAAAACATTAAACGCACTAATTGCCGACTCTAATAAGCACTACCAAGAAAACCCATTAAAGTTTAGAAAAAAGAATACAAAGTGATAGAACAATTAAGTAAAATATCAAATACAAAACGAAGTATTTTAATTATTGCTTTAATTGTCATCATAGCAATAACTTTTGAAACACTACAGCAGTTGTATTACATTAAAAGATTTCAAGTTGCTGAGGGTGTTACTTTTTTCGAAGTTTTAAAAACACAATCCTACCGTTGGATTGTTTGGGTATTACTATCACTTATTTTAATCTGGCACATACGCTCCCAATCCCCAAAAAACAAGAGCACTTTGGGAATTTTTAAATTAACCGGACTTATTGTGGTTCTGGTACTCACTAATATTTTAATTATTTCATTGAGTCAAATGTTTATGTCTGGTGATGCATTCTCTTTTTCAGATCTCTTTGCAGAATACCTTCCTTTTTTCACCTATCAAAAGGCACCTATTTATACCCTTGGTTATATAGCAATATCTATGATACTCTATTTGTACTTTGAAAATGAAAAGCTCCAAATTGAAGTACAGGAATTATCTGAATTAAAATTGACCAATGCTAAATTATATGAACAGCTTAGTGCTGAAGTTGATGAAAAATCAACGGTTCTAAACATTAAAATTGGGAACAAACGTAAGATCATTCCAGTAGATCATATTTGTTGGATTGAAGCTGATGACTACTGTGTAAAAGTTCATACTACAGCCAGTAAAACCTATACAATGCGAAGTTCTCTAAAAGCGCTGGAAGAAAAGTTAAACGCTAACTTCTTGCGCGTACACAGAAAGGCCATTGTTAACATGAGTTTAGCTAAAGAATTAAATCTAGCTAACACACCTAATGTAATTCTTCAGAACGACACGAAGGTTCCCGTTTCAAAAAGCAACTTAAGAACGGTAAAGGACTTTTTTAGTTAAGTATTTGGTTTTTCTTAACGCGTTTTACTGCAAATTCAATGCTATTCTCTGCATTTACATAGTGTTGAACAGATATTTTGTCGTGATTTGAATACAATCAAAAACAAAATATTATGAAGTTATTACTTACTATTGGTTTTATGTTATCTACTTACGTTTGTGCTGCTCAATATGATTATGAACCATCAGAAAAATTTCCTTTCGGACAACCTCATCCTGATGCTCCAGAGCAAATTAAAGACTTTGATCCTTTAATTGGTTCATGTAATTGTAAATCTACAACCCGGAAACAGGATGGCTCATGGAATGACACTGAAGACATGATTTGGAGGTGGAAATATATCATGAATGGTACTGCTGTGCAGGACGAAACCTTAAAAGCAGATGGCGCTCATACTGGCAGTATTAGACAATATATTGCCGACAGTAGCAGATGGTATGTTCATTTTTTCTCAACTAAATCTCCAACAGCTTCGTTGCCTACCTGGGAAGGAAATAAGACAGAAGACAACAAAATTGTCTTGTACAGAGAATCAAAAGCTCCAAACGGAATGGATGGGTATTATAGACTTACCTTTTACGACATTAGCAAATCTGGCTATAAATGGATTGGCGAATGGGTAGACACAACCGAAAAAATAGTGTTTCCTACCTGGAAAATAGAATGTACCAGAGAAAATTAGATCTTTTAAAGAAAAGAGCAACTCTGACACCTTAGATTTTCATATGATAATATGGAAAGGTTGAAAATAAATAGTTAATTTCGACTATCAAAAAAAGATAAATCATGTCGAATATTTCACCATTCCATATTGCAATTCCTGTTCATAATCTTAAAGAATGTAGAACATTTTATAGAGAGGTATTACATTGTGAAGAAGGTCGTAGTAGTGATCACTGGGTAGACTTTAACTTTTTTGGACATCAGTTGGTTATACATTATAAAGAAAAATCTGAAGCGTCTCTCCATACCAATCCAGTCGATGGAAAATCAGTTCCTGTTCCTCATTATGGAGTTGTTTTACCGTGGGATACTTTTCAAGATTTCGCTAAGAATCTAGCAAATAAAGGTGTGTCGTTCATTATTGAGCCTTACATAAGGTTTGAAGGTCAAGTTGGGGAACAAGCCACAATGTTTTTTTTAGATCCTGCAGGAAATGCTTTAGAGTTCAAGGCGTTTAAAGATATACAACAGTTATTTGCTAAGTAGTTGTTCTTCGGAAATAGAACGGCAAATAAATTATTAAAAACAGAGGAATAATTATCAACTGACAAGCTATGATGTAGTATGGCCACTCACCAAAATAATCTAAAAGCGATGCTGATTTCGGCTTTTCGTTCAGGTAAAAATAATTCGCATTTAACAAGTAATTGATAAAAATCATCAACCCAACATACACCTGCAATGCTAAGAACGATTTAAATACACTTTTTAATTTGGGTTTAAAGTCTAGAACATAAATACTATAAAACATCACAATTAATAATCCTAGATGAACAATCCAATACCTAAAATAATCAAAACTAGGAAAACCCACTGCTATATCAGGTGTGATCACACCTTGTAAGGTTCCAGCAATAATCCAAAACACCAATATTTCAAACATCCAGTAGCGACGATAGTATGTATAAATTGGAATTAGAATTCCTAATAAACTACACAAATACAAAGGCAGATCTGTTCTAAAATCATAAGTACTAAAGAGCATATGATAAACGTGAAACCCAATAACAGTGGTGGATATAAAAACAGCAATGTAATGGATTAGGCGTTGTTGCTTTTCCGTAGGCATTTGCTTGGCATATCGAATTAAAGCAACTGCAAAAACAGTCGCAATTCCAATTGGCAACAAATGCTCCCAACTAAATATCAAAACTCGGTGTAATGCAGCAGACAGGTTAATCATACTGCAATATAACTAAATAAGCTATTTACATGCGTTGCTCTCGAGCCAACAGTGTGTTTTTAAGTAGCATGGCAATGGTCATTGGTCCTACACCTCCTGGAACTGGAGTGATATAACTTGCCTTTTTACTCACATTCTCAAAGTCAACATCTCCTGTGATTACATAACCCTTCGGAGAATTTTCGTCTTCAACTCTGGTAATTCCAACATCAATAATAACTGCATCGTCCTTGACCATTTCAGCTTTTAAGAAATTTGGAACTCCTAAGGCTGAAATAATAATATCAGCTTGAGATGTTATTTGCGTAATATTTTTAGTGTGACTATGGGTTAGAGTTACGGTTGAATTTCCTGGAAAGCCCTTACGTCCCATTAGAATACTCATCGGACGTCCAACAATATGTGATCTACCAATGATCACAGTATGCTTACCATCAGTTTCCACACCATAGCGATCCAAAAGCTCTAATATTCCGAAAGGTGTAGCTGGAATAAATGTGCTCATATCCAAGGCCATTTTACCAAAGTTTTCAGGGTGAAAACCATCCACATCTTTACTTGGGTCCACTGCCATCAACACTTTTTGAGTATTAATTTGTCTTGGTAATGGTAATTGAATGATAAATCCATCGATATCATCATTCTGGTTCAATTCTTCTATCTTGTCTAACAATTCAATTTCACTGGTTGTATTTGACATACGAACCATAGTCGATTCAAATCCAACACGTTCACAAGCTCTAACTTTACTTCCTACGTAAGTTAAACTTGCACCATCGTTTCCAACAATTACTGCAGCCAAATGAGGTACTTTCTCTCCTTTAGCTATCATTTTATCAACCTGTTGCTTAATTTCGTTTTTAATGTCGTTACTTACCTTTTTTCCGTCTAGAATTGTCATGTGTTAGTTATTGTGGATTAATTATATAAAAAAAGCATGAGTTATTATCTCATGCCTTTCATAGCTTGCATCATTGCTTTTCCTTTTCCGCCTTGCATCATCTTCATCATTTTACTCATCTGGTTAAATTGTTTAAGAAGCTGGTTAACTTCCTGTACCGAAGTTCCAGAACCTTTTCCTATACGTTTCTTTCTACTAGAGTTAATTATTGAGGGATTAGAGCGCTCTGCAGGAGTCATAGAATGGATAATGGCTTCAATACCTTTAAAAGCATCATCGTCAATATCAACATCTTTCATCATTTTTCCTGCACCAGGTATCATTCCAATAAGGTCTTTCATGTTACCCATTTTCTTGATCTGCTGAATTTGTTTCAGGAAATCATCAAATCCAAATTGATTCTTAGCAATTTTCTTCTGAATCTTTCTAGCTTCTTCTTCGTCATATTGCTCTTGAGCTCTTTCTACAAGAGAGACAACATCTCCCATCCCTAGAATACGATCAGCCATACGTGACGGATAGAAGACATCAATAGCTTCCATCTTTTCACCTGTACCAATAAATTTAATTGGTTTGTTTACAACCGATTTAATTGAGATTGCAGCTCCACCTCGTGTATCACCATCTAATTTAGTAAGGATAACACCATCGAAATTTAATATATCGTTAAATGCCTTAGCAGTGTTCACAGCATCCTGACCTGTCATAGAATCTACTACAAACAAAGTTTCTTGCGGCTGAATGGCTTTGTGAATGTTTGAAATTTCGGTCATCATAGCTTCATCAACAGCTAAACGACCTGCTGTATCTATAATTACTACATTAAATCCATTAGCTTTTGCATGAGCAATACCTGCTTGAGCAATGGCTACAGGATCACTATTTCCTTTATCACTATAAACCTCAACATTGATTTGATCTCCTACAACATGTAATTGATCAATTGCGGCAGGACGATAGACATCACAAGCAACTAAAAGTGGGCGTTTTGTTTTTTTATTTTTGAGATAGTTTGCTAATTTACCAGAAAAGGTAGTTTTACCAGAACCTTGCAGACCAGACATTAAGATTACACTTGGACTACCAGAGAGGTTAATACCTTCTGCATCTCCACCCATAAGCTCAGTCAACTCATCTTTTACAAGCTTTACCATTAATTGACCAGGCTGTAAGCTTGTCAATACATTTTGACCTAAGGCTTTTTCTTTGACCTTATTGGTAAACTCCTTTGCAATTTTAAAGTTAACATCGGCATCTAATAAGGCTCTACGAACTTCTTTTAAAGTTTCAGCTACATTGACTTCAGTAATACTACCATGCCCTTTTAAGACGTGTAATGCTTTATCTAACTTTTCACTTAAATTATTAAACATATTCTTTTAGAATTTTAAAGAGGCAAATTTAACGATTTGTGATGTATTTATAAAGCCCAAAAGCAGAAATTAAAACACAAAAAAGGATTGTTGTAGCCAACAATCCTTTTATAACCAACTAAAAACTAAAACTAACGGTTAAGTTTACTTAACAATTACTTATATTTTTAATAGAACAACTAAAACTTAAAAACTCCTACCATAATAATTTTTTTAACTTAGCCGCAACCAAAACAGAATGTCAAAACCACTCAAAGAACATATTTGCGAAGAACAGTTATTCTCCTCCATCTTTAGGAAACACTCCAAAGACCTTCATGACTTTCTTTATTATAAGTTTGGAGGCACATTAAATCCACAGGATAAAATGCAAGAAGCTTTTGTTAAGTTATGGGAAAACTGTTCAAAAGTACCACCAGATAAAGCCAGAAGCTTTTTATTTACTACAGCAAATAATTTAATGCTCAATGAATTTGCGCATCAAAAAGTGGTATTAAGACACCGAAAAACCAAGCAAAAACAAAGCACTAACATAAATCCTGAGTTTCTACTTCAAGAGAAGCAATACAGAGAAAAATTAGAGAAAGCCATCGCCAATCTTACAGAGGCCCAACGTGTGGCATTCTTAATGAATAGAGTTGAAGGAAAACGATTTAAAGAGATCGCTGAACTGTTAGACATTTCAACAAAAGCAGTTGAAAAACGCATCTATGGTGCTTTAAAAAAATTAAGACAGGATATTGAAGAATTATAAAGGGTAGGACTTTTTATTCCTAAACTGTTATATGTTTGAATTAAATATTATGAACCGAGAAGCCCTTATACAAAAATGGTTAGATCATGATCTCAGTCCTCAGGAACTTGAAGCATTCAAGCAACTTGAAGACTATGATGACCTGATTAAACTTGACCTAGAATTGCAAGGTTTTAAAGCTAATACTGTACATACAGATGAGTCTTTAAATAGTGTTTGGAGTTCCATAAAATCAGAGCAGAAAAAAACGTTTAAGTTATTACCACTGCTCTCAAAAATAGCTGCTATTTTAGTTGTTGGTTTTGGTATATACTTTTATACTACAACTGTAAACACTACTACAAGCACTCTAGTTTCTCAACAAAAGACCATTGTATTACCTGATGCTTCAAAAGTGAAGCTAAATGCAATGTCTTCGGTAACGTTTAATAACTCAAAATGGGACAACAACCGAAGTATCCTACTTGATGGCGAAGCCTTTTTTGATGTTGCTAAAGGTGAGACATTTGATGTTAAAACAACCTCAGGAACTATTACTGTTCTTGGAACACAGTTTAACGTTAAAGACCGTAATAATTACTTTGAAGTCACTTGTTACGAAGGAAAAGTAAAAGTTAACACAACAACAAAAGAAACAATACTCCTTCCAGGAGACAACTTTTTAATTATTGATGGGAAATATATTGCTACCGAAAAAGAAAAACTATCAAGTCCGTCATGGTTAAATCACAACAGTACTTTTAAAAGTATTCCTTATAGAGAGGTTATTGCTGAATTTGAAAGACAATACAATGTATCGATTGAATTTGAAAACATTAGTGATTCTCAAAATTTTACTGGAAGTTTTACACATAATGATATTGAAATTGCCCTAAAATCCATTACTTTACCATTACAATTAAAGTATAGTAAAACGGATAATATCATTAGGCTAAAACGTGAATAAAAGAGGTACGCTCTATCTTTTTATAATTTTACTCTTTTTAAATTTAAGTAGCATTGTTGCGCAAACAAATTTCAAAGACAAACTTCCGCTTGCTAAAATCCTTACAACATTAGAAGCGAGATACAATATTAACTTCACCTATCTCGATCAAACCATTGAAGACAAAACAGCAATTCTTCCCAGTAAAGACATTACTCTAGAAGAAGCTCTGGAATTTTTAAAATCTGAAACTAATCTTGATTTCATTATTCTAAGCAACACCAATATTGTCATTTCTAAACGTACTAATCCGTTCAGTGACTTTATAACACAAAAGCTTGAAGAAGTAGTTATTACCAATTTCTTAACCAAAGGAATTTCGAAAAAAAGTGATGGCAAAATCAATATAAAGACTGAAGATTTTGGCATTCTTCCAGGACTTATTGAGCCAGATATTCTACAAAGTATACAAGCTTTACCAGGAATATTAAGTGTAGATGAGCGCGTATCCAACATCAATATTAGAGGTGGAACCCATGATCAAAACCTAATTCTTTGGGATGGAATAAAAATGTACCAATCTGGTCATTTCTTCGGATTGGTTTCGGCATTCAATCCTTACTTAACCAAAGAGGTCAATATCTCAAAAAACGGAACCAGCGTTAAGTTTGGTGATGGTGTTTCTGGTGTTATTGACATGCAACAATCTAACAGTCTTGATCAGGAATTCAAAGCTGGAGCTGGCTTTAATTTGATTTATGCCGACGGTTTTGCAAAAATTCCGTTAGATGAAAAAGCTGAATTACAATTCTCTGCCAGACGTTCTGTAACCGATTTCATATTCACCCCAACCTACGATCAATATTTACAACGCGTGTTCCAGGATAGTGATTTCTCTAATGCTCAACAGGGAAACTCAGAGGTCATATCAAATAACGAGCGTTTCTATTTTTATGATATTGCCAGCAAATTTTTATATGATGTTACTGATCAAGATCAATTCAGATTTAATTTTTCAACCATAAACAACAGTCTTACTTATGACCAACTTCCAAATGACACATCTGAAGACCCTCTAAAAAACTCGTTAGAACAAACCAATTTTGCTACTGGAATAGAATATTTAAAATACTGGAATAGTAAATTAACAACAACAGCTCAGGTCTATTTTACCACTTACGATCTAAAAGCAACAAACTTCGATATCATTAATAATCAACGCTTAAATCAAGATAATAAGGTTGATGAAATTGGTGTAAAGATTAATGCAACTAACCATATTGATAATAACCTAAAACTTCATGGAGGCTATCAGTTTAATGAGGTGATTATTAGTAATGCTGAAGATGCCGACAACCCGAATGTTATTAGTTTTGTAAAAGAAGTTGTGAGAACACACTCTATCTATGGCGAGGCTGAATTCACTTCAGCCAACAAAAATACCTATGCTAGAATTGGTCTGAGAACCAATTACATTGAGAAGTTTTCAGAGTTCTTCACTGAACCTCGACTTTCTGTAAGTCATAAACTGAATAATGATTTTAGATTGGAGTTCCTTGCCGAATTAAAAAGTCAGACCACTTCGCAAATTATCGATCTTCAAAATGATTTTCTAGGTATCGAAAAACGCCGTTGGATCCTATCTAACAATGAGGACATTCCAATAATCAAAAGTGTTCAAGGTGCTATTGGCATTCACTACAACAAAAACAAACTCCTAATCAGTGCTGAAGCTTTTATAAAAGATGTAGAAGGCATAACCACCAGAAGTCAGGGTTTTCAAAACCAATTTCAGTTTACAAATGCTATAGGTAAATACCAAGTTAGAGGTATTGACTTTTTAATCAACAAACAATTTGACTCCTTTAGTACATGGCTTAGTTATTCTTACAGTAAAAACGATTACATTTTTGACGATCTTAATAATGGAAACCCGTTTCCTAATAATATTGATATAAGGCATGCCGCAACATTCGCAACCACTTATACTATTAACAATCTGAAATTAGCTTTAGGTGTGAATTGGCACTCTGGAAGACCTCAAACCTTACCTTCAGAAGTGCAAAATAATGCCAACTCATTAATTGAATATGATTTACCAAATAATGAGCGTATTGCTGATTATTTCAGAACAGATCTATCTGCTACCTATCAATTGAAACTCACCAATAAACTTGATGCTTCAATTGGTACTTCTATTTGGAATATCTTCGATAGACAAAATGTAATCAACACCTACTATGTCGAAAATTCTGATGGTGATATTATTGCAATAGAAAATTTATCTTTAGGAATAACACCAAATTTAAGTTTTAGAGTCCGTTTTTAAAATGAAAGTATTTTCTGAAAGAAATAATTAGTATTTTTAAGAAAATAAAACTATCTCACATGAAACTACCTCAACTATGTATCGCAATCTTATTATTATGGTCTCTATCATTCCAAGCTCAGGAATTTAATATCCCTGATAATTATTCACTAACATCTGAAGCTGATTATAAAAAACATCAGCAGGATGCCTTAGATGCTATTAACTGGCTGGAGAACACGCCCTTAAATGAGCAGGAATCAAAAAGAAAAAATGTTAGCGCCTTTGTCATGCAGTGGCTAACAGGTACTCCAACTGTTACTATTAGTGTTTCTGCTTATATTGTTGAAGTTGCTGAAAAAAACCCAGACCTTTTACTAACCTTCTTAGCTGGATGGGCTAAGCATGCTATAGAAAACTCTAGAAAACTTAATGAAATGGAAGGTAATGTAGCAGGCATGAAAAGTGTCTTAAAAGTTTATGAGAACAATAAAGATTCAGGAATAAAAAAAGACAGAGCTTTAGAAAAGCTTCTTAAAAAGAAATCTGATAAAGATTTAGAAAAATGGATCACAAAGAAATTGAACAGTTAAAATTTCCTATTGGAAAATTTCATACACCTGAACATATCTCTTCTGAAATAATCGATTCGTGGATTCAGGATATTGAACATTTTCCTGAAGCCATTGAACAACTTACAAAAGACCTATCTAACGAGCAACTCAACTGGGCGTACAGACCAGAAGGCTGGACTATTAAACAGGTAGTACATCATTGTGCTGACAGCCATATGAATAGTATGATTAGGTTTAAACTGGCACTTACTGAGGAATCTCCAACTATAAGACCTTATTATGAAGACCGTTGGGCCACGCTTATTGATGGTAATGATGACGATTTAAAAGACACGCTTTTTTTACTTAAAGGACTACATTCTAAACTTGGGAAGCTACTACGGCACATTTCTAACGATGAGTTGTCCAGAGAATTTATACACCCTGAACATGGAAAGCGCTTTAGGTTAGATGAAACCATAGGCACTTACGCCTGGCATAGTAATCATCATCTGGCACATGTTAAACAAGCAATCAAATATAAAGGACACTTCAATGATTAGAACAATCTTAACAACAGCATTGCTACTTGTTTTATCAAATGTTACACATACTCAAAATAATGACTTTGATGATACTTTCATAACTGAAAATTTCAAACTTTTAAATACTGTAGATACTGAGTTAGCAATTTGTATGTCTCCAATTATTGAGGGTCGGATGAAATTAAAGCTTAAGGACACTACAAGCTTTTATAGTCCTATGAAAAAACTATCAAAATATGTAACTATAAAACTATCAGAAGATAGTTTAGTTAAAACGTATAGTTGGGACAGAATCAATGGAGGAAGTTGGCACGATATGGCGTCTTATGTTCAGTTTAAAAACAGCTCAGGACAGATTAAATATCAACAATTAGACTCTGGAGATGAATATATGACTGGCGAACCTACATGCGTTATCATTTATGATATTCATGCTATAAAGTCAAAAAACAAAACCTACTATTTAATGTTGGGTTGGGGAACTTATGGTGGAGGATTACATCACTGTTTAGCAAGAGTTTACCAAATTACAACTGATGGATTCGTCCAATATGAAACGATATTTCAAGGAGACAAATACCTGCTTGCTGGTGCAAATCGAGTTAATAAAATTAATCTTAAATACAATTCAGAATTGGGGGAATTATCCTATTTCCACTACGAATATGATGAAGATAATGGATTCTATAATGGTGAAAGTAAAGTAGAAACTTGGTTATTTGACACTGATAAATTCATCAAACAAGACTAACTTTTCTACTCTACTTCAAAATCGAAATAGGTTTTTGGAAAAGGCTCCCATCGCAACGTAAAATGCCACCATTCTTTGGGATAATTTCTGAAATTATGCTTCAGCATCACCTTTTGTAATAGTTGTCGGTTAGTCTTTTGCTCTTCAGTAAGATCTGGATGATCCACCCAGGATTCTTTTCCGAAGAAATCATACGGGCTCCCCATGTCTAAAGGCTTATTGGTGTTACCATCAATTATGGTAAGATCTAAAGTACTGCCTCGACTATGGCCTGAACGCGTGGCTATATATTCTTCTCTAAATAAAAAACGCTTCTCTACCTCTGGATAAAATTGTTGCTTATGTATAGTATCATTCAAATCTTTTGCCCAACGAATAAAATGATTCACAGCGCGTTGTGGTCGATAACCATCATAAACTCTCAAACATAAATTTTGTTCCTGTAACTCATCTTGAACGTTCTTAAGTGCCTGTGCAGATTGCTTGGTTAGAATGAGTTTGTTTGCTTTGTAACCATCAATAGTATCACCTACAAAGTTATTATTAGAAAAATAACGCAACTCTACATCAATGTCTGGAATAATCTCTTTAACATTAATAAATCCATCGGGTAAACCATTTTGCTTTTGAGGAGAAAAGGCAAAAGTGAAAGCAATACAAGTAAGAATTAATATTTTGTGGATCTTCATGATATAGCTAATTTAGATAAAAATTAAGTGATGGACTTATTTTCTGGAGAAAAAACAATCTTAAATCTGCCTAATGCGGAACTTATCTACATCGAAAATTTCTATGATATAGATAAGGCAAACACTTATTTTAATGTGCTAAAAGAGGATATCCAATGGCAACAAGATGACATTACAGTATTTGGAAAAACCTATAAACAACCTCGTCTCACAGCATTATACGCAGAAAATTCTAAACCGTATTCCTATTCTAATATTACAATGCATCCTCATGTGTTTACTCCTGAACTTTCTCAAATAAAATATGATATTGAGCAAATGGCTCAACATAAGTTCACAAGTGTTTTGCTCAATTTATATCGCGATGGAAATGATAGTAATGGCTGGCATGCCGATAATGAAAAGGAACTTGGTATCAATCCTGTTATAGCTTCAGTGAGTTTTGGGGAAACACGACCATTTCATTTCAAACATCGTCATAATAAAGATGAAAGACATAAATTAGATCTGAATCATGGGAGTCTTTTAATTATGAAAGGTGAAATGCAACATTATTGGCTACATCAAATAGCAAAAACAAAAAAAACTATAGGAGAGCGTATCAACCTTACTTTTAGAACCATCATATAAATGATTAATTATATAAAAAGAAAAAACCAAGGTCCCTCAACCTTGGTTTTCCTAATTTGCTTTTTAATATATGTGGTAGATTTAGGGTCTCTAATTCTGCACATATGCAAATATTAATTAATTAATCCATTGAACTAAAAACTAAATTTTAGTACACTTCAAATATAGAACTCTATTTCAATTTACAAGTTTAAATACGTAATTAATCGATGAAATACACTTAATTTTAACATTTTTAGATGAAATATTGTATTTCATCGATGAAATGCATTTTGTGAATTTGTTTTTTTTATAAATTTCAGACTATAAAATGATACAATTTTCATCTTATTTTTTAGTTAACTTTGGTACATCTATTGCGTGACATTACTAAAAATATAATTATGACCTATTGTTTAAGACTTATTCTCTTTTGTCTAGTTCTCAATGTATCTGCTCAAGAGCTCAAATATACTGCTCAAGATATTGCAGTCAATGCCTTAATAGATGGCACTTTATTATTACCAAACGATATCGACAAACCAAAATTAGCAATTATCATTGCAGGTTCTGGACCCACAGACAGAAATGGGAATCAGAATTTTTTGAAAAATAATTCTCTAAAAAAATTAGCAGAAGGACTTACAAATAAAGGCATAGCTACATTTAGATATGATAAACGTATTGTAAAACAAATACTAAAAAACAATGTTGATCCAAATATTACATTTGACGATTTTGTAACGGATGCCATTTCGGTAGTGAACTATTTTAAAGATCAAACAAGTTATTCTGAAATCTATGTTATAGGTCATAGTCAGGGAAGTTTAGTAGGAATGCTTGCTGCAAAAGACAGAGCAGATGGTTTCATCTCGTTAGCAGGAGCAGGCCAGTCCATTGATGAAGTCATCACTAATCAGGTCGCTAACATGGATCCGTCATTAGTAGATCCTACAAAAAAAGCCTTTGCTAGTTTAAAAAAAGGACAAACTACAAGTGATTATCCTCCTGCGTTAGGTTCAATTTTTAGATTAGATATTCAACCTTTCATCATGAATTGGATGCAGTATAATCCACAAGAGATTCTTAGGTCTTTAGCAATACCAGCATTGATTATTAACGGAACAAAAGATCTTCAAGTATCTGTAGATGAAGCTAAATTATTAAAAGATGCTTCAGAAAAAGCAAAACTTGTAATCCTAGAAAACATGAATCATGTATTATTTATTATAGAAGGTGATCAACTGGAAAATTCTAAATCTTATAATGAATCCTTTAGAAAAATTTCAGAAGAATTAATCACCAGTGTTAGTGATTTTATACTGAAATAAATCTTACGAATTAGTTTATAAAAGTTAAAAACGCATCTCAAAGTCTGAGATGCGTTTTTACTAACTAACCAACCAAATGATAAATGTTACTCCGTTATGCGAGGTAATCACTCCTCTACTAACATCATCATAAGCATTTACAATTCATATATAGCAAATGGCGTGCCAAACTTAATTTGCAAGTTAAAAATCTTTGATGTAAATTTGATATCAAAATAACATCATATTGAATTATTTAACTTAAACCTAAACCAATGAAAGAAGAAAAAACTATAGTCCCAGCAAACGGGTACCTTGTGCTATTTGTATTCCTCATATTATTTTTCGGACCAATAGTAAGTTCAATAGTAACTCAAAGCCCAGAATTTTTAGTTATAATTCCCATAGCAATACTAATAGCTCCTGGATTTATTATGGTACAGCCTAATGGATCTAGAGTACTACTGCTCTTCGGAAAATACATAGGAACTGTAAAAAAGAATGGATTCTATTGGGTAAACCCTTTCTATACTAAAAAGAAAATATCATTAAGAGCTAGAAACTTTGATAGTGAACGTTTAAAAGTAAATGACAAACTTGGTAACCCTGTTATGATCAGCACCATTCTTGTTTGGCGTGTACAAAATACCTACAAAGCTGCTTTTGATGTAGATGTTTACGAAAACTTTGTTCGTGTACAAACCGATGCTGCTGTACGTAAATTAGCGAGCATGTATCCTTATGACAATTTTGCAGATGAAGGCCATGATGAAGATATCACCCTTCGTTCTAGTGTGAATGAGGTAAGTAACGCCTTAGAAAAAGAAATTGATGAGCGTTTATCAATTGCAGGAATAGAAGTTTTAGAAGCGCGTATTGGATATTTAGCATACGCACAGGAAATTGCAAATGCCATGTTGAAACGTCAGCAAGCTACTGCTATCGTTGCTGCCAGACACAAGATTGTTGAAGGCGCAGTGAGTATGGTAGAAATGGCTTTGGAGGAATTAGGCAAGAAACAAATTGTTGATTTAGATGAAGAGCGTAAAGCAGCTATGGTTAGTAATTTGATGGTTATCCTCTGTGGTGATAAAGACGCATCACCAGTATTAAATACAGGCACTTTAAATCATTAAGATGAATAAGAATCAGATATATAGCATCGCCATTGGAAGCGCATTAGGCAGTAGCATCGGAACAACTATAGGAGCCATTACAGGTAATGTGGCAATGGGAGTTGTATATGGTTCTATGATTGGACTAATACTAGGCGTAATTTTAGCCTTGGTCATTTTTAAGGACGATGAGTCAAATAACGAAAAGTTGTAAATAAATAAACCCATGAAAGAATATAAAGTAGTAACACCAAAACTTGGTTTTAAAAATAGAATTCAAAAATATGAAGACTTATTAAATCAATATGCCAGAGAAGGCTGGATTGTAAAACATATTGGTCAAACTTCACCGATGATTATTTTTGAACGTGATAAAAATAGATAATCATGAAAACCAACAGACCAAGAATAGCAGTTCCGCTTGAACCTATGGACATTGTTGTTGATCTCTTATCAGTGACATTACTAGTATTAATGATTATTTATACTTTGATCTCCTATTCTGAATTACCAGAGATTATCCCTTCGCATTTCAATGGAAAAGGTGAGGTAGATGGCCATAGCAACAAGTTATTTCTTTGGATGCTTCCCGCTTTTGGTCTTATTACCTTTATTGGTTTATTCATATTAAATAAATATCCTCATTTGCACAATTATATGGTGAATATTACTGAAGAAAACGCCTTAAAAAATTATAGATTTAGTACCCGAATTTTAAGGTTTACTAATTTATTTGTCATACTTATCTTTGCGTTCATTAATTACGCCATTATTGAATCTGCAAACGGCAGTCACTTTAAATTAGGTAGTTGGTTTATGCCAACAGTAATTGGAATAAGTGTTATACTGCCTGTTTTTATACTAATCTATAAACAAAAAATCAATAAATCATGATTCTCAAAGTAGCACATTTGTTTTTACTATTTATATTAAGTTTAATAATAGCATTGTTTATCCATTAATACTATGTCCAAGAAAAAAGCATTTGCATTACGAATAAATGAAGATATGCTGAAAGCAATCGAGAAATGGGCTTCTGACGAATTCAGAAGTACTAACGGACAGATAGAATGGATGCTCATGCAATATCTCAAAGAAAAGAACCGACAACCCAAACCTAAAAACAATACTAAAAGTGACTCTTAAAAAAGTCGCTTTTTTTATGCGCATTAATTTTGGTATTTTGCACATCTAAACATCTCCTATGAAAGCAATTTCTAAATTCTGTATCTTATTTTTTTTCCTTTTTACATGTTTTAATAGTTTAAACGCTCAGACAATTACTATAGAGTCTGTAGACGAAAATAGTTCAAAGGATTTTGCCATACCTTTTTCTGTAGATAAATTGAGTTTTACTGATTTTTCTATGAGAGTAACTACAAAAGACTCCATAGCTAAAATAAAAGATATTCTAAGTCATGAAAACGAAGGACTAGTCTCTGAGATTTCAGATTTTAGCGCTGTTATAAAATTTAACTCTGACAGGTTATACACCTTAAATTCTGAAAATTTAATTCAGGTGGTAATAAAAGCAGACGAAAGTTTTATCGATCAGAATATTTTAGAAATCACAGATATTGAATTTTTAAATAACGGACAACCAGTTAATGTTAATGTCGTTAATAACACATCCACAGCCATTGTGAAAGCCCCTTTGTTTACTAAGGATACTATTGTTTTTGGGCTTCTTATGCTTGCCTTAGGTTTGGTTTTTCTTACTGAGTCTTTAAAAGGTGGGTTCTGGAAAAAGTTTTACAGAATAGTTCCAGGTCTATTCGTTGCTTACATGTTGCCAGCTGTTTTGACGACGTCTGGTTTAATAGCTCCTGAATGGGAAACCATTTCTGAAGACCGCAAAATTGTTGAACATAGTACAAGCTTATACTATATGGCGAGCCGATATTTATTACCTGCAGCATTAGTATTAATGACATTAAGTATTGATCTTAAAGGTGTTTTCAATCTCGGATGGAAAGCACTGGTAATGTTTTTTACTGGAACTCTGGGAATTGTCATAGGTGGACCAATTGCTATTTTATTAATAGCATCTATATCTCCAGAAACTGTTGGAGGCGTTGGACCTGATGCTGTTTGGAGAGGACTTTCCACATTAGCAGGAAGCTGGATTGGTGGTGGTGCAAATCAAACCGCTATGTTAGAAATATATGGTTATAACCAACGATTATATGGAGGAATGGTATTTGTCGATATTGTCGTTGCAAATGTATGGATGGCTGTTATTCTCATAGGTATTGGAAAGCGTAATAAAATAAATAAATGGTTAAAAGCCGATACTTCAGCAATTGAAGATTTAAAAGAAAAAGTCTCTACATTTTCTGAAAAAGTCAAACGCAATCCATCGCTTACAGACATTATGATTATAGCAGCTATTGCATTTGGAACTGTCAGTATAGCTCATTTATGCTCAGGTTTTCTTGCGCCATTTTTCGACAAATTAGTAGCTGGTATTGAATCGCCAACAACAAGAAATATTTTTACTTTCTTAGGATCTTCTTTCTTCTGGATGATCAGTATAGCAACACTTATCGCCATATTATTATCGTTCACAAAAGCCAAAAACTATGAAGGTGCTGGTGCCAGTAAATTTGGTAGTGTTTTCATTTATATACTGGTAGCAAGTATTGGAATGAAAATGGATTTAACTCTTATTTTTGACAATCTTGGTCTTATTGCTATTGGTGTGGTATGGATGACCATTCATGCATTGCTACTTATTGGAATTGCAAAAATCATAAAAGCACCATATTTCTTTTTAGCGGTAGGAAGTCAGGCTAACGTTGGTGGCGCAGCATCTGCTCCTATAGTCGCATCGGCCTTCCATCCTTCATTAGCTACAGTAGGTGTACTTCTGGCTGTGTTTGGATATGCTATTGGAACCATTGCTGCTATTGGTTGTACTATTTTATTAGAATTAGCTGCAGTAAGCTAGCTTTTCATTATTTTTTATATGATATTTGCTCACTCTAAAATCATTAAAATGAAGCAAATTTTAGTTGTCATACTAGCACTGTTATTGTTGTCCTGCGGAAAAGAGGAACAACATGATTTCACACTTATTGGTCAGGTAAAAGATTTAAAAAAAGGAATACTTTACCTTCAAAAACAACAAGATTCTATTATGATAACTTTAGATTCTATGGCTATCAATGGAGAGGCTAGTTTTAAATTGCATAGTGATCTGGAAGAACCAGAAGTATTGTTCTTAAAGCTTGATAAAAATGATGATGAAGATGGAACGATAGCCTTCTTTGCAAATAAAGGGATTACTGAAATTAATTCAACATTGAAAAATTTTAGCGTTGATGCTATTATAAAAGGATCTGAGCAACAGAAAGTGCTAGATGAATATTTGGAGATGATGTCTAATTTTAATGATAAGAATTTAGATATGATCAAAGAAAGTCTAGAATATCAAAAAGCTAAAGACACCAGCAAAGTAGAAGAACTAAAAGTTAAGTTTGACAATTTATTAAAGAGTAAATACCGCTATACAATTAACTTTGCTGTCAACCATCCAGATAGTGAAGTATCTCCATATTTAGCCATAAGCGAAGTACCAAATACTAGTGTGAGTTATTTACAACAAATATATGATGCACTTGCCGATAATATTAAAAGCTCTAAATACGGTAAACAGCTGAAAGACTTTATCGAAGAACGACAAGAAGAAGAAAAAGAACAATAGACGATTAAAAAAAAATCCCAAACTTGTAAGTTTGGGATTTTTTTTGAGCCGATGGAGGGACTCGAACCCACGACCTGCTGATTACAAATCAGCTGCTCTAGCCAGCTGAGCTACATCGGCTTTTTGGAGCTGCAAATATAATATGGAATTATAAATTTGCAAACGCTCCTCTTAAAATTATCCTAATTTGTTTAATTTTTCGATTAAGGCTCTACCTCTATCTTCTAATTCATTTTTAATTGATTTAAAGTGTGCTTTTTTATTGTCTACACTTTTATCATTCACCTTAGCAATTAACTCATCAAATGTGTTGATTGCTTCATCAATTATTGCTTCACTCTTCTTAGTGTCTTTATCAGTGTTTGAGTATTCCCAAACATAAACTGCTTCAATAATATCACCTAAAACAAAATTGATGTCTTTTTTAAGGTCTCTAACGTTTGCCATAATATTTAAATTTATTTGCTACAAAATTAAACATAAACTTCTAATAGTTTTGCGTTACCTGAAGTTATTTTATAAGTTTCTATTGCTGCAGGAATTAGTATCGTTTCTCCTTGTTTAATTGCTTCAACTCCTGTTTCAGTTTCAATTTGTGCTTCACCTTCAACACACATGTAAATAAAGAATGAATCTTTATTATTAACTTTTGAAATTGGCGCAGTAACGTGAAGAAAGTTGGTTGTAAAATATGGACACGAAACCATAGAATTAGATTGATTCTCTATCTTATCATAAGACACTCTAAAATCATTTTCCATATCAAAATTGATAGCATCGATAGCTAGATCATTATGTAATTCACGTTCATTACCTTGATCATCTACTCTATCCCAATCATAAACTCTGTAAGTGACATCACTGGTTTGTTGAATTTCAGCTAAAAGTACTCCAGCACCAATAGCATGAATTCGACCTACCTCAATAAAATAAGCATCACCAGTTTGAACTATATCAAAATTTAAAATCTCAGTCAAGGTCTTATGTTTCTGATGCTCTAAGTATGTTTCTGCTGTTATTTTTTGATTGAATCCTACGATAAGGTTAGCATCTTCATCAGCTTGCATCACATACCACATTTCTGTTTTTCCGAAGGAATTGTGACGCGTAAGAGCTAACTCGTCATTTGGATGAAGCTGTATAGACAAATCCTCTTTAGCATCAATAAACTTGATAAGTAGCGGAAACTTATTTCCAAAAACCTTATAATTCTTGTTACCCAGAAATGCTTCTTTATAATTTTCTAGGAGCGCTTTTAAGGATTGTCCTTTGAGAGGCCCATTAGTTACGATAGAGGTATCGTCTTCAACATCACTTATTTCCCAACTTTCACCAATATTGGATTGATTGGATGTTTTATTGAGAATTGTCGTTAGCTTTTCACCTCCCCAAATTTTATCTTTTAAAATCGGTTTAAATTTTAATGGATATAATTCAGTTTTCATTATCCAGAAAAGGTTACGAAATTTCTAGGTGTTTCATATAGAGTGATTTCTAAATCAAAATCGGCATTCAGCTTAGGTTTGATCTTGTTGTAGATGACAACTACTATATTCTCAGCTGTAGGGTTTAGATCTTTAAACTCAGGAACTTCAACGTTAAGGTTTTTGTGATCAAAAGCATCTTCAACTTCAGACTTAATAATATCTTTAAGCACTTTCATATCGATCACATAACCTGTTTCTTTATCTATTTCACCAGTAACATGTACAATTAATTCATAGTTATGCCCATGAAAGTTTGGATTGTTACATTTTCCGAAGATCTCATCATTCTTTTCAAAGCTCCAATCTTTACGATACAAACGATGTGCTGCATTAAAATGTGCTTTTCTACTTACTGTTACTCGCATTACTTTGTGATGTTTATGTGTTCGTAAAATTTATCAAAAATAATCTTAAACCATGCTGTGTAAAGCTCAGGATGCAGTTCAATATCTACTTTTACTGCTTCTAATGGCATCCACTTCCAGGCTTCAACTTCATCAGTATTTATAACTGGCTCATTATTGAAATGTCCAACCATAATATGATCTAGTTCATGCTCAGTCAATCCATTATCAAATGGTGCTTTATAAATAAAAGAGGTTGTTTCTTTGAGGTCTACTACAAAGCCCATTTCTTCCATTAATCGGCGTTTACCAGCTTCTAAATTGGTTTCCCCAACTCTCTGGTGACTGCAACAGGTATTGGTCCATAATAATGGTGAATGATATTTATGTTTAGCACGTTGTTGCAACATTAATTCATTCTTATCATTAAAGATAAAAACTGAAAAAGCACGATGCAAGACTGCTTTTTCATGAGCTTCCATTTTTGGCATTGTACCAATCTGCTCATCGTTTTCGTTTACAAGAATTACATGTTCTTCTGTCATAGCTAACAAAAATAACAACTAAATCTTTAAAAAAACACCAGAAACAAAAAAGCTACCTTGAAAAAGGTAGCTTTTAACTTTATTTTAATAGATCTTACTATTTATTATTCTTTTTCAGGGCATTTCACACCATTGATACTTGTAATGATAAACTCACTACGTCTGTTCAATTGGTGTTCTGCCTCAGAACAATCAGAATTATTTGTAGGTTCACATCCACAATCATTAACTAATCTAGATTCACCATATCCTTTAGCTGTTAAACGATCTGCATCAACACCTTTATCTATTAAGTATTGTCGTGTTGATTGCGCTCTATTTTCTGAAAGTCGGTTGTTATAATCTGCTGGTCCTCTACAATCCGTATGACTTCTAATATCGATTGTAATTGTAGGATATTTATTCATCACAGCTAGTACTTTCTGTAACTCAACTTCAGCATCATATCTAATATTGAACTTATCGAAGTCGAAATAAATAATTGGAATATCTAAAATCTTAGCTAAATCGGCACAAGGCTCTAATTCTACTTCGTCTTTTTCCAATAGTAATTCAATAACTAATTCTTGTTTTTTCTTAGGAGTTGTGAAACGCTTTTCATCTGAAGCATAAGTCTCTTTCTGTCCTCTAATTAAATATTCCATTTCACAGGCGAGTCCTTCAAATTTATAGGTCGCATCAGCACCTGTTGTAACTTGATTTAACGGATTTCCTTCAGCATCATAGATGGTTACAATAGCTCCTGGTAATAGCTCAAGGGTTTGTTTATCCTTAACGGTTCCTTCTACCACTTGTTCACATTCAGGAATAGTAAAGCTATAGATATCATCATCTCCTTTTCCTCCATCTCTGTTTGAGGTGAAGAAACCTTCTTTAGTTGACAGATTTTCAAAATAACCAAAGTCATCCATCGGACTATTAATTGGTCGTCCAACATTCTCTAGAGCCATTGGTTGATTTAGTTCTCTTTTGTTTTCAAAATCTCTAATTACAAAAACGTCTAAACCACCTAATCCACTAAAACCATTAGATGACATATATAAATCCCCTTCAGAATTTACAAAAGGAAAGGTTTCATGACCTTCAGTATTAACTGCTGGTCCAAGATTAACAGGATCTCCTAGAGAACCATCTTGGTTTATATCCACCTCAAAGATATCTGACGCACCTAAAGTACCAGTCATATCTGAAGCAAAATATAGCTTAGTTCCGTTAGCATTGATTGTTGGATGAGCTACACTGTAGTCGTCACTATTGAAATGCACAGACTCGATGTCTGCCCAATTTCCATCTTCATCTAAAGTAGCTTTAAATAACTTTAAACGGTTGGTGCCATCTTCATCATTCTTATATTTTTTATTGAAATAATTATTACGCGTAAAGTACATCACTTTTTCGTCTGGAGTAAATGCCACAGAAGATTCATGAAATTTGGTATTAATATCACTATCAAGTTCACTAACATTACCATAAGTTCCATTCTCTTGTTTATCTGCTGAAAACAGATCCAGGTAAGGTTGTTCGTTCCATTTATATTTCTTTCCACCACCACGAGACGATGCAAATATGATTTGATCTTGATATTGGGCAGTTCCAAAATCTGAATTTTCAGAATTGATTTCTAAGTTATAAACTTCGAATTCTCTACTAGCCTCATCGATCATTGATAGATAATCTACAGTAGATTTAAAAGCTCTTCCTCTTAAATCACTACGATCAGCTTCAGCAAATTTTTTCATCCACTTATCTGACTCTGAATAGTTCTCAATAGATTTTAAAGCTTGAGCATATCTAAAGTAGTACTCTGGGTCCAAAGTTTCATCCATAGCCATTAACTCGCCATACCATTTTGCAGCTTCTTCCATTTGATTATTGAAGTAAAATGAGTTTGCAAGTTTCTGAAGTAAATCAACAGATTTATAACCGTTATTAGCTACTTCTAAAAGAATTTCACTTGTTTTTAAGTACGCTAAATTATCATACTCTTTGTTAGCTTGTCTTACCTTTCCTCTTTGAGAATATCCCATAGAAAAAACAAAACTCAAAGCTAGTATACATATAATCTTGTGTGTTTTCATAATCATTTTTTTAGAAGAATCTTGGTGATAATATTCTACCTACTTTTTGTAATTCAAATCGTAACATAATCTCATGAGATCCACTATTATAGTTATTAAGATTTGTTGTTGTTGCATCATAAGAGTAACCAATGTATAAACCATCAGTAACTTGAATTCCTGCTAAGCCACTTACAGAGTCATCCCATCTCCAGGCTAAACCTAAAGTTAGCTTATCATTAAATAAAAAGTTAGCCGAAACATCAGCAATTATTGGCGCTCCTGAAACCGCTTTTACAAAAGCTGCAGGTTTAAACTTTGTATTTTCGCTTAAATCAAAAACATATCCTGCAATTAAGTAATAGTTCATTCGTTCTTTAGCAATTGAGACTTGACTTGCATCGAAGTGTTCTGTCTTCAAAAAATTAGGAACAGATAAGCCTACATACCACTTGCGATTATGTAGATATAAACCAGCACCTATTGTTGGTGAAAACACGCTCAAATTGTCTGCAAACGTTGGATCTCCTAATTGCTGTATGACTCCTTCACTCCAATCTGAAGTTAATGCATGAACACCACCTTTGACTCCAAAAGATAATTTGGTATTATTATCACTCACTTGAATAGTATATGAAAAATTAGCATCTATATAATATTCATTAACAGGTCCGAGTGCATCATTTACAACAGACAACCCTAAACCAATCTTATCGTTTCTGAGTGGCGCATGAATACCTAATGTTTGTGTTTGTGGCGCACCATCAATACCAACCCATTGTGTACGATGAAGTCCAGTTATGCTTAATACTTCTCGCTGTCCAGCATAAGCAGGATTAACACTCATAGTATTATACATATACTGTGTATACTGAGGGTCTTGCTGTGCAAAACTAGTATTAATCATTAGTGTACTAAACACTAACAGTATTAATCCTTTTAATAATGATGATTTTTGTATCATTTTAATATTGTTTTTAATCTTGCCTTATTAATTATCTGTTTAAGTATAACCATCCTACTCTTGGTTCAGAACCATCTCCTAAATCAATTACGTAGTAATATGTTCCTACTGGTAGTTTATCTCCTTGACTTAGAACAGCTCTTCCATTAGAAGTTCCATCCCAATCATTTCTATATCCATTAGTTTCATAAACTATATTTCCCCATCTATTATAAATCTCTAATCTATTGTTAGGAAATGTTTCAATACAATCTATATTGAAGAAATCATTTACACCATCTCCATTAGGAGAAAACTCGTTGTAAATAGTTAAACATATAGGTGAAACTCCAACAGAGTCACTATTGTTATTTTCATTTTGATCGTTACCTCCTGCAAATTCTGAAATGGAAGCTGTATTCAGATAATCACCAAATCCAAGAACTTCTACAGTAATTTCAAGAACTTCTACCTGACCAGGATTTAATTGTCCTACAACCCATTCGCCATCAAATTCTGAATATGCTCCTGCTGTTGCTATTGCCGAAACAAAAGTATATCCACTAGGAATAACTTCATCAACAACAACACCTGTTGCAGTTACAAATCCTTCATTAGCTACTGTTATAGTAAACGTAACTTCATCACCAATAACAGGCTCCAAAATATCAAGCTCTTTAGTTATTGATAATTCAAAATCAGAATCTGTTTCAGTTACAGTTGGATCATCTTCTGTATTTCCATCGGTATCATCTCCATCATCACTAGTATCAGTTGTTGTTGTTCCATCAGGTCCTTCTCCATCTGCTACAACACTATTGACTAATCCTCCAGCATCAACGTCATCTTGAGTAATAGTGTATGTTGCTGTATAAGTAGCTGTTTCACCAACTAATAGATTTCCTTCTGTACTACCTAAATCTGAACTTACATATGTTGGTCCTGAATCTAAGGTTAACGGAATATTATTAGCATCTGTAAACGTATCCACAATAGTAACGTTTGTCAAGCTTACATTTCCAGAGTTAGTTACAGTAATCGTATACGTAATTACATCACCTACACCAATTACACCATCTCCATTATCAAGAATATCTGCAACTTTTACAACATCTAATTGTGGTTGTTGCGGAAGATCTGTTGTTGTTGGATCATCTGGCTCTCCATCGCCATTGTTATCATTATCTGTAGCATCTGTCGGATCATCACTATCATCGGTTACTGTTCCACCTTGTGGATCACTTCCATCAGCTGTTGCCTGATTCGTTACAACTCCTGCATCGATATCATCCTGTGTGATGGCATAAGTTGCTGTGTACACTATCGTTCCTGCTCCTACAGCTAAGTCTTCTAAGTCGGCTTCTAAGTCTAAGTCGGCTCCTCCACTCTGATATGTTGGGGTTGGTAGCGTACCTGTTCCTGTAAAGTCACCTGCATCTTCTGACACACTAACATCAAATACCGTCACATCACCTGTGTTGCTTACTGTATAGGTGTAAGTAATGATATCGCCTACACTTACAACACCATCTGCTCCTAGATCTAAACTGCTCTCTTTAATGATGCTGATCGATGGGTTCTGTGGGATGGTTGTATCAGTTGGATCATCCGGCTCTCCATCGCCATTGTTATCATTATCTGTAGCATCTGTCGGATCATCACTATCATCGGTTACTGTTCCGCCTTGTGGATCACTTCCATCAGCTGTTGCCTGATTCGTTACAACTCCTGCATCGATATCATCCTGTGTGATGGCATAAGTTGCTGTGTACACTATCGTTCCTGCTCCTACAGCTAAGTCTTCTAAGTCTGCTTCTAAGTCTAAGTCGGCTCCTCCACTCTGATATGTTGGAGTTGGTAGCGTACCTGTTCCTGTAAAGTCACCTGCATCTTCTGACACACTAACATCAAATACGGTCACATCACCTGTGTTGCTTACTGTATAAGTGTAAGTAATGATATCGCCTACACTCACAACACCATCTGCGCCAAGATCTAAACTGCTCTCTTTAATGATGCTAATCGATGGGTTCTGTGGGATTATTGTATCGGTTGGATCATCCGGCTCTCCATCGCCATTGTTATCATTATCTGTAGCATCTGTCGGATCATCACTATCATCGGTTACTGTTCCGCCTTGTGGATCACTTCCATCAGCTGTTGCCTGATTCGTTACAACTCCTGCATCGATATCATCCTGTGTAATAGCATAAGTTGCTGTGTACACTATCGTTCCTGCTCCTACGGCTAAGTCTTCTAAGTCGGCTTCTAAGTCTAAGTCGGCTCCTCCACTCTGATATGTTGGGGTTGGTAGCGTACCTGTTCCTGTAAAGTCGGCTGCATCTTCTGATACACTAACATCAAATAAGGTCACATCACCTGTGTTGCTTACTGTATAGGTGTAAGTAATGATATCGCCTACACTCACAACACCATCTGCTCCTAGATCTAAACTGCTCTCTTTAATGATGCTGATCGATGGGTTCTGTGGGATTGTTGTATCGGTTGGATCATCTGGCTCTCCATCGCCATTGTTATCATTATCTGTAGCATCTGTCGGATCATCACTATCATCGGTTAC
>NZ_CANMVN010000011.1 GCF_947501425.1 uncultured Psychroserpens sp. | reverse complement strand
AGTTGCAGAAGGTATATTATCCCATGATACAGATGCTGATGTAGGAGTTACAAGAGTTACTGCCAGATTTGAAGGAGCAACACTATTATCACAAGGAATCTGTAGTCCGATAATCTTAAAATCATCGATAAAGAATCCTTCACCATTTGCTGAATAATTTTCGAATCTATTATTTGCATCGGTTCTAAAACGGAATCTAAATTGCGCATTTGGAGCTTGGAATAATGCACTATTTGTAGTGGCATCAATAATAATTTCTTCCATAACCCATTTGTCCATTCTATCACCATCATAGACTCTACCGCTACTATTATTGTTTTGTTGGAACGAGTGACTTGTAGACGATTTAGCACCATGTTCATTTGTGGTGAAATTTGTAGCATTTGGTTTATTGTAAATACCACAAAGTGACACCCAGTTACTACCATCGGTAGATCCTTCGAATTCTACAAAATCGAAATTTCTTTCTAAATCCCATTTAGTATAAAACTGAATAACAACTTCATCAGAAGCTGATAAATCATGTGTGTTTGTAGTTATGGATGTGTTTTGATTATTACCTAAAGTGGTGATATTATTACCTCCAGTTTTTATACCTCGGCTACCAGAATAAGCAGCACCTGGTGCATTTGAAGCTGTCCATGTTCCGGATAAATTCCAGTTTGTGTTAATTGAGTTTGCATCAGGATCATCTGATAGAATCATTGTTGGTTGATAATACTTTTCAATGTTTACATTGTAAAACACATTAGTTCCATCTGATAGCTGCACATTATATTCGATGATATCATTTGGTTGTATAGTTCCATCAAGTACGATTTCGGCAGTGACATTATTTTGATCTAAGACATTCATTCCAGTTTGAGTAGGAATAGACGCAATAGAGATAATATTTCCAGACACAGGTGTTACAGTTAATGTGAAATCACTTGGTGTTTGTCCGATACGCTCAATACCAAAAGTTAGATCTGATGTTAAACTATTGATATCACTTTGCGTTAAATCATGAAATTTTGCATACTTACCTCCGTAGTAGGCGTTCATTAAATTGATTCTCATTCCTCTGGCAGCTATTCTCTCAATATCAGATATTCCAGCTGTTTGCGTTGGATTTGGCCAAAAGCCTCCTTCACTTCCATAACTACCATGTTCTGGTGTAGACGCTAAAATATTTTGACCAGAACCTACTGAAGCAGGACTACTATCATTTGGGAATGGGTTATTAGCATTACTTGTTGTATTACCTGCATCTGCAGTACCACCTAGCATCCAATCATCTGCAATACCATTAGCTGGTGTGAATATAGTAGCACCAGATACATATCTGTTAAACCTTGACATGTCTTCATGCCATTGGTGCATTTCATCTTCTCTATTAGACACTCGGGTTGGAATACCACCATACGGATGAGGTATAGCATTTGCTGCAGAGTGATGCATTAAACAAGTTTCAAAATTTCTTGCGAGAACAAAATCTCTTAGAATTTGAGATTCAGGTTCTGAGAAAGGCGCAGGACCTCTGTATGTGTCACTAGAAGGAATATCATTTGAACCACTAGAATCACCATCTGCTCCCCATAAGTAATCAAAGTTTCTATTGACATCAACCCCTCTTGTTGCAGTAGAGTTAGAGGTACTACCTGTATTTGGTCGGCAGTTTTTTCTTTGGAAAGTTCCACCGTTAGAGTTTAAATGTTGATTCCAGCGTAAACCATCTGGATTCACAACTGGAATAAAATATAATTCATTATTATCTACTAAATTCTTTATGGCTGGATCTGTATCGTAGTTTTCAAGAAGGTACCACATAAAATACATGTTACTCATTAAACTACTAACTTCACGAGCATGAATCATTGAGGTATACAATATTTGAGGTTTGCTACCTTCAGGAGAAGATTGATCACCTGTAATTCGAACATACCAAATGGTTTTAGGATCCCATCTTGTTGTTCCTTGACCTGTATATGTTAATCCATTATTAGTTATAGTTCCTGATGGATTTCCCCAAGTGGTTTGATTTGTTGGCGATGCATCTGCTTTAGCAGAAATTAGATTAGGATAGTTAGCATGCATCTGATCAAGCTCGGCCTCCATTTCTGATACAGTCAAGCAACCTCCTAGAGATCCTTGATTGTATAAACTAGGTTTAGTCCAGTTTACTTCTTCGCAACCCGTATACTGTAAATAATTGTCTAGTATGGTGCTTGCTATTGATCGATTGCTTGTATTGGACTGATCACTAGATTTAAATTGTTCAAAAGCTTTTTCAATAGATAATTCAGAAGGGTTTCTTTCCTGATAGTATTTAGTGAGGTCTTCTACAACAACATTGTATTTGATTCCTGCATTGTCAAGCTGACTTAATTGTTCAACAGATAATTCCAATTGAATGGAATTGTTTTTGTAAACAGCACCACATCTCAAGTCGATACCAATGTTCAGTAAAGTTTGAATTGTAGTTTCGGAATCATTATTAGTTATAATTCGCTTGTAAATGTCTTGCGAATAGGAGGTTTGTACTACTAAAAATAGTAGCACAAGTAAGCAGGTAATTTTTCTCATTAGTTTGGGGTTTAATGAATTTATGTCAATTAATTAGGATGCTAATATATTACTTTATTTCATTTTTAGTCTATAAAATGCAAAAAAAACCGATGAAATGCACTAATTTAACATTTGATAATATTGCTACTAGAATCAATTAGCTAAAAATCAGGTAATTGTTAGAATTTGAGTTTTTTGGAGAAATTTAAAAGATTTAAGCATGGAGTATAGGTCTTTTAATTGTTGAAATATAAAAGCCAAGTATTTTACGCCAGACCTTATCTACTTTAGCAAGAACTAGATTTAGAGAATCTTTTTGAGGAAGCTTTACAATAGCAAAAGCTTGAACGCTATCACGTTCAACAATTTTTTATGTCATTTCGCATCAGAGTAAACTCTAGCTCATAACATAAAAAAAAGTCTAACACTTTCGTGCTAGACTTTAACTGCTGTAGCGAGAACGAGATTTAAAGAATCTTTTTGGGGAAGCTTTACAATAGCAAAAGCTTGAATGCTATCACGTTCAATAATTTTTTTATGTCATTTCGCATCAGAGTAAACTCTAGCTCATAACATAAAAAAAAGTCTAACACTTTCGTGCTAGACTTTAACTGCTGTAGCGAGAACGAGATTTAAAGAATCTTTTTGAGGAAGCTTTACAATAGCAAAAGCTTGAACGCTATCACGTTCAACAATTTTTTATGTCATTTCGCATCAGAGTAAACTCTAGCTCATAACATAAAAAAAAGTCTAACACTTTCGTGCTAGACTTTAACTGCTGTAGCGAGAACGAGATTTGAACTCGTGACCTCCGGGTTATGAATCCGACGCTCTAACCAACTGAGCTACCTCGCCATTTATGAGGGTGCAAATATAAAAACAAAATTTTTGTGAGCAAACATAAAATGTGCAAATTATTTTTTTCTAGTTTTTAGTTTTAAACTCAACAATTAATGTATATATTGACAACATAATAATTTACCTATGGAAGATAAAGTTAGAATTGAGATGGAGTTTGTTATTCATGCTTCGCCACAACTTTTATATCAATATATATCTACACCTTCAGGATTGTCTGAATGGTTTGCTGATAATGTAAACTCAAGAGGAGAGTTGTTTACATTTATTTGGGATGGTAGTGAAGAAAAAGCAAAGCTTTTAAGTAAGAAGAGTGGAGAGCGTGTAAAATTTAGATGGCTCAATGACGAAGAAGATGGCGCATCTTATTTTTTTGAAATCAGAATTCAAGTTGATGAAATAACCAAAGATGTTTCAATAATTGTTACAGATTTTTCTGATGAAGATGAAGTTGACGAAGCTAAGATGCTATGGGATAATCAAATTTCAGATTTAAAGCAAGTTTTAGGCTCAGCATAGAATTTCTAAGTCATATAAGTTTTATATTTGTCTCGATTTTTAATCGAGACTTTTTTATGATAAATTTTGACGGCGAATTGATTGAGACATCAAGTTTTATAACTAGTGAAAATAGAGGTTATAAATATGGTGACGCAGTATTTGAAACTTTAAAAGTTGTACATGGTAAAATTTTATTTTGGGAAGACCATTATTTTAGATTGATGGCATCAATGCGCATTATGCGCATGGAAATACCGATGAATTTCACCATGGAATTTCTCGAGGCCGAAATACTTAAAACCTTAGATGCTAATTCTCTCTTAAAATCATCAGCTAGAGTCAGGTTAAATGTTGATAGAGGTAATGGTGGTAAATACAAGCCCAAAGCTCAAACTATTAGTTATAATATTTCTGCTGAAATCTGTAATGAAGATTTTTATGTTTTAGATAAGAGTGATTCGTATACTGTAGATCTCTACAAAGATTATTTCGTAGCTCCCGGTTTATTATCAACACTTAAGACCAATAACAAAGCTATTAATGTTTTAGGGAGTATTTATGCTGAAGAAAATGGTTGGAACAATTGTTTATTATTGAATACTAATAAAAATGTTGTTGAGGCACTCAATGGTAATTTGTTTTTGGTAACTGGTGAAACGATAAAGACACCACCATTAACAGATGGATGTTTAAAAGGTGTAATGCGTAAACAAATTATTGATGTGGTTTTGAATTCTGGTGATTACGTTTTAGAAGAGGCCTCTATTTCGCCATTTGAACTTCAAAAAGCAGATGAGCTATTCATAACAAACGTAATGATAGGGATATTACCTATTATGAAATACCGTAAAAAAGAGTATGTAGTTAAGATCTCTGAGGATCTATTGAAACGTTTAAATACAAAACTAAGGTTATCTTAGTTGTAACTTGGATTTTCAGGAGCATTAGACCAAAGCGAATAATCACCTCCTAATTCTAACATTTTTTCTTTCCAAAAGGAGTCACAACACTTGTTGATAAGTTCATTTTTGTAAACATTTTCAGAAACGATCCATGCATTAGACTCTAGTTCATTATCTAGTTGTTTTGCATCCCAACCTGAATAGCCAAGAAAAAATCTGATATCAGAAGTGTTTAATTTATCGTTTTTTAGAAGTTCTAGTACAACATCAAAATTTCCGCCCCAAAACACACCATTAGAAATTTCAATACTATCTGGTATTAACTCAGGAACCTGATGAATAAAATATAGATTGTCTTGTTCAACTGGACCTCCATTATGCACCTTAAATGTTGCTTCTGTCTCTGGTATTAGATCGTTAAGTGTATATTCAAGAGGTTTGTTTAAAATGAAACCAATAGAGCCTTGTTCGTTGTAATCTGCCAATAGTATGACAGACCTATTAAATGATAAGTCGCCAATAATTGAAGGTTCAGCAATTAAAAGATGTCCTTTTTTGGGCTTTGATATAATCATATAAACATCATTTGTGAATTAAATCTAAAACATATTTTACTAATAACCAACTATTCATAGAATTACTTAGGCTTTAGAACAAAAAAAAGCTCACTGTAACAGTGAGCTTTAGTATTGTATTTTAAGAAATACTAGTTTACAGCACTACTTAAATCAGAACCAGCTTTAAACTTTACTACGTTTTTAGCTTTGATTTGTATAGTTTTACCAGTTTGAGGGTTTCTTCCTTCTCTTGCAGATCTTTTAGAAACTGACCAAGAACCAAATCCTACTAAAGAAACTCTGTTTCCTTTTTGTAAAGCTCCTTCGATGTCAATTAATAATGAATCTAATGCTTTCTTAGCAGCTGCTTTTGTAATTCCTGCATTCTCTGCCATCCCATTGATTAAATCTGTTTTGTTCATAAAATTTAAATTTTAAATTGTTAAAAAAATAGTTGGGTTAAACGTTATCGTTAAATCCGCATACAAATTTATACGTAAAATCCATCTACGCAAGTAATAGCAAGGGAAATACGAGTATTTGTTGATAACTTGGGGCATTTGTTAATAAAGCCTTGCATTTCGTCGGAGTTTTTATAATATCAATGTATATAAGGGTTTTAGAGCATTTTAGCATTTTTGTCAAAATTGTAACCATTGAGTAGCGATTTTGAATCCATTTTTCGCTTTCCTGGAAGCTTTATTTCTTTAATAATAATGTAACCATCTCTAGTTGTTACTTTTAACTCATCTTTACTTACTAATAGTTTTCCAGATTCAAAATTATGATCGGTTTTATCTTTTTCAACTTCAAAAATTTTCACATTTAATTCATCATCATTATTAATTAGATAGCACCAAGCAGCTGGAAATGGGTTTAAACCTCTTATTTTGTCATATATGGTATCTGTATCTAAACTCCAATCAATCTTACAATTCTCTTTATTGAGTTTGTAGGCGGTTTTGCTAACTTCAGTTTTAGGCTGTATGGTTGTTTGAACTTTGTCTTTTTGAATGAGGTCAACAGTTTCAAGGACCAATTCGCTTCCAACAATCATTAGCCTGTCATGCAGAGATCCAACGGTTTCGTCATTAGACACCTCAATTTCTTTTTGGAGTATTATTGCGCCTGTATCAATCTTTTCATCAATGAAAAATGTAGTTACTCCTGTTTTAGTTTCACCATTTATTATGGCCCAATGAATTGGAGCTGCACCTCTGTAGTCAGGTAATAATGAAGCATGAAGATTAAAAGTTCCATATTTTGGCATATTCCATACCACTTCTGGTAACATTCTAAATGCTACAACTATTTGAAGATTGGCATTAAGGGCTTTTAATTCTTGAATGAAAGTTTCATTTTTTAAATTAGTTGGCTGTAAGACTTTTAAACCTTGAGATGTCGCATATTTTTTTACTGCAGATTCGTTAAGTTTTCGCCCTCGACCTGCAGGTTTATCAGGTGCTGTAATAACACCTACTACATTATAATTATTGTCTACCAAACTTTTTAGTGTATTTACTGCAAAATCTGGCGTGCCCATAAAAATAATTCTCAATTTATCTCTCGTCATGTTATTTTATTTTATATGTGTTGGCAGATGTTATGGAAATGACATCATGCTCTAACAATTCTTTTAAGACTTTTAATATCAATTCTTTTTCGAAAGGAAGCTGTTCTACCAAATCTCTGGAGCTCAGTGCCTTTTCCTCAAGTTTGTTAATTATGTGTTTCTGAATGGTTTTTAGGATGGTTTTATCTTCTGAAATATCCACTGATAAGCATACAGAACATTTACCGCAATCTTCTGAAGTTGGTTCTCCAAAGTATGTTAATAATTGTCTGTTCTTACAAAGCGAGTCATTTTTTACAAAATCCAATACTGCTTTGACCTGAGTTCGTTTCAATTCTTGTTGCTGTTCAACAACATTTGTAATTCTGTTAATGGTTTTGTCATCTTCTCTTGGTTGGAGAAAAATAACTTCAGAATCTGTATTAGAAAAAAGGAAGTCGACAATTTCATCTTTATGAAGTTGATTTAAAACAGCAATCACTTGCTTTTCGTCAATTCCTGCTTTTTTGGCAATTAAAGTAAGGTTTATAGCCAATTGGTGTTCAAAAATACCACCATAAGTTCTCAAAATAGTTTTAACAATAATATTGTACTGCGCATGTGTTTCTAAATACGAAAACATAGCATTATTACTAACAATAAATTGTAATTTAGTTTTATAATTAAACTCTTGCGATAACTTGATCACACTATTCCTGTCTAATAGCTGAAGCGTATTGAATGTTTTAGAACTTTTAAAATCGTAAGCCTTACAGAAATCACTGAAATTAAAACGATGCGTAGTTAATTCTCCTTCACCATATGATATTTGAAAGTAGTTACACAATTTTCTGTATACGAGTTTAATTTCATCTATCGTAGGTAAACTATTGATGAACTGGTTTATTAAAACTTGTTCATCAGATGTATTTGTTAATAATATAGCGAATGCAGGCTCATTGTTTCGACCAGCTCGTCCAGCTTCTTGATAGTAACTCTCTAAACTTTCTGGTAGATTGATATGTATGACTGTTTTTACATCTGGTTTATCAATTCCCATACCAAATGCTGTTGTTGCCACCATAATTTCCTTTTGGTTGTTCATCCATGCATGCAATCGGTCTTGTTTATCTTTGGTAGGAATACCTCCATGAAAAAAAGTTGAACTAAAACCTTTTTTTTCCAACAGATTATGGATTTCTACGCTCATACGGCGACTTCTGACATAAATAATAGATGCGCCTTGATGCGTTTTTAATTGTTGTTCCAAATCATAGATCTTGTCTTCACTATTAAGAACCTGATATGAAATATTTGGTCTGGTAAAGGATGCTTTAAAGACTTTTGGAGAGATGAAATCTAAGGCTAATATAGTTTCTTCGATGACCTTAGGTTTCGCAGTTGCAGTTAGAGCAATCACATTGACACTAGGTTGTAGTTGTCTTAGAATAGAGATGTTCTTGTAAGCAGGTCTGAAATCGTTTCCCCATTGGCTTATGCAATGTGCTTCATCCACTGCTATCAAATTGACATTCATTTGTTCAATGCGTTGTCTTACAATATCTTGTTGTAAACGCTCAGGAGATAGGTATAAGAATTTATAATTTCCGTAGATACAATTGTCAAGTAGGGTATCCAGCTCGCTATATTTGATTCCACTTGTAATTGCCATAGCTTTAATGCCTTTATTCTTAAGACTGTTAACTTGGTCTTTCATTAAAGCAACTAAAGGAGAAATGACTATACAAATACCATCTTTGATAAGTGCAGGAATTTGAAAACATATAGATTTTCCACCACCTGTAGGTAATAGAGCGAAGGTGTCATTGTTTTCTAAAACTGAATTAATGATCTCTTCTTGAAAAGGTCTAAAAGAGGTATGATTCCAATATTGTTCTAATATGTTAATTGGATGAGGCATCTATGCGTTTACAATGTCTAAGATAAAGTCTGCACGACTTTCAATGTTGCCAAATGGAACATCGATAAGTTCGTAGCTAAAACGTCGGTAGGTATCTAATAAGGCATGATGTATTTGAACAGCTTGATCAAAGTTTTCATAACGCTCGCTATCACTTACAAAAATTTCCTGCCATGGTGCTAATACAAATATTTGGTCGTACACGTATTTTTCGCAAGCCTCATTAAAATAATTAGGGTACTCACTTTTTGCATAATCCATATACGCCAAAACGTCTGGAATACCTCTGTCTAAAAAGACCATGTCTTTTTTAATAGAATCTGCATCTTTAAATTGTTGAGTCCTTGCCTTTAGTAGTAGCTCACTAAAGAGTAGAGGTTCAGTTAAGAATAACTGCTCAATGCCGTCCTTTCTAGCGTCTAAGGTTACCTGTCTGGATATTTCTTCAAAGCCCGTGTAGTTACGTTTAATAAGTTCGTTTATTATTGAAGACTTTCCTGTTCCGGGACCACCAGTTATGACAATTCGTTTTATATTCAATTTGGCAAGGTTTTGGTTGTAAAATTAACAATAATTAGGCAAAGCAAAATGCAAAGTAAAATGTATCTTTGCTTCCGAAGAAAAAATAATATGAGTCCAGAGAAAAAATCAGAAGAATTCTATAGGAAACTTAGAGGTCAATTGTATGAAACTGCAAGTTGGCCCTCCTTATATTTGTACAAATTTATAGTGCCAACTAACACAGAAAAGATACGTCAGATAGAAGAATTGTTTAATAATTTAGGAGCTGTAATTACAACTAAAGTTTCAGGAAAAGGAACCTATACTAGTGTATCTGTAAATTTGAAGATGAAAGATCCTGATGCGGTCATTGCTAAATATAAAGAAGTTGCTCTAAAAGTAGAAGGTGTTATTTCTTTGTAAAAAGCAGTTTCGGTAACTATTTTTTTGTATTTTGCATCCATATGCAGATGTACTTCATGCATTAATAAACATACTACACAAATTTATATTTTGATAGACGATTTAGAATACAACACAGAGCGTGAACATTTGATTATTCCTGAATATGGAAGACATCTTCAAAAAATGATCAATTACGCTAAACAATTACCAACAAAAGAAGAGCGAAATAAAGTAGCAAAATCTATCATCAATGTGATGGGAAATTTACAACCACACCTTCGTGATGTTCCAGATTTTCAACACAAATTATGGGATCAATTATTCATCATGTCTGATTTTGAATTGGATGCTGATTCTCCATATCCTATGCCTTCTAAGGAAGAACTCTCTGAAGGTCCAGAGCCATTAAAGTATCCACAAAATCATCCGAAATATCGTTTTTACGGAAATAATATTAAGACCATGATTGATGTGGCTAATACCTGGGAAGAAGGCGACTTGAAAGAGGCTTTGGTTTATACTATTGCAAACCATATGAAAAAATGTTTCCTCAACTGGAATAAAGACACTGTTGAAGATGGTGTAATCTTTGAGCATTTATATGAGTTGTCTGGTGGTAAGATTAATCTTAAAACCAGTGATGAGGATCTATCAGATTCTACCAGTTTAATGCGACATAAAAAGAAGTATTCCGGAGGGAAAAAATCGCATCACAAAAAAGGTTCTAACCGAAATAGAAAACGCTACTAATAAGATTTCATGTCAACATTTATTATTGAAGGAGGTCACCAATTAAAAGGTAACATACAGCCTCAAGGAGCAAAAAACGAAGCTTTACAAATTTTATGTGCAGTTCTACTTACTGACCAAGAAATTACAATACATAATATTCCCGATATTATTGATGTCAATAAGCTTATTGCGCTACTAAAAAAACTAGGAGTTAAGGTCAACAAGATTGGAAAAGGTTCTTATACCTTTAAGGCTGATGAGGTTAACTTAAAATATTTAGAATCTGAAGCTTTTAAAGAAGACGGAAAAGGACTAAGAGGATCTATCATGATTGTTGGTCCGTTGCTTGGACGTTTTGGTAGAGGTTATATTCCAAAGCCAGGAGGTGACAAGATTGGTCGTCGTCGTTTAGATACTCACTTTGAAGGGTTTATTAATTTGGGAGCAAAATTCAGATACAATAAAGAAGATCATTTTTATGGTGTAGAAGCAGATAAGCTCAAAGGAACTTATATGTTACTCGATGAAGCTTCGGTTACAGGAACTGCCAATATTGTTATGGCAGCAGTATTAGCTGAAGGTACTACAACCATATACAATGCAGCTTGTGAGCCTTACTTACAGCAACTTTGTAAAATGCTTAACAGAATGGGAGCAAAGATCAAAGGTATTGGCTCTAATATGTTAATTATTGAAGGTGTTGATACTCTTGGTGGTACAGAACATAGGATGCTTCCTGATATGATTGAAATTGGAAGTTGGATAGGTCTTGCTGCAATGACCAAGAGTGAATTAACCATCACTAATGTAAGTTGGGATGATCTTGGTCTGATACCGAATGTTTTTAGAAAAATAGGAATTACTGTTGAGCGACAAGGAGATGATATTCATATTCCAGCGCATAAAGATGGATATGAAGTTCAAAGTTATATTGATGGTTCAATATTAACAGTTTCAGATGCGCCTTGGCCTGGATTTACACCAGATTTATTAAGTATTATTCTGGTAGTTTTAACTCAAGCTAGAGGAAGTGCATTAGTTCATCAAAAAATGTTTGAAAGCCGATTGTTTTTCGTAGATAAATTAATTGATATGGGAGCTAAGATCATTCTTTGCGATCCGCATAGAGCTACAGTAATTGGTCATGATTTTAAGTCGCAATTAAAAGCAACGACCATGACATCTCCAGATATTAGAGCGGGAGTATCTCTATTGATTGCTGCACTATCAGCAAAAGGAACATCTACAATACATAATATTGAACAGATTGATCGTGGTTACGAAAATATTGATGAACGTTTACGTGCTATTGGAGCACATATTGAGAGAGTAGAAGGGAATTAGATGATTTCTCAAAATAACATAGATTAAGAGCCTCGGTAATTCGAGGCTTTTTTAATTAGTTCTCCATTTGCGTTCAATGTATAATGATTACTATTGAAATCTACCAGTTGAATCTGATGATTATGAATTTTAAAGGCTTGTTCTCCTTCAGTATTTAGAAATATATCATCACCAGAAAAGCTCCATATTGTGTTTCCTTTGCTGTTTATCATCGTTATGGTAGATTCTCCGTGAACCACCATTGCATCAGCAAATTCATAAATACCAAAGCATGTTGCCCAATCAAATTGGTTTCTCCATTTACACGAAAGGGTCTTAATATCTAAACAATACACATAATTTGAACAAATGATATATAAATAGTCATGCTTTATAATGAAAGAGTCTTCAGAAATAATCGTTTTTCCGGCAGTTTCAGATAATAATGCATTAACTATTTGCACTCCATTAGTACTAATATTAATACCATGTATTGATGTTGGCTTAAATTTTTGCTCAGGAATCATTAAATCTTTTGGGTATTGATTTTGATACAGTGCTTCAAGTTCAAAAGTATCAAGTCCTGAGTCTAATTCATCAATGATTTCAACTCTAAAGCTCTTGTAATATTTGACCATGCATTTAGAGTTTTAATTCAAGTGTTTTGCATCTGTTCCAAATACTGTTTTTCTAAATTCCTTAGGAGTTTTATTATTTAATAACATGAGTTCACCATGACCATCAATAAGTTCCTGAAAGTGTTTTTCTCGTGCTTCAAATTGTGTCTTGTTCTTATAAGTTGTGATTAAAATGATATGAAAAGGTGCTGCTTCACTATATTCATTTTCCAATAGCTGATATGAATCAATATAGTTTTTTTCTAAAGCTTTTATTCTCAGCTTTTTCCAATTATTATGGTAGTAATACATGGCTTCTTCAATATTATTATTTTGAATTTGAACAAAGTCCATACTAGAAATCTTTTCTTCTGTTTGAGAAAAACTCAAACTACATGATAATAATACAATCAGAATACATGCTTTCATAATAAAAAAGTCACATAGAATAGAAAAACTGCTCATTTACAATTTTTCCGTTATCAACTTCAAATACAACAACTTCTTCCATTTGTTGGCGTCCGCGATCTTTAAACGTAACATCAAAAGTCATTTTCGTTGTAAAATGTTTATCGGCAACAATAGGTTCGCTAATTTCACCACCATGCCATTCTGCTACATTGTCTAGCCATTCTTTGTTTTTGTTCCAAACGTTTTGTTTTCCAGAAATAATTTCTCCAGGCATTCCCGGCATTTCTCTACTTGTTACATTTTCGGCATAAAGTTCTTCGATGCAGTCTAGGTTTTTGCCTTCTCTGCACATTTGTGTCCATTTTTTTGCAACGTCATTTGTATTCATTTTAATTGATTTTAGGATTAGTATTTAAAATTAATTAAAAATGTGATGGTAAACTTTAAAAGAATGTTAATCTTGAGTTAGCTAACAGCCTCTTTATAAGTTTTTAAACAGCGTTCTCTGGCCATTTTGTGATCAACCATTTTCTCCACATAATCCTCAGTATCAAATTCAGGTACATACGTTTTAATATATTTTCGATCTTTATCAAATTTGTCAATTTGTGTTGTAGGATTAAAGATCCTGAAATAAGGAGCGGCATCAACACCAGAACCAGCAACCCATTGCCAGTTACCAACATTACTTGCCATTTCATAATCGTGGAGTTTCTCAGCAAAATATGCTTCGCCCCAACGCCAGTCAATAAGTAAGTGTTTACATAGGAAACTACCTACCAGCATTCTTACTCTATTGTGCATAAAACCAGTTTCGTTAAGTTGTCTCATACCAGCATCTACGAGTGGGTAGCCTGTTTTTCCTTCGCACCATTTTTTGAATTCGTCTTCATTATTTCGCCATTCAATTCGATCATATTTTGACTTGAACGATTCTTTAGTAGTATGAGGAAAGTGCCACAAGATTTGCATAAAAAACTCACGCCAAATTAATTCCTGCCAAAATATTTCATTCTTTTCGGCAATGGCTTTTTTTATCATTTTGCGTACACTCACTGTGCCAAAGCGAAGATGTGGTCCTAATCGAGATGTGGCGTCTTTAGCTGGAAAGTTTCTGGTATCTTCATATTCTTGAATAAGCGTTGGAGTAACTGTATAATCAGCAATAGGCTGACTAGAGGCTTTAAATCCAATATCTGAAAGTTCTAAATTTGGTAATCGTGAGTGCTTTACCAGATTATCAAGATAATCGTTAGTGTAATAGATTTTCAGATCATGATCTTTAAACTTGTCTTTCCATGTTCTCATGTATGGTGTATACACAACATAAGGATCGCCATCTTTTTTTACCACCTCGTCTTTTTCAAATATGACCTGATCTTTAAACGTTTTAAATTCAATGTCGTGTTCAGATAGAAAGGCTTTTATTTCATTGTCGCGCTCTTTTGCATAGGGCTCGTAATCATGATTTGTATATACAGCATTGATGTCATATGTTTCAGTTAATTCCTTGTATATGTCAATAGGTTTTCCATGAAACATTGCAATGCTACTATCGTGTTCATCCTGAAGCGTAGAGCGCATCTTTTGCAGTGTGTTGTGTATGAATGTTACTCTGGCATCATCTTCAGGTAATTTTTTTAAAATTTCAGAATCAAAAATAAAAATGGGTAGTACTGGGTGATCACTTTTTAAAGCTTGGAAGAAGCCTATATTATCATCTAATCGTAAATCACGTCTAAACCAAAAAATGTTAAGCGGTTGTTTCATAAAGTGTCAAACTTTTACTTGTTGTAAGTTCCGTATAATTCTTCTAATTTTTGAGTACGATAATTAAAAATCTCTTCTAATTTAGGCTTCACAAGAATAGGATGAAAGAGTTGACCTAATATTCCGAAGGGAACTTTGTAATCTATAATATCTTCCATTTCAACACCACCATCAATTTCTTTAATAAAGTGTTTATGATGCCATAATGAATATGGTCCAAAACGCTGTTCATCTACAAAATAATGTTTGTGTACCACGTGCGTGATCTCAGTAACCCATTTGGTTTTTATACCCATAATAGGTGTGACGATATACTGAATGATTTGTCCAGCAAACATTGGCCTGTCTGCTCCTGATAAAATATTGAATCCCATATAATCTGGTGTTATGGTCTTCAGGTTTTTAGGATCTGATAAAAAGTCCCAAGCAGTATCAATGGTAATTGGTAAGTTTTGTTTTTTGTGAAGTCGGTATATTTTCATGATAAGCTCACAAAGTGAATTTTAGTTATAAATGTAAATGTATAGATTAAGAGATGTAGCAATTGATAGCCAGATTACATAAGGGAAAATAAGAATGGTTTTTCCATGTAAATCTTTTATGTAGGTAAATAATAAAGCAGTTACAATAATTAACAACAAAATAATGTTTACCAAGGCTAGATCAATAAGCTGCTGATTGAAGAATATGAAATTCCAGCTGACATTAAGTACAAACTGTACGATAAACAACGTGAGTACTTTGTGCGTTGGGCGTTTTAAATATAGAAAAGCCATATAGGTAGAGAAGCAGATCATTACTATAGTCCATGCTACTCCAAATACCCAACCCTCGGGCGTCCAGGGCGCTTTTTCTAATTGCGTGTACCAATTGCCTTGCGGACCTTCGGCCATTAACCATGAGCCAATTCCAAGAGCACCAAAATTGATGATAAGAAAACTGATAAATGCCTTCAGGAATTTCATGAGGAATTACTTTTGCAGCTGTTCTATTCTTTCTTGTATTTTTTGTGCTTCAGCATATTTTTTATCGCTTTCAGCTCTATTGGTCGTGGATAAAGCGTGCCATTCTTTCATTAGCTTTTCATAAGTCTTCTGAAGTTTATCTATTTCAGAAGTTTTTTTAAATAGTCCGAACATGATCTTTAATTTAAATGTTTAGTAATTTTTGAGCTTAATGGTGAGGTCATTGAATAAAAATAGTCAATAAGCTCTCCATTTGGATTAACTAAGTATTTTTGGAAGTTCCATTTCACTTTTGAACTTTTTACACCGTTTTTATGCTTTTGGGTTAACCAATTATATAGTGGGTGCTGTTGAGTTCCCTTGACATTTACTTTTTCAGTTATAGGAAATGTGACACCATAATTGATTTCGCAAAATGTTTCAATCTCCTGAGCGTCTCCAGGTTCTTGATTACCAAACTGATTACAAGGTACACCAATAATTACAAGTTTATCTTGATAAGAATCAGAAAGTTTCTGTAGGTCTTTGTATTGAGGTGTAAAACCGCATTTGGAAGCTACATTGACAAACAGTAGGTGTTTTCCTTTAAAATCTGAGAGGTTTAGAGGTTTTCCGTGTAATCCATTGATATCTATATCGTACAATGAAGTTTTTTCGATGGTTTCCGAAGAACTTGATTTTGAGAATAAAGTGCCTAAAAACATTTTTATAGGATTCATAAATTAGATTTTAAAGCTAACAATTCCACAGTCCATTTCAAATATTTGTCCTGAGATTGAACTAGATTTATCTGATAGGAGGAACTCTGCCATACCTGCAACATCTGAAGGTTCTAAAAACTTCTTCATTGGATGACGCTCTGTAATGTTTTCAATCATTTTCTCGTTCCTCAGCAGTTTTGAAGCTAATTCAGTGTTCGTTACTGTTGGAGCAATAGCATTGATTCTTAATGTTGTTGCTAACTCTGCTCCAAGTGATTTAACTAAACCTTCAACACCAGATTTCGCAGCGGCAACACTGGCATGAAATGGCATTCCTAGTTTTGCAGCTACAGTACTAAATAGAACTATGGACGGATTTTGGCCGTTCTTAATGACGTTTAAGTATTTCTGTATTGCTTTAACAGCACCAATGACATTGATTTCATAGTCTTCACGAAATTCATCTAAACTAAATCTGCTTATAGGTTTGAGGTTGATACTTCCTGGACAATAGACCAATCCGTCAGCTGAATCAATATCAGGAAGTTCATCGTTGAGCACATCACAATTATAATGTGTCAGGTTATCGTGTGATTGTTCTGGAGCGGTTCTACTTAGGTTGATGACTTTATGTTGGTCTAATAAAGTGGTTACAATAGCATTACCTATACCTTTGCTACCACCTACAACTATGTATGTTTTCATTTTATTAGTGTTTATATTTAATCGAGCGTAACAGAATTACGATAAACGCTATCCATTACGCTCGACATTAAAATAGAGTAAATTTGGGATTATGCTGTTAAAGGTGCACCTTTTAAGCGTTTTTCCACTTTTCTTTTTATTACAGTTAAACGCTTCATAATATCCATGATTTTTTGATCTTTTTGTTCTTTATAAATTTGATTTAAATCAAGGATTAACGCTTTTGCTTCACGAGAAATTTTAACACGATCGCTAGTTGACAGTGATCTCATTTTTCTCTGCTCAAATTCTAAGGCTCTGTTTATTAATTCCATAATGTTAATTGTTTATATAGTTGTGTAATTCAGTGATTTTTTCTGGTGTATTAAATTGTCCACCGTAAAATGTTGTAACGGTAGCTGATGTATCGTCTTTGATACCTCTTGATGATACACACAAGTGTTTGGCATCAATTATTACTGCAACATCCTCAGTATTTAATATGGCTTTTAACTCTTCAGCAATCTGATTAGTCAATCGCTCCTGTACTTGTGGACGTTTGGCATAATATTGTACGATTCTATTCAATTTTGAAAGTCCAATCACTTTTCCAGAGGAAATGTAAGCTACATGAGCTTTTCCGATAATAGGTACAAAATGATGCTCACAGTTGGAATAGAATGTAATATTCTTTTCTACCAACATTTGATTGTATTGATACTTATTATCAAACAATGCTACTTTTGGTTTATTTACAGGATTGAGTCCAGAGAATATCTCGTCAATATACATTTTCGCTACACGTTTAGGTGTGCCTTTGAGTGAATCGTCAGTAAGGTCTAATCCAATGACATCCATAATCTCTTCAAATAAAATGGCGATACGTTCTTTCTTTTCTTCATCACTCAGTTTGAAAGCATCTGCTTTCATAGGTGTTTCTAAACCTGTATATAAATGGTCATCTCCAATTTCAGAAGGTGTAAAACCGTTTAGTTTTTGGCCATTTTTTTTAATTTCTAATGTGTTTGTACTCATGTATTGTCTTTTTAGTGTGCTGTCTCAGGAACTCATCTCCATGAACAAAGCACGTTATCGTTTTGATATTGAGTTATGGGTAATTTGCTTTTGTCTTGAACATTTAAAACGGCCTTTTTCAAAAGTCCTTAGTTTTTCATGTTTTGTTTTTCTTCCTTGAACTCGCTTGCGCCACATTCTGAAACTTTTTGGTTTCATTTCTCTTCTCATGAGTTCAATCACGTCCTGTTCTTTTAAACCAAACTGAAATTCAATAGCTTCAAATGTGGTTCTGTCTTCCCAGGCCATTTCTATTATTCTATCTGTCGTTCTAATATCTAACTCCATACATTATATGCCTTGAAAACTAAATCGTTCGTCATATTCTACTTTAGCATTTAATAATTTATCAAAGAATGATTTATTTTCTTTAAACGTTTTATTATTTCTGAAGTGAATAAATTTACCTTGTGCGTGTATACTCGTTCCGTTGGTTTTGTAAATCACCAACTGATAGAACGGAATGATCCAAGAGAAGTTTTTTAGTCCTTTGTTAATGTAAATTATAATACCTCCAGATCGCATCTCTATATTGGCATAGTTAATATCTGAAACAAGATTTAGGTATTGGTTCATATTCGGACTCACATTTTCTATGATCATTCGTTTTGATCCTACACCACCCATTTTAAAAGATTCCATAAATGAATATGGCTTACCAACCAAATCATTGATGATCTGCTTATGCTCTTTATTAGTATGGGTTGAATTTAAAATCACTTCTGTTTGTTCTTGTGATTCAAATATACAAATTGTTTAACTTTTTGTAATAAGACTTAAACAAAAAATTAACATAATACTATAGGTTTCATCTATAATTAAGTCAAATAGCTGTTAATGAGTGCTTTGTGTTGTAGTTTTTAGCTGCGAAGTGTGTGTTTTTTTAAGATTCTTTTACTTTCTTCACGTACCTTTTTATTTTTTCTGAGATTCCAAAGTGTATCACTTGCTTTTTTTCTCGTCTTATCTATATCTACAATTGGAAACGGATAATCTTTACCAAGATGAAACTCATAAAGTTGCTGTTCCATTTCTGTCATTAAATAAGGTTCGTGAGCAAAATGAGTTTCTAGTTTCCGAAGTTCAGGTACCCATTTCTTTATGAATGTAGCATCAGGATCATGCTCAAGACTATTTTTTATCGGATTGTAAATTCTAAGCATATTGGTTCCTGTTTCGCCTGCTTGCATTTGTAATTGAGGAAAATGTATTCCAGGCTCAAAGTCTAAAAACATTTGTGATAAATGTTGTGAAGCGGCTTGCCATGGTTGCCAGAGGTTATGCGTAAAGAACGATACAACTAAAGCTCGCATTCTAAAATTTAAATATCCTGTTTCATTAAGACAACGCATGCAGGCATCTATAAGCGGATAGCCAGTTTGACCAGTCTTCCAAGCTTTTTGATAGTTTTCAGAAATGTCCTTTTTTAGCTTTTGAAATCCCTTATTGATGCTTTCTTGTTCCATGGTGTGTTCCATTTCAAACTTTTGAATGAAATGTGCTTGCCATCGTAAACGTGACATGAATGCTTCCAAAGGTTTTTTGTTTTTTGACGTTTTCTTCAGAAAAAAAGCTTTACGATATACCTCTCTAATTGATAAGTTTCCCCATGCGAGATATGGTGAAATTCTACTACAACCCGTTCTTGCTAATTCTGGTTTAGAAATGTGAAACATATAATTGACATACCGTTTGTCTAGAAAGGACTCCAAATATCTTAATCCCATTGTGCGACCTCCTTTTTGAAAAGGACTGTCATCTGGAGTGTCAAGACTAGGAACATGTACAAGTGTCTCCAATTCTTCAATATCTTCAATTGAAAGCAACTGATTATTTGAAGGCGCAAATAATAAAGGTTCTATTTCAAAATACGCATTACATCGTTCTTGCCATAACTCTCGATCCTTTAATCCGCGTTGTACACCATTATTTATATTTTCATGCCAGGTAATTAAATTGTTTTTGCAAAACCGTTTAAACAATTTATCACGATTATAGGTCACTAAAATACCAGTTTCCTGATGTGAATAAATATCTCTTATCGTGTAACGTTCCATTAATTGATTAACAGCAGAAATAATATCTGCTTCTAGTGTTAATACTTTGGTGTTATATGGCTTTAGTCGAGCATTGAGATCTCTTATTGATTCTTTTATAAAATTCCAATGACGCTCACTATAATGACCATCGTCTATAAGCATTCTTTCAAAAGTATAGAGTAGGAGTGTTCGTTTACCTGATGCTAGTGCATTGAAGATAGCTTCATTGTCTTCGAGCCTCAGATCACGTTTTAACCAAACAACATTAATATCTGGCGTATTAGTAGTCATCTTGATGTTCAATTATGTGTTGTGCTTTTTCTTTTATTTGCTGAAGGTCTTGTTTATCCATTTTATCCAGTAGGCTATACATCATTCCCATTCTGAAATTATTACCTAGTTGTTCTCGTTTGTCGTCGAGGAAGTTCCAGTAAAGACTATTAAACGGACAAGCGTCATCACCTAACTTTTTGTTTTTTTTGTAATGGCAATCACTACAATAATTACTCATTTTATTAATATATGATCCAGATGAAACATAGGGTTTAGTAGCTATGAGTCCGCCATCTGCAAACTGACTCATACCTCTGGTATTTGTTAATTGTACCCATTCAATAGCATCTATATAAATTCCTAGATACCAATCGTCAACTTCATCTGGATTCGTTTGCGTTAATAAGGCGTAGTTACCTGTAATCATTAAACGCTGAATATGATGTGCATATCCATTATCTAATGAGTTATTTATAGCGTGCTTCAGACAATTCATTTTTGTGTCTCCTGTCCAGAAAAAGTCAGCTAATGTATTATGATTGTCTAAGGCATTTTTTTCTTTGTAATCTGGCATGAAAGCCCAATACATACCTCTCATATATTCGCGCCAACCAATAATCTGTCTCACAAAACCTTCAACCTGTGAGATGTCAATATCATCACCGTGTTTCCTGTAATAATTCATGACAGTGGTAACAATATCTTTTGGAGATATTAATTTCAGATTCATAGCAAACGACAGTCTGGAATGAAACAAATACACTTCATTAGTATGCATAGCATCCTGATAGTCGCCAAAATGTATGAGAAGCGCTTCACAAAAGTATTTGAGCTGTTCCAGTGCTTGAGGCCTCGAAATTGGGTATGAAAATGTCTTTGTTTGGAATCTACCTATAGTTTTTATATCAGCAGTTTTAATATCTTCTAATACTTCGGAAATATCATTTTTGAACAATTTGTAATTCGGTATGTCAACCTCTCCTTTCCATTTGTTTCGATTACTTTTATCGTAGTTCCACTTGCCACCTTCTGGTTGACCACCAATCATTAAGATGTCGTGTTTTTTACGCATGTCTCGATAGAAGTTCTCCATGAGATATTGCTTTTTACCCTTAAAAAATGTTTTTAGATCATTGCGTTCAGTATAAAAATGTTCTGCTGAAACGACTGATGTTGATATGTCTAAATTCTCAGAAAAGGATTTGAGTTGTGAATCTAATCGATATTCATCAGGATAGATGTATTCAAAACGCTCAATGCTATGTTCTTTCAATAACGAAGATATATTGTCAACTAAATTTTGTGTATTCTCTTTATCATTGATTCTGTAATAGATTGTGTTATGACCAAGAGCATTAAGGTGTTCAGAAAACTCTCGCATTGCAGCAAAAACACCAATCACTTTTTGAATATGATGTTTTACATAATCAGTTTCCTGACGCATTTCAAACATACAATACACGATATCTTCATTGGTGTCTTTAAACCATGAGTGTTTGATATTGAGTTGATCACCTAGTATGAGTCTGAGTGTTTTCATCTAGAATAATTGTTCTTGTAACCATAGTTGCTGAAACTTTCCGTTAGCGTCATAGCGTTCAGCTTGAAGGTCTACATTAAATTTACGGTCTCGTGGGTCGTTTCCAACACCAGCAACGTACATCCAATTTCCGTAGTTACTGTGCACGTCATAATCGATAAGCATAGCCTCAAAATAGGCAGCTCCTATACGCCAATCCAACAGTAATTCTTTCGCGAAAAATGAGGCGACATTCTGGCGACCTCTATTGCTCATCCAGCCTGTTTTTTTTAATTCAATCATGTTGGCATTAACAAATGATGAACGGGTTTCACCATTGATCCATTTTTGTATCAGGACATCATTAGTTTTCCAATCGTAATCCTTACGTAGAATACCTCCGATTTTGAAAATGTTATTTTGGTATTTTAATGAAATGTACTTGAAATAATCTCTCCAAATTAATTCAAAAATGAGCCAGTAGGTAGATTGATTCTCAAAATGAACCTTTTCAAATGTTTTGATTTGCCAATAGATAGTCCTTGCCGAAATACTGCCGTTAGCCAACCATGGAGAGAATTTAGAGCTAAAATCTTTACCTACTAATCCATTTCTGGTTTTTTTATATACACCTAATTTTTTGGTGACAAAAAAGTAATCTTTTAAACGATCTAAAGCTGCAGTTTCTCCGCCTTTAAACGGAAATGCCGAATTTGGATGTGTTTCAAAATTTTCAAAGCCTAAGTCTTTGAGTGTTGGAATTTCAGTATCATTTACAATGGATTTGATTTTTTCTGCGGAATGATTTTTTAGTGAAGGTCTGACTTTACTATACTTCTCAACTTTTTTTCTAAAGACTGTAAACACATTTGGAATGGCCTGAAACCCCATGGATATATCGGCTGGATGGAAAAGAAATTGATCATAAATCTCAATGAGTTTTACATCATCTGGCAAGATAGAATTTAAACGGTCTGAGACTTTGGTTTCTTCACTAGTCCATTCTTTTTGAGAATATATCCAATTAATGTTAAATTGCTCTGTGAGTGATAGAATAGCCGTTTCTGGAGTTTTGGTAGTTAAAAACAAATCAATGTTTAATGCTTTTAAATTCTTTTTTAGATCCTCAATACTTTCAATTAAAAATTTAGCTCTGAATTGTTCGGTTTTTTTAAAGCCAAATTTAGAGGTCTCATAATGTCTAGGATCAAAGCAATAGCATGCAATTACAGATTTGTGATTGCGAATGACTTCATTTAAAACCGTATTATCCTGAACTCTCAAATTGTTTTTAAACCAAACGAGTGCTATGTTGTTTTGTTTCTTCTGCATCTTTCACTACAATATTTAACATGATCCCAATTCTTTTCCCATTTTTTTCTCCAGGCAAATGGTAAGCCGCAGGTTTTACATACCTTTTCGGGTAGATGTTGTTTTTTATGTTTAGACATCTACTAGCTTGTTTATCATTCCTCTGAATATAAATCCATGAAAAGGTAATACACTGTACCAGTATAAACGACCCCAAAGTCCGCGTGGTCTGAATGTAGCTGTTTGTTTTAATAACTTGTCTTCAATTTTAAATTCCAGCCATGCTTCACCAGGTAATCGCATTTCGGCATAGAGCAGTAGTTTTTGCTGAGATTTATCAGCAAAGATTACACGCCAAAAGTCTAGCGCGTCTCCTGCATCTAACTCTGTTGGACTGGTGCGTCCGCGACGTAAGCCAATACCACCAAATAATTTATCGAGATTACCTCGTATTTTCCAGAGAAACGTTCCGTAGTACCAACCATTTGTACCTCCAATACTCCAAATCTTATCTATGGTCTTTTTGACGTTAGTTACTGGACGCTCTTTGTAGTCTGTGAAACAGCCATACTTTGGGACATTGATATATTTATGTAAACTCTTTCTTAATCTACCACTACTCACCATAGAGTCTTTCCAACTTGAGATGATACTATTTTGCTCTATTTTCTCAAAAGCCAATTCAACAGCTTGTTTGTAGGTTAGTGGATTTACATCTTGAAGTTCATTGATATTACTTGGCTTACCAATAATTTGAACTCCCATACTATCCACCAATGAAGACGCTAGTTTGTATGATGTTGAGGTTACAAAGTATAACCAATATGATGATAATTTTGGTGTCATCACAGGAACAGTTAATATATATCGTTTTAAGCCTCTTACTTCAGCAAATTGTAAAAGCATTTGCTTGTAGGTTAAAATTTCTGGACCAAAGACATCAAATGATTTGTTGTACAATTCCTCACGTCCAACACTGCGATGTAAAAAAGCTAACACATCTCTTACTGCTAAAGGTTGTGTTTTGGTATTTAGCCATTTTGGAGCAATCATAAATGGGAGTTTTTCAACCAAATCCCTTATGATTTCAAAAGATGAACTACCAGAACCCACAATAATACCAGCTTTAAAAATGGTGAATGCGTAATGTTCAGATTTTAATATGTCTTCAACATTTTTACGTGATTGCAAATGTTTAGACAGATTGTCTTCATTAGTAATGCCACTAAGATAAACTACTTGTTTCACCTTGGTGTGTTTAATACGGTCTTTAAAATTAACCGCACATCGCTCTTCTAGAGATTCAAAATCCTTTGAAGAATTTGACATGGAGTGTATCAGGTAGAAGGCTACATCGATATCTTCAGGGATATTTTGTAGTGTTTCAGGTTTAAGAAAATCGGCTTCAACAACATCGATTTCGTCATCTTCAGCATAGCTTTTATCTGCGCGTAGTTTATCTCTAACTGCACAAACAATATGATGGCCATCATTGGCTAACAACGGAATTAACCGTTTGCCAATATAACCTGTTGCACCTGTTACAAGAATTTTCATGTGTTGAGTTATTTGGGTCTTTGATAACCAAAACGTGTTTTTAATTCTGGTACTGCATAGCCATCAAGACCATTTATTGTGGCTACCTGAGCTTTAGATAAATTTATAAAGCCATCATCTTCAAGTATATCATCCTTAATATATAAACCTACAATTTTCCCTACAACTAGAATGGTATTATTAGCTTTAATATCATATTCCTCAACATATTCCATTGCCAATTGTATTGGCGCATGTTTTACAAAAGGTGCTTGAAATTTATTTTTATATTCTGAAATGAGCCTGGTTTTGTCAAACTCAGAGATCTCAGCATCGTACTTTGCCGAGGTGTGATGCGCATCTTCTAATATGTTTTGATGAATATGATTGATGGTATAATAGCCAGAGGCTTTTAAATTTTCATAGGTATTTCTCATTACTGTAGTTGGTCTCAGAAAAAAGCCTAGCATTGGCGGATTAGAGCCTATGTGAGTTACTGAGCTAAATACAGCAACGTTTTCAATACCATCAGGAGATTTTGTGCCTAGTAAGTTAGCAGATTTATAGCCAGAACAACTGTTGATTAAGTTGATGCGGTAGAGATGATGAAAATTGTCCAGTTGTTCATTACTAATGTGTGTCATTATAATGTATTGAAATTATTGATTTTGATGCCTTTTGCTTTTAAATCAAACATCAAATTATAAAGTCCGAAAAACGTTCTGTTGATATAAATAAAGTGCTTGGATCCACGATTGCCATTCATCTTTCTTAACTCTGTGCTTTTAGAATAACGTTCGCCCAATTCAGCTATTTTTCCGAAGAAATCACCATCTGAGAAATCAAAAGTTTCAGCATGAAATGGTTGGGTAAACAAACTCAACATTTCATGAAACATTTCGGTGAAAAATGCAATTTCTTTAGGACTATCATCTTCTCTTAAGATCTCAAGTTGATAAAGTTTTTCAACAAAATACTCACGGTTGTTGATGTTGTCTTTTTCAGCTAGCTCAAAATAAGGTACATAAAATTCTTCCGGAATAGTTTTCATACATCCAAAATCTAGTGCAATCAATTGCCCGTCTTCAGACACTAGAAAATTTCCTGGATGTGGATCTGCGTGTACTTTTTTTAATCTGTGAATTTGAAACATATAAAAATCCCATAGGGCTTGACCTAATTGATTGGAATACGTTTGATTAGTATTGTGAGCTACAAATTCAGAAAGGTGCTCACCAACCATATAATCCATGGTGATAATACGTTCTGAGGATAGCTCTTCATAATATTGAGGAAACAAAAGGTTTGGAATATGAGCGCATTCTTTAGCTATTTCTTTGCTTTGCTCAACTTCCAAAATGTAATTTGTCTCCTCAATTAATTTACCTTCAACTTCCTTAAAGTACTTATCAGAATCTTTTCCTTTAATGTTGAACATACTCATCGCTATAGGTTTAACCATAGCAAGATCTGATGCGATACTTTCGGCAACTCCTGGATATTGGATTTTCACAGCAAGTTTTTTCCCATTTTTTTCTGCAATATGGACTTGTCCAATACTTGCAGCATTCACAGAAGTTGCATTGAAGGTATCATATATGTCATTTGGTAATTTCCCAAAATATTTTTTAAAAGTCTTTATCACTAATGGAGGTGACAAAGGAGGAACAGAAAATTGTGCCAATGAAAATTTTTCTACATAGGCTTGAGGTAATATACTTTTCTCCATACTGAGCATTTGTGCAACTTTGAGTGCGCTACCTTTAAGCTGTTTCAAACCATCATAAATGTCTTCTGCATTATTTTGGTTTAAACGCTCTTTAGCCTCAGTTTCGGTTTTTGTCAATTTATCTCCATAATACTTGAGATAATTAACACCAACCTTAGCTCCTGTGGAAACTAATTTTGTGGCTCTTTGTATTTTGGATGTTGGTATTTTGTCTATAGTTTTCATTGGAACAAATTAATTCATGTGAATTTTTTCTTTGAAAATAAATTTTCCAAAGTCTATGAGGCTTCTTACTGGAGCAACATTAAGTACATCAAAACTAGTGTTAACAGACTTTTCGATGAAAATATCTGTTTTCTCAAATCCAGCCGACGTGTCATCTATCCAAAACTTCATGGTTAATAAGAGTTGTAACCATGCCGTTTCCTTAAGGCCACGTCTTTGGATTCTGTCAATTTGCTCCTGTTTGATGTCTATGAGTTCAATGCCCAAATGTTCTATGTAACTGGTAAAGGATGACTTTAATTCTGATAATAGACTTAAACCTTTAAGGCTGTTTTTGTGATGCTCGAGTGCGTATTTTACATAGCTTCGGTTGGCAGTTAAGTTCTCAAAGAATGTGAAATAAAAACTGAGTAATTTATTTCGCGCATCAAATGAATTATAATCTTCGCTTTGTTCTAAAACCTTTATACTATTGTCAAAAAAAGCATTGAACACATGCTTTTCTACAGCTTCAAAAGATCCGAAAAACTCATAGAATTTTTGTTCTTCAAAGTTATTAGCTTTTGCAAAAGCATAAATGGTTTTAGGTTGCTCGTTGTACTCTAGCACATAATCCATGTAAAATGTAATAATGTCGTTACTTGTAATGTTTTTCTTTCTTGCCATGATTGTCAAATTGTGCTGTAAAGATACAAAATGTTTAACCATATTTAATTATGATTAAACAAAATTTAACAAGACATTATTATAAATGGTTTAAGAGCATTCATAGTCATTAACCAGCTCAGCTAACAACAGCCAGTAAAGCATCTGTACATAGTGTTTTGAGTTAGGCTCAATATCTTAGATGTCCTGTGACTAAGGTAGGAGTAGAGGATCTTATGGGATTTATGGATGCTTTAGGCTTTGTACTAGGAAACCTAGCTTTTTATAGAATAACACCAACCATAGTATTATTTGTTGATTGACAAGGGAGATTAATGAACAGTTTTTCTAATTTAAGGTTTTCTTAACAAACAAAGGGTTTGCTTGTTTGTAAATTTACATGGAATTTAAAACTAATCATTAAAACTAATACAATGAAAAGATTACTATTAGTGTTTGCAGTGTTTGCAATGACTTTCGCTTCATATGCACAAATTGAAACACCACAACCTAGCCCGCTCTCTAAAGTGGAACAAAAGGTTGGATTAACTGATATTACTATCGAATATTCTCGTCCAGGTGTTAAGGGAAGAACAATATTTGGAGATTTAGAACCTTTCGGAGGTATTTGGAGAACTGGAGCTAATAAAAATACTATAATCACTTTTAGTGATGATGTTACTATAGCTGGACAGGAGATTAAAGCAGGATCGTATGCAATGTTTACAAAATTAAATTCAGCTACACAGTGGGACGTCATGTTCTACAATGATACTAACAATTGGGGAGCACCTAGAAATTGGGATGACAGTAAAGTAGTTGCAACTGCTAAGGTAGATGTGAATGCTATTCCTTTTAATGTAGAAACAATGACCATTGATATTAATAACATTACAACAAATAGTGGAACTATTGATATTATTTGGGAGAAATCATATGCAGCAATCCCTTTTACTGTGCCAACAGACAAATCAGTTACAACTGCAATTGATAAAATAATGGCAGGGCCTAGTGCTAACGATTACTATGCGTCTGCAGTATATTATTTAAATACAGGTAAAGATATTGGAAAAGCAAAAGAGTGGATGGATAAAGCAATGTCTATGACTGAAGATCCAAAATATTGGCAATTAAGACAACAATCGTTAATCTATGCTGCTGCAGGTGATAAGAAGAAAGCTATTGAATTAGCTAAACAATCTATGGCTGCTGCCAAAGAAGCTGATAACCAAAACTATGTAAAGCAGAATATGGCGTCTCTAAAAGAATGGGGAGCCATGTAATATTATTAGTATTTGACTTAAAAAAGACCGTTTTATTCAAGCGGTCTTTTTTTTATTCGTATTTCAAACCTATTTGCGATCTTACAGTGTCCAGAAGTTCAATAAGGTCTCTACTAAAAGCAAATGTCATCACATCACTTTCAGTTTTTTCTTGTCGTATCAATTCATTAAAATGCTCAATTTCGAAACTATAGCCATTAGTGCTGTAATCAAAATTTATGGTACGTTCTTTTTCTTCTGAAATGAGCGTCACATTAGTAGGCTCTTGGAATCTTGAATTGATCTTAATTGTTCCTTTTTTACAGTGAAAAATAGCTTCTGTTGGTGTGTTTTTTAGAAGTGTACTTTTTAAGTGTGCTTCAACACCATTGTTATAACTAAATACCATTAGACAAGAGGAATCAACCTCATTATCAAAAAATGTAGCTTTAGATTCTATGTGAATGGGTTTTCCTAGTGTAGATAAAGCTGCAAAAATAGGGTAGATGCCAATGTCGAGTAAACTTCCGCCTCCCAGAGATTTTTTAAATACTCTAGATGATAGGTCAATCTCAGGTTGGAATCCAAAATCTGCTTCGATTTTTATGATTTTTCCAAATGTTTCATTAGTAATATGCTGGAGTACCAATTGGTAATGTGGAAGAAAGTATGTCCATAGGGCTTCCATCAATAAGGTCTTCTTTGCTTTTGCCGTAGCAATCATCTCTTGTACTTCATGATAATTCATTGCAAAAGGTTTCTCGCACAAAACGGCTTTACTATGGTTGAGGCACAAGATTGTATGTGCTTTATGAAAAACGTGTGGTGTGGCAATATAAACCGCATCTATATTAGAGTCTTCTGCTAATGCCTGATAGCTATCGTATGCGACTTTAGCATTGTATAGTTTGGCAAAATCATTTGCCTTCTCCTGATTGCGAGATGCAACTGCATAGAGTTGAACATGCTCAAGGTTAATTAGGTCCTGAGCAAATTTATTGGCAATTTTTCCAAGTCCGATAATTCCCCAATTTATAGTTTTAGGCTTCTGCATAGTTACTATTAGAATTCAGTGATTGTAATAGGCAAGCAATTGCAATTACGATAACACATCCTACAAAGTTTAACCATAAGAAGGGCAGGTTGATGATTTCGTATTCGTTGAGTAAAAATAGTCCAATGACCAGAACTTGTGTAATCAGTGCTGCTGTGAACACAGCGTTTGCTCTCACAAACTTAAAGAAGAATGCCAGAAGGAAAATCCCAAGTACATTTCCGTAGAAAATGGATCCGATAATATTTACCAATTGAATCAGATTTTCGGCAAGATTAGCGACACAGGCTACACCAATAGCAACAATTCCCCAACCTAAAGTAAATAACCGTGAAGCTTTAACCATTTCAGCTTCCGATTTTTCACTGGTGTTTCGTTTGTAGAGATCCATAGTTGTAGTACTGGCTAAAGCATTTAACTCGCTTGAGGTACTAGACATGGCTGCGCTTAATATAACCGCAAGCAGCAAACCTATGAGTCCGCGAGGTAAGTTGTTTAATATGAAATGAATAAACACATAATCTTTATCGTTACTTTCAACTTTTATATTTTGAGCGTCACCTGCTTTCTCTATGAGTGATCTGGCATTAGCTCTCAATTCATCATTTATTGAATTTAAAACTGCAATCCCTTTGGCAGCATCAACATTATTATTGCTGACAAAATCATTGATAATTTTTTCCTTTTCAGTATGATTTAAGAGTTGTTTTTCTTGTATGTCCTTGTACTCATCTGCATATTCAGAATTTAGAACAACTTCTGTTGCTGTAGGATTAAAATTAGCAGGAGCCTGATTGAATTGATAAAACACAAAGACCATAACACCAACCAATAAAATAAAGAATTGCATTGGAACTTTTAGGAGTCCGTTGAACATCATACCAATCTGCATTTCTTTTAACGATTTACCTGAAAGGTAACGTTGTACTTGGCTCTGATCTGTTCCGAAATAAGAAAGCATAAGAAAAGTACCACCAATAAGTCCGCTCCAAACCGTATAGCGATTATTGAAATCAAAAGAAAAATCGAGAACTTCCATTTTACCACTTGCACCAGCAATATCAAGAGCCTTAGAAAAAGTAATGCCTTCAGGGAGCTTATCTATAATTAAAAAGAAGGCGATAAGCATGCCTGTAAATATAACTACCATTTGGTGTTTTTGAGTGACGTTTACAGCTTTTGTTCCTCCTGAAACGGTATAAATAATGACTAGTACGCCAATGATCACATTGAGTAAGAGTAAGTTCCAGCCTAAAACTGCAGATAATATAATGGCAGGAGCAAAAATGGTAATTCCAGCGGCTAAACCGCGTTGTATCAAGAATAAAATGGCTGTTAGTGTTCTGGTCTTAAGATCAAATCTATTTTCTAAAAATTCATATGCTGTGTAAACTTTTAGTCTGTGATATAGTGGAATAAACACCATACAGATTACCACCATAGCAATTGGCAAACCAAAGTAGAACTGCACAAATCCCATTCCGTCATTAAAGGCTTGACCAGGTGTTGATAAGAATGTGATGGCACTGGCTTGAGTTGCCATAACCGATAAACCTATAGTCCACCACTTTGAAGTGTTTCCACCTTTTAAATAGTCCTGAACATTTTTACTGCCTCTGGATTGGTAAGTTCCGTAGACAACAATAAGCAGCAAGGTGCCAATAAGTACAATCCAATCTAATGTCTGCATTTTTTAAAAGGCTTTAGTAATGAAGTAAAACGCTATGATGTAGATGATGTTTGCACAGAGTACTAGTGTATACATCTTATTCCATTTGTACTTTTCCATTAGTTTTTGATTTGATTAGTGGTATTGAAGTCGTTTTTTCCAAGTGAGAGCATATTGGCAAAAAGTCGGTATGCACCAGAAACACCTACGGGAAACTCCCTAAAAAAGCTCAAACCTGTGTATATGTAATAACCTTTGCCGTGTTTTGCAACCAGTAAGCTTCCGGTTTTTGGTGACTCGCCTTTATCATTCATAGAAAGTATAGGTGTGAACTCATCGGCCCATTCATTAGGGAAATATAAACCGCGTTCCTGTGTCCATCCTTCGAAATCGTTCGTTGTGACTTTATTTGGAAAATTTAATACTTCATGATCTTTTGCAATCAAACTAACCTGAGCATTTTCATCGGTGACACGATCTCTTGATAATTTTAGAGTATAAGGTGCAATTTGATCAACTTTAAGTCGGCGATTAGTATTGTACTGCACAATCATATTACCACCTTGTGCTACATAATCAAACAGTAGCTGTTGCTTGAATTTTAATTCATTAACCGTGTTGTAGGCTCTTATGCCAACAACTATAGCATCGAAGCGACTTAAATGTTCTGCGGAAATATCCTCAGGTTTTATAATGGCGACATTGTAACCTATCTGCCTCAAACTCTCAGGAACTACATCTCCTGCACCTTCAATATATCCAATGTTTTCACCACGTTTTTGAATGTCTAGTCTTACCACTTTACTTTCGCTAGGCAATAATATGGTTTGAAACGGAATATGATCGTAATCGATCTCTATAAGCTCTCTTGTGTAGATATTCTCACCAATATGAACCATAGGCGTCATTAGGCCTTCACTTTGTTCTTTTGGAGGTATAACTGTGAATATAAGACGTTGTTCCTGACCTTTGTTGGCGATATTTATTTTTTGTTTTTCAGGAAAAACCTGCCAATCGTTAGGGTAGGCTATTTGTACGTAACCTTCCAGATTATCACGTCCAGCTTTAACTATAACTTCAATATCACGTTGCGTATCAGAATCGAGAATAATGACCTTCTCCGAAATTCTAGCTGAAGCTTCAGGTACAATTTCAAACGGTTTATAAACTTCGCCTTTAACAGGATCATTCATCTTATAAACAATGGGTCTTGTAAAAGGAATGGCTAGATTTTCTACATTTAAATTAAACGTCACATTTAAATCTCTGGGAGTTTCAGGTTGACCTATCAGGCTTTTGTCTTTAACAGTATACATTCCCAGTGTGCCTTTTTTGGTAAGCCAGTAAGGTGTTGATACTTTTTGATTAGCACTGATCTTTAACGTTTCTTTGAAATTAAAGCGCGTGTTGTTATCGAGTTTTAAATTCTTATCAATTCTAATACCATTTGGTGTGATGAGATTAGATAATGTGATGTTAGTATTACTGCGGTTAATAACTTCAATGTTAAGGTTAATATCAGAGCCAGCACTTGAATGATTTGTATTGGCTGTTGCTTCTATATATAAACCAGCACAAGCTGCAATAATATCTTTTATTTCTTTTGTTTTGACAGTTTTCCAATGGTCGTCTTTGAGTGTTTGAATGAGTTTGTAAGCTCTTAAAAGATTGGGTATTGATGCTGAAGGGGCTTTGAAATCATAATTCTTTTGTACATCATCCAGAATGGTTCCAATAGCTTTACCACCTTCAACACGATTCCATGAAGTGTCTATACCTTCAAATATATTGGTTTTATCTGTTGGCAGATCGCCTTTAATAAGTTCTATGTATTCAATCTGAGATCCTCGACTTCCTGTGCTTCCAAACCCTTGTGATTTATGCTGACTTCGACTTAAAGCTGCAATTTCTGGGTTGCTTAATCCCAGACCAGGAAAGTAGACACCAGTATCTATTTCTAACAGATTAGATTTATCTGCTTCCTCAAATTTCTCACGACTTCCGTAGAACCACCATGAGGTGTTAAAAAACAAGCGTTTTGGCTGCCAGGTATTTACAGACCTTAATTGATCAGGATACGCATTTTTATCGCCAACCAGATCAAAGGCTTCAATACTCAGCATTGCTGAACTTGTATGATGGCCATGAGTAGTTCCAGGGTTTCTATGGTTAAATCGATTGATGATCACGTCTGGCTTGAACTTCCTAATGGCGAGAACCACATCGCTAAGTACCTCCTCTTTATTCCATATGGCTAAGGTTTCATCAGGATGTTTTGAATATCCAAAATCGTTAGCTCTTGTAAACAGTTGTTCGCCACCATCGGTTCGTCGTGCAGCAAGCAATTCTTGTGTTCTTATAACACCCAATAATTCTCTGAGTTCAGGTCCGATTAGGTTTTGACCGCCATCACCACGTGTCAGAGAGAGGTAGGCTGTTCTAGCTTTAACTTCATTAGACATGTAAGAGATGAGCCTGGTGTTCTCATCATCTGGATGCGCAGCAACATATAAAACCGATCCTAAGAAATTTAACTTTTTTATCGATTCGTGAATTTCTGAAGCTGTTGGCTTTTTTGGTTGTTGCGCTGAGAGTAATCCTGCTGAAAGAATAAATAGAAACAGTAAGCGTAGTCTGGTCTGCATAAAAAATTAGTTAGTTCTGATCAAATATAATGAAGTAAGCTAGGGCAGTACTAGTTTTTAGATTTTCTTTAACGTTAAAAACGCTCCAAAAAGGAGCGTTGATATCATTTTAGTTTTACTAAAGAAACGTAGTTATTTTACCCGTTTAAGCATAATAGCATTGTCTCCTTCGAAGTTTTTAGGTCTTTCAGCATCAAAGGCTAGAGCAAATTTCATGACATCTTTCTCTTCAAATTGAGCGATACAGCGAATGACTTTACTTTCACCAGAGGACATCTTTGTAATTGTTAGATCAATCTCAATCGGACTTGCCTCTGTATTGATTGAGTAGGTCATTTTTCCTTTTTCTCCATTCATCACAAATTCTTTACCACCTATGAGCTGGCCTTGAGTTTCAAAGGCAGCATAACCTTCTTTGTCAAAAATGAGATACCCAATTTCGCTACCATCATCACCGAGCCATTTTCCAAGAAAATCGGTTTGTTTTTGAGCTGTTACGAGTGTGGTTGTGAGTAAGAATAGGAACAATAGTTGAAATTTCGTTTTCATCTTGTAATAATTATGTTACTCAAATATAGTAAAGTTAGCGCTCTAAATGATATGTATTCGATGAACGGTTATCTATTTATCGCACCATACAGCCAATTCATTGCCTGAGGGATCTGTAAAATGAAAGCGACTTCCACCAGGAAATGAAAAGATATCTATTGAAATTTTACCTCCACATTCAATCACTTTACTTTTAATGTTTTTGAGGTCGTTGTGATATAAAACAACTAATGCGCCATTGGTGATGGGGTTCTCTGTTTTTTCAAATCCACCTTCAAGTCCGCTATTAGAAAATGCTGTATAATTTGGTCCGTAGTCTGTAAATGTCCAACCAAAAGTATTATGATAGAATGATTTGACAATCTCTAGATCATTAGCATAAAGTTCAACGTAGTTAATGTGGTTGTTATTAGTGTCCATTTCAGTTTTGATTTGATTTCGTAGAAATTACAATTGTATCAGCTACCATATCTCCAATACGCTTCTTCTTTTTGTTTGTGGCTGCTATTATGATACCGATCAAAAAGATATAATCTATGAGTCCTAAAAAGAATCTAGCAAAACCTTCACCAATACCAATAGGTTCAAAATTTTCTCTGACGACTTTCAGGTTTAGAAAACGCTTGCCAATGGTTTGACCAAATAAGCCTTCACTAATTGGCCATAGAAACAAACCTATAACCATAACAATGAGTGCAGGAAATCCAGAAATTGAAAATCCGTAACTACCTTCTAAAGATTCTCCATAGAAAGTGCCAAATACCATAGCAATACTCCAGAATATGATAAAGTCTATTAGAAAAGCTAAGATTCTATATCTAATTTTTGCAAGTTCATACCTATTTTCAAAATCTTTAGCGAAAATACTATCTTCCATTATGTTGTGTTTTAAAGAGAATCACTGCCATCGTCCATAAAACCTTCTATGGCATCTTTTTCTACTAAGGTGACTGCTTTTTGGAGAATCAGATTATTTGGATAAGTGACCAGATCTCCATTATCTAGTCTTAAGTGTAATTGAAAAGCTCTAATATCTTCAATAATGGCTTCAATAGGAAAATCCTTATCATGGATTTGAATTTTGTCCCCAACTTTGTAAGGAAACGAAAAGAACATTATAATGCCAGAAGTGACATTACTAAGAATAGACCAGATGGCAAAAAGGGCAATCCCGATTACAGCAAAAACAGAGGACACAATAAAGGTCATGTCTTTTAATTCTGCACCAAACACAAAGGCTTCAATTATTAAAGCAATGATTAACAAAGTAACTGTTATATATCTGCAAATTAACTGAATACGAGCATCATTGATTCCGCTTTTTCTTCCAATGCTTCTAACGAGCGCATGACTTAAAAAACGTAAGATCAATACAATAACAAGAATAACAGCTGTTGTGATTAATTCGGTTTTGTAGCTCTCAAAAAACATAAGTTTGCATTTAGTGTAGTTCAAATATACACTAGAATTTTAACACTATATTATTTTAATTGAAGAGTTTCTCGTAGTCCTTCATCTGCATTAGAATTCTTACTCCAATAGGCAGATTTTATGGTTTTCAGTTTTGTTGCTTTAGTCGATAATGTTTTTGCATTGATTCCGAAACCGCTTTTAAAAGTCTCTACCCAACTTAAAATATCATAAGGGAAGTTTGGATTGAATTGTATGACCAGAGAGCGTTCTAATTCTGGATAATTAAGTGTGTAATGTCCTTTGTCGGTATCAATTTTAGCATTAGCCGAATAGGCTTTAAATTCAATATGCTTTAATCGGATATATTCCTGAGAGGGTATAATGTTTAAATCTCCTGTTGGTAAACTTTTTGGATCTAATCGTAATTGTGTCCACAGTTCGTTTTCAAGAATAGCTTTATCTAATTTAAAGTCTTGATCGGCTTCGCTTTCAAAGTAGCTGTGTGAAGTGATTTCAAACAATTCTCTGTTGTTAAGCTGCGAGTATACATGTCCGCACCATTCCTGAATAGAACTACTCACTTTAATGGCATGTTTGTTATTACTCACAGGATAGAATGTCGATTGCATTATCGAATACGGATAAATCCCAGTGTTGAAGCTTTTGGTTGCATTTAACTTTATCACCGGAATATTTTTAGAGCTATAGCGATCTGCTTTCACTTGCTTTTCAGGACGGAAATCTTCGGTAACAAACACCAGAACAGCATTGCCATCACGGAGTTCTCCGTAACGTGCTTGTTCTAGTTTGTAGGATGATATTTCGGCTTCACCTTTATACCAGTAATTTTTAAAATCTTCAGATTGTTCGAAGGCATCTGTATCTGAACTATTGTTTTTAGCTTCGGAAATAGGCTCAGTATGTAAAGCTTGATCTTTTGGTGTTTTATCATCTTGGCAAGAGAGGAATATTCCGAAGAGTAAAATGGTTAAAACCTTGTAATTGTATTCTTTAAAGATGGAATTCATAGCGTTAGTTTTATACTACAAATTTACAACCCATATCTTATACAACCATGCTGTTTAACGTTTTGTAAACGAGGTGTGTTGGTAAGCCAACTACATTGGTATAAGAACCTTCAATGTTGGTGATACCAATTTGTCCAATCCATTCCTGAATACCATATGCACCAGCTTTATCAAAAGGCTGACAGGTGTCAATGTAGTAATTGATCTCGTCCTCAGTAAGTGTTTTAAAAGTCACTTTGGTGATGCTATTGACTGTTTTTTGAAGTGTTTTTGTAGTAAAACATACAGATGTAATGACGTCGTGAGTTTTACCACTCATTGAGGATAACATATCAAATGCCTCAACATCATGTCTTGGTTTGCCTAGAGCTTTTTCGTCATGCCAAACAATGGTGTCACTCGTAACAAGAATGTCGTTTTCTTGTAATTCGTCTTTAAAAGGTAAGGACTTAAGTTGCGCCAGATAATCACTAATCTCAAAATGTCTGAGACGGTTTGGATATTCTTCGGCAACAGGCTTTAAGCGTACCTCAAAGCTTAGTCCAAGATCTTTGAAGAATTGCTGACGTCGTGGAGATCCAGAAGCTAGAATAAGATGATATGCTTTAAGCTTGTCGTTGAGCATTTGTGTACTATTTCAGTATTAAAGGGTAAACGAGTAATGATAAAATCCCAAGTAACATCACCAGTTTATAGATATCACTTATATGTTTGTAATGATCGTTGTGTTTTGCTCCAAAAATTTTAATTGTTGCATAAATCAATGGTGCAATGATACAGATTAAAAAATAAGCAATAGCCAGTTGCTGTTTGTAAAGATACGTCACTACAAAATAGATAACAGCACCAATAGGAATCATACTGATGATAAAGGCAATTCTATTAGCACGTTCTCTGCCAAGCACAATAGGTAAGGTGTTTAATCCCGCTTTATAATCGCCATCTACATCTTGTATGTCTTTAATGATTTCTCTGATAAGATTGATTAATAATGCAAAAACAGCGTAATCTACAACGATATCAAAAAAGACCAATTGTGATGTTCTATTATCTGATACAATAGCTGGAATAATATCAAATATGCCAACAATAATAAGACTCATAGCCACCAAAAATGAAATGAGCAAATTGCCAAAAAGAACAGTGCCTTTGAGATAAGAGGCGTAAACATAAAGCGCTAAAGAAATAATAACAAATATGGAAAAGAAAGAGGGGTTTCCAACGCTATGCGATAAATAAAAACCAATAATAATTCCAATGATATTCAATATAAAAAACAAGTTATAGGCTAGTTTTTCTGAAACCTGCTTTCCAATAATGATCTTTTTTGGCTTATTGACACTATCAGTTTCAATATCGTAAATATCGTTAATAATATTTCCAGCTGCAGCTATAGATATCGTGGCAATAACTAAAAGGATAAATCCTATTGTGCTTAATGTGGTTAGGACGTTGAATGGTTCAAAAAGCGCATATTTTACGAGTACTTGCGCAATGATGATCATGATAAGGTTTTTCCAACGAATAAGATTTAGAATGTGCAATTTGGTTGAGTTGTTAATGGTTATTGGTTAGTAAAATATAGTGTTAAAGTGAGATCATTATGCATTAATCGTACTTCGCGTCAAAATTTCCATCCCATTTATCCTGAACTTTCATTACCTGCTCAATAATGTCTCTTACAGCTCCTTTTCCACCGTCTTTATGGGAGATATATTTTGCAATAGCTTTAGTTTCAATAGCAGCATCTTGCGGGCAACAGGGTAGACCAACTAATTTCATTACAGGAATATCAGGAATATCATCTCCCATATATAACACCTGTTTTGAGTCAATATTGTTGTTATTGAGATATTCATTGTATTGATTGATTTTATGATGTGCACCAAGATAGATGTCAGTGATACCTAAACCTTCCAAACGTTTTTGCACACCAAGATTGGTGCCTCCTGAGATGATGCAAATATTAAAACCTGCATCTTTAGCGGTTTTGAGTGCATAACCATCTTTGATATTCATACGTCGTAGCATGTCACCATTGGTCATAATAGTCACTGTGCCGTCAGTGAGTACACCATCTACATCAAAAATGAAAGTGGTAATATCTGCTAGGTATTCTTTATAACTTTTATCGTCCATGAGTTTGTTTAATTGATGTAGTTAGCAATTTATATAGGTCTTTGTGATGTTCGTTATCTAGTAATTTCAAGTGTCGTTTAATCGTTTTCTTATCATTGCGCTTTGCTGGACCAGTTTGTGCTTTAAAAGGTGAAAGCTCCTGAACTTTTATAGCGGTTTCCAAGATCAAAGGTTTTAACAGATCAAACTCAGCACCTTTAGATTCTGTGATTTCGTGAGCTACTCTGTACAGTTGATTGGTGAAATTATTTACAAAAACAGCAGCCAAATGTAATGCAGCACGTTGATCGCTATTGACACGTTTAGTGATTGAAGAGATTGATGTTGCCAAGTTCTTTAGAGGCATGTAATCTTTTTTCATTAGAGTTTCTAAACAAATAGGTACCTGAGAAAAATCAATATCAGCCGATTTAGAAAAGGTCTGTAACGGATAAAACACACCACGTCTATTCTTTTTATCCAGATCGTAGGCACTTACACTTCCTGAGGTATGTACCACAAAACGTTCCTCAAAAGGTAATTGTTGCGAAAGCTCGCCTATGGCATCATCACTTACTGCAATGATATAAATATCAGCTTCAGTGAGTTGCGATAGGTCGTCAGTAATAGCTACCTCATTTTTATAGGATAAGATGCGTTCAATATTCCGATTATACCATTGCTTAATCGTTACGTTTTCCGAGGAATAAAAGGCTTTATATAAATGGTGAGCCACGTTACCTGCTCCTAAAATAACAACTGAAATCATAGCGCTAAAATACAATAGAATTCAGAAATGAGAATTATCAGTCCTAAATTTAATTGATATGACTACATTTGTGCTAATGAAAAATGACATCCATACCAGAGACGATATATTGTTGTTAGTGACTAAATTCTACGAGAAAGTTAGAGCTAATGAGACGCTTGGTCCTTTTTTTAATGAAACTATTAAAGATTGGGATACTCATTTAGAGCATCTAACCACGTTTTGGGAATCCAGCCTGTTCATGACCAGAAAACTGGAACATAAATATCAGGGAAATCCTCTCGAAGCTCATGTTAAGGTTGATAAGCAATTCAATCATAGTATTACTGAAATGCACTTCGGAATCTGGCTCAATCTATGGTATGAAACCTTAGAAGAATTGTTTGAAGGAGAGGTGGTTGAAAATGCGAAACGAAGAGCGCGTAAAATGGGAACATTCATCTATCTGAAATTATTTGAAGCCAGACAATATTCAAGTGATACCTAACTAATTTGCAACGGGTATTATTTAACAGATTTTTGAGACCGTATCTGCTTAGCTAAACAAACTAAAATGGTTATCTTTGCACAACAAAAAAATAAGCCTTCTAGCTATGCAAAAGAAACTTGCTAACTTTTTATTTTCTACACGTCTTACTGGTATTTTATTTATTGTTTATGCAGCAGCTATGATTGCTGGTACGTTTCTGGATGCCGGACAAGAGACATCACCAACTCCTTTTACTAGACATTACATCTATAATGCGTGGTGGTTTGAGGCCATTATGGTGTTATTCATGATCAATTTTATTGGAAATATTTTTAGATACCGACTCCTTAGAAAAGAAAAATGGGCAACTCTCATTTTGCACTTAGCATTTATTTTTATTCTCCTTGGCGCTGGAATTACAAGATACATAGGGTATGAAGGTTGGATGCCAATTAGAGAAGGTGAAACTGAAAACTCTTTTCTTACCAGAGATATTTATCTAACGGCTTTTATTGATGGTGATTTGATAGTTGACGGACAACAACAACGTAGAGTAGTGCAGGAGCGTGTTGATTTTTCAGAACGTTTAGACAACGATTTTGAAGTGACCAGCGAATACAACGGTACGCCTGTAACTATTGAGGTGAAGCAATTTGTCAAAGATGCCGAATTAGATATCATTCCTAATGATACTGGTGAATCTTATTTAAAACTGGTTGAAGCTGGAGATGAAGCCTCGCATAGTCATTTCATTAAAGATGGTGATGATGAGTTGATTCATAATGTGGTATTTACGCTTAATAATCCTAAGCCAGGTGCTATTAATATTACTACAAAAGATGATCAGTTATTTATTGAGTCACCTTTTGAAGGTGAATACATGACCATGGCAACACAAGTTACAGGAACATTAGTTAAGGATTCTATTCAGCCTTTAGCTTTGCGTTCCCGATATCAAATTGGAACCATGTCAATGGTGTTTCCAAAGCCTGTTATTCAAGGTGATTTCGGCGTAGTGAAGAAGTCGCAATTACTCCGAAGTCGTGAAGATGGTGTTGTAGTTGATGTGACTGCAAATGGCGAAACAAAAACAGTCAACCTGTTGGGAGGTCTCTATGTCAATGGTCGTTTTCAACAAGTTAATGTTGGCGGACTTGATGTGGCAGTGAAGTATGGTTCTATAGTGAAAGAATTACCATTTAGTATCAAACTCAATGATTTCGTAGCAGAACGTTATCCTGGTACTGAAGATAATTTTTCCTCGTTTGCCAGTGAAGTTACGGTTATAAAACCTGAAGAAACACCATACGATTATCGTATTTTTATGAATAATATTCTTGATGAAGAAGGCTATCGTTTCTTTCAGGCGAGTTTCTTTCCAGATGAGAAAGGCACCAAACTATCGGTCAATCATGATCAATGGGGAACTTGGGTCACCTATTTTGGCTATTTTCTCTTGTACTTCGGATTAATGGCTATTCTATTTGATCGTAAAACACGTTTTGCAGATTTGAAGCGTATGTTAGACAAAATCAAGGATAAGAAATCAAAGTTATTAACTGTACTACTTCTGTGTTTTAGTCTCACAGGCTTTGCTCAGGAACATTCTGAAGATGATGGTCACAATCATGGTACAACCACTCAGGAAGAAGCACATTTTGAAGGAGATGGTCATGATCACAGTGCGAAAGTAGCTTTTGAGAAACCTAAGAAAACAACTATCGATTCGGTCATTAGAGCTAATATCACGCCTAAAGCACATTCTGATGCGTTTGGGAAATTAGTGATTCAGGATTATAGCGGACGAATGATGCCAATGAATACCTTTGCTTCGGAAATTCTCCGAAAATTAAGTAAGAGTGATCATTACGAAGAGTTTGATGCTAATCAGGTCTTGCTATCCATGCAAGAGAGTCCGTTATTTTGGTACAATGTGCCCATCATTTATCTCGCAAAGCGGAAAGGGGATTCGATTAGAAAAATCATAGGAATTGAAAAAGACCAGAAATATGTGGCGCTAGTTGATTTCCTAACAGAAGACGGACGAAACAAATTAGGTCCTTATCTTCAAGAGGCTTACAGTGCTGAGGTGCCTAACGGATTTCAGAAAGAATTCAAAGAAGCTTATGATCGCATGAGCTTATTGTATAATACCTTAGACGGTCGCTCGATGAAAATCTATCCTGTGCCTGGTGATGACAAGGATACTTGGATTTCTTCAGTAGAATACAAAGAGGATTACAGAACCAAAGTAGGTGATACGCTCTACGGAAAATTTATAGAAAACAGTTTTGGATACTATTTGGGAGAACTTTCAAAAGCTAGACAAAGTAACGACTTTACAACTGCTAATCGCTTGTTGGATGGTTTTAAGAAGAACCAGCAGCAACAAGGTGCTAATGTGATGTTGTCTGACAAAAAGATAGATATGGAGATCATGTACAATAAGTATGATATCTTCCAAAGACTGTTTGCTTTTTATATGATTATTGGTGCTATCCTATTTATATTGCTTATTGTTCAGATTTTTTCAGCAAATAGTAAGAAACTAGACACCATTATTAAGGTATTTGCCTTTAGTATTCTTGTGCTGTTCTTGGTGCACACTGCAGGACTCATCGTGCGTTGGTACATTTCAGGACATGCACCATGGAGTGATGCTTACGAATCTATGATTTATGTGGCTTGGGCAACGATGTTCTTCGGATTGGCATTCGGACGAAAAAGTATGTTAACACTTGCTGCAACAGCTTTTGTTACCTCAATGATTTTAATGGTGGCGCATTGGAATTGGATGGATCCTGCTATTGCCAACCTACAACCTGTATTAGACAGTTATTGGCTAATGATTCACGTTGCTGTGATTGTAGCAAGTTATGGTCCGTTTGCACTAGGAATGATCTTAGGACTGACCGTCTTGTTATTGATGATCTTTACTACCAAAGAGAATAAAGTCAAAATGGACTTGAATATTAAGGAGCTCACAGTGATTAATGAAATGGCATTAACTGTTGGTTTGGTGATGTTGACGATTGGAAACTTCTTAGGTGGTATGTGGGCTAATGAAAGTTGGGGACGTTATTGGGGCTGGGACCCTAAAGAAACCTGGGCACTGATTAGTATCATGATCTATGCCTTTGTCATTCATATGCGATTAATTCCTGGTCTTCGTGGTCGCTACGGATTTAACCTCGCGTCTGTTTTAGCCATTTCTAGTATTTTATTTACCTATTTTGGTGTGAATTTCTATCTGTCTGGACTACATTCGTACCAATCTGGACAACAGATTTTAAGCTATCAGTATATTGCAATCATACTTGTGATTATAACACTTATTGGCTTCTTCGCGTATCGTAAATATGCGAAGTATTATAGGAAGTAAACTAAGTTCTCTTAGGGTTTTATTAATTCAGAATTCACCTATATTATAAACCACCTCGTCTTCCGAGTTTAAACTACTCAGAATCCACTCCTCCTTATTAAGGAGGAGAATCTTTAATTGATAGATTTTCTTATTAATTATAGTTGTCTTTTTTAGTTAAACAGACTTCAATTTCTTCCCTTAGTAAGGGAAGATGTCCGAAGGACAGTAGGGTTTTTTAGAATAGTATAGAAAATTTTCTTAATTTGTAAATATGAAAATCCATAATTATAAGACATTAGAAGCTAAAAGAAAGGCGTTACGTCGAAATGGAACTGCAGCAGAATCAGTGCTTTGGAAAAGTTTGCAAAAAAGAAAATTAAAAGGGCGTAAATTCAGAAGACAACATAGTATACTGTATTTTATAGTTGATTTTTATTGTCCGCAAGAGCAACTTATTATTGAGTTAGATGGAGCTTATCATTCTGATTTAGTCCAGCATAATTATGATCTTGAACGGACTAAAATATTAGAACGTCTTGGATTCAAACTTATTAGGTTTGAGAATAAGTTGGTATTTGAAGATATAGAAACTGTTCTAAATCAAATTATTAGTAAATTTCAATAAGTTTTATAAAATTAGTTCGGCTTATCACCACAACCATTGTATTTCATCCTCAATTCAAATACCTTTGGCTCTTTCAACCAAAACACAATACAATGAAGTTTTTAAAGGAATTCAAAGAGTTTGCAGTCAAAGGGAATATGATGGACATGGCCATAGGAATCATCATTGGTGCTGCTTTTAATAAAGTGATCGATGTACTGGTCAAAAAGATTTTCATGCCGCCATTGTCTTTAATGACTGATGGACTTAATTTTCAGGACCAAAAGTATGTGGTGAGGGAGTCGGTTACAAATTCAGAAGGCGAGGTGATCGTTCAGGAAGTAGCTATGGAGTACGGTGTGTTGTTTGAAACTTTTCTGGACTTTATAATTATTGGTCTAACAGTATTTCTGGTGGTTAAGGCAATGAATCGACTGCGCAGTAAAGCTCAGGATCCTAAAAATGAAGTGGTAGTGACGCCAAAAGATATTGAGTTATTATCAAAACTTAATGATCTTATGGAAGAACAAAATGAACTCTTAAGATCTAAGTCAGTGTAGTACTTAAGTCAGATAATCATTAAGACTCCAAATAAACAAACCTGTCCATAGTAATGTTCGGAGCCAATTTCTTAAGACCAATTGTTTCAGCATGAACTCGGTGTGTTGCCTGTTGGCAATTTGCTGATGTAAAGGCACAAAAAGCACAAAGGTCGACATCCAGGCGATGATTGTTATACTGAGTCCGGAGACAGTAAACACCGTTTGAGATCCCAGTACCTGATAAATATAGAGTCCGAGTTGCGAGGTCATTAACGGAATCACAATAAGTGATACATTAAAGGTATAACGTTTGTGCCAACTCACCAGCGCTTTATCTGTGTAATACAAAAAGCTGGGATATATAATGAGTTGGACCATCCATATCAGAACAACCAATCCGAAATCGATAATCACGCGAGCTAGTTCAAAGGTCATTGTATGTTGATTAATAGCAGAGTTATATCTCAAATATAGATGTTATGCTATTAAATTCAAATAGTGTTTGTTCATTTTTGACAGAGCAAAAACGAACCAAAAACTCTTTTACTGTCGAAGGTATTTTCATTGACTTGAGCGTCAATGAAACCATAAGTAAAACACTAAATAGCTTCCAAGGCTTCAGCTATTCTTAACGTGTTTTACTTATTATACTGCCGACAGCAGATTCCGACGATGTCGGAAATGTATCTTACTCATTTTAATAATCATAATAGTCTACAACGCCCTAAGTTTAAACCTTGGGACCCAAAAGCAGAAGGAAGCGTTAAAAACAAAAAGCTGTTTAAGACTTTGCGAGGAGCAAAGTCGAGTTCTTTTTGTTTAGCTTTCAATGCTAATTTGGGTAAGGTTTAAAGTTCAGGCTAGATTTTTTGAATACTTTTTTATCAATGAAAAAAGTATTATAATAAACTTTATGTTCATTTTTGAGAGGTCAAAAACGAACCAAAAACCCTTTTACTGTCGAAGGTATTTTCATTGACTTGAGCGTCAATGAAACCATAAGTAAAACACTAAATAGCTTCCAAGGCTTCAGCTATTCTTAACGTATTTTACTTATTATACTGCCGACAGCAGATTCCGACGATGTCGGAAATCAATCAAATGACTTTTACAGCGCCCTAAGTTTAAAGCTTGGGACCCAAAAGTAGCAGGAAGCGTTAAAAACAAAAAGCTGTTTGAGACTTTGCGTGTAGCAAAGTTGAGTTCTTTTTGTTTAGCTTTCAATACTAATTTGGGTAAGGTTTAAAGTTCAGGCTAGATTTTTTTGGTTCTTTTTTCATCAATGGAAAAAAGAATTGAAACAACTCGCCTGCCAAATCTTAAGGTCGGTTTTGGGAAGTCAAATTATAAAGTAAGAGTTACTACCAATAGCAGATTCCGACGATGTCGGAAATGTATCTTACTCACTTTCTGAGTAGTCATGATGGTATAAAACACCCTAAGTTTAAACTTCAGTCTTTAAAAATAGGATAACTTATAATGAAGTTCTTCTTTTCATCAATGGAAAAAAGAATATAATAAAAGTTAATTCTCCACTTTCCTCCACACAAACTCACTATTCAATGCAAAGCTCCCAATAAAATCAAAGTTGCAGTCGGAAGGCGCAATAATCGACAAGAACGGTTTTTCGTTTTTATCACGATAGAGGTGATAGGTCTCACCAACAATAGGCTCGAAGTTATAGCGCGAATTATAGACCAGATTATTGTATTCCAGCGCTTCCATCATTTTCTCATACTCGGCTTTGAGCTCTAAGTATTTCGCTTGTATCTGCTGATTGGCCCTATGGATATTTCGGTTTTTCCAGGTCGAATTACCAGAGGTTTGAATCGCAGGCGCACCAACATTAGTCGCATAAGGTTTTAATGCTGCATCGTAGCGTTGGGTGTTCTCGTCAAAGACGACCTGATCTGGTTTTTTGTCTGTAGACATAGCGTTTGAGCTTTATGCAAAGATAAAGCGCATTTAATTGTGGTGAAAGTTAAGACGATGTTAATTTTTTTTCTACCTTAGAGGAATAACCAATCAGCAATTAATGAATTTTATTAAAAAATTAGGCCCTTCCAATCTCTTTATGCTCACCATGTGTGCATTGATCATTGTAGTAGCCGAATATTTATTCCTCTCAGGAGACGAGCTCCATGGGATTTTTGTAGGACTTTGGGCACCAACGCTTATAGGCATTGTGATCTTTTTAAAACAAATCAAAAATGGACGCTAACGACATCGTATTATATTTCTCGATTTTTGTGTCCGTTTGCGTCGTGCTTTGGGCCATTTGGTTAATTCGTGCTTACGATAAAGTCGACCGAAATGATAGGTGAGGCGTGTGCTCATCATCTGAAAGATCAACACAACACAGATATGTTCATTATTAAACCACAGGTATGCTATTAGACACGCTTCGTTTTATTCATCTCACTTTAGATACAGCTTTAAAACACACATTTAAGTCCAGAGATGCTATGATTAGTATTGCAGGCGTCACGTCAACAACCAGCAAAACACCATTGCGCTTATCTTTAGTTAATATTGACGCAGAGCATACCCAACATGTGGCTATCAGTAGGCAACGTTCTGGGAGTAGTACACCAACGCACAAAAAACTTTTCGTACTGATCTCTGCAAATCCTGAACTCTCCTATGACGAGGGGATCAGGTATCTAGAGGAGGCTATGGCCTGGTTTGAAAGCCATGAAGTCTTTAGTCAGCAAACCTATGTCAACCTCCCAAAGCACATCGAGCGTATCACAACAGAAGCTTATTCCCAAACCTTAGAAGGGCAATCGGTCTTATGGCAAGGTTTAGGCGCAGCCTACCAGCCGTCTGTGGTGTATCAATTACGTGTGGTGGTGGCAGCAGATATTGGCGTTACACCTGCGGTGTCTATTGAGGGAGATCGAGAGGTTATGGAGTGATTTGGGTTTGAATTATAATATAAGCGATTTATTTTCTTTTTAACTCATCTAAGGTTTTTCCATTTTTATCTTTCCAAGATGTCCAACCATTAGCAGATCTCGCGAGGATAGTTGCAGCAGCAGCACTTAATGAATTAAATATATAATCTGATTGAAAAACATAGGCTCCATTTTCTTCTTTTAAAATTGAATCTTCTAATAACTGCTTTCTTAATCTAGAAACCCAAGTACCAAGACCTTTAGCTTCATTAATTTTACATTTCCCACCCTGATGAACCAGAAAACCATCATCGATGAGTTCTCCTTGTGCTTCAGCATCTTTGCTTTTACAGTAAAAGATTTCTTTGTTGCTTTTCGCCTTTCGTTTTTCCTCAAAAATAGGGTAACCAAGGGTTGCCAATAAAATTTTAGCTGTTTCAAAATTATCTAGTAAATCGTATTCTCTACTTTCTGAAATTGAAGGTTTTTTAGATCCCGTATCATTATCAATTTCATATCGACCTATTTCTTGAGCTTTATGAAGACAATGGTGTTCTAAATATTTCCCATCTGTTTTGGTGTACTCGTCCGTTTTTGTGGATATAATAATGCAATGTGTCCAAAAATCTTTATTACGATTGTGAGATTGGATGCGTTTAAAACAATCTTCACCTTCACCGATATAGACTTTTGATTTTGTACTATCTTCATTAGTGCCAAATAAAAAATATACTCCAGTAAAATTTACCAACTCACGTTTGGCGGCTTCTTGCATTTTATTTCTTGGAAATAATATTGCTTTGACTAATCGGTTAGTTAACTCAGCTTCACGAATACTGGTTGGTGAACCGTCTGGTAAAAATATTTGTATGGTTTGTGGTTTTACGGTCATAGTTAATTAAAAACTGTGGTTAACGGTCTAATATTTTCAAAATATGACTTTTTCAAAAAAGAATTATTGGTAGACTCCTGAACAGATAATGAATCTAAATAATCATTATATGTAAGAGGTGTGCTCACATAGGTTCCATCATTTACTTTTAGTGTTAGAAAATCAAAAAATTCCACATACCAATTATCAGAATCATCTTCAATTATATTTTTGTATCGTGTATTTATTTCATAAATATCTATCCAGGAATTAACTTCGTTCTGTAAAGTTGAATCACTGCAATTAACAGAAACATTACAATTATTTATTTTTAAATTAGTGTTATCCAAACTTATATTTAGAAGATTTAAAGTTACTTGGTAATTATATGTTCCGTATGGATAAAATAGTTTTCTTCTAATTGTTCTTTGCGGGTTTAAATAATGTGAATCTTTGCTATGCTTATAGTCTTCATTGCAAGTCCTACACGTAGGCACATAATTTTTTGTACAAATGCCATGAAATGGGTATTCAGATAGAGCTAAGTAATGATCATACGTTTGTTTAACCTTTGATTTAAGTGGTTTTATTGGCTCTAAACCGCAAAAAGGACACATTTTAATTCTCGTGGCGTTTTTTAAAGCCTTATAATGGTCTATTAACTCTCCATAAATACTTTTAAATATCTTTGTTTGAGGAAGTTGATAATACATGTATTTATATAAATCATGTATTGCATTTCCAACGTTCTGGCTTAAGTCTTTCTTGTTTAAACTATTAATAGTTGTATTACAAATAGCTTCTATATTTGAGCTATTTAATGCAGCATTATATACTTTTAATTTGTTATTACTTGAAGAAAGTACAAAGTTTGAATGAACTGCTTTTAAAAGAGTTCTTAATTTAGTACACTTATCATAAATTGGTTTTAATTTATAGTGGATAAAATTATCATTCCAAGCAACATCTGCAGTTAAGCTTTGAAAGTAAATAGCTTCAAAGAAAAATATTAATTGATTATTTAAATCATCTAATTTTGATGATTTGAAAACAAATTGTTGCCTCATAAACTAAAAAGATTTTATTTTTTGAGAAAGCAAATGGAATAGCATTATTTTTTCAGGGGAATCACCAAACTTTAAGGATTCATCTTTTATAAATTGTATATCTTCTTCATTTTTAATAGAATTTACCTTTTCATAGAGCTTGAACAAGTCACCGTATGAAAACTCACCTATACTTTTCTTTTGATTGAATAATTTACTTAATAAAATTCTTACTGATGCTCCATAAGTTTCTTCCGATGGATATTCGAATGTTTTTTTATTGCCATTAATTGTTCTTATTACATTCTCTTTTTTAGAGTCTGACACAATAAATGGTGAGTGGGTAGTAAGTAAAACCTCTTGTTCTCGTTCATCTTCACCAACACTTTGATTCATTAAATAAATAAATTTAGAACGCCATTCTGGATTAAAATGTGTAGTAGGTTCATCTAATAAAAATAAAGTACTCTTGTTGTTAAATAGAGCTATACTGCCAAGGACCTGAAGCATTTGATGTTCACCATCAGACAATTGTTTAAAATAAACAGAATCCTTTACTTTTTCTTTTTTTAAGGCTATACTGTCTATCGAGAAAACTAATTGATCCTTTTCTTTTTTTGGAATTAAATCTGATAAATTATTTTTAGATTTTGCAGATGTGTTTTTAATTCTATTTACTGTTTTTCTTCCAACTAAATCAAGGTTTAAAATCTGGAAATTATATAGGATTCTAAACAGATTAATGGGTGTCTTAAACTCATTCTTAAAACCTTCAATTACAGCACTATTCAAGGTGAAATTGAAATGATATTCTACTATATCTTTATACTTTAGACTTGTCTTTTCTTTTTTGTCAAAAAAAGGGTCTAGACTCTGAAAGGTATTAATTGCTAAATTTAATTCTGAAGGGAAATAATCTCTATTGTCTTTTGTTTTCTCTTGTTTAATATTAATTGAAAATGAATTTAGTTTTTTGATTTGCAATTCGTCCTTAAAAGATTTAATATTTTCAAGGTCAAAAATTAAGTTACAAATAGTCACCAATTTACTTGAATTATAATTAAGATAAAACAATCTGTTTATTTCGAGTGTAGATCTTTTGGCTTCAGTTGTTTTTTGGTTTATTTCTTTAAGGTAATCGAAATCCATTTTTATAAATGGATTGCTCAATAGTTCATTCATACCTGATGAATATCCTAAAACATACCTAGGTAATACTGCAAAAATTTGTGCCTCGTCTTCTAATTTAATTTTTCTCTTATTGGCATCAAAGCTTACTTTAAACTCTGGTAATTCATCGGGTTTCTTATTAATTGATACTATTTTTATGACATCTTTATCATCGATTAATTCTTTAGCCAAATCTGATAAGTAAAAACCATTCTCGTACAATGTAATTTTTGATTGCGAATATTCTATTTCAAATCCAAAACTAGTTTTTAACCTTCCTAATTCTTTTGTCGAAGCTCTATTGAAGTTTTCTAAGTAATAGAATACTTCTGATATTAACTCTAATAAATTGGATTTGCCTGATCCATTTAGCCCAATAAAACAAATTGGGTTAATGGCTAATTCGTCATTCTTATGATTAGAAAAATTAATTTCGTAACCCTTTGGAAGGCCTCTAAATTTAGAAAGTAGTTTTAACTTCTTTAATTTCATTTCTTGATTTTAAATAGTACAGAACGAGTTTCTCCACTATATTTTTGTTCTATTGAATTATCTGACATAGATTTTCTTAAAAAATCTTTTATTAAGCTATTATTAATATTGATTTTTTTCAGCCTTAAGATTTCTTCAATTTCATTTAAACCAAATAGTTCTTTTTTAATATCGTTTTTTATGATTTTATCTAAAATCATTTCAACATTCAATGAGTCCAGCTTGCTTGTATGATTATCTTGTGTTTCTTTTACTGTAGTTGTATAATTCGTAGATTGTGATTTATCAGGATAATTAAAAATATCTACCTTACTCACATCCAGCTCTCCTTTAAAAGCTTTTTGGCTTAAACTACCGTATAAGTTTTCTAATTCTTGTAAATGGGTTTGGTAGAGATGTTTGATGTTTTCAATTTTATCGACTATTCCGACAAATTTATTTTGAAGTTCTTTTGGTGGACAAATAAATTTAAATCTCTTAAAGGAAGACATTGGTGGAAAATTTGGAACACCGCTTCCTCGAACATTTCCAAAAAACTTTTGTTTAAAATGTGGATTAGTGAATATATGTACAAACATGATGTTTGACATTAATTTTTGATTAAGAGTAACTTTAAGTAAGGCTTGATTAATTATACCTTTTTTAGAATTGTCAGGAATTATCGCTAACCTACCCAAATTTACTCCAGAACAACTAATAATAATATCACCAGGCTTAATAGAAAAAGCCTCTAACTCTTTATATTTTTTTTCATCTATATAATATCTAGCAAAGGTAAAGTCATTATTTAATGCATGATATTGTTCATACACCAAGTATCCATCATTAACAAATATTTCCTTTTTTAAAGCTCCTCCAAATGGACCTCTTTTAATTGAATGCTTTTCCTTTTTAGAAAATTCTTCTATAGTTTTTAAATCCCAACCCTTTTCATTCCTAACAGGATCCCCAAACATCTCTAAAAAAGTAGATTTTAAGAGCTCATCTAAAAGTGCAATACTTTCTTTACGTTTGGCTATTAAAGCTTCACAATCACTTAATACCTTGGCAATGCGTTTTTGTTCATCCAGAGATGGTAAAGGAACTTTATATTCCTTCACAAACTTCTGACTGATATGCGGTTGTGCTCCTCCCCAAGCTTTTCTAAAAATAGCCTCCTTTTGAGTTTTGAAAAATTGATATAAATATTGAGAGTCGTGGTTAACTGAAGGTAAAATACCTGTTACTGACTGATTTGCGCAAGCCTCAAATGTTAAGTATGCGCTTTTCCCTGTTGTACTGCCAGTTAATGCAATAAGCACACTATCAGCTGGCATAAGTCTCGCAGAACTATTTTTAAGACCTTTTTCTGTTATATAATTACGTGTGTAGGTAATGATGTCTTGATTAAGTTCACCTGAATTCAACCAAGGAATTGTTCCATCATCCCAATACTCCTTTACTCTTCTTGATGGTGTTCCACCGGTGATTACATCAGCAAAGTCTTCAACCTTTTTCCAATTAAATTCAGCCATTAAAACAACTCTTTTAACTCCTTTAACTTTTCAGAAATCTCTTTTTCCAAACCTTTTATTTCATTATCGTTTTCGTCTTTACCTCCTAATAGCTTGGCTAAAATCACCTCTGATTTTTCATATTCTATTTCCTCAAAAACTTCTTCCTTATAGCGCGAAAAACTTAAATCGTATTTTTCATCTACAATTTCCTTTTTAAGCACGGTAAAGTATTTGCGCTTTCGGTCGTTTTCGCTATCCGGTTTTTTACTTTTATACTTAATAAGTATGTCTTGGATGTCTCCAAAATCATTCTTATTATCTTTTGTTGTCAGTTTGTTACGCTTATCATCTAGAGTGTAGCCATCACTTTCCATATCGTAAAACCACACCTTGTCGGTTTCACCACCTTTGGTAAATATTAAAATAGCTGTACTTACACCTGCATACGGTTTAAAAACGCCACTCGGCAAAGTGACCACAGCCTTTAACTGTGATTTTTCTATCATTATTTTTCGTGCGTCTACAAAGGCACGACCAGAACCAAACAACACACCTTGAGGGATTACAATACCTGCTGTTCCTCCCATTTTTAGCATGTTGTAAATACGCTCTATAAACAATAGTTCGGTTTTAGTGGTCCTTAAGGTGAGTTCTTCATTAATGTCTCCTTTGTCTATATTACCTGTAAAAGGTGGATTTGCCAACACCACATCATATTCACTGGTTTCGTGATAGCTTTTACTCAAGGTGTCCTTATAGTCTATTTGTGGGCTGTCTATACCATGCATCATGAGGTTCATTAAACCTAAACGCACCATGGTTTGGTCAATGTCATAACCCTGCAAACTTTTACCGAGAATTTCCTTAACGTCTTCTGTAAGTTTAGAACTTCTTCCCGTTAATCTAAACCCATCTTCATCGGGTTCTACATTAGAGTTGTCCTTATTTAAATTGGTAATTAAATGATGATAGGCTCCTAACAAAAATCCACCTGTACCACAAGCTGGGTCTACAATGCGTTGCCCTAATTGCGGATTTACCATATCTACCAACAATTTGATGATATGTCTAGGTGTACGGAATTGTCCATTTTTACCAGCAGAAGCGATTTCGCTTAGTAGCATTTCATAGACATCACCTTGTATGTCTTGGAAATCGTGCCCTTTTTCCTGAGCATCCTTTTCCATTTCTTTGAAAATACTATCTATACTTTTTACGGCTTCAACAAGTAGAGACGGTTTAGGGATTATGAATACAGCATTCGCCATATGCTTAACAAATGGAGACTCATTTGAATCTAATCTCTGTATAAAAGGAAATACAAATCGTTGAACATGTTGCAGCATTTCATCTGCTGGTTTACGTATGAATGAACTCCATCTTAAACTTTGTTTATCAACACCATTTTGTTGCTTTTCTTCGTCTTGCTTTGTTGCATAGAATACACCGTGAAATATTGAAACATAATCATCACCGGTAAATTCAGCATCAGATTGCTTCTTCAAATCATTCTCATCTAGCTTTTTCATAAAAAGCAGATAGGTAATCTGCTCTATGGCTGTCAGTGGATTAGATATACCACCAGACCAGAATTTGTTCCAGAGGTCATTAATTTTTGATGCTATTTGTGGGTTACTGCTTATTAAGCTCATTGTAATAGTTTAGTAATCGTTTTTATACTTTTTATAATTATCTAGTTCTAACCAAAATGTATAGCAGTCTGCTATCATTTTATTCTCCCAGTTTTTATCTGCCTTTAAATCTTCCCAATCTTTGCCTAACAAATTCTCACAAAGTTTATAAAAGCCATCACCTTGTTCTCGCTTTCCAAGTTTATGAGTAATTAAGGCACTAAGCAAAGGTCTTCCTTTACTATATTCATGAACTGAAACTTCACCTAACCATTCACCAATTAAATCTCTATCTAAAACATTATTGAAATTTAGCCCAAGTTCTAATTGCTCATTTAATTGAGAATATGTCCAAGTCGTTTTTTGTCTTGCAAGTTCAATCAATTTGTATCTGATATCTTTTATCATAATTATGCGACAATTTTTTTAGTTAGCACTAATATTTCCTTGATATCATTTGGTGAAAATACACCACGTATCCCTTTTGGGTGAATGATAGTAAAAGGCGCTTCTATTAAATTACGCTTTTCAATAGTACCTTTTTCTATAATGTAATCTCGTAGTAAATGCAAAAACTCAATTTGATGTGTGCTTAAAGTATTGTGTTCTGCAATAAATTGCTGCACGGCTTTACTCACTTGATCATCAAATCGTTCCAGAATTTCAATACCTAAAACATGTTTTACAAATTGTACTAAGGTTGCCTTTTGATGATTGTAAACCTTGCGTAATAAGGTTTCAGTAATGTGAGGATCTTCTTCGTAGAGCTCTTCTGCCAATAGCTCTGCTTCCTCGATTGTAATGCTTTGTCCTACTTTAAGTTTTTGTAGAATAGGATTCCGTTTTGTCAATTCATTGATGCGCTGTTCTACCATTTCACGATACTTAGAAATGCTTACAGCTTCATTTGCTGGACCGAACTCCACAAACTCCTTTGTCAGTAAGATATCCTTAAAATCAAAGCTTGACGATTGCCCTGTCTTTTTGGTTTCCCTAAAATGAATTAAAGGTGCAATGGTATCTGCTAATTCATCAAATCCGACATCATCAATAACACTCCAGTAATGATTGCTCAGCACTTTATTGATGAATGGTTTATGCTTGGAAACACTATTGATAGACAAAGGTAGTTCTTCTACTAAGGTTTTAATGTTTTCTTTGAGTGCATCAAATTGCTCGGCTTCTTCTGTCATATGTGCTACAGATGTTTCCAGAACATCTTTTCTAAAGCGCATGGCTTTAAAATCGGATTGAGATACAGTTCTAAATAAGGGTTGAATCTGATAACGTAAAAATTCAATTTGCTCTAGGCCAAAGTTATTCCAAAAATCTTTGGTTTTAAGTTTAGCCAAATCAGATTGAGCATCTTGAATTACTACAGATTGCTTTGGTAATGTCGCTAATTGCTCATTAAGTATATTAATCTCTTTAAGAGCAATATCTTTTTTATCCAGTTCTAGCGCGAGTTCGATTTTATCGAGTCTTAGACCAAAATAACGTACAGGTAATGGAATTTGAGCTTTTAGTTCTTTACCTTTTGGGTTGAGTTTAAAATATTCAAAATTGTCCCAACAATCTAAAATTAAAAACACATCTTTTTCTGGACACCAAGGCTTCATTTTGGCAGGCTCTAAAAGACGAGTGCCTCGCCCTATCATTTGCCAAAACTTAGTATAAGAATAGACAGGTTTTGCAAATACCAAATTCACTAGCTCACGCACATCGATACCAGTATCGAGCATATCAACACTTATTGCCACTCTAGGCATATCATTATTGGTAAATTGATGTAATAAGCCTCCTTTACCATAAACCCTTGGGTCATCAGAAACCATGACTTTAGCTAATTCGCCAGTATATTCAGGATATAAAGCGTCAAATATTTTTTCAATTCGCCTTGCATGGCTTATCGTAGAACAAAAGAAAATCGTCTTACCAGGAAGCACACCATTTGGGTCTTTGATGCACTCTTCCATAAATTGTTTTACAATGGTAACATTAGTACCTTTATTGACGACCGCTTTTTCGAGTTCCGTACCTTCAAAATTTATTTCAGCAACTTCTTTCCCTTCAAGAATTAGGCGTTTTTGGTCTTCTAGACTTATAGTCCGTTTGCTAATTCCTTCAGATTGAAATTTCGTTTGCAGTTTCATCACCTGAAAATTGCATAGATATGGCGGAATATTATTTACAGCTTCTTCATAGGAATAGGCAAACGTAGGTAAACCATCATCACAGTTAAATAACTTAAACGTATTATGGTCGATAACATCGGTTGGAGTTGCCGTTAAACCTAGAGTAGTTGTATTAAAATAATTTAGTACTTCTTGATAGGTATTGTATATGGAACGATGCGATTCGTCAACAACAATTAAATCAAAAAAGTGAGGTGATAATGTATCGATGTCATCTCTAATAATATTCAACATAGTTGGATAGGTAGATATATAAATACGTCTATCTGTCGCGATACTTTTCTCACCAACTTTTGGCCAACGAGGTTCGTTAGGCAAATGTTCTTTGAAAGCATCCAAGGCTTGATTCCGTAATGCAATCCTATCTACTAAAAACAAGACACGCTCAGCCCAACCTGCTCGCATTAGTCCATCGACTAACGCTATACAAGTTCTCGTTTTTCCTGTACCTGTTGCCATAACCAAAAGAAACTTTTGGCGTTTCTTTTCCATGCCTTCCATTACTGAACGAATGGCTTGTATTTGATAATCTCGACCAGCGATGTCTACGTTAATTAATTCTTGTGCAAGCTTCTTTCTATTCTTACGAATAAATTTATAGCGTTCTAAATCATCGCGTGTTGGGAATCCTATTACTTTCTTTGGTGGATAGTTTCCTAAATCCCAGAAATACGTTTCGTGTCCATTGGTATAAAAACAAAATGGTAGGGTTCCAGTTTCTTGCTCAATATTTAGGCAGTATTGTTTAGCTTGCTCTCTGCCTAATTCTGCATCTTTGGATGTTCTCTTTGCCTCAACAACAGCCAATGGTTTACCGTCTTTGCCTAAAAGAACATAATCATTGAATTGAATTGAGTAGTCTTTTTCTGGTTCATTTAATGAATTAGAGCCCAAAGTCGACTCAATGACCACTTGAGTTTGGTCACTGATATTCCAGCCCGCTGAAAGCAGATTTTTATCTATAATTTGTTTTCTGGTTTGTTTTTCGTTCACAAAAGTCTATATCAAGTGCTATTGATATTAATCTAAAAGGGAGAGTTTAAAGATAAAAAAAGCCTTGGAGTGGGCAAGGGATTTTACAGTAAAAATAGTAAGGCTAGACCTTGCTGTATCAAGCTAGTCGTTGCCATCACTTATACAATCCCAAATCCCACCGCTTTCACGATGAATAATGACATCAGAGTTATAGCGCTTGGTATACATTTTATTTTATTGGTGGCATCAGTTTTGGTTCGTAGTAAAACCAAGGCAAGGTAAGTGTAGGGCAGAGGAGCATGGCCTAGCGCAGCGATTGCCATGCGCATGATAAACCTTGTTGACAGGTTTTCAAGAACTAAAAATGTAGCCTAGATTTTTTTGAATCTTTTTTGATCAATGCAAAAAAGATTAAATCTAATTTATAACATTGACAACCTAAATAAATCTCTATAACTCATCCAATACCAAATCCCACCGCTTTCATGATGAATAATGACATTGGTAGTATAGCATTTGACTTTCATTTTACAGGTGGTATCCGTTTTTGGTTTGTAGTAACATCAAGGCAAGGTAAGTGGAGGGCAGAGGAGCATGGCCTAGCGCAGCGATTGCCATGCGCATGATAAACCTTGTTGACAGGTTTTCAAGAACTAAAAGTGCAGCCTAGATTTTTTTGAATCTTTTTTGATCAATGCAAAAAAGATTAAATCTAATTTATAACATTGAAAACCTACATAAATCTCTATAACTCACCCAATCCCAAATCTCACCGCTTTCACGATGAATAATTACATTGGCATGATATCATTTTACTAATTTTTCAATACCTTTAGTTCATATTAAAATAAGTGATTATGAAAGCATTGTATGTATTAATTGGTCTTCTAGTGTTAGCCGCATTTTACGGTGTTGGCATTTATAACAGATTGGTAAAATTAAAGACCCTAGTCAGTGAAGCCTGGAGTGGTATTGACGTGCAATTAAAAAAACGTTATAATTTAATTCCCAACCTCGTAGAAACTGTAAAAGGCTACGCCAAACACGAAAAAGATACTTTTGAGAATGTGACTAAAGCGAGAAGCCAAGCTCAAAATGCAACTACTGTTAATGAACAACAAGCTGCTGAAAATCAGTTAAACAAGGCGTTGATTAACCTATATGCTGTGGCTGAGCAATATCCTGAGCTCAAAGCCAACGAAAATTTCTTAAATCTGCAAAACGAATTATCGGTGATTGAAGGTGATATTGAAAAATCCAGACGTTACTATAATGGCACCACACGCGATTATAATATTTTAATTGATTCGTTTCCTTCAAATATTATTGCTGGGATGACCAACTTTAAGACAGCCGAATTTTTTGAAATTGAGAGTTCTGAAGAACGAGAAAATCCACAAGTAAAATTCTAAGCGTTGCAGAAACTTTTATGCATCATACTCCTGGTTAGCAACTCTTATGCTTTGTTTTCGCAAAGTGAAAGCGTGCTGTCTTTTCATTCAGCTATTGTAGTCGATACCTCAAGTGCCATTACGGTAAAAGAGTCGATTAAAATTTATGCCAATGGCACTATTTTTAAAAGAGGCATTACTCGAACTCTCCCAACGGTAAGTGTGGATAGTGCTGGTAACAAGCTAAGACACGATTTTAAAATTCTTTCTGTAGAAAGAGATGGTAGTGCATCAAACTATCACACCGAGAGAGGCAGTGGGACTACCACCATCTATGTAGGTGATAAGGATGTGTTTTTAACTGAAGGGACCTATGACTATACCATTACGTATAGCATGAGTCGACAAATTCGCTTTTTTGAAACCTATGATGAACTCTACTGGAATGTCAATGGGTTTGATTGGGACTTAGCGTTTGGTGAGGTGTCCTGTAACATCACATTGCCATCAACAGGTCACATTATACAAAATGCGTGTTATACAGGACGCTATGGTAGCAGTAGTACCAACTGTAGTGCAACATTACTATCTGAGAATAGCATACGTTTTAGTGCTAATGATTTAAGGGCTGGCGAAAACTTAACTGTTGCGGTAGGGTTTGGTAAAGGGAGCGTGAACCAACCGCCACCACCTCCGCCGCCAACATTTTTTCAAAAGTTTGGAGCGCTCATTTTAAGCTCATGTATTAGTTTATTACTCTTGCTGTATTACGGATACACCTGGTTGAGATTTGGTATCGATCCACCAAAGCCAACCGTGATTCCACAGTTTGAAGTGCCACGTCAAATGACACCTGCTTCTATAGGGATGTTAGATAAACAGCGCTATCATGGCGACTTAATTACAGGCACGATTTTAAATTTAGCTGTAAAAGGCTATCTTAAAATTAAAGAAGAAACACAAGACTATGTGTTTGGCTTGTTTAAAAGTCAAACGTTTATCATTCATAAATTAAAGGAAGATACAGGGATGCTTAATAACGAAGAGCGCGTACTGTTCTCGAAGTTATTCTCTGACGAAGACCAAATCACCTTAAATGGGAAATACGATTCTAAAATACTAAGTGCTGTTACAGCATTTAGAAGCTCACTAAAACAACAGCATCACGGATTAATTTATGAAGGCTTTAATTACAAATTTTGGTTAATTCCATTGTTTACTATAGTGGCATATGTTGTGTCATTTGTTATACTTGCTTCACGATACTTTGAAGGCGATAATGATGGCTTGATATTCGGTGTGTTTTTGGTGATTAATATTATTTGCTTTTTGATCTATCAATATTTAATCAGAAAACCTAGTTTAGAAAAGTTGAAACTTAAATCATTGATTGAAGGCTTTAAAATGTACATGAGTGCTGCCGAGGATAAGCAAATAGCACATTTTAATCCGCCAGATTTGACACCAGAAATTTTTGAAAAGCTCTTACCTTATGCTATTGTATTGGGAGCTGAAGATGTCTGGGGCGAAAAATTTCAGAAGCTCATCAACACAGCTATGGTTGACCAAAGTTATCAGCCAACATGGTACGATGGTCGTGTGACCAACTTCTCAACCTTTAACCATACCTTAAATTCGTCATTATCTAATTCTATTAGCAGGTCTGCAACACCACCATCGAGTAGTGGTAGTGGTTCTGGCGGCGGCGGATTCTCTGGTGGCGGCGGAGGCGGAGGCGGTGGAGGCGGCTGGTAGTTGTCGCTTCTTATAGTTTTAACTCCGTGATTTGTTGAGCCTTCCTGCGGCTAAGGAGTTAATCTTTTACATAGTAAGGTTTTCTATTTGACCCGATTGAAGTTCGATTTTAAAAAGAGCCTTCAGTGTCCTAATTAATCCGTCTATTTAACGTTTGATATGCAAGACTTCCATCGCATGGATTCTTTTTGATAATAGTAATGGAGTTTCCATCGCTACTCATTTCAATAATTCCTGACATCCATAGTACATATGATGTATTTGGGAATAGCCACATGACTTCACATCGCCACTTATTGTTCCCTGCTTTTTGAATATTTTTTAATATGAGACTGCCTTTATCAATATTATAATTTTGCCAATAGTTTATATCCGTTGTTTGGAACAAACTCGCATTGTTACTGTCTATTTGAAACGCAATATAATTATTGCCCCAAATACCGCTAAGTTCATTATTTCTTATGTCGTTAGGTGAGTCATCAAATAATTCAATGCGGTCATTTATATTACCATTATCTTGATTATTATCATCAGGTGAAGTTTCAAAAATATCCACATTTTCATATATATCATCAGGACTTTGGTCATTATTAAAGGTATTGTTAGCACCTATAGTTAAAGGCGGTATCTTTTCACTATAACTGATGTACATACGGTAATACGCAGGACGATTGCCCTTACTACTAATGCTTACTTGGTATTCTCCACCAGCAACAACATCCATATGACCTTTAAAATCTGATTTGTAATCAACCAATGTCGAAGTTTTTACCCCTTTATGCATGACCAATACTTTAAATAAAGGGTATTCTGAAACATCTTTTGTATTAAATTTCCGCCAAGCCCTTTGCCAAACGTCCATAGCATCTAACGAAAATGCTTCGAGATGAAAATACACTTTCCCTGAGACACTAGGAGTAAACCATAAGACATCTCTTGAGTTATTATGTGTATAGGCAGATTTTTTTGCAAGTCTATTGTTTTCTGATCTACGCATCCATGTTTCAATATTTAAAGAACTCACAACGTTAATACTATTATTATTTAATGCCGTCATTCCTAAATCAATGGGATAGCCTGCACTAACATTAGGATTGTACGCGCCTCTGTTTGTTCCTAAATTTCCACTATAACTGTTAACATTAAGATCTTGTATCACACCAACTTGATACGTTAATGGTAAATATTTACCTTGGCCTTCACCATATTTTCCAACAACTACTAAATAATAAGTACCAGGATAAGCATAAAAAGAAGCACTATCTGTAACATTCCAACCGTCATCTCTTCTATAGCTATCATAACTTTTAATACTGAGTTTCTTAAGAACTAAACCGTCCTCTGTTCTATTATCATTGCCATAAATACGTAGTGATAAGGTTCCTTTTTCATTATATGCAATAGGATTTGCTACAATGGATAAAACACCTTCGTTAACCACTTTAATCTCATACAAATCAATATCTGCATCATTGTGATTTGGCCATTTACTCAATACAGAACCTTGCCTATGTTTACCATTAACTTCTAAAGGCATAACAGGCGAAATTTCTCCTCTAGTTGTTCCGTCGTAAGCATGTGTAAGTTTGTAAATAACGTTTTCAGGTCCTGGCTGATAATTAGGATACATATTGTAAACGTTTTGTGCAGAAGTTAGAAAACTCCCAAAAAAAGCAATCAGCGCAATAAGAATTCTGGTTTTCATAATCTGATGTTTTATATGTTAAGCTTTATGATGTTTATTTTTCCTTTTACCGTAAACCACTGGCATAAATTATGTAGCTTTTTACTTCCAATTTTGAATTTTAAAGTTACCGAAACTAAAAAGCGGATGAAATGATTTATATCAGTATTAGAGAGTATTTAGAGGAGTGCTGCCCTAAAGTATCTCGAAGAATACAAACTATATATTGACAATAAGAAGTGTGATTTTTCTGATTGAGTCGAATCTTGAAAACTTTCAATGCTCTAGTAGTAAATCTACATAGATTTCTAAATTTTTATTTTAAGAATGTGTGCCATGCAGTTAAACTATGATTATTCTTTATAACTGATACGATCTCGAATCCCACCACTTTCCCGATGAATAATCACATCCGCCTTATAGCGCTTAGCTAATACCTTAGCCTTATTAATCGCAGTGCTCTGCTTTCGGTGCTTAGACGTAATACGTTTGTTACCTTCTCTCCGAACTGCCCAACCGTCCTGATAGGGCACCACATGTTGATGCCAGGTGCGTTTCCGTTTGGTGTTGTAACCCAAAGCTTTTAAAATGGCTTGAATGAGGTTTTGGATGTCGTTTGCTATTGAGTTTTGTTTGGGCATGGGTTGATGAGACTTTGTCTTACTGTTGTAAATGTAGTTGTACTTTTTTGATGGACCAAAAAAGCTACCAAAAAAGTCCTATACTGCCGACAGCGGATTCCGACGTTGTCGGACATGTATCTTACTCAGATATTAAATAAATAGGATATTAGTATAACTACGATTTTATTAAAACTTACACTTCGCCCTAAGTTTAAAGCTTGGGACCCAAAAGCAGTAGAAAGCGTCAAAAACAAATAAGGGTTTGAGACTTTGCGAGGAGCAAAGTTGAGTTCTTTTTGTTTAGCTTTCAATGGTAATTTGGGTAAGGTTTAAAGTTCAGGCTAGATGTTTTTATTGAATGTGTGTTAACCGAACTGGTTTATATTATTAATTCATCAAGATAAACTATTATTCAAAGTCTATTCCTGCAGTGGCACACCACTCTACAATCGTATCATAAGTTTTTTTATTAATAAAAACAGCAGAATTACAACCTATACCTTTTGTCCCTCTAGAATGCACACCCGCAATTTGATACTCATTGTTAGCATTTTTAAACCAAATTGGTGATCCACTATTTCTGGGAGCTGTGAATATATCGTATGATAATTTAGAACCATTCACAGCAAAATTATTAGTATGAGCAGTCCAAATTTGGAATTTATCCTTGTCTCCAGGTGATCCTGTAATGTTGATTGGACCATCGATATCAGTTTCAGAAGTCATTGGTTTTACAATAAAATGACCACCTAATGCTCTATATACAGAATCATCGGGTAGTATGATGATAGAAAAGTCATCTTCTATTTTGGGAGATAACCAATACCCATCACTAAAAAATTTTGTTTTGCCTTTTTTAAGTCTGACATTCTGCTTAATGATATAGTTGTCCTCATCGGTACTGCCGAAATACAATGTGACATTTTTCACGGATGAAAAGACAAATGGAAAAGATTTACTAAACATAAAAAATGCGGTGTTGTGACCAGCAGTTAGAACAACTCTAGGATGAATTAAAATTCCCGTTCCTAGTGTTGTGTTTGTCCATCCTCTTCGCATTTCCATATAGCATGTGTAAGAACTTGGATCATTATTATCAAGTATCTGCGTCCTATTTAACGGATCTGGTTTGCAGTCTAAATTTTGAGCTGATACTACTGTGCTTAAAGCACATATAACTAGCCACGCTAATTTGATTCTCATATTAAATGTATTTAAAAATTAATTATTAGTTCATTATGTTATCAATTCGTACTACTTTTTCACCTTCACAATAGGGCAGTTTACACACATTAATTTCGTTGCAACTCCCGTTAAACTTATAGTCTAATTCTCCCGATACAAGAATGCCTATCACATTATGAGTTTGCCTGTTAAAAACTGGTGAGCCCGAATTTCCCTGAAAGCTATCAAGTGTCGTATAGAAATAGTGTGAATTTGAATTGTCTAAAATCCCGGCGTTTAAGGCTATTTTTTTTGGGATTCCACTAGGATGACCTATCATATAAACTTCGGTTCTATCATCTAATAATTTAGAGTTTTCCCAAGTCAATACTGGTCTGTTAAGCTCACGGTCTAATGCTACTGTAGTGACATCGTAATAGTCGTTATTATATACTTTTGAAATTGGTGTGTACACATTTTTTTTATGAACGATAGCTTCTACAATCCCATTTTTATTTAACAGTTCAAAACCGAATACAATTACATAGTGCTCCAAATTACGCTGAAAGACATGCTTTGCCGTTGTCATTTGATTTGATCCACTAATAAAAGCGGTTCCTACACCTACAACAGGCTGGTTTTTGAACGGCACATTTCCGCAGAGATTATAAAAATTTTCTAAAGAAGTAGAGATATCTATTTGATAAAACTGTTCGTTGATAAGACTTAATTTCTCTTTTTCTACAATTATGGCTACCGACTTGTTCTTCTTCAGAATTGTGCGTTGCCATTTGATGTCTGGATTAAGGGTTCTAACTTCCACACGACTGTCGTAACGTGACGGACCTCTGAGTCGCTCTGTATTGTAAATGACTTCCTTGTCAAGGTCTTCAATTATAGCTTTTTCGTATTCGGCCTCAAAGTCTTCATCAACTATCACAGACTCTTGTTGAAACTCTTGCGACATAGACTCCAAAATAATTTCAACCCGTTTCTCCTGATACAGTTCTATTTGCTCTACTTTTTCTATAGCCTGAGGTGGTGGAGGCGGCACTTCAATGGTTTGAACAGCCTTCTGCGGTGAAAAGAAATTAAACCTGTTCAGTTTCAATTGTTTCAACTCGTTTTTTTCCTCCTGTGCTTTGAGTTTTACTTTTAAGGAATCTGTTAACTTATTGACTCTAGTACCTGTCGAATCTTTTAGTTGTTGACTCATTATTTGTACAGAATCTTTCGGTTTAACTTGTTGTTCACTCGGCTTATCTTGAGCTGAACACCAGTTAAACGATATAAGAATCGCTATGAATAAACAACATAATTTCATTAGTTACGAGGTCTATTATATATGCTGAATAAAGGAATGTCAAGTGTTACACCAATACCAATTCGAAAGGAATCGTCAAATGTCTTTGCAGATGTTGAGGTTTCTCCTGTCATAGGATCAGTAAAGGTTTCAATCACTTCAAGTTCTGGACCATATTGCGCACCAAAATTGAATGAGAACGGGCCTTTAAGAGGCGACCAAGTGATATAAAGACCAGGTGCAATGATATTTTTAAAATTAAATTCAGGTAAGGTATTCGTAGTATTATCATCATCTAACCTAAACCTTACAGGAGCAGCAATGTCTATAATTGGAACAAATAATCCCAGATTGTGCTTATTGCTCAATTTGGTGTAAATACCTACAGGAGCAGTAAATGCTAGAGTGTTAAATTCTAAATCACTAATAGAGCGTTGTTCAAAACCTGTAAGAAGTCCTGGAAACGAATTTATAGCAATATAATCACCTCGTTTTTTCTTTAAGGCATAACTTCCAGAAGGTAAGGCAAACGCTGAAATCGCCGCTTCTACGTCTTCATCATTTTCTGAAATGGCTATGTCATTGATAAAATGGATGATCTTAATGAGGTTCTGGTCTTTAATTCTAAAGGTGTCTACAACTAATTCTGGTAAATAAGCTTCGATGTACATTCTGAATTGTCGTGTGGCTTCCTTTACTTGCTCATCATCCTTAAGCTCATTAAATGAAATAGTATCTGAAGTGATAACCTTTGAAAAAAGACTTTCGATAAATGTATTTGTTACTTTCGATATTTGTGTTCTAACTGTTGGGTCACTAATAGTATTGTTAAGATAAGTTGTAAGTGGTGTGGTAATTGTATTATCAATATTTATTGAGGCGAACTCAATAAGCGCTGCCTTGAAATTTGTCTTTAACTGACTAACTACCTGATCTCTGGCCGCTTTATACGCCTTATTAGATGCATTAGTTTGAACCAAACCAATAGCAGTATCAATACTCGTAATAATTGTATTGAGATTAGCATTGTTTTTTTTCTGAATAGCCGCTTTAAGAAATAATAGATTGCTTTCTAAAATTTGACGTTCATCTTTATTTTTAGGAATCTTTGTGGCAACCAAAGCTGTTCGGATGACATTAAACTGTTGCACATTGAGAAGTTGCTGCTGAAGATTGTAAATTTTTGAAGCATCAAATCCATTATAGTTGAAATAGGATGGAAGCTCTATTGCTTTAATAATTGCACTGCTAAATTTCTTGGTGTGAATATCCAGAACGATATCATTACTAGTATTTGCAATTTTGAAATAAGAACTTGTATATGCCTCAAGAGATTTTGGTAGTGTGATAGCTAAAGTCTTTAATGGTTGCGTTGTATCTAAGATTTTATCAGCACTTTTTACAGTTTCCAGAGCCATTTCAAGAATACCTTTTATAAGACCATGAACATCTTTGATGTCAACTTTATCGCTATTGTTTTTTGCTTTTTTAATAGCTAAAGCGTCATTATGTATTTTTTCTGCATTGATAGCGATTTGAGAGATCTCCTGAAATAAAAACCTTGCTTTTTTCTCTGTAGCATCAAGGGTTGTTGCACTTATTACATCCATTATTTTACTAAAATCCAGAGAAGTAGTTGTTTTTCCGTTTTTAAATTTTATATCGTAGTATTTGATGTTTTGCTGATTAAGAAAACCAGTGAATAATAAATAAAAATTAAGCTCAGACCCATAATTACTAATAAAGTCAGTTGATACGAATCTCGTTTCAGATTGCTCAGTAATTGTTAAGCTATGCGCAAGCATATTTGAAAGTTTAATTCCATTGGCTAAATTGAATTTTAAATTATTGGATTCTGAAACATCAGACCATCGAGATATGTTTCGACTTGAACCTATGAGATCGAAATAGTCTATTGGATTCTTAATTTTTGATATGTTTGGATAAATCTCTAAGGCTTCGAATGCAAAATCTAAATCTGGATGTTTTTTGAGAATAGCCTGAAATCTAGGTGTACTTTTAAGATGTGTTGCGTTTGATAATAAATTATTTAAGTCACCTTCTATATATTGTTTGATTTCGTCAATAAAATTTAAAACCTGATCGGCTTCAAAACTTTTAATATAGTCAGTGGTAACTGGTAATAATACCATTAACTCATTGAGGTAACTCGAAGGCTTTGGGTTATTAAGATTATCCTTAATTTGATCTACAACATAAGTTGTTAGCTCTTCTTTGATGCGTTTTGCAAGGAATCTACTAAGACCATCAATTAAGGTCTCAAGTGCGAGATCACCTCCTAAAAATGGTAAACTTTTTTGAATGGACGATTGATAATTCTGTGCTGCAAACGTATCAATGTCATTGTTTTGTAAAGTCGCATACTTTTTTATGAATAATTCAATACAGTATTTGATATAATTATTATCATCATAATTAACCCGTAAGGCAACCAAGTTTTTGACATCTTTATAATAACTGGCTTTCAGGTATTCAGACTTGGCTATATGTAATGCATTTGATTCTCTCGCTAAGGTGCTTATAGTACTTCCATTTCCTGAGATATTAAGCGATTTTATATCCTGAAGTTTATTTTTTTGCTCTTCATACGCTTTTAGTTTAGCATCATATACACCAGCATTAGTGTTTATATTAGCCATATTCATATTGTCAATGTCTAGAATGTCATCTCCACTTGATTTAATGATTTTTTTAGAAATAAGCTTTGCGTCGTCGATGTCTACATCGAGATCAGTAGCCATGTAAGAGTTAAAAATAGACATAGCTTTAGCTCTGTCTTTCATGATTTCTTCGGCTCTATTATCTGGACTTACACTATTGTAGTCTTTTTTTAAAATATCGATTAGTGCAGCTGCATCGCCAGCAACTGGTGCTGATTTCTGAGCATAAGAAAAGTTTAAACTAATCAAGATTAGTAAGAAGTAATAATAACGAAATTTCATTTTAGGTTGGTTTAGTTAATATTTTGACGTTCTAAAATTAATAGCAAAGCACACAAAACACCATACCCAATGTTGGGTATATTTCGTGATACTATGTGTAAAGTGTTTTGTATTCTCAACTATACAAATCACTTTCGTCAACAAAATTAACTTCACCAATGACCTAGTTGCCTTAGAGAAGTATTTAAAGGTATAAAAATTTTCTTACTTATGCAGTCGCCAGTTTCGCTTCTAATTGCTCATAATGAATCGCTTTAAAATCTGATACCACTAGATCGGCTTTGTCATAATCCTGATCTTCACTATGGAAACTATCAAAGCCTACACAGTATAATCCTGCAGCTTTTGCAGCAGCAATTCCGTTCGTAGAATCTTCAATCACAAAGCAGTCGTTTGGGATATGACCAGACAGTTCTGCAGCTTTTTCAAAAATTTCAGGGTGAGGCTTAGATGCTTTTAAATCGGCACCTGAGATTTTAGCCACAAAATATTGATTCAGATCAAAGCGTTCAAACACGCGATTGATATTGGTCATCGATGCCGAAGAGGCGAGGACCAAAGTCATCCCATGACTGTGATAATCTTTGATAAGCTCATGCACACCATCAATAAGCGATAATGACGTATCGGTATCAAACAGATGCTTGAAATGATGACGCTTGATATCGACTAAGGTTTGCGGACCTAAAGGCAATTTAAAATGGTCTATGAGTTGTTTGCAAATCTCTAAAGTAGACTGACCCGTGAATGAGGCATAGAGCTCGTCTGAGACTTCGATGTTGACATCGTCAAACATTTGGTAGTAGGCTTTATTGTGTAATGGCTCGGAGTCTACGACAACGCCGTCCATATCAAATAAGGCAGCTTTAAACATTGTTGGTTGAATTAATTAGCATCACGAATATATGTAATTAGGTTTTGATAATCAATAGTTTCTATAGACAAATGTGAGGACAATAGGATTATTGACATTTAAGTTCGATGAAGTGTTATGATCTTCTTTTTTATTAATGCGAAAAGTATTGAAATATATTAGAAGTACTTTTTTAAAGGACTAAAAAAGCTACTAAAAAAGTCCTTCACTGTCGAAGGTATTTTCATTGACTTGAATGTCAATGAAACCATAAATAAAACACTACATAGCTTCCAAGGCTTCAGCTATTTTTAACGTATTTTATTGATGATACTGCCGACAGCAGATTCCGACGATGTCGGAAATGTATCTTACTCACTTCCTGAGTAATCACGATAGCATAAAACGCCCTAAGTTTAAACCTTGGCACCCAAAAGTAGAAGTAAGCGTTAAAAACAAAAAGTTGTCTGAGACTTTACAAATAGTAAAGTTGAGTTCTTTTTGTTTAGCTTTCAATGCTAATTTGGGTAAGGTTTAAAGTTTAGGCTAGATTTTTTGAATACTTTTTTATCAATGAAAAAAGTATTGAAATATATTAGAAGTACTTTTTCAAAGACTAAAAAAGCTACCAAAAAAGTCTTTTACTGTCTAAGGTATTTCCATTGACTTGAATGTCAATGTAACTATAAGTAAAACATTACACAGCTTTCAAGGCTTCAGCTATGCTTAATGTGTTTTACGTATGATAATGCCAACAGCGATTCTGACGATGTTGGATATATATCTAATGAGCTTTGTGTAATCATTAAAACTGAATGAAAAAGTATTTTTTTTGATAATTAAAAAGAAAATCGCATCTTTACAGCCTTATGATTGTTTAAGTCCACACTTCAGAATATATCACATCACAGTGATAACCTAAATTACAACGAGTTTCGCGCACGTTGTCATGTCTATTTTACAGCCAACAATCATGTCAAAATCAAACATATCATTCAAACAATTTGTCTCATACCTCAAACTTGCGGTTTCTGGTAAAGAACAAGAATTTACTTCCGGAAGCATCAGACGAGCAGTCTTTATGTTGTCTATTCCTATGATCCTCGAAATGCTCATGGAATCCATCTTCGCTGTCGTCGATATCTTCTATGTGTCTAAAGTGAGTGTCAATGCTGTAGCAACTATTGGTCTCACCGAATCTGTCATCACATTGGTTTATGCGGTTGCTATCGGACTCAGCATGGCAGCCACTGCTATTGTAGCGCGTCGTATTGGCGAAAAAGATAATGAAGGAGCTTCGCAAGCTGCTGTACAGGTCATTTTCCTCGGTATTGCTGTTGCAGCAGTTATTAGTGTTATTGGTATCCTATTTCCGAAGGAAATATTAGATCTCATGGGAGGCGAACCCGATTTGATAGAAGAAGGTTACGGTTACACGCAGGTGCTTCTCGGCGGAAATGTAACCATCATGTTACTGTTCTTAATTAATGCAGTTTTCAGAGGGGCAGGTGATGCATCTATTGCCATGTGGACCTTGATCCTCTCTAATGGATTGAACATTATTCTGGATCCGATGTTTATTTTTGGTTTCGGACCTATTCCAGCATATGGCGTGGAAGGTGCTGCTATAGCAACCACAATCGGAAGAGGTTCTGCAGTGCTCTTTCAATTACTAGTGTTATTCTATGGATGGAGTAAAATTAAAGTCGGATTCAAAGATGTCGTTCTGAGAGTCGCTGTGATGCTTAACTTGATCAAAGTCTCTTTAGGTGGTATTGGGCAATTCCTGATTGGAACGTCCTCATGGGTATTTCTCATGCGAATCATGAGTGAGTTTGGTAGTGAAGTGCTCGCTGGATATACCATCGCTATTCGTGTGATGATGTTTACCTTTATGCCAGCATGGGGAATGAGTAATGCGGCAGCCACTTTGGTTGGGCAAAACCTGGGTGCCCAGCAACCTGGACGTGCCGAACAATCTGTTTGGAAAACCGGAAAGTATTGTGCCATTTTTATGGGCTTAGTATCCATTGCGTATCTCGTATTTGCACCAGAGATCATTTCGTGGTTTACACAAGAGCCTAATGTGGTTGAAAACGGAAGCCTTTGTCTTCGTGTCATTGCTGCAGGCTATATTTTCTATGCTTACGGAATGGTGGTCATCAATTCTTTTAATGGTGCAGGAGATACCATTACACCAACCATTATTAATTTTATCTGTTTTTGGTTGTTTCAATTACCATTTGCCTATCTCATGGCCATCAGTTTTGATTTCGGACCAATGGGTGTTTTCCTGGCTATTGTTCTGGCAGAAGTTCTCATTTCAATCATAGCCATTATCTGGTTTAGAAAAGGTCGCTGGAAGCTTACTAAGGTCTAAATTGTTATTCCATCATGTGTTTTTCACGTATTATATGTCTGAAAATCAACATTAAAAGTTAAATTTGGTAGTTTAACGATTAAATTGTTGAACACCACTGTTTCGATGTACTTTTAATAATCCCTACATTGATTAATAGCCCAAATTTAATGAGCAAATTTACAGTCTTGGTGGTTTTTCCATTTTAGGATAGACGACTGTGCTTGTAGGTTAACTTGTGTATAAAAGTTATTAATGATGAAAGGATGTCGTTTAATTATTAGCGTTTTGCTCCTTCTGGTAGGAGTTAATTTGTCATTTGCACAAAATGAATCATCAGTTGATGAAAGTAATATTATACTAGATTTCGGATCTGGAAATCAGTACTTTAATCTGTTTAATTCTGGTAATCCTAATTTTCAGGGAAATACTTTTGGTCCATTTAATTGCGGAGATACATTTATTTTAAATGGTGCTCAACAATTAACACATAAATGCGGTGATCATAACATTAGTTATTCTGAATTAAACTATAGAATTTATCAAGGCGCAACGCCACCTGCTTTCAGTCAGCTTGAAATATTATATAATTCAGATCTTGGTACGTTCAATTATTGTGCTGGTACAAGTAATGATCAAAATTGGCAAACCAATGCAGCTGGAATAGATATTTTAGCAGGTTTAACTCCTGGGACCTATACTATTGAAGTGTATACATTAGCCAACTATGAATCTTTAATTGATGGTAATGGTACACATTTTATTTCAAACTTTGGGGCTAATTTTATAGCGACTTTTACAGTGGTCGATAATACGGCTCCAGTTCCTGATATTGCAAATCTTTCAGATATTACAGCCCAATGTGAAGTCACAAGTTTAACTGCACCGACAGCAACAGATGATTGTGGTGGAACAATTACTGTGACTAATAATGCAACACTTCCTATTAATACACAAGGTACTACAGTTGTAATATGGACTTATGATGATGGTAACGGAAACACAAGTACTCAAAACCAGAATGTGATTATCGATGATGTTACTGATCCAGTGATACCAACCTTATCTGATGTGACAGGCGAATGTTCAGCCACAGCTACAGCACCAACCACAACGGATAACTGCTCAGGCACGCTCACAGGAACCACAAGTGATCCACTGACCTATAACACGCAAGGGACATTTGTAATCAACTGGACCTTCGATGATGG
>NZ_CANMVN010000010.1 GCF_947501425.1 uncultured Psychroserpens sp. | reverse complement strand
TACACAGCAAAAGTGGCTGGTACTGAAGCAGGCATTACAGAACCTGTACCATCATTCTCTGCTTGTTTTGGAGAACCGTTTATGCCATTACACCCAACAAAATATGCTGAAATGTTAAGCAAAAAGATGCAGGAAGCTGGTGTGAATGTATGGCTGGTTAACACCGGATGGACAGGTGGACCTTATGGTGTAGGATCTCGTATGAAATTAAAATATACCAGAGCTATGATTACGGCTGCAATGGATGGAAGTTTAGAAGCGGCTAATAAAGATAATTATCATATTCATTCTGTTTTTGGAGTACAACAACCTAGAACATGTCCTAATGTTCCTGCTGAAGTTTTGAGTCCGAGAACCACTTGGAATAATGACGAAGGCTATTACAAAACAGCTTATAAGTTATCACAAACATTTAGAGATAATTTCAAGCAATTTGAGGAATATGCTAATGATGAAATTATGGCTGGAGCGCCTAATTTGAAATAGTATTCTGAATATACAATGATCAAAAAAAGCGTCCCGATAACAAGTATCGGGACGCTTTTTTATTTTTATAAAATGACAAGAAGGATTTTTCTTATTTTCCTTTATTCACTTTGTCTATATATTTCTGTAATGCCATGGTCATTGATGGTGTCTCCGGTGTTGGAGCAGCAATATCAACTCGTAATCCGTGAGACTCAACAGCTTTGATTGTGGTGTTTCCAAAAACTGCAATACGAGTGTCATTTTGTTTGAATTCAGGAAAGTTATGAAATAAGGATTCTATTCCTGAAGGGCTAAAGAATACTAAGATGTCGTAGTAAACATTAGCCAAATCTGAAAGATCGCTAATTACAGTTTTATAAAATGTAGCTTGTTTCCATTTTACTCCTAAACCATCTAAAATTTGAGGAACCTCAGGTTTTAATTTGTCAGTTGTTGGTAACAAGAAGTTTTCGTCTTTGTACTTTTTAATCAAAGGTGAAAGATCTTTGAAAGTTCGTTTACCAACATATATTTTACGTTTTCTATAGACTACATACTTTTGGAGATAGTAGGCTACAGCTTCAGATTGACAAAAGTATTTCATTGTGTCTGGAACTTTGAAACGCATTTCATCACATACTCTAAAGAAATGATCAACAGAGTTTCTACTTGTAAGTATGATAGCAGTATAGTTGGCAAGATCAACTTTTTGTTGTCTTATATCTTTGGCTTCTACACCTTCAACATGAATAAATGGTCTGAAATCTATTTTGACCTTTTGTTTTTCTTGAAGATCAAAGTAAGGCGAATTTTCTATTTTAGGCTCTGGTTGAGATACTAAAATCGTTTTCACTTTCGTCATATTCCTTAAAGTGTTTTAAGTGTTGAAATCTTTAATTAACTTATATAAAATTAGATAGGGTCCAATTTCAAGTGCGCAAAGATACAAAATAAAATAGAAAAAGTTGTTTAAAAGTAACTTTTGATAGTTTTTAAATGAAGAAATAAATCCAATCAAGTTGATGAGTATTATTAGGCCAATTACACCATAAATAATTGATTCAGATGGTTTTAATGCATAGATTAAAATGCAATTAATAGGGAAGAGCACGAAACCAGAATAATTTTTAAACGTGGTTTTTTGAAATAAGTATGAATCGATAAGCTCGTCAATATCAAAAAGGCTCCCAATTAAACGTTCTAATAAAACTTTGATTAAGAACAGAACACCAATTCCAAATAATAATTTAAAAAACAGGTTGAGATTAAACTCTGAGGGACTTACTAATGTAGAATAACTAATGTATGCAAATAATGAAACAGATATTATACCATTTAAGAAAAGCAGTGCATCAAATCCATCAACAAACTTTTGGTCTCTTGCATAAATCTTTAAGTACTTTGAATTACCAATAACAGCCAAAAAATCTTTGAATCGATGTGCAAACAAATATTTGGTAAGTGTTATACAGGTCAAAGCCAATATAAGAAATATAGTAAACCAGTCATTAGAAATTACGTCTCTAAGCATACCACAAAATTAGGAAGAATATTTGATGAATTAATACGATATAATCTTCAACTTCAAATCATTCTTCTAAGATTAACAATGTTTATGATTTTAACACTTAATTTTAAATGATAAAACACTTACTTTTGTCTTTGACTAACACTAAACGCTAATATAATATTCAATGCAGGATGCAGTTGTCATTATACCAACTTACAATGAGATAGAGAATATTGAAGCTATTATAAGAGCTGTATTTGCTCAGGATAAAGCATTTGATATTTTGGTTGTTGATGACAATTCACCTGATGGAACAGCAACAAAGGTTACTGAGCTTCAAAGAGAGTTTGGAGAGCAACTACATTTACTGTCAAGAGCAAACAAAACAGGTTTAGGAACGGCATATATTGCAGGTTTTAAATGGGCTTTACAGAGAACTTACGATTATATTTTTGAAATGGATGCAGATTTTTCTCATAACCCAAACGACCTTATCTACCTTTATAATGCCTGTGCTGTTAAAGGCGCAGATATGTCTATAGGCTCTCGATACATTAATAATAATATTAACGTTGTTAACTGGGATATGAAGCGTTTATTGTTATCTTATTTTGCCTCTAAATATGTGAAGTTCATTACACGAATGCGAATAGCTGACACCACAGCAGGATTTGTATGCTATAAACGACAGGTTCTGGAATCTATAAATTTGGACGATATTAAATTTGTTGGTTATGCTTTTCAAATAGAAATGAAATTTAAAACGTATCAAAAAAAGTTCAAAATAGTTGAAGTGCCTGTAGTGTTTACAGATAGAACAAAAGGGAAGTCAAAAATGAGTGGAAGTATTATTTCTGAAGCTATTTTTGGTGTGATTAAAATGAAAGTTAAAAGTTTATTTAATAGTTAATATGAAAGATAGAACCTTACTCATAAAGAATGCTAAAATAGTAAATGAAGGAAAAGTTACCGAAGGTGATATATTAATTGAAGGTGAGATCATTAAAGAGGTATCAAGTTCAATAAGTGCGAAGTCTGCTGACGTTATAGTCATAGATGCAGAAGGAAATTATGTGTTCCCAGGAGCTATTGATGATCAAGTTCATTTCAGGGAGCCTGGATTAACACACAAAGCAAATATTGAAACAGAATCCAGAGCTGCCCTTGCAGGAGGAATCACCTCTTTTATAGAGATGCCTAATACCAATCCACAAACTACTACTGTAGATAAATTAGAAGAAAAATTCAATATTGCATCAAAGTCTTCTTATGCTAACTATTCTTTCATGTTTGGTGGCACCAATAATAATTTAGATGAAATTTTAAAAGTAGATACTAAAACCGTAGCTGGTTTAAAATTGTTTTTAGGATCTTCAACAGGTAACATGTTAGTAGATGATCCTGAAGTTTTAGAAAAGATCTTCAGTAGTACTGATATGGTAATTTCTGTACATTGTGAAGATGAAGCAACCATTAGAAAAAACCTTCAAGACCACATTGATGAATACGGAGAGGATATTCCTATTGAAAAACACCCAATAATTAGAAGTGAAGAAGCTTGTTATTTATCGTCTTCAAAAGCAATCGAACTAGCAAAAAAAACAGGAGCGAGGTTACATGTATTTCATTTATCTACAGGAAAAGAGACTCATTTATTCACAAATAAAATTCCACTAAAAGATAAAAAGATTACTGCCGAGATTTGTATACACCATCTTTGGTTTAGTGATGAAGATTATGCAAAAAAAGGGACTCATATCAAGTGGAATCCTGCTGTAAAAACAGCAAAGGACAGAGATCAATTGTGGAAAGCATTATTAGATGACAGGATTGATGTTATTGCTACTGATCATGCACCACATACTTTAGATGAGAAAAATAATAATTACACTAAAGCTCCATCTGGAGGGCCTTTAGTACAGCACGCTTTAGTTGCCATGATTGAAATGTATCATAAAGGAAAACTTTCATTGCCAAAAATTGCTGAAAAAATGGCACACAATCCTGCAATTTTATTTCAGGTCGAAAAACGTGGATATATTAAGGAAGGTTACTATGCAGATTTAGTTATAGTTGATATCAATAATCCTTGGTCTGTTAAAAAAGATAATATTCTATATAAATGCGGATGGTCCCCTTTTGAAGGCACTACATTTAAGTCTCGAATTACCCATACCATTTTAAATGGAACCTTAGTATACAATAATTTTAAAGTTTTAGATGTTAAAGCAGCTAAACGATTAACATTCAATAGATGATGAAACATCTTGCAATTTTATTAGTAGCCTTCTTTGTTTTAGGGTGTCATTCAACTGGGAAACCTAAAAAGCCCAAAAACCTCATTCCCAAGGATAAAATGGCAAATATCATGTATGATGTATTTCTTTTGAATGCAGCTAAAGGTGCTAATAAAACTAAGTTAGAAGATAATGGTATTTTCCCTCAGGACTATGTTTTTAAAAAATACGATATAGATAGCTTGCAGTTTGTTCAAAGTAACGAATACTATGGGTATTATGTCGAAGAATATGAGTCTATTATTCTTCAGGTAGAGGACCGTATCAACAGAGATAAAGAAAAGTATCAGAAGTTAATTGATCAGGAAGAACTCGATAAAAAGCGAAAAAGAGATTCTATAAGATCTCTTAGTGATTCTTTGAGAACCAAAAAAGACACAAAGAAAAAACCACTTGAGAGAGTAGATTACAAAAACTATCCAGACGAAGAATCCTCTAAATAAAAATCAGATATCTTTTTAATAGATTGATCAATTGGATTAAATCCAAAATTGAAATCAGACCTTATTTTAGAATTGTCGTAAATGGTCTTACTTGAAATTGAATTGACGGTTTGCTTTGATAGTTTCCGACGTTTTCCAAATAGTTTATGATTCAACCAATCCATTCTCCATGCCAAGGCTAATAAAAATGGTGATGCTTCTTTTTGAGCAGGTTTTACTCCCAGAGCTTCAGCAACTTTATGCTGAAAGACTTTAAAAGGTAAATTTTCAGCAATAACAATATAGCGTTGATTGATAAGATCACTAGTCATAAGTTTGATCATAGTGTCTGTTACATCCCACACATCTACATAAGCTGATACTCCAGAAGGGTAGTATTTCATTCCTTTATGTATTCGCTTAAATAAACTACCGCTTCCTCCTCCGTTCCAAAATCCAGGTCCTAAAATAATACCAGGATTTACTATCACAGCATTTACACCTTCTTGAGTTCCTCTCCAAACCTCCATTTCGGCACCATACTTAGTGATGGCATATACACTATGGTCAAGCTCAGGATTCCATTCGGTTGTTTCTGTAATTAAGGTGTCTGGATTTTGCTCATTTCCAATAGCAGCAATAGAACTGACATAACATAATTTTTTAATCTTATTAGAAATACAAAGATTAACAATATTAGCTGTGCCCTCAATATTAACTTTACGAAGTTCTTGATATCTATTAGGTTCAAAACTTACAAAAGCAGCACAATGATAGACATGAGTGATGTCTTTAAATGCTTTTTCCAGAGCTGGAATATCATTAATATTAGCTTCTACCCAATCAATTTTATTATAAAGTGTGTCAACATCGTTTGTGAAATAAGAAAATACTTTTTTAACACGTTCTAGTTTATGTTGACGTCTGTAAATAGCTCTTACAGACTCATTATTGCTCACAAGATTGAACAATAAATGAGAACCAACCAAGCCTGTACCACCTGTTACTAAAATCATTTTGTAAAATTAGTCTTTTTTCTTTTGAGGTATACATCTATATTTGCCAAAGATTACTAAAATACATGTTATGATAAAGAATTTTGTAGAGGAATTGAAATGGAGAGGGATGGTACATGATACAATGCCTGGAGCCGAAGATCATCTAATGGAAACTATGCGATCTGCTTATGTAGGGTTTGATCCAACAGCAGATTCTCTTCATATCGGTAATCTTGTTCCTATCATGTTATTAGCACATTATCAACGTTGTGGTCATAAACCATATGCATTGGTTGGAGGTGCTACAGGTATGATTGGTGATCCTTCTGGAAAATCAAGTGAGCGTAACTTGTTAGACGAAAAAACACTTCGTCATAATCAGGAAGCTATTAAAAAGCAACTGGCTCATTTTTTAGATTTTGAGAGTGATGTTGCCAATGCTGCTGTTTTAGTAAATAACTATGACTGGATGAAAGACTTCTCTTTTCTGGAATTTATTAGAGACGTAGGGAAGCATATTACAGTTAACTATATGATGGCTAAGGATTCTGTGAAAAATCGAATTTCTTCTGAGTCTTCAGATGGTATGTCTTTCACAGAGTTTACATATCAGCTAGTTCAAGGTTATGATTTCTTGCATTTGTACAGAGAAAATGAATGTACAATTCAAATGGGAGGAAGTGACCAATGGGGAAATATTACCACAGGAACCGAATTAATCAGACGTATAGCTCAAGGAAAAGGATTTGCAATTACTTGTCCGTTAATTACAAAAAGCGACGGATCTAAATTTGGGAAATCTGAAGGTGGAAATGTATGGTTGGATGCCAACCGAACATCACCTTATAAGTTTTACCAATATTGGTTGAATTCTAGTGATGAAGATGCTGAAAAGTATATTAAGATTTTCACATTTCTTACTGAAGATGAGATAAAGACTATTATAGCTAGTCACCAAGAAGCACCTCACCAGAGACAACTTCAAAAACGTTTAGCTGAAGAAATCACAACGATGGTTCATTCTAGATCTGATTTTGAAAATGCCGAAAAAGCTTCAAATATTTTATTCAGTAAAACGTTTAAATCTGATATTAAAACGCTAGATGAGAAAACATTTTTAGACGTCTTTGAAGGTGTTCCTCAAGCAATAATAACTAAAGAAGAATTATCTCAACTGGATATGATTGGAGCGCTAGCTGCTAAAACAAATTTTCTAGCCTCAAATAGTGAAGCGCGTCGAGCTCTTAAAGAGAACGCAGTATCAGTGAATAAAGAGAAGGTTAAAGATGATTATCAATTATCAGCTGATGATTTGATTAATGATACATATATCATTCTTAATAAAGGAAAAAAAAATACTTACATTATAAAAGTAGAATAAAAGAAAAACGTCCCATTTTAAATGGGACGTTTAACATTAACCAATCAACTATTATTTAGAAGCTAATCTTTCTTTTTCATAGAACTCTTAAACTATTCTAAATTCATAGCTTCATATATCTTTGTCGGGTTTTATTTCAAAACCTTACAGGCTTTTATAAAACCATCAAATTACATCCTCTAATATCACTGGAGTCAAATCTTCCAATAACTTCAAAGCTGTGATTGTCATAAACGCGACCTAAATCTTGAGTGGCAACAAATGAACAGGAATTAACATTGGCGAGATCTATCACATTAATACCACCAGTTTTTCCTAACTTTTGGTGTGTTAGTGCATCTTCAGGATCACGAGTTAGTACACGCATCCAGTTAGGACATCTAAACAGACCGTTGCCTTTGGAGTAGGCCTGACTTAAAAGTTCGGTCATCCCATATTCACTATGAATATGAGTGACGCCAAATCCAGATTTTAAAATATGGTGAAGTTCGTCTCTAACTAGTTCTTTTCTGCGACCTTTCATACCACCTGTTTCCATAATGATGGTGTTTTTTAAATTGAATTGGTATTGCTCAACAAGATCTAAAAGAGCAAATGACACACCAATGAGCAGTATTTTTTTTCCTTCGGAATCAGACCTGATAAGTTGTGTTTTCAATGCTTCAAGATCATTCAAATAAAAACCACTCTCTGAATGCTGAGAGGCTTGTATCATGGTATTGACCATGTAGATCAATGACGAGCCCTCGCGTTCCAAATAGTTTGGTAATAATGCCAGAACAACATAGTCACTAATGTTTCCGTAGAACTGTTGAAAGCCCTTATTAAAACTTTGTTCGTATAAATTGAGATCTGTCACGTAATGTTTACTTGTAACAGTTCCTGTGGTTCCACTACTTGAGAAAACATCTTCGATTTGAGCTTTGGAACTTAAAACCTGATGGCTTTTAAAGAATTGAATGGGCAAAAAAGGAATGTCCTCAATCAATCTTATATCACTAGGATGTTTATAAAGCAAATCACAAAATGACCGATACACTGTATTATTTTCAAACTGGAACTTAAAGATGTCTAAAGCTAAAGTATTGAAGGTTGTTTCCGAAGTAATTGAAAATATATCCTGTGTATGTATCATCATAGCAAAAATAAAAAAAGCGTCCCGAAATTATCGAGACGCTTTCATAATAATTTATAATAACGTGTTTACTTGATCACTAACTTTTTAGTGACTGAAGCGTTATTTTGAGAGATCTTTAAGATATATACACCAGCGTTTAATGCAGATACATTTAAACGGTCGTTAGTTAAAGACTCATTGATCACTTGTTTTCCTAAAATGTCAAATACAGCAACAGTAACATCATCAGTATTTGTACCTGTAATGTTTACAAATCCTGTTGAGGTTGGGTTAGGATATACTTTAAAGTTATCTGCTGTGAAATCTTCAGTAGATAATGTTGTTGGTGTCACTTCTGCCCATGATGTTCCTAATCTTAATTCGTCAAATAAGATAAATGGTGTCTCACCTGTGCTATCTTGTCTAAGCGCAAATTGATCTAAACTTGTCTCAGGAGACGCATCGGTTACTGTAGCTGTAGCAGCAGGTGCTGTTCCTCCAAATGTAGCATCACTAGGATTAACCCATGTATTTATAACACCATCAGTAGTGTTATAACTCATAACCACAAGAACAGTAGAACCAGCATTAAGAACAGTTGGATCTAAACTTGCGCCAGAAGGTGCCGTGTTCACGTTAGAAATACCAATTTGGTACTGTCCACCAGTTCCTTGCTCTGAAGGAGGTGCTATTGGAACAATCCATAATCTTGCATCAAAACCACCTAGAATTGCAAAGTATCCTGGTGTAGTTGCAGCACTATTATCAGTTACATTAATCAAGAATGATGCATAAAGTGTATTACCACTATCAACAGCTGTAAATTCTATAGCTGTATCGCTACCAGCACCATCAAATGTGACGTGGTTTCCGGTTTGTGAAGAACTTGCTAATTGAGGGTATGTTAATCCGCCTGGTCCACCAATCAATATTTCATCAGAAGAATCAGAAATGTTTGCCCAGTTAGGTGTGTTTCTCAACTCTGATCCCTGTGCATAATCAAATCCTTCGTAAAGAGGTAATGTAAGTGCAGGGTCACAATCAGGGCTGTTTATGTTTCTTGTGAAATCACAGCTACTATTTGCAGGATCTCCAGTAAATGTTACTGTGAAATCAGTACCTTCAGTAATGCCAGTAATTGTGATTGTACCATCTGCAACAGATGTTGGGTCATCACCACCAACAGTTCCAACACCGCCTGTGTCAACCGTATAAGTTGTTGTAGCACCACCTGTATAAGCTATAGTCACATTGTATGTGTCGTCAGTAGCTGGAGTAATACTATCACATGTTTCTGTAATCGTACCTACTTGTAAATCACAAGGGAAAGCGATATCAAAACTTGACATATCTGAAGCTATTGGACCACCACCATCAATTAATTCAACAGTAACCATAAACGTATCTCCGTCAGCAGTTGGAGTAATTGTAAACGGACTTGTAACACCGTTAGTTGTTACAGGTGTTCCACCATTTGTTACAACAGTAATATCAAAAGTAGATCCGCCTGGTGCGTTTTCAGCATTGAAAACAACATCAACAGACGTTGTTCCAGAAGCAACCGAAGATCCATCTCCAGGAGATGTGATTGTTACAGCAGGAGTCGTTGAGCATCCTGTGTAAGAACCTAAAGTGTCCCAACCAGAATTAGAATCACCTATAACCCATTCAGAAGTTGCAGCATCCATACCGAATGATGCTAATGGAACAGGGTTAGGACTGCACACAGATGTTTTTCTTGTCAATGTTTGGTTTTGAGTACCATTAGTGTCATCACCAACTGCCCAACCAGAACCTGGATCATCTTGTAAATCACCTAAAATATCAATGATAGTGTAAGTGTCAGCAGTAGCACCTGCTAAAGTCAGAGCAAAAGCATCATCACCATTACTAAGAAAAGTAAAAGTTTGATCTGCTACAGCTAAAATTGTTGCGTCTGCACTAGGATGTGCAATGACATAAACATCACCATCAGCTAAAATTGTTCCAGGAGCAAAAGTTACATTGTCTGGAAAATCAAATTCATCAAAAGTGTTACAACCGTTAGAACATGACGATAAAGAATAATTACTTAAATCAACATCAGAACCTGTACCATTGTAAATTTCTAAAAATTTGTTATCTCCAGAACCTTCACCATATTTACTAAAAAGTAAATCGGTTGTTTGCGCATATGACAAAGATGCCATAACAAATGTTAAACACAAAAAGTAAAGTTTTTTCATAATTAATTATATTAGATTGAAAATTAAAAAGTCTACAAATATACTCAGTTTTTGTAGTTAAATCGAATAATAGAGTTACTAAATCGTTATTTTAAAATTAAGTAGTTAGGTGTATTAAATATCTATTACTCAATTTTATAGTGGAATATTCAGGTTAACATAATGTTATTAATTAATATAGGATGATAACTTTTTGTTATTAATTATATCTTTACAATACTAAGTTTTTTCAAAATAGGACAATGAAAAAAAGAGATATTAAGATTTTATTAGTTGATGATGAACCAGATATCCTAGAAATAGTAGGTTATAATTTATCATCTCAAGGGTATCAGATCATCACAGCTGAAAATGGTGTGGAAGCCGTAAAAAAGGCGAAGAAAGAAAAGCCACAACTCATTATTTTAGATGTCATGATGCCTGAAATGGATGGTATTGAAGCATGTGAACTTATCAGAAAAGTTCCAGAACTTACCGATACCATAATTACTTTCCTGACAGCTCGCGGAGAAGATTATTCGCAAATGGCTGGTTTTGATGCTGGAGCAGATGATTACATCACCAAACCTATAAAACCAAAAGTACTGGTAAGTAAGGTGAAAGCACTTTTAAGACGCCTCAAAGAAGAAGATAAAGCCGATGGAATTATTAAAATAGGAAACCTTATTATAAATCGGGAGGAATATAAAATTACAATTAAAGGTCAGGAACTTGTTCTGCCAAGAAAAGAGTTTGAATTGCTATCTTTGTTGGCAACTAAACCTAACAAGGTTTTTAAACGTGAGGAAATACTTGACAAAGTATGGGGAAATGAAGTCGTTGTTGGTGGACGTACCATAGACGTTCACATTAGAAAACTACGGGAAAAAATTGGAGACAAGAAGTTTAAAACTATTAAAGGAGTAGGCTATAAGTTTGTAGATTGATGCAGAATAAATTAAAAAAAACGTATAAGTTCGCTTTCAAAACGTCTTTATACATCACTATTTTTTTGACGCTCTTATCGAGTGTTTTTTTGTATTTATTACATTCTGTAAACTTAATTTACCTTATTTCATTTGCCTTATTTACTTATATCTTATCATTTATAGTCATTCAATATCGCGTAGAAAAATTCATTTACCGACGAGTGAAAAAGATTTATGATGATCTTACCCTTTTAGAATCTACCTCATTGCGTACTCAGCCAATCACAACAGATATGGCAACACTTACCGAGGAAATTGATAAATATGCCAAAGATAAAAAGCTTGAAATTGAAACCCTTAAAGTCAGAGAAGAATATCGTAAAGAATTTCTAGGTAATGTGTCTCACGAGTTGAAAACGCCATTGTTTACGGTTCAAGGGTATTTACTTACTCTGCTAGATGGCGCAATTGAAGACAAAAAAGTAAGAGATAAATATCTCAATAGAGCCAGTAAAGGTTTAGAGCGACTCATCTATATTGTTAAAGACCTCGATATGATTACTAAACTAGAGGTTGGAGATTTGCGACTTAACATAGAGACTTTCGACATTGTAGAATTGGTAGAAAGCGTGTTTGAGCTTCTCGAAATGAAAGCTGCTAAGAAGAAAATATCGCTAATATTTGACATTGATTATAATGAACCTATAATGGTAAATGCTGATAAAGAGCGAATTCAACAGGTGGTTACCAATCTTGTCGTAAATTCCATAAAATATGGAGAGGAAAAGGGTACAACAGAGGTAAGCATTGAAAACCTTATAAAAAATAAAGTGATTGTTCGGGTAACCGATAATGGTGAAGGGATTTCTGAAGCTAATTTACCCAGACTCTTTGAACGCTTCTACAGAGTAGATAAGAGTGGTTCTCGTAAAGAAGGAGGCTCAGGATTAGGATTAGCTATTGTCAAGCATATTATTGAAGCGCATAATGAAAAGATTTATGTAGAAAGTGAACTTGGTATTGGTAGTGAGTTTTCATTTACCCTCGAAAAGACGGAATAACTTCTTGTAATTTAGCTCATAATCCATCGCTTCTAAGCCTTTATAATCTGATATATTCTTTAGCTTTTCAAGATTGAATGCTTCCTGACTGCAACTCGGAACGTAACCAAGTTTAGTTAATCTCTTAGCTAAATATTCCTGTTCAAATTGCCCAGGTGTAGGGATGAAAAATGCAGTTTTACTCAATTTTGTTAAGTCCATTACAGTGGTATATCCAGACCTAGAAACAATCAGTCTACTTTCATTAATAGCAGATTCTAGTTCAGAACTGGTCATAAAATTATAAATGATCATATTGTTTTCCTCGGAAATAATCTGTTCTTGATCAATCGTGCCTCTAATGAAGATAACAGTCCCACTATAGTTTTTAAATTCATTGAAAAGTATCTTCTCAACAATGGTGCGTTGAGGTTCTGGCCCTGAAAGCAAAACCATGACATCATATTTGATAGGCGCCTCTTTTTTTGAAAACCGACTTAATGGACCAATGTATTTGATGGGAATTTCACTCACATGAGTATGACCTAATTTTCCACTAAGATTGATGTCTCCAAGGTTATCGGGAACCCAACATTCGTGAAAACGTTTAATGATTTTTTGATGTAATTTAGTACTTAACCAAGTGGTATTTCCACTAAGAACCTGAAGTTGATGAGTTACAAAAACACATGGTACTTTTTTATTATGAGCACCTAATCGGTTATCAGAAATAATTCCGTCAATTTGATGAGTCTCAATTATAGAGGCAATAACCTTTTTTTCTGCTTTAATAGCTTTCACCATTTTAGGAGAACTCTGTAGCATTTTTAATTTAAAGCGTTTCCCTTTTTTAGGATAGGTTATTTCGTAGGAAGGCAACTCTAAAGACTCAAGTTCGGGAAACTCCTTTTGCAGTAATAATAAGGCATCTCCATCACTAGCAATGACAGGCTCAAATTGGTGAGCAATCAAAGCTTTGATAATTGGGATGCATCTTGTAGCATGACCTAATCCCCAATTTAATGGTGCTATGAGTATTCGTTTTTTCAAATTCAGTAAAAACAAAGTTAAAGCTTAAAATGTTTCCTTAATTTTACCAGTTGAAAAATAAAATTAAGAAATTGTTAATTTGTAAACGTGGGAAGTAAAAATAAACTTAAACGATTTAAAGAAAACGAAACATTTGAAAATGTCTTTCAACCTAAAAGAGATGAACTAGTCAATTCAAATTTTAAATTGAAAGGGCAATGGAATGCTTTAGTATTCAAAAATGAAAACCCGCTTGTTTTAGAGTTAGGTTGTGGTCGTGGCGAGTATTCAGTAGAACTCGCAAAAAAATACCCCAATAAAAATTTTATAGGAATAGATATTAAAGGAGCACGTTTTTGGAGAGGAGCAAAAACCGCTATTGAAGAGAATATTCCTAATGTTGCATTTTTAAGAACCCAGATAGAATTAATTGATTATGCGTTTGCTAAACATGAAGTTGATGAGATCTGGATTACGTTTCCTGATCCTCAAATAAAATATAAACGCACTAAGCACAGAATGACAAACTCTAACTTTCTAAAACGCTATAAAACCGTTTTGAAACCAGATGGTGTGGTTAACTTAAAAACCGATAGCGAATTTATGCATGGTTATACATTAGGGTTGCTTCATGGAGAGGGTCATGAAGTCTTGTATGCAAATCATAATGTTTACAAGCAAGAGGGTAGCCCAGAGGAAGTTACCAGTATTCAAACCTATTATGAGTCACAATACTTAGAACAAAACAAACCAATTACGTATATTAGGTTTAAAATAAAATAGATTTGAACGTTACTGTCATTTTTTTTCTAGGATTAATCATTGCTCTTGTTGGTGTAGTTCCGCCAGGTTTATTAAATATGACAGCAGCTAAAATAAGTCTTAAAGAAGGCTATTCTAGAGGTATTATATTCTCCATTGGTGTATGTCTCATTGTGTTTCTTCAAACATACATAGCAGCAATGTTTGCTAGATATCTAAGCAATCATCAAAATGTTGTTGAAATTTTACAGCGTGTGGCTTTTGTTATTTTTGTGCTTATTACCATCTATTTTTTGTTGCTAGCTAAAGCATCTGTAAAACCAGATGTTGAACCGCTTAGTAGAAGTAAGCAGAGTCGGTTTTTTCAAGGGATGTTTTTATCAGCAATTAATGTATTTCCTATTCCATATCAGGCTTATATGACCATTACTATAGCAAGTTTTGGCTGGTTTAATTTTGATGCTATGAGTATTTTGACCTATTGCTCTGGAGCCTCAACAGGAACATTTGTGATGCTATATGTTTATATTTTCTTTTTCGATAAGATCAAGAACAAGAAATTTACATCTCAAAAGAACATGAACTATATTATTGGTGCTATTACTGGAATAGTAGCAGGAGTAACACTAATCAATATTATAATGGAGATGTAAGATGAAGCCCAAAACTCTAAATTTCTTTGACAAAGTTTATGAGGTTGCTCGATTAATTCCTTTTGGAAGAGTGACAAGTTATGGCGCAATTGCTAATTACCTAGGCGCAAAACGCAGTGCCAGAATGGTTGGTTATGCAATGAATGGCTCAGGCGGAAAAGATGTTCCGGCTCATCGCGTGGTAAACCGAAAAGGATTGTTAACAGGAAAGCATCATTTTGATGGTACAAATCTGATGCAACAGCTTTTAGAAAGTGAAGGTATTAGGGTTGTAAATAACCAAATACAAGATTTAGATGCCATATTTTGGGATCCAGCTAAGGAATTATAGTTTACTTATCTCATCACTTTATTGTTCTCGTTACTGATATTTAGTGTTCAATAACTTAGCCATATTACATCATAAGAAATAGCAATCTTTAGGCTTTAAACTTCAAGCTTTATTGAGTATCTTTGCATTTAGAATGATTCTGAATAAATCACATTTCAGAAGTTAAAAATTGCTATGAAATTAAATAAACAAGACATACTCAAGGCACTTGAGACCATTTCAGCTCCTGGAGAAGGACAAAACATGGTTGAAAGTGGTGCAGTTACTAATGTTGTGACCTTTGCAGATGAGGTAATTGTTGATATTACCATTACTAATCCAAGTTTGCAAGCTAAGAAAAAGACAGAAGTAGAAATCATGAAAACCATTCATGATAAAGTGTACGAAAAGGCTAAGATAAAAGTGAATGTTAAAGTTGATGCACCTACAAAGTCGGCTCCAAATGTCATAAAAGGAAAAGCTATTCCGGGAATTAAGAATATTATTGCTGTAGCCTCTGGTAAAGGAGGTGTTGGTAAATCTACAGTAACAGCAAATTTGGCAGTTACCTTAGCAAAAATGGGATTTAAGGTTGGTATTTTAGATGCAGATATTTATGGGCCATCTATGCCAATTATGTTTGATGTTGAGCTTGAAAGACCTTTAGCAGTTAATGTAGATGGAACATCTAAAATGCGTCCTGTAGAAAATTATGGTGTTAAACTATTATCTATAGGATTTTTCACAAAACCAGATCAAGCTGTAGTTTGGAGAGGGCCTATGGCTGCAAAAGCATTGAACCAAATGATTTTTGATGCCGCTTGGGGTGAATTAGATTTCATGTTAATTGATTTGCCTCCAGGTACAGGTGATATTCACTTAAGCATCATGCAATCATTACCTATTACAGGTGCTGTAGTTGTAAGTACACCTCAAAATGTGGCGCTTGCCGATGCCAAAAAGGGAGTGGCCATGTTTCAGCAAGACAGTATCAATGTACCAGTGTTAGGTATTATCGAAAATATGGCCTATTTTACACCAGAAGAATTACCAGATAACAAATATTATATCTTTGGGAAACAAGGCGCTAAGAACCTGTCTGAAGATCTAAATGTTAGATTTTTAGGAGAGTTGCCTTTGGTGCAAAGTATTAGAGAAGCAGGAGATGTTGGTCGTCCAGCAGCTTTACAAACGGCTTCTGCCTTAGAACAATCTTTTGAGAAATTAACTCAGAATGTGGTTGAAGAAGTGGTGAGTAGAAATGATAATTTACCACCAACAGAAGCTATTAAAATAACTACTATGGCTGGATGTTCAGCAGTAAAGAAGAATTAGAAAATGAGTACAGAACAATTAAGACTGAATGTCGAAAAAGCTTTAGATGAGATTCGTCCGTTTTTACAAAGTGATGGCGGTGATATTTCATTACTATCTATTGAAGACGATAAGTTAGTAAAGGTTCAATTGCAAGGCGCTTGTGTTGGATGTAGTGTCAATCAAATGACTCTTAAATCTGGTGTTGAGATGACTATAAAAAAGTATGCGCCGCAAATAGAAGAGGTTATCAACATCGAAGCATAAAATAATGTGACTTTTGTCACATAATTTGTCCCTCTTTTCTTTTAATTTTACTTTCCGAAATTTGAATTGATGATTACAACAGATATACTTATTATTGGAGCTGGACCAACAGGATTATTTACTGTTTTTGAAGCAGGTCTGCTTAAATTAAAATGTCACTTGATTGACGCCTTACCACAACCAGGAGGGCAATGTTCTGAGATTTATCCTAAAAAACCCATTTATGATATTCCTGCTTATCCCGAAATATTAGCTGGTGATCTTACCGATAAACTATTAGAGCAATGTAAACAGTTTGAACCAGGTTTTACACTTGGTGAACGCGCTGAAACTATAGATAAACAAGATGATGGTACGTTTATTGTAACCACTAATAAAGGAACCAAACACCATGCACCAGTTGTCGCAATTGCTGGTGGTTTAGGAAGTTTTGAGCCGCGTAAACCATTGATTGATAATATTATAGATTACGAAGATAAAGGTATTGAGTACATCATTAAAGATCCAGAATTCTACAGAAATAAACGAGTAGTTATAGCTGGTGGAGGAGACTCTGCGTTAGATTGGAGTATTTTTTTAAGCGATGTCGCAAGCGAAGTTACTCTTATTCACAGACGTAATGAGTTTCGTGGACATTTGGATTCAGTTGAAAAAGTTCAAGAGCTAAAGAATCAAGGGAAAATAGAATTGATCACACCTGCTGAAGTTGTTGGTGTTCATGGTAATGGGAAAATTGAAGCTGTAACTATCAAAAAAGGTGAAGATTCGTTTCAAAAAGAATGTGATCACTTTGTGCCGCTTTTCGGACTTTCACCAAAATTAGGACCCATAGCAAATTGGGGATTAGAAATCGAAAAAAATGCAATCAAAGTCAATAACGCACTAGATTATCAAACTAATATCCCAGGCATTTTTGCTATTGGTGATGTGAATACCTATCCAGGAAAGCTAAAGTTAATTCTTTGTGGTTTCCATGAAGCTACTCTGATGTGTCAGGCGGCATATCAAATCATAAATCCAGGAAAGCGTTACGTTTTAAAATATACTACTGTTAGTGGTGTGGATGGTTTTGATGGTACACGTAAAGAAGCACCAAAAGCAGTTGTAAAAGCTATAGAGTAGTGGAACAAGACGTAACTATAAAAATAACAGATCGCGACGGGAATACACATGAGGTATTAGCTCCTACAGACATGGCAATGAATTTAATGGAAGTGGTTCGTTCTTATGAACTTGCTCCCGAAGGAACTATTGGTGTTTGTGGAGGTATGGCGATGTGTGCTTCATGTCAGTGTTATGTCAAGTCTAATCACGAACTTCCAGAAATGCAAGATGACGAAGAAGCCATGTTAAGCGAAGCATTTTATGTTAAAGAAAACTCCCGTTTAGGTTGTCAATTGCCCATTTCTAAGGAGATGGAAGGACTTGAAGTGGAGTTGGCTCCTGAGAGTTAATCTGTTTTATAATCTTCTAGTTTTCTGGGACCTTCTAGTAAAATTCTAACAATCTTAAGTGTGCCATCATCAGTGGTAGCAATTTGCCATTTGATAAGTGAGATCTCGCCATTTTCAATTTCAATACCTGTTATGCTTCTTGGATGTACGCAGCTTCCATCGTTAAAAAAAGCAATATCTCCTGGCTCAGGAAATCGAGGCCGATGCGTATGACCAGCAATAGTAACTAGATTATTGTTTTCTGCAATCCATTTTTTAGTACGGCGTTCTACTTTGATGAGCTCCTTATAATTTTTAGCCGGACTCGTTGGATCTGCAATTCCCATAACATTCAATGGTTTCCATAGAATACGTACCATAAATCGACTCCACTTCCAAAATAAATAATTCCACCAATCGGCTTGATGACCATGTAACAAAAAAAGTTCCTGACCAGTTTCCGAGTGTTTTAAAACAACAGCCTCATGATATGTGATATCACAAAATAGCTCTACATCTTCACCTATCTTAGGATCAAAATATGTGGATAAGTACTTTTCAACATATTTAGGATCGCGATATACCATGTCGTGATTTCCCCAAATCATATGGAGTCGTCCCTGTTCGTGGAATAACTTCATTAACATGTATACATTCTTATGTGCTTCTAAAATAGAATTGAAAGAGAGATTCTCCCAAAGTTCATCGCCATCACCCAATTCGCAGTAGCTAAATCCTTCAGCATAATAATGTTTTAATGCATGGAAGTAGATGTTTCGGTTATTGGCAAAATCATCAGCAAAACTATTGTCGCCACGATGGCAATCACTAAATAAGATGTACTTACTAGAATTGTCAAAGTGGACAACTTTAGCATTTTTATATGCACGATCTAATCTGGTTTTTGATGACATGGATAAACTTTCAACTAAAATAAGCAGAAATTAGTCATTGAGTGATACCTCATTCAATTTTTTCAATTGCAAGTGGTAGCAAACGTTCAACAAATTTGCTGTATGCTATTTCAGAAGGATGCAAATTATCCGAAGCTATCAATTCTGGATTGTCCAAACCCTGACGTGTAATATCAGTGATATTCAGAAACGTGATGTTTTGTTCATTACAATAGGCTTCGGCAAAATTATTGTACATATCTATTTGAGAGGACGTCGTTGCAGGGTTTCCAAAATTTTGTCCAAATAAGGTATAGGCATAATCTGGAATCGATAATACGATTAGATTGTTTTTGTCTCCTTTTGCCGCTGTAACAGCCGTTTCTATCAATTGTGGGAATTCAATTTCATACAGTGAAAAAGGCTTGCCTTGGAATTGATTGTTTACGCCAATTAAAAGTGTGACGAGATCATGATCATCAGTTAACGTTTCCGAAGCAATGGCATTGATAAGGTTGGTTGTGGTCCAGCCTGTTTGTGCTATGACCTGAAGTTTAAAGGTGTCTTGTTCGGTGTATCTCTGTTTTAGGCTGTCTTTTAATTGCTCTGGAAACCTACAGGTGTCACAAACACTTTGTCCAATGGTGTAACTGTCACCTAAACTTAACATTTTAAATGTTTTTGGGAGAACAGGATCAGCTGATGTATCATCAGAAGATGAACAGTTCATAACAATTGCTAGCATTAAAAACCATATGATATGTGTCTTTCGCATGGTTGCAAAGGTACGATATGTTGCTAATAAAAAATGCTTCCCTTTTTTGAGAAGCATTTCATAAGTTATATCATTTGATAATTAACTCATACACAACGATTTCGTCAGAGTGAGATAATTAAAAAAGCCTTAGGTTTTATTTGAAGGCGTTGAGTCCAGTGATATCTAATCCGGTAATGAGCAAGTGAATATCGTGAGTACCTTCATAAGTAATAACACTTTCCAGGTTCATTGAATGACGCATGATACTGTACTCTCCAGTAATCCCCATTCCACCAAGCATTTGTCTTGCTTCACGAGCAATATTGATTGCCATATCAACATTGTTACGTTTAGCCATTGAGATTTGAGCCGATGTCGCTCTACCTTCTTCACGCAAAACGCCTAAACGCCATGTTAGCATTTGAGCTTTGGTAATTTCAGTGATCATTTCTGCCAGTTTCTTTTGTTGTAATTGGAACTGTCCAATCGGTTTTCCGAATTGAATGCGCTCTTTACTGTAACGTAGTGCAGTGTCATAACAATCCATGGCTGCACCAATTGCTCCCCAAGCAATTCCATATCGAGCAGAATCCAGACATCCTAATGGAGCACCAAGACCAGATTTGTTTGGTAAAAGGTTCTCTTTCGGAACTTTGACATTATCAAATATAAGTTCACCTGTAGCGCTTGCACGGAGTGACCATTTATTATGTGTTTCAGGAGTAGAAAAGCCTTCCATTCCACGCTCAACTATAAGTCCGTGAATTCGGCCGTCTTCATTTTTAGCCCAAACTACAGCAACCTGACAAAAAGGAGCATTAGAAATCCACATTTTAGCACCATTTAAAAGATAATGGTCACCCATATCTTTAAAGTTTGTGGTCATGCCACCAGGATTACTTCCGTGGTCAGGTTCTGTTAATCCAAAAGAACCCATCCATTCACCAGAAGCCAATTTCGGTAAGAACTTTTGACGTTGTTCTTCGGTTCCGTACTTCCAGATTGGATACATCACTAAAGACGATTGTACTGAAGCTGTACTTCTTACACCAGAATCACCACGCTCTATTTCCTGCATGATCAACCCGTAAGAGATTTGATCCAATCCGGCACCTCCATACTCTACAGGAATGTAAGGTCCAAAAGCTCCAATTTCTGCTAAACCATTTATAATTTGGTTTGGGAATTCAGCCTTTTGAGCATACTCTTCGATGATAGGTGAAACGTCACGCTTTACCCAATCTCTGGCAGCATCACGTACTAATTTATGTTCTTCAGAAAGTAAGTCATCAAGATTGTAATAATCAGGAGCTTCAAATAAATCTGGCTTCATAATGATTGTTATTTTGTTTGGGTAACAAAAATAACGAAAACGTTTTCAGTTGACAATTTTAAAACTACATTTTCAAATAAAAATCCTTAGTCAATTCTATGTAGTCATTTGTGTACTGATGTCGGGAAGTTTCTATGATTAATTCTGAAGTTTCTAAAGGTGTCTTTGAGAATGAAAACTCTATAAGGCTTCGTTTAATATTAGAAGATGTAGAGCCTTTTACGTGAGTAATTCGTTTTGGAAAGAGCTTGACATTTGATGCGAGTGTAATGAATTGAGTTTCTTCTGAAAAAGGTATAATCACCGAAAATATACCATTTTTTGAGAGTAATACAACAACGCTATTTAATAAATGGGCAAAAGGCATAGCGTCTTGAAATCGCGCAAGATCGCGTTGGTGGTTTTCAGTTTTATAAGTTTCAGAATAGAAAGGAGGATTACAAACAATCAGATCGTACGTATCATCGATCTCATCAGCAAACTCTTCAAGAGAGGCATGATAGCAAAATAACCGATCGTTCCATGGTGATTGCTCAAAATTCTCGACACATTGCTCAAAAGCATTATCATCAATTTCAATAGCCTCAATAATTTGAGCATCAGATCGCTGTGCGAGCATTAATGATAAGATGCCAGTTCCTGAACCAATATCTAAAATGGAAAATGGATGATTTTCAATCGATGTCCAAGCACCAAGTAAAACAGCATCAGTGCCAATTTTCATAGCACATTGATCCTGGTTTATTGTAAACTGTTTAAATTGAAATGGTTTATCCATATAGCATCATCCTGAACTTGTTTCAGGATCTCATTATTATTGTGCGTTACTGAAATCGTAGATTCATGAATAACTTAATTTGAAAATAGACATTTGAATACATAAATTTAGCATGACTAAAAGTTAATTGTCTTCTAAATACAAATCGATAAGTCCTTCAGGAGTCTCTACAAAAATAGTCTTATTGTCTTTGTCAACACGATCGATAAACTCATCATTCATTGGGATTAAGATTTCGATACCATTTCTATCGATTTCAAAAAGTGATTGGGCTGTTGAATCATTTACAGCTGTAATGATACCAACATGGCCAAAGTGTTTGTCTTCCACTTTAAAACCAATGATCTCATGAAAGTAAAACTTATCATCATCAAGTTTTGGTAAAAATTCCAATGGTAGGTATAATTCACTTTTGATAAGTGCATCTGCATCCGCTTCGGTATCTACATCTTCAAATTTTATACGTAGTAGTTCTGATTTATGTAATTGAGAAGCTTCAATAAAAAAAGGAACAAGGTTGTTTCTTACTTCAACAAACACCGACTCCATTTGTTCATAAAGCTCAGGTTCATCGGTGTCTAGTTTGACTAGTAGTTCGCCTTTAAAGCTGTACTTTTTTACAATTTTTCCAAGATAAAAGCAATCGTCTTTTTTCATAATCTGAAATAAAAAAACCCCGACAATCATCGTCGGGGTTAAAAGTATAAAAAATAATTTTCTATTCTTCTTCGTTTGAAGCTGTTGCTTCACCTTCAGCTTGAACTTCTTCTGCAGTTTCTTCTTCAGCTACAGGAGCTGCGGCAGCTATTCTAGCTTCGTTAACTGCTTTTTCAGCAGCTAATGCTTCAGCTTTAGCTTGTGCTTCAGCTTTAGATAAACCATCAGCTTTAGCTTGTATTTTTGCTGCTTTTTCTTCTAACCAAGCATCAAACTTCGCTTGTGCTTGTTCTTCAGTAAGAGCACCTTTCTTTACACCACCAGCTAAGTGGTTTTTAAGCAATGCACCTTTATAAGATAAAATTGCTCTGGCTGTATCAGTAGGTTGTGCACCATTCTGTAACCATTGTACTGCTCCATCAACATTTAATTCTATTGTTGCTGGATTAACATTTGGATTGTAAGCACCTAATTTTTCTAAGTATTTACCATCTCTTTTTGCTCGTGCATCTGCTGCAACGATCCAATAATAAGGTTTCCCTTTTTTACCGTGTCTTTGTAATCTAATTTTTACAGGCATAAATTTAATTAATTTGTGAGGTTCTCGACCTCTATTATTAATGAGAGCGCAAAGATAATACAATTATTTAATTATGAACATTTTATTTGAAATTAAGTAATATTGAAATTTTATTATACTTTTGGAATTCTTTAAACGTTATTGTATTTACCTAAATGCAATACTGAAAAAAATAAAATGAGAAAAATAGCCTTAATTCTTTTAACCGTAATACTAGTATCTAGTTGTGGTGACGAAGTAGAGTTTAATTCACCTGCAATACAAGGAAACTACAATGGAAATTCCTGGGTAGCATCATCATTTGCTGCTGATATTGATTTCGGAGGGTTTTTACTTCAAGGAAGTAATAATATAGAAACATTACAATTAGTTACACAAGACGATACAGCGGGAGTTTACAACATAGGTAGTGATAGTCCAAACGTTGCTATATTTAAAGATGCTAACGGAATAGTATACTCCACAGCAAATGAGCCAGATCCTAGTCTTTCACTTTATCCGGTAGAAGGACAGATTATAATAGAAAACATTATTGATACCAATCCTAAAACCATTACAGGAACATTTTGGTTCTATGCGTATTCTGAAGATGGATTACAAACCGTTAATTTTAACGAAGGTGTATTCCATAAAGTACCATTGGTTGGTGGTTTAGTAGCCATTGATAATGGTAGTAGTTGTTTACAGGCAACTCAACAAGTTAATATTAGTCAGGCAGCGTTTAATGCTACAGATACTAGTATGCCAGATTATACGACTATTTGTAATGCTTACAAAACAGCATTGATTGATAAAATAGATGTTTGTGGAGATCCTGATGGTAGCCAGCAACTTATTGTTGATTCTCTTGGAACTTGTATACCATAAGTAATTAGTATTAAAACAAATCATAAAAGCAGCCTAATATTTATTAGGCTGCTTTTTTGTTAATGACTTATAAATCATTGTTAAAGATGTTAAATTGTTCGATTTTTCCTACTTTTTTATTTATACTATTTAAGAGCGATGTGAAACAATACGCATCCAAAAAGAAAGTATTGAAATTTTTAAAAATGTAAGAGAAAAAATGAAGTATTCAGAAGAAATTTCAAACAAGTTAAATGAATTATTAGAGAAAAACTACGATGCAGAAAAAGGGTATTTAAATGCCATTGATAATGTAGAAAGTGACAGGTTGAAAATGTTTTTTAAACGTAGAGCTTCAGAACGAAGTGAGTTTGCCAAAGAGCTAAGGACCGAAATATTACAATATGGAGAAATTCCAAAAGATTCAGGAAGTTTTAAAGGAACAATGCATCGTAACTGGATGACCTTAAAATCAACTTTCAGTACCAATAATGAAGAGGCCATATTAGAGGAAGCCATTAGAGGAGAGGAAGCTAGTCTGGAAGCTTATAACGAGCTCATGAAAGAACGTAATTTGCCACCAAGTATAGATGTATTGTTATTGAAACACCGAAATGCAATACAATCGGCCATTAATACAGAAAAAGTGCATGAAGAACTTGTGTCCTAATTCAAAATAATCGATAGTAAAAAGTCAGCTTATAAAGCTGGCTTTTTTTGTTTAAAACTCTTTATAACTTCACTTCAAAAAAGCATACTTTATTTGTAATTTTATGGACTTACATCTGTAGATTTTATCTTCGGAAAACTAATAAATAAAACTGCAAATAAAGCCACATGTACTTAATTTTTGATACTGAAACTACGGGATTACCAAAACGATGGGACGCACCAATTACTGATGTTGAAAATTGGCCGAGATGTATTCAAATTGCTTGGCAATTACATGATGAAATGGGTAACTGTATCGATCATCAGGATTATTTGGTGCAACCTGACGGATTTAATATTCCTTATGATGCAGAAAAAATTCACGGTATTTCTACTGAACTTGCTCAGGAACAAGGCGTGCCTATTTCCGAAGTCCTAGAGAAATTTAATACTGCTTTATCCAAAACAAAATTTGTTGTTGGTCAAAATGTAAAGTTCGATCTCAACATTATGGGAGCTGAGTTTGTAAGAGAAAATCTTGCAAATCAACTACAAGAATTACCAGTACTAGATACCTGTACCGAACATACCGCAGAACTTTGTAAGATTCCAGGTGGTCGTGGCGGGAAGTTTAAATTACCAACATTAACAGAGTTACACCAGTTTTTGTTCAATACGCCATTTGCAGAAGCCCACAATGCAACTGCCGATGTTGAGGCTACAACGCGTTGTTTTTTAGAACTCATTCGTTTAGGCGAATATACCAAAGAAGAATTAGATGTTCAGCCTGATTATTTTGAACGGTTTAATCAAGAAAACCCACAACCAGTTCAACTTATTGGATTAAAGCATATCAACCTAAAAAAAGAAAGTGCTAAGATCAATGAACGACTTCAGAAGTTGCAAGGTGATGATATTTCCGAAGCAGAGATCAAAGAAAATATTTCTGGTCTGGCCGATGTTGATTTTGTGCATTTACATAACCATTCGCAGTTCTCAGTATTACAATCTACTATCAGCATTTCAGATCTTGTAGCGGTTGCTGCAGAACATAACATGCCTGCAGTTGCTTTGACAGATCATGCCAACATGATGGGTGCGTTTCATTTTGTAAAAGCTGTTAATAATCATAACAAGTCAGTTAAAGCTAAAATAGAAGAAGCTCAAGAGAAAGGTGAAGAATCTACAGCTAAAGAAATCAAACCAATCATAGGTTGTGAGTTCTTTGTTTGTGAAGATCATACGGACAAGACAAGAAAAGACAACGGCTATCAAATTGTTTTAATTGCAAAAAATAAGAACGGCTATCACAATCTGGCAAAGTTGTCATCTCATGCCTTTGTAGATGGATTTTACTACTTGCCAAGAATTGATAAAAAACTCATTCAGCAGTATAAAGAGGATCTCATTTGTTTGACAGGAAACCTTTATGGTGAAGTGCCTAGTAAGGTATTGAATGTTGGAGAAAATCAAGCCGAGGAAGCCTTAATCTGGTGGAAACAAGAGTTTGGAGATGATCTCTACATCGAGTTAATGAGACATAATCAGGAAGATGAAAATCGTGTCAACCCTGTACTCATTAAACTTGCTCAAAAACATGATGTCAAAGTTATAGCAACCAATAATACCTACTACTGCAAACAGGAAGATGCCAATGCTCACGATATTTTACTTTGTGTAAAAGACGGTGAAAAACAAGCAACTCCAATTGGAAGAGGTCGCGGATATCGTTACGGATTGCCAAATCAGGAATATTACTTTAAGTCCTCCAAAGAAATGAAGGCGCTTTTTAGGGATATTCCAGAAGCCATTACAAACATTCAGGATGTTGTAGATAAAATTGAAGCATTTCAATTAGCAAGAGATGTATTATTGCCTGCCTTTGATATTCCTGATGAATTTAAAGATGATGCCGATCTTGCCGATGGTGGAAAACGTGGTGAGAATGCGTATTTGAGACATTTAACCTATGAAGGTGCCAAAAAGCGTTATGGAGAGCTCACAGATGATATCACTGAGCGTCTCGATTTTGAATTAAGTGTCATTGAAAATACAGGATATCCTGGTTACTTTCTGATTGTTGAAGATTTTATCAGAGAGGCTCGTAATATGGATGTATCTGTTGGTCCAGGTCGAGGGTCTGCCGCTGGATCTGTTGTTGCTTATTGTTTATGGATTACTAATATCGATCCATTAAAATATGACTTACTTTTTGAGCGTTTCCTGAATCCTGACCGAATTAGTATGCCTGATATTGATATTGACTTTGATGATGAAGGTCGAAGTCGCGTCATGGATTATGTGATCGAAAAATATGGCGCAAATCAGGTAGCTCAGATCATCACCTACGGAACTATGGCAGCCAAGTCATCCATTCGTGATACTGCAAGAGTTTTAGATCTTCCATTATTTGATGCCGATCGTATCGCGAAGTTGATTCCAACTATGTCTAAATTGAATAAGATTTTTGGTTTAGACGAAAAAGAATTAGGTAAGAAGTTTAGAGCCGAAGACCTCGAGAAGGTCAACCAACTTTTGAACATTGCTGATGGTGACGATCTCGAATCGGAAACTGTAAATCTGGCAAGAACACTTGAAGGTTCGGTTAGAAATACTGGAATTCATGCTTGTGGAGTCATCATTACACCAGATGACATAACCAAGTTTGTTCCAGTATCCACAGCAAAAGATTCAGATTTATATGTGACGCAATTTGACAACTCTGTTGTTGAAGATGCTGGATTATTAAAGATGGATTTTCTCGGACTTAAAACCTTGACATTAATTAAGGATACCGTAAAGATTGTTAAAGCAAAACATGGTATAGAATTAGATCCCGAAAGTTTTCCTTTAGATGATGAGATGACTTATCAGTTGTTCCAAAGAGGTGAAACGGTTGGTGTCTTTCAGTATGAATCTCCTGGAATGCAAAAACACCTTAGAGATCTTAAACCAACAGTGTTTGAGGATCTCATTGCCATGAATGCATTATATCGTCCTGGACCAATGGAATATATTCCAAGTTTTGTTCGTCGTAAGCATGGAGAGGAAGAGATTGATTATGACCTTCCTGCTATGGAAGAATACCTCAAAGAAACCTACGGAATTACAGTCTACCAGGAGCAAGTGATGTTACTGTCCCAGAAATTAGCCGATTTTACCAAAGGTGAAGCAGATGTCCTTAGAAAAGCAATGGGTAAAAAACAAATTGCAGTTCTGGATAAGATGAAACCTAAGTTTATAGAGCAGGCGGTTGCAAATGGTCATGATGCCAAAAAACTTGAAAAGATTTGGAAAGATTGGGAAGCGTTTGCAAGTTATGCCTTCAATAAATCGCATTCTACATGTTATGCATGGATTGCATATCAAACAGCATACTTGAAAGCACATTATCCTGCTGAATATATGGCTGCTGTATTATCAAATAACATGAATGATATCAAGCAGGTTACGTTTTTTATGGAAGAATGTAAACGCATGCGATTGGATGTACTAGGTCCAGATGTTAATGAATCGTATTATAAGTTTTCTGTAAATCAGGATAATGCAGTTCGCTTTGGAATGGGTGCCATTAAAGGTGTTGGTCATGGCGCTGTAATAACTATAGTAGAAAACAGAAAAAAGGATGGGCATTACAAATCTATTTTTGATCTGGCCAAACGAATTGATTTACGTGCAGCCAATAAAAAAGCTTTTGAAAATTTAGCATTAGCGGGAGGTTTTGATGGGTTTGGAGATACGCATCGCGCCCAATACTTTCATGATGATGGTGATGGCATTACCTTTTTAGAAAAAGCTATAAAATATGGAGCAAAGCACCAAGAGAACGAGAATTCTGCTCAGGTCAGTTTGTTTGGAGCAGCAAGTGATGTTCAAATTGCAGAACCTATAGTGCCGCCTTGTGAGGAATGGGGAACCATGGAGAAACTTGCCCAAGAGAAAGAAGTAGTTGGCGTGTATATTTCTGGACATCCATTAGATGATTTTAAAGTAGAAATGAAAACCTTTTGTAATGCAAGTCTGGCATTATTTAATGAGTTGGAAAATTATGTCAATCGCGAGCTAACCTTTGGAGGTGTGGTAACTGATGTGCAACATCGTGTGAGTAAACAAGGGAAAGGTTGGGCAATATTTATGGTTGAAGATTATACTGATAGTTTTGAGTTTAGGATTTTTGGAGAAGAATATTTAAAGTATCGTCATTTTTTAGTTAAGAATAGTTTTATCTATGTTAAAGCGTTTGTTCGAGAGGGTTGGGTAAATCGGGATACAGGAAAGAAGAGTGATCCAAGAATTCAATTTAATAGTTTTCAGTTGTTGCATGATGTTATGGATACTTACGCCAGAAAGTTATCTGTACAACTGAATATTAGAGATTTACAAGAACAACGCATTTCATTATTACGAGATGTGTTTAGAATACATCAAGGTGAAAAAGCGCTCAATTTTATCATCTATGATAATGATGAAAAGATCAAATTGAATATGCCAAGTCGAAAGCAAAAAGTGAAGATATCTCAAGAACTTCTCAATGAGTTAGAAGAAAATAATGTTATGTATAAATTAAACTAAATCCTTTATGAAACTTAAGTATACATTATTTGTCGCTAGTTTTATTTTATGCTTTCTGGGATGCAAGCAGAATAAGAAACGTAGTGTTAGAGGCATTGCTACTACTGAAAAGTTTCAAAATGTATTGGATTCCATTTATGCGCTACATAAAGATGCAGTAGGTGTTATGGTTCATATTGAGTCTCCTGAACAAAACATCTCTTGGAGTGGTGCCGCTGGCTTTTCTGAGAAAGATACTGGAACATCAGTAGAGGCAGATCAACCCGTTATTATTGCCAGCAATACTAAAACTTATGTTTCTGTAGCTATCTTAAGATTGGTTGAAAATGCGAAGTTAAAACTTGATGATCCTATAGCTAATCTTATCTCCAACAGAACAGATAGTTTGCTTACTGAAAACGGCTATAATACTAAGGAAATAACTATCAAATACTTGCTGTCACATACGAGTGGGATACGAGATTACGCAGGAACTGAAGTTTATTTTGATATGGTAAAGAATAATCCAAAACATCAATGGACTCGAGATGAACAGATTGAATTAGCGATGTCTATAGATGGACCATTAGGTGTTCCAAATTCAGTATTTGCTTATGCTGACACCAATTACTTATTACTTACTGAAATCATCGAAAGTGCAACAGGACAACCTTTTTATGAAGCAATAAGAATGCTTATTAATTACCAAGGCCTTGGATTGGAGTCTACCTGGTTTGTAACTCAAGAGCAGTATCCTGAAGGAACAAAGCTTTTAGTGCATCAGTATGTGAGTTCTATGGGTTTAGATAGTTATGAAATTGACCAATCCTTTGACTCATTTGGAGGCGGAGGCTTAGCTGCTACATCAAAAGACTTAGCTGTATTTTTACAAAGTGTGTTCAATGATAAAGTATTCAGAAACTCTGAGACAAAAGATCTTTTGTTTAGCAAGGCAAACCCAAAGGAACCCATGGAAGGTGAATATTACTTAGGGTTGTCGTCTATTGATATTAATGGTGTCAAAGGTTTTGGGCATGGTGGTTTCTGGGGAACAGCTGTTAATTATTTTCCTGAATTAAACACTACTATTACGGTATTTATCCTAGAAAGAGATAAAAGAGTATTGAGGCTTACAGTTAATGAAGCCTTAGTCAAATTGCTCAAAAAATAACCTCTCTCTTTTTGTATGCCTTATGAATTTTAACTCATGTAACAATTCATAAGACGATACAATAATACGTTAACTTACATTGCGCAAAGGATAGAGCATTTGTTGGAGCTCTCCTCCTTCATTTTTCGAATTTCTGAGGAAGCGACTTGCGAAAGCCTGATGCTACGTCACTTAAGTGACGTAGTGATGCGCCCATCTTTATTGTATATAATCCCTCAATGACCTTATAATCAAAACAAATACTGCCATTGTAAGGTTTGGCAAAATTTTTGACTAATTTTGTGTAATTATCTACAAAAAGGTAGATGACATAAAACAGAAGTTAAACATAGACAATATAATTATGGCATTAGAAATAACAGATGCAACATTTGAAGAAACAGTATTAAAAAGTGATAAACCTGTAATGGTTGATTTTTGGGCTGCTTGGTGTGGACCATGTAGAATGGTAGGACCAATTATTGATGAAATAAGTACAGAATACGATGGTAAAGCCGTTGTAGGAAAGGTAGATGTAGATGCAAATCAAGAGTTTGCTGCAAAATATGGTGTGCGTAACATTCCAACTGTTTTGGTATTCCAAAACGGAGAGGTTGTTGGTCGTCAGGTTGGTGTGGCTCCTAAAAATGCGTATACAGACGCTATCGATTCTTTATTATAGGATATAATCTAAAAGAAATGATAAAAGGTTTGCCATTGTGGTGAACCTTTTTTTATTTTTAGCTAAAATTAAGAGATAAACACTATGAGCAAGCAACCAAAAGCACAAGATGTAATAGATAATAAATTATTAGAAGATCGTAAAATATTTCTTTGGGGAATGGTAGATGATGACTCTGCTAAGCATGTTATTGACAGATTACTATATCTGGATGCTTTAGAAACAAAAGATATTCATCTATATATTAATAGTCCGGGAGGTTATGTAACTTCAGGATTTGCCATGTATGATTGTATCAAATCATTAAACAGTGATGTGTCTACAATTTGTACAGGATTGGCAGCATCTATGGGATCTATTTTACTATCGGTTGGAACCAAGGGAAAACGTTTCATCCAACCTCATGCCAGAGTGATGATTCATCAGCCTAGTGGTGGAGCTCGAGGCCAAGCGAGTGATATTGAAATTACTGCTCAGGAAATCATCAAAACCAAAGAACTAAGTGCTAAGATCTTAGCAGAAAACTGCGGACAAACTTTTGATAAGGTGATGAAAGATTTTAATCGTGACCATTGGATGGGAGCAGAAGAATCTAAAGCCTATGGTATTGTTGATGGTATTTTAGAATAGCCTATGAATTTACAAGCAGAACTCAATAAAGCCGGAGGTTTTAAAAATCTCGAACTTCTTGCCAAACAAGTGGTTGAGGGCTTTATTGCTGGGATGCATAAGAGTCCGTTTCATGGATTTTCGGCTGAATTTGCCGAGCATAAAATATATAATCAGGGCGAAAGTACGCGTCATATCGATTGGAAGCTTTACGCCAAAACGGATAAGCTGTATACGAAACGCTATGATGATGAAACCAATTTACGTTGTCATCTTATTGTAGATAATAGTAGTTCAATGCATTATCCTGAAATGAAAGATTTCAGTATTTCTAATCTCAATAAAATTGGTTTTTCGGCATTAGCTTCAGCAGCATTAATGACTATTTTAAAAAAGCAAAGAGATGCAGTTGGGCTTAGTATTTACAGCGATGCCTATGATTATTATTCGCCTGAAAAAGGAAGCGAACGCCATCATCAAATGCTTTTGGCCGAGTTAAGCAAAATGGTCACCTCAAAGCAAGTCAATAAACAAACTGAAACCTATACGTATCTGCATCAAATCGCTGAAAACATACACAGACGATCATTGATCTTCTTTTTTACAGATATGTTTCAAACAGCTACAGACGATGTCAAGTTATTTGAAGCGCTGAGGCATTTAAAATACAACAAACACGAAGTGGTATTGTTTCACGTGATAGACAAAGAAAAGGAGCTTAAGTTTGATTTTGATAATACACCAAAACGTTTTATTGATGTTGAGACCAATGAGTATATCAATTTATATCCTGATACCATAAAAGAGGGTTATGAGCAAGCTGTTGAAGACTACTTTAAAAGCATACGATTAAAGTGTGGTCAATATCAAATTAAGTACGTAGAGGCAGACATCAATGAGAACTTTGATAGGATCTTAACCACTTATATGGTAGAGCGCCAAAAATTTAAATAAAATTTTCTCAAAAATCTTCAGAAAATATTTGTGATATTAAAAATCGAATGTATATTTGCCCTCGCAATACGCAACGGTCTGGTAGTTCAGTTGGTTAGAATGTCGCCCTGTCACGGCGAAGGTCGCGGGTTCGAGTCCCGTCCAGACCGCTAAAATTGCTAAGGCTTCAAGAAATTGAAGCTTTTTTTTGCAATAAGATTAGTTGTGTTGTTCTCAGAGAAATCTGAGAGTTGTGAGAACCTCAATGTTGTTGAGTTCTTACCAATGAGAAGCTTTCCTTTCTTCTTTGTACTCCGAAGCTTTAGCGTAGGAGTGTAAATTGATCGGGATGCTTTTTTGTTTTAAACACTTTTTGATGACATTCCTAAATTCTTCAGATGTGATAAAAAATAATCATATCATGAAGACTTTTAAGTACATTATCCTTTTAGCCATTGTTTCATTCTTATTTGCATGTAGCAGTAATGACGATGGAACTAGCCAACAATTGAATCAATTTCAATCAGGCATCTGTCTTAATATTACAGGGCCAACTGCTGTCTATTGGGATGGCAGTCATAACCAACCAACACCATTGTCTCAAATTCCAACTATAGCCAATCCAGGTCAGCAGTTTATTCACTCACAATATCCTGCTTTAGGTTTTACAATGCCTCAAGGTTATATTGCTCAAGAAATTACAGATCAGCAAACAGGTACGATTGGCGTAAATGTATTTAGAACCGATAATAATGTGGTATGGCGCTACATTCCATCATCTCCAGCAATAGGTCAGATTTCTATATCAGATGTGGTTAATTTTGAGATTAATCAAATTAAGGCCTTTTACGGAGTAACAGAGCAAGGTAACATTATATGTGCCGAAGATTTTGTGTCTAATGAGTTTGGTTTTCCAACTAGTTTTTCGTCACGTTTAATTCGCTTCGGAAATTTTACAGCTCAATTAATTGTGCAGGCACATTTTATGCCGAGCTTAGGAAATACCTTTATTTCTGTAACTCTAGCTTCGGGACCAACAGCAGAGTTTGATAATCTGGTTATGGATACCTATTTACCATTGCATTGGCAATTGTTAGTGATATCTGATGATGTAAGAGACTCAGATCTTGATGGAACACCTGACAATCAAGACTCGGCACCTTTCAATCCTAATATTCAATAGCTTGACTTATCAACAAGTAATGAACAATTACAATTCGATTAAATGCATTTCAACGAAGATAAATAACATTTGGTCGGATATTTTTTTGTTTATATGATAAATTACACTATGTTTGAAGTCCTTCTTAAGCCCCTAAAATCACTTATCAAGGAAATCATATTAATCCATTCATGTTTAAATACCATTAGGTATTTGAATTTCCCTCAATTTTATAGACATAATTATGTCTTACAGTTAATAATCCATTCTTCCCTCGAATTGGCATTTTTAATGCTGTTTTATTGTTAACATAATTAAAATTGAATTTATAATCCCTAAAAACCAAAAACATGAAGACCCTAAAAATTACTCTACTACTTGCAGCAGTATTATTATTAACAGTATCTGGACAAAGCAGTGATACTGTTGTAGAAAATTCAGACGAGCAAAATTTCAAAACATACCAAAAAACAGATTTATTAGCACATACTAAGAAAGGACTTAAACTTCCGAAGAAAGTATAAGTTTCTGTAATCTCGAAATAAATTGTAATAAGCCTATATCTTATCTTAGATATAGGCTTATTTATTGTTATGCAAAATGTAATAAAATCAATAAAAAATTCTAACTTTGAGAATAGAATGAAATAATCCATTGAAGCATATATTTACTCAGTTTTTAGTTTTAATTGTTTTGTCATTTGCACTTAATGCAGAAGGACAAAACACTGAACTAGATTCTATAATGAAGCTAAGAGAGCTCTCTAATGATGCTTCGTTTGATATAGAAAGTAGATTATCTTACGCTTTAAAGGCAAGTGAGCTTTCAAAGACAACTGCCATTGATTCTACACTATTAAAAAGCAATCGCAACCTATCTTATTTTTATCTTATTACAGGCAACTATGATTCATTTGGATCTATAAGTTTAGATAATCTTGAATTAGCATTGAAGCTCCAGGATTCTACTGCAATTTCAACAATGTACAATAACCTAGGTTGGTATTATTATGAAATAGAAGGTGATAATATAAAATCATATGATTATTACCTCAGTGCACTCAACTACTATGACGCTTTAAATGATCAAAGGGAAAAAGCTGTTGTTCTAACAGGAATAGCAACGATTCAGGATGATGAAAAAGATTATTTGGGAAGTGAACAAAATGCTATTGAAGCGCTTAAAATCTTAAATAACCTAAAAGATAGTGGAGATAATTCCGTTGTTGAAGATCAATACATTTGTCTTAATCTCTTAGGAATTGTATCTCTCAAGCTTGAAAATTTTGATGAATCTATAAAATACCATGAGCAAGCTTTTGAGCTTACTAAATATCTGGATAACAGAGATTACTTAAGACTACAGTCTGAGAATAATTTGGCTATAGCTCATCGATCTAAAGGTGATTTGGAAAAATCTTTGGAGATTTATGAAGATATTTTAAATGATGAAGAAACGCTTAACTTAGATCCATCATTTTACTCATTGGTTATTGTCAATAAAACCTTCACACAATTTTTAGTTGGAGACTATAATTATGATGAATTGGAGCGTGAATTTAATAGAGCTCTTAAAATAGCTGATAGTATTGATGATCAATATTCTAAACTTTCTGCATCAATAGACTTAGCAAAGTTTTACAAGGCTAATAATAAAAATGAATTGGCTAAGAAATTTGCTCAGGACAGCTACAATATTTCAAAGGAGATCCCTATAAATGATTTGTATCTGGAATCGATGTTGCTATTGTCTAAACTCACTCAAGGTGAAGAAAGTAAAAAATATCTGGAAGATCATATAAAACTCAGTGATAGCTTACTAAATGTAGAAAGAGCGGTTAGAAACAAATTTGCACGTATCATGTATGGTACTGATCAAGTGGAGGAAGAGAATCAACGTATGTCTCAACAGCTTATATGGCTATTGGCAATTTCCGGAGCCTTATTAGTTACATTGTTTTTATTGTACATTATAATTACTCAGCGAGCCCGAAATAAAGAATTGAAATTTGAACAAGATCAACAAAAAGCCAACGAGGAGATTTATAATTTGATGTTATCGCAACAAGATAAAGTTGATGAAGCTCGAGCCAATGAGAAAAAGCGAATTTCAGAAGAACTACACGATGGCATACTGGGACGACTTTTTGGAACCAGATTGAGTTTGGATAGTTTAAATTTTTCCGAAGGAAAAGAAGCTGTACAAAACAGATCAACGTACATTAAAGAACTCATGACCATTGAAAATGATATCAGAAAGATTTCTCATGATTTAAATACCGATTTTGTCTCTGGATCTGGATTCATGGATATTGTTACTGAACTTATTGAAAAGCAAACTAATGCTTATAGACTGGAATCTTCTTTTGACTATACTGATGATATCAATTGGGAATTTGTACCTAATAAAACTAAAATCAATATTTATAGAATTATACAAGAATCACTTCAAAATATTTACAAACATGCTAATGCAAACACTGTAAAAATTAGTATTCAATTAAAAAATAATGTAATTTGCTTATCAATAATAGACGATGGAGATGGGTTTGATGTCAATAAAAGTAAAAAGGGTATTGGCCTCAAAAATATAAACTCTAGAGTTAATGAGGTTGAAGGGAAAGCCGAATTTAATTCTATTATTAAAAAAGGGACCGAGGTTAGTATTACTATACCTTACAAAAATTAATATAATGCAGAATATACATATTTTAATGGTTGATGATCATCCAATCATTATTGAGGGGTATCAAAATACATTGATGGCTACAAAAAAGGACAATCAAACCTTGATAATTGATACTGCTAATACTTGTGATGCTGCTAATCTTTTAATGCAAAAAGCAGCAAAAGAACGACCTTACGATGTATGCTTTTTTGACATTAGTTTACCAGCTTCTTCAGATGGTAAAATTACTTCAGGTGAAGATTTGGCCAAGATATCGCGTAATATTATGCCTGATGCTAAAGTCATCATACTAACAATGTTTAATGAGTCTTATAGAATTCATAGTATTGTTAAAGAGATAAATCCTGATGGGTTTTTGATTAAAAGTGATCTTACCTCGAGTGAATTGGCTGAGGCATTTCACCACATTCTAATCGATCCACCTTATTACAGTAGCACAGTGAGTAATTTTCTTAATAAATCTGTAGTTAATGAAATCTATGTGGATGAGATTAATAGAAAAATTCTACATTTATTATCCCAAGGCATCAAAACAAGAAGTTTGACAGAATACATAGATTTATCTATGAGCGCTATTGAAAAGCGAAAAAAACAACTCAAAATTTTGTTTTCAATTAACGACGGAAAAGACGAATCTTTGATAATTGAGGCTCGTAAAAAAGGATTTCTTTAAAAAATACTGTTAAAATTACGGTTTTTTGTGTTTTCAACTGTTTCTGTAGCCCTCGTCAATACTACAAAGTACGGTTTTTCCGCATCAAGTTTACGGTTTTTCCGTAACAAAAAGTTATTAACAATAGATATATTTGAAGTGTCAACAAAATTAATTAATCCCTCTAAGTAATTTGTTGAATTAATAGCAAAGAAATAAACCTAATACTCCTCAACAGTATTAGGTTTTTCTTTTTAAGATGCTCTTATGTCAAAATAAGACAGCTTTGTACTCAAAAAACTTCACAATAAAAAAGCCAAGAAATACCATAGCAACTATAAACTTAATAAATGTAGAGGCTATAAATCCCAGAAAGGATCCAAAGGCTGCCTTTAAGGCTTTATCAAATTCGGTTTTATTTAATAATTCTCCAATTAGGGCTCCAAAGAAAGGGCCAATAATAATACCTCCAGGAATAGGAGAGAGCAAACCAACAATAAGTCCAACAGATGTACCTATCATGCCTGCTTTTGTGCCACCAAAGCGCTTAGTACCCATAGCTGGTATAATATAGTCCAGTATCCAAATACCTAGAGCGAAGACAAATGTGATGATTAAAAAGGTCCAGTTCATTGGAACAACATCCGCCAAATGAAAGATTAATAACCCAACCCAACTGGTTAAAGGTCCTGGAAGTACAGGGAGAAAACTGCCAATTATTCCAAGTATCATAAAAAATGCAGCTAAAATAACTAAAAATATATCCATTAAATAGGTTTAAAATTCTATAAATAAGACGTGAAAATATATAAAATGTTACATTTTTAAACTAAAAAATTAGTTCAAACTAAATTTTTAGTTATATTTGAATTGTTAATAGTTGCATATTATGTTTTTAAAAAGTGTCAAATACCTAATTATAAGCTTAGTTATGAGCTGTTTGTGTACTGTAACAGCACAACAAATGGCAGATACATCTTTAGTGACCAAGCTTAGTAATCCTTATCATAAATTTAAAAAAGGACCAAAGGTATTTATAGATGAGACTCATGATAACTTTCACACCAAAGCTGGTCGTTTTAAACCCTTTAGTGAGCTCTTAACACAGGATGGATATCAGGTGAAGCCTATGCTCAATTTTGATGATTTGAGCGCAACAGATATTCTCGTAATTTCAAATGCGATACATTCCAAAAATGTTGGAAACTGGATGCAACCCATTTATAGTGCGTTTAGTACAGAAGAGATAAAGGCTATAAAAAAATGGGTGAGCAATGGTGGGCGATTATTCATCATTGCTGATCACATGCCGTTTTCTGGAGCAACTAATGCTTTGGCTGAGAGTTTCGGATTTGAATTTTGCGACGGATTTGCTCAATTGTCACAGCCAAGACGCGAGCCAGATGTGTTTTCAGAAGAAAATAAAAGACTCATCAGTTCTCCACTTACTGATGGCACTTTTGGAACAGCTCTGAATAGTGTCACCACATTTACGGGCTCTTCATTTCAAATGCCGTCAGAAGCTACAGGAGTTTTAAAATTCCTCAAAGGTGATACATGTTTACAACCCGAAATTGCGTGGCAATTTGATGATGATACTAAGGTCAAAGATTTAGAAGATAGCTATCAAGGCGCTATTATGAATTTTGGAAAAGGAAAATTAGCCGTTTTTGGTGAAGCAGCTCAGTTTACTGCTCAGGTTGTAACTAATAATAATGGCACATTCCGATTCGGATTTAATTCTGAACATGCGCCCAATAATATAGATTTTTTAAGAAACCTAATGCTTTGGTTAAGCGCCAAAGACGCAAAATAATAATCAGAACTAATGAAACAACTAACAAAAGCTGAAGAAGAGATCATGCAAATCTTATGGCAATTGGATAAAGGAAATGTCAAAGACATTATTGAGCTACTTCCAGACCCTAAACCAGCATATAACACCGTATCAACAATTGTTAGAATTCTTGAGAATAAAGGGTTTGTAGACTATGAGAAACAGGGAAAAGGTCATACGTATTTTCCTTTGGTCAAAAAACAAGATTATAGTAATCAGTCCATAAACAATCTGGTTGATAATTATTTCCAGGGCTCTTTTAAAAGTATGGTGTCATTTTTTGTCAAAAAGAATGATGTGGATTTAAAAGATATGGAGGCTATTCTAAAAGACATTAATAAAACAAATAATTAGTATGTTACATTATATCTTACAAGTTATAGCGTTTCAGTTAGTGTTTCTAATCATCTATGATGCTTTTCTCAGAACGGAGACTTTTTTTAATGCAAACAGAGCCTATTTGTTAATAACAGCAGTATTTTCTGTCGTTCTTCCTTTTATTAAGATTGAGCAGATAAAAACAGTTGTAGCCGAAGATTTTGTCATTAGACTTCCTGAAGTTATTATTGGTAATACTACAGAAACTATAGCCTCGATAGATCCTCAAATAGCGATGCAAGCTGGAATAAATTTAGAACCTGAACCTGTATCTATTTGGACTATCATTCTCGTATCAGGAATGTGTTTGGCAACACTACTTTTGCTCTTTAAAATTTCAAAATTGCTATGGATAGCTCATAAATATCCTAAACGTTGGAAAGGAAATCTATTGATTATTGAGTTATTAAACAGTACCAAGGCGTTTTCATTTTTCCATTACATTTTTTTAGGTGGAAATTTAAAATCAGAGGAGCGGACTTCAATACTGGAGCATGAAATGATTCATGTGAAACAAAAACATACGTTAGACTTATTATTTTTTGAGGTCTTTCGAATTGTATTCTGGTTCAATCCATTGATATACATGTACCAAAATAGAATAGCAACATTACACGAATATATCGCAGACGCTAAAGCTGTAAAGCAAAATAATAAAACAGATTATTACAATAATTTACTGTCACAAGTTTTTGAAACTGAGCAGTTTTCATTTGTAAATCCATTTTTTAAACATTCATTAATCAAAAAACGAATTCTTATGTTAAGCAAGTCAAAATCAAAGCAAATCCATATGCTAAAATATGCATTGTTGATTCCAATGGTGTTCACGATGCTTATTTATACATCATCTTATGCCCAAGAAAAACAAATCACTTCAACTTCGGAAACAGTAAACCAAAATTCTCAGGAGCTATCTGATGAAGCTTTATTCAATAAATACTACAATGAAATTATTGAACTAGATAACAATAGAGTTGAATTTGATAATATCTATAATTCCTATAAAGCTAATATTGATAAATACATTTTAATAAGAGAAGATTATTATAAAAATGCTGCTCTGTTCAAATTCATTTTTAGTAAAAGAGCAATTCAATTAGAAGAAGACAGTCAGCTCGATGAAATAGATAGAGAGCTTATGGAGCGTTTTTCTAAATTTAAACCTTATCTGGAGTACTTAGAATACAAAAAAACTGATAAAGCTAAATTAAAATGGGAGAATAATGCCAAAGCTGGTCAGTTAAGAATGGTTTTCAATGATACAGGAAACTGGACAGACCAAGAAGAAAAAGAGTTTAAAGAAAAGCTAGATTTAATTGAAAAAGACAATGCATACAAAGAGCTATTAACCACTTCTGTAAATGGAAGAAGTACAATGAAAGTTCATGATGTGAAATCTAATAATACAACAGCCAGCTCTAATGAAGAAACCAAGATTATTGATACCAATGTTGAAATTCCGTTTTCAACGGTTGATGAGGTTCCTATCTTTTCATTTTGTGAAGATCTAACTACTGAAGAAGAACGCCGAACATGTGTTAGTAAAGCTATTGCTACTCATGTTAACAAAAAGTTCAATACCAAATTAGCAGAGCAGCTAGGTTTAGTTGGTAGGCAACGTATCAATGTCATCTTCAAGATCGATAAAAATGGTTATGTGACTGGAGCTAAATCACGAGCTCCTCACCCTGAACTAGAGAAAGAAGCTGTAAGAGTGATTAATACGTTGCCTCGTTTTATTGCTGGTAAACAAAAAGGTGTACCAGTAACAGTCCCTTACAGTTTGCCTATTATTTTTCAAGTACAAGGAAAAACAAATCAGTTCAAAGCTCTTGAAGACAGCAAGACAAAAAAAGGAAAAGAAGCGACTTTAAAAGAGGTACTCAAGACTTCAGTGAATAGTCAAATGCAAACTAAAGAAATACCGTTTATGCGAGTTGATGAGGTCCCTATGTATGAATCCTGTGTTGGCTTGACATCCCAAAAAGATAAAAAGGCATGTGTTAGTAAAGAAATATCAAAATTTGTGAATAAAAACTTTAATCTAAATCTGGCAAGTGAGCTTAAAATAGTTGGACGACAAAACATTTCTGTGATTTTTAAGATTGATGAATTGGGATATGTTAAATATGTAAAAGCAAGAGCGTCACATCCCGATCTCGAAAAAGAAGCGATAAGAGTCATTAAGGCATTACCAAAGCTTATTCCAGGAAAACACGAAGGTAAACCTGTTACAGTGCTTTACAGTTTACCAATTACCTTTCAAATAGCTTCAGATACAAACAAAGACAAGAAAAATTAATGCGAATATTTTTTAGCCTCATCATCTTATTTACACTAACAAAAACCGAAGCTCAGTCTTCGGTTTTAAATCGTGCTGACAGTTTATATATTAATGGTAATTATACTAAAGCTATTGAGGCTTACAAAGCTTATGACAATCCGTTGAAAGTTTACAATAAAATAGCGAAATCATATGTTGCTATCGGTAACTATGACCTGGCTTTAGAGAATTATAAATTAAGTATTGAGTCAGATCCTAAAGATGCGTTAACGCTATACGAATATGCGAAATTACTCTCTAAGACCAAAAAGTTTAAGGAGTCTATTGAGGTATTCAACGCCTTAATGAATATTGATTACCGCAACCCTAATTATCATTACGAAATGGGCTTAGCCTTGGAGCGTATGAAAGATTCTACGGCTATTAATAGGTTTAAATCTGCCTATGACCTTGATAAGACACATCAAAAAGCCATTTATAAACTTGCCAAGGATTATTTAAAAAGAGGACGGCATTCCTTGGTAGATAAATATACAGATATTGGTTTTGAAACTTATAAAAATAATGTTGAGCTCATAAGTTTAAGAGCCCAGAGTTATTACTTCAGGGAATATTATACCAAAGCTCAACAATGGTTTGAAAAATTGATTAAACTTGGCGAAAGTTCAGAATTCATACATGAAAAACTGAGTATGTGTTACGCTCAAAATTATGAGTATGAACTTGCTATAGAACAACGATTGAAGGTCTTAAAATACAATCCGTTTGACACCAATTCAATGCTGGTTATTGGTAAGTATTATGAGAATTTAAAAGACTATACAAACGCTGAGAAGTATATCAGACAAGCGTTAAAACTACAGGATGTTCCATTAGATTTTGAATATCAGAGATTGGGTGTTGTTTTGAACAGACAGGATAAACATAAGGAGGCAATAATTGCTTTTGAGCGATCACTTAAGGAAAACCCTGAAAATTTAAGCTCTGCGTTTTACATTGTTACCACAAAAGATAAGTACTACTCAGATACTGATGCTAAGATTAAACTCTATCAGAATTTTATAAAGTCTTATCCTGAGAGTTATTATTTACGTTTTGCTGAACAACGCATCAAGGAACTTAAAGAAGAGCAATTTTTAAAGGAAAAACAGTAACTTACTTTATATCTAAAAAAATTGTACTTTTCGGTTTCAGTATGTATCCATGAAACGTTTATTTTTTTTTCTGGTAATCTTTAACCTGTTGTCTTGCGATTATTTCGATAAGAAAAAGGTTTATACAGAAGATATACTTGAAGAAGAACTTCAAACATTCAACTGGAAGGATGTTGATGAGTATCCGGTTTTTGAATCTTGCGATAGCACATCAGGAAAAGAAAATAAAAAAGTGTGTTTTGAAAACACACTGCGAAATATCCTTAATAAAAATCTGGCTAAGCATCAGATTATTGTTTCCGAAGACATCAATGATACCGTAAAACTCTATATCACAATTGATAATAAAGGAGACTTCGTTATCAATGATATCATAAGCTCAGAACTAACTAAAGCACAAATTCCTGAATTAGATAGTTTGCTAAGACATAGTTTAGACTCTTTACCAAAAATTTATCCTGCAATTAAAAGAAGTCAGTATGTAACTAGTAAGTTTATGTTGCCAGTAGTTATAAAGATCGATTAGAATCGTATGGCTAATTTTTGCATAATTCTTAGAGTTTCAACATACAACCAGATAAGTGTTGCTAAAAGGCCCCAAGTTGCGAGCCACTCTTTCCATTTAGGTACGCGGTTTTTGAAGCGTTCAATATAATCAAAGTCTAAAAGAAGTGAGAACGAAGCTACAATAGCAGCAATACAATTAAATGCGATTGCAAACCATGAATTCCCCCAAATATATGGTTTGATACCAAAGAAACTTAATATCCAAGAGATCAAATAGACCACCATAATGCTTATGACTGAGCTAATGATGACACTTCTCAATTTCTTAGTTACAATGATGATACGTGTTTGGTAGAGTATCAACATGACAAAAAAGGTAACTATTGTTACACCAATAGCTTGATAGGGAAGTTCTGGAAAGTGTTTGTGTGCATATGCCGAAAAACCTCCAAGGAAAAGCCCTTTAGCTATTGTATATAAAGGCACTAAAATAGGAGCCCAATGGTGTCTGACAGAAATTACAATACTAATAATTATAGCTGCCAACATGCCTCCAAGAGTAAACCATCTCACAGACATTCCTTGCTCATTAAGTTTCCAAATGTAAGCTGTAATTCCAGCAATAATTAAAATGCAAAAGATAGATTTAAAGAAGATGCCAGTAACTGACATTTTCTTAGCAGAGGTTTTCTTATCATCCCAGAAATAACCTGAGAATACGGGATTATTAGTTTTATAATTTGAGAGCCTACCCACTATAAATTAAACTTGTAACCTATTGAAAAATCTTGAGAAAAATTACCTTGATTATCTAGTAATAGCGCAAATAATTCATTGTAAGCTAAGGTGATAAAACTATTTTTGGTGACTCGAATATCTGCGCCTATTCCAAAAATAAAAGGCACATCAAAAGCTGTTTCGTTGAATTCTTCGGTAGTTAATGTGCCGTCATTATCAGTCACAACAACTACATTAGAAAAGTTTACTGTGGCAAATTTTACATGTCCGTAGAGACTAATTTTTTCTTTATTAATAAATCTAAAGCGATACCCAAGTGCTAATTCTGTTGTTGAATATTGTAGTTCATCCTGTTCTAAGACATGTTTTAATTGCAAAAACACGGCATGTCTAGAAATTAGATTAACATCAAGTACTTCAAGTTCAGCACCAAAAAGCGGAGTCGTTAAATTATCTGGATTAGAAATAAATGGACTATTTGTAATACCACCAAAGGCTCCAAGTCTGAACAGTAGTTTATTTCTTGTAGCTGTAGATTGATAGGCTGTATCTACACTTCCATTGTAAGTGTCTATAAATTCTTTTAAACTGAAAAGTGTGAGATTCAAGCGCTTGGTTGACATAGATTCATCAGTCAATTCAGTAAGTAGTGTTTTGTATTCTTCTTGAAACTTGCCATCCTTTTTAGTGTTTTTAAGTTCAATAATTCTGTTACTCTCAGTTCTAACAAAATAGCGATAGTTCCCATCAATGATATTCCAAAGTAGATCTAGTTTTCCATCAACTTCATTTTTCAAAACCAGCTGTTCCCCATCAACCGTATAGGTTTCTTGGGCTTCTAAAAATGAAATACTCATCAGCAGGCATATCAAACAGATAAATTTTTGCATCACGATTATAGGTTATGGTTCTGGTAAATCTAACAAAAATAAATGATAATAGCACTATTTTTTATAGGCTCTATCTTTCCATTTATACCCTTTAAATACAGATATGAAAACTATATAAACACAAAAAAATGGATATAATAAACTTGATAGCAGGTAAGAGGGTAAAAACTGCTCCTGACCAAAGAATCGAGCAGTTTTAAATAGTAGCAAAAAGTCAATTAAAAGTTTAATAATAACAGTATATACTAGTGCTTTTAAAGTTATTATTTGTGTAAAATATAAAAGCGGCAGACTTACTAAAAGCGCATTGGCTAATAGCACTATGAATCCAGTAAGTTTTCCAATAATATTACCATAACTAGATGTTTTTGCAGCCCATCTTATGCGTTGCTCCATCAATGCTTTAAAGTTGGTTTGCGGATTTGTAGTCACAATAATTTGATTACTTTTTATATAATGTACACTGTTTTTGTCAGCTTTTACAGCTTTTTCTAATAAAAAAATATCATCACCACTCGCAATATCAGAGTTACCATTAAACCCGTTTAGCGTTTCAAATAACATTTTTTGGTAACATAAGTTTGCTCCGTTACATAGGAAAGGTCGTTTTATTCCAAAGCCACCAATAGTTGCTCCTTGCAAACTCAAAATGTCTAATAATTGAAAGCGCTCAAAAAAAGAATGCGTCTTTTCAAAAGTAACAGGTGCTGCTACTAATTTCACATTGTGATTTTGAAGGTAGTTATCAAAGGTGTCTAACCAGTATTTTGGTAATTTACAGTCTGCGTCTGTAGTAATCACCCATTCATATTTTGCATGTTTTATCCCAGTAGTTATGGCATCTTTTTTGGGAGAGGCTGTACGCCTTACATTATTTAAAACTGAAATATCAATCGTATTTAAACGAAAGGGTTTTGCATTAATCTTTTCGATAGAATCATCATCAGAATCATCATCAACAAAAATAATTTCAAACATTGATTTAGGGTAGTTAAGATCTGAAATAGATTTTAAGAGGACATCTAAATTTTTAGATTCATTTCTAAATGGAATTATAATGGAGAATTTAGTTTCAGCTGAAATGTCCTCTAATTTGAATTCTTCTACTTTATCAAAGCCATAGATCAAACTTCCAATTAAACAGAGGTACATAACTGATATAATAAATATGATTGTAAGCATTAGTGATCTGTGATTTTTTGAAAGTTGAAATTAAGCACATAATAACTCCCAAAAATACTAGGAAGTACAAAATTGAGTAACCACATAATGGTGACAATACTAAGTGCTGTAAATTCATTAACGCCAACTATAGAAAATAAATATACTGCAACACTGCCTTTTATAACAACATCAAAAATAAATATTGAAGGAATGATTGAGGCTAACAAATACATACTGGTAATGACAATCATAGCATTAAAATAAGTCACATCAACACCAAAAATTTGAAGTAAAAAATAGAACTGAAAAGAAAAAATCAAATAGCGACCAATCGAAAGACCAAACGCTGTGACTTGTGTTGACTTTGGAAGGTTATTGATAAAGGTCTTTAATTTTTCGATTGAGAACCCTTTAATTTTGAATTTGTTTTGTTTTAGACCAAAAAGTGTAAATATACCTACCACAACTATAAGTACTAAAAATCGTGATACTTTATAATAGTTGATATTTAGGTCATATTTGGAGTGCATGAGCCATAATCCTATAATTCCTAAAAGTACTGTGACTGCCATTTGCATCATGTTACTCAATAAATTTAGAAGCATGATCTGTTTTCTTTTTGTAGCCCGGAAGTAAATAGCCTTGGCACCATATTCACCAATTCGGTTGGGTGTAAAAAGAGAGGCAGTTAAAGCACCTAAACTTTGTTCCAATGCATTCTTCAATGATATATCTTCAACGTAGTTTACTAGCGTCTTCCATTTTAAAATTTCAAAAAACCAGTTAAAAGTCGTTAGAAATAGTAAAAAAATGATGTTTTTTGATGAAAACACATTGTTTTTATTCAAAAACCCCAAAAACTCATGTAAGTCCAGATCCTCATTTGTCGTCAATTTTTTATAGATAAAATAAAAAGCCCCAATGACAATACTCAATTTAATAAGTACAAAAAAGAATTGTTTAGTTTTGTAAGTAAGACCACCATAGTACATGGTGCAAAATAATCAATTAATAATATGACCTCAAATTATCGACTTCAAAAATTAGGTGTTTTAATTATTGCTATTATGTCTTGCGTAACTTTGTATGCACAAAAGGATACCAATAAAATTAAAGCACAGATTGCCTTAGGAGTTAATAGTCCGTCTCAATCTGGTTTTGTTACTGGTTTTGAAAGTAAATCACTTAATTTTCCAACAGTAAATTTAGGCGTACAGTATATGTTTAAACGCCAATTGGGAGCGAAGTTAGATTTTGGATTTAATAGGTTTTCAAATGGAGATAATTCTTTAGAATTCAAAACCAACTATACCAGAGTCAATGCGCAATTGGTGTTTGATCCAACAGAATCTTTAGGATTTTTGCCTCAACGCATCGGAATTGTAACACATGCAGGTCCTGGATATTCATTTGTAAAGCCACTAGGTAACTATGGAACCAACAACATATCATTTTTAAATGTCATGGCAGGATTAGAAATTCACTATGCATTAACACAACGCATGTCAATCTATGCCGATACGTCTTATATTTTGGGCTTTGGAAAAGATTTTGAACCAGAAACAGAAGGATTTGGTTCGTTTAATGGAAGCCTACTAACGATCACTTTTGGAGTTTCATTCTCAATTAGTGGCTGTCAATACTGCGATTAATGAGCACTGAAAAAATCATACTAGGTATAGATCCGGGAACGACCATTATGGGTTTCGGACTCATAAAAATTGTGAATAAAAAGATGTCCTTTCTTCAGCTTAATGAATTAGACCTTAAAAAATACTCTGATCATTATCTCAAACTAAAGCTCATATTTGAACGTACAGTTGAGCTTATTGATACTCACCATCCAGATGAAATTGCCATTGAAGCCCCTTTCTTCGGAAAAAATGTACAAAGTATGCTTAAACTTGGCAGAGCTCAGGGTGTTGCTATGGCTGCTGGTTTATCCAGAGAAGTCCCAATTACTGAATATTCACCAAAAAAGATCAAGATGGCTATTACAGGAAATGGTAATGCTAGTAAAGAACAAGTTGCAAAAATGTTGCAAAGCCTGTTAGATCTTAAGACTTTACCAAAGAACCTTGATGCTACTGACGGACTTGCTGCTGCAGTTTGTCATTTTTACAATCAAGGTCGTATAGACATTGGTAAAAGCTATTCGGGTTGGGGCGCTTTTGTAAAACATAATGAGGATAGAATAAAAAAGTAGTTTATATGTTATCTTGTAAAAATGTAGAGTCGTGGAGTTATTAAACCGCAATTTACACAGAATCTAATGTATTTAAGTACACTTTTTTTTGACCTAAACACCTAAACATTTAATTTGAGCGGCATCTATATCCATATTCCATTTTGTAAGCAGGCATGTCACTATTGTGATTTTCATTTTTCAACAACTTTAAAAAAGAAAGATGAGCTCATAAAGGCATTAGCTAAAGAATTAGAAATGCGTAAAGGTGAGTTTAATAATACCACTGTTGAGACAATTTATTTTGGTGGTGGAACCCCTTCAATACTAACTCATAAAGAGTTAAAATTTTTAATTGATGCGGTTTATCAACACTATACTATTTCCGAAGCACCAGAAATCACGCTCGAAGCTAATCCTGATGATTTATCACCAGCCAAAATTGAGGAGTTGGCTAAAAGTCAGGTCAACCGCTTAAGTATTGGTATTCAGTCTTTTTTTGAAGACGATTTAAAATTAATGAATCGTGCTCATAATACTGAAGAAGCCAAAGCATGCTTGTCTTTAGCAACGCAGCACTTTGATAATATTTCTATAGATCTTATCTATGGTATTCCTGGCTTAAGTCATGAGCGTTGGACAAAAAATATTGAAATGGCGTTAAGTTTTGGTATTCCACATATATCCAGCTATGCACTAACTGTTGAACCAAAAACTGCACTGGAAAGTTTTATCAAAAAAGGAGTTGTTGCAGCGGTTGATGATGATCAGGCACAAGAGCAATTTCATTTGCTTATTGAGATTTTAGAGTCTCAAAACTTTGTGCACTATGAGTTGTCCAATTTCGGAAAAGAAGGGTTTTTCAGTAGAAATAATTCGGCATATTGGCAAGGGAAACCGTATTTAGGTATTGGTCCTTCTGCGCATTCTTTCAACGGAAATGAGCGTGGTTGGAACGTACGTAACAATTCAAAATATATAAGTTCTATTCAAAATGACAGACTTGCTCTTGAAACTGAAACATTGACCATAACTGATAAATACAATGAATATATAATGACAGGTTTGCGAACAATTTGGGGTGTTTCATTGGAAAAAGTTGCTCAAGATTTCGGACAATCTTTTAAAGACTATCTTTTGCAACAAGCAGAGCCTTTTATAAATCAACATTTATTGTATATTGATGATGAAAAGCTATTGGTTACAACAAAGGGTAAGTTTTTAAGTGACGGGATAGCTTCTGATCTGTTTAAAATCAATTAATAATGTTAGCAACAATTCAATATAATTCTAGAAAATTACAAATAGACCTATCGCAACCTTTAGATATTTCTATTCCAATGCGTGCCTCAAAATCGAATGTTAATGCCTGGTATATTGGTGAGCCAAGTATTGAGCCTGTTCAACTTGAGGATGCTGTAATAAGCGTCAAAGAAGGTGCAGCTGTTAACTTTAATTCCATATCGTTTAATCCTCATGCTCATGGAACTCACACCGAATGTGTTGGCCATATTACCGAACAAGTGCATTCTGTAAATCAACATTTAAAGCAGTTTTTCTTTTTAGCCGAAGTGGTTACAGTAGCACCAGAGGAGGAAGGGACAGATACCGTAATCTCTAAAGCTCAACTTCAATTTGCTCTGGGAAATAAAAAAAGAGATGCTATAGTGATAAGAACAATGCCAAATACTAAAGAAAAATTATCACGTCAATATTCAAATACCAATTGGACCTATTTAAAAGAAGATGCTGTAGCTTTTTTGGTAAAAAAAGGAATTAAACATGTATTGATCGATCTCCCTAGTGTAGATAGAGAGCAAGATGGAGGAGAACTAATATCTCACAAAACCTTCTGGAATTTCAAAGGGAAATTACGAAAAGACTGTACAATTACAGAGCTTATTTATGTGCCAAATACTATTGATGATGGCGAGTACTTTTTAAATCTTCAAATTGCGCCATTTGAGAATGATGCAACACCAAGTAAACCAATTTTATACAAAGTATCTGGGTAATATGAAATCACTACTAAAACTTGAGGAATTAGCAATGTTTGGGCTTGGGATCTTTATGTTTAGTCAATTGCATTATTCGTGGTGGTGGTTTATAGGTTTAATTTTACTTCCTGATATTGGAATGCTTGGTTACCTTGTAAGTAGCAGAATAGGAGCAATAACCTATAATCTATTCCATCATAAAGGATTAGCGGTATTGCTTTATGGTCTTGGCATATATTTTGAAACCGAACTATTACAACTAATAGGAATCATTTTGTTTGCTCATGCATCAATGGATAGAATTTTTGGTTATGGCTTAAAATTTGAAGATGCTTTTACACATACGCATTTAGGCAATATTGGAAAACACTAATTATGGATACATTTTTTATCATCATCATAAGTATTTTAGTTACACTAGGAATTGTAACGATTGTAAGACAATTTTTAACGAGAAAACAAACCAATTCACAATCAATACTCTTATTAGATAAAGTTAAAAAAGTATGTAAATTCATTACTGTTGAAGGTGATTTTGCAGAGATCTATCACTACGAAGATGTTAAAGCAAGATTTTTAAAGTTGATCTCCAGTAAGAAGAAAGCACTTGTTGTTATTAATGCTAAAGCACACGTAGGATTTGACTTGTCTAAAATCCAAATGGATTCTGATGTCAAAACCAAAACTTTAAAATTGTATCATTTTCCCCAACCTGAAGTGTTGAGTATAGAAACCGATTTGAATTATTACGACAAATCTGATGGCATGTTCAATAAATTTGAGGCTTCAGATCTTACCGAATTACACAATGAAGCCAAGCTTCATATCATGAATAAAGTTCCGGAAAGCGGCTTATACGAGATTGCCAAAAAAGAAGCCTTAGAATCTGTACTACTTATCGAAACCATTGTACAAACTATTGGTTGGACCTTAGACTATTCTGCTTTGAAAATTGAAGATAAGGCACCAAAAAAAATAGAGCAGTAGTTTTATTTGAGTAGCTTAAAAGCCTATACAAATGAATATAGAAGACTATAGAAATTATTGCATGAGTAAAAAGGCAGTGACTGAGCATTTTCCTTTTGATGATGATGTTTTAGTATTCAAAGTATTAGGAAAAATGTTTGCTTTGGCATCATTAACAAAATGGGAAAGTGGCGAAGGATTTATCAACTTAAAATGCGATCCTCAATATGCCATTGAATTGAGGGAAACTTATGAGAGTATTCAGCCAGGATACCATATGCACAAACAACAATGGAATAGTGTGTATATCCAAACTGGAGAATTATCTCCAAAACTGATCACAAGACTTATTGATCATTCCTATGATATGGTCGTTAAAGGATTACCTAAAAAAAAGCAACAGGAACTCGATTAGTATTTTCATTCATCTACACTTATTTGCTATCCGTCTATCAAATTAATTCTTCGATAGAATATTTTCATTAGGAATACAATGTCATAATACATTTGTTACATATTAACAAAGTAAGATGTCCATGTTTCCCTCGACCCAAAATCTATTATTAAGAGTATTCAATTTGTTTTCAGACAGAGTTCATGATGATGAGTTATATAAAGCAAAATTGAATGAACCCCAAGATGAAACCATGAAAATAACAAAACAATTACAAGCGAGTTTAAAGCAATTAGAATTTATAAGCTATTTTGAAATGCATATTGATAAACGTAAAGAGGATAGCTATTCTCTTAGCTTTTTACAGGAATTAGAGAGAATAAAATACGATTCTCAAATGAATACTCTAGAGTTAATCAACTATCAAAAAAAGTAAATTCTTCAATTACCATTCGTCGACACTTAAGCGTTATTCAACGACACTAAATTCGAGTTAGACGAAATATATCTATCATTTTTTATAATTGGTATACTTTGCAATACAATAACGTAAAGTACCCTCTCATGAGTAATCTATTAAAAGTTTTATTAATTGAAGATGACGCTATAGAAGTCATGAAATTAAGTAGAGCCATCTCATCACTTGAACTTAAACATCAAATTGTTGAAGCTAATAATGGTGAAGATGCATTGGATATTTTACAAAAAAAAGAGGTGTTACCAGACATAATTTTATTAGATTTAAACATGCCCAAAATAAACGGAATTGAGTTTTTGAGTATATTAAAGAATGATAACACATTAAAGTATATACCAACAATAATACTCACCACATCTAATAATCAAAAAGACCTTTTGGAGTGTTATAAAATAGGCGTTGCTGGATACATTTTGAAACCTTTAAAATATGAAGATTATGTTAGAAAAATCGATAGTCTATTTGCTTATTGGAGTATTAATGAATTAATAAAAGTATAATGAAAGGGATTGTTTTTACAGAATTTTTAGAGTTAGTAGAAGATAAGTTTGGACTTGAAATGGTTGATCATATCATTTCAAATTCTGATCTTGACTCTGAAGGTGTCTATACATCAGTTGGAACTTATAAATTCTCTGAGATGCTTCAGTTATTGCAACATTTAAGTGCAAAAACAGAAATTAGCATTGATAATTTGTTATTGGTGTATGCAGAACATTTCTTTAGTGTGCTGGAAGATAGCTATCCTGGTTTATTGGCCACGTATACTGATCCAATAGAAATGTTGTCATCTATAGAAAATCACATCCATGTTGAAGTGAGAAAAATATATCCTGATGCCGAATTACCAACATTTGAAGTTATTGAAAAAACAGAGAACTCACTGGTAATGGATTATAAATCTAATAGAGCAATGCATCATTTTGGTTTAGGTTTGATGAACAAAACATTTGAACACTTTAATTCAACAGCAGATATTGTTTTAGAGAAGATAAAAGAAGATGGTACTGAGGTACGTTTTATAATTAAAAAGAATTAATGAGTCAAGACCAACTTGACATATTAAAACGAGCACTAGAGCGCGAGAAATCTGCTAGAAAAGCAGCCGAAAAAATTCTCGAAGAAAAATCTAGAGAACTCTATAATACTTCACAAAAATTAGAAAAACTTCTCGATGAGAAATCCTCACAATTACAAGGCGTTTTTGAAAATATTGTCGATGCTTACGTGGTTATGGATGTCAACGGTAATGTGTTGAAATTTAACGATGCAGCGACTCGGCTTTTTGGTTACGATATCGATAAAGAGTCTGTAAATGTAAAAGATCTAATTTATAAAGAAGACTATCAGTATGCTATGTCCTCATACATGGATTTACAGGCTCAAGGTTATTTCAAAAACTACGAGGCTAGAATTTATACAAAATCAGGCGAGGTAAAGTGGGTACATATCAATGCAAGTATGGTTATAGATAAAGACCAAATTCCTATTGCAGCCCAAGGAATCGTAAGAGATATTACAGCAGATAAAGCTTCTGAAGAAAAATTAATAGAATCTGAAAACAGATTAGCTACACTCATATTAAATCTGGATAGTGGAATTGTTTTAGAGGATGAAAACCGAAATATTGTCCTAACAAATAAAAAGTTTTGTGAGCTTTTTAATCTTAATGTCGAACCTGATAGTTTGATTGGTATGGATTGTAGTTCAGCTTCAGAACAAAATAAATTATTATTTAAAAACCCTGAGGCTTTCATTGATCGAATGCAAAATATAGACAAAGAAAAAAAGCCTGTTATTGGAGATGAATTAGAAATGTTGGATGGAAAAATCCTAGAGCGTGATTATATGCCTATAACTATTGGAGAAAAATCTAAGGGTTTTTTATGGACATTTACAGATGTTACTTTAAATCGTACATATCGTAGGAGCCTTGAAGCACAAAAGGAAAAATATAGCAGTATTATAGCGAATATGAATCTTGGATTGGTTGAGGTTAACAACGATGATGAAATTTTAATGATTAATCAAAGTTTTTCAGAGATGTCTGGTTATTCCGAAGCCGAATTAATTGGTAAAAAAGGAGGTGAGGTATTTCAATTTGATAATCATGAAGATGTTATAGATATTGAAAATAAAAAACGTCTAAAAGGTGAGTCAAATTCCTATGAGTTAGAAGTGAAAATTAAGTCAGGAGAAATAAGGCACTGGCTAATTAGTGGTGCTCCTAATTTTGATCTAGCAGGAAATGTAGTTGGCTCTATTGGAATTCATCTAGATATTACCGATTTGAAGAGTTTAGAACTTCAAAAAGAAAAATTACTGCAAAAGCTGGAAAAAAGTAATAATGAATTGCAAGAATATGCACACATTGTGTCTCACGATCTCAAATCACCACTACGGAGTATCGATGCTCTAGTGAGTTGGTTAAAAGAGGATAACAAGGACAAATTAGATGATGCTAGTGTTAAGAATCTTGAACATATTGAAACCACTTTAGAAAAAATGGAACAGCTAATTTCTGATGTGTTAAACTATTCTAGTGTTGGTGCTGAACATGTTGAAACAACTAATGTTGATACCAATATATTGGTCAATGACCTTCTAAATATGATTTATGTTCCTGATCATATTCAGATTAACGTATTGAACAGACTACCTACTTTAAGTGGAGATGCAATTAAGTTACAGCAGGTGTTTCAAAACCTTATCAGCAATGCAGTTAAATTTTGTGATAAGGATAAAGGTTTGATAGAGATTGATGTTTCGACAAAATCAAAACACTATCAATTTTCAATAAAAGATAATGGAATTGGTATTGAGAAACAGTACCATCAAAAAATATTTAAAATATTTCATTCACTTAATAAAAGTAAAGATTCAACAGGAATAGGACTCTCAATCGTAAAAAAGATTGTCAATCTCCATGATGGCAATATTTGGGTAGAGAGTGAACCCCAAAAAGGATCAACTTTTTATTTTACTCTAAAAAAATAGTATGTTAATTACAAGTACAAATATAGAAGAGATTGTTAGTGCAATTTCAAATCATGTCAAAGACAATAGTGCATTAATTTCTCTTGGTGAGCATACTGAGATCAATATAGATGAATTAATCTCTAAACTTAATGACGCTAAGGTCACTTTCATAGGTGGTCTGTTTCCTAAAGTGATTCACGGCAATACCATACTAGAAAAGGGGATTGTCATTAATACCCTTAATGATGTAGAATCTTTGTTTTTAATTAAAGATATAAGTAAAAAAAATTACCAGGTTCCAAATATGTCATTTGATAATAATCATGAGTATAGTTTATTCACCTATGTAGATGGGTTAACATCTAATATTTCTCATTATTTAAGCGAATTATATGAACACTACGGAATGCAAACTAATTATTTTGGCGGTGGAGCTGGTAGCTTGTCATTAGAGCAAAACCCATGTGTTTTTAACAATGATGGGTTTTTCCAGGATGCGGCTGTGGGTTGTGTCATGCGGATGAGTTCTAAAATTGGAGTGCGTCATGGATGGAACAAAGTTGATGGTCCGTTTATTGTTACCAAAGCAGAAGGTAACGTTATTAAGGAAATCAATTGGAAAAATCCATTTCAAGTATATAAAGAGGTTGTTGAAGCGCATTCTCAAAAAGTATTTACCGATAATAATTTCTTTGATATTGCTAAAGGATATCCTTTTGGTATTGTAAAAGAAAATGCCGAATGTATTGTTAGAGATCCATTAATGGTTAATGAAAAAGGAGAGCTTATCTGTGTTGGTGAATTAGAAGATAATACACTTGTTGATATTCTTAATGGTAACCAAGAGTCACTTATCAATGCCGCTGAAATGGCTGCTCAAGAAAGTGTTAACCAGGCACAAAACCCAAGAAAAGCTATAATTATAGATTGTATCTCTCGAATTTTGTTTTTGGAAGATAGTTTTCATAAGGAGTTAACAGCGATAACGCAAACCATAAAACGTAAATATCCAGACGTCTCAATAGGAGGTGCATTAACTTTAGGTGAAATATCTTCTTATGGTGATGGTTTTTTAGATTTTTATAATAAAACAGTTGTTGTAGGATTATTTGAATAAATGAAGATTGAAAACCACATATCAGATATCTTGCAACTCTACGAGTTTTCGATGGCTATTGGTAAATCGTTAAACTATAAGGAGAGTTGCGATGTGTTTCTTAAGTTAATTCTGAAACGAAAAAATCTAAATGCAGCCTGGATCCTTGAGTACAATGAGAACCAAATAACATCTCGCTATTCTATTCCTTTAGGACAAGAGATTAATCATAACCCTAACCCTATAGTTAGTGAGCTTCTCAATTCAATTCAAGAGTCTAAGATTATTGATTCTAATTCAATTATAGAAGATATATCACCAATTGATATTCAAAATGGTACAGTAGCAATTTTCAGTCTAGCTGAACAGGGTTTTTTGTTTCTATTTTCTAAAAAAGATAATTTAAAAACGAAAGACTTACTGCAATTACAGCCTGTTATCAATAAGTTCTCTGTAGGTCTAAAAGCTTGTAAAGCGTTTAGTGAACAACAACAATTGTTAAATAATCTTGAATCAAGAAATCAAGAATTGAGTGATTATGCTCATATGGTATCACATGATTTAAAATCGCCGCTAAGGAGTATTGATACATTAACCTCATGGTTAGAAGAAGACTATAAAGAAAAGTTTGACAAACAAGGGAAACAACAATTGCACTTAATTAGAAATAGTGTTGAAAAAATGGATACCTTAATCAATGGGATATTAGAGTACTCAACAATTGCAAAAAATCAAATTGAAACTTACGATGTTGATGTTAATACACTTATTGAGGATATTTTAAAAATCATTCAAGTCCCTAATCATATCACTATTACAACTCATGAATTACCAATAATCAAAGGAGATAAATATAGATTACAGCAGTTATTTCAAAACCTCATTGATAATGCAATACTATACAATGATAAACCTATAGGGACAATCTCTATTGGAGCCAATGATAAAGATGGATTTTGGGAATTTTATATTTCAGATAATGGCAAAGGCATAGATAATGTATACTTCGATAAGATTTTCAAGACTTTTGAATCTCTGGAAAGTAATATGTCATCTACAGGTATTGGCTTATCTATAGTAAAAAAAATAGTCAATTTGTATGGTGGTAATATATGGCTAATATCAAAACTTAATGAAGGCACAACCTTTTATTTTACCTTAAAAAAGCATTAATGGAGCAACCTAATCTATCTTATATTCACAGTATGTCTGGAGGTGATAAGAGTTTTGAACAAAAACTCATAGACATCATTAAAGGCGAATTTCCAGAGGAGAAAAAAATCTATTATGAGAACATAACTGCCAAAAATTATAAACTTGCAGCTGAGAATGTTCATAAACTTAAACATAAAATTAGTATTTTAGGCCTCGAGAAGAGTTATGAGACTGCAGTTACATTCGAAAACAATTTATTAGAAGATAGAACAACACTTCAAGATGAATTCGAATCCATATTAATCATCATAACTAATTATTTGCAACAGTTATAATTAAGTATTACATGAATTGTATTATTATTGATGATGAAGCTACAGCCAGAGCTATAATTGCTCAATTGTGCTCAAACGTAGATCATCTTAATGTTTTAGAGGAATTTCCAAATGCAATACAAGCCATTAAATATTTAAATCAAAATGAGATTGATCTAATTTTTTTAGATATTCATATGCCAGATTTTACTGGTTTTGATTTCATCGAAACACTCAAAAACCCTCCAAAGATTATTTTAACAACGTCAGATTCAAATTTTGCTATTCAGGCTTTTGAGTATGATTGTATCGTTGATTATTTGGTAAAGCCTATCACACTTGAACGTTTTCAAAAAGCTATAAAAAAAGCTAACGCGAAAACAGTCACTGCAACTGGTTTAGATTCATCTGAAAAAGTTGAAACTACTTCAGGAAATGATTTGTATGTGAATATTGACAGGCGTCTCATCAAAATTGATATTCCAAGTATTTATTTGGTGGAAGCTAAAGGGGATTACATTCATGTAAAAACTGAGAGTCAAAACTATACAGTGCACTCCACCCTGAAAAAAATTGAAGAGAAATTACCAAACGATTTATTTTTAAAAGTCCATCGTTCATTTATTATCAATGTCAACAAAATTATTGACATTGAAGACAATAGTGTGCTTATCAAAAAAGACGTTATTCCTGTTAGTCGTTCAAATCGACCAGAGTTAATGAAGCGTCTTAATTTACTCTAAAACCATTCATCGATACTTAATTGTATTCTATCGCTCTTGATTTTCGATCTAACGAAAATTATCTATTACTAGCCGATAGGTGTCTATTTTTGTCTAAGAATCATAACATCATAGTTTTGTGATTAATAGCAGAAATTTAGGCAGGAGAATTTTTATATTCTCTTGCCTTTATTGTTTTAGTACCACCTATCTATAGATATACGTCATTTAAGTCCTAAATAACGCTAACCATAGAAAAATTATTCTGGCATATTTACCCTAACGCTATATTCGCTACAAATGGTTGAACCTTAAAAGGGTTAATACTAGTATATGGGACGACGAAAGGCAAAAGATTTCTCTTTTGTCTTTTGTTATTTATATACCATTCATCGATAGCTAAGTGTCATTTAACTTCATCTGGATTTAACTAAGCGAAATTTTAAAAAATAAACAGTTTAAGCTCCTAGTTTTGTTCCATAATCTTTTAGTAAATAACAATGTATAAACACTACTATTCTAAAATTTGGTTAACCGTTTTTGGAACCATCTTAATGAGCTTCTTTTCTGATGCTCAAGACATTCCTTTTAATTGTGACTATAACGCATATCTATTTCAATACAATGATGTTTATGCTATTGACCTAGCTTCTGGAAGTTCATATCAGGTAGCTGAAAATATCACCCAAGGAAATGTAAATGCCGCAGCATACAATCCAGCTGATGGATTTATTTGGGGATCTTTAACTTCTCCTGCTAAAACTATTGTTAGAATTGGAAAAAATTTTACAACTACCACATACTACATTGACCAATTACCTACCAATAACAGGTACGTAGGTGATGTGAGTCCACAGGGTATATATTACCTTAAAGGTGGTGGGACAACATATTATAAAATTGATCTTGACCCAGAGTCAGTTAATTATACTGAGCATCAGGAAACGGCTGTATTATCTCAAAACATAAACATTCATGATTGGGCGTTTAATGCAGTTGACGGAATGTTATATACAGTAGAAAAAAATACAAATATTTTATATCGAATAGATGCTTCAAACGGAAATGTTCAGGCAATAGGAGAGGTGCCAATTCTGTCTGGTTTAAATTATACCTATGGTGCAGTTTATTTTGACGCCGAAGGTAGATTTTATGTGTCTGCCAATCAAACCGGAACTATTTATGTCATTCAAAATGTACAAACACTAGTGGCTAATAGTAGTATGGATTCTAATTTATTTGCTTTTGGTCCTTCCAGTTCTAGTAATGATGGCGCACGCTGTCCTACAGCTCCAGTATTGCAAGAAATTTGCGATAATGGCATTGATGATGATGGTGATGGACTCATCGACTGCCAAGATCCTTCATGTTCTGGATATGGTGACTGTGCTTTAATCACACCTCCAACTAGTGGAGGGAATCAGGGTGGTTTAGAAAGTAATAATAGATTATCTGAGCAAATCAATAAGCGAAATTTCAATCGTATAAAAACAGGGTATGTGTTTAACAGAAATACAGCAAGACGTCTCACAAAATCAAGTACATATTTACAAAGAACTATCAATTCTGAATTTACGCTTGAAGATTTTATTCCATTAGATGTTATCAACGAAGATGAAGTTATTGAATCTACTCCTGTAGATTTACTCAATATCACAAATGCTACCGAAATATATGCAGTTGATTATTTAGAGAATAATACACCAGTAGCGACTATTATGGCTTTAAAAACAGAAAATGGCGTTTATGAGCACACCAAATACATATGCGATAGACTACTTGGAGCAGAATTAATCTCTGTTAATACAATTGATATTAACGGACAAGCATTTATCAAGTCGATTATAAAAAACACTGATGGTACTTATGAGTTTGTATTGAGTTTGTCGGCAAAAGTGATTAATAATGAAGAGAACTTCGCCATAGAGAGCCATTGGAATCTTGATCAATATGAAGCAAATGTAACGTATTATAACTTTCAGATATGGACTAATGCTGTAGATGATCTCTATGCACTTGGACAAGAAGTATTGAATCTTCTAGACGTACAAAAGCCTATTTCCAGCTATAATAATTCAATCCCTCCCTCAGTTTTCGTTAGAAAAGGAAAATATATTAATGGAGCCCTCGACCTACAAATCATTAATACCAATTTTAGCGAAAACGTATCCTTTGACGCTGGTTTTAGAATTACCGAAACAAGCGAATTTGGAGCCCTAAATTCTACCATAGATCTTAACGAAAATTACATCACTAACCTACAAGTAGAAACTGGACATCTCTTTGATATCGGATTCAGAATTGGTGACGGGATCGCAACACCTGATGATTTGTTTATGTCTGATGGTCCCTGGGGAATTGATGATTCTCAGGTAGATACAACCATAGATACTTATGCAGTATTGCCAAACGAATTTGTTTATGACATTACTGATTTTCCGCTGGAGCGTAATATTGTATTAAAAGCCACAACCAATAGTTACGTAGCAGCATACAGAGCTTTAACACCAAGATTTAAGCCTGTTGATCTTACAGATTATAACAGTTTGAAATTTAGTGCTAAAGGTACTGGAACTTTAGAAGTAACTTTAGTAAAGCAAGGTATTTCAAATTGGGAAGAACAATACCACAAGACAATCACATTATCTAATGTTAATGAAGATTATGTATTACCGATAATTAGTTTTGATTCGATCAATGGGGTTGATCCTTATTTAGATGATGTGGTTTCTGTGGTGTTTACAATGGTGAGTTTAGATGGTACAACCACCACCAAAGAAATGACTCTAGAAAACTTGCGTTTTTCTCAAGACACCTTATCTGTTGAAGAATTGGAGGTACAAACTTTACGCGTTTCTGCGATTCCAAATCCGATGTCAACTTATACAACAATACAGTTTAAGGCAAATCAAACTGAAATATTACAATTAGTAGTCTTTGATCAGTTGGGTAAAATAGTATACCAAACAAGTTATAGAGCTCAGTTTGGAACAAATGAAATACGACTGAATAGAAATCAACTGGATGCTGGAATGTATTTCTGTAAAATTATAAGTCGACAAAATGTATATAATCCCCTAAAATTAATAATTAGATAACCCTAGTTTAGTTCTTGATTCAACTTACAAGGAGATTTGCTGTTAAGTTGTTTTGAGTAAAGGCAAAAGCGAAAGCTTTTGCCTTTTTTATGTTGTTACCGTTTCATTTTTAATAAAAGGTAAACGTTGTGTAATCTTGTTGAATAAATAATGTTATCTTAGATGTGATATAACATGTAATACACTACACAAACGTTTAAAATGAAAAGAAAAGTAATTCCGATTTTACTATTAATAATATTCACAAATTTTGGATATGCTCAATCAGAACAAATCAAAATAAAATCTGATAATTTAACGGAGTCTAATTATCTAAAAATAGACGAATTTTATTTAACCCATTATCTTTATATTGATCTGTTTTTGAGAGAAAACTTATTTCCAGAAGCAAGTCCGGAAGATGTTTCCTCTATTCTAAGTGCTCTAATGAAGTATGTTTCAGTAGACAATAAATTAGACATTGAAATTGAAAAACCAGGAAACAGGAATTACTTAATCCGATTTGCAATATTGAAAAAAGATGACGGAACAGAGCTTTTAATTGCTTTTACAAATTGGAGCACAAAGAAAAAGGAATTTGAGAAAGACATAAAAATAGAAAACGATTCCTACACGAGATGGTATTTTTTAAATGGAAACAAAATGACCTACAGGAAAGATATGTCTAGCGAGAATGATTACTCAAGTATGAATAAATCTGATTTAGCTAATGCTTATCTGTTTGATGAACTACCCGAAAACGATGCTGAGGTAAAAAGTGCATTAGACGAATTTCTTAAAGCAAGTGATTTGGATATATCTGATGAAATCATGGCTAATTTACTTCTCTTGAAATATCAAATCTTCAAAAAAGATAAAGGCAAAGTTGCTAAGCAAACCGAATATCTTAATGAATTATTTGAGACTAATAAAACTGAACCTAATCTTAGAGGATTAAAAATGGCATTTGATGCTACAAAGTTTCAAATAGAATTAACCAAATAGATACCGTTTATAAGAATACTTAGGACATTGTTTGCTGTGCCTACTTCTTAAAAATATTCCGATCTCCAAATCGATACTTAAATCGTAATCCAATTTCTGTAAAAGTAAAACCAGCAGCTGTAGCAGAGGCAATATTGCTGCGTGCTCCAAAGAGATTAAACATACTTCGATCTGAAATCTTATAGCCTAATTTACCCTGAAATCTATAGGTGCTCTGCTGTGTGCCATCATCTATAATTTGTATGCCTGTTGCAGCCGTTAACTCATAGAACCATGTTTTTGGTTTGGCTGTATTTACATCTTTGATCCAATTTAAAAAGACTTCTCCTGCTTGAAATGATTCTGGACTAAAGTAAATATTAGGAACCTGCTCTTTAAATGTAATGTATTGATAGTTGAGTCCGAGTTTTAGTGACGGTTTTGATAGTAGGTTATAATATAATGAGGTAAATAGTAAATGTCTTGTGTTTTCGTCGTTTTGTGATGTATACATATATTGTGTAAACCAACCAAGATTATAATTTGAACTTAGGTTGTAATTGGCATAAAAATTATTCTGAACAATCTCTCGTGCTAAGAGATCAGCATTAAAACTTTGAATATCGCGTTTGTATCCTAAATCTAAGGTTTGCATTTTAAAAGGTTTGATATGAAACGATATATCTGTTAAGAGTTGTGTGAAATCGTTGTTTTCTGATCTAGCTGAAGTTAATCCTGCTGTACCTTTAAATGTAATTGTATTTAGGAGTTGGTAAGAAAGCCCCACAGATATATCATTAGAGTTAGCTTTAATCTTAGTTACCGCATTGTTTGTAGTTCTGTAGTTATAACTTCCAAGGAGTTTGAATTTTGTTGTTATTGGAAATGATACCTTCGTACCAAATGAAAAAGCTTTATTATCGCCATTATCAAATGTATAGGATGTTCTGGAATCCAAGACAGGTGAAAAATTCTCATTTAAGACAGTTATAAAATTCATTGCATCCTTTTGATTGGTGTAAAACTTTAATGTGTTTTCTGCAGAAGTGTAGGCATCATCATAATAGCCTAAGGCTTTCAAAGCATTAGCCTTACCGAGATTTCCATCAAATGAAGTGCTATCATTTACAAGTATTCTATTGTAATCTTCCAGACTTTTTTTAAAGTTACTTTTGTAAATATTTAATGTTGCTCTTAATGCGAGAATCCAATTTTCATTAGGTTGCTTGAGCATTAAAGCTTCAATAAGTCTCTCGGCTTTGTTAAAAGTTTTATTCCATATTAAAGCCTGTATGTAGCGTTCAGTGGTTTGTTGTGTAACTTTTTCCGAAGTATCAGAATCTAAGAGCTTATATGCATTAGTACTTAGTTGCAATGCCTTTTTCTCTTTTCCGTGAAGGTGCGCTACTAGCGCCAATCCATTTATGGCTTCTATCTGGTTTGATGGGTTTTTAGCCAATCTGTTGTAGGTGCTTTCAGCAAAATCTAATGAATTTGTAATTAAATATAAATTGGCAAGATTCATTAAGGTCTCTTTGTCCTCTCCTAGAAATTCCAGATTTTGAATTAATAAGGTTTCGGCTTCATCGTATTGTTGCGCTTGTTGTTTAGAATAAGCAAACCCTAAGTTGATATATTTTTTTGAGATGAGAGCATTGGTGTTTCCTGGTGAGACTTCTAGAGCGCTGTTTACATATAATAACGCCATATCATATGCTTTTAAGTTAGATAATGTGTTTGCGTATCCCAATAGTGCAGAGAAATTTTTTGGAGCTTCCTCTACTAAGGCATTATAATATGTTTTCGCTTCAGAGAATTGTTCATTCCATAACAGCGATTCGCCATAATTTAACTTCACCTCAAAATCGGTTGGATATTCATTGAGAAGTTTAGTGAAAACAGCATTTGCTTTTTCTGGATTTCCGTTTAGACCAATGGCTCTTCCGTAGCATAAACGTGCTGTTTTATTATTTGGAAACTCTTTGAGAATGTTTTCAAAAAATAATTGGGCTTGTTCATATTGTCCTGTTTCCAGATAGTTAAAACCTTTCTGCATTTGTTGTGAACTAACAGATATGCTAATGAACAAAAAAGTAAGATAGATCAATGATTTTAAAGTCTTCATATAGGTTTGATTTGCTTATTTGCAAGTTACGGATGAAGACCACTTCATTCATCTACAGCAAACTGCCATCCGTCGAAATCAAAAGGGCATACGTGGAATATGTTCGGATATTAGCGTCAAATTAAAACGCATAACCCTTAAAAAATCAAGATTATGGCACTACAAATTTTAGAAGAAAACGGAACTTTTCAATTACACGGAAGTTTAAATGCAACAACAACCAGATCATTTATTAGTCATTTTGAACACATCATTAATACGGTAAAAGATATCACAGTAGATATCGATCATGTTAGTTCTATTGATTCTTCGGGAGTAGAAGCTTTTAAAATTTTAATGGCAACTGCATTTAAAAGTAATCATGTGTTTTCAATTATTGGAAATGGATGCAAAGATATATACGAGGATTACAAAAGTTCTTTTGCAGCATAATAGAAAAGCTACTAAATAAAAAAAACATGCAGGTAATTTCAGTAATTAAATCGAAAATGTTGACACCAGAACAACTGTTTATGTTGAGTGTTTTGTTGGTTAATGCAGGTAACTATGGATACAACCTTATTTTAGGTCGTCTTTTAGGACCTGAGCAGTTTGCTGATGCTGCAGTTTTAATAACATTTTTATTAGTATTGTCCTTTGTAGCCATGACCTTTCAATTGGTTACAGCAAAATTCTCAGTTATTTTCGAGCATCATGTTTTTACAAAATTCATTTCTAATATCTATAGAAATGCATGCCTTATAGGTGTTGCTTTCGGACTCTTGATTATTGGATTTTCAAGTCAGTTACAACAATGGTTTCACACCTCTTCTTCTGGTATGTTTGTCATTTTCGGAATTGGTGTCCCTTTGTATTTTTTAATGAGTGTAAACCGAGGAGTATATCAAGGTCAGAGCGCTTTTAAATCTTTATCTATCACTTATCAAGCTGAAATGTTAAGCCGGTTGATCTTTACACTCGGATTAATATTTTTATTTCAAATACAATCATCAATCGTCATAGCTATTGGAATCTTGATCTCATTTGGTTTTGGTTTAATACCGTTTAAGTTCAGACGCTTTCAGTTTAAAACATCATTTGATTTAGAGTTTGAATACTCAAGACAAATTCGACGTTTTTTTGTAATCACAGCGTTTTACGAACTCACTCAAATTATTATAAATAATAGTGATATTCTATTGGTTAAACATTATTTTCCATCTTATGAGGCTGGTCTCTATGCGTCATTGGCTCTTGTTGGACGCATTGTGTACTTTCTGGCCTGGATGTTTGTAATGCTCTTACTTCCTAAAGTTGTTCAGCTTAAAAAAGACGGTAAGTCAACTGCACCAATTTTGTTTAAATACATTGGATACATCGCAGTAATTGCTTTGGTAATTATTTGTGCATGTGCCATATGCCCTGAATTAGGAATTACATTGCTGTTTGGGAAAAGCTATTTAGCCATGGCACCATTACTTTGGAAATATGCCTTAGCCACAGGTTTGTTTGCAATCTCAAATATTTTTGCCTATTACTATTTATCCTTAGATCGTTATATTCCTGTGCTGTTTTCTGGCCTTTTTGGCTTACTTCAAATGGCTTTGGTTATTGTATGGCATGAAAGTTTAGAGCAAGTAGTACAAATGCAAATTGCAGCAATGATACTACTTCTTGTATTTCAACTAGGATACTTCATTTTTGATTCTATTTTGAAAAAGGCTTAAAACGAAATCGAAGCCTTTATTCCTTTCATCTACAGTAAACAGCATTCGGTCTACAGTTGTCAATTATACTGAGTTTTATAGTGCAAATTTACAATGAAATTAATAATTAAAAATAGTAAAAATCCAGTATATGAAATTAGCAATAGTAACAGCATATCCACCGAGTAAAGTCACTTTAAATGAATATGCATACCATCTAGTCAAACATTTTAGACAAAAAGAATCTATTACTGAACTAATCTTGCTAACCGATAAGACCGAAGGTAATAAAGACATTAATTTTACTGAAAACGGTTGTAAAATAACTGTGAGAGAATGTTGGAAATTCAATAGCTATACAAATGTTTTTCATATGACTAAAGCTCTACATCAGATGAAACCAGATGCAGTTCTCTTCAACCTTCAATTTATGAAGTTTGGTGATAAAAAGGTAGCTGCTGCATTAGGACTATTAATGCCTTTGATTTGTAAACTTAAAGGTATTCCTAATATCGTCTTGCTTCACAATATTTTAGAAGAAGTTGATTTAGGGTCTGCAGGATTTACCTCCAATGCATTGATGCAAAACGTCTATGGATTTATTGGATCCTGCTTAACTAGGCTGATCTTACAAGCTGATACTGTTGCAGTGACTATGCAGAAATACGTTACAATTTTACAAGAGAAGTATAAGGCGAATAATGTAACATTAATTCCACATGGAACATTTGAAATAGGTCTGGAAAAACCAGATTATACAATTCCCAACGGACCATTGCAGATCATGACCTTTGGTAAATTTGGAACCTATAAAAAAGTAGAATCCATGATAGAAGCTGTCGCGCTTGTTAGAGCTTCGACTGGATTGAATTTAGAAATTGTAATTGCAGGAACTGATAATCCAAATGTACCAGGTTATTTAGCAAGCGTCAAAGAAAAATATAAGCACATACCTCAAATACGATTTACGGGTTATGTTGAAGAAACTGAAGTGCCAAAGCTGTTTAATGAGAGTGCAGTTGTTGTGTTTCCATATACATCAACAACCGGAAGCTCAGGTGTTTTACATCAGGCTGGTAGTTACGGTAAGGCCGTTGTTATGCCAGATATTGGTGATTTAGCATTACTAATCAAAGAAGAAGGTTATCAAGGCCAATTCTTTGATCCTACTTCTGTTACAAGTTTAGCAACTGCAATTGCATCTATTGTTACTAATACTGATTATAGAATAGCTTTAGGTAAGGCCAATTATAAAGCAGCTACAGCCTTTCCAATGTCTACAATAACAGAGATGTACTTGAACGTATTTAACAGCATAAAAAGCTGTAAAATGGTTTCTAATGAAAAAGATTTAGAACCATCTACTGTCCAGAAATATATTTAAACGCTGACTTTTTTGCCCCATTCTTATTGATGAAGCCAAATTGCTTTTGAGTATGCCTACGCCATGGAAGTTTACCTACAACATCTTTTGGTATATTCTCAAAGTCGTAAAGTGTCCAGGACATAAATTGTAAATTATGATTTGCAATAATTTCCTGGGCTTTTTTATGATAATTTGCCTGATCTTTGTTATTACTTCCAAACGGTTTCCAAAACCCGTTGTAGGATGACATTCCAAACTCGCCCATCACTATAGTTTTATTAGGAATAGATGTTTTTAGAGTGGTTACAGTCTGATCTAAATTCTCCAAATCGTCGTAATAATGAAAGCTTACAAAATCTACTTTGTCTTTTAACAGTAAGGCGCTTTCACTATTAGACCAGCCAATGGTGATTGGGTGATGCTTATCTATAGATTTTACGAGATGTATCATATTGTCTAACCATGCAATCACTTCCTCTTTTCCTCGAGATTCAAAATCTAAATCAGGTTCATTTTTAATATCCCAGGCGAGAATAGCATCATGAGCTTTAAGTTCGGTGACTAGAGTCTCGGCATGACGCCTATTTAAAGTCCAATCTAATACAGAATAATCTCCATAAAAATCAAAAAGGGTCATAACAACTTTCAAGTTATTATTTTGAGCAATATCTAGTGTGCTTTTTAGTTTTTCAAGTTTTGATTTATCAATATTTGCTTTTCCAAAGTCTTCATATTGAATAAACATTCGAATGGTATTTAAGCCTGCGTCTTTAATTATTTTGAAATCTTTTGCTATAGTATCTCTTGAAAATGTATCACTAAACATTTGCCATGGTGTATCCTTGGGGTAGTAATTTATTCCCTTAATATTCAGATGTTCAGTAGCTACATGTTCTGTGTTGTCATTATAGTCTTCAGTAGATTTTTTCACCATATGTCTAATGCGCCAAAACCCATCTTCACGTAGAAGAATTACCTTATAAGTGGATATTTCCGTAGATTCTAAAACAAATTTTTCATTTTGAAAAACACGTTTATATTCAACAACATCTTTATCGGTGATGATTGCTAATTGTCCATCTTCACTAAAAAAATCTAGAGTTGGATGATGTTCAAGAGTTGTAGATTCAATACTAATATTTTGCGAGGTGTTGTATTGAATAAAATCAAAGATATTTGATCTGGCATTGTCTGTATAGTAATCTTTAATTCCATCAGTACGATTGGTTTTGTAGGCAATGTGTTTTACATACCATGCATCCAGATAATTATTTTCTATAGATTTTAAATTTTCTTTGTCCATAACTCTACCTTCGTTGGATAATGGAGCCCATATCACTTTAGGGAGGTATTGTTCAATTTTTTGTATTTCAGTATGAAGAATTGTACTGCGATCTGCACCAGTATTTAGATATCCAAATAAGGCACTTATACCAGCTATGATTAAAGTAATGACCATAATGTAGGAGGCAATTATAATAACGCGAAGTATGCTCTTATTGTAATTTACCATAGTGTTTTTGAATTAAAAGATTGTTCAATACCAGCAGTTTTAATTTTAAAATCATAGGTGTCATTTTCTAAAATATTTGGTTTTAATTTGAAATGAGCAAAACCATCAACCGAGAATTTAATGCGTTGTTCTAGAAGTTCATTATTCTTGTAGATGTAAAGCTTTATCTCTAATCCATCAGGTGCCATTTGTTTCATAAAGCTTTGTAGCGGACCTACAGTAATCGTTCTATTATTATCTGAAAACTCCACGTTGAATTCTTTAAAGACTTGTTTATAGGTTAAAGTTATTGTATTACTTTCTGCCATACCAGTTACGTAAGCTTGGACATTCCATTGCGATTGATGATCTGGATGAATCATTCTTGCTTCAGCAACACCTTTAATGGTTTTACCGTAGCTTTTCAGTATGTTTCCATTATTTGTGGTTATAAAAAAACTCACAAAGGTGCCATCACTAACCACGTTGCCATAGCTATCTTTTAAAACAGAAGTTGAAAAAACGGTTTGTTGATTTCCGTCAGCATAGTCATGAGGTCGTTGAGCCGAAATTGTAAAACCTTTGGGTATTGATGGAAGTACATTAATTGTGAATTCTTTAGAATTGGTATTATGACTTTCGGAAGACACTAACATCCGTCCACTTTTAATTTCAGAATTAATGTTTTTGTAAGCAATGAGATGTCTTGTTTTAACAGTATCGGTAGATATTTTTGTCAAGAACTGGTGTTTTGTTACTACTGTTGTATTGTCTGGTAAAGGATTATCTAAGCTATCTGTGGGAATAACCACTAGCATCGTGTAATCCGTTCCGCCAGCCTCTATACTAGGTGGTCCAATATAAGTTTCCATGTGAGCCACTTGTTTTTTTGAAACGATTTCTATTGATCCACGAATTAAGGAATTGTTGTTTAAAAGTCTCCAATGCAACACGCCTATTTTACGAGTCATATAATCTGGTAGTTTATAATCTATCAGAGTCCCTTTTTTTAGAGGTTCTAATAGTGTTGATCCATGACTGTTAGTACAGTACAGCTGTGGCGCAATAGAATTGTTTGTAGATGAAAACTGAAGCGTTATAGGTTCGCCAGCTTGAAATACACTTTTGTCTGTTAGCAATTTTATATCAGAAAAGGTGTTGTCTTCTCTACGATCTGAAATGTGATCATGAGATAATACGCATGTCAATACAAGAATATGGAAGTAGATAATTTTGAGTTTCATTAGTTCGGATTTCCAATATATGCGTTAGTTTCAATTTTAATATAACTAAATTCTGAATGATTAATGGGTTGTAATTTTGAATTTATATGGTTGTCAATTCTGTGAGGTATAATTTTATTTGAAATGGAATTATTTGAAAGTCCATTGACAAATACATTTTCCATACTATCATTTATTATTTTGATGGATATATTCTCAATTAAGTGATATTCAAAACTCTGTTTTCTCTGTTGCCTTATACCTTCTTTTACAAATTTATGATCTACCCAACTCAGTGTTTTATCACTGTTGTAATATGAAATCAATAGTTGAGGTATTGTGACTTCTTGGATGCCACTATTAAACAAAGTCCCCTGGATTTGTTGTGTCTGCATTTCGATGTCACTTATAATGATTTGCTTATATAGATCTGAACCGGAAACGTTTCCAGCAGCTTGCAAATTAAATTTTGTTGGCTGTTCTTCAAGCTCAATTGGTGTAAACTCATCAGGATCAAATGCTTTTGGAATAGAATCTTGAGTTTGAGACCATGCAATGCCTTCAAAGTTTATTTTGAACGCAGTAGTTTCTTTTGGCATTAATTTGTGTTTTATATGATATTTGGCATTGTAACTAGCTAGCGCTTTGTTATTGTCATTGTACAAAGTTCCTTTCAAGACAATATCAGCTGGCACATTATCAATATTTTGAACTTCACCAATGATAGCATAAGACTTATCAAACTTTACAAGTTTAGCAGAAAGTACTTCCAAAACTGGCTGCTTCAATACATCTTCATGGTGAGTTTGTTCGGTTGTAATTCTTCTTCGACCTTGATTAAAATAACTTGTAGTATTATTTGAATATAATTGATCAGGAGGAAGGTCTGTATCAATCTCTTCTGAATCTAGGTACCATTTGCCATTTAATTTTGTCAATGATTTATAATCTACTCGTTCAATTTTTTCAAGAGGAGTAATCCATTTAGTTGTTACTTTAATTGTGGCTAAACTATCATTTTTGTTTATGATTTTAGTCTCTAAAGCATCCAATTTAGCATAACTACTCAGAAGTCCGTCTGTCACTGATACTTCAAGCATATATTGCGCTATAGTTTTGTTGTTCTCGGGATTGATTAATTGGTGAGCCGTTTCAAAATCTTTAAAATCTAAAGCGTCATAATAAGCTAGAATAACATTCTCAGGGCTATGCTGCGCATCATTTTTGATGTAATAATTATAAATGCCCAACACAAAAATTACAGTTAGGATAAAGGACCAAATATGGGAAACTTTAAGAATAGAGTTTGAGAATACTGAATAGTTACTCTTGAATTTTAGGAATTCAGGACTTGCTTTTATTTTTGTTTTAAGCGCGTTTACAAGCAGCATTTGAATATTTAAAAGGAATGCAATCAGAACAGTGCTTAGAGGAATAACTCCCCAAAGTATTTTTTGCCATTTAGAGACATCGTCTTTTGGTAAAATAGATGGAATTGGAGGTACATTTAATCGTTCCCAAACCATAATGCCATTTTCTAATTGTCTCAAGCGTTGCCATCCGCAGAAGTACAAAATGGGATCATAAAATTTGTCGTTAGAAAAAATATATTTTAGATTATATTTTTCTGGAGTTGTTAAAAACTGTTGTAAAGATCCAATTCCAGCAACGCCCTTGAATTTTGAATTCTCTAATCGTTCTATTGGTCTGGTAGTCAATTCAGGTAGTCTCCTTGCTGAATGGTAATTTCCATCAACGGTCATGGCATTAGTTTGAGCACTAAGCCAAGCCATTTGATCACCAAAGCCAAGAGTTAAAAACCGCCATTTATCATGGTCATCTTGGTTTAAGAAATTGACAATGGGCAACATTTTAATTTTCTGAGGTTGAGATGGTCTAAAATAGCCTAAGCTCATCGTGAAAATAGTCATGCCTACAAATAGACTAGCAAGAAAACCGCCACTAATTCTATGATAAACCGCACCAAATTTTGATTGCATCAAAGTCTTTAGATCACCTTGAACAAATCGGAATGCAAATTCTCCTAAAATGGGTAATGACATAATAGATGCCCATAGTGTAAATCGATCTAAAGTTAAAATATTAAATGCGGTTTCACCTAATAAAAACCTTGGAATTGGCGTACTTCCACCAGTTCCTAAAACGGTTAAAATAGTAATTGATAAACCAAAAAATAGATACCGTCTGCTGTAAAATCTATAAAAAATATAAGGTAAAAGTAAAAGTAAAATACCCCATGGAATTAAAAAGAACACTAATCCGGACGATGTAATTTCAAGAAAATTATCTCTGGATCCGTGTGGTATAGGAACTTGTGTTATTGGATTGTTTTTAGAATTAATCCAATAAGGTAGAATACATCCAATAATGATTATGAGTGAGGCAATTCCAAATGTAATAATACGTTTAAAAAGCTTAGTAAAACTGTTTATGAAACTTCTAAATGTTACTGCTTTTAGAGTGTTAACTTGTTCGGTGGAATGATCCATGATTAGCATTCCAATTAAAGGAAAAATAAAGAAGACCATTCCAAAAATTGGTGTTACGTGATGTGAGGTTACAGTGACAGCAATTAATGAAAGAGAAGTAGCTAAATACCAATATCTACCAGTTTTTAACCATAAATAAATTTCTGGTAATGCATGCATTAAAACGGATATTCCAATAATACTTGGTAACTGACCAAAGACGTGTAAAGTCTCAACAAAAGAAGATGAAAATACAGCAAGTAGTGCTGCATAACCTGCTACAGTTCTATGTCCTGTAATGAGAAGTGAAAAGCGATATACTCCAGTAATAAATAATAATATGCCAATTAAAGCTACAGTAAAGAGTCCGAATTTTAAACCACCAATCATTGAAAACAATGCAATGGATTGATGTACCAAAGGAGGATAACCCATAACAGTAAATCCTGTATACCATTTGTAATTCCAAGGTTCAAACCAACTGTTTGCGTAATGATCTGCAAAAAACAAATGGATTAATGCATCATATGTAGTTTCCAGAGTGAAAAAAATGGAACTTCCATGAAATACAACTCCTAAAAGTAATGCTACTATTAAATATTTATTAGTGGTTTCTTTCATTTAAAAACTATTAGTATTTCGATATGGTAAATATAAATAATATAGATAGCCAGAGGATTATCAGTCATCTACAGGAAACTACCACTCATCGACACTTAAGGTTTGATAGGCTAATTATACTTTTTTTGAACGTCAATCAGGCTAATTTTGGATTCACAAAACGTATAAAAACAGTACTATGAAAATTTTAGCAATAGACGATCAACAGCTTGTTTTACTGCCTTTACAAAAACGACTGGTAGAATTAGGGTATGAAGTAAAGATTGAAACAAATTCTATTAAAGGATTAAAATTATTTGATGCTTTCAAGCCCGATTTAGTAATTGTAGATATAAACATGCCTGATATTTCTGGCATTGATATCATTAAACATATAAAGAATTCAAGTTCAACTCCAACTTCTATTATGGTATTGTCTGGGAACACTCAAGATGATATTATTACTCAAGGATTTGAATTAGGAATTGATGATTACATGAAAAAGCCGTTAAGCCTCAATGAAATATGTGCTCGTGTGAGACGTCTTATAGGAACTCCAACGTCATCAGTAAAACTAACGGAGGATAATTCTAATGTAATCATACAACAACGTTGTGTTGGTGTTGTCATTCCGTGTTACAATGAAGAAGAACGATTGCTAAGTAAAGAGTTTATCGATTATATAGATAAAAATACGGGGTATCATTTGTGTTTTGTTAACGACGGAAGTAAAGACAATACTTTGGAGGTTTTACACACGCTACAAAAAGGAAGAGAAGATTTTATAACTGTTTATAATTGTGAACAAAATGGTGGTAAAGCAGAGGCTGTTAGATTAGGAATGCTTCATATGGCAGCAAAAGAAGACCTGGATTATATTGGCTTTTTAGATGCAGATCTTTCAACAGACTTAGCTGATTTTGATGATTTAGTGAAGGTTATCGAACAATCTGATTTTAAAATAGTAAGCGGTTCAAGAATAGCGAGAATGGGTGCAAATATCACTAAAGAATCTGCAAGAAAAATAATAAGTCTAACCATCAACTTTTTCATAAGAAAAATACTATCCATGGATTTTAAAGACACCCAGTGCGGAGCAAAGATTTTTCATAAAGATGTGATTCATATTGCATTTCACAAAGCATTTGTCACACAATGGATTTTTGATGTTGAAATTTTTAAACGCATGACACATTATTATGGTTTGGAAAAGGCGAGATCAATCATTTGTGAGCAACCTTTGAAGCGTTGGATTCATGCAGATGGTTCAAAATTATCTCTAAAAGACTCTGTCAAGATAATTGGACAACTTGCTCAAATTGCTTGGGTATACAGAAACAAAAAAGGGACTAAATCTAATAATGCATCTCTAAATACTTTAGAGATGATTTCAAACTAAATTCAACATCATATGAAAACAGGAATAATCCTCATATTCCATAACTATGAAAAGCATATCAATAAGGAGGTATTTATTACGCATGCAAACCAATTTGATAATATCATGTTGTGTCTTGTTAATAATGATAGTAAAGACAATACCTACAATGTTTTGAAAGAAATTAAAACAGCTTGTGACAATGTCTCTGTGGTAAATATTAAGAAATTTAAATCAGATGCTGCAGCGGTAAGAGCTGGAGCGCGATTTTTGAATAGTACATGTAAATTAGACCATATTGGATATGTTAACACCAATATATTAAGCTTAAAAGCGAACACATTAGAAATGGTTCTTAAACTGATTAAGCAGAAGCAATATGCAATTATTGAGTATCGTGTTAAGCTATTATCGGCTAAGTCTATTAAGCAAACCCTCTTTAAAAAATTATTTCCGATTCTCGATTGTATTACAAAAATTGAATTAGAAAATCAACATTCTGATTCTTTTCATAACCCTAAAAAAATAATAGTAAAATGATTCTATACCCAATAAAATTTCAGCCCATTTTAAAAGAAAAAATCTGGGGAGGACATAAATTAAATACCATTTTAAACAAGGGAAAACACCAAGGTAATATTGGTGAAAGCTGGGAGTTGTCTGATGTTGAGGGAAATATATCTCAAGTTCAGAATGGTCCTTATCAAGGAAGTAATCTCAAAGCTTTGCTCCAAAATCATAAAGAACAACTTTTAGGTGCTCAAAATTTTGAAATTTACGGAACAAATTTTCCGTTATTGATCAAGTTCCTGGACGCTCATACCGATTTGTCAGTGCAAGTTCATCCTGATAATGACATGGCAGCTGCCTATCATAATTCCTTTGGGAAAACCGAAATGTGGTACATTATGGATAGTGATGCTGATGCTAATATTATTCTGGGTTTAAAAGATGAAACTACAAATACTGAAATTCTAGATCATATTGACATCAACAACGTGGATCATGTTTTTAATAGAACAAAAGTAAATAGAGGTGATAGTTATTTTATTCCTGCAGGAAAGATCCATGCGATAGGAGCTGGTGTGCTTGCTGCGGAAATTCAGCAAACTTCAGACATCACCTACAGAGTTTACGATTGGGACAGAGTAGACGATATGGGATGTAAAAGAGAATTACATACGGAGCTAGCAAAAAAAGCTACTAAGCATTTTGATCTAGATGACAACTACAAATTGCAATATAATTCTGATACTAAGAGTTCAAGTAATCTAGTGAAATGCGAATATTTTACAACCAATCTATTACATTCAAATAGCTCTCAAACATTAGACTATTCTCAACTGGATTCATTTGTTATACTAATGTGTGTTGAAGGATCAGTACAAATAACATTGAATGAGTACACTGAATCAATAAAAATGGGAGAAACCCTGTTAATTCCAGCAGCTGCCAATCACATCATATTAAATTCTCAAAATGCCAAACTCCTCGAAGTTTATATAGATTAATTAATAGCAATAAAATCTTTACACGCTATTACCAATTCACAATTCATATATTTGTTTACCTAAACTAAACAATCAATATGAGCGTATTGCAAACTCTAAAAGACAGAAGCAATTCCACTTGCGAATTATGTACATCTAATCAGGAATTACAACAGTACACAATACCACCATCATTAAATGAAAACGTCGCAAATGATGTATTAGTTTGCAGTACATGTTTAGACCAAATTGAGGGTAAAACAGATATGGACTCTAATCATTGGAGATGTCTCAATGACAGTATGTGGAGTGAACATGTTCCTGTACAAATTATGGCCTGGAGAATGTTACAACGACTACGAAATGAAGGTTGGCCTCAAGATCTATTGGGTATGATGTATCTTGATGATGAGGCCTTGGCTTTGGCAAGAGCTACAGGAGAACATGAAGACGAATCGGCTAAAATCATACATCGCGATTCAAATGGTGTTATTTTAGAAGCTGGAGATTCTGTGGTTTTGATCAAAGACCTTAAAGTAAAAGGATCAAGTATGGTTGCTAAGCAAGGAACTGCTGTGAGAAACATTCGCTTAGACCATGAAAATGCAGAGTATATTGAAGGTAAGGTTGACGGACAACACATTGTAATCATAACTCAATATGTTAAAAAGCTTTAATGATTTATGTTAGATATCAGACCAACCTGTGAACACTGTAATAAATCATTGCCATTTGATTCAAAAGAGGCAATGATTTGTACATTTGAGTGCACCTTCTGTAAAGATTGTGTTGAGGTATTACAGGAGGTTTGCCCTAATTGTGGAGGCGGTTTTACACCAAGACCAATCAGACCAAAAGCGTTATTAAAAAAATACCCAGTCTCTATCAAAGTGATTTATAAGCCTGTAGATCTGGAAAAACACTACGAAAACTTAGAGTAGTGCTAAGGTAAATGGTTTATAATGTGCTGTTTATCGGGTAAAGGCGTCCATTTGTAATCTAAAACCAGCCAATTATACATTTAATCGAAAATATAATAGAAACCCTAATTTATTTTAGATATTTATATCATAATAATATTGATTAATAGCAAACAAGACTATAAACCTTAAATCGTATTGTTATGAACTTAGAAATTACTCAAGCCAATAACTTTTTTAAAGTTAAAGGGTCTCTGGATAGACACAACATTCATGTGTTTAAAAAGCAATTTAGAAACATCTTCGAAAAAGCGAATGTAATTACCGTAAGCATAGAAAACTTAACCAGTATTGACCGATATGGTGTTAGTGCTATTGCACAATTACATAACGAAGCATTGGTTAAGAACAAACGCTTGTCAATTATCGGACTAGGGCATAGCAACCTTTATAATCATTTCAAATCGGAAGAAGCTGCTTAATTAGCAAGACATATCAGCAACTATTTTCCATTGTCCATTTATCTTTTTAAAGATGATCATAAATACACCATTTGCATCACCTACTGATCGTTTTAAATGGTATTCGCCCATCACCCAGTAGCTGTCATTCTCAATTTTAGAAATATCATTGATGATAAAATTTAGTGTACCACTTTCAGCTTGAGTAGGATAACCTTTTTTATAGTTTTCTAAAGTCTTATTCCATCCAAGAGTGAGGCCGTTTGCACCATAAAATTTTAGCTGCTCACTTTTCCAGTAGCCCTCCATAAAGCCTTCTAAGTCATGTTTGTTCCATGCAAGTTCCTGAGCTTCCATAACCAATCTTATACCAGCTTCGGCAGTATTCTTATCACTTTGATGCACTTCGGAAGTTTCTGTTGTTACATCTGCTTTGATGCTAATACAACTTAAACACAAAGCAGAGATTAATATGATGCATACGTATTTCATAAGATCGAGTTTTAAAAATTCAATCTAAATGTACTAACTATTCTTTAAAGCGCATTTTTTTGGTGTTTAAAAAAGGCATCAGCTTGAAGTTGCATGAGTTCGCGAGCTTTTTTACGTTTGTAGGTATATAACTCATCTTCATCGGCAATATCGTTATAGATCTTGTTATTTAAAGTTTGATCAGTTTGTAATAGAATTTTACGTTCGTTTACTTTTTGCTCAACCCATGTTTTAACAGCGGTTTCAGCATCTTCTAATTTATAATCATACTCGCCTTTTGGAGATAATAATTTTGCAAAGATAGGAGAGGTTTCCACTGCCAGAAACAATAATAAAATAAAGAATGATGGTAGCCAAGGTAGCTCACTAAGGGCGTTTACACGAGCCATTAATCCATCAAAACCGTCGATAATGGGTTGAGAAGTACTCACCTGTGTTTCGTAATCTGATTTGAGTTTAGCAATTTGAGTTTCAGTAGCAGAAATCTTAGCCTTGTTATCCGCTTTTAGTTGTTGTAATTCTGCCAAAGCAGCATCATGTTTTTCACGCTTTTCTTTATATACAGGGCCTTTTCCGAGTAATTGAGTGCCAGCTGTACCCTCAGCCTCAGAAATATAAATATCATAAAGAGCATTCACTTCAGCTTCTTTAGTAACTATCTCAGATTGTAGCGTTGTAATATTATTTTCTAGGGCTTCAACATTTGGTGTGTACTGTGCTGCAATTTGATTCTGATTGGCCAGAGTGAGATCATTTTTTTGCTCCAATAATACCTGATTAATTTCCTTTTCAAAGATTTTAAGCTCCAATGGTTTTGAAATGACCACAGCAATGATAACTGCAAGGATAAGTCTTGGTGTCGCCTGGATAATTTCGTCAATAATATTGTTTCTTTTCTTAATCGTTGATACAATAAAACGATCTAGATTAAATATCAATAAACCCCAAACAAAGCCAAATCCTATAGAAGCATAAAGATTATCAAATACTGTGTATAAGGCATAACTACAGGCGATAAAAGCCATAACAGCTGTGAAAAACACAGTAGCACCAATACCTGCAAATTTGTTTTGTTCGCCTATAGCACAACTATCGAGAATATCTGTATCAGAGCCTGAACAGATGATGAAGAATTTTTTTAACATGATGATTTGTTTTTTGATTGATTGACTATTAGAACGCAAAGCCAGTAGTTTTGTTACATTATTTAACAGAAAAAGACCTTTTAGTTTAGTATTCCTAAAAGGTCTGATGGGTTGTGAGGATTATAAATCTATATCTAGTTAGAGTTGCAATATTGGATATTAGTATATTCACCACTAACAAACATATCTGTATGTTCTCTAATAACAAATTCTGAAAGACCGACGTTTGAAGGGTTCTCAGGACTCCAATCATAAGTATAACCTAACTGAGTCCATGGGTAACCATATTCATCAAATATGGAATCGGTACAATCTCTGTATTGAAAAGCTCTAGTAGTATTGAACCAGTTTCTATATTCATTACTTACATTTTCTGGTAAATTCAAACCAGTGGTACTATCATTGGTTTCATTATCTGGAGCAGGTCTGAACATGTCTTCGGGTTTTACCCAAAGTTCAAGGAAAAAGGTTTCAACTGTAAAAGGTTGTAAGCCTAATAGCTGCCTCAAACGCATATTTGGATCTTTTTGCGTTTTATAAAATTTTCTACAGCTATCCTGGATTATTGGCGCCGCAGTTACCCAAATAACTCGTGATTCATTATTAAACTTTCCTTTCTTTGGATACCATTTTGGATCTAGTTTCCAGGACACCATTTTTAAATAGCGTTCTCCATTGATAATGGTATCTATAAGATTTTTATCAGTTTCAAGATTAATAAGATTATGACTAATTTCACTAGGTTCTGGATTAAGAGCATCTAGCATTGCAGCTTTGAATAATTTCTCAAGATGAGGTACACTATCTTTTATGATAGGTAGCATTCCTGTGTTATTAGATTTTTCTTTTGTCTTTGCTTGCTTACACATGGTGAGATTGACCGCCAAGCATAATAAAAAGAGTAAAGATAAAATGATACGCACTCTTGGCTGTTGTGATGATTTCATTGTAGAACAAGAATTGGTTGTTATTCAAAAATAACTTCTTGCACGAGACATTTATAGATACAAAACACCTAAAACGTAAATCAGGTAAAAATACGTGTAAAAAAAGCCTCAATTGTTGAGGCTCTTTTGCATATGATGTGATTATTTTTTTATTGAAACTACAACGGGAGGAAGTTTTAAGCCGTTAGTACTTTTGATATCAAAAAATTGAACACTACTTCCTTCCGGAATATCTTTGACATAAGATTTAGATGTATCATTTAAAGAATTTCCAGAAATTGATACTGTTCGTTTACCAGGAACTTTGAATTTAAAACTCTGAATTTTCAATTTATCCATGGTCAAATTCAAGTTATTGAATTCATTTCTAGGTAGTGAAAGTTGACCATTTACAGGTGTTTTTCCATTGATCATCACTACTAATTCATCAGTACCCTTTACACCAACTAAATGTCCTTTTTCAGTAATGTAAACTAACGGTCTCTTGTTATTCATTGATTGAGTACTTATGTCTACAAGTCCACCTTTTCTTTTTACAATTGAAATAGCTTTGTCTGAAGTAATTTCTTTGTCATTATAAAAGAATTTTGCGTCCTTTTTTGCCATATCGATTATATGATCCAATGGAGATTTAGGAGGCGGAGGAGGAGGTGGAAGATTTGATGTACCTGTGTTTGAATTTGCTTTTAATACTTTATCGTAATGGGTTTTTAAAGATTGTTCTCTACTAGCTTGAGTTTTTTTCTTCCCCTCAGGTGCCAAATTTCCAGGAATTGGCGGAGGAGGTGGAGGTGGAATACCAGCTGAATTTTTCTTTTGCTCATCTGTCATTGCATGGTAAATACTAATGTAATATTTATAATTATCAGAAGTAATTCTATTATAAGTCCCATCCGAATTCTTAAGACCCTTTACCCAATTGTTATAGGTTTTTATTAAGCTTTCGCTCACTTTTCCTTTGTGTATTGGTGGTGGAGGTGGTGGCGGTGGAGGAGGAAAACTTGGCCATGGTTCTGATGCTTTCTTTTGAGTTTCTGTCATTATACTGTAAATAGCTTTGTATTTTTTCACTTCTTTTACCTTTATTATAGGATATTCGTTAACATCGCTATTTGCCTTTGCTTTAGCCATTTTCTGATTAATTGCCTTTGCCCAACTGTTGTATGCTACAACTTGTGCTTTACTTGCGCCTTCTTGATAAACTTTCTTTGCAGGAGGTGGTGGTGGCGGTTTTAGTTTATGTTTTTTTAGCTCCTCTTTGGAGAATGACTCATATAATCTTAGAGAGCGATCTTTAAGTATTAATAGTTCTGAATGATTCATCTGTTCACCTTTTATATAGCGTTGGATAGCTTCAGAATAGGTTTTAGTTGCTGCTTTGTATTCATTAATTTTTGATTCTTGATAGGAGGTTTTAAATCCTTCTTTAGTATATAGGCTCAACTGATTTGGCTGCGGAAAGTCCTCATTACGTGCATTCTTATGAACAAAGCTGTTTACATAGTGTGCGATATCATCAACAGAATAGGAGTTTAATTTGGCATTTGGAATCTTGACACCATCAAGCCAAATAGCATATTCGTTTTCATTTTTCCATGACTCAAATTGATTTACTGAAGGTATTATAGCTTTAGTTTTTGACAAATCTATACCAGGAATTTTTGGATATGGTTCAACAGAAGCCTTTTGTTCATCAGACATTAAATTGTAGATAGTTACACATCTTTCATATTTGGAAAAGTTCAGTTTTTGAGTTGTAATAAAATCAATGATAAAATCATTATACTCTTTCATTAATGCTTCTGAAACACCTTCAGATGTACGGTTTAAGAGTGAGGAGGTGTCAGTGTTTTTCTTTACTACCTGCTTTCTTTCAGTAAAGCTGTAAAATAAAATGGCCAATATAGGCAGAATGAGTAAACTCTTTACCCAAATGGATTGTTTTGATGTTTTTGTTTTCATAACTGTAAATCGTTTTTTGATGGATGAATAATTGATGGCGTTAGCCAATTGTTGATCTGATGCTTTAGAAGAGAAAGCTAATATGATATTTTGATAGGCAGATGGTTGTATACCCATTTCAAGTACAGCCTGATCAGCTAGAAATTCGTGATTGAGTTTTATCTCTTTCCTTAGTAAGTATATTAATGGATTAAACCAGAATACAATTTGAAGTAATTCAAGAAGAAGGATGTCAATACTATGCTTTTGTTTGGCGTGGGTTTGTTCATGTAGCAATACCTCCCTTGGAATATCGTTATTTTCAAATTTATGTCGGTTTAAAAAGATATAGCTAAAAAAGGTATGAGGAACTTTTAAATGAGATACCAAAACATTTATAAAACTATCTGATTTATACTTGGGATTATTTTTTATTCTGGATACAATTTGATAAAGATTATAGCAAAACTTAAAAAGAAAAACAATCACACCCAGCCCATAAAGACTCCACAATATAATAGAAGTGTAATGTATAGAACTGACTTGTGAAGTGTCTTCTTTGAGGTCAACATTGGCTATGGGTTCAAGAAATCCAATGTCTGTAGCCACAGGCTCTATATACTCTATGAATGTTAAAGACGGAATAAGAAACGCAATTAAGAGCGCGCCTAGAAGGTAAAATCTTTTAAACTTATGTATACTGGTGTTTTCTAAAAATAGCTTGTAGAATACCATAAGTATCGCCAAACAAACACTAAATTTTAAGAGGTAAACTGCCATGGTTATTTATTTTTAATTTCATTATCAATCAAAGCCTTTAAGTCTTCCAGCTCTTCTTTGGTCAGATCAGTTTCTTTCGTGAAAAAAGAGGCGAATTGAGAAGCACTATCATTAAAAAACGTCTTTATCAAGGCATTTACATGCTTTGAGAAATAGTCTTTTTTCTTAACTAAGGGATAATATTCCCGAGATTTTCCGTAGAGTTTGTAGGCAACAAAACCTTTATCGATCATCCGTTTTAATAGTGTTGCAACAGTTGTTGTGGCAGGTTTAGGATCAGGATAAATCTCTAGTATATCTTTCATAAAAGCTTTTTCAAGCTTCCATAGATACTGCATGAGTTGTTCTTCTGTTTTTGATAATTGCATTGCTCTACGTTTTTAGAATATGTTCTACAAATGTAGAATAAAAAATTGAATTTGCAAACAGACAGACTATCTATTTTACTAAAATCACTTATCTTTGATAAAAAGTTAAAAGAAAAAAGTGCCCACAATGAAGACAATTACTACTACTTTGATATGCCTTTTATTTTGTTCTGTATGCTCATATGGACAAACGATACAAGACATAATTGACCAGGTTGATTCTAATAGACTAAATCTTTTCTTAAGCGAATTTTCCGGAGAACAAATGACAACAGTCGATGGGAATAATGTCACGATTTTAAATAGAGAAGAAGATAATAATGATTTAGCAGCAGATTATCTGATTGAACAGTTTGAGGCTTTAGATAATATTACGATTACAGATCAATCGTTTAATACCAATGGTCGAAATATTATTGCAACCCAATTAGGGAAGACGAACCCAAATAATATCTATATTGTCTGTGCTCACTACGATACAGTAGCCGATTTTTGTGCAGATGATAATGCTACAGGTACTGGTGCAGTTTTGGAGATTGCTAGAATTTTATCTACCCAATGTTTAGACAATACCATTATTTATGCTTTATGGGATGAGGAAGAAATCGGCCTACGCGGTTCTTCATTTTATGCAGATCAGGCTGCAGCAAATGGGGATAACATACTTGGTGTTTTGAATATGGATATGATGGGTTATGATGGTGATGCTCCTGGTCAGCCTGGTGATAATGAGTTTGATATTGATTATAGAAATATAGCTGGTTCTGTTGCCATGAAAAACGACCTTTTAAATGTTTTAGGTGATTATACCTTCGACTTAAGTGTTGTTGAGGTAAATCCAGGAACAACTGCCAGTGATCATGCTAGTTTTTGGTTCGCTGGAACGTTTCCTAATGATGCTTTTTCTGCAGTTTTGGTGGGAGAATCCTGGGAAACTAATGATGAAACACCTTTCTATCACAGTCCTGGCGATCGTTTGTTAACACTTGATCTTCAATATTATACCGAAATGGTAAAGTTTGTTGCTGCTTACATGGCAACTAAAGGTAGTCTGGTAGCTGTAGATAATACGGTTACTCAAACGTTGACTACATTAACATCCAATCAAGCTTCAGCATCTTACCAATGGTATGACTGTGATACTGGTAGTCCTATTTCCGGAGCAACAAACCAATCTTATATACCATCAGCTAATGGTAATTATGCAGTTGAAGTTACATCAGGAACATGTACAGAGCGCAGTGAATGCCTGCTTTTTGATACACTTGGCTTAGAATCGTTTCAGGAAGGAGAAGTAAATGTATTTCCTAATCCTGTAAAAACCAATCTTAACATAGAAATACATAATGATGTTCAGGATTTAGAGATTTTACTATATGATCTTTCAGGAAAATTACTATTAGAGAGAAGTTCATCCGATACGCTTACAACATTAAATGTTAAAGCGCTACCTCAAGGCATTTATTTTCTCAATGTAAAATCCTCAGAAAAAAATGGAACATATAAAATTGTAAAGGAGTAAAACTTTAGAAAAAATATAAGAAAAGCCACCATCTTTTTTGACTGGTGGCTTTTTTTATTAGGCTTTATTGAGCTCTACAAAATATTTATAGAATAGTGGAATGGTTTCAATTCCTTTAAAATAATTCCAAACTCCAAAATGTTCATTAGGCGAATGAATAGCATCACTGTTTAGCCCAAATCCCATTAAAATGGTTTTACTCTTAAGTTCTTGTTCGAACAGAGCTACAATGGGGATACTGCCTCCACTTCTTTGAGGAATAGGCTTTCTTCCGAAGGTATCCTCATAAGCTTTTGAAGCAGCTTGATAACCAATACTGTCAATTGGTGTCACATATCCTTGTCCGCCATGATGTGGTTTTACCTTTACTTTAACTCCAGCAGGAGCAATGCTCTCAAAATGTGTCTTGAACAATTCTGTAATTTCTTCCCAATCCTGATGAGGAACTAGTCGCATTGATATTTTAGCAAAGGCCTGACTGGCAATAACGGTTTTAGCACCTTCACCAATATAACCTCCCCAAATACCATTTACATCTAATGTAGGTCTTATGGAGTTACGCTCATTAGTTGAATACCCTTTTTCACCATATACCGCATCAATATCTAAAGCTTTTTTATAATCATCAAGTGAGAATGGTGCTTTGGCCATTTCTTGTCGTTCAGCTTCGGAAAGTTTCTCTACCTTATCATAAAAGCCAGGAATTGTAATATGGTTATTCTCGTCATGTAACGAGGCAATCATCTTAGTAAGGATATTTATCGGATTAGCTACAGCACCTCCATAAAGCCCTGAATGCAGATCTCTATTAGGTCCAGTGACTTCAACTTCCACATAGCTTAATCCGCGAAGTCCAGTTGTGATTGATGGTACATCCTGAGCTATCATCCCTGTATCTGAAATAAGAATGACATCATTTTTAAGCTTTTCCTGATTGTTTTTCACAAATGTTGAAAGGTTGACGCTGCCTACTTCTTCTTCACCTTCAATCATAAATTTAACATTACATGGAAGTTGATCTGTTGAGGTCATGAATTCCATAGCTTTCACATGCATATACATTTGGCCTTTATCATCACAAGCACCTCTGGCAAAGATTGCGCCTTCAGGATGAATCTCTGTTTTTTTAATTACAGGCTCATAAGGCGGTGAGTCCCATAACTCAATTGGATCTGCTGGTTGCACATCATAGTGCCCATAAACAAGAACTGTTGGAAGGTTGGTGTCTATTATTTTTTCACCATATACAATAGGATATCCATCAGTTTCACATATTTCAACATGATCACAACCTGCTTTCTCAAGACTGGATTTAATAACTTCAGCAGTTTTTATTACATCATCTTTATAGGCAGAATCTGCACTCACTGAGGGTATTTTGAGTAAGTCGATAAGCTCATTTAAGAATCGGTCTTTGTTTTCTTCAATATAGGATTTGATATGTTGCATGAGTGTCTGTTTTTTATACGCTTTCAAAAGTACAAAAATGAGTGCTATTTTTTCGAAATAAAGTTATTTGAATATTCAAACTATTGTTTATATTTGCAGTCCTTATTTGCGGGCGTGGTGGAATTGGTAGACACGCTAGACTTAGGATCTAGTGCCGCGAGGTGTGCGAGTTCGAGTCTCGCCGCCCGCACGATTTAAGTAAAAGCTAACTTTAACGAGTTGGCTTTTTTGTTTTAATGATAGATATAAAAAACCTCCTTGAGATTTCAAGGAGGTTTTCAGGCTAATTCAAATCACTAATTAATCTATATTAAAGTTTAATAAGCTTCGAAGTTAAAGTTTGACCATTACTATTTTCAATTTTAACCAGATAAATACTCTGTGTTAAGTTTGAAATATCATAAGTGTCATTTTCAGTAAAATCTCCATTAAAAGACTTCACTAATTTACCTGTAATATCAAATATTTGTAAACTATTTAGCGCTTTATTAGTTTTAAATGATGTATTTACAGGGTTTGGATAAATACTGAATGAATTATTAATTTCAAAGTCATCAGTACTTAATGTTGATGGCTGATTGCCAAAAATTCTAAATTGACCAGGAGCTATAGTTACTGTAGAAGCACTATAAGTTGTGTTTCCGGTTTCATCCATTAGGTCATACCAATTACCTGCAATTGGAAATGATGTATTTACAGTTTGTGAAACCACATCAAAGTTTGCAAGTACAATCACATTTCTCAATTCGGTAACTGGAATTGAGGTATCAAAAATATCAATACGTTGTACAAGCGTTGATGCTCCACTATTGTTATTAAAGGTATAATCACCTTCAAAAACAGGTTCGTTTATTTTCAAAAGATTAAGTCTGGCCCAATCATCATAAATTTGTCGTCTTAAAGGATCTCCTAACCAATTTTCTGTCCATTGTGGTTGTGGTTTTGTGTCCAGTTTACAATCTGGATTGTTAACACTTCCGTTAGGACAAGTAAATATAGAATTATCCATTCCTAAAGCACCAAAATGCCAAATCATTTTAGGACCAGGTACAGTTAGGCTTACTGCTCCTAATGCAGACATTCTAGACAACGCTGTATCTAAGTCTCTAACATTATGAGATGGTGTAGATTGATTTCCAAAGGTTACATTTTTGTACATCAAACGTTCTTCATCGTGACTTTCTGGATAGCCCATAACACGAGGACCGTTAAACTGCGCACGTGATTTATGACCTACACCTTCTATATTAGCTGTGAAACCCATTGTTAATTCATTGTAAGGATCTGTCATTTTTCCCCACATCATGATGCCTTTACCTTCACCTAAGCGATAGTTTGCCCATTCTTTTTCTTCATTTTGCGAACCTAAATGCTCGAAAATCACATAGTGATCTGGGTCTAATGACCATGAATAATCTGCATATTCTTTAAGAATATCAATTCTATCCTGCTGATAGGCATTTGTACATCCTTCATTACTTCCACTACAGTTTTGAGTAAATCCTTTAGTTAAATCCCAACGAATACCATCAATTTTAAACTCCTCAATCCAATGTTTTAACACACGTTTTACGTAGTCATTGGTAATTGGGTTTGTCGTATCATTATTGCTGGCACCAGGATCATTAGGTTCTTCTTCTGTATGACTAAAATCAGACCCTACATTATAGCTGTGTTGTGGTGTTTGGTTAAAATACGGATTCTCACTACTTGGACCACCCCATCCATCATTATCAGGATCATCCATCCACATACGAACCATCGGACTTCTTCCAAAGGCGTGATTTATAGCTAAATCAAGAATAACAGCAATACCATTTTGATGACAGAGATCAATGAACTCTTTGAACTTGTCTTCTGTTCCGTAGTATTTGTCCAAAGCCATGTGAAATGAGGTATTGTATCCCCAACTTTCATTACCTTCAAACTCCATAACAGGCATAAGTTGAATGGCATTAACATTAAGATTTTTGAAATAATCAATTCTATCGATTAAATCTTGATAGTTTCTATTGGCATCAAAATCTCTAACTAACACTTCATATACAATCAAGTCTTCTTCTTTTGGTTTCTGAAAATTTGTGACTTGCCAATTGTAAGGTGTTTGTCCAGTTTGCAAAACAGTTACTTCACGTTCTTGACCAGCAGGATAAGCTGGTAAGTTTGGATACGTATTTATAGGAATAAAAGGATCGTCAAAAGGCGATAATACTAATGTAGAATATGGATCAGCAGTTTTTACCAGAGCAGGAGAGTCGGCAATTGGATTTAAATCAAATACCCAATATTGATAAGTCTCAATCTGTCCAGGAGTCAATCCTGTTAATTCTAACCAATATTTGCCAGTTGCTGGATCTCGTTTCATGACATCAGCAGATGTTGGCGAGTAATTATTAAAACTACCAGCTACCTGGATGTATTCCTTTTTTGGTGCATTAAGCACAAGTGTAGCTTTTGTGGCATCAGCACTATAATTAATACCATCTTCAACACCAGTAGGTAGCGCTTGCTCTGTTACACTTCCTACCACAAATACTTCAAAAGAAGCTTCTCCAGTTTCAGAAGAGCCTTGAGGTGAACCAACAAAGGTATATTCAGCATATTCAGTAATGTTGGTTATAGTCGCATTACAATTAGGAAATCCGCAGTTGCCAGTAATGATAGGTGTGATCTCGTCATTCTTATAAATCTCATAAGACCCTTGAACTGTTGTAGATCCTTGAAATAGAATTGTAGCACTCACACTCAGGTTATCTCCAGAATTTAGAACAACAGTAGGACTTGAAGGTTGTGATAAATTTATAGATACACTACCAACCGCAAAAATAAAGTCGTTACAGCCATTAGCTTTCAATTCCTGAGTTCCGTCTTCATTTCTGAAAACTATTCCAATTTGGGTTGCTGCATCAGCTTCTGCCTGACTAAGTCCGTAATAAGATTGTGGTGTTATGGTTATACTGTAGGTACCATCTCCATTGTTAGTCATTTGACCAACACCATCATCTTGTCCCCAGTTTCCGATAACACTAAATCCAAACGCGTTAGAATTATCTCCAATTCCTGAATGCATATATACAGCTCCAGGATTACTGATACCATTACAATCAGAATCAGAACTATTGATATCAACAGTTATGGTAACAGGTTCGTCAACTTCAATTGCACCAACATTTAATGAGACCTGTGCGTTCAAAAAAGCAGTGCACATGAGCAATAAAAAACATAATTTTCTTTTCATAGTTTTTATTTTAAAAAAAAGGCCATGTTGATATGACATAGCCTTTTTTAGTTAACTTATATAATTATCATCAAAAGAGAATCTATTATTCTAAAGTTATAGTTTTAGCAACAGTGTCTATGGTTAACAAGTATGTTCCTGTTGTTCCGATAAAAGCAAAGTTTGAATCATCATCCATTGCATTTACTAAGTTAGAGTCAAATGTATAACCTTCATCTTCATAGAAAGGATAGTTACGTCCAGAACCCCAGTCTGTATTTACAGTAAAGAATCTAAAGTTGTTATCTGCACCACCATTATTTTGTAGTGCTACATTAGCAGTGTAAACACCATCACTAGAACATAGGATTTGTACTGGAGTGTCCCAAGACCATCCTGCATCAGTTAAACCAGCACCAACGCCATATAGTAAATCAAACTCACAAGAACCAGTAGCCTGAGGCGCATCTAATGTGATTGTTTTAGCGTTAGTATCAATTTCTAAATAATAAAGACCTGTAGTACCAACAAATCCAAAGTTTGAATCGTCATCCATTGCATTTTCAAATCCAGAATCTATAGTATATCCAGCATCTGCATAGAAAGGGAAGTTACGTCCAGAACCCCAATCTGTATTTACAGTAAAGAATCTGAAATTATTCATTGGATCATCACCACCCATATTTTGGAAGGCAACATTTCCACCGTACACTCCGTTTTCAACGCATGGTAATGCAACTGGAGTGTCCCAAGACCATCCTGCATCTACAACACCAGCACCAACTAAGTATAATTGCTCAAATTCACAAACAGCAGCAGCAGCTTCACCTTCAGGAAGCACTACTGTTAAAGCTTGTGCAGGAGAGAATGTTTCTAATCCGCCTGTACCTGCAAAAGCACGTAATCTAAATGATACTGATCCTGTATTAGGAGCTTCAGTATCTGGATCGTTGTCAAGACCTGCTAGAGCAGCAAATCCTAACATATCTCCAACAGTTACTGCAATTTCGTTAGCAGTTGTAGAACCAACAGCCTCAGCATCACTAAAGTCACCAGCAATCGATCTTTGTAATTCGAAAGTGAAGTTTGTAGGAACACCTGCATCAGGAGAATTCCATGTAAAACGTTCAGCTAAATTTCCTGCAGTAGCAGGTGTTAATATGTACTCACCCTGAAAAGAGTTAGAGAATTGTAATTCAGATTCACTTGCAACGAAAACTACATCGTCTTCAGTTTCGCAAGAGTTAAAGCCTAATAAGGCTATAAATAATAAGGTTAAAAATTTAATATTTTTCATGTTGTTTGATGTTTAGTATCCTTCGTTTTGTTGTAAATTAGTATTAATTCCAAGGTCTGTAGCTGGAATAGGCATTACGTCTCTGTAAGCATCGGTAGTTACACCTTGCTGAACGTTACCTTTCCATTGCCATACACCTTGATCTGAAAATTGACCAAATCTAATCAAGTCAGTTCTTCTATGTCCTTCCCAATATAATTCGCGAGCTCTTTCATCGAGAATGAAATCAAGAGTGATATCAGATTCATTGATGTTTCCACTAGTATCGCCGTAAGCTCTCTCTCTTAACTCATTGATGTAGTCTCTCGCATTAGAAAGCGTTCCTCCACCACCTCTAAGAGAAGCTTCAGCATACATTAAGTAAGCATCTGCTAATCTAAACATAGGGAAGTCAGTATCAGGATGATCACCAGTAGCATCAGATCCTTGAACACCGTTAACATCTACGTTTCTATATTTTTCAATAGCGAAACCGTTATTGAAAGGTGATGTATCATCGATATCTTTTTGTTGTCCATCTGTGTAGAACATTGCTCTACCATCGGCAGAATTTTCTTCTCCAGGGAATAATTCAACAAAAGTTGGAGTCGTTCTTATTCCAAACCATCCACCATTGATACCAAACTCTGCTGGATCCATAGAACCTCCTACAGGTGCATGAACTAAGAATGTCATACCACCAAAGGATTGTGTGTTTAAACCATCAAATGTGATAGGGAAAATTACTTCCTCTTGTGCTCCGTTAGAATCATTATCAGCTAAGAATAATTGGAAATATTCATTACTTGGAATTGTATAACCAGCATTAATTACATTAGTAGTATATGTAATAACATCAGTATATCTAGGAGATCCAGTATACACTTCTGCATTGATATACAATTTTGATAATAACATCCAAACAGCTGCCTGATCTGCACGACCATACTCATTTTGTCTGGCTGCAACGATATCATCTTCAATATCTAATAATTCACTTTCAATGTAGTTGAATAGATCTGCACGTTGAATCTGTTGTGGTAAGAAAGCTCCAATTGGATCTTCTTCAGTAACAAAAGGAACATTAGCAAATAAATCCATTGCATGCCAATAACTAAGTGCTCTCATGAAACGAGCTTCAGCTCTGTAATCTTGGATTTCTGCTCTTAAATCTGCATCAACACCTCTTCCATCTAATTTAGAACTTGTTGTCTGACGTAAAAATTCATTTGTCAATGCTATTTGGTAGAAAATTCTACTATACATCGTTCTTATAAATTCATTACCAGCAGTCCATGTTTGTCCGTGTAAATCTTTAATAGTTCCATCATTCCAACCGATAATTGCTTCGTCAGTTGTTAGTTCTTGCATTTTCCAATACAATCTAAGGTAGTTGGAAAATCCTTCGTCTAAACCTGCTAAATCTGGATTACCAGCAGGACCATCTTGTCCACTTAGAGAGATTCCAGCATATAATTTTGCAAGGAACTGCTTGTAAGCTGCAGGATCTTCAAAGGCTGCATCTGCAGTAAGACGATTGTCTTCAGGTTGTAAATCTAAATCGCTTGCACAGGACTGTACGAACAGTATCACTGTGAAGGCAATAAAGATATTTTTAACTGTTTTCATCATAGCTTTAAATATTTATTAGTTTTCATCATTTTTTTTAAAAAGTAAGATTCAATCCTAATACATACGTACGTGGTCTAGGATAGAAATTATTATCAATACCATTTTGAATTTCAGGATCAAGACCATCATACTCAGTAATAACAAACAAGTTATTTCCAGTTAATGAAGCTCTTAGTGTAGCCTTTTCAAAAGGTATAGTGTAGCCTATAGATATGTTATCTAATCTTACAAAATCAGCTCTCTGAATGTATAAATCAGAGAATAAGTTTTGATTTTGGAAGTTTGTGTCTAGTACACTTGCATGAGCGTTTGGATAGAAATTACCAGGTGCAGCTGTTACTGTTCCAGTATTACCTCTGTCTGATGCTGTGTTATTGTATACATAGTTACCAAAGCTTCCTCTAAACGTAAAGTTAAAGTCAAAATTCTTGTATCTAAGGTTACTAGTAAAACCTGCAAATGCATCTGGATTACCTTTTTTGTAGGCTTGTCTATCAGCTTCTGTAATTTGGTTATCACCATTTACATCCACATAGGCCCCTTCAATTGGGTTTCCGTTATCGTCATATACTTGTCTGAATACAAAGAATGTTGATGGATCTAATCCTGGTCTCCATAATTGTATGTTGTTACCAACACCACCTGAAATACCTCCAGTTGGGATGAAGAACTCATCATCACCACTTAAATTAAGTTTTGTGATTTCGATTTCTTGAAGTGTCACATTGAATCCAAGGTTCCATTCAAAATCTTCCGATTTAAATACATCACCATTAAGACTAAACTCAAGACCTTTACTTGTTATTGAACCAACATTAGTAGTTAATAAATCTGAAAGGTTAGAACCTGCAGCTGTTGGAATTGTTGCTAAAAGGTCATCAGTTTCTCTGTAGTATCCATCAATAGTACCTGTAAGTCTATCTTCAAATAGACCAAAGTCTAATGCAACATTATATTGAGTTGTTTTTTCCCAGGTTAAGTTCTCGTCAAACTCTTCTGGTCTAAGTGTATTTACGAAGATTGGACTTCCATCAGGATTTGTTCCAATTTGCACGCTTGCATCATTACGACCCGGAGAATATACTCCTAAATAACCGTAGTTATTATTAATTTCATTCTGACCTGTTTTTCCCCAACCAGCTCTTAACTTTAAGTTAGAGAAGAATGAATCGGCCATGAAATCTTCATTGATAATTTTCCAACCAACAGAAGCTCCTGGGAAATTACCCCAACGGCCATCAGGATTAAATCTAGATGATCCATCACGTCTATAACTTAATGATACAAGATACTTATCAGCAATATCAAAGCTTGCTCTTGCAAAGTAAGATTCTAAACTATTTCTATTGATAACTGTCGGACGCATGGTTAAGGTACCATTATCTGTTTCATTTCTATCTGATCTGATATAAAATTCTTGATAAGCGTGACCTGCAGTTAAATCCACAAGTGTATTAAGCGATTCTAATTCTTTTTTGTAGTTGAAGTAGAAATCTAAAGAGGTATTTCTGTTTAAACCAGTGTAGAAGTTTTGGTAAGCAAAACTATCTGGGTTAGTTGGAACAGCTGGATTGAATTGTTTTCCGTCTAATTCAGAATAATCAAAACCTGCGTTTAAATTGAACTTTAATTCTTTTAAGAACCAGAACTTGTAGTCAATATTGAAATTGGTAATGTTTCTTTTGTTTTGAGCTCTATTATCAAAGTTCTCTAATCGGTATAATGGGTTTAGAGGCGCTAAGTTTTCTCCAAAATACTGGAAAAAACTACCATCATCATTATATACAGGTTGAGTTGGATCGAATGTTACAGCCTCACCAATAGCAGCTCTATCGGCAAACTTATTCTCATCAATACTTGTATTTGAGGTTAATGATAATTTAAGATCATTATCTAAGAAACGGTGAACTAAAGCTAAGTTCAAATTATTACGCTCATATAAATCTCCAGTAAGTACACCTTCCTGAGAAGCGTGGTTGAAATTTGCTCTGAAGTTAAAGTTCTCATAACCTTTAGAAACCGTCAAGTTATGAATTGCTCCAATTGCAGTTTGATAAATTTCATCTTGCCAATCTGTACTCGTGTTACCTGTTAAATCAGGATTAAATCCTGGAGCAGTTTCTGCTATAGCTCTGTGTTGTGATGCATTTAATACATCAACGAAATCAGATACTTGTTGTACAGATGCTTTAAGATCATATTCAAAAGTTAACGGACTGTTTCTTTTACCTTTTTTAGTGGTAATTAAGATAACACCGTTTGAGGCTCTAGAACCATAGATTGCAGTAGCCGATGCATCTTTTAAAACAACAAAGTCTTCAATGTCATTCGGGTTGATAGCATTTAATGCACCTCTCACACCTTGGACACCTCTTTGATCTAATGGTAAACCATCTACAACAATTAAAGGATCACTATTTGCAGATAATGATGCACCACCACGAATTCTAATTTGAGAACCTTCACCAGGAGCACCACCAGCAGAAGTTACTCTTACACCAGCAGATTTACCAGCAATTAATTGTTCTGGCGAGACGATAGCCCCTTTGTTAAACTCTTCATCAGATACTTTGTCAACTGCACCTGTAGCATCTTGCTTTCGAGTAGAACCATAACCAATTAAAACAACTTCGTCTAATTGGCTAGTATCCTGAGCTAAGGCTACATTTAATGGTGATTGACCAGTGTAAGTGATTTCTTTAGTGGTATATCCTAAATAAGAATAAACTAGGATATCCCCTTGATTGACTGATATTGTATAATTACCATCAAAATCAGTCGAAGCTCCAGTAGTAGTCCCTTTAACAAGAATATTTACACCTGGTAGCGGTAATGCGTTAGCTTCATCTGTTACTGTACCTGAGATTTTGGTTTGACCAAAAAATGTTGCAGGTATTAAGAAAGTCAGTAATAGTAAGCTATTCAAAAATGTTTTCATAAAATATTTTTAAAGTTAATTGCTTAGTTATTTGTTTATATTTTCACTTCTAGGGTTAAATTTATGTAAAATTTAGGTAAATTTTAACATTCGCTATTCCTATTAATTTGCGAAAACGTTTTCGTGTTAAAAACTTTTTAAATTTTAACAATAATCAGCAAATCCAAGCCTTAAATTATCAACTTTATTCTAAAATAGTATCTTTAATATCAAATTCGAATACTAAAAATAAATATATTTAAATAAAAAAATCAATTATTGTTTAATTTTAACAAAAATCAATTAAACAAAAAACCGCAAAACCATACTCCCTTAATGAAGCGAAAAATTACCCTAAAACAAATAGCTAAAGAACTCGATGTATCAATTTCAACGGTATCTAAGGCACTTCGAAATAGTGTAGAAATAAGTGAAGATACACGTCAGAAAGTTCAAGCGTTTGCAAAGCTTTACAATTACAGACCAAATAATATTGCTCTCAGTCTTAAAAACAGAAAAACTAAAACCATTGGAATTATCATCCCTGAAATAGTGCACTATTTCTTTTCTACAGTTATTACAGGTATTGAACTAGTTGCAAATAAAAGAGGTTATAATGTAATTGTTGGTTTGTCTAATGAGTCTTTTGATAAGGAGGTTATTAATATGCAAATGTTAGCCAATGGAAGTATTGATGGATTTATTTTATCAATTGCAAAAGAAACTCTTCTGCAACAGGATTATCATCATTTTACCGAAACCATTAATCAAGGAATGCCTATTGTAATGTTTGACCGTGTGGTGAATGAAATCCCTTGTGATAAAGTTGTGGTTGATGATGTAAAAGGCGCTAAGCAAGCCGTTGGAAAACTAGTTGCAAGTGGGTGTAAAAACATTGCTATCATTACTACTAAAGATTATGTGAGTGTAGGGAAACTGAGAACTCAAGGGTATTTAGAAGCTTTAGAAGAACATAAAATTCACCCTAAAGCCTCATTGATTCTAAAGATTGAAGATAAGCTATTGTCTGATGATCATTTAGATAAGTTAGAAAAGGAGATCGAACTGTTATTCAAATCGAACAAATCTATTGACGGTATATTTGCGGTAAATGAATTATATGCAGTAACTGCAATTAAGGTAGCTCGAAAACTCGGATTGGAAATTCCTAAGTCACTTCAAGTGGTCAGTTTTACTGATGGTGTGCTTTCTAAACATTCAACACCTAGTTTAACAACAGTGAGTCAGCACGGACAAAGAATAGGAGAAAAAGCTGCAGATCTTTTAATAGACAGGTTAGAGATGGATGAAGGTGACGAGGAAGAAGAAGAGGTCTATGAAACCGTAGTTATTGAAACAGATCTTATCGAAAGAGAATCTACCAAATAAGAGATTTAACATGGATTAAATAAAAACTTTACTATATTTACACCTTAATCAAAACTTATATTTTCACTTCTACAATTAAGTTTTGATAAGTTTTATCGCTTGTCAATAGTATTAAATAATACATACTATTATGAAAAAGCGCACGCTAGGTTTCTGGGAGATCTGGAACATGAGTTTCGGTTTCTTAGGGATTCAAATGGGTTTTGCCCTACAAAATGCCAACGCAAGTAGAATTTTACAAATTTTTGGAGCTGATGTACACGAGCTCTCATGGTTTTGGCTTATTGCACCAATTATGGGACTTATCGTCCAGCCAATTATTGGGCATTACAGTGACAATACTTGGACAAGATTTGGACGTAGAAAACCATTTTTTCTTCTAGGTGCTGTTTTAGCATCTGTTGGAATGATACTTATTCCACAAGCAGACTTTATGATTGCTATTTTACCTGCTCTTTGGGTAGGAGCAGGAATGTTAATGATAATGGATGCCTCTTTTAATATTGCTATGGAGCCGTTTAGAGCATTGGTTGCTGATAATCTTTCTGATGAGCAAACCACTAAAGGATTTAGCATACAAACCGCTTTAATTGGTATTGGAGCGGTAGTAGGTTCATGGCTGCCATGGATGCTAACTAATTGGTTTGGAGTTGCCAAAACATCTGCCCAAGGAACTGTACCTGATAATTTATTATGGTCTTTTATTATTGGAGCGATTGCATTAATTGGATCTATATTAATAACCATTTTTACTACGAAAGAGTATTCACCAGAAGAATTAGCTCAGTTTGAAGCCTCTAAAAACCCTAATGGGAATTCTGAAGATGTTGCTGAAGAGAGAAAAGCCAAACTAACAGATATTTTTGAAGACTTTAGAAAAATGCCTGAGACAATGCGTCAATTGAGTTGGGTGCAATTTTTTTCTTGGTTTGCTTTATTTGGAATGTGGGTGTTTGCTGTACCAGCCATAGCGCAACATATTTATGGATTACCTGCTGAAGATTCTAGTAGCGAGGTTTATCAGGAAGCGGGTAATTGGGTTGGAATTCTGTTTGGAATCTATAATGGGATTTCTGCAATATTTGCGTTCCTTCTTCCATATATAGCAAAGAGAATTAGTAGAAAAAAGACACATGCGTATTCATTGTTTATTGGAGGAATTGGCCTAATTCTTATATACTTTATGCCAAATGAATATTGGTTAATCTTACCAATGTTTTGTATTGGTATTGCTTGGGCAAGTATACTCTCAATGCCTTACGCCATGTTAGCAGGATCTATCTCAGCTAAAAAAATGGGTGTTTACATGGGGATTTTTAACTTCTTCATCGTGATACCTCAAATTATTAATGGAATTATTGGAGGGCCATTAGTAAAATATGCGTACGATAATCAAGCTATTTTTGCCTTAGTAGTCAGTGGTGTGAGCTTTATCATTGCAGGATTATTGTCATTCAAAATAAACGATAAAAAAGATACTGTAAATGTTTAAAAAAGGATTCATATTTGACCTTGATGGTGTCATTGTAGATACCGCAAAATATCACTTCCTAGCTTGGAAAAAACTAGCTAATAGTATAGGAGTTGATTTTTCCGAAGTACAAAACGAACAGCTTAAAGGTGTAAGTCGTGTACGTTCGTTAGAAAAAATATTAGAATGGGGAAATAAAACGCTGCCTGAAGATGAGTTCATGAGACTCATGGCAATGAAAAATGAGGATTATCTCACATACATTAATACAATGGATGCTTCTGAAATTCTACCAGACGTCTCAAAAACACTTGACTTTTTAATTAAAAAAGGGCAAGCTATTGCGCTTGGTTCAGCAAGTAAAAATGCGACACCTATTTTACATAAGGTGAATCTTTTTCAAAAATTTGATGCCATTGTTGATGGAAATGATGTGTCAAAAGCAAAACCTGATCCTGAAGTGTTCCTAATTGGAGCTAAACTTTTAAAAATGAATCCTGAAGATTGTATTGTGTTTGAAGATTCAGTTGCAGGAGTTCAAGCTGCAAACATTGCAAATATGATATCTATTGGTATTGGAGAGGACGATGTGCTTCATGAAGCTGATTACATATTTAAAGACTTTACCGAAATGTCCTCTCAGTTTTTAGAGGATTTGATTTCAGGAACAATAAAAAAACAACCAAAAAATAATTTATCAATCAACAATTGATTTTTAAAATAGAATGAATAATAATTATATACAACCAGATAACTGGTCAATTATAGAAGAAGGTTTTGATGCAGGTCGTGTCAAGTCTTCAGAAAGCTTAATGAGTCTTGGTAATGGTGCTATGGGACAACGTGCAAATTTTGAAGAGCACTATTCCGGAGAGACCTTTCAAGGAAGTTATGTTGCAGGTGTTTATTATCCTGACAAAACAAGAGTAGGTTGGTGGAAAAATGGCTATCCAGAATATTTTGCCAAAGTCTTGAATGCTCCTAATTGGATTGGTATTAATGTTACAATTAATGGCGAAATTCTAGACTTAGCTACCTGTAAGAAAGTAGATGACTTTAGAAGAGAACTCAACATGAAAGAAGGTTGGTTGTCCAGAAGTTTTACTGCAACACTACAAAACTTCACAGAGGTTAGAGTGGAAACTAAGCGTTTTTTAAGTTTGGATATAGATGAGGTTGGAGCTATTAAATATAATGTCACACCTCTAAATAATGATGCTCAGATAGATTTTTCACCATATTTAGATAACGGCATTACAAATGAAGATTCTAACTGGGATGACAAATTTTGGGATGTCTTAAGTGTCAATCATGAAAAAGAACAAGCTTTTATTGTCTCAAAAACAATGAAAACGCATTTTTATGTATGTACTTCAATGCAAACCGAAGTGTCTCTTAATGGTAAAGTTTTGAAGCAAGATAAGACAATTAATGACTCAATCGATAAAATTGAGTTTTCATATCAAAACCAAGTGAGTAAAGGTGATACAATCACACTCACTAAATTTGGCGGCTATACATCAGATCGAAATCATGATAAGAACGATTTAATTTCAGTCGCAAAAAACACACTTAAAACAGTGTCTGAACTTGGTTTTGATGCATTGTTAGAACAACAAAAAGAAGCATGGGCCAAAATATGGGACAAAGCAGATATTACAATTGAAGGCGATGTTGCTGCTCAACAGGGTATTAGATTTAATATATTTCAGTTAAATCAAACGTATTTAGGTACTGATGCACGCTTAAATATTGGACCTAAGGGGTTTACAGGTGAGAAATATGGAGGAAGCACCTATTGGGATACCGAAGCCTACTGTATTCCATTTTATATGGCAACGAAAGATCAAAATGTTGCCAAAAGCCTTTTAGAATACCGCTATAATCATTTGGAAAAAGCCATTGAAAATGCTGAGAAATTAGGGTTTTCTAATGGAGCAGCTCTATATCCAATGGTGACGATGAATGGTGAAGAATGTCATAATGAATGGGAAATTACATTTGAAGAAATTCATCGTAATGGTGCCATTGCATTTGCAATTTACAACTACCATCGTTTTACAGATGATTACAGCTATATCCCTGAAAAAGGATTAGAAGTACTTATTGGAATTGCAAGATTCTGGCACCAGAGAGCTACATTTTCCGATGCAAAAAAGAAATATGTCATTCTTGGTGTAACTGGACCTAATGAATACGAAAACAACGTCAATAATAACTGGTATACCAACTACATTGCCAAATGGTGTATTGAATATGCGCTGGAGAATATTGCCAAAGTTGAACAAGATTATAGTTCTGATTATACCAGAATTATGAATAAAGCGAAACTTTCTAAAGCTGAAATATCACAATGGAAAACCGTCGCCGAGGGCATGTATTTCCCTTTCTCAGAAGAAAAGAATGTATACCTGCAACAAGATGGATTCTTGGATAAAGAATTAATTACTGTAGCTGATTTACCAAAATCAGAACGACCAATCAATCAAAAATGGTCATGGGATCGAATCTTACGTTCCCCTTATATAAAGCAGGCAGATACCTTGCAAGGATTCTATTTCTTTGAAGATCATTTTTCAATTGAAGAATTAGAACGCCATTTCGATTTTTACGAGCCATTTACTGTTCACGAAAGCTCATTGTCGCCATGTGTACACAGCATTCAAGCCGCTAAATTAGATCGTATGGATCAAGCTTATGAGTTTTATTTGAGAACTTCGCGTTTAGACCTTGATGATTACAACCACGAAGTTGAAGAAGGCTTGCATATTACCTCTATGGCTGGTACGTGGATGAGTATAGTTGAAGGTTTTGGTGGTATGCGTATTGTAAATAATATGCTGTCTTTCGAACCTAAAATTCCAGAACAATGGAATGGTTATTCTTTCAAGATCAATTTTAGAAATCAGATATTAAAAGTTAATGCCTGTAAAGATCATACGCATTTTGAGCTTGAAGGTGACAAGGATCTGGATATTATGGTTAATGGTAATTTAGTAACTATTAGTCCTAATAATTTGGTGACTGTATAATTGTAAATAACACTTAAAATAATTTAGAAATGAAAAAACTTAGTTACTTATTTTTCTCATGTATATTGGTTTTAGGTGTGTCTTGTAAAGAGAATGCCAATAGCAACACTAATGAAGTTGTTACTTCAAAATTGATTAACAAATCTGATATTGAGCGTATAGAGCCTCCTAATTGGTGGATTGGTTTCGAGAACGATAGTTTACAACTTTTAGTAAAACACAAAAATATTGGTAATTATACACCTAGTATATCTTATCGAGGCGTTTCAATAGAGAAAGTAAGTAAAGGAAATAATAGTAATAATTATTTGTTTATTGATTTGGTTATTTCTGAAAGTGCCTCACCTGGAACATTCAATATTTCATTTAAAAATGATAATGGTGATGAACTTATTGATGTTTACCAACTAAAGGAACGTGTCAAACCAGCCGAAGATTATATAGGCTTTAATAGTAGTGATGCTATTTATTTGATAACACCTGATCGTTTTGCTAATGCAAATCCTGATAATGATACACCAATTGCAATGGAAGGTCAAGAGGGATTATTAGAGAAAACAGTTGATAGGAATGATAATTATGCACGCCATGGTGGAGATATTGAAGGTATAATTAATCATTTAGAGTATATTAATGATCTTGGATTTACAGCAGTTTGGCCTCAGCCTATGTTGATCAATGATATGAAAGAAGGCTCTTATCATGGTTATGCTATTACAGATCTATATAAAATTGATCCTCGATTTGGTACCTTAGGTGAGTATCAGAAATTATCACAAAAGGCTAAGGAAAAAGGAATGAAACTCATCATGGATCAAGTAGCTAATCATTGCGGACTTGAACATTGGTGGATGAAAGACTTGCCTTTTAAAGATTGGGTAAGCCTACAAGAAAACTATGAAAAGAATATTGATAACTGGGATTGGAAGTCAACCATAAATTCTAATCACAGACGTACAACAAATCAAGATATCTATGCCTCTCAATATGATAAAGATGGTAACTCGCAAGGATGGTTTGTTGCTACTATGCCAGATTTAAATCAACGCAATCCATTTATGGCAAAATACATTATCCAAAATAGTATTTGGTGGATTGAAACCGCGCAGTTAGATGGCATTAGACAGGATACTTATCCGTATCCAGATAAAGCATTTATGAGCAATTGGGCTGGAGCTATTATGACCGAATATCCTAATTTTAGCATTGTTGGTGAAGAGTGGAGTTACAATCCATTGCTTATTGGTTACTGGCAAGAAGGTGCTAATAATAGAGATGGTTATGACTCCAACCTGAGATCACCAATGGATTTTGCTATGCAACAAAAAGTTGTTGAAGCGTTTAATGAAGAAGAATCTTGGGATAAAGGACTTGTTAAAATCTATGAAGGACTAGCCAACGATTTTCATTATGCCAAACCAAAAGATATTATGGTTTTTGAAGGGAATCATGATATGAGCCGCATATTTACCCAATTAAAAGGAGATGTTGTTAATACTAAAATGGCTGTGGCAACTTACGCTATGATGCCACGAATTTTACAAATGTATTATGGTACTGAAATTTTGATGGATGATTTTGATAAGCCTGGTGATCATGGTTTGATAAGAACCGATTATCCTGGAGGTTGGGAAGGTGATACTGTAAATGCATTTACAGGTCAAGGTCTAACTGAAGATCAAAAAAACATGCAATCGTTTGTAAAAACATTACTCAATTACAGAAAGCATAGTAAAGCTATTCATGACGGCAAAACAGTTCACTTTGCTCCATTTATGGGCACTTATTTCTTGTTTAGATCACTTGGTGAAGAAACAGTAGTTATGATTATCAATAAAAATGAAAAACCAATAACTATCGATCTTAAGCGCTATGCAGAAATTGGACTCGATGGAAAGACACTGACAAATATTATCACAGGAGATTCTTTTACTTGGAAAGATGATATTGACCTCAATGAAAAGGGAGTTTTAATACTAACTACTAAAGCCAATTAGAGATGAAACAGTTGATTCTAGTTATAGCAATAGTCTTGATGTATTCGTGCCATGCACAATCTAATGGTATAAAAGTTTCAAAAGAAACACCCAAAGTTGAATTTAAATTACTTAAAGAAGCTGAACTGTACTCAGGAACACTCCATCGTTTAGATAGTTTTCCTTCAAAATATATCAAACCAAGACCAGTTGATGTATGGTTGCCTAAAGATTATTCTACAACTAAAAACTATGCAGTACTCTACATGCATGATGGCCAAAATCTCTTTGATTCCACGACCACATGGAATAAGCAAGAATGGAAAGTTGACGATTGGGCATCAAAACTTATGAGTGAAGGTAAAACTCGCGATTTTATAGTAGTTGGAGTTCATAACATTCCACAAATTAGGTGGTTGGACCTATTTCCGCAGAAAGCTTTTGACTATATCAATAAAAAAACACAAGACTCCTTACTCGATGTAGCTAAGAAAAATAATTTCAAGGCTGATTTTAATGGTGATAATTACCTAAAATTCATTGTTGAAGAATTAAAACCAATCATAGATGAAACCTATGCAACATTGTCTGATAAAAACAACACATTTGTAGCAGGTTCAAGTATGGGTGGATTAATGTCTATGTATGCCATGTCCGAATACCCAGACATTTTTAGTGCAGCTGCATGCGTTTCCACACATTGGGTTGGTGCTATGCCAATGCCAAATAATCCATATCCTGAAGCTATTTTTCAATATATGGAAGCAAATCTGCCATCTGCTGATACTCACAGAATCTATTTTGATTATGGAAATAAAACCTTAGATGCGTTTTATCCAAAATTTGCACCTAGAGTTGATGAAATACTAAAACAAAAAGGATACACAGCAAAAAACTCTAAAAATGTATTCTTTGAAGGTACAGATCATTCTGAAAACTCATGGAATAAAAGATTAGATCAACCACTAACATTTTTGTTAGGTATAAATTAGATTAATAGCAACTTAGATCTTGCAGGCTATTTAGCCTGCGAGATTTATAAATTTTATAAATGAAAAACCTCACGTACGTCCTATTTATCATTTTATCAATACAATGGTCTGTTGCCCAAAATGACAGTCGGAAGTATCAATCACATAACGAGGGGAATGGAATATTCTCGGTGATTACCAATGATGGTACATATACTTTTCAGTTTTATTCGGAAGCAATTATTGAAACGACCTTTATCCCTAATGATGATAAAGTAAACCCTAAAAGTCATGCTGTAGTGATGTCTCCTGAAAAGGTAAAGACTACGTATGCTTATGTTGGGAACACCATAACTTACGGAACCTCTGGAATTAGCGTAAGTATTACAACCAATCCATTTCAGATATCATACACTTATAAAGATCAACCTGTTATTTCCGAAAAACGTGGCTACTATAAGAGTAATCATGAACCAATGGATTTGGTCAAAGGTAATATTGTAGCTGATCAAACAGAAAAGATAGAATTCAATATCACCAAACAAGAAATACTTTATGGAGGAGGCGCAAGAGCTTTAGGTATGAACAGACGCGGAAACCGTTTGCCTTTATTCAATAGAGCACACTATGGTTACGAAACACGATCAGAGTTGATGAATTATACATTACCTATTGTGATGTCATCAAATCAATATATGATCCATTTTGATAACGCACCAATTGGATATTTGGATCTGGATAGTAAACATGACAATACCTTAACTTATGAGACTATTTCTGGTCGTAAGACGTACCAACTCATTGCAGGCGATTCTTGGTACGATATTATGGATAATTATACTAATCTTACGGGGAAACAGCCTATGTTACCACGTTGGGCTTTAGGTAATTTTTCTAGTCGATTTGGATATCATTCACAGAAAGAGGTTCTGGAAACTATTTCAAAGTTCAGAGAAGAAGAGATTCCTGTTGATGCCATTATTTTGGACCTCTATTGGTTTGGAAAAGACATTAAAGGCACTATGGGAAATCTGGAATTTTTGAGAGATTCATTTCCTGATCCTAAGCAAATGGTTGAAGATCTAAAATCAAAGAATGTTGAAACCATTTTAATTACAGAACCTTTTATATTATCAACGTCTAATCGTTGGAAAGAAGCCGTTGACAAAGATGTTCTGGCCAAAGATTCTATTGGAAATCCTGCAACTTATGATTTTTACTTCGGAAATACAGGTATTATAGATATTTACAGTAATAATGGAAATGCATGGTTTAAAACTATTTATAAAGATTTAGCCAAGCTAGGTGTTAATGGTTTTTGGGGAGATCTGGGAGAACCTGAAGTACATCCAAATTGGGTACAGCACGCTACAGGTTCTGCAGATGAGGTTCATAATATTTACGGACATGATTGGGCAAAACTAGTATATGAGGCTAGTCTTGAAGTCAATCCACAACAACGACCTTTTATTTTAATGAGAGCAGGTTACTCAGGTTCTCAGCGCTATGGAATGGTGCCTTGGTCTGGTGATGTGAACAGATCCTGGGGAGGCTTACAAAGTCAGCCAGAAATTGCGCTCCAAATGAGCATGCAAGGATTGGCTTATATGCATAGTGATCTTGGTGGCTTTGCTGGTGCAAATCTTGATGATGAACTATATGTGAGGTGGTTACAGTATGGAGTGTTTCAACCTATTTATCGTCCGCATGCACAAGAAGATGTAGCTAGTGAACCAATTTTTAGAAGTGAAAAAGCTAAAGCATTAGCAAAAGAAGCTATTGGTTTGCGTTATAAAATGCTTCCATACAATTACAATTTAGTGTATCGTAATAACTTAACTGGAGCACCTTTAATGCGACCTCTATTTTTTGAGGAAGCAGAAAATCTAAAATTGGCTACCTATTCTGAAGCCTATCTTTGGGGAAAGGATTTCTTAGTGTCTCCAATCTTAAAGGCTGACCAAAAAGAAAAAGAGATCTATTTTCCGAAGAATAATGTATGGTTTGATTTTTATACAGATGAAAAAATTGAAGGCGGACAGACAAAAATGGTTGAGACCAGAGAGAATTCAATTCCAACCTATTTGAGAGCAGGTGCTTTTATTCCTTTGGAAAGGAAAGAACAGCAAAGCACTACTCAGTATACTCAACGAGACATAGAATTGCATTATTATCACGATGCAAGAGTAACTTCAAGCTATAGATCTATTTATGATGATAAAGCATACGATAATAAATACACTCTAGAGTATGATTTTATGTTTAATCATTTCAAAAGTAAGTATAAGTCTAATAAGCTTTTCATAGAAATCGATTCTGAATTGGGAAAAGAATCAGAGTTTTCTTCTAAAGTGTCATTAGTAGTTATTCATGGAATATCTAAGGCTCCAAAACAGGTGAAGATAAATGGTAAAGCCACTAAATTTCAATATGAAGAGGGAGTGCTTCGCTTTCCAATAGATTACGGACACCAGGAAAAACAAAAGAAAATCAAAATAAAACTAAAAAAATAATCCAAAATGAAACACATAAAATTGACCATATTATCTGTTGTATTAGTTGTTTGCTTTGGATGTAAAAACGAAGAAAAACCTTTGAAGGAAACAACTAAAACTAGGATAGAATTGAAGAAAAAACAAGTCGTTTATCAAGTTTTCACGCGATTGTTTGGAAATACTAATACAACTAACAAGCCATGGGGAACACTTGAAGAAAATGGTGTTGGTAAGTTTAATGATTTTACTGATATAGCATTGAGGGAAATCAAGGACTTGGGTGTGACGCATATCTGGTATACTGGAGTTCCGCATCATGATGTGATTACAGATTACACCAAATATGGCATTTCAAATGATGATCCTGATATTGTGAAAGGGAGAGCTGGTTCGCCATATGCTGTTAAGGATTATTATAATGTTAATCCAGATTTAGCTGAAAATGTAGAAAATCGTCTTCAGGAATTTGAAGCCTTAATTGAACGCTCTCATAAAGCTGGATTAAAAGTGATTATTGATATTGTTCCTAACCATGTGGCACGAAATTATCAAAGTTTGACTAATCCTGAAGGTACAACCGATTTCGGAGCTGAAGATGATACAACGGTAACTTACGCAGTAAATAACAATTTTTATTACAATCCTGGAGAAGCGTTCAGAGTACCAGAGTGGAAAAATGATTACCAACCTCTTGGTGGCGAAAATCATCCTCTGGCAGATAGAAAGTTTGATGAGAATCCAGCTAAATGGACTGGAAATGGCTCGCGTGCATCACAACCAGATATGTATGATTGGTATGAGACTGTTAAGGTTAATTATGGTGTCTCTCCAGACGGAAAAAAAGATTTTAACGAATTACCCGAAGGTTTTGATAACGAAGATTATAAGAAACACTTTGAGTTTTGGAAAGATAAAACAGTACCTAGCTCATGGATCAAATTTAAGGATATCGCACTCTACTGGACTGAAAAAGGAGTTGATGGTTTCCGATATGATATGGCAGAAATGGTGCCTGTTGAGTTTTGGAGCTATATGAACTCACATATCAAAATGAAAAATCCTGATGCTTTTTTATTGGCTGAAGTTTATAATCCAAATTTATATAGAGACTACATCAAAAAAGGTAAAATGGATTATCTCTATGACAAAGTGCAACTCTATGATACGATTAAACACGTGATGCAAGGTCACGGAAAAACAGATCATATTCCACCAATTCAAGAGGATTTAAAGGACATTGAGCATCACATGCTACACTTCCTTGAAAATCATGACGAACAACGTATTGCTAGTCCGGATTTTGCTGGTAGCGCTCAAAAAGGAATGCCTGCTATGGTAGTGTCTTCAACAATTAGTTCAGCACCAACAATGGTGTATTTTGGTCAGGAATTCGGTGAATCTGGAGCAGAAGATCTAGGTTTTGGAGATCCAACTCGTACGTCAATATTTGATTATGGTTCGGTACCGAGTGTTGTTCGTTGGGTCAATGACCATAAGTTTGACGGTGGAAAATCCACTTCCGAAGAAAAAGAACTTCGAGATTTCTATAAACGATTATTGAACTTTACAATCAACAGTAATGCTCTGGCTGGCAACTATAAAGATATTCATGAGTATAATCGTAAAAACACAAACGATTATAACGATAAAGTACTGTCATTTGTGCGTTGGAGTGACGATGAACAACTTATCATTATTTCAAATTTTGATGATGAAACCATTCAAAAATTTGAATTAAGGGTTCCTGAAGCCATAATTAATGCATGGCACTTGGAACACCGAGAGTACCAATTATCAGATCAATTATATAACAATTACAGTACTCAATTAACTATTGAAGGCAAAGAGGGTGTAGTAAATATTTCCCTCGAACCGTTGCAATCAGTCATCCTTAAATTGAAAAAATAACATGAAAAAACTAGCTATAATAACACTATTATTTGTGACCTTTTTTAATTGTGAAACACAAATCAAAGAAAAAGCAAGTACAGAAATTACCGAAACACCATTTGTCTGGGAAAGTGCTAACCTTTATTTTTTACTAACAGATCGTTTTAATAATGGTGATACCTCTAATGATGTTAATTATGACAGAAGCAGCGAAACAGGAGTGTTACGAGGTTTTGAAGGAGGAGATCTCAAAGGGATTACTCAAAAAATTGAAGAAGGATACTTCTCCAATCTTGGCATTAATGCCATTTGGATGACACCTGTTGTTGAACAAATACATGGAGGTACAGATGAAGGCACTGGTGTTACCTATGGTTTTCATGGCTATTGGGCCAAAGATTGGACAGCTATTGATGCTAACTATGGAACAAAGGATGATTTGAAACAATTAGTCGAAGCTGCTCACGCAAGAGGCATCCGGGTTTTATTAGATGCTGTGATCAATCATACTGGTCCCGTTACAGAAAAGGATCCTGTTTGGCCAAGCGATTGGGTAAGAACCGAACCGCAATGTCAATACAGTAATTACGAAAATACAATCACTTGTACCTTAGTGAAAAATTTACCCGACATTAAAACTGAAAGTGATCAGGCTGTTGAACTTCCTCCGCAATTAGTTGAAAAATGGAAAAAAGAAGGACGATATGAGCAAGAGGTTGCAGAGCTTGATGCGTTCTTTAAGAGAACAGGTCATCCAAGAGCTCCTCGGTTTTATATCATGAAATGGCTAACAGATTACATTACTGAATTTGGTATTGACGGTTATAGATGTGATACTGTAAAACACACTGAAGAATTTGTTTGGGAAGAGTTTAAAACAGAATGCGATTATGCATTTCTAAAATATAAAAAGAACAATCCAGATAAGGTTTTAGATGATAATGAATTCTATTTGGTAGGCGAAGTCTATAACTATGGGATAAGTGGTGGAAAATACTTTGATTTTGGAGATAAGAAAGTCAACTATTATGACAATAGGTTTACAAGTCAGATTAATTTTCAATATAAATGGCATGTTGCACAACAGCCATTAGAAGAAGTGTTTAAACAGTATTCTAAGACGCTTCATACTGACTTGAAAGGTTTTGGAGTGCTAAATTATTTGAGTTCTCATGATGACGGACAACCTTTTGACCCAACCAGAGAGAAACCTTATGAAACTGCTACTAAGCTGTTATTAGGTCCTGGAACTTCTCAGGTATATTATGGAGATGAATCTGCCAGAGTGTTAGTAGTTGATGGTGCTGTTGGAGATGCCAATTTACGTTCTAATATGAATTGGGAAGCAATTAAGAATAGTAATGAAACTCAAGCTGTTCTAGAGCATTGGCAAAAATTAGGACAATTTAGAGCAAATCATCCTTCAATAGGAGCTGGAATTCACCAAATGATTACACAACAACCATACACATTCTACAGAAGTTATACGAATGATAATTATAAAGATCTTGTAGTTGTAGGGATAGACTTAGGAAAAGGACAAAAAACTATAGATGTATCAAAGGTATTCAAAGATGGAGACATGATTCATGATGCCTATTCTAATCAGAGTGTGGCAGTAGCTAATGGAAAGGTTGCTATAAATTCAGAATTTGATATGGTTCTTTTAGAGCATAAATAATAAGTTATGAGAGTATTTATTACGGTATTTACAGCACTGCTTTTACTGTCTTGCAATTCTTCTGAAGAGCAAAGGACCTATGAAGCTGTATCATCAAATGGTTCACTTAAGCTTAGTTTTAATCTTTCCGAAGCAGGACAACCCTATTATACTGTGTCTCGAAATAATACTGTTGTGATTGATACGTCTTTTTTAGGATTCGATTTTAAAAACGCACCAGCTTTTGATAAAAATTTTATCATAAAAAATACTGAAACAGAAACGCATAAAGAGACATGGACAATGCCTTGGGGAGAACAGCTGTTAGTAGATAATAATTACAGGGAATTGAGAGTCATGTTACAAGAAAAAGTATCTCCTGAACGTTTCCTGAACATTGTGTTTAGAGTCTATGATGATGGTGTTGGGTTTCGCTATGAATTTCCAAAACAATCTAGGTTAAAAACCGTTGAAATTACCGAAGAGCATACACAATTCAATTTGACCCAAGACTATAAAACGTTTTGGATTCCTGGTGATTGGGATATCTATGAACATTTATACAGTACTACAAAACTTTCTGAGATTGATGCTGTAGCTTATGCTGATCATGTTAATCTAGCACAAACCTATATTCCTGAAAATTCAGTAAATACACCTGTTACAATGGTAGGTGAAGATGGTACGCATTTGAGTTTTCACGAAGCGGCTTTAGTTGATTATTCTGGAATGACTTTAAAAGTAGATACCAAAAACTTAAATCTTGAAAGTCTTCTTGTTGGATCAGAGAATACAAATTATAAAGTAAAACGAACCTTGCCATTCCATACACCTTGGCGTACTGTTCAAATTACCGATAATGCACCAGACCTTATTGAGTCAAACCTTATTGTAAATCTAAATGAACCTAACAAACTTGGTGATGTGTCTTGGTTTAAACCCATGAAATATACTGGCGTTTGGTGGGAAATGCATCTTGGGAAATCCTCCTGGGACTATGGTATGGAGATGGTTGATGGTGAATGGAAAGATACTGGAAAAGCACATGGTAAACATGGTGCAACAACTGAAAACGTGAAACGATTTATAGATTTTTCAGCAAAAAACAATATTAAAGGCGTGTTGGTAGAAGGTTGGAATACAGGTTGGGAACGCTGGATAGGTTTTGAGGATAGAGAGGGTGTTTTTGATTTTGTAACCACTTATCCAGATTATGATCTTAATGAAGTAATTCGCTATGGAAAAGAAAAGGGAGTAGACATTATAATGCACCACGAGACCTCTGCAGCTACCGAAACTTATACCAAACAACAGGATACAGCATTTGCTTTAATGCAACACTATGGGATACATTCTGTTAAAACAGGATATGTGGGAAAAATTCTTCCGAAAGGAGAATATCATCATGGACAATACATGGTTAACCACTATAACAATACTGTTGAGAAAGCGGCTAAGTATCAAGTGGCCATAAATGCACACGAACCAATCAAGGCAACAGGTTTAAGACGAACTTATCCTAATACAATTTCTAGAGAAGGACTTCGCGGACAAGAGTTTAATGCCTGGGCAGAAGATGGTGGAAATCCGCCAGAACATTTACCAATTGTTGCTTTTACTAGAATGTTGGCTGGACCAATAGATTTTACACCTGGTATTTTTAATATAAAATTCAATGAGTATAAATCTGAAAATCAGGTAAATACAACGATTGCACAACAATTGGCATTGTATGTTGTAATTTATAGCCCAATCCAAATGGCAGCAGATCTGGTAGAGCATTATGAAGCAAATCCCGAGCCTCTTCAATTTATCAAGGATGTAGGAGTAGATTGGGAAAGCACTGAAGTACTCAATGGTGAAGTTGGTGATTATGTGACAATTGTTAGAAAAGAACGAGAAACGGGCAATTGGTTTTTGGGTAGTATTACTGACGAAAACGCTAGAGAAATTGATATCAGTTTTGATTTCCTAGATGATGGTGAGACATATACTGCCACAATTTATAAAGACGGAAAAAATGCACATTGGGATAAAAACCCTTTGGATTTAGACATAGAAACAATAACTGTAAATAAGGCATCCAAATCAAAATTTAAGCTAGCCCCAGGTGGAGGAGTAGCCATTAGTATCTTAAAAAATTAATATTATGAAACAGATTTTAACCATTTTAATCGTATGTATCTCCATGAATCTGTCAGCTCAAGTAGATGGTGTTGGAATTGGTACAACTAATCCGCAAAGTACATTAGATATCAATGGAAACTTGTCTCTAAAAGTAGTTAGTCTTAATGGTGGACCAGGTGGTAGTGCAACACCAATTGATGATGGAACTTATATTAATCTAACACCAACTGCAGGTAATGTAGAGTTCATTTTACCTGATGCAACACTGTATCCTGGTAGAATTTATATCTTAAGAAATGTGTCCGATAATGTAAATGCCACTATATATACCTTTGGTGGAAATGCAACACCTGGAGCTGGTGTTGAGTTTTTTAGTGGTGATAGCAGAGCGAGTGCTGGACCTTTTGGTTCTGTTACTATGACGCCTGATACAGCTGCAGATGGCGGTGATATTACAAAAACATTGATCTTTATTAGTGATGGTTCTAATTGGACTTACGGAAGCCTAGGCTTATAGTCAAAACATTTTACAGTTTGTCACATTTTTAACATTAATCCGTGTAACATTTCTAGCGTAAGAAAGTCTCATTAATAGCGACTAAACTATTAATTTGTAACTTTGTATGTTCAGAAAAGTTATTATGAATGATATTAATGAAAATATTGAATCTCCCTTTAGATTAAAGGTTAGTTTTGATACAATTCTTAAGCATTATGAGTCATTATCACAAAGTGATGACGAATTCATAGCTGCCAAGGCTCGTCGTGTGCTTAAGGCTGCAGAGGCTTACCCTGAGTTAAGAGAAGGAATTACAAATCCTAAGGATCTTATTAAAAGGGAAAAAGAGATTAGTATTATTTTACAAGATTCTTTTAGTAAGATCTTAACCAACAATGAGATTAAAACAGCATCAGTTCCGTTTCATAATCTTATTTTTAATTCTTCTGAACGCTTCAAATCCATTATAAAAACGGCTGGTGACGATTTTGAATTAGAGATAAAGAACATGCCTAAAGATGATACGTACATCATTGCTTGTACAATCATACTTAACTTTTGCTATGGATATCAACTAAACTTTAAGAGGCCGTTTTATTACGAAATTCCTGATGCTAATGGAATCATGCGTTATTACAAAATTCTATATAATGCAGATTTTACTGAGATCACTCCAAACAAAGATGCTCCCAAAATAACTGAGGAGGATTATAAAATGCTACTTGATAACTTTGAAAATATTGAGTTATGGAAGGAAAAGTTTCCACCTAACAGTTACACATTTAAAGGGTTTGTAATTTCTAATATTTTTGATGTCACAGATGATCAGTCGATATCAAATATAAAGTCTAGTTTAATAGGTAACGATAAGAGAAAAAACGAAAGTTTCATGAAAGATTTTCATGACATATTTCGTTCGCTTTTAGGTTTAAAAGACATTAAAGTTGGATTTTCAATTTATAATAAAGAAGACGATGTTTTTGAACGTGTTTATGGAACAGGAATCCATAGTTACCTTCTTAATGATGCTGAAACCAAACAATGTGCTGATGCACTTTGTAGTTGGTCATACCAAAGATTATTAACTGAAAAGAAATATTTCTCAGTATCAGATGTCGATCGCATGTTTGGTATTTCAAAAGGTAAGGCTCCACATATAAAATCACTCCATAGTCAAGGTATAAAGAGTGCAATCTTTGCACCTATTGCCAATGATGAAGGCTTAATGGGTATTTTAGAAATTATATCTCATAAACCTAGCGTATTGAACAGTATCAATGCCAATAAACTAGTCGATGTGATGCCGTTTATTGTGTCTGCTGTTGAGCGTTCAAAAGTTGAAGAAGAAAACTTAATAGAAGCTATTATTCAGCAAGAATGTACTTCTATTCACCCAAGTGTATATTGGAAATTTGTGGATAATGCCAGAAAGTTTTTAAAAGACAAACATCATCTTGGGAACGAAGCCTCTTTTGGTGAAATAACGTTTGACAACATTTATCCTTTATTTGGTCAAATTGATGTGAAAGGTTCTTCTAATGCCAGAAATGCTGCAACTCAAAAAGATCTGTCACTTCAATTAAGTTTAGTATCTAAAATTATTGACAAGGTTTTAAAGCTGGATAACCTGCCAATTTATGAGCAGATCAAGTTTCAGGTTAAAGCATTCAAAAAGGATTTAAAGACCAATTTCAAAGTGGATAGTGAGCAAACCATTACAGCCTTTTTAAAAGAGGAAATTGAACCTATATTTAAGTTTCAGCTTAAAAAGAATCCCGAGTTAAAAGAAGATATAGATGATTACTTCAGTAAAATAGACGAAGATCTCAATCTTATTTATTACTATCGTAAGAACTATGATGATACCATTATGCTCATCAATAAGAATATGGCGTCTTTATTAGATCAAAAGCAGGTTGAAGCTCAAAAAATGTATCCGCATTACTTCGAAAGATATAAGACTGATGGTGTTGAGCATAATATGTACATTGGAGAGGATATTACCAAAGAGAAGAGTTTTAATGAGGTATATCTTTACAACTTAAGACTTTGGCAATTACAGGTGATGTGTGAGATGGAGAATGACTACTATCAAAATCAGCATGAATATCCTATTGCTCTAGATGTGGCTTCTATGATCTTAGTGTTCAACCAGCCATTATCCATCCGATTTAGAATGGATGAAAAGCAATTTGATGTGGATGGAACTTATAATGCGAGATATGAAGTGGTGAAAAAACGAGTTGATAAAGCATTGATTAAAGGTACAGATGAGCGTATTACTCAAAATGGTAAAATTACTATTGTCTATTCGCAAAGAGAAGACGAACAAGAATATCTACAATATGTAAGATTTTTACAGTCTAAAAATGTGTTGGATAAAGAGGTTGAAATATTAGAATTAGACGACCTTCAGGGTGTTACCGGTTTAAAAGCAATTCGTGTCAATATTTTATATCATAAAAAAGAAGACAAGTCATTTTACACATATGATGACCTTATGAAGGAAATCAAAGCCTAAAAGCAAAACTTTCATTTTGATGTTTTGGAACCATTAGTTGATGGTGTGATTGAGCATCTTCTATAACTTCTTTGGCTTTTGCAGGATTGTTTTTTACAGCAATACCAAATGCCAGGAGTGATACAATGATTCCAACCATAAAAACAGTATAGGTAATACGTAATAACCTATATTTTCGCTCCAGTACTTTTCCTAGAAAATATAAATCTTTGGTCAAAGCTTTGTAGATATAATCCTTATCATTAACCATTTCCTGAATAGCCCATTCAAACTCTTCTAATTCCATTTTATGGAAATTTCCGAAGAAACTTAAATTGACTTTTTGGTTTTTAACATCTTCTTTAGTGAATTGACCACTGGTTACATTTGGACGAGTAGCAATTATAGACATGACCATTGAAATAACACTAAATACAGTAAAAATTACCGTAGGCCAGATGAGGTATGGATTCGTGTCTAATTTGGAAATTAAATTAGCCAAAACAACCGAAATGATAATAGCGTTAACAGATAGTAGAATATTAGCTTTTGTATCTGCTATATCACTTAATTTGATATGATTTCTGAGTGCTACACGATAAAATGTTTGAACGCCACGTTCTGGACTTTCATTTTTATATTGCGCTTTATATTTAGCTTTCAACTCCTCTTTTTTAAGTTTTGCCTTTTGCTTTTTCTTAGTTTTTAACAGCTTAGACAAATTCTTATCTTTTCTAGCTTGCCAATTTTTTAAGGCATAATCAGTATAGAATTGATGCTTTTTTGAAAGCACTTTAATATTTTCATTTCGCCATTCTGTAGATGAATAAGTTTGAACTCCTCTAAGCTCCAATTCTTTTCTTAAAAATTCACTAGCCTCCTCAAAGTATTTCTTCCCAAAGTGTGAAGCGTCGGCATCTCTTATGATCTTTCCAAGTTTTGTTGTTGGAACTTCCTTAAACTTGGTTTCCATAATGCATTTATTTACCGCTTCAATTAGATCATCACTTGCATTTTGATCTTTTAGAAATTTGGTTGCAATTTCCACACCTTTCTCTTCGTGGTCTGCAGCACTTCTCGTATATCCAGTGTCATGAAGTAAAGCAGCAATCTCCAGAATTTCAGCTTCCTCCTCAGTAACATCACAATTTTCAATAAGTTCACGAGTGCTTTTTAATACACGTTCGGTATGTTTGTAATTATGATATAAAAAAACAGGATCCAGTTCTTTTTTTAGAAGATCAAAAACAAATTCTTCAGTCTTTTTTACAAGGTCAGTAGCCATAAATAAAAGTTATAGATTAGGATAAAATTACGAAAATAAGAATTAACATTTTATGTAATTTTTCAGAAGGAATAACGACTAAAAATTTTGTAAATTATGTGATTCAAAGAAATTAACCTCAACAATGCACAAAGCATCAATATTTTAATGAAATTTAATCTCAAAAACACCTTTACTGAAGAGCTTCCTGCTGATCCAGTCACGGAGAACTCAAGACGTCAGGTTAAAGGTGCCTGTTTTTCGTATGTGTTACCTAAACAAACAAAAGCACCTGAAGTTTTACATGTTTCACTAGAAATGGCTGAAGCTTTAGGAATTTCAGAAAGTGATATCGCCTCAGAAATGTTTACTAAGATTTTCACAGGAAATAAAGTGCTGCCAAATACAAAACCTTATGCGATTTGTTATGGCGGTCATCAATTTGGACAATGGGCAGGACAATTAGGAGACGGGAGAGCCATCAACCTGTTTGAGGTTGAACATAAGGGACAACAATGGACCGTTCAGTTAAAAGGTGCTGGTGAAACACCATATTCAAGAAGTGCTGATGGTTTAGCGGTTTTGCGTTCATCAATAAGAGAATATTTGTGTAGCGAAGCTATGCATTATCTTGGTATTCCTACAACGAGAGCCTTATCTTTAGCCTTGTCTGGTGATGAGGTGTTGAGAGATATGCTATATGATGGGAATTCTGCTTATGAAAAAGGTGCTATAGTGTCTCGTATTTCGCCTTCTTTTTTGCGCTTCGGAAATTATGAGATCTTAGCATCCAGACAAGACCATAAAACACTCAAAACACTAGTTGATTATACAATAAAGCATCATTTTGAACATTTGGGTAAACCCTCAAAAGAAACCTATATCAATTTTTTTGCTGAAGTAGCCGAACGTACCTTAGACATGATTATCCATTGGCAACGTGTTGGATTTGTTCATGGTGTGATGAATACAGATAATATGTCTGTTCTTGGACTCACTATAGATTATGGGCCTTATGGATGGTTGGAAGGATTCGATTTTGGCTGGACACCCAATACAACCGATAGTCAACACAAGCGATATAGATACGGTAATCAACCTAATATTGGCTTGTGGAATTTATACCAACTCGCAAATACATTGTATCCATTAATAGAGGATCCAAAACCTTTGGAAGCTATTTTAGAACAATACAAAACCGATTTTGAAAAGAAATCATTAGATATGATGAGATCTAAATTGGGATTGCTACAGAAAGATGATAAAGATAATTTGCTAATTGAAACATTGGAAGATACATTACTATTATCTGAAACCGACATGACCATATTTTTCAGGAATTTAGGTAAGTTCAAAAAAGGAGATGCTAAAAAAGGGTTAGAAATCGTTAAGGATGCTTTTTATGCACCCAATGAGGTCTCTTCAGATATAGCACAACAGTGGAGAGATTGGTTTGAGCGCTATGACTTTAGACTGGATAAAGAATTGTTGACAGATCTTGAACGACAATCAAAAATGAATGCAGTAAACCCAAAATATGTCCTGAGAAATTACATGGCACAATTAGCTATTGATGATGCTAATAAAGGGGATTACAAGTTAATAGATGAATTATTTCAGCTTTTAAAGCAGCCTTATGCAGAGCAACCTGAACATGAAAAATGGTTTGCTAAACGACCAGACTGGGCCAGACATAAAGTAGGATGCTCCATGTTGTCGTGCAGTTCGTAATAATTATATAAAACAGTAACAGATGAAAGCAATTTGGAATAATCAAGTCCTTGCAGAAAGTGAGAATACTATTGTCATTGAGAACAATCATTACTTTCCGCCGGAGAGTATTAATAAAGCGTTTTTTAAAACTAGTGATACACACACAACTTGTGCCTGGAAAGGTGAAGCGTCATATTATACTATTGACGTTGACGGTAAAGAGAATAAAGATGCTGCATGGTTTTATCCGGAAGTGTCAGAATTAGCCAAATCAATTAAAGGCTATGTTGCATTTTGGAGAGGCGTAGAAATAGTTCAATGATAGGTGTTTAAAAAAAGAGAAAAATGAGGAATGAGAAATTACAAATAGAAAATGATAAAGGTATTAAGTTGCAAGCGTATTTAGAGTTGCCAGCAAATCAAAAGCCAAATCATTATGCCATTTTTGCCCATTGTTTTACTTGTAGCAGCTCACTTAGTGCTGTAAAAAACATTAGTAGATCACTTACAAATCATGGCTTTGGTGTTGTGAGATTTGATTTCACAGGTTTGGGAAGGAGTGAGGGAGAGTTTGCAGATAGTCATTTTTCTGCCAATGTAGGAGACTTAATTGCTGTTAATGATTTTTTAAAGGAACATTATGAAGCTCCATCATTACTTGTAGGACATTCTTTAGGTGGAGCCGCTGTTCTAGTTGCTGCCTCTAAGCTAAATAATATTAAAGCTGTAGCCACTATTGGAGCACCTGCAACCGTTAGTCATGTCAAGCACTTGTTTTCTCATGGTATGGACCAAATCAAAGACAAAGGAAAAGTAGAGGTGAATATTGGTGGTAGACCTTTTAAAATTAATGAGGAGTTTGTATCTGATTTTGATAAAACCGACTTGCCAGCTATTGTTAAAGCACTTAGAAAACCTATACTCATATTACATTCACCAATTGATACTATCGTTGGAATAAAAAATGCTGAGCAGCTCTATCATAACGCTCACCATCCCAAAAGTTTTATAACCTTAGATCAGGCAGATCATCTGCTTTCTAAGAGTAGAGATAGTCTATATGCTGGCAATTTAATTGGCTCATGGGTACAGCGTTATTTTGAGCCTCAAGACAATACAATGTTAGATACTGAAGGCGAACAGTTAGTAGCACATCTAAACTTAAAAGAAGACAAATTCACAACGACAATACAAACCGCTAAGCATAGTTTTATTGCTGATGAACCAGCATCTATTGGAGGTGATGATTTTGGACCATCACCTTATGATTTTTTGAGCGCAGGACTCGCCGCATGTACAGTAATGACATTAAAAATGTATGCTCAACGGAAACAATGGGATTTACAAGAAATTTATACGCACATTACCTATTCTAAGAAACATAGTGACGATCTCATGTTGGATTTGGAAAAGCCTATTCGTATTGATCATCTGTCAAAAAAGTTAACGCTTATTGGTAATTTAGACGAAAAACAAAGACAACGATTAAAAGAGATTGCTTCTAAATGTCCTGTACACAAAACATTACAAAGTGAAGTGATTATTGACACAGAACTCGTTTCATCATAATTTTATCATCAATCAATGACATTAAAAGACAGATACCTTCAAACAAGACAGCGATTTAGTTCTATCTGTGAATCTTTAAAAATTGAAGATTATTCAGTTCAGCCAAATGTGTTTGTTTCACCACCTAAGTGGCATTTAGCACATTCTACTTGGTTTTTTGAACAATTTGTATTAACAGCATTTAAATCAGATTATAAAGTGTTTGATGATGATTTTGCATATCTGTTTAATAGCTATTACAATAATGCAGGCGATAGAGTGCTCAGACCCAACAGAGGTTTAATGACACGTCCAACAGTTGATGAGGTTTATCAATACCGAAACTATGTCGATGAACATATGACAATTTTTTTGGACTCAGAGCTTTTAGAAGAAACTAAAGCAATAATTGAGCTAGGAATCCAGCACGAACAGCAGCATCAGGAATTATTCTATTATGATATCAAGTATATTTTAGGACATCAGCCAACATTTCCTACCATTGAAAATACGATACGTTTAAATGAAATTAAGACAGCTTCAAATTGGTTAAAGATTGATGAAGGTCTTTACAATATAGGACATGATAGCAATTCATTTTGTTATGATAACGAAATGGGACACCACAACGTGTTTTTACATGAGTTTGAAATTTCTGATCAATTAATCACCAATCAAGAATATATTGATTTTATAGACTCTGGTGCTTACCAAAATTTTAATTTATGGCATGCTGAAGGCTGGGATTTTATTCAGCAGAATAAGATCAAAGCTCCTGAGTATTGGCACAAATTTAAAGGAAAATGGCATCAGTACACTTTAAATGGTTTTGAGGAAGTAAACCTAAAATTACCTGTGAATCATATCAGTTTTTATGAAGCTTATGCCTTTGCAGAATGGAAACAAATGCGATTACCTACAGAGTTTGAATGGGAAGTCGCATCAAAACAATTAGATTATGGTCAGCTTTGGGAATGGACCAATAGTGCCTATTTACCGTATCCAAACTTCTCTAAAGCACCAGGAGCTCTGGGAGAGTATAATGGAAAATTTATGATCAATCAAATGGTACTTCGTGGTGCCTCAGTAGTAACAGTTAAAGGGCATAGCAGACCCACTTATCGAAATTTTTTTCACCCTGATATGCGATGGCAGTTTTCAGGAATTAGACTTGTAAAATAATATGAACAACACATTTGCCAAAGACGTCATTGAAGGTCTTTCAGCTCAGCATAAACACCTTTCATCAAAATATTTTTATGATGATAATGGGAGTCGGATATTTCAGGAAATCATGAACATGCCCGAATACTATTTAACAGATGCTGAGTTTGAAATCTTGTCCCTTCAGTCAAAACAAATTATTGAAGCTCTGGAGTTTTCAACGCCTTTCAATATTGTAGAATTAGGTGCTGGAGATGGATTAAAGACTTTCAAACTATTAGAGTATTTAGTAAATCACAATATTGATTTTAATTATGTGCCAATTGATATTTCTCAAGAGGCTATTGACATATTAACTAAAAGACTTAAAGATCGTCTACCTAGCTTAAAAGTAAAGCCCAAAGTTGGAGATTATTTTGAGATATTAAAACAAAATAAGAAAAGTGATTACCCAAGTCTTTTACTTTTTTTGGGAAGTAATATTGGTAATTATGTTCCTAAAAAAGCAAAAGAATTACTACAACTTTTTAATGATAACATGAAAGTTGGTGATAAATTACTTATTGGTTTTGATATCAAGAAAAATCCAATCGTTATTCATAACGCCTACTATGATAAACAGGGCATTACTAAGCGTTTTAATCTGAATTTATTGCTGCGAATCAATAGAGAGTTGGAAGCGGATTTTAAAATAGATGACTTCGATTTTTATTGTCATTACAATCCAGATACTGGTGAAGTAAAAAGTTATTTAGTGAGTCTTAGACAACAAACTGTTGAGTTTAAGGCTTTACAAACAACCATTGATTTTGATTTTAATGAATTGATATGGACTGAGCTTTCCAAAAAATACGCGCTTTCAGAAATCGAATCACTTGCAAAGCAGACGGGCTTTTCCAATAGTAAACATTTTTTAGATTGCAAACATTACTTTACTGATAGTCTTTGGGAGAAATTAGCTTAAGAATCAATATCTTTATGGATAAAGATAAAAAGACAATAGTTTATTATCTTCTTTTGTAATTCAAACTAGTAGCAATGACCAACCTCAACAGATTTACAATTATATTTTTATTATCCTTTTTACTGAATGCATGTGCAACACATAAAGCACAATATAAGCAGGAAGACTATTCTCAAATTGAGCGTCCAGATAAAGACATTGATAGAACATTCTATTTAATTGGAGACGCAGGAAAGTCACCACAAGGCGGAATGTCTAAGGCTTTGACTGCTTTCAATAATCATATTGCCGATAAAAACACTAAAGACGATTACACTATTTTCTTAGGAGATAATATTTATCCAAGTGGTTTGCCAGCAAAAGACAAGAAGGGCAGAAAGGATGCTGAAAACGCTTTAAATGCACAAATTAAATCAGTAAAGAATTTCAAGGGTGAAGTACTATTCATTCCAGGTAATCACGATTGGTATGCCAATGGACTAAAGGGACTCAAGCGTCAGGAGAAATATATTGAGGATGCATTAGGAAAGAATACCTTTCAACCTGAAAATGGATGTCCGCTAGAAAGTATCGATGTTAGTGAAAGTATACAATTAATTGTTATTGATACTCAGTGGTATTTAGAGAACTGGAATGATAATCCTACTATAAATGATGAATGTGAGATTAAAACCAGAGAACGTTTTTTTGAAGAGGTAGAGGGCGAAATAAAAAAAGCTCAAAACAAAACTATAGTATTTGCCATGCATCATCCAATGTATACTAATGGTGTTCATGGAGGGCAATATGCATTTTCTAAACACGTGTTTCCCGGTCAGAAAAAAATACCAATTCCAATATTAGCATCTTTAGTCACTCAAATTAGAACACAAGGTGGAGTGTCAATTCAAGACAGGTATAACGAACGCTATAACAGGTTGATGAAACGTCTAGAGACCTTGACCTTCGATACAAAAAATATTGTATTTGTTTCTGGTCACGAGCATACACTTCAATACATAGAAAATGATCGTACAAAACAAATTGTCTCTGGTTCAGGTGCAAAAGAATCCTTTGCCGCTCTTAAGAATAATGGATTGTTTTCCTACGGAAAGCAAGGCTTTGCAGAGCTAACTGTTTACAAAGATGGGAGTAGTTGGGTTACCTTTTATGGCGAAGACAATGGGCAAGCAAAACGTTTATTTGCTCACAAGGTTTTTGAACCGAGAACATATTTTGATGTGTCTTCGCTTCCTGAAAGTTTTCCGCAGGAAATAGAAACCTCAGTATATAACGAATCTGAAACAGACCGAACAGGTTTTTTTGAGACGGTTTGGGGAAGTCATTATCGAGATATCTATTCTAAAAAAATAACAGCCAAAGTGGCAACCTTAGATACTTTGTATGGTGGCTTGGAAATTGTTCGTGCTGGAGGTGGACACCAAACAAGGTCACTACGTCTAAAAACTAAAGATGGTAGAGAACTTAATATGAGAGCTCTTCGAAAAAGTGCTACACAGTATTTACAAACCGTATTGTTTAAGGACACTTATGTACAAGATGATTTTGAAAAAACTGCTATCGAAGGACTTATTTATGATTTCTACACTGCAGCTCATCCTTATGCGTTTAAGGCTGTTCCAGATCTGGCTGATGCGGCTGAGATATATCATACCAATCCAAAAATATACTACATTCCTAAACATAAGCATTTAGGACAGTATAATGCAGATTATGGCGATGAGTTATACATGATTGAAGAGCGTCCCGAAGACAATTACACTGATGATAGGAACTTTGGATTTGCTGATGACATTGAAAGTACTCATGATATTATTGAGAAAGTTCGTAAAGACGAAAAATATAAAATTGACGAAAATGCTTTTGTAAGAGCACGATTGTTTGATATGCTTATTGGCGATTGGGATAGGCATCAGGATCAATGGCGTTGGGCTCAGTTTAATCAGGAGAATGGCGATAAGTATTACCGACCAATTCCTAGAGATCGAGATCAGGTATTTTCAAATTTTGATGGTGCGCTTTTAAGTGTCATGAGGCAAATTTCAGGATCTACAAAACAACTACAAGTTTATGACGAAACTCTGAAAGATCTCAAATGGATGAATTCTGCTGGTATCAAATTAGATCGCGTTTTAATTCAAAAAGCAGATAGAGACAAATGGCTAGAACAAGCCCAACTATTGCAAGACAGAATCACAGATGAGGTTATTGAAAAAGCGTTTTCTAAGATTCCTGAAGAAGTTCAGGATGAAACATTAGAAGATATTAAAAAGAAACTAAGAGGACGACTTTCGAACCTTCAGGATATTGCAACACGCTATTACAATATTTTAAATGAATTGGTGATTCTTACTGGAACAGATAAAGATGATTACATAGAAGTAAAACGTATTGGAGACAATGAAACACAAGTCATTATTTCTAGAATTATAGATGGAGAGAAAGGAGAAGTTATAGTAGATAAAGTATTTCATAAAGACGTTACCAAAGAACTATGGATCTATGGTTTAGATGACAAAGATGTATTTGAAGTTACAGGGAAAGCTAACAATCTTATTTTCACCCGACTCATTGGAGGTCAGGAAAATGACACCTATATCATAACATCAGGACGACGAGTAAAGGTGTATGATCATGAAAGTAAACCCAATACTATTAAGGAAAATAATGGAGCAACTATACGATTTACAGATGTTTATAAACTCAATTTATTCGACTTCCAAAAAAATATTGTGGTTAATAATATGATTACTCCTGCAATAGGATTTAATCCTGATGATGGAGTTTCTTTAGGCGTATCATTTGTAAAAACAAAAAAAGGGTTTCAAAGAAATCCGTTCTCAGCTCAACATCGTTTTAGGGGAGGATATTTCTTTGCTACAAAAGGGTTTGCTTTAAATTATGATGGCGAATTTGCTAATATCATGAATGATTGGAATTTACATATTGGCGGACAATTTACCTCTGCAAATTTCACTAATAACTTTTTTGGCCTCGGAAATGAAACTGTCAATAATGATGAGGAACTTGATTTTGATTACAACAGAGTTAAAACAAGTATTTACATGGCAAAAGCCGGAATTCTTAAAAAAGGAGACTTTGGTAGTGATTACGGATTTAGAGCTGTTTTTGAAGCCATTGAAATTGATGATACTCCTAATCGTTTTATTACAGAATTTGCACCATCATCTTTTGAAGAGTTTTACGAGAGACGTCTTTTTGGAGCTCTTGAAGCCGAATATAAATACGCCAGTTTCGACAATAAACTTAACCCAACCAGAGGGATGACATTTTTGTTGAACGTTGGAGGTAAAACAGAGTTTAAAGACACAAAAAATACATATGGATATATCAATTCCAATTTAGGCTTTTATAACGCTGTTAGTAGAAATCGTAAGCTTGTGCTGAAAACAGATGCCAGACTTCAGGTGCGAATTGGTGATGATCTTATATTTTATCAGGCAGCAAACATTGGTGGACGTAATGGTTTGAGAGGTTATAGAACCGAACGCTTTACTGGACAAAACTCATTTGTGGGAAGTGCAGATCTTAGGTATAGTTTTGATTCGTTTAAAACAAGTACATTGCCATTGCAAATTGGTGTTTTTGGTGGATTTGATGTTGGTAGAGTTTGGTTAGAAGGCGACTTCTCCAATCGTTGGCATAACGATTATGGTGGAGGATTCTGGGTAACTGCAGCCGATAGCCTTTCAGGAACGTTTAATTTGTTCAATAGTCCCGAAGGATTGCGATTTTCTTTTGGTTTTGGATTGAATTTTTAGAATCGATGCGTAAATATTTTGGCGAAACAATCAAGTTAATGACCCGTTTAGAAAGTAAAATTGCTTTCTATCCAACCCTTATTAGTCTTGCAGGATTACTTTTCGCATTATTTATGTATTATCTGGAGAGTGAGGGCATATCAGATTATCTTGTCGAGAATGCACCAATTTTAGTCGTTAACGATACAGAAACAGCCAGAAGTCTTTTAACAACATTTATTGCTGGCCTTATTTCAATAATGGTGTTTAGTTTTTCGTTAGTCATGATTTTATTAAATCAGGCATCTAGTAATTATTCACCAAGAGTTCTTCCTGGTTTGATTTCTAATAAACGTCATCAAATAGTATTAGGAGTTTATAATTCAACCTTGTTATATTGCATTTTTACTTTAGTCGCTATTGAGCCAAACGGTTCCTCTTACCAGCTTCCTGGTTTTTCAGTACTTCTTGCTATTCTATTTATGATTTTTTGTCTGGGTGCTTTTATTTATTTCATTCATTCTATTTCTCAGGAAATACAAATAAATAATATTATGGAACGGATTTTCAATGAAGCAAAATCCAGAATAGAAACCTTAATTGACAATGAAAAAGATATCACTGATGAGTTTCCTGATACTTCAAATTGGACAGTCATACAATCCAGCCAATCAGGATATTATCACGATGTTAATATTAATTTAATCAAAAGTATTTCAAAAGAAAAACAATTGAAATTTGAAATCATTCCAGTAAAAGGAAATTATGTTTTGAAAGAATTACCACTAGTCAAGATAAGTAATAAAATCGATAAAGAATTGGAGGGCAAAATTTTAGATGCAATACGCTTTTCAAAGGGTGAACTTATACGTGAAAATTATGTTCTAGCATTTAAACAAATCACAGAAATTGCTTTAAAGGCCATGTCTCCTGGAATTAATGATCCAGGAACTGCTATAAATGCTATTGATTATCTTACAGAACTATTTGCTGTACGATTAAAAAAAAACGATTTGAGGTTAGTATGTGATGATGAAGGTAATGCCATTCTCAACATAAATACCGTAAGTTTCAATGATCTCTTATTTCAGGTGATGGCATCTTTAAGAACCTATTGCAAGCATGATCCAATTATTTTGCAAAAATTACTTTTAATGTTGAATTTTCTCAAACAAAGTGGTTATGCTACTCAAGAAACTCACAAAAACGCCATTGATAGCGAAATTGAAAACCTCATATTTGACGCTAAAAATCAATTACATAATAAAGCAGACTTGGATGCTTTAGATCGACTTATATCATCTTGATACTATTCAAAAACAAAACTGTAAATATTTCCACCTTCACTTTTGTCTTTTTCATCTGTGATTAATACCTTATTAGAACCAACGAGATTGATACCCTCTTTTTGAGTGTCATGCTCAAATTCAACAGCTTCAACGGTTCCTTCAAAGAAGTTATCAGATGAAAATCCGGTAAGTTTCCAGAGTTTGTCATGATTTAGTAATACTACAGTTTTACCATCATCACTAATGTCTGCAGATGTGACTTTCGTATTTTTACCTTTCAGTTTATAATCTGAAATGTAAATGGCCTCATGATCTCCAATTTGATTTGGTACTTTGATAAGCTTTGTTTTTTTGTTTTCCTTGCTGAATAGATAGAACCAATCATTGTGGAGAAAGAACGATTCAAAATCTTCAGATTTCATGTCTTTAGGAAGTTTGAAACTAATGACTTCAGCATCAGTAGTTTCATCTAAAGTTGCGGGTTGTGACACCTTAAATATGGCGAAGTTTTTTCGCTTTTTTGAATTATTACCAATATCTCCAATATAGATATTTCCGTCAGTATCTGAAGTTAGATCTTCCCAATCGATGTTCTGTACATTATCAATATCAATATCTTTTACAATTTTTCCTCCAGGATTCAATCCATAAAGATTATTCTTATTTCCGGCATCTTCAATAACCCATAACAGATCTGAACCTTTTGCTAATTCAATAGCAGATGTTTCTTTTAGGCTTGATGGTAGATCTGCCAAAGGAGTTAGTTTACCAGTTTCACAGGAAGAGGTAAGAAAAAATAAAATAGAAAGTAGACTTAAGTTTAAATTCATAATTTGTGTTTATCTATATCCAATAAATGGGTTTTTCCTCGAAATATAAAATCTAAACTCTTAAAGATTCTTTAAATTATGATTTACTAATGTTTCTATGATTGAAATTTATACTTTTATATCCTATGAAAAAACCACTTAAAATAGGACATCGAGGTGCGAAAGCATACGTTGCTGAAAACACTTTAGCATCGGTTGAAAAAGCTTTAGAATTAGGAGTTCAGGGTATTGAGATTGATGTTCACAAGTGTGCCTCTGGTGAATTGGTTGTTTTTCATGATTTTACTTTAGATAGAATGACCAATGGTCAAGGTGAAGTCTCTAAACACACGTTGAGTGAGTTGAAACAGTTAAAAGTTAAAGATCAATTTTCTATACCAACACTCGAAGACGTTCTTAAGACTATTGATCGAAAATGTATGCTCAACATTGAACTTAAAGGGAAAGATACAGCAGATGGAACTTGTAACGTTATAGATAAATATATGAATGATTACCGTTGGACAATTGAAGATTTCCTAATTTCAAGTTTTCAGTATCATGAACTAGAAAAAGTTAATACAATCAACTCTAATTTGCGACTTGGTGTGCTAACAAAAGCAAGTGTAACTGATGCCCTTGAATTTGCTAATACCATTAATGCCTATGCGATACACCCTAATTTTGCGTTACTAACTAAAGAGAATGTTAAGCGTGCACAAAAAGAGAATTATAAAGTAGTGACTTGGACAGTCAATGATCATGAAACCATTCAACGAATGACCACATATGGTGTTGATGCTGTAATTTCAGATAATCCAGATCGCCTATGAATACTTATGATATCATCATCATTGGAGGTGGAGCAGCAGGTTTTTTTGCAGCAATTAATATTGCGGAACAAAACCCAAAATTGAAAGTTGCCATATTAGAACGTGGAAAAGAAGGGCTTCAAAAAGTAAAGATTTCTGGTGGAGGACGTTGTAATGTGACTCATGCTGAGTTTATTCCTTCAGAATTAGTACATAATTATCCAAGAGGAGAAAAAGAGTTATTAGGTCCTTTCCATCAATTTATGACAGGAGATACCATTGAATGGTTTGAAAGTAGAAATGTGCCATTAAAAATTGAACCCGATGGAAGAATGTTTCCAGTATCTAATTCGTCTAAAACTATTATCGATTGTTTTTTAAACGAAGCTGATAAGCATAACGTAGCGGTCTATTATAGTCACGCATTAAAAACGATACATAAATCTGGAACGCATTGGATTTTAGAAACCTCACAAGATGAATTTACAGCTGAAAATGTATTATTTGCCACAGGGAGTAACCCAAAGATTTGGAATCTTTTGGAAGATTTAGGCCATACCATATCACAGCCTGTACCATCGTTATTTACCTTCGATATTAGAGATGAACGTATAGCAGGTATTCCAGGTGTGGTGGCTTTAGATGTTGAAGTTAAAGTGGTTGATTCTAATTTATGGAGTGAAGGTCCTTTGTTAATCACTCATGTAGGAATGAGTGCACCAGCCATTTTAAAACTTTCTGCCTTTGGAGCTATTGAACTGGCTAATAGGAATTATAAATTTCAAATTGAAGTGAACTTTATAAAGCAGTCCTATCAGGATTGTATAGATCAGTTAAAAATACTTAAACATGATTTAGCAAGAAAGACAGTGTTCAAATCGCCTCAATTTGAGTTACCAAAGCGCCTGTGGCAGAAGTTAGTTTTAGCTTCAGAAATGACTAATGAAACACGCTGGGCAGATCTTAATAAAGTACAGCTAGAGCAATTAGCGTCACAACTTACCGGAGCGGTTTTTAATGTGACTGGAAAAAGTACGTTTAAGGAGGAGTTTGTTACTGCTGGTGGGATCAACTTAAAAGAGATCAATTTTAAAACTTTTGAAAGTAAGCTTCATCAAAAGCTCTACTTTGCAGGAGAAATTTTAAATATAGATGCTGTCACTGGAGGATTTAACTTTCAGAATGCATGGACTGGAGCTTATATTGCAGCTAAAGCCATTTCAAAATCATGAATACGTATATTGTACTTTTAAGAGGAATCAATGTTGGCGGACATAAAAAAGTTCCGATGGCAGAACTACGCGAATTACTTACAAAAACAGGTTTTGAATCAGTGAAAACGTATATCCAAAGCGGAAATGTGATTTTTCAATCTTCAGAACTGAACAATGCCACTATTGAGCAAAAGGTGAAAGGAGCAATTGCATCTCAATTTGGATTTGAAGTGCCAGTTATGGCGAGAACTAGAGATGAATTAGAGGTCATTTTTAATGCATGTCCGTTTTCCGAAGTAAAGAAAGAAAACAGTTATTTTATTATTCTAAGTACCATTCCCGAACCAGAACTGGTTGATGAGGTCATGCAAATTGAGTACGATAATGAAGAATTTATTATCATCAATGATGGTCTCTATTTATACGCTTCTGTAGGTTACGGAAACTCGAAATTCAACATGAATATGTTTGAAAAAAAATTAAATGTAAAGGCAACATCCCGAAACTTTAAAACAATGGTAAAACTCTTATCTTTGTCGGAGAATTAATAGCACATGACTGAAAAAGATTTCATTCCTAAACCTTATACAAAAACTTTAGAAAACGGAAGTTTTACCTGGTCCTCTCCAAGTAATATTGCTCTGGTTAAATATTGGGGAAAACGAGAACATCAAATTCCTGAGAACCCGTCTGTAAGTTTTACTCTAGATCATTGTAAAACTATTACAACACTGAGTTTTTCCAAAAAAGAAAGTAACGCTGCGTTCTCATTTGATGTGTTTTTAGATGGTGAACAGAAAGATGATTTTAAGCCAAAAATTGAAACATTTTTCAAACGTATTGAGAGCTATTTACCTTTTCTAAGCGAGTATCATTTTAAGATTGAAACGTCAAACACGTTTCCTCATAGTTCTGGAATAGCCTCTTCAGCTTCAGGCATGAGCGCTTTAGCCTTATGCTTAATGAGTGTTGAAAAAGAACTTATAGGAACGATTTCAGAAGTGTATTTTATCCAGAAAGCATCATTTTTAGCACGATTGGGATCAGGAAGTGCATGCAGAAGTTTAGAAGGCGATTTGATTGTTTGGGGAATTCATGATGAGATTGATGGAAGTTCAGATTTATATGGTGTGAAATATCCATATGATGTACATCAAAATTTTAAAAACTATCAAGACACGATTCTTTTAGTTGATAAAGGCGAAAAGCAGGTAAGTAGTACTGTTGGACATAATTTGATGTTTGGTCATCCGTTCGCGCAACAACGTTTTGAACAAGCTCATGAGAATCTATCAAAACTCAAAGCGATATTCAAAGAGGGTAATTTAGATGAATTCATAAAAATTGTGGAAAGTGAAGCCTTAACGCTTCATGCTATGATGATGACTAGTATGCCTTATTTTATTCTAATGAAACCCAATACCCTTGAAATTATCAATAAAATTTGGGCATATAGAAGTGAAACGAATTCAAAAGTGTGTTTTACTTTAGATGCAGGAGCTAATGTACACGTGCTATATCCAGAAAATGAAAAGGATAATGTGCTAAAATTTATTGAGAGTGAATTAGTTGTCTATTGTCAAAATGGACATTATATTAGCGATCAGATTGGCTTTGGAGCTAAATTAATAGTCAATAATTTATAATTGTCTTAACTATTGATGGAGAGCCATATAGTAGAATAATACGTATATTTGTTAAAGCAAATGGTTTAATTACATGAAAGGACCTCTTTTTTATTCAAAAATCCTACTCTTCGGAGAATACGGAATCATCAAAGATTCTAAAGGTTTATCTATTCCTTACAACTTTTACAATGGTGCACTTAAGACTGATGAAAATCCGTCGCAAGATGCTATGAAATCTAATGAAAGTTTAAAAGGGTTTGTCTCTTATTTAAAAGATATTGATGCCAATTTGGTGACATTTGATATTGATACACTCCAAAAAGATGTGGATGCTGGGATGTACTTTGACTCATCCATACCTCAAGGTTATGGTGTAGGAAGTAGTGGTGCTTTGGTTGCAGCTATTTATGATAAGTACGCTTACAACAAAATCACAGTTTTAGAGAATTTAACCAGAGAAAAGTTATTAAAGTTAAAAGAGATCTTCTCTGAAATGGAATCATTTTTTCACGGAAAATCCTCTGGATTGGACCCATTGAATAGTTATTTGAGTATTCCAATATTGATCAATTCTAAAGATAATATTGAAGCTACTGGAATTCCTGCACAGCAAACAGAAGGTAAAGGCGCTGTCTTTTTGTTAGACTCAGGAATTATTGGTGAAACAGCTCCAATGGTTCGTATTTTTATGGAAAACATGAAGCAAGAAGGCTTTAGAAGCATGCTAAAAGATCAGTTTATAAAACATACTGATGCCTGTGTTGATGATTTCCTCAAAGGAGATATTAAATCATTATTTAAAAATACTAAGCAGTTGTCTAAAGTGGTGTTGAACCATTTTAAACCTATGATCCCAAAACAATTCCATGAGCTTTGGAAAAAAGGAATCGAAACCAACGAGTACTATTTGAAACTTTGTGGTTCTGGAGGAGGAGGATATATCCTAGGGTTTACCGAAGATATCGAAACAGCAAAACAATCACTTCAAGATTACAAATTAGAAGTTGTTTACAACTTCTAAACATTAATTTATGCTTTCTCGTAGACAAAAACACATTTTGCTGAAGTTCTTTAGCATGTTTTCTGTCGTTCGTGGTTACAACATCCTTATTGTTGTTATAGCGCAATATTTAACATCAGTTTACATTTTGGCGCATAACAAACCTCTTAAAGACGTCATATTTGATCTTAATTTATTAATGCTGGTTCTGGCTTCTGCAGCAACAATAGCAGCAGGTTATATTATCAATAATTTCTACGATTCTGAAAAAGACCTAATCAATCGACCTCAGAAATCAAAATTAGACCGTCTCGTAAGTCAGAATACTAAGCTCTCCTTTTACTTTGTGCTCAATTTTTCGGCAGTCATCATGGCGAGTTACGTCTCGTTTAATGCCGTTTTGTTTTTTTCAATTTATATCTTCGGAATTTGGTTTTATTCACATAAGCTTAAAAAGCTTCCATTTATAGGAAACCTTGTCTCTGCCATACTGACCATCTTACCATTTTTTGCTATTTTCTTGTATTATAAAAACTTTGAATCGGTCATTTTTGTTCATGCCATTTTTCTGTTTTTAATGATTTCTATGCGAGAACTGACTAAAGATCTTGAGAATATGAAAGGAGATTTACTCCTCAATTATAAAACAATACCTGTAGTTTATGGAGAGAAAGCATCAAAAATAATGCTTACTATATTAATTGTCTTAACTAGTATTCCTGTCTATTTACTATTATACCATTTTGATGTAGGACATATGTATTTGTTTTTCTACCTCTCTGTAATGTTATTACTGGTTTTTCTACTATTACTTTGGAAATCGAATACGAAAACCCATTATTTGATATTACATAACATTCTAAAGTTTATTATTGTAGCAGGTGTGTTTTGTATTGTATTGATAAATGTCAATGTTGTTTTAAATCGAATTTAAATGAATCACACACTTAAAGTTGCCCTAGCACAAATAGCACCTGTTTGGTTGAATAAAGTAGAAACGCTAAAAAAAGTTGAAACGTCAATTAGTAAAGCAGCAAAAGAGAATGCAGAACTTATCGTTTTTGGTGAAGGTCTGGTTCCAGGTTACCCTTTTTGGTTGGCATTAACAGGAGGAGCTGAATGGAATACACCAATTAATAAAGCATTACATGCACATTATGTGAGTCATTCAATAACGATAGAAAAAGGCGATTTAGATGGCATTTGTAAATTAGCCAAACAGCATCATATGGCTGTATATTTAGGTATAATTGAAAGACCACTAGATCGAGGAGGACACAGTGTTTATGCGTCTTTAGTTTATATAGATCAAGATGGTAAGATTAAGTCGGTACATAGAAAGTTACAGCCCACTTATGATGAGCGTTTAACGTGGTCACCAGGTGATGGACATGGATTACAGGTTCATTCTCTGAAAGATTTTACAGTTGGCGGATTGAATTGTTGGGAGAACTGGATGCCACTTCCAAGAGCTGCACTTTATGGACTCGGCGAAAATTTGCATATTGCTGTATGGCCTGGTAGTGATCATAATACTAAAGATATTACACGATTTATAGCTAGAGAATCACGGTCCTATGTGATTTCAGTATCAAGCGTAATGACTATTGAGGATTTCCCTCAAAACACGCCACATCTCGATCAAATTTTGGAGAATGCACCTCAAGTATTAGCCAATGGTGGGAGTTGTATTGCTGGACCAGATGGCGAATGGATTCAAGAGCCTATTTTGCACAAGGAAGGGGTGTTCTATCAAACTATAGACTTTAATCGTGTGTTAGAGGAGCGTCAAAATTTTGATCCTGTAGGTCATTATTCAAGACCAGATGTAACACAATTATCTGTTAATCGTGAACGTCAATCTACAACCAAATTTATAGATTAGTTCAACTATTATACTACCTTTGCAGATTGATACATCGAAACATAAGAGACGTTGTATAAAATTTAGTAATTATGAGCAGACAGCAAGGACGTAGCGGAAAAGGAAAAACTTCAGGAAGAGAATCAGGAAAACCTGCCAATAAAAAATATGGTAGAGGAGCAGATGATGCAAGAGGAAACAAACCTGCTAAAAAGAAAGTTTCAAAAGCATCAAATTCTGATGAAATCCGATTAAATAAATACATTGCAAATTCTGGAATTTGTTCACGTAGAGATGCTGACATGCATATCTCTGTTGGTAGTGTGACGGTTAATGGAAAGGTGATTACAGAAATGGGTTATAAGGTCAAGCTGGATGATGAAGTTCGTTTTGATGGTGCCCGAATAAATCCTGAGAAGAAGGAGTATGTTTTATTAAATAAACCAAAGGGATTTGCTACTACTACAAGTGAATCTAAAGGTCGTACAGTCATGGATCTTGTTGCTAATGCTACTAACGCGCGTATTAAGCCTATTGGTAGATTAGGTAGAAATTCTACAGGATTAATACTGTTTACCAATGATGATAAAGTAGTGAAAAAATTCACTAATTCTAAAACAGGTGTCGCTCGATTATTTGAGATCGAATTGGATAAAAATTTAAAGTTTGATGATTTTAAAAAAATCCAAGATGGTTTTAAAATTGAAGGAAAAATGGTTTCTGTAGAAGAAGTTAGTTATATCGATGGTCAACCAAAAAGTAAAATAGGTCTTAAAATCAAAAATACAGGTAATACCATTCTTCACACTATTTTTGATTACTTAAAATATGATATTATTCGAGTAGATTGTGTTCAAATAGGGCATCTAACAAAAAAAGATCTACCACGTGGTCATTGGAAACATTTGACTCAACAGGAAGTGAATACCTTGCAAATGCTGTAGTGTTTATTCGAGTCAACTTTTAACTTTAACAGTATAGGTGGAAATCAAATCATCTCCAATGTAGAGATGTACATCGTAAAACCCGTTATTATCAAATTGGTGCTCAAGCGTTAGTGATGTGTTTTCAATGTGTGTTGAAGTGGGCTTTATTTTTCTATTACTGAAACCATTATCAATTAACAAACTAATATCTTCTTTTGCTACAGCTTTCTGAAGCTGGTACTTAAACGTCAAGATATCATGTTTCTCTATTGTATTATGCATTTCTTTAGGCTCAGAATGAATAGTCAAATTCTTATAAGCTTTTCCGTAAATTATTGGAGCAGCAAGAAAGGTTTCAAATGAAGGTGCTAACGCTTCTTCTAATAGCATCCATTTGTTATTAACAGGAAAATGATTAATGGCAAATAACTGAGGATTAGTTAGAAAATAGCCGTCATTGTAATAAAATTTAAACTCGTTGGTTTCCGAATTTGGAATACCACTAGCCCATGTTGGATCACATAAATACCACTTTCCGTCTAATTCAATAGCATTCCATGAGTGATTTGGAGCATCTAGTCTCTCCAGATTAGTTGTACTGGTTTTACCATAACCATGTACAATCTCACAATTTAGATTTGCTAAATTAGAGAGCTCCTTTATAAGGTAGGCATAACCTGTGCAGATGGTTCTTTTGTCTTTACGAAGTTTATAGAAAATCTTTTTCTTAATAAGTTCGTTCCAAGCTTCGAGTTTCTCACTATCATTATTAAACTTGTATCTTTTTCTGTTGTTTTTTAGATATAAGCTATAGTCATTAGCAATATTAGTGCAAACCCATTTGTAAATAGCTCTAAATCGTTCAGCATCTGTTGTTAAGCCAGAGGTTAGCTTTTGAGATAGTTGAGATAAATTATCTAAACCTTCATCTTTGCATGCCAAAGCAATGCTGTCTGCTTTTCGAAAATTAATATATTCAAAATCAGATATTTGTGCATTAGATTGGAATGCAAATATGAAGACACATATGTACCTCAATAGCTTCATTTATGAGTCTGCTATTTAATTTTTTCGTTTTGATTTGTAAGGCTTGTCATCATTGACTGCACCTAAAATCTCTACAAGGTCTGTAGTGAGTAAAAGCTTAATAAGTCTTGTGTTCTTTTTAATTTTGATCTCTTGCGTTTCATAACCCAAGTAGCTAAAAACTAAAATGTCGCCAGGTTTTAATGCTTTTGGAAATGTGAATGCACCATTTCTGTCGGTTGAAGTTCCAACATCAGCATACTTTAGTGTAACATTGACACCAGGTAAAGGTCCTTCTTCATCACTAACTATTCCTTTTACTGTAAATTGATCTTGGGCATTATCTGATTGCGCATAAACAGGATTTGTAGCAAGTAAAGTAAACATTAAAATGCATATTGTACCTACTACTTTCTTAGCCACAGATTCTAATCTGCTCTGCTCTGGGTTCTTGGTAAATGTGTTTTTTGTTTTCATAATTATAATTGTTTATTCAAATCTAAGCGCTATCTCTAAGTATTTCAAATCGTTTCGAGTAAGCTACATAGTTTGATTAGTAAACTCGTTATTTCATTGAGTGAAGTATAAATTTAAAGATTATCTAACAAAATAGACTGAAAATAATAGTTAAAAATTTTTTTCAAAAAAATGCAAAAATGTTTTGCGTGTCAAAAAATAAATTACATTTGCATCGCTTTTTGAAAGTTATGTTATCAAAAAGCCTTAGCATTTAGCTGAACAAATTGAACCGTGTTTTTACGTTCGGGTTTTTGAAAATTAGGAAGTCATATTCAAAAACAGCTTATAGATTAAGTCACCGAATTTTAGAGCTAACTTCCGCTTTCTACATCTTTATGAGTCAACATTTGTTTGGCTTTATTCCAACTACTCAACCTCAAATACAGGTTTGAATCATTGTGTTTTATTAGTTTTTTAATATCAATTTTATAAGCGTGTAGATATTGATATTTAATTTTTGTTGGCTTAACCAAGTGTTAACCTTCACCAATTACATTTAACTTTTTAAACACAATAATGAATACAAAATATATTGATTTGGTAAATCAAACATTTGATTTTCCACAACCAGAGTTCAAATTAAAGCAACATACTCTGGAGTTTCATGATGTCAATCTCATGCATTTGGTTGAACAACATGGAGCACCATTAAAGTTTACGTATTTGCCGCAAATTTCAAATAATATCAATCGTGCTAAACAATGGTTTGTTGATGCTATTCAAAAGCATGATTACAAGGGAGAATACAATTATTGCTATTGTACTAAAAGTTCCCACTTTAAACATGTGCTTAATGAGGCATTAAAAAATGATATTCATATTGAAACGTCTTCTGCCTTTGACATTGATATCGTTGAGAATTTAAAAGCTGAAGGTAAAATAACCAATGAAACTTTTGTAATTAGTAATGGGTTTAAACGTGCTCAATACATTACAAATATTGCTAGGCTTATAAATAATGGTCATCAAAATGCAATTCCAATTATTGATAATTATGAGGAAATAGATTTACTCTCAGCTGAAATTGAAGGTAAATTCAATATTGGTATACGTATCGCCTCGGAGGAAGAGCCGAAATTTGAATTTTATACATCCAGACTTGGAATTGGTTATAAAAACATTGTTCCTTTTTACAAGAATCAAATTCAAAATAATGACAAGGTTGAGCTTAAAATGCTTCACTTTTTTATCAACACAGGAATACGTGATAATGCTTATTACTGGAATGAACTGACCAAGTGTTTAAAAGTATACACAAGTCTCAAGAAAATTTGTCCGTCACTTAATAGCTTAAATATTGGTGGTGGATTTCCTATTAAGAACTCATTAGCGTTTGATTTTGATTACGCTTACATAGTTGACGAGATTGTAAATCAAATCAAACTGGTTTGTGAGGAAGAGCATGTAGATGTTCCAAATATTTTTACTGAATTTGGAAGTTTTACTGTTGGTGAAAGTGGAGGTGCTATTTATGAGATATTATACCAAAAACAGCAAAATGATCGCGAAAAATGGAACATGATTAATTCGTCTTTCATTACTACATTACCAGACACTTGGGCCATCAATAAGCGGTTTATTATGTTGCCAATTAACCGTTGGAATGATAGTTATGAACGCGTGCTTTTAGGAGGTTTAACCTGTGATAGTGATGATTATTACAATAGTGAACAGCATATGAATGCTATTTATCTTCCGAAGTACCATAAAGATAAACCTCTATATATTGGATTTTTTAATACTGGAGCTTACCAGGAAACTATTGGTGGATTTGGAGGGTTACAACATTGCTTAATTCCTACGCCAAAGCATATTCTAATTGATAAGGATATAGACGGAAATATTACTACATCACTATTTAGTGAACAACAAAAAAGTGAAGACTTACTTAAAATTTTAGGATACGAAAAAGTGAATCTTGAGCATTCTGAAGCTAAAAGAGATAACTTAGAGGTAGCCTTAAACGACAATAACTAATAAGATGAATACAAAAACTTACGCAGGAATAGAAGACCAATATTCTAGATTAGACAGTTCAAAAATTGTACTAATTCCAGTGCCTTATGATGGTACAAGTACTTGGCAAAAAGGAGCAGATAAAGGGCCAGATGCTTTTTTGAATGCTTCGGAAAATATGGAACTTTACGATATTGAGACTGAAACTGAAGTTTACAAGCAAGGTGTGTTTTTAGCAGATGCTGTTACTGAAAACATATCACCAGAATCTATGGTTGATGCTGTACATGACATTACTAAGAAGTATATCAAGAAGAATAAATTTGTGACTACTTTCGGAGGAGAACATTCTATTTCAATAGGAACAATTAGAGCCTTTAACGAATGCTTTGATAATCTAACAGTTTTGCAAATTGATGCGCATGCTGATTTAAGAAAGGAATACCAAGGTAGCAAATACAACCACGCCTGCGCAGTTTATGAGGCAAATCAAACAACCAATTTGATTCAAGTAGGTATTAGAAGTATGGATATCAAAGAAACTACAGTAATGGATGTTGAGAAAACGTACTTTGCTCATGATATGGCAGAAGATGATAACTGGATGGATTCGGCAATTGATCAAATGACAGAGAATGTCTACATTACTTTTGATCTTGACGCCTTTGACCCATCAATCATGCCTTCTACAGGAACACCAGAGCCTGGAGGTTTGCTTTGGTATGAAACTCTTGAGTTTTTACGTCAGGTGTTTGAAGAAAAAAATGTAGTTGGGTTTGATATTGTTGAATTATGTCCCAATGCAACTAATAAGTCATCAGATTTCCTGGCAGCAAAACTATATTATAAAATGCTGACCTATAAATTCTTAAATGACGAAGTAGATGACGAATTCGATAATAATTTCAATGAATCTAAGATAGATATTAATAAATTTTCTAAATTTAATGACGACGATGACAACTAAGGGAGCAGTATCACAGTTTATCAACAAGTACTATTTACATTTTAATGCTGCAGCTTTGGTTGATGCTGCAAGAGCTTATGAGGAGCAGTTGCACTCTGGAGCAAAGATGTTGGTCTCTCTTGCAGGTGCAATGAGCACAGCAGAGCTGGGAAAAATTTTTGCAGAGATGATTAGACAAGATAAAGTTCATATCATTTCTTGTACAGGTGCAAATCTGGAAGAAGATATTATGAATTTAGTAGCGCATTCACATTATAAGCGCGTTCCTAATTATCGGGATTTAACACCACAAGATGAATGGAATTTATTAGAAAAAGGACTAAATCGTGTTACTGATACTTGTATTCCAGAGGAAGAGGCATTTAGAAGAATACAAGAGCATATTGTAAAGATATGGAACGATGCTGAGGCACTCGGAGAGCGTTATTTACCTCATGAGTACATGTATAAGCTATTGCTTTCAGGTGTTTTAGAAAAGTATTATGAAATAGATTTGAAAGATTCATGGATGTATGCTGCTGCAGAAAAAAACCTACCTATTGTTTGTCCTGGATGGGAAGACAGTACTATGGGAAATATTTTTGCCAGCTACGTGCTTAAGGGAGAATTAAAAGCAAGTACTATGAAATCAGGAATTGAGTACATGACATTTTTAGCAGATTGGTATACAGATAATTCACAAAAGGGAATTGGTTTCTTCCAGATTGGAGGAGGGATTGCTGGTGATTTTCCTATTTGTGTGGTTCCTATGCTGTATCAGGATATGGAACGAACTGATACTCCTTTCTGGAGCTATTTTTGTCAAATAAGTGATTCCACTACAAGTTATGGATCATACTCTGGAGCTGTTCCAAACGAAAAAATAACTTGGGGAAAATTAGATATTAATACACCAAAATTTATAATAGAAAGTGATGCGACAATCGTTGCGCCTCTCATTTTTGCCTACCTATTAGACATGTAATTATGAACAAACGAGATAATTTAAAACGTGTTATTGTTGATTTTAAAAAATTGACACCAGAAATTTTAGCTATGTTGGTTGAAAAGTATCCAGATGGATATGATGATGACCATATCATATCGTTTAAAAATGCCAATAATGAAATAGTTGAAGCTGTTGAGGTTACTACAGAAGACACCAAATATTTGGTAAAAGTAAGTACCAAGCTGGCTACAACTATGGAAAATTATGACGAAGACGATTATGAAGATTTCGACAATAATGATCCAGAAGCGGTTCAAGATCCTGATTTAGCAGACGATACGTCTGATGATGAGTAATGTATAAGGTACTCGCTTATCAGGTTTCTAACACTATCAATTTAAAGGAAACGAAAAGCCAATTAGATTGGAGGCTTTTGTTCCAAGATAGTGATGAGTTGTTTTATGAATTTACAAGCAATCAATTCGTTTACATTTTTCAATACGGAATGATGAGTTTCTTTAATATGAATACTGAGGAAATTGATCAGGCCTTAGGAAAATTGCGTCCCTATTGTACAGGCGATTTAACTGAAAAATTATCAGAAGATGTAAGTGTCGTTATTCAGAAAGACACATTAAAGGTTGAATTCAATAAAATTATATTGCCAGACATTAATGCAGAAATGATACGTTTAGTAATGCTAAATGCGTCGCAATCTGTAGCATTAACTCGTTATTCTGAAATTACCGAAACGCTGTTGGTTGAAACCAATGAACATACCAAATATCTGGAACGAAAAGGGAAGTTGGATATTTCTGGTAATAAACTAAAACGCTTTATTGGAAAGGTTTTGAATATTAAAAATAAGATCTCTGAAAACTTGTATATATTCGATTCTCCTGAGATTGTCTGGGAAGATGAGCAACTCAATAAACTCAATTTGGATCTTAAACAAACCTTTGACCTCAAAGATCGTTATCATCTCATTCATGATCGCATAGATATCATTAAAGAAAATCTCGAATTGTTTAAAGATATCATGGACCATAAAGAAAGTAGTAAACTTGAATGGATTATCATTATCCTCATTTTAGTTGAAGTCATAGATATGTTTATTTTAAAACTCATCTAAACTCTTATTCAGTACGTATATACTATTCCACGTGTAAGTCATTAAATGATATTACTAAAAGCGCTTTCGGACTTGTAGTGGCAAATATCCGAAGAAAATAAAAACAATTTTCACGCTTATATTCTATTACAATGAAAACAAGATTTATTACAATTGCAAGCTGTTTAGCATTCTGTTTTTTGCTACTTACCGCTATGAACTCCATTCAGGATACCGAAACTTTTGAAGGTGTCTATGACGGTCACGAAGATTATGGTTACAACTTCATTGGTGTCGATGAAGATATGGAGGAATATACCATGACGTTTCAAAAAATGGATGAATCTCTTATAAAATCTTTTGATCTAAAATCTGATAAACTTATTGGTACAATGTTTAGTGTTACATATTCAGTAAATATTGAAAAAGAGGTAGACGAAGACGGTTATGAGGATGAGACAGAGATTTACACTATTTTGGCTCTGAAAAAACTATAATTTGTAATTATATCATAATGAAGCCAGCTCTTTTGAGTTGGCTTTATTTATGAATACCTCCCAAATAAAAATCGCATAAACAACAATATATTCCAAGGCAATGACCCACAAATTTTCCGATTTATCCATGGTATTGATATTAATATAAGCCAGATAACTCAGTATAATAACAAAACTCCAAACTAAAGGAAATTTATAATTGGTAAAAACACCCAAGATGAGCAATGTTGCAACATACCATGGGTGAACCGTTGTACTCAAAAACAAATAACACGTGAATGCCAGAAGCATTTTTATCACGAGTTGTCGGGTATCTGTTTGTCTTCGGAAAAAGGCTAATCCAATTACGATTAAAAAGACCACGACTGGTAAGATCTTACCAATCACTGCAATTTCATTATAACCTCTAAAGCGATAACCAATTTCTCTAGCAATGTAGTAAATGCTGCCATTGAACTCGAAATTTTGAAACCAGAGTCCGACAGTTTCAGCATAGTTATTTACAAATTCCAAAGAGAAGAAAGGCGCAAATAGTATACAAGTAGTAAGGCCAACAATAATGTAAAACTGTACTAAAGTTTTATAGTCAATCACATTGTCACCTCCAGCGTAGTCAAGAGGTGTTTTAGAGGTCTCGACTATGCTAGAAATGACAGTAGGTTTCTTAAAGTATCTGAATAATAAAGGTAAAAACAGCAACGGAATTAATTTTACTGAAATGGATAAGGCAAAAACCACTGCAGCCCATTTCCATCTTCCAATGTGTAGGAGATATAAACTCCAAACTAAAAAGAAAATCATCACGCCCTCAAAATGAAGATTTCCAGTAAGCTCAATGATGATGAACGGGTTGAGGATGAACCAGAATATGTTTTTAATTGGAAGACCTAGTGTTTTGAGGAGCTGTTTTCCGAAGAAAAATGTACCAAAATCTGCGGCAATAATTAGTAGTCGTAACACTACAGCAGAACCTAAAATAGAATGCCCAGAAAAAAGGCCAGCAATTACAAAACACAATTGGTTAATTGGAGGATAGTTGGTATAATGACTCCCATTAAGTTGTCCCATACCTTCATACAGAGCTTCAGCTTGATTTACAGGTAGATTTCCAGACTGCATAAATGATTCTGGTGTATAGAGATAAGGGTTAAATCCTTCTAGAATCATTCGGCCATCCCAAATAAAACGATAAAAATCCTGTGATAGATTAGGGATCGCTAGAATTAAAATGGCTCTGGAAAGAAAGGCAATTACAGTTAAAAATCTGATGTTGTCTATGGTGTATTTAAGCAGCAATATAAACACCAGCCAAAGAGAACTGTAAAGTAAAATAAGTGAGGTGTAATCTGTACGTACTAAGTTATAGGCAACATACCAATACAATAAAACGCTAACAAATGTGAGCAATAACGGAACTTTATTAAGTTTCCAGAACTGCTGCATTACACTTTAGAGGATAGAGATTTAAAAAATACATATCCAAACCCAATACATAACATGAGATGGAAAGGAAAGAGTCCAAAATCACCACCTTGATCTCCTACAATAAATGCACTGTAAAGACCAAATGCGAAATACAGCATTAATATGCCTTCAATGATGACATGTGGAGATATTTTTTTTCGAAGGTACTTATTACCCTTCCACGAATCTCTTAAGGTACTGATGTTGAATTTAGGTGTTCTAACAAACTCACTTCGTTTGCCTATATGGCCTTCAATAACTGCAATAGAATTGTGCAAAGAGAATCCCATGGCTATAGAGAAAAAGGTAAAGAACATTCCGACGTAGCCAAAGAATTTTTTAAATCCACTGCCGTAAATCTGTTTGTACATGAACCAATAACACACAAAGAAAATAACAGTACTCATGACAAAGAAACTCATAAAGTAGAAGTAGAACCGTAAATGCGCATATTCATTTTTGATCCATAACATTGGAATACTCAAAATAGCAACCGTAAATATGCTTAAAAACATGGTGCTATTCAATAAATGTAATAAGCCGTGAATTTTAGTTTTTGTGGAAATGTTATTTGATTTAATAACACGCCAAAGCATTTTTCTGAAATTTTCTGCACCACCTTTATTCCAACGGAATTGTTGAGAACGGGCTGCACTGATGACGACAGGCAACTCTGCAGGTGTTTCAACATCTTCCAAATATTTGAATTTCCAATTCTTAAGTTGTGCTCTGTAACTGAGGTCCAGATCTTCGGTTAACGTATCTCCTTCCCAGTTTCCGGCATCAATAATACAGTCTTTACGCCAAACACCAGCTGTACCATTAAAATTGATAAAGTGACCTTTACTATTACGTCCTACTTGCTCTAATGTGAAATGGGCATCAAGTGCAAATGCTTGTATTTTAGTTAGTATTGAGTAGTTTCTATTGATGTGTCCCCAACGTGTTTGTACCACACCAATATGTTCATCTTTAAAATAAGGAATGGTTCGTTTTAACCAGTTTTTCTTCGGAAGAAAATCGGCATCAAAAATAGCTATGAACTCACCTTTAGCAACTTTTAAGCCTTCTTTAAGTGCACCAGCTTTAAAACCAGATCGGTCGGTTCTAGTGATGTGTTTAATATCTAAACCCGTAGCTTGTAATTTTTCAACTTGCTGTCGTGTTGATTCCACAGTTTCATCGGTAGAATCGTCAAGGACTTGAATTTCTAATTTATCTTTAGGGTACTCAATCAATGCAATGTTATCGAGTAGACGCTCCATAACGTACATTTCATTGTAAACTGGCAATTGTATGGTAACAAACGGAACTTCATCAGGATTTGACAGGTCAAAAGTCTCACAGGTTTTATCTGCTTTTTTTGAAGAAAGGTAATTGTAGAGCAGATTGAGCTGTGCTAACGCATACATAAATATAAGCAAGATAGCAATCGTGTATATGACTATAATGATTGTTTCAAGAATCATGTTTTAAAACTGTATTTAAAAATCCAACTCAGGATTTTTACGCCTGCAAATATAGCACCTTTTACCGTACCTGAAACTTTTGAGACACCTATTCTATTTCGATAGTTAACTGCTACTTCTGTATAGCTTAGTTTTTGTCTCAACGCTTTAAGCTGCATTTCTACTGTCCATCCGTAGGTTTTGTCTTCCATTTGAAGTCCAAGTAATTTGTCGTATTTGATTGCTCTAAATGGTCCAAGATCGGTAAACTTTGCTCTGAATAAGATAGTCATTAATGTTGTAGCAAGCCAATTTCCGAAGATTTGAGGAATAGTCATAGATCCTTTTTCTCTTAACGCTTTAACTCTTGCACCAATAACAAAATCCAAATCATCATTGAGAATTGGAGCTACTATTTTAGTTAATTCTTCGGGATAATCACTGTAATCACCATCTAAAAAAACGATGATATCGGGTTTGTTTTCTTGTTGAGCAATGTATGACATTCCTTTCAGGCAAGCATAACCATAGCCTTTATTAGGTTCTAAAAGCACTGTGGCTCCAGCTTTTGTTGCATTGATCTCAGTATCGTCATTAGAGTTGTTACTCACCACGATGACTTCGTTAACAATCTCAGGAATATCTTTGATAACATGCGCTATAGAATCTGCTTCATTATACGCAGGAATGATGACTTTAATATTGGTCATTTAAGGTCTCTTAAACTATTTTCTTTTCTAAACGAGCGATAATCTGTCCACTCTTTAATTTTCTTTCCTTCAGAATATTTTACAGCAGATATTAGCTTCTCATTTTTATACATGAGGCAATATCCGTTTTTTTGATTGTTTTTTAGCTGACATTTGTGATTTATTTTTTCTTCGGAATCATAAAACAACCACCATTTATGCTTTTTGCCATTTTCATAATGGCCTTCACTGTGTTTTGAACCATCAGCTCGATATAATCGCCAATACTTAGATGCTTTCCCATTGATAAAATGCCCTTCTCGTTCAACATTCCCATTAGGATGATAGAATTTCCAATAGTCTGTCTTTTGATTGTTTAACATCCAACCTTCAGAAGCTTTTGTTCCATCATCAAAATAATTTTTTTGATAAGTCTTCTTTTCAATATCAAGATGAATATTGAGCAGTATTACAGTGAGTATGGCAATACTTTTCATTGAGAACGTTATTTTTGATTAACCAAATCCATTAAGTCTACATCGTTTCCTAGTAATACTTCTGTAGGATTGATACGTCCTTTCATACTGTCATTCTCTAATTTTAGAACACCTCTCGGGCAAACAGCTGAACAAATTCCACAACCTACACAACTTGAACGGACGATATTTTCACCTTTTTGAGCATAAGCGCGAACATCAATTCCCATTTCGCAATAGGTTGAACAATTTCCGCAGGAAATACATTGTCCGCCATTAGTTGTAATTCTGAATTTAGAGAACATACGTTGTTGAAATCCTAGTATAGCTGCCATAGGACATCCAAAACGACACCACACACGATTTCCGAAGATAGGGTAGAAACCAGTTCCGATAACACCAGAAAAAATGGCTCCGATAAGAAATCCGTAAGTTGATCTTAAAGTTTCAGCTTTAAATAAGAATAGTTTAGTTTCAGAACTGAACACATGAATTCCAATAAGCGCGATGATAACTACAAAATAACCTATAGCACCATATTTAGCGTCTTTGCCCAACTCATGACGTTTAAAGATCATAGTCAACGCAAATATTAAGGTCAGGAAACCTGCTACTGAAAATAAGAACACATCTCTCGTTAACCAATATTTATCTGGATCATAACCCAAATAAGTATAAATTACTGCTGTGGTCATTAAGACAACAAAGACCAGCACACTATGAATAACCCAACGTTCTATTTTCCAGGCGCTCTGACTTTTATCACTAAGCTGCCTGAACGAATCACCAGCAGTCTCTGCGAGTCCACCACAACCACAAACCCATGAACAGTACCAACGTTTACCAAATTTAAAGGTCAATATTGGTGTGATGACAAAAATGGATACAATGCCGAAAATAAGCATAGCCATCCCAATAGTTCCTGCGTTGATGAACGAGTTGATACGATATTGCTCAAAGTTGTAATAGTTTAATGGCCATACATTTTTTAGGTCGTAGTATGGTAAATCAGAATTCATAACATACATAAACTCTGGTATCAAGAAGGCAAAAGCCAGTTGGAAGAACATCACCGAAATGGTTCTGATCTGCTCATAACGATTATGTCTATATTTTAAAATAAACTTATATCCAAAGGCTAAAATGGCAATAGTATAAAGTGTTCCGTAAACAAACCATTGGCTTGCTGGTCTACCACTCAATAATTTACTTAAAGGATCAAAAAGAGCAATGAGTCCTGTGTTTTCTGCACCATTAGCTCCAGCGCCTAATAAGCCCTCATAGAAATACAACACCACATAAAACGACGTGAGCACAATACCAGTGATCCAACCCAAAGTGCCTCTTGAGGATATAGATTTAAACCATACGCCATCATTTTTTATACCTTTTAATTTTGTGAGGTAGGCATCATTTGCAAAGATGATGGTTCCAACAGTAATGAGTAATAGTGAAGCACTTAGAAACATACCTTTGTTTGGTAGATCCAGATTAAAAAGGGCTAACACCAGAATAAATAAGCCTACAACTCCCAATCCTACAGCTAACTTTTGCTTTTTAGACAAGTCTTGAGCGTCAGGTTTAGCTAAAGACATACTATAATTTAATTTATTACTCATGGTTATGCGGTTTGAAGTTGGTTATTGTAAGCCGATAGGATGTCAGCTTCGTAATGACTATAAAATTCTGGGTCAAAATTAGCTTTGGAGAGATGATTCATCACATAATCTACATCTCTTTTTTCGGTAAGCCATGTATCAAATATCTCGTGGCGCATACGGATGCCAAAGGTGTTAATGCCAAGAAATTCGTTAGTGTCTTTGTGGTAGGCAACAGTAATACATTTTGTGTCGTCTTCGTGTTTCCAATGGAAATGTTTTTCGTAATCTGGTCTTCCGCGTTCACCAAATACCCAACCGTAGGTTTGATATTCAATGTCTAAGAATTTAGCTGAATTGAACCAATGTCCAGGTTTGTATTGAATTCGGTTTCCGCAGAGGGTTTGTGCTAAAGTTTCGCCCATCATTCGTCCTGTGTACCAAACCGCTTCAATGGGTCTACGGTTGCCAATGGCTTCATGTTGTTCTGCACAGTCACCAATAGCATATACGTCTGGTATATTGGTTTCCAAATAACGATTGACTTTAACGCCACGTCCAGTTTCTATTTTTGACGATTTCAAAAAATCTATATTAGGTGTGACACCAGCAGTTAAACCAACTAGATCACATGCTAATTCTTCACCAGTTTCTTCAATAATGACGGATTTTACTTTGCCGTTTTCATCAGCATTGATGGCTTTTAGATTCGTTGATAAACGCAAATCAATATGATGATTTTCGATATGCCTGTTGATCATAGCACTTTCGCCCTTAGGCAAAACACCATTCCAAAAACTAGATTCACGTACTAAAAAAGTAACAGGAATATTTCGAGAGTTTAGCATTTCAGCTAATTCAATACCTATGAGTCCGCCACCAACAATTACAGCACGTTTACAAATATCATTGTTAGGTGCATTTTTCTCTAAAGCATCCAGATCTTGTTTGCTATATAGGCCTTGAACACCCTCAAGATCCTGACCAGGCCAACCAAATTTATTAGGTTTGCTTCCAGTTGCAATGACCAATTTATCATAAGCTAAGGCGTCTCTCTCATTAATTTTAATGACTTTGTTATCTGTATCAATTTCATGTACATAACCTCTGAGCAATTCAATCCGGTTTTTTTGCCAAAACCAATTTTCGTAAGGTTGAGTATGCTCAAATTTCATATGTCCCATATATACATACATCAATGCTGTACGTGAAAAAAAGTAATCTGTTTCTGCTGAAACGATGGTAATTCTCTTATCAGAAAGTTTCCTGATGTGTCTGGCTAAAGTAACACCAGAAATACCGTTTCCAATGATAACGATGTGTTCCATATTTTTTGGTTGTTATGAGGATTCTGTCGCAACTAAAGATAAGAACTTAATTGAGCATTCTAATTTATATCTGTTTTAAATTAAAGCTTATTTGTAAGGTTTACTGAAGAAATCAGACACGCATATTTTTTCAAAATCCTTGTAAGTATAGGTGTTTTAAACGACTTAGCGATTGTAAAAATTATAATAGTACAAGCAATCATGAAAAAAATAATAATCATACTTACAGTCGTTTTTGGAGCCTCAGGTTTTGGATTTGCACAAAGCCCTTCAACTTTTTTTAAAGCTGCAGACCACTTTTTTAAAGCTCATGTGTCTGACGGAAAAGTAGCTTACTCAAAGATCCATAAGAATCCTGAAGCTTTGAATAACTTAGTGAATTTGGCAGAAGAAATTTCCATTTCAAAGAGTGATTCTAAAACGTATCAGGCGTTTTGGATCAATGCTTATAATATTTCAGTAATAAAGGGAATCATCGATAACTACCCAATCAACTCTCCTTTAGATAAAGCTGGATTTTTTGATAAGACCAAATACAATATTGCAGGAGAGTCTATTACACTCAATGCTATTGAAAATAAAAAACTTAGAGCCCCGTTTGGCGATGCACGCTTTCATTTTGTTTTAGTGTGTGGCGCAATAGGTTGTCCGCCATTAATAGCCGAAGCCTATTTGCCAAACTTACTTGAATCTCAATTGCAAAAGCAAACCGAAATCGCTCTTAATAATCCAAATTTCATCAAAGTGAAAAAAAAGAAAGTTGAACTTTCAGAAATTTTTAAATGGTACAAGGAAGATTTCGTAAAAACAGGAAATGAAATTGACTACATCAATACATTCAGAAAAGAAACTATAGAGCCTAAATCTAAAATCTCTTACTATCCTTACAATTGGAGCCTTAATAAACAATAACACAAATAAAACAACCAAATACATATAGAAATGAAAAAGATCATCATGTTAATAACCATCCTGAGCGTAAGTTTTTCAGGATTTTCACAAGACGAACAAGACACAGAAAAAAGTGTCATTCAGGAATATACACCTTCAAAATTATTGAATAAAGGACAGTGGGATATCAAGTGGTTTAATAACCTTTACACCCAAACAGAAAGTACATTTTCACAGGGAAAAGAGCCTCGACAAACCTTCTTTACGTCAACCGTAGATATTTTTACAGGCGTTTCAGACAATAGTAACTTTAACATCGGACTATTGTTAGAATTTAGATCTAATGTTATCAACGATAGAAATGCTTTGGATGTGTTTTCATTTGATGGTGAACGTGGAACTGCTAGATCTGGATTTACATCATTTGCTCCTGCCGTGAAATTTAATCCTATAAAAAGTGTGACTAATTTCACCATACAGACTGCTTTTCATATTCCATTAGTTGATAATGAAACTGAAAATGGTGTGTTTTTAGATCAAAAAGGATTTATTTTTCAAAATCGATTTTTCTATGATTATACGTTTCCAAGCGGAAATTGGCAATTATTTACCGAATTGAATACCGAATATAACTTCGGAAAAAAAGAAGATAGTTTTGCCAATAATAGTTTACTATTAACTCCAGGTGTGTTTTTGAGCTATTTCCCAAGTCAGAAATTTACCATATTAGGATTGGTACAACATCAACAACGTATAGATACAGGTAATGATTTTGAACAAGATTTTACTGCAATTGGAGGTGGAGCAAAGTATCAACTGACTAAGGTGTTTAATATTGAAACACTCTATACCAACTTTGTAAGAGGCAATAATACAGGTCTCGGACAAACATTTAACATAGGATTAAGAGCATTATTCTAGTCTTAATTAGTAAATTAGGAATCTAATTATAGTGTTATGACTGTTTTAAGACTTCTAATTTTACTCACCATATTTTCCTCTTGTGCAGCACAACAAGCGCGTATAAATGGATTGAGTTTTGTTGCTGCACGGGAAACTATTGACGAAACTCATACAGCTCCAGTTGTTGAAATAGGAGCTAACTATACGGCAATTATGCCTTTCGGGTTTATTAAAAACTTAGCACATCCTGAAATTGTCCATAACACAGAACGACAATGGTTTGGCGAAACACGAGCAGGTGCTAAGCAATATATTAATGAACTGAGAAAACAACAAATTAAAATTATGATCAAACCTCAAATTTGGGTTTGGCGAGGCGAGTTTACAGGTAATATTAAAATGACCAATGAAACCGACTGGAAAACTCTCGAAGACTCTTATTCGAGTTTTATTTTGGAATATGCCGAATTAGCTCAGGAAACCAAAGCAGAGATCTTATGTATTGGTACTGAATTGGAAAATTTTGTAAAAGAACGCCCTGAGTATTGGAGTAATTTGATAAAAAAAATAAAAACTATATACAAAGGAAAACTGACCTATGCAGCTAATTGGGATGAGTTTAAGCGCACACCGTTTTGGAGCGAATTAGATTATATTGGAGTTGATGCTTATTTTCCTGTAAGTGATCAACAAACACCTACAGTTGAAGACTGTAAAGCTGGATGGCAAAAGCATAAATCGGTAATAAAAGCACTTTCTGAAACTCATAATCGACCAATTTTGTTTACAGAATATGGTTACAGAAGTATGGATTATACAGGAAAAGAACCTTGGGTTAGTGATCACAGCTTGAAATCATTAAATTTTGAAGGTCAGTCCAATGCTACCCAAGCCTTGTTTGAAGAATTTTGGAATGAAGAGTGGTTTGCAGGTGGTTTTATCTGGAAATGGTTTCATGCTTATGATCGGGTAGGAGGCGAAAACGATAATCAATTTACACCTCAAAATAAACCAGTAGAAGAGGTCATTGCATTATTCTATAAAACCAATTAAAAAACTTCAAATTTAACGTAAGGATATGTGATGTAAACGACAAATAGTCTAATAATCATCACATGAAAACAGTAATTGCTTTAGTTCTATTAGTGACCACTTTTGTTCAGGCTCAAGATGCTGTTGTAGCCGATTTAAAAGTTCAGGGGAATAAAAAACTGAAATCATCTTTCGTTAAAAAAATATCCAATATAAAATCTGGAGTGGCACTCGATTCTACAGTTATTGAAGAAGATATCAAACTTCTAAAACGATTACCTTCAATTGCTCATGCCTATTATCAGGTCTTTCCTGCAGAAGATGAGAACAGTTACAATGTGTTTTATAATATTGAAGAAAATTTCACCATCATTCCATCAGCAAATGTCTATACCACTAATGATGATGAATTTGCGTATCGTTTAGGCTTATATGAGTTTAACCTATTTGGACAAAACATGACCTTTGGCGGATTTTACCAAAAGGATATCTATAATTCGTATGCACTAAATTTTAGAGCTCCATTTCTGTTTTCAAGGCGATTAGGTCTCGCGGTCAATTATCAGGATCTTACCACTCAAGAGCCTGTGTTCTTTGATAATACTACTGCTGACTACAAATACAATAATCAGTCAATAGAATTTTTAGGCTTATTTCAGCTTAATTTTACTAATCGATTTGAGTTTGGAGTTAATTACTTTACTGAAGATTATGAATATAAATCTGGAGCAACCAATCCTGATGTGCCACAAGAGTTAAGGGTTCATAAATTGCTCTACAAGCTCATTTATGAATACAATAATCTGAACTATGATTATCAGTATGTAGAAGGCTTTAGAAGTATTCTTAATTTTCAATATGTGACCTCAAGAAATGAAGCGCAATTACCAGCATTTTTAATTGGTTGGAACGATTTTCAATATTTTAAACGTTTCGGAACCAAAGGGAATTGGGCGAATAGACTTCGTCTGGGATTAGCCACCAATAATGAAACCCCTTTTGCTCCATTTGCGGTAGATAATAATCTAAATATTAGAGGCGTTGGTAATACGATTGACAGAGGTACAGCTGCTATTGTTTTAAATACGGAATATCGCCATACGTTATATGAAAAAGGTTGGTTTTCTCTCCAAGGAAATGCTTTTATTGATGCTGGTAGCTGGAGAAATCCTGGTGGCGATCTTGGTGATTTTGGCGACACTCAAAATCTTCGTGTATATCCTGGAATCGGACTTAGATTTATTCACAAGCGTATTTTTAATGCCATTTTCCGAATTGATTATGGTGTTGGAATTACTGAAAATGCAACACAAGGATTAGTTTTCGGAATTGGACAATATTTTTAGTTTAATTCGTATATTTGTGTTCATACTACACAAAATAGAATGGCACTAAAACAAGATATAAAAGTAGCAGTTGATGCTGTGGTTTTTGGATACGAATCTAAAGGTAATTTATCGGTCTTATTAATTAAAAGAGGTGTTGACCCTTTCAAGAATACTTGGGCTTTACCAGGTGGTTTAGTACTTGAGGATGAATCTTTAGAAACTGCAGTAACACGAGAATTAAAAGAAGAAACAGGTGTTAAGATTGATTATTTGGAGCAGTTGTATACTTTTGGAAAACCTAAACGTGATCCTCGAAATCGAGTGGTGTCTGTAAGTTACTTTGCATTGGTTCGCCCAAACCATTTTAAAATTAAAGCTGATACAGATGCAGACGAAGCCAAATGGTTTCCTGTAGATAAACTACCTAAACTGGCATTTGATCATAAAACCATATTAAAGACAGCTACTAAACGACTCAAAGGGAAATTACTATACCAGCCTATTGGTTTTGATTTGCTCAGTGCTGAGTTTCCATTTTCAGATTTAGAACACTTGTATGCTACTATCCTCGGAAAAGAAATCGACCGAAGAAACTTCAGAAAAAAAATAATGAGTTTTGGTTTTGTAGAAGAAACCGATAAAATTCATCAGGAAGGCAGCGGAAGACCAGCAAAACTTTTCAAATTTAATAAAGCAAAATACGATGCTTTAGTGGATGACGGATTCCACTTTGACATTAAGTTTGTGTGATTTTTACACAAAATATTTTGTAGATACATAATTTCGATTTAAATTTGTGTAAAATTAACGCAAATGATTTTAAATTTAGATCCTTTATTTCAGCCATTTGGAAACGATAATAACATTCAGTTTGAAAGTTTTACATTTTCAGGAGGAGAGCCTCATATCAAAATACAATCTGATTTAAGTCGTGTAAAAGAAGTTACGATTACCACTAGAATACAATCGTTTAATGATATGGGTTTATTATTAATTGCTGTTGATGCGTTGCGTAGATTAGAGCTAAGGTCGATTCATTTGTTCTTGCCATATATGCCTGCAGCGCGTCAGGACCGTGTGATGGTTTCAGGAGAATCATTGTCGGTTAAAGTGTATGCAGATTTGATCAATAATTTACATTTAGATTCGGTTACAGTTTTTGATCCGCATTCTGAAGTCACGCCAGCTTTACTCAACAATTGCAAGGTCATAGCTAATCATGAGTTTATCAAACATGTAATGACTAATATTGGTTCTGAAGTACTTCTCATTTCACCAGATGGAGGTGCATTAAAAAAGATCTATAAAGTCTCTGAATACTTAGGCGGTAATCCAGTGGTAGAGTGCTCTAAAAAGCGAAATGTAAAAAACGGACAACTGGAAGGGTTTAAAGTATATGAAGACGACCTTAAAGGTAAGACTTGCTTGATTGTTGATGATATTTGTGATGGTGGAGGCACATTTATGGGTTTGGCTAAAGAATTAAAACAGAAGAATGCTGGGCATTTGTATTTGGCAGTGAGTCATGGCATTTTTAATAAAGGTGTTGACGAACTCAATCAGCATTTTACAAAGATCTATACTACCGATAGTTTTAAAACGTTGGATGAAGAAAGCGTAGAACAGATAGAAATTAAAGAATTGACATAATGAAACAACATAGAACACTAGCCATAGGCGATATTCACGGCGGACTTAAAGCCTTACAAAAACTTTTAGAAAAGCTCAAACTTACTAAAGACGATCAGCTTATTTTCTTAGGCGATTATGTAGATGGCTGGAGCGAGTCGGCTCAGGTGATTCAGTATTTGATAGAGTTATCGAAGACCAATGTTTGCGTATTTATAAAAGGCAATCACGATGCCTGGTGTGAAGATTGGTTACGAACTGGCTATGGAGAACCTGTTTGGTTATTTCATGGCGGACGAGAAACGGTAGAGAGCTATGAATCCTTTTCTGAAACCGAAAAAGAACTCCATCTCGATTTTTTTGAGCGTATGAAACTTTATCATATCGATGAAGAGAATCGTTTATTTGTGCATGCTGGTTTTACCTCGATGCATGGTGTGGTGCATGAAAAATTTGATACTAATTTTTACTTTGATCGTACACTTTGGGAAATGGCTACGACTATGGATAAACGTATTGAAAAAGACTCAGAGCTGTATCCAAATCGTTTAAAACATTACAAAGAGATTTATATTGGTCATACACCAACCATTCGTTATCATAGCGATGTGCCAATGAATGCTGTTAACGTTTGGAATGTGGATACAGGAGCAGCATTTACAGGAAAACTATCGGCTATAGATTTAGCTTCAAAAGCTATTTTCCAAAGTGATATGGTTAAAGACTTATATCCTGATGAGTTGGGCAGAAATAACTCATAGACATTCAATGGAGAGTTTACTTTAAAGAGATCTAATTCTCTTCATCTCTGTATTTCTGTTTCATTAAAGGCGAGTTGATCCAATACGCGTTAGCATCAGGAAATTCATTTACAGGTGAACGATTAATCGGTAGATTTGGTGCCATAAACTTTAAACCTTCAGGTGTTGATTTATCTATATGCACTTCTTGAACAAAAAACTCCCTAAATTGATCGCCTTCAATAGACTTTCTTTTATAGATTTCTCTGCCTACCACATCTCTTATATTTTTAAACGTATAGGTTACCTCTTCAATATTATCTTTATTGATGCTTATTGGTTTACCATCAAACTGTTTTACTTCAACTTTAACTAATCGCTCTGACAATTTTTCTGCTCTAACAGTTTTCAATCGTTGCTTACCCAACTTAAACTTGAAGTTGGAGTTGAGAATGGTATTGACATCAAGAAAATCATAATCTTCTGTATTGTTAAAAAGCACATAAAAGGCCTGCTTTTGATTGTCAAATTCTACTTTCTCTTCACGAAGCTCAAACTCTTCACTAATTACAAAGGCATTATTAAAAGTAATATAATTGAGATACATCATGTTATTCTGTCTTGCATACTCCAGACTAACATTAAATAATGGTTTTTTTGTTCTTGGAAGCACAACTTTATAATTAAACCGATGAATCGAGAAATCAACAAGAGAGATGTAAAGCGTTCCATCAACATAACTTGTTCTTGAAGACTTAACACCATAGGCATTGTAAGAATCATTTGTATTGGCCTTTTTAAATGAAATTATAACAATTGGTTCGTCGTCTAAATACACAATTTTGTCTTTACTGAATTTGTGTAGAATAGGAAATTCTTTTTCCAAAGTATAGACATAAGAGAACGTACTAGTAGCGAAATTACGGATAGGATTATGGGTGTTCAAGATGGTGTATTCATTGCCTCCTCTGGGTAAAATTTCAGATTGTTTGATGTATTTTGTAACACCGTTATAGGCTTTGGTTAACTCGGGATCTTCAGCAAAATTTGTGTTTCTTTTAAAGTTATAGATCACAGTTTGATCTATAGTTTCTTCTAAAAAATTAGTGCTTATGCCTTTGTCAAACGTTTCAAAAATACCTTCGTTGAGATTATGAAACTCATTATCTACTAATTGATAATCTCTATAATATCCTATATAAGCATGTGGTTCATTACTTAAATTTTTTGGGATGTTTTGAATGGCTTTAAGAACAATTTCCTTAGCCGACATTCTTCTACCTACTTTAACAAGTTGATTGGCATTTTTTTGGACTCCTCTTGCTTTTCGGTTATTGATCACTACTACATCAAGCGCTTCGATTTGTGGTTTAATCGATATAATATTTAATTCATTTGTTTTGAAATTGATAAGCGCTTTGTCTTGTGTTGTGTAACCAATTGATGATATGATAATTGAGTTTTTAGCATTGTAATACTGTATAGGAATTCTAAATTCACCATTGTAATCGGCAATCACACCTCTGGTAGTTCCCTTTATCATAATGGTTGCAAAGGAAATGGGCTCTGAGGTTTCACTATCAATAAGTTTGAAGTAAATCTCATTTGTGTTTTGGGCATCACTCAATGCGATAAAAACGAAAAAAAATATAATAGAAAAAAATGAGATTTTCATAGTGGAGCTAGAGCTGTTTTCGTTTTATAGGTGTTCATATTATTGTAAAGTTATTAAAGTTTCTAAACAAAATTTGTGAAGTAAATCATAAAACCTTAAAGCTTTAATTTTAATCATTTTAGCATTGTAGTCAAATAATCTGCTATTGATTTAGATTGTCGCTATTATGCAAATTCATGATGTTTGAGATTTTGTATTTATAATTTGTGTAAAAAACACACAAAATAGTTGCTAGTGTTATTTTTGAAATGTATATTTGTGTAATAATTACGCAAATTAAACTATAAGAGATGAACCCATTACTATATACAGACGGTTATAAAGTTGACCACAGAAGACAATATCCAGAAGGAACAACACTCGTATATTCCAACTGGACGCCAAGAAAAAGTAGAATAGAAGGTGTTGATGAGGTTGTGTTTTTCGGACTCCAGTATTTCATAAAGAAATATATGATTGATGATTTCAATACCAATTTTTTTAATCGACCAAAAGAAGAGGTTTGTAAACGTTATTCCAGACGTATCAATAATTATTTAGGTGAAAATCAAGTCGGAATTCAGCATATCGAATCGCTTCACGATCTTGGGTATTTACCTATGATTATAAAAGCTCTACCTGAAGGAGCCCAAGTACCAATTCGTGTACCAATGGTGACCATGTATAATACTAAACCAGAGTTTTTCTGGCTTACCAATTATTTTGAAACACTATTATCTACTGTATTGTGGATGCCATGTAATTCGGCTACCATTGCAAAACAGTATCGAAACATCTTAGATACCTACGCTAAAGACACATCCTCTATTCCCGAGTTTGTAGATTGGCAAGGGCACGATTTTTCTATGAGAGGTATGGCAGGATTAGAAGCTGCTGTGATGTCTGCTGCTGGCCACCTCTTGAGTTTTACAGGAACTGATACCATTCCAACCATTGATTTTCTGGAAACCTATTATAACGCTAATTCTGATAAAGAGCTTATTGGAGGCTCTGTGGCTGCAACTGAACACTCTGTGATGTGTATGGGAACTAATGCTGGTGAAGAGGAGACATTTAAACGTCTAATTACTGAGGTGTATCCTAACGGTATCGTCTCTATTGTTTCAGATACCTGGGATTTATGGAAAGTATTAACCGAATACCTTCCAAACTTAAAAAAAGAAGTGTTAGCAAGAGAAGGGAAAGTAGTAATCAGACCTGATTCTGGTGATCCGGTTGATATCATCTGTGGAAACCCGAATGGCAAGACTTCCGAAGAGAAAAAAGGGGTTATTGAACTGCTTTGGGATAGTTTCGGCGGACATGTAAATGAAAAGGGTTATAAAGAACTCGATGCTCATATTGGCGCTATTTATGGTGATAGTATTACTTTAGATCGTGCACTCCAAATTTGTGAACGTCTAAAGCAAAAAGCATTTGCATCTACTAATGTGGTTTTAGGAATTGGATCATTTACCTATCAATATAATACTCGTGATACCTTCGGATTTGCCATGAAAGCCACCTATGGAGAAGTAGGAGGTGAAGGTCGTGAGATCTATAAAGATCCGGTAACTGATGATGGTACTAAAAAATCGGCTAAAGGTCTAATTAAGATCGAAAAGCAAAATGGGAGCTATCAACTCATTGATCAAGTGTCTTGGGAAGAGGAGCAAAAAGGGGAATTGCAAGTTGTATTTCAGGATGGTAAATTAATTGTGGATACGTCTTTATCTGAAATAAGAAATCGGGTGATGTGTTAACAAATATACTTTTTATAATACGCAAATAGTTCATCTGCAGAAGCACCAAACCATTTTTTAACATAGATACTCCAAAAGTGATACTGAAGTTTCCAAACGCCATGTTTTTCATAAAGTCGTGCTGAGGTTGTTATCTTTTTATTGATGACTACATATTGATTTCTGGCATATAAAGCATTAATGAGCATATTATCTTCATAAATCATATAGCGTTCATCATAACCACCAATATCGTCAAAAAGCTTTCGGGTAATAAACTGGCTCTGATCTCCGCCACGACAAGCTCTCCATGAGAACTGAGTAAGCCAGCTTGCTAAGCGTAACCACCAATGGTTACTGTCAAATTGTAATCTGAAACATCCAGCTTTATGGCCTTTTTCAATTTCATTTAAGATCAGTTTATCGTACTGATTAGGCGGAAAAGAATCGGCATGTAAAAAGTATAGAATATTCCCTTTTGCAACTTTTACGCCTGCATTCATTTGGATAGCCCTTCCTTTTGGCGAGGATAAAAGAATGATGTTTAAACCCGAGTTTTTGATGATCTCCTGAGAACCGTCTGTACTGCCTCCATCGACAATTATAATTTCTGAAATGTTCTCCAAGAGTGCATTGTCAACTAAATGACATAATAAAGCCTCAATAGTTTTTGCTTCATTGAGAACAGGAATGATAATGGAAATTTTATTCATTCAAATCCCAATTATAATCCTTATAACTCTTTTTGGCTCTACTAGAAATGGTCACTTCTGAATACTGATTTAAAAAATCAATTAGAGAATTTCCATTAGTTTTAAAATCACCTCCATACCACTTAAATATTCTAGAGAGTTTAATGCTGTTTTCACTCAGTTCATTTTTAGAAGGATCACTTAAAAATGCTCTGGTTAATTTGTCAAGATCAGCTTCTAAAGTCTTAGCAGTAAAAGCTTTGTTGTATAGTTTCGGACAAGAAACTGCGGCGCATACCAATGTAAAATGAATTCTGGGTTCATCCATTTTACGAATAATTCTATGTTCAACATCATTGAGTGTGAACCATTTCTCACCAATGTTGATAAATCTATGATTCCAAGGACCATTAATGTCTTTGATACTTTTTACGGGATAATTATCCAAAATGAGCTTTACTGTAAATGCGTTATAGACATTGATCCAATAGGCAAGCGTTTCATCTTTAGTCCAAGAGGTCTCTGGAGGATTTTCAGAAAGTAATGTTAGGTATGAATTAAATGCTGAAATATCTGTTTTAAACCCTTTGTAGTTAACATTGCCCTGGTCTGATACGTTTTTTTGCAATAAGGTATTCCAGGTATCATGTGAAATTATAAACCTACCAGTTGCAGTTGAAACTAAGCTATCTGTTTCAGTGTTTAGGTCTTCGTTTGGAATATTAGCTTTGTTTATGGCTTCTACTTCAGTGATAACAACTTCGCTTTTAGTATTAGTATCAGTTTCTGCAATTATCTTCTCTTCTTTAACTACAGCTTGTGTTGCGCAACAACTGTAAGTTGTAATACTTAATAATAAGACTAGAATATATTTTAAATATGGCATCGTTTGTTGTTTTAAGAACTATACATACTTACGAAAAATCTTGGCTTAAGGTTTTAAGTGAAGCCAATTTTTATTCGTAATGACATACTTCATATTGGTCAGTTAATTGTGGCAAACCTAACATTCAGACGATGTCCTTTCAATATTTAGCAACAGCCACCTCCATCATAGTGGTAAGTAGATTCACTAATAAAAATATCATCTCTTCCTAGTGACGCTAATACACCAGCAGTTTTATCACAAATAGCTAAGGGTTGATTTTTTAATAATACATGACCTGCTTTATCGTCAAAATAGTCTTCATCTCCATAATATATTGCTGCTTTACCAGTAAAAATACATGGACCATCAGCAGGCATAGGATCTTTTATAGCAGCAACTTCAATAGATTCTATATAAATCAACTCTTCTGTAGGATAGTGTTTAGGATCTAAAATTCGGTAAGGCTTTCTGGCTCTGATCTCGATGGTTCCAAATCCTGCGTCGGTCAATGCCTTAACATAATCAGCAATTGGCAAGCTTCCACTCAGACAAAGAGCTCTGAGTCTATCATCATTCCGTAAGGTGTCATTCATTGGTTGCTCACAAGTAGGATCACTCATGACCAATCTACCATGCGGTTTTAGCACACGATACATTTCGGCGATAGCTTTTTTCAGATCTTCGGCTTTAAAAATATTAAACAAACAATTTTGTGCTGCGACATCAATACTATTATCTTCGACAGGAAGATTCATAGCATCTCCTTTTTTGAGTTCTACAAACTCACTTTTGAACCAATCATTTTGTGCTTCGGCTTCAATAAAATTTTTGCGTGATGCTTCTAACATTTCATCCACAACATCTACACCAATAACACCACCTTTTTGTCGATTGAAATATGAGAATTGCAACAACTCCATTCCGCCACCAACACCAACATACAACATTTTAGGGTTGTTAGTTAAATCGCGTGCGTGAACGGTACTTCCACAGCCATAATTCATTTCCTGCATGATTCTAGGGATTTTAAGTCCGGGCAATTCCCAAATAGGATTGGTTGTACAGCATAATCCAACATCTGGAGTTAATGCAGCTTCTTTATAGAGATTGTTTGTGGCGTTTAAATAACTCATTATTACAATTGTTTTATTAATTCTTTAAAAAGGGTAATCATATGCGGTTCTGCTTTTCCTGCCATGGCAATAATTTCGGCAATATCAACAGGTTTCAGATGATCTGGGTCGCATTCATCAGTTAAAACTGATACTGCAGCAGCTTTTAAATTTAAATGATTAGCTACAATAATTTCGGGAACAGTACTCATTCCGACGGCATCAGCTCCAATGATTTTCAGCATTCTGTACTCTGCTCTGGTTTCCAGTTGTGGTCCAACAACGCTGGCATACACACCCTCATGAAGTTTGATGTTATGAGCTTTTGCAATGGCTTTGAATTTGGTATTGATATCGTGGTTGTATGGAGCGCTCATATCAGTAAAACGCTCACCTAATTGTTCAACACCTTTAAAAGCTAAGGGAGAGCTGCCCTGAAGGTTAATGTGGTCTTCAATAAGCATTAATTCTCCTTTTTTAAAGTTGAGGTTAATGGCTCCAGAGGCATTAGAAACTAATAGCGTATGAATACCTAGTTTTTCCATGACACGAACAGGATAAGTCACATCCTGAAGTGAATATCCTTCATACACATGAAATCGGCCTTGCATAACCACAACTTTTTTATTGCCTAGATTTCCGTAGATCAATTTTCCTTTGTGAAATTCTACAGTAGCTGTTGGGAAATTTGGAATGTGATTATAACTTACTTCTTGAAGGATTTCAACCTCGTTAATTAGTTGTCCGAGACCTGTTCCAAGAATGATTCCTATTTCTGGATTATCGAAACCTTTAGAGACTAAGTAGTCTGCTGTTTCAGTGATGAATTTAATCATTTAATTGTTTGATTTTGCGTTGCAATTCAATATTGTTTTTATAAAAACCTGATGCAATTAGATCTTCAAAAGTATCAATATCATTTAAGGTCACTAAGGTAGTGAATGTAGTGTTATTTTCTTTTAATTCTGATAAGGTTTCCGATAGTAAATGACTTTGACTCCAGGGTTTGTTTGTAAACACCATATGATTCATTTCAGATAAGCCAATAAGGTAATACCCTCCATCTTCTGCAGGACCAAAAACAACATCAGAAGTTTTCAGGGCTTCTAATCCATTTTGAATATGGGTAGCATTTATATCTGGTAAGTCTGATCCAATCAGAACAATACGCTTATAGCCATCTTCAAAGCCTTTTAAAAAAGCATTTTGCATTCGTTCTCCAAGAGTATTGCCTTCTTGTACAGCTTTGTAGTGGTTTTCCCATTTTGTATCTACTATAACATCTGAATAATACACACGAACAGGTGTGTTGAGTGCTTTAGTAGCATGTTCAGTGACTTTTACCAACTCTTTGTAGACCTCAAATGCAGCCTCGTCTCCAATAGTTTTGGCCAATCTTGTTTTTACTTTACCGAGTTTAATGTTCTTTACAAAAACAATGACAAGTTCTTTACTCATACACTTTTATTCCTTTTTTTAACCATTTACTCCATAGCTTAGAGAACACATGAACACTATCGGTCTCTTTTTGTGTTGCATTATAAACATTGAAATTTTTATTCTTCCATTCGAATATACCACCATACAAGTTTTTGACGTTGGTATAGCCGGCGTTTTTGAGTTTGCTAGCTATAACTTCGGAGCGAATTCCCAATGAGCAATATACAACGATCTCTTTATTTTTATCAGGTAGTTGTTTTGTAATATCTTGTAGTTGAAAATGATCATATCCAACATAAATAGCGTCTTTAAGATGACTAACTTCAAACTCGTTTCGTTCACGAGCGTCCAAAACAATAGCATTGGTTTTTGGCATGGCTAATTCTTCCACAGAAATGTAAGGGACATCATGAGTATTATATTGTTTTAGCAGATCATCAAGTGATTCTTGAGAGAATCCTAGAGCTGATAAAAAGACACATATGTAAAGCAATTTGTTTTTCATAATTATGCAACAACACCTTGACAACTACTTCCTGCACCTGCTGTACAGCCATAGCAGTGTTGAGAAATAACAATATTGCGTCCTTCTAATAATTCTTCATTAAAATCTGAAATGTGCTTCGCTTTACTATTCACGGGAAGTTCTAGCATTTGGTTAAAATCACAGTCGTATAAATAACCATCCCAGCTTACCGATAAGGTATTTGTACACATGACATTGGCAACTGCTGCAGGATTGTAAGCATCAACAAGCTGATACATGTAATCTTCATAATTTTCAGAAGCAATTAAATAATCCAGAAAACGAGCTATAGGTAAGTTGGTAATAGCAAATAAATTATGGAATTGAATCCCGAAATCTTCCATCAATGCTTTTTTGAAATCTTTTTCCATAGACATTTGGTCTCCTGGTAAAAATGCGCCCGAAGGATTATAGACCAAATCCAATCGTAAATCACTATCTGGAATTCCGTAGCCTACAGCATTGAGTTCTTGTAAAGCTTTTATAGATTTATCAAAAACACCATCACCACGTTGTTTATCTGTTTTTCCACGAGTCCAGTGAGGCATTGAGCTTACTACATGAACGTTATGCTTTTTAAAGAATTCGGGTAGATCATAGTATTTTTTATTAGCACGAATGATCGTTAAGTTGGAGCGTACAATAAAATCTTTGATACCCACTTTAGCAGCTTCTTCAACAAACCATCTAAAATCTGGATTCATTTCTGGAGCACCTCCAGTTAGGTCAAGTGTATGCGCACCAGAGTTTTTAATCACTTCAAGGCACTGTAACATGGTGTCACGTGTCATGATCTCTTTTCGGTCTGGACCAGCATCAACATGGCAATGCTCACAAACCTGATTACACATGTAACCAACATTGATCTGCAAGATTTCTAGTTGTTTTGCTTTGAGCGGAAATTGATTTGTTTCTGAAATTTTATCCTTGAATTTTGGTAAGTCTCCATTCTGAAATATACCATTAGATAAAATCTCAAGTTGCCTGTTACTTTGGGCGAGATCACTTCCTTTTTTGTGTAGGGATTGGGTCTTTAATTTTGTCATATTAATCTTAAGACTGAGGTTTTGTAACGTAGATTACTATCCGTCTAATTTATTCACTTTATTCATCATTTGTACGCCATGCACTAGAGTTGCTCCACTTTTTATTGCAGCACCAACATGAATAGCTTCCATCATCTCCTCTTTGGTTACACCTCTTTGAAGTCCATCTTTTGAGTAGGCATCTATACAGTAAGGACATTGTTCTGTGTGAGCAACAGCTAAGGCTATAAGTGATTTTTCTCTTGCTGTAAGCGCACCGTCTTCAAAAACTTTCCCATAATAGTCGAAGAATTTATTTCCAAGTTCTTCACTCCATTCGGTAATGTTTCCAAATTTTCTCAGATCTGCAGGATCGTAATATGTTTTTGACATGTTCTAATAGTTCTAAAGTTATTAATATCTACGTAAAAAATAACAACTGAGTTTTAAGTCGTTAATAATTATCAAACTTAACAGAAAATTTATCAGATTACTAATTTATTTTTTTGATTGAATTTGAAATATGGTTTACATTAAAAAAGTCTTACTTTTAAATTCTCTTTTTATCAAGAATGAAAAACTGGATTGAACTATTATCAGAATTTAAACAAAAACGTGAGCCAGTAGCTTTAGTTACTGTTACAAAGTGTCTAGGATCAACACCATGTGTTGTTGGTTCAAGGATGATAGTGACTAAAGATAAATCCAGTTTTGGTACTATTGGAGGAGGGAAATTAGAATTTAAAGCTATTGAAGAAGCAATAGTCGCGATTAATGAAAGTAGAATTATTGAATCCAATTATACTTTAGGACCTGAGTTTGAACAGTGTTGTGGAGGAAAAGTAGAATTTATCATTGAACCTATGAATCAATCACCAGAATTGTTTTTATTTGGCGCAGGACACATTGGTGTTGAAATAGCCAAATTGTTAGTAGATACACCATTTGATGTCAAATTGATTGATTCTCGTGATGATTGGTTTTCTAGTATTATTTTGGATAACAGTATTACTACATGTCAAGTCAACGAGTATGATTTCAAAACATTTAGTGATGCTGTAACTTGGGGAAATCAATGTTATGTTTTAGTAATGACTCATAATCACGCCATCGATTTTAATATTGTTGCAATGGCGCTTCAGAATGAGACAAAATTTTTAGGTTTGATAGGAAGCAAAACCAAGCGTGTAAGGTTTAATAATATGCTTATCAAAGAGTTAAATGTCAAGGAAGGCATGCAAAATGTGATTTGTCCAATTGGGTTAGAGATAGGAGGAGATACACCAAAAGAAATAGCCATTAGCGTTGTTGCTCAATTATTACAGATCCATTATCAGGCAATGTCTAAATAGATGAAGAACAATAAATCAATTATAGATAAATTAACAGCACTCTGGGCTTTAAATGAGTCTGGTCTTGGTGGATTTCTACATGTTTTTAATACACCATTTACAGGATTGATTGTTGGTGGAATCTCTATTTTGCTAATTAGCCTAATCGCATATTACGCAGATCATAAGTGGCAGGCTATTTTGAAAGCACTAGTCGTCGTATTGATTATAAAAATGGCTGTGAGTCCTTATTCGCCATTTGGCGCATATGTAGCTGTAAGTTTTCAAGCTGTTTTTGGAGCATTTTTATTCTCTAAGTTTTCCTGGAGAGGTACAGTGTTGATGGTTTTAGGTGTGATTACTTTTTTAGAGTCTGCACTACAAAAACTATTGATTCTTACCATAGTCTATGGTACAGAACTTTGGGAAGCTATCAATATTTATGGTGAATGGGTACAAAGTAAATTAAATTTTGTCTCCAATACCTCTACAACTTCAGTTTTAATTATAACCTATTTGTCGGTTTATGCTATATGCGGACTTCTAGCAGGTTTATTTATTAAGAGTATTATAGAAATCATAGCGAGTAAAAAAGAAACAGACTTTTATCTTGAAAATTATAAGCTTGTTACTCATCAAAAAACAGTAAAAAAGGGCTTTGGGTCTAAAATTATCTGGATTTGGTTAATTACAGTAGCTATTATTGTTTTAGCATTTACATTCTTTGGTGGTACGTTATTAGGATGGAAAAAAGGCATTTATGTTATCTTGCGTAGTTTCCTGATTTTAATGCTTTGGTATTTAGTCATCGGTCCTTTATTATTAAAAGCTGTTCGAAAGTATCTCGATAAAAAAGAGTCACAATACAAAGACGATATTTCTAATGCCATGGATCTATTTCCGTATTTCAGACAAATTTTGTCACATACCTGGAGAGAAACCAAACACCTCAAAGGATATACGCGTATTAAATATTTTATGGCCAATAGCATCTCTAATTGTATTCATTTTAAAGTTCCCAACGAATGATCTATATAGTAACAGGAGATATAAGATCTGGAAAAACATCAGCGTTGTTAGATTGGATAAGCAATAAAGAAAATGTTGATGGTGTGTTATGTCCAGATGATGTCTCTGGAAAGCGCTACTTTCTGAAAGTTAAGTCAAAAGAAATCTTTCCACTTGAGGTTGAATCTGGAATTGAAAATAAAGACATAGTTGAGGTTGGACCGTTTAAGTTTTTAAATTCAGCTTTTGATAAAGCTAATGAGTTTCTTAAATCGCTTACTTCGGAAATGAACAATACATTTCTCATTATTGATGAGCTTGGAAAGCTTGAACTCAAAGGTCTTGGTTTGCATTCTGCTGCGGAAGTACTAATTCCTAAGTATATGTCTAGTAACAAACAACATGCAATATTAGTCGTTCGAACATCGTTGCTTCAATCTATTATTGAACATTATGATATCAAATATTATAAACTTATTAATAAAGACAACTTACTTGAAAATAGTTTCGCTTAAGGCATAATAAATAGCCATAAGCGCAGAGAATACTGCACTTCCTAGAAAACGCCATTTGAGCTTAAATCGATTCTGAATGATGTAATTTCCAATAAAAGAGATCAGAATATTAGCTAAAAATGACCAAAAAGCAATGGTCAATACATTCCAACCAATAGTATCAAACTGACCAGAAAACAACTTGATAAATAGAAGGTGTCTGGCAATCCATAACGGATTAAAATACAGCATGGCCAAAGCTGTTTTTGTCAATGTACCTTTCAGACCCTTTAGATCATGAGTTTTTTTTACAATCCAATCAAAATAGTTAGGGATTTCAACAGCATAGAATGTGGCTCCAACAATCATCATACCTAACAAGCGATACCAAGAAAACTCATCCAATAGTAATGCAGCAATAGTATCTCCAGTACTATAAATGAGTGCTCCTTTAATAATGTTATGTTTCTTGTAATAAATTGCGATAAGCTCAGGTTTTTTTTAATAAATGTCAATTATGAGTCTTGGTAAAGTCCCATCAATACTTTTTCAGGTGTCATAGGAGCATGGAATTTTAGATCATAATTTGGATTGAACGCTTTTATGGCATTTTGAAGTGCAAAATAAGCACCTATACCATACATTAAAGGTGGTTCGCCAACAGCTTTGGATTTCAATATAGCTAGTTCATGCCCTTTAGTCTCTACAGGAATGACTTCAACATCTTTTGGAACCGAAAAGATATCTGGAATTTTATAAGTAGATAAGGCATTTGATAGCAGACGACCTTTGTCGTTATAGGCTATTTCTTCCATGGTCATCCAGCCAATGCCTTGCGCTAATGCACCTTCCACTTGTCCGAGGTCAATACCTTCACTCATACTTTTTCCATAATCGTGAACAATTTTAACCGAATCAAATTCATAAGTGCCACGAGTACAATCAACAGTGGTGGTTATGATTGCAGTTCCGTAAACATGATAAGCAAATGGATGTCCTTTTTCTTTACTTTTATCAAAATGAATTTCCGGAGTTGCATAATGCGAGTTTTCAGTTAAAGCAACACGCTTAAGCATAGCATTACTGATGAGTTCTGACCATTGTAAGTCTGTTTTTTCATTATTAACAAAGATGTATTGGTCTTTCAATTCAATGATGTCTTCGGAAACGTTTAAATCTTCAGAGGCAACAGCTTTTAGTCGTTTTAATAATGCTTTGCATGCTTTGAGTGTCGCTTTTCCATTAAGATCAGCTGTTGAACTTGCAGCAGAAGGAGAGGTGTTGGCAACTCTAGTAGTATTCGTGGTTTCAATTTTAATATTTTCTATTGGAATCGAAAATGTCTGAGCTGCGATTTGCATAATCTTTGTGTTGACACCTTGTCCCATTTCCACAGCAGCAGTGCTAATACCAACACTGCCATCAAGATAGATATGAACTAATGCGCGAGCATGATTCATTGGTGTGTTGGTAAATGAAATTCCGAAGCAGATAGGCATAAGTGCTAACCCTTTCTTAAAGTTGTTGTGTTTTGTATTGAATTCTTCAACTTCTTGTTCTAAAGCTTTAATATCATAAATTGAAATTGCCGAATCCCAAGTGTTTTTTGCTTCTACGTTTTTGGCAACCTGACCGTAAGAAAATGTGTTGTTTTCATCTAATAAATTAGCCTCTTGAATTTGTCTGGGAGATACACCAATGTTATGAGCTGCTTTTGCAATAGCTGATTCAATAACAAACATTCCTTGTGGTCCTCCAAATCCCCGAAACGCAGTATTAGGAGGTAAATTGGTCTTACAGCTGATTACTGTGGTTTTTACATTAGGAACAAAATAGCTATTGGTAGCATGAAATAAGGTTCGTTCGGCTATAGCAGGAGAGAGGTCTGCTGCAGCACCTGAGTTCTGAAGAAACTCAGCTTCATAAGCTAAGATCTTCAGATCTTTTGTTAGTCCGATTTTAAACGTGCTTTCATAAGGATGACGTTTTCCAGTCATTCGAAGATCATCATGCCTATTCAATATCAATTTAACCGATTGATTGAGGTGGTATGTCGCTAGGGCAGCCATAACAGCCCAAGGTGTTGCCTGATCCTCTTTTCCACCAAATCCTCCACCAAGTCGTGTAACATCCACTTCAATTTTATGCATGGCTAGACCTAATACCTGAGCAGTAGTTTTTTGAACAGCTGTTGGGCCTTGAGTTGATGAAGTGATCTTGATATTACCATTCTCCATAGGCTCTGCATATGCGCCTTGAGATTCGATATACAAATGCTCTTGACCATTGGAGAACGTTTCACCTTCAAAAACATACTCACAATCTTTAAATGCATTTTCGGTATGACCTAATGTAAACGAACGTGGTGCATTGATAAAACTACCTTTAGCCTTGGCTTGTTTAGCTGTAGTGATTACAGGTAATTCTTCGATCTCAATTTCAATTAGTCGTCTTGCTTGTCTGGCAATAAATTCGGTTTCAGCAACAATCAATGCAATTGGCATTCCCCAGAAATGAACTTCATCTTCAGCAAACAATGGTTCATCTGGAATGATACCACCAATTTGATTTTTGCCAGGAATATCTTTACTAGTAAAAATGCGAATAACCCCTTCAAGAGCTTCAGCTTTTGAATAATCGATATGTTTTATTTTTCCGTGCGCTTTTGGTGAGTCAAATACCACTGCATGGTATGTGCCTTGTCTGATATTAACATCGTCTACGTATAACGATTCACCACGAACATGGGTAAATGAATCCATGTTTTTGATACTCTGTTTAATTGACATAGACACAGCATCTAGTTTTGAGTTCAAGCTGTTATGTGATTTGTGTTTATGCATGTTGAACAAAGTCGTTTAATGAAAACTGTTTTGGAAATAACGCTGTGAAATGAGCAAAGAACAATTGTCTTCCCAATAAACGTTTATAGTCGCTAGAACCTCGAACATCACTAATTGGCGAAATTTCATTTTGAAGAATTTCACTAGCTTTTAATATTGTTTCAGCAGTGAGGGGTTTGCCAGATAAAAAACCTGAAGTCTCATGAAGGTACTTTGGAATTGCCGCTACACCACCTATGGATACATGTGCATCCGAAATATGTTTATTTTCTACTGAAATATGAATCGCAGAATTGACACTGGCTATATCTAAATGCGTTCGTTTACAGACTTTTTCAAAATTAAAAAATGAATATTGGCTTGGTAGTTTAAAATTGATAGCTTTTAAAAGTTCACCATCATTTAGGTCAAAGGTTTTATAGTCTTGATAAAACGCTTTGAGAGCTATTGTTCGTTCATCTCCATTTTCATCAATAATAATAATATCACTATTAAGAGCTAAAAAGAAAATGGTCATATCACCAATAGGAGAGGCGTTGACGAGATTCCCTCCAAAGGATGCCATATTTCTAATTTGTTCTGAAGAGACCAGTTTTAAATGTTTTTTTAGATTAGGAAAATAAGTGTTGATTTCAGTGTGATTCCATAGATCAGATACTGTAGAATTGGTGCCAATCGAACATATATTATTTTTGATAGAGATGCCTTTTAAGTCATCTTTTTCTGCAATAAGATGAACAGAGCCATCGGCTAATTGATCTGGTTGCTGCACATAGAGATCTGTTCCACCTGATACATATTTTCCTTCGTGTTGTTTAACGGTTTTAGATTTCAGATTGCTTAATCGTTCAGGAATAGTTGCAAAATAATCTGGAATAAAGTGGTTGTCGATCAGCCATTTAAAAGACCTTTTTGTTTTGTGACCTTGTAACTTAGCAACAACCTGTAATGCTGCTTTTTCAATGGCTTTATAACCAGTACATCTGCAGATATTTCCGCTAATAGCATCGAGCGCATTGTTGTAATTTTTTTCAGTATTTGTGAGTGCAAAACCTGTCAAAGAGACTACGAAACCAGGTGTGCAGAAGCCACATTGTGTCGCGTAATTATCTTTCATAGCTTCTTGGGTTACAGTCAATTTGCTTTTCAAATTTGTGCCTTCAACAGTTACAATATGCTTGCCATGTGCATTTCCTAGTGGAGAAATACAAGATGTAATACTTTGATACTTTATGGAATTATTCTCTAATGTGCCAACTAATACTGTGCAGGCACCACAATCACCTTCACGACATCCAATTTTGGTTCCTGTGAGTCTTTGCTCATATCGCACAAAATCGAGTAAGGTCATGCCTGGATGCTCAGATGTTTTAATGGTCTTATTATTGAGGATGAAGTTGATCATAAATTAATATTCAATCTTATCTTCTTTTTTTGACCATTCCTGAAAGGCCTCTAAAGCAATATCTCTAGCTAATTGTGTAAATGGGATACTTCTTTCATTGTATGGTAGTGGAATCTCTTTGTAGATAAATTCATCATCAAAACCAATATTTGCTGCATCTACCTGATTGCTCCCATAGTACACTTTATCAGGACGAGCCCAATAGATAGCACCCAAACACATTGGACATGGTTCGCAGGACGTATAAATTTCACAGCCATCCAATTGAAAAGAGTCCAGATTTTTGCAGGCATCTCTTATGGCTGTTACTTCGGCGTGTGCTGTTGGGTCATTGGTAGAAGTCACTTTATTATTGCCTCTGCCTACAATCTTTCCGTCTTTTACAATCACACAGCCAAAAGGGCCACCTTCGTTATTGTTCATTCCTTTAAGAGCTGCATTTACAGCTTCTTTCATAAATTTTTCTTTGTCACTCATATGTTTTTTATACTCTTAAGACTTGTAGACTTAATTAAAATGTTGTTTTAAAAATTCGTTAGCATTTATAAATAATACCCGATCGATGATTTCATTTGCTGAAATTTGATTTTGCAATTGAAATTTAGCTTTGTGGTTTTTTAAATACACTTCAGCTTTCTCAATTAAATACGGTTTTATGTCTTCCAGATTCTCAGCTGTCCAAAGTCCTTTGATCGGATTTACAATACCATCAAAATCAGATCCTATGGATATGGTTTCCCAACAAAAAAGTCCGTTTTTATCCAGTAGTTCTGCAATGTGACGAATTTGTCTCCAAATCAAATCCGATTTATTCCTATAACGTCGTTTTTTACTTGGCCAATAAATTCTAGAGGCTCTAATTGCTCTTTTATTAGCAATACGACGCTCATCTAGTTGTAATCCAAAAATACCTTTTGATTTTGCAATACGCAAGATTTCCGAATCATAAAAATTAATATCATCTTCTCTAAAATATTTACTTTGTTCAGAATTTGTAGCATTGGGTTCATTAATAGAACGTTTTCCGTTAGCAGCACCATGACTTACAATGATTGGAATGTTTTGGCCTGCATAGGTTGTATCTAATAGGTTGTAAAAGGTGGTTCGCGCTAAGGTACTCATGTGTTTGATATCAATAAGAATGCGCTTATTGTTGGTGTTGTCTAATAGTTTATCAATGACCTTAAAGCCTAAATCTGTGATGTCTGTATTGAGTCCGCGATTCTGATTTTTCTTTATGAGTCCGATACTGATACTTCTAGCATGACCACAAATTTCGTTATAAAAATGATGGGCTAATGTGATAAAAAACGGTTTATGATCCCAGTTTTTAACCGTGTCAATATTGCTTAGAACTGTTGTTTCATCTGCTGTGTTCTTGTCTTTATCTAAGCCAGTTTCAAAAGCGTGAGCACCTTCTATGGTTGGCACAAGACTGATAATCCTTCTATCGGAAGTTGAAGTAGTTATATTATTAGAAATTTCAGCATAATTATTCACCAGACGATATGTAAATGTAACCTTATCAATAACCTGAGCAAAATTATGTAGCTGCATGTAGTAGGCGTATTCGTCATTTAGATCTTGAAAATAGCTATTGTGGTTTCTTAAGCTGTCAATTCGTTTTTGACTCACACCAGCCGCGAGATTAACAAGGATATCTGAAACGAATTTAAAGCCGAGTAATTTATCTTTTAGAAAATGCTTTTCAAATGGATACAAAGAGATGACTACAATGTTGCAATTGGCTTTTGCTAATGCGGTAAGATCGGTTTGAGTAAACTTTGTGAGCGTCAGTACTTTATTGACTTGCCGTTCAAGAAAATTTGGCGGACTGTAATGCCAAATGGAGTTTCTTCTACCACTATTTAGGTTATTTTGTTTAGGTGGTTTGTACTTAAAACTTTTTCCGTAAGGTTTTAAGGCTGGATGACAGTGTAAATCAATATATGACTTCCTCATTTTAAATGGTTAGATACTGAAAAGATATTCATTTTTTAGCAGATTGCTATTGAATACATTTTAAATTCTTAGTTTAGAACTCTAAACCAGAAACCTATTTATGCTGTATTTTATCATCTTTATTGGTCTAGTTGTTTTTGTTGGTTACGCATTTTATAAAAAGAATTCCAGAGTAGCACAACCGTTTCCTGAGCATTGGCATGCTATCATGCTGAAAGAGGTTAACTTCTATAAAAAGCTTGATACTGCTGAACAGAAGCGTTTTCAGAATAGAATGATGCAGTTTTTGAGTGAAGTTTATATTGATAGTGTTGATTTTGAACTTGAAGATCTGGACAGAATTTTAGTGGCAGCGAGTGCTGTCATTCCTGTATTTGCCTTTAAGGAATGGTACTATCCTACTGTAAGTGGGATTTTGATCTATCCCGATAATTTTAATGAAGATTTTGAATTTTCTGATATAAGCAAGTCCAAACGCATTGCAGGTGTTGTTGGTACAGGGCGTTTAGAAAAGAAAATGATCTTATCCAGGAAAGCGCTATATCACGGATTTAAAAATTCAAACGATAAGCGCAATACAGCTATTCATGAATTTGTACACCTCATTGATAAAATGGATGATCATATTGATGGTATTCCTGAGTTATTACTTCAAAACACATATGCTATTCCATGGTTGAAATTGGTCCATGATAAAATGGAGGCCATCAATAATGATAAGTCAGATATTAGAGCCTATGGCGGAACTAAACAAGCCGAATTTTTTGCTGTGGCTTCAGAATACTTTTTTGAAAACCCAAAATTGATGAAACGTAAACATCCAGAATTATATAAGATGTTATCGGAGTGTTTCAGAGTTAAAACCTAATAATTAAACATTAAAATCGGTCTTACGTTCTTTCAATGATTTTATAAATGGTTGTTTGGTTAATATTTGTCCTGTAGCCGATTTAATAGCGTTGGCTAAAGCGCCTCCTGCAGGTGGTAATCCAGGTTCTCCTAATCCAGTAGGAGAGAGTTCGTTCTCTACAAAGTAAGTGTTCACGACTTTGGGCGTTTCACTCATTCTAATCAAACGATACGTATTGAAATTCACGTCTTGTGGTTTCCCGTTTTCAAAAGCATAGTCGCCATACATAGCATGACCAATACCATCAATCACACCACCTTCAATTTGGTTTTTGGCACCTGTTGGATTGACAACAATCCCGCAATCCACAGCAACTGTAACTTTTTCAATAGAAGGTCGTCCATTTTTCATGGTAATATCCACTACCTCTGCAACATGAGTGTTGTGACTGTAATAGGCAGCAAACCCTTGATGAATATCGTTACCAGCTTTTCCCCAATTACCTTTTTCGGCAGCAAGCTTTATAGTATCAGTCATTCGTTTTGCAGAATATTGGATATTAGGATCTTCACCATCTTTTACATTTTTAAGCAGGTCGAGGCGTAATTGTACAGGATCTTTTTCTAATGCTTCAGCAATTTCGTCAAAGAAGCTTTGTTCAGCAAAAGCTAAGAAGTTGGTGTAAGGCGCTCTCCATGCTCCTGTGGTTATATTACTTTGATAGTTAGCTGTATCTACCTGATAGTTCTCTATAGCTCCAGCTGGGAAAAAGTGCGGAATTAAACCATACATATTACTATTGACAGCAGCTTCTTTTAAATGATATCCTATAATTTCACCATCTTTGAGTGCAGCTGCAATTTTATACTTAATAGCTGGTCTGTAAACACCAGTAGTCATGTCGTCTTCTCTAGTAGAAATCAATTTAACAGGTTGTTTCAACTTATCGGCAATTTCAGCAACTTCATACACAAAATCACCATAGAGACGCCTTCCAAAACCTCCACCCATTCGTGTCATATCTACATGTACGTCTTCAAGTTTACGGTTTAATAACGAAGCCACAACCTTAGCTGCTGCTTCAGGTGTTTGAATTGGACCAACCAAATGCACTTTGTCATTGGTTACATCTGCAAAAAAGTTCATTGGCTCCATACAGTTGTGAGGTAAGAAAGGAGATTCATAAACGCGTTCAATCACTTTGTCGGCATTTGCAAAAGCTTGTTTTACATTACCATCTGATCTTCTAGTATCAAATTTATTTCCATTTAAGAGATCATTCAATGCCTTATCATGTGTCTCTGAGCTCTCCGTTGGAGACTCATCTTTCCATACCGCTTTTATGGCTTTTTTTCCTTTAATAGCATCCCAAGTGGTTTTTCCAATGACGACCACTTTATCTGATTCGCTTAAACGAACACTCCAATGAGCAGATGGATCAAAATTATCCTGATTTAAGTAGTGTCGCGCTTTTTCTCCAATAGTGATGACATCTACAACACCAGGCAGAGCTTTAGCTTCAGAAGCATCATATGATTCTAATACTTGTCCGAAAGCAGGTGGTCTGAGCACTGTGGCGTATAACATTCCATCCACTTTATAATCCAATCCAAAAAGTGGTTTTCCTGTAATAATCTTATCGATATCAACATTTATAGCATCCTTACCTATAATTTTATAATCTTTAGGTGATTTTAGAGTAATATCTTCCGGAACTTCTAAAAGTGCAGCTTCGTTAACCACTTCACCGTAACCAAGTTCATCACCATTTCCATTTTTAATAATGCCATTTACAGCAGAGCAGGAAGATGCATCTACGCTCCATTTTGCAGCCGCAGCATTGATTAACATTTGTTTAGCTGTAGCTCCTGTTTGTCTGAGTGCATCCCAGCCAAACCTGATAGACTGGCTGCCTCCAGCTACTTGTCTGGTAAAATTTTCAGTATCTAATGCGCCTTGTTCGACACTAACATGTTCCCAAGGAACGTCTAGTTCTTCAGCAATGATCATGGGCATTGAGGTTTTAACGCCTTGACCAATTTCAGGATTTGGTGAGTATATGGTTACATAGCCATTTTCAGCAATTTTTATAAAAGCATTAAAGTCCTGAAAATTTAATTTTGAGACATCTACTGCTGGAACGGCAGATTCTTTACATGCATTAAGAATATTGAATCCAATAATCATTCCTCCAGTGGCAAGCGCAGATGTACGAATGAAATTACGTCTGCTAAATGTGAGTTTGTTTGAGTTTTCCATGATATTTAGCTTATGACATTTTTTTTGCAGCTAGTGCTACAGCTTTTTCTATTCTATTATAACTTGCGCATCTGCAGAGGTTCCCATTCATTGCGGTTCTAATATCTTGGGTGCTAGGACTAGGATTCTCTTTTAAAAAAGAGGTGGCTGTCATAATCTGACCAGCTTGGCAATAACCACATTGAGGTACATCAAGTTCTTTCCAGGCTTCTTGTACAGGATGCAACTCATCTTTTGCAAGTCCTTCAATGGTAGTGATATTTGCATCTTCTAAACTAGATATTGGTAGCGAACAGCTCCTCACTGCTGTACCATCTAAATGAACAGTACAAGCACCACATTGCGCAATTCCACATCCAAATTTTGTACCTACTAGATTAAGTTTATCGCGAAGTACCCAAAGTAAAGGAGTGTCTTTGTCTGCGTCTACATCAACTTTTTTTCCGTTGATCTTTAAATTAAATATTGCCATGATTGTTAGATATTTAGCTAAAGTTAAAAAATATTTAACTGAAATGCTCTGACTATAACATTTTATAAACAAATAAATAAATTATAAAGAATTGATAAAACTGTTGTAATCTTCCTCTGTATCAATATCTACCAAAGAACTTCCTGTAACAGTTTTGATATTTATCGTTTCAGAATTTAAAAGAAGACTTGCTCCTTTATCGCCGTTTAGTTGTAATAGCTGATTGTAAAATGTCTTTGGAAAAATAGCAGGAACACCTATTTTATCTGAATATTCTGAAGCAACGACTTGAGATGGATTCCCTTTAAAATTTATAATTAACTTGTTTAGATATTCTGAATCTACCATTGGTTGATCTCCAAGCATGATCAGTGTAGCATCAAATGGTTTGGATGACATATACTCAATACCTGCAATGATACTTGAGCTCAAGCCTTCAGAATACTTCGGGTTGTATATAATCTTAATATTTGAGTTTTGTATTGAATTAGTGATTAAATCAGCGTTAGCACCTAAAACACAATACACCTGATCAGCATCAGATTGCAATGCATTTTCAATGGCTATACCTAATAAAGTGCTGTTTTGAATGGGTAATAATTGCTTTATTTTTTTCATTCGAGAAGAACTTCCTGCTGCTAAGATTGTGATGGCAACTGTCATTTGCTAAAATGTGTTTTACCTTTTAGTGTTCTAAGCGAGACTGTTTGAGTACCTCTAATTACTGATAGTATTTCAGCTAAGATGGATAGAGCAATTTCTTCGGGAGTGATAGCTCCAATATGTAGACCAGAAGGACTATAGATGCTTTTCAGAAAGTCTTCAGAAAGTTCTGGATTGTAGTGAAACAACTCATTTTTTAATTGTTCTCTTCGTTTTGATGATCCTAATATTCCAATATACTTAGGTTGTAAGGGTTCTAATTTGAGTAAATACTTTAGATCTTGAACATAGTTGTGTGTCATTAAAACAACAACCGTTTCAGTGTCAATTTCGAGATTTACAATTTCAGGAGTTTGAGCTGAAACTGATTTAGCTCCGGGGAAATCAGAGATTTGTTTTGGGTCTTTTATAGAAGTGATGATATCAACTTCCCAGCCCAATAAACTAGACATGCTACATAGCTTTACAGCATCATGTTCACCTCCAATAATCAATAATCTGGTACTAGGCTGTAGTGTTTGAGAGAAGTATTCTAGATGACTTATGTCATTTGTTTTGTATGCTTCGGAAAATGAAAAATTAGTGTCATTGTTTATGGAAAAAACACTTCCAAAGTCACCAAAAGCACCATCTTCCTTTTTATAATATGATGTTATTGTAAACGATTGTCTCGTGTTCAAAGTGTACTGAAAAACTTTTAGGAAATCATCAGAGATGGTAAAAGGTTCGATAAGAATATATAAAATACCCTCGCATCCCAATCGATAACGACCATCATAGGTCATGACTTTTGCCTTATCATCTTTAAAAACAGATTGTGCACGACGGTTAATTTCACTTTCAACACAACCTCCACTAACAGCACCAGTCAGTATTCCATTTTCAGAAATAAGCATCCGCACTCCTGGTTTTCTGTAAGAAGACCCTTCAAGAAAAACCACAGTTGCAAGGACGTTTTTCAATCCATTTTGTTGGTTAGTCTTTGCCTGGTATACGATATCTTTAAATTCGTGAGTCATTGCTAATCGTCAAATGCTTTACTAAAATACAGATTTATTATATATGATACGTTTAAGGTGCTATAAAATCAAAAACACCGATTCTTTCAAATCGGTGTTTTATGAAAATGATTCAGGGGTTCAACTAAATACATGTTTTTATGATGCTAAGATGGATTTATTTAAGATTGAAAATATGTTCAATCAAACGTTTGTCTTTTAGGATGATTTTAGCCTGAGCTTCCAAGTTGGTGTTTGGGTTTATATCTACTTCATAGGTGGTAGTTAACCCTTGTGGTAAACTAATTTTTGCTTCATATTGCTTTAAGGGTTTATTCCAGAATACGGTGTCCACCACAGCCATTACAACACCATTTTCATATTCAGGATACACAAGTAAAGATAATTGTACGATTTGTCCCTTTTTAACTTTTTCAAAAGTAAAATTCTTAGAGGTAATATATCCAACATGAGTATTACTATTTAGTTCTTGCTCGATACTAACTTTTTCGCTTATGGTATCAGGGTATTTGATAAACCAAGCTAAGAATAAAATGAGAAGGACTAAGCTTAGAAATAGTATGTTACCCCATCGTATCATCCAATGGGGAGCACTTGTAAGTATCTCCTGAACATTTTCATCTCTAAGAGTTATATCTTCATTTGGGGATTGTTTAACTATAATTTTAGGGTTGGTTACAGTTATGGTTTTACCATCCTCTCCTTTGATGGTAAATCCCATAGAAGCCTTTCCTTCTGGAGGAATAATTTCTATCGATTTAATATCTTTTTTTTCTGAATCTGACATTTATTTTCCTAATTCTAATTGATTTTTCACTAATTCATAATAATCACCTTTCAGTTTCACTAATTCATCGTGAGGTCCAATTTCTATGGCTTTTCCATCTTTTAAAACAATGATTTGATGAGCGTTTTTAACAGTACTAAGGCGATGTGCAATAACAACTACAGTTTTGTTTTCAAAGAATAGATTGAGATTTTCCATTATTTTCTTTTCATTATTGGCATCAAGTGACGATGTTGCTTCGTCAAAAAATAAAAATTTTGGATTTTTATATACAGCTCGGGCTATTAAAATTCGTTGTTTTTGACCTGTGCTTAAGCCAATGCCTTCCATACCTATTTTTGTGTTGTAAGATAAAGGTAAACTCTCTACAAACTCTTGGATACATGCCGTTTTTAAAGCGTTTTTAAGTTTGTTTTTATCGATTTGATCTACGCCTACTGCAACATTATTAGCTATCGTGTCACTAAAAATATACCCTTCTTGCATGACCACACCACAATTTTCTCTCCATGAGGTTTGTGATATATTTTTTAAATCAATATTACCCAAGGTTAGGTTTCCTTTAGTTGTTTCATAAAATTTTAAAAGTAGCTTCATGAGCGTTGTTTTACCACTTCCGCTTACACCTACTATAGCAGTGACTTTATTAGCTGGAATTTGAAGCGTTAAATCTTTAAGAACTATTTTACTGGAGCCAACATATTTGAACGAAATATTATTGACGTTTAAAACCTCATTAATTGGGATGTCATTTATTTTGTCTATATCCTGTTGCTCTTCGTCTTCTTTGTTGTGTATTTCTGATAATCGCTCTAGGGATATTTTTGCATCTTGCCATTCTTTTAAAAAATTAATGATTTGTCCAACAGGAGAATTTAATTGTCCGACAATATATGTTATGGCTAGCATCATTCCTAAGGTGATTTCACCATCTATTACTAGTTTTGCGGAAAGAACAGTAATTAGAATATTTTTTAATTCATTGATGAAAGATGAACCAACAGATTGATATTGCTCTAATGCGAGACTTTTGATTGATATTTTAAATAATTTGGCTTGTAAATATTCCCAATTCCATCGTTTTTGTTTTTCGGCATTATGTAGTTTTATTTCTTGCATTCCGTTAATGAGTTCAATGACTTTACTCTGTTCCTGACTAACTTGAGAGAAGCGTTTATAATCGAGATCTCTTCGTTTTTTGAAAAAGAAAAGTACCCACGAAAAATAGGACACAGTACCAATGATGAAGATGAGAAAGATGTATCCATTATACCAGGCTAGGACTCCACCAAATATGATAAGATTTATAGTTGAGAATAAAGTGTTAAGCGAAGAGGAAGTTAGAATGGTTTCAATTCTTTTATGATCATTTATTCGTTGAAGAATGTCTCCTGTCATTCGCACATCAAAGAATGAAATTGGTAAACTCATGAGTTTTATAAAAAAATCTGATATCAATGAGATGTTAATACGTGTGCTTAAGTGCAATAAAATCCAACTTCTTAGGATGTTTATTGCGGTTCTTCCCATAAAAAGGAATAATTGAGCCAATAGTATTAGATAGATGAAATGTATGTCGTAATTTCTGATACCAACATCTACAATACTTTGAGTTAAGAAGGGAAATATTAATGAAATTAAACTTCCAGCTATTAATCCTATGATAAGATTTATTAGAAACGACTTGTATTTTGAGATGTACTTGAATAAAAATGAAAATCCAAAATCTGGATTATCAGTATCGTTAATACCTTCTTCTTTATAAAATTTGGGTGTTGTTTCTAATAATAAAGTCACACCTTCAAGTGTTGTGTCATCTGCGTTATTTCCAATCCATCTTTTAATAAATTCTTTCTTGGAATATACTAATCTACCATGTGCTGGATCTGAAATATAACATTTGTTATTTTTAATTTTATACAATACCACAAAATGCACTTTATTCCAATGTACCAAACAAGGAAGAGTTGCTTCTTCCAATTTTTTAAAGCTAATTTTAACACCTAAACTTCTAAACCCTATTTTCTCTGCTGCATTGGCTATGTTTTTAAGATTACTTCCGCTTCTGGTGGTTTCAGATAAATCTCTAAGTTTTTGGATGTTTATTATTTTCCCATAGTATTTTGCGATAATTTTCAAACATGTTGGTCCGCAATCTTTAAAATCTGCTTGCTTGTAGAAAGGGAATTTTTTTAAACTCATATATGGGTAATGCTTTTATAAATTATAGTATGTGATGCTCTCTTTCTTTAATTTAGACTCACTCCAATCTTTCCATTCGCCCTTGTAGGGATTGTAGCCGCACTTTAAGGGTTTACTTTTGACGTTTTCTGGATCTTCAACATAGGCTCTGCAATCTGTGCATATATATCTAAATTCACAATCTTTGCAGATGTCGATATCATCTTTGTTAAGATTCCAGTATTTTTTAAAGTGTTTATCTAAAATTGCCTGCTCTAATGAATTGGTATTTATATTACCAAAAGAATCAGGCATTGAAGGACAATTTTTTATATCTCCATTTTTATCGATTGAAATTTTACCATTTAAACAAGAATTGAATTTCTGAGATTCGCTAAAGACTTTTATGTTTATTGAAAATAGGGACTTATCAATACAGCCACAATGTTTTTCCGAAGTAATATCAACTCCAGTATTTATATAATATTTAGAATTTCCTATTGGTTTGATTCTCTTTCCTTGAGGAGAATTATATACAATTAGCGAGTTTAATCTTTTAAAGTTTTTGAAGAGTAGGAGACAATTAGTGTCATTAAGGCTTTTGTTGAATGGAATTAAGAGCTCAATTCCAATTGAATTTGATTTTACAGTATTTAAGAATCTAAAGATGTTTTCTATTTCTTTTATGGACGTGTTTCGATAGAATCGAATTTGAACAAACTTGCAACTTAAGCTACTTAATTGGTTTAAAACCGTATTTAATTCAAACTTTGATGATGAATCAATATCTACAATAGCATTTGTAATCTCAAAGGGTTCATGCCATTCTAATTGTAGTTTAGGAAATAATTCTGGAGTATCAGTTAAAAAAGCAAAATCATGTTTAAATAAGATTTGAAAATAATTATCAATAATGTTATCATATTTATTTTCATAAAAGATTTTTATCTCTTCTAAACTTTTACCTGAATGTTCAGTCAATATATTATACAAGTCATTAGGGATATGAACATAGTTTTGTCTTTGTAGATCACAAATGATACTTTTAGCTGCACCTTTAACAGGAATACAACTGGCATATAAAACAGGAACTTCTTTGGTCATTAAAATTGTAATATTTTGGAAATAGGTTTATAAAATTGTTGCTGATTTACATTATTGCTTTGGTAATTTGAAGCAACAATACCTTTTGAGAATATAGGGACCACTTTATTAACAAGTTTAGCGTTTTGAATCGTTAATGGAAAATGGCCTTTTATTGAGTTGAATTTTATTTTAGTCATGTTGTTAAAAAATTTGCGATGTCTTTTTCAATGTAATAATTACAATTTGCAGATAACCAATGGAATTGCCCCATAGGATTTATTTCTAAAAAATAGAATTCATTTTCAGGTGTTACAATTAAATCAATTGAACCGGTATTCATTTGAGTTTTGGACATAAATGCCCAAATTTTATCCTGAATATTATTAGGCAAATTTATAGGGACACATCTATTTTGCTTTACTGTATTATAGTTTCTGTAATCAATTTTGGTTTGCTCATCTTTTTGAGAAAAAATAGCCATAGCATACATTTTTTTGGAAAACACAAAAACTCTTATTTCATATTTTTTCTCAATATATTTTTGAATGAATATGGGCGCAAAATACTCTTTCAGCTTAGCTAACATTTGATCGTTTACTAATTTTACGCCTGTTGATATTAGTGCTTTGTGTCTAGTTTTTATGTTTACAGGAGCTCTTAAGTCTTTTGTTATAATTGACTTGTGAGTATTATAAAATTCAATTAGTTCTTTTTTTGATGATGTAATAAGTGTTGTTGGTGTCTTGAAACCAGCACTTTTTGCTATGTCTAGATTGATGAGTTTGTTATTGGAAGAGACCTCTTTGGTAAATGATCCAATGTAGTTGTCTTCTAATTGTTTTTTTAAAGCATACTCTAAGTATATACTATATTCTCTTACCTCACTGTTTAAATAATTTAAAATATGAATTCTATTGAAAAAATCACTAAAGATCTTATTAGGTATAACGTTAAATGTACCGCGTCTTAACCATAACTTACTGACATTGGATTTTAATAGACTATGATCTTTGACGAACTCATCATCATTAAATCGTTTGAATTGTTTTCTTTTAGTTGTGATCCACTCAATAACTAAGTCGGTTACTAAATCTTTTTTTTCTGAAATTATATATATCATATCAATAAAAGAAAAAAGATATAAACAGGCTTATGTAAAACACTATTTATATCTTTTGCATTTAATGTTAACCTAAATCAAGGTGAATCTGGCTCAAAATAAACAATTGTATGAGCATCTGTGTCATAGAGGTCTTTACCACTTGACCCACTGTCATGCGTGTAACGTGTTTTTTGGTGTTCACCGCCAAAAATCATTTCCTGATTTTGTAGCTCGAATTCATTGAAATTTTCCATATTGAATCGTTAAATTAAATTTTCCTTACTCTGTTTTTAGGATTTTCAGGTTACTCCTTAAATTTATATTAGTCTTGATTGAACCAAGCATCAAAACTTTGTTTCTTTCTTTTTTTTGTTTTGGCTACATTAGATGGTTTATAGCTATATTTCTCTTTAAGTGCTAGAGCCTCTGTATCTGTAGCTATCTCAACGCCTAATTGAGAACCAAAAATCTGTTTGTCATGCTTTATTGTATAGATTCTGTCTACAAGCATCTTAATAACATTTTTGTCTAATTCTTTATCCAGAATAGCCTTGTTTACAACGGGTAAATATTTTTCCATAAAGGTTAAATTTGAATGTTGAATTACAGACCACATTACATAAGACAAGTCTTTTCCTACCATAGATTTCCCAATGTAGCAGTTGTATTTGTCATGTAAAGCGTCAATTTTAACCATGTTTTCGTTATCTATAAGCCGCTGCTTATCCATATTGATGTCGCCAGCGTCACGAAACTTAGAATCGGCTAACTTGATTTCAGTTATGGCTTTAATAAGTTCAGGATCATATTTTTGATTGGCATTAAAAGGCTTTTTTGTTTTTTCAGCTAAGGCTTTGTGCTTCGCTACAGTATTTTGCGCTTCAATATACCATCGGTCGTATTCCTCATTAGTAAAGCATCTTAGCCATTTCTCTTTGATATTCATAGGTTCTGTGAAAATCAACGAAAAGCTGTAAGGATTTTTTTTCTTGCTTCGTTCTAAAATGGGTATAATTTCATCAGCAGTTTTACCAAGAAGATTATAAGCCACGGCAATATTCCATAAATTGGCATAATTCAGCTTACCATTATTTTCATTTACTTGTAAAGAAGTTTCTTCAAGTATCGTTTTTGCTAAATTGAAACTCATGTCATCAACGTTGTTTTCATTTTTTGGATTATAATTAAACTCTTGTGCCATCAAATGAGTTGAACTCATAAGCGTAATGGATAGTATTAATAAAACTCTTAACATTTTAAATACGATTTATTGATGTGTGTTTTCATTTTATTAGATAGAATATACAGACGATCTAATAAATAAAATTGTCTTTTTATGCGTTCAAAATTGGTTGAACTAATGATTATGGCTCTATAAACACAAGTGCATGTGCAACATCGTCATAAAAGTCTTTTCCAATACCATCTGTCCCGTATGGATATTCTGTAGGTAAATGATCGCCTCCAAAAATCAAGTTGGTATTTTCAATTTTAAACTTTGTAAACTTTTTCATACTTATTAGTTTAAACCTATTAAAATGCAGGTTTGAAACGAATATTTCCTGTGTCAGAATCATACACATCTGTATAGTATTCACCATAAATTGTAGCTGTTGTTCCGTATATTTCGCCGCCAAAAATTAATTCAGGTGATGTTAATTCGTAACTCTTTAAATGTTCCATAACATGTTGTTTTGTAAAAGATTAGAGTTATAAAATTATACGTTTTTTTAAACAATAAAGAAAGATAATCCTCACAATAAGTAAGGGAAATCCATCTAATTAAAAACTGTAAATAATACTAGCCAACAAAAACCGTGGTTGTACAAAATACTGAGAGGTACTTATGAAGTTTTCAGAGAATGCATCATTCCTAATCGCAGAGGTATTTAGTAAGTTGGTTCCTGAGAGCTTGAACTCAAAATCACTTCCTTCTTTCTGGTAAAATAAATTAGCGTCTAAAAAGTCGTATTCTATTGTAGAATTGTTAGTGTTATTATTGTAGAATGTATATTGATAATCGGCTGTAAAAATAAAATCCTTTAGAAATGAAAGTTCGATATTAGCAAAGGGTCTGGTTGACGAATAGGATTGATTACCAATTGCATCAGATTTGTAGTTATTAAATAATGTTCTCAGACCTAATTCAATAATTGGAAAGTTGTCCATACGTGTTTCAACAGATACTTTGTAATCTTGCGATACGGATTGATTATCTACAAATAATTCTTGTAATATGCTCTTATAATCTAATACTGAAATACTTAGTGAGGCATTAATTTTTACAGGCTTAAAACGTCGATCATAATTTACAAAACCTGAAAATACTTTATTCGGGCTAGAAATGTTTGCGGTTGAAGATATGCTATTTATATCGTTATAAGTGAGAGTGTTATTGAAGTCGTTTTCTTTAATTTGATAGGATAAAACTGCATATAAGTTACTGAAGTTATAGCTATTGAAATCATAATAGCTTAAATTGAAATTTTGATATATAGCATTATTTAACTCTGGGTTTCCTTGAAATAGTGCATTGTAATCTTTGATAACCAATCCTTGGGTCAATCGTTGAATATCAGAAAACTCAGGGTTGATATCGTAATTTAGTGTTAAGTTTCTAGTTTTTTTAAAATCATACCTCAATTTTATATTGGGTAGGATTAAAGATTTATGTATTTTAAAACTTGTTAGAATTTGCTCATTTTCTGCATTGTAGTTATGTAGTGCCAATCCAGTATTTATAGTAAGTTTGTCAAGTTTTGTTCGGTATGTCACTCCAATGTAAATATCTGTGAAGTTATATCTGGTCTGATTTAAAAGATTTGAATCATCAAACTCAATCTCACTTTCGCCTGTGTTTTGAACAATGTTTGATGAAAGCCATTGGTAGTTATAATCTACTCCAGAATTAATATTAATATGGTTTAGAGGATTTATTACATAATAATAATTTAATGCAGTACTAAAGCTATTGGTTTTCTGTTCTAAATTTTGAAGTACATTATAGTTTCCCGAATCTGTAAAGGGTATGATTGTATTAAATAGTCTATCTTGTGAAAAAAGGCGTAACGGATTTCTCTGGTTTTTATGACCATGAGTCATAGCAAGGGCATAAATGTTTTTTTCGTTTAGAGCATAATACATACCTAATTTCTGCTGAAATGACATAGGTCTGTTCTTTTTGTTCTGGTCTATATTATTCTCTTCATCATCAAATATGGAGTTTCGAGCACTTTCCTCTAATAAAGAAGTATTATTGAATAAGGCATCGTATTGAAAATGTAATTTGCTGTTAGGAATGTATTTCGCAGATAATTTAATAAGGTCAGAGCTGCTTTTTTGATGTATCCTAGAGCTTAGACTTTCAAAACTGTTATCGTCTTCTCTGATATAGCTTTTTTGAGCTACTGAAAGTAAGTCATAATCAATTTCAGAATGAATTAAAAATCCTGAAAAACTCAGCTTTTTGTTTGGATTGAAATTATAGTTCAATGCCCCTAATTTTGAAATAGAATTCTGTGCTTTGTTGTCTTGAAGTCCCGTTAATCCTAATAAATCAGATGATATATTAAATGATGATTTTTTACCAGCAGTTCTAAATCCTCCATTAAATTTGAAATAGTCTTGAAAGGTTAAAGCTTGTTCACCAATATTATTAAGGTCTCCTATGAAATTGATACTTATCTTCGGATTAAAATAAAAAATATTGGCATGACTGTTATAGCGTTCGTGTGTTCCTAAACCAGCTTCAACAGATCCAAACACGATATTTTTCTTTCCGTCTTTCAATCTGATGTCTAAGGCTATCTTATCATTATCTTGAAGACCAGCTGTTGGTCTTATGTCATTAAAGTTATTGAGAACATTTATTTTTTCAACGACATCTGCAGGAATATTCTTGGTTGCTAGTTTTGTGTCTCCTGAAAAGAATGTTTTTCCGTCGACCATAATTTTGTTGACCTTTTTTCCTTGAACCTTAATGTTTCCGTCGTCATCAATTTCAAAGCCAGGTAACTTTCCGATAACATCCTCTAATTTACGCTCATTACCATTTGTGAAGGCATTAACTCGGTATGAAATAGTATCACCTGAAACTTTAACGGGAAGATCATAAACAATGGTGATTTGATCTAAAGCGTCTTTTACTTCATTGAGCGTAATTAATTTATAATCATCTTTAACGCTTTTAAAATGATAAATATAATTTTCAAAACCTATAAAACTTGCCTTAAGAGTGTAAGAGCTGTCTTTGAAAGTTTCTACCTTAAACTTGCCGTATTCATCTGTAATTGCATATGTAAAAATTTGTGTTGATTTATTTTTATAAATGACAACATTTGAAAATTCAAGAGGTTGACTCAAAGAGTCCTGTACTTTTCCAGTTAATACCACTTTGTCTTGTCCTGGTAATATTTTAATAGTACATATTAGAATAATTAGAAAGACAATCGTGTTCTTCATAGTATAGGTTAATTCATGAAATAGGAATGAGTTCAGGTTTAGTTTTTACTCTTTTTTCTCTTAGATTTATACATCTCTTGCATCTCCATGATCTTTTCATTGTAGATTTTTTTATAGGTTTCATCATTCACCTTTTTTCCTTTTGTGGGTGCTTTTATTTCTATCTCTTCTTGTGGATTCAGTGTAATTTTAGAGCAGATCATTGATAGTCTGCCATTATCAGCTTCAAGAATTAATCCAGGTAATCCCCAATAAGATGCAGGTCCGTTACTTACAGGTATTTGTGGCGTATACCAGGCAGTTATCGTTGTAGCGTGTTTTCCGTCATGTTCTTTAGTGTAGACCGCTTTATAGCAAAGGTACTCTCCAACTTGTCTTGATTCATCCACTAATTGCCAGTTGTATTTTTCTAATGTATCACTAACTAAAAATAGTTTTCCAAATAAATCTCTATTCTCAACTAAAGTCAGGTCTTTGATGTTTTTGTATAATCCGCCTTCGGTTCCAGAGCCCAAGCCAATAACCTCTATGCCTTGAGAACCATCATCTTTTTTTAGGGTTTCAATCTTTTTGTAAATCGATTCGGTTGTGTTGAAGCGTAATTCGTATTCTTTTTGCATTGATTTTTTTACCATGTCATTCAATGCTTTTTGATCAGTACCTGATACCTCAGTGCTATCCATGGTCATTTTTATTTTGGATGAGGTTTTGTAAATAGCAATTCCAGTAAAATCCTGAGCAGAGATAAAGCAGCTAAATATAAATAGGGTGAGAATTGTAGTAAAGGTTTTTTTTATGTCTTTCATAATTAATTTACTTTCTACTAAATAAATCAAATCTTCTGCCAAATCCTGAATTATAGGCATAAAAAAAGTAAGGACTGCCCTTACTTTTTAATTGTTTTGGTGTTTGTTATTAGCCTTTAAATGAATCCTTTCTCTTTGGCTTTTAGAAGTAGTTCCTTATCGTCCGGACTTTTGATATTAAAAATATGTTTTAAATGTCGTTTTCTTTTTTCTATTCCCGCAATTGAAAGTGGTAAGATACTTGGAAGGTCTTTCATTTTGGTGCCAATAGATAATTCATACAAGATTTTTCTATCGATATTATCTAATAAGAAATCGTTGGTGACCTGTTTCCGAAGTAATTTCACAACAGTTTTACTGTAATGAGGAGGATCGTTGATAACGGTATCGATTGCTTCGACTAGATCTTTTGGTGTGATATCATTTTTTATCAAAAAACCATCAGGATCTAAGCTTTTAAAAATACTATGTACACGATAGTTGTCATTTAATGTTGTAGAAATTATAATTTTTGTGTCAGGTAATAATTTGTTTATTCTCAAGCCTAAGTCTTCACCTGATAGGATTTTACCATCTTTAGATGGAGGTAATTTAATATCTAAGAAGACAATATCAAGATCATTCTTTTTTGTGAAATAATCATTTATTAGTTTAAAAGCGTCATCACATGATTCAGCAGTTTTAATAGAAAACAATATAAAATCATTTTGATCGCTGTAATAGTTAAATGCAGATTTATAGGCTTCTGTAATTAATGGATGATCATCAACTATTAATACTGAGTACGTTTTATGTTCCATCTTAATGCGGTTTTAAATTGGAATTTGTATTGTAATTGTAGTGCCATTATTTGGTGAGGATTGAAGGTCAAACACACCATTTAATTTTTCTACTCTGGATTTCATGTTTTTTATTCCTATGCCTTTTTTCTTTTGGTTAGTTTTAAAGCCGATACCATCATCTTCTATAATTATTTTTAAATCTTTATTATTTAATATAAAACTAACACCTATATTTTTAGCAGCCGCATACTTAACAATATTTTGTAGAGCCTCTTGTATAACCCTGTAAAGATTCATTTTAATAACATCATCTATTTTTTGCCAATTGATGTGGTCATCAAAATCAAGGTCATATTTAAAGTTTCCAATTTTACTTTTATTGACGACAAGCTGACGAATCATTGCTGTGAAATTGATTTGTGAGCTATCGAGATTTTCACTCAATTTATGTGAAACATCTCTTATTTCTTTTTCAATTGTCTGTAATTCATCTAAAAGAGATTGATGCTTTTTTTCTGTTTGTCGATCAGCATTAATATTCAGAAATCCAAGTCCAACCCTTGTTCCAAATAGTTTGCCTAAAATTCCATCATGTAATTCTTCAGCTATTCTATTACGCTCTTTTATTTTCTCGTTTTCTAATTTTTCTTGCTGTTTTAAGGCTATCAAATAGACTTGCTCATTGGCTTTTTGCTGATCATTTTCCAAGAGTAGTTTCTCAGTTTTAGATTTTTGTATCCTCAGAGAGTATAATAATGTTAGTATTAAAATTACGCCAAAGCTTATTAGAGAGATCCATATTTTTTCTTGAGATAAACGTTTGGTTTCTTCTATATACTCATCTGTTTCATAAGCAATTCTAGTAAACTTATTTTGAATTTTGCGCTCTACATTTTGTAAGCTATCACTAAATTGAATGTAATTTTTCAAGTATTTTGAAGAATTTTTAGTGTCTAGTTTTGCTATCAAATATAAGCTCTCTAAATAATCTCTACTGTTTTTTATCTCTTTTGCCAGTGAATTAGCTTCTTTAATAAATCTTATTGCTGTAGTTGTGTCTTTTTTGAACGTAAAATATTGACTTAAATGAATTTTACTTATTACTGCGCCTCCTTTGTCATTTAAACTATCTCTAATATGAAGTGCTTTATTTAAATCGTTATACACACCAATGGTATCTTTCATCAAAAGTTTACAATGCGCCTTATTGTCAAGTGCTCTGGCATAGCGATCTATATATTGTGATTTTAAAGTGTCATTAGTCAATACCTTGTTGTAGTAACTCAAAGCTTTAGAATATTCCTTTTTTTTGACATATATATTTGCAATATTATTCTGGCTTGCTTCATAAAGGGATTGGTTGTTTTTTATTTTTTTGAGATACTCTAAGGCTTTATTGTAATAAGATAAGGCCTTGTCGTATTCATTTATGCCCTTTTGCAATTGACCTAAATGGTCATAACATGAATATAGAGATTTGTAATTTTCAATTTTTTTGAATTTTTCTATGGCTTTAATGGTTAAGACTTCGCTTCCTGAATAGTCTTTAAAACGCCCTTTAATGAAAGCCATTCCGTACTGTGTCTTTGCAGATTCATATATATGGCCACTTTTATCAAAATATTTGTGAGCCAGATTAAAATGATAATAAGCACTATCATAGACCTGCTTCTTATTAAAGTAACTGGCGTAATTCCAGTAACTGTCTCCTATGGCAAATGAGTCTTTTAACTTTAGGGAAATATTTAAGGCTTCGTTGTTTCTTTTTTTGAATAGTGAAGTATCGCCTAATTTTAAATTTTGATAAGCAATAGAAATAAGATTTCTTACTTGAAAAGTATCAATTTTACTATTCTTAATTTCTTGATAGGAAGTTTCTAAAAATTGTTTTCTTCGTTCTACAGAATACGATTTGTTTTTTGAGGCTTTAATCCAGATACTAATACTGTCACTGGCTTCATTTTGGGAGTTTAGTTTAATCTTTTCTTTATTGTTAACACAGGATTGAGTACTAAAACTAATACACAATACTATAGACAATATTTGATTTAACCAATTAGACTTCAACGGATTTGGGTTTTAAACAAATCTAAAAAAAAAGCCTCTAATAATATTATTAAAGGCTTTTTTTGTTTTGGGTTTTAATCTTTACTGCCGTCATCAACCGTATTGTCTTCACTACCTGTTGCTTGTGGATTTATTATTTGATTGTCATCCAATGCTTGCGGTGTACAAGAGGTTGTGATTGTTGAAAGTATAAAAAAGGCTAATAAAAGTTTTAAGATTTTCATGGTACAAAATTTTAAGATTTTACAATAGTTTTGTATGCCGTAAACACAGCAGTATTATTTTGAAATTGTGCACAATAGTTGCGTTTATGATTCGTAACGCAAGAATATTCAAGAACCAAATTAGGTAGGTCTGCTAGTTATAACTAAAAAAAATGATTGGTATTAGTGAATACTATTACTCTATGAGTGAAATGCTACTTTTATATAGAGAAGTTAATTTAAAGTAATGAGTGTGTTTTTCGATAATGAAGTGTTTATCAAGTTTATATTAGATATAAATGTTTTTGTAAAGGGTATTCTATGTTCGTTATTTATGATGCACATCGATTTTCCATAGTGAATTCTGGTGATGTGATTTTTGTTTATAATAAAGCTTTTGTGAATTCTTAAAAAAGTTTTGGGTAGTAAGTTCTCAAAGACTTTTAGTGTTTTGTAAGCACCAATTACTCTGCCGTCAGCCATATAAAAGTCGGTTGTATTATTATCTGCTCTCAGATAAAGAATGTCATCAATATTTAGATATTGGTAATCCTTATAAGATTTCAGACAAATAGTTTCTATATCTCTAGTTGGATATTTTTTTTGATATTTTAAAAAGCATTTTCTTATCGATAATTCACTTAGTGGTTTTAATAAAAAATCAGAAAAATCATATTTGTAAGAATCATATGCTTTGTGTTTTGAATTGGAGAGCGCTATAAAAATGGGTTTGTTTTCACTAAACTGATTGATCTCAAACAGAAATTCTATAAAATTTATTTTAGGAGACTCAATATTTATTATTACAATATCAGGCTTGTTTTTTAAAATTGTGTTTAAAGCATTGTCTTGATCTTCATTGAGGTTCTCAAAAGAGATTTTAAAAATATCATGGCCTACAGCTTTTATGCTTTCAACTGTATTTTTATCATCTTCAACTATTAAGCAATGTATCACGATAAATTTTTTTAGCAATTTAATCACTCCTAGCCAAAGGTTAGTATGGACTTTGGTTACAATAAATAAGGGCTAAACTTACTTTATGCTTTTCTATTGCTATGTGTTTACTTGTGAATAATGCTATGAATAGGTAACTACAGAAACCAAAAAACCCGATTCAAATGAATCGGGTTTTTGATGGTGGTGCCTCCAGGAATCGAACCAGGGACACAAGGATTTTCAGTCCTTTGCTCTACCAACTGAGCTAAGGCACCAGTTGCATAAAAATGCGAGTGCAAATATAGACTCATTTTTAATATTCACAAAAAGAAACTATAAAAATTTAAACTAAAAATGCCTTTCATGGTTTAAATCGCTGATTTCAGCATAAATAATGTTATAATTTGGTTAATTGCTACACAATAATGAATCTTCATTTCGTAGATTTAGCACTTTTAAAATAGATATGAATTTAATTGTTGACGTTGGTAATACATATGTCAAGTTTGCAGTGTACTCCCAGAGCAAGCTAAAAGAGAAAATCATTGGTGAGTTGGATGATTTTGAAACCATGGCATCCGATATTCTTAAGGAATATTCTGATATCAACCAATCTATAATTTCTTCCGTAGGCCGTCTTACAGTGTCTCATCTAAATGCTCTAGAAACTAAAGTAAAAGTTCTACAACTATCTCACGAGTTAAAATTACCGTTTAAAAATTTATATGCTACACCCAAAAGCTTAGGTGTAGATCGTATAGCTTTGGTAAGTGCGTCTGTAGAACAATTTCCAGATAACAATGTGCTTGTCATTGATGCAGGTACATGTATTACTTACGATTTTATTAACTCAAAGAATGAATATCTTGGAGGTGCTATTTCACCCGGAATTAGATTGCGATATCGAACACTTAATAATTTAACTGCAAATTTACCGTTACTAGAGACTGAAATGCCCGATGAGATTATCGGTAATACGACAAACAACTCGATTCACTCAGGAGTTGTTTTTGGAGTTTTAAAAGAAATTGATGGTGTTATTGATGATTATGTTAAAAAATATCCAGATTTAACAGTTATTTTAACAGGAGGAGATACCAAATTCTTGTCAAACCAATTAAAAAATAGCATATTTGCCAACTCAAATTTTCTTTTGGAGGGTTTGAATTTCATTTTAGAATATAACTCACAATAATGATAAAAAAACTTGTCATAGTTTTAGTCGCTTTTTTTGCTTTAAATGTCCACGCTCAAGAGGGCACTGCCTCACCATACTCTTTCTACGGAATTGGAAGCCTAAAATTCAAAGGAACTGTTGAAAACAGAAGCATGGGAGGATTGAGCATATACACAGATAGTGTTCATGTCAACTTACGAAATCCAGGAGCCTATGTAGGACCTAACCTTAAGTTATGGAACGAAGAAAGTCGTCCCGTGAAATTTTCTGTTGGAGCCAGTCACAGCAGCTTGAATTTAAAGGCTAATTCAGGAGAATCTAAGGTAAATTCTACAACTTTTGATTATTTAGCATTATCAATGCCTCTAGGTAAGTTTGGTGTTGGTTTGGGATTGGTTCCCTACACAGCAGTAGGTTACAAGCTAGAAGATACTGAAAATGGTGTGCTTCAAAACAGATATAGAGGAGAAGGTGGTGTGAATAGAGCATTTTTTGGAATGGGTTATAAAATCACCGATAAACTGAGTTTAGGTGTTGATATGAATTATAACTTCGGAAACATTCAAAACAGTGTGATTGAATTTGTATATGACGAAGATGGTAACCCTGTGCAATACCAAACTAGAGAAAGTAATCGTTCTGATTTGAGTGGTCTTAATTTTAATATTGGGCTTACCTACAGAACAATGATTAACGAGAAACTCGAGCTTCAAGCTGGATTGACGTATTCACCTAAAAGTAACATATCATCTATTAATGAACGCTCATTCGCAACTATTGTAACTAATGAACTAACTGGTCAGGAGTTTGTGCTCAATGAAGTTGATGCAGATCTTGAGGGTGAAGGCTTAGACAATACAGACCTTACGTTACCGTCAAGGTTTTCATTTGGAGCAGGTATAGGTGCTCCTCGTAAATGGTTTTTAGGTGCAGAATATACACTTCAAAATACAAGTGAATTTTCAAATCCGATAGTTTCAATAGAAAATGCTAATTTTGTAAACGCCTCTAATATATCTATTGGTGGGTTTTTTATTCCAGATTATTCCTCGTTTTCAAGTTACTGGAAGCGAGTTACCTACAGAGCTGGAGTTCATTTTGAGAATACAGGTTTAGAAATTAATAATGAAACCATAAATGAGTTTGGCATATCTTTTGGAGTAGGATTACCAGTTGGAAATGTGTTTTCAAATGCTAATATTGGTTTTGAGTACGGAAGAAGAGGAACAACAAACCAAAATCTCATACAAGAAAACTTTTTCAATGTTAATTTAAGTCTGTCATTAAATGATAGATGGTTTGAAAAAAGAAAATATAACTAACGTAAAATAAAAGAAGATGAAAACGAAAATTACATTAATCATAGCAGCTTTGTTCATGGCGACAAACTTTGGTTTTGCGCAACAAGACGAAGAGTGTATGCTTAACCTGACGTTGATGAACGACTATGTTAAGAGTAAGAAATATGACGAGGCATTTGAGCCATGGATGAAAGTTAGAAATAAATGTCCAAAATTCAATATTGCTATTTACAAGTATGGAGAGAAGATCTTAAAACATAAGATCGATAACTCTTCAGGAGCAGAAAAAGTTGCATTTATTGAAGACTATGAGGTATTATTAAATAAAGGTAGAGAATACTTTTCAAGTAAATATAAGTTAGGTGAGGTTCTAGAAGATGTTGGTGTCATGAAGTATGAAAATCAAAAAGATCTTAATCTTAGTGACGAGCAAATCTATGATGCATTTCATAAAGCTTACACCGAAGATTTACCAAATTTTACAAGTACTAAAGGCTTATATGTTTACTTTACAAAAACTGTAGACTTGTTCAAAGCTAAAAAGTTCGAGCTTCAAAAAGTGTTTGACAAGTATGATGATGTAAATGAGCAGTTGGAGAACTTAAACGAAAAATACGCTAAAGCTTTAAATAAGATTCTTGCTAAAGAAGAAGCTGGAGAAACTTTAGGTAAAAAAGATAAACAATACAAGAGATACTATCAGCAAAAATTAGAAGCTAACGATAAAGTAGCTGGAAGTCTTGATACTTACTTAGGTCAATTAGCTAACTGTGAGAACTTAATTCCTCTGTACAAAAGAGATTTTGAAAGCTTCAAGAATGATGCAGTATGGTTAAAAAGAGCTGTAAGTAGAATGTACAATAAAGAGTGTACAGATGATCCATTATATGTTGAATTAGTAAAAGCTTATGATGCAACAGCACCATCAGCTGACACAAAATACTTTGTGGCTAACGTATTATACAAGCAAGGAAAAACTAGTGAAGGTGATAAGTACATCAAAGAGTCATATAATCTTGAGCAAGATGGTTTCAAAAAAGCACGTTTAGCTAAGAGAATTGCTAACGGATTTAAGAAAAGAGGTAGCTATGGTACAGCTAGAACTTACTATAGAGAGGCTTTAAAATTAAATCCTTCAGATGGAACACCTCACTTGAGAATTGCTGCTATGTATGCTGCTAGTGCAAAGAACTGTGGAAATGATCAATTCGAACAAAGAGCAGTCTTCTGGTATGCTGCACAGGAAGCTTTGAGAGCAGGACAAGTAGACCCGAGTTTAAAATCGGTTGCTCAAAAAACAGCAGCTTCTTACAGAGCAAATGCACCTACCAAATCTGAAATATTTTCAAAAGGTAATGCAGGACAATCCATAAAGATTGGTTGTTGGATAGGTGGTAGCGTAACTGTACCAAACCTATAAATGCAAACAAACATTTTACATAGAAATATTTACATAGTCACAGCAATTGTTGTGGCTATGTTTTTTTCATGTCAAAATGATCTAAAAGAAGTCCAGAAAATAGGTGTCCTTCAAAATCAACCTATTGGTGAGGCAAAAAATATCAATTTAAAATATACCGAAGCCGAAGACTCTATAGGAAGAATCATTGCAAATTTGGAGAGCCCTAAAATGTTAGATTATTCTAATCGAGACTTTTCATTTTCTGAGTTTCCAGATGGTGTTCGTCTATCTCTTTATGATGAAGACGGACAAAAAAATGTGGTTCTTGCAGATTATGCGATAGTTTACAACGCAACAGACCTAATCGACCTTCAAGGTAATGTGGTCTTAATTACACCACAACGTGATAGTCTTTTCGCAGTACAAATGTATTATGACCAGAAACGTGAATGGTTGTTTACAAATAGTCCTGTACACTTAAAATCCTTATCATCTAGAAGTGGTTATGGTGATATTTTTGATGCAGATTCCAAATTCAATAACTACACCATCATGGAAGGTCGAGGGCAAGGGATACTAAAAGATTGATCTGCTTAAGATTGTTCGAAAAACATCTTTATCTTTGTATTAACTAATACGTTTATCAAATGAAAATACTTCAGTTTTTTCAATATGCATATCTGTTTTTTGCTGTGCTATTTGTTTGGGATGCCATCTCAAATATTGGTATTGATAGCACTAGAGTTATCATATCTTTCTTGTTTGCCGGGTTGGCAATATTTATGTTTTTCTTCAGAAAAAAATTCAGAAAGAAATTCGAAAATAGAAACAAGTAACAGTCATGGACTATAGCATTGTTATTATTGTTGTCATGCTATTGCTTTCGGCTTTTTTCTCCGGAATGGAAATCGCTTATGTGTCTTCCAATAAAATTCATATTGAAATTGAAAAAAAGCAAGGTGATTTTTTAGCAAGAATTTTAACTAAGCTTACTGAGAAACCTTCAAAATTTATTGCAACTATGCTTATTGGAAACAATATAGCATTGGTGATCTATGGTTTTGTAATGGGAGATGTGCTGGTCGATTGGTTTCAATCTATGCTACCCTCTCAATATCAGGTAATCAACTATTTGCTGTCTGATTTGAGTTTATTGACACAAACCATCATCTCAACAATTATCATTTTATTTACTGCAGAATTTCTTCCAAAGGTATTTTTTCAAATCTATGCTAATTCGTTTTTAAAGATTTTTGCATTTCCGGCTTACATTTTTTATGTGTTGTTCTGGTATTTATCATCGTTTGTAATTTGGATATCAGATAGAATACTAAAAGGCTTCTTTAAAACTGAAGGAGAAGATATGCAACTGGCAATGACCAAGGTTGAACTGGGTAACTACATCAGTGAACAGATGGAATCTGTTGAAGAACACGATGAAGTAGATAGTGAGATTCAAATCTTTCAAAACGCACTGGAGTTTTCCGAAGTAAAAGCAAGAGAGGTTATGGTGCCCAGAACCGAAATAACAGCGGTTGAGGTTAATGATAGTATCAAGAACATAAGCACGCTATTTATAGAATCGGGTTTATCTAAAATTTTAGTTTACAAAGAGAGTATAGATGATATTCTGGGTTATGTTCACTCTTTCGATCTTTTTAAACAGCCAAAGTCTATAAAATCTGTAACTAAACCTGTCGTCTATGTCCCTGCAACTATGTTGGTAAAAGATGTGCTTAACATACTCACCAAAAAGCGTAAGAGCATGGCTGTGGTAATTGATGAGTACGGTGGAACTGCAGGAATAATGACCATTGAAGATATTGTAGAGGAACTTGTTGGAGAAATTGAAGATGAACATGATAGCGTAGAGCTTTTAGAAGAAAAAATAGATGATGAAAACTATTTGTTTTCTGCACGTTTAGAGGTTGATTATATTAACGAAACTTATAAGATTAATCTTCCAGAAGATGAAACCTATGAAACACTAGGAGGTTTAATTGTTAACGAAACTGAGGGGATTCCTGAGATTGATGATGAGGTTGTTATTGAGCGCTTTAGGTTTAAGATCCTGGAGGTGTCTTCAACAAAAATTGATAGTGTATCGCTTCATATTCTTGAAGAAGATTAGAAGATCAACTTAACTTTTGTTAATGTTTTATGTGTTTTAACCTAAAAACTCTCACCTTTAGCCAACAATCGATGAAACCTATAAAAAATCGATAATAAAAACATAATTCTACTTTTATTATTTGATAGAAAATGGTATTTTCGCCCACTTATTATTCGATAAATTATACATTAAAATGGCAGTTTTAAATAAAATTAGACAACGTTCACTGTTTTTGATTTTGATCATCGCACTAGCGTTATTTTCATTTGTACTTACAGACCTATTCAAAAATAGTGATGCATTATTTGGTGGATCACAAGATGTAGTGGCTACAGTAAATGGAACAAACATCAATAGAATAGAGTTTATGAACAGGGTTGAGACCATGCAAAGACAAATGGGCTCTAATGCTTCGTCTACTCAGGCTATGAATAGAGTTTATGATCAACAAGTACGTCGTGCAATAATGAACACGCAGTTTGAAGAGCTTGGTTTGAGTGTTGAGGAAGATCAAATGAAAGATTTGTTACAACAAAGCTTCTCGTCATACCCTGAATTTCAAAATGAAGCAGGTCTTTTTGATGAAAATAAATTAACTGAGTTTGTTGCTAACTTGAAAGAGATTTATCCAGATAGAGCTGTACTTGGAACATTTCAGTTAAATTACGATGATTGGGTAAATAACGAAAAATCAATAGCAGTAGCTGCTCAAGAGAGAGCTTATTTCAATATGATTAAAGCTGGTGTTAATGCTACTATAAATGAGGCTGAGGTTGATTATATGCTCGAGAGTTCAACAAGAGACCTGAAGTATGTTCATATTCCTTACTCAACTATTCACGATAGCTTAGTTGAAGTCACTAAAGCAGATATCAAAGACTACATCAACAAAAACAAAAAGAAGTTTGAAGTTGAAGCAACTCGTGATATCGTGTATGCAGAATTTAAGGAAGTACCAAGCTTAAAAGATGAAGAAGCTCTAAAGACTAGTTTTGATAAGTATATCAATGGAAAGGTTGTGTTTGAAAATGGAAAGAATGATACAATAAAACCTTTCAGTCAGGTTAAAGAAGCAGATCTTGCAAATTACGTAAATTTTGTTGCTGAGTCTGATCAGAGTTTTGCTGATGCATTCATCAAGAAATCAGGATTGCCTGCTGTAGCAGTAGATACACTGTTTAACTTAAATGTTGGTGATGTTTACGGTCCTTATAAAGATGGAAATTTAATGAAACTAACTAAAATGGTTGCTACAAGACAGCAGCCAGATTCTGTTAAAGTACGTCACATATTAATTCCTTATGTTGGTGCTACAAGAGTAGCTCCAGATGTTACGCAAACAGAGGAAGAGGCAAAGAAAACAGCAGATAGTGTTTTAAGAATTGTGAAAGCTAATCCTTCAAAATTCCCAGAATTAGTAACTGCGCTGTCATCAGATCAAGGAAGTGTTGAAAATGGAGGTGTTTATGATTTTCACCCAAGCACACAAATGGTGAAGCCGTTTAGTGATTTTGAATTCCAAAACAATGTTGGTGATATCGATGTGGTAAAAACACAATTTGGATTCCACGTTATTGAGATTTTAGATCAGAAAGGATCATCAAAAGTTGTTAAAGTAGCTACAATAGCTAGAGAAATTGAACCATCTGAAGAAACTGTAGATAACGTCTTTACAGACGCTTCAAAATTTGAGATTGCTATTCAAAATGGAGATTTTCAGGAAATGGCTAAAGAACGTGATCTAGCTGTTAAACCAGTTAATGGGATTGCGATATTAGACGAAAATATACCAGGAATCGGAAGTCAGCGACCAATCGTACGTTGGGCATTTGAAGAAGGTACTAAAGTAGGTGACTTTAAGCGTTTTACTATTCCAGGTGGAGGTTATGCTGTAGTACAAGTGACTAGAGTTGGTGAGGAAGGATTAATGGATCCAGAAAATGCCTCAGCCTCTGCAATGACAGAAATTAGAAAAGAAAAGAAAGCTCAGATGATTCGTGAAAAGATCAGTGCAACAACTGTTGATGAGGTGGCTAAAAGTCAGAATAGAGTTGCAAATACAGCTGTAGCAGTTAATATGAAAAACCCAACGATTTCTGGAGCAGGTACTGAACCACAGGTTGTAGGAGTGGCTTTCGGACTTAAAGAAGGTGAAACTTCTGGGTTAATCGATGGAAACAGAGGTGTATTTATAGTAGAGGTTACTAAAGTTAACGAAGCTACTAAATTGGATAACTATCAGGCTATTGCTAACCGATTAAGTACAGCAAGAACAACATCTGCTCAAACTAAAGTGTATAACGCTTTAAAAGAAACTGCAGACATTGAAGATAATAGATATAGATTTTACTAGAATTCTGTGTCTGAGAAAGAACTAAAAAAAGCTTCACATTTTGTGAAGCTTTTTTTAGTTCCTAACCATTTCTGAATAGGGAAGTATCGTATGAAATCCTTTTGATTTAAAATACGACGTAGGGTTGGCTTCTGAAGCAACTAAAATAAAATCGCCTCCCCAAGCACCTAAACTTTTTATACTGCCGTTAAAATCCTTAAAAAGATGTTGTTTAACAGGTGTTTGTTTTATAATCTCTGAAATAAGTAATTCATGTTCATTAATCAAGTTTTGAAACTCATTTAAAGTTTCACAATTGATCATCTCTTGTGTGATTGTATTTATTCTTGAAATAGCTAACGAAGTGTCTGAAGTATTAGTCTTGTATTGAGCTATGCCTTCACGACTATTTTGTTTTTGATTCAAATGGACAAAATACAAGTGCGTTTTGAATGGAGGATCAAAGTCTACTGTATGTATGTTTCGTTGCCCATTTTGGAGTAATTGGTAAGTTAAACTTTGGTTGGCTGAAGCGCATGCTATGTCATAGCCGCTTCCACCAAAAGTAGTTTCAAGTAATTGATAAGGATCTATATGAGCCCAGTTTGCAATATTATTGATCAATGTTGAAGATGTGCCTAATCCCCAATTTTTGGGAAATCCCAGTTCAGTAGAAATGGTATAGCCAGGAGCGTCATTTAAAAACTCAGGATTAAGCTGTTGAGCAGTTCTTAGTATTTGTAACAATCGCTTAGCAACTGTTTTGTCATTGGTATTAATCAGATCAAGAATCTGATTATTTTCTAATTTAAATTTAGCTTCAAACCAAACTGTATCCTGTTCATCAAAACTGGTCCATGTTAAGAGATTTTTGTCTCCTTTTTCTATGTCTAGGGATTGTCCGAATACACTAGGAACAGCTAGAGAAAGTGCACCATCAAGAACGACGTATTCACCTGTAATTAATAATTTTCCGTTACTGTAGAAGCCTTTCATTTAGCGTCTTAGTTTTTCTATTTCAGCAACTACAGCACTATGTGTAACAGTGTTGCTTTTGAAATGTTCTACAAGTTTTACTTTTTCCTCAGAAGACGCTTCAAACTGATTTAAGATATTCATCAAATGCATTTTCATATGACCTTCTTGAATACCTGTGGTTGTCAGTGATCTTAAAGCGGCAAAATTTTGTGCCAAACCAGCCACTGCAACAATTTGCATGAGTTCTTTTGCTGAAGGTTCACCAAGTAACTCAAGTGCTAGTTTTACAAGAGGATGTAATTTTGTTAGTCCACCTACAGTTCCTAAAGCTAAAGGGATTTCCATCCAAAACTTAAATTGACCATCTTCTATTGTAGCGTGAGTCAAACTAGTGTATTGTCCATTTCGAGAGGCATAGGCATGAACACCTGCTTCAACAGCTCTAAAATCATTACCTGTAGCTAAAACAACAGCATCAATACCATTCATGATTCCCTTGTTGTGAGTAACAGCTCTAAATGGCTCTACTTCAGCAATATTAACAGCTTGAAGGAATTTTTCTGCAAATTCCTGAGCCGAAATATTATCATTTTCAGTAAGTTCTTCCACCTTACAACTCACTTCTGCTCTCACCAGACAATTTGGGACGTAGTTGGAAAGTATAGACATAATTACCTGAATGTCTTTTTCTTCCGAAGAAAATAAACTAAAAGCTTGTGCTTCTGCTTTAAGTGTTTTTGCAAACTGCTCAAGACATGAGTTAATAAAATTGGCACCCATGGCATCTAAGGTCTCAAAAGTTGCATGCAATTGAAAGTAGCCTTCTATATCCTTAGTTTTATCTCTGAGTTCAATATCTAATATACCGCCACCGCGTTTTTCCATATTCTGGGTAATGGGTTTTGCCTCTACGATAAGCTTAGGTTTCAGAGCAACAAAAAATTGTTCTAGTTTATCTGTGTCACCATGGTACATAAAGTGAACCTGACCTATTTTTTGTGTCGATAAGACTGTAGTTTTAAATCCGCCACGATCATACCAGAACTTAGCGGCCTTACTAGCAGCCGCAACAACAGAACTTTCCTCAATGGCCATTGGTATGGCGTAGACCTTATTATTAATTAAAAAATTAGGGGCTACACCAAGTGGGAGGTAATAATTGGTAATGGTGTTTTCGATAAACTCATCATGAAGCTGTTGGAGCTTCTCATCTGCATTCCAATACTGCTTTAAAAGTGTTTTAGCCGATGTAGAATCGGTAAAATAAGTGTTAACAAGCCAATCGATTTTTTCTGATTTCGATAATTTGGAAAAGCCTGTAATAGTTTTGGTCATGGACTAAAATTTAAAATTCGTCGAAAATTAACGACTCATAAATACGAATTGCAAAGATACTATTCTTGGTATTATTATTGAGGCATTAGCATAATATTGCGCATTTAACACTCAATAGTTAGGGTTTTTTGCATTATTTTTAGTAAACTTGACATTATTTTATCAAAAAAATAACCCTATGAACATATTGAAATCTTTTGCACTTCTTGTATTTTTTGTAACCGCTTTAGCCTCAGCACAAAATAAAGAAATCACACTTGAGGAAATATGGGATGGAAGCTTTAGAACCGAACGAATGGATGCTCTGCATTCCATGAAGAACGGACAACAATATTCGGTATTAAATTTTGCAAATAGGACGTCTCAAATTGATATCTACGACTACAAAACACTGAGCAAGGTGAAAACCTTAGTAAATTCAGCCGACATCAATGATATTGCATATTTTACAAATTATACATTTAGTAAAGACGAAACCAAAGTATTGCTTGCCACTGAGGTTGAGCCTATTTTTAGACGCTCAACGTTAGGGAAATATTTTGTCTATGATACTGAAAGTAATACAACAACTCTGGTTTCCGAGGATAAAATTCAAGAACCAACGTTCTCTCCAGATGGAACTAAAATAGGATATGGTTTCAATAATAACCTTTATGTTAAAGATCTCAATACTGGTAAAACTCAACAGATCACATTTGATGGTGAGAAAAATAAAATCATTAACGGAATTACCGACTGGGTTTATGAAGAAGAATTTAGTTTTGTTAGAGCTTTTGAATGGAATAAAGGAAGTGATAAAATAGCTTTTATTCGCTTTGATGAAACTGATGTTCCAGAATTTTCTATGGATGTTTATGGTCAGCAATTATATCAAACACAACAGGTGTTTAAATACCCAAAAGCAGGAGAAACCAACTCTGATGTATCGCTACATATCTATGACCTGGCTAAGAATAAAGCTAACGAAGTAAAGCTAGATAAGACGTATAGCGATTTTTATATTCCAAGAATTAAATGGACCAATGATTCTAATGTATTGAGTGCTCAATACATGAACAGACATCAAAATGAATTAGATCTTTGGATGATCAATGCTGAAAGTTTAGTTGGTGATTTGGTTTTAGCCGAAACAGATAAAGCCTATGTTGATGTGACTTTCAATTTGACATTTCTTAAGGATAATAGTTTTATCTGGACGAGTGAAAAAGACGGATGGAATCATATTTATCATTATGATAAAAATGGAAAGCTGATCAATCAAGTCACTTCTGGAGAATGGGAAGTCACGAATTACTATGGCTACAATGATAAATCTAAACGTATATTTTATCAGTCTACAGAAGATGGTTCTATAAACCGAAGCGTCTATTCCATAGGTCTTAACGGAAAGAATAAGCAACGCTTAACGAAGAGCGTAGGAACCAATTCGGCATCATTTAGTGCAGACTTCACTTATTTTATTAACTCCTATTCAAGTGCAACAAATCCGCCAGAATATACACTCAATAATTCTAAGACTGGTAATTTGGTCAAGAGTATCAAAGATAATGATAAACTAGCCCAAAAATTAGCACAGTACAAAACCTCACAAAAAGAATTTAGCACAATCAAGGTTAATGGAAATGAACTTAATATGTGGATGATCAAGCCAGCAGATTTTGATGAGAATAAGACGTATCCATTATTTATGTACCAATATTCTGGACCAGGTTCACAACAGGTTGCTAACCGATGGAATGGTTCTAACGATTATTGGTATCAACACTTAGCACAAGAAGGTTACATTGTTGTGTGTATCGACGGAAGAGGAACAGGGTACAAAGGGGCTAATTTCAAAAAAGTAACTCAAAACGAATTGGGTAAATATGAAGTAGAAGATCAAATAGCTGCTGCAAAACAGTTAGCTCAACGTTCATATATCGATGAGAATAATATTGGAATTTGGGGATGGAGCTACGGAGGCTTTATGAGTAGTAATGCCTTATTTAAGGGTAATGATACGTTCTCAATGGCTATAGCAGTAGCACCAGTAACAAGCTGGAGATTTTACGATACCATCTATACAGAACGTTACATGACCACACCTCAGGAAAACCCTTCGGGATATGATGAAAATTCTCCCATTAATCATGTAGGTAAACTCAAAGGAGATTTCTTATTAATACACGGAACAGGAGATGACAACGTGCATGTTCAAAATACTATGAGAATGGTCGAAGCTCTAATTCAAGCCGATAAACAATTTGACTGGATGATCTATCCAGATAAGAATCATGGTATTTATGGTGGAAACACCAGATTGCATTTGTACAAAAAAATGACAAATTTCATTCATAACACTTTAGGAAAAGAACGTGACATGTCAACTAAAGAAAAGGAAGAGCAAGTCAAGGTCAAAGGATAAAAACTAACTAATAATCATAAATATATGTCAACAGCAACAGTTAATCAAAATCGTAAAGAGCTATTTGGACATCCAGTAGGTCTTTTTGTACTATTCTTTACTGAAATGTGGGAGCGTTTTTCTTACTATGGAATGCGTGGAATATTAGTACTATACATGGCAACTTCTGCCACTGCAATTGATCCAGGTCTGGGCTGGAGCAATAAGGATGCCATTTGGTTATATGGATGGTATACAATGTTGGTATATGTAGCTTCTATTCCTGGTGGATGGATTGCTGATAAGTTTTTAGGACAAAAGAAAACTGTAATGCTTGGAGGACTATTGCTTTGTTTCGGACACGGAATACTAGCTATTCCTCAAAACTGGGCGTTTTTCACCGGATTAATTTTAATTATCTTGGGTGTTGGTGGTCTAAAACCAAATATATCTACTATGGTAGGTGGGCTTTATAAAGAGGGCGATATTCGTCGTGATAGTGGTTTCACCATATTCTATATAGGAATTAATATTGGTGCATTCTTAGCCAGTATTACTGTGGGTCTGGTAGCTTATTATTATGGTTGGCACTATGGATTTGGATTAGCAGGAATAGGAATGGTGCTTGGTCAAATTGTATTTATTTGGGGACAAAAATTCTTAAAAGGTGTTGGTGAGTTCACTGGAGGTAGTGAAGCTTCTGAGGAAGAACGTCTGGCAGCAAAAAGACCACTTAATACAATTGAAAAAGATCGTGTTGTTGTATTACTCATATCTTTCTTGATAGTTGTTGTGTTTTGGGGAGCTTTCGAACAAGCAGGAGGATTGATGAATCTTTACACAGATGCAAAAGTAGACAGAACAACGGGTTGGAGTTCGCTTGCAGAAATTCCAGCTGCTGTATTTCAATCTCTTAATGCTGGATACATTATTATATTCGGAACTGTTATTGGAGGATTCTGGATTTGGTGGAAGAAGAAAGGGAGAGAGTCGTCATCTCTATTTAAAATGGCAGTAGGTACAATTATCATGGGACTAGGTTATGTTTTTATGATGTTTGCCTCTCAAGAAGCTAGTGCAGAAACCTTCGGTAAAGCTGCTATGATATGGATCTTCTTGGCATATTTATTTCATACTATAGGCGAGCTATGTACATCACCTGTGGCACTGTCATTCATTACTAAACTAGCACCTTTAAAGTATGCATCTATTATGATGGGTGTATATTTTGCAGCAACTGGTTTTGGAAATAAATTGGCTGGTAGTATTGGTGAATCAGCTCAGTTAGAACCTTTTGAGGGAACCATGGTTGTTAGTAAGCAAGAGGTGTTACCGTTTATGTCAAAGGACTCAATGGAAATCAAGAATTTAGATAAGAAAATTGTTGATATCTATGATTACCCAATTAATCAAGACAAAAACTTTAGCATAAAGTCTAAAGTATATCCTGAGAATGGTAAAGTAGTTTTTAAAGAATATGAAACAGGCACAGATCTTAATATGTTGTTTGAATTGTCTTCAGGTGAGGATTCAAATACAGCCGAATTAATGACTACTCTAACCGAGAATAATGTGACTGCTTCAAATCCATACCATGCAAAACTTGTTTTCGAAAAAGATAAAGATAAAGCTCAGATTATTGGAAATAAAGGAGATGGGAAAGACTATGGCGTATCTTTCGTACTTGAAGAGCAGCAGAGTGAACAAGAATATGCTACGTTTAAATGGTTGGTAATCTTTACAGTTGCTTTTGGGTTATTATTAATTTTATTCCTTAAAAAATTGAAAAAGTTAACTCACGGTGCAGAAGACCATGAGCATGAAATGCTTGAGCAGGAACCATATGAATTGGCAGATCCTAGTATTAACGACTAGTAAACACATATATAAGCCCTTGCTATGCTCATTGCAGCAGGATAAGGGCTTCTCTTTTCTAACTAAATATATTTCCTATGAATACAGATATCGAAAATCTTTTTAAAGACAAAGTCATTGGTCATCCAGCCGGACTGTTTGTTTTATTTTTTACTGAAATGTGGGAACGCTTTTCATTCTACGGAATGCGAATTCTTCTTGTATACTTTCTGACCGCTCCTCTTATAGGAGATAATCCAGGCTTAGATTGGTCTAGCGAAAACGCTTTGTCTTTGATTGGAACCTATGCGTCTTTACTCTATTTAACACCTATTATTGGTGGTTGGATTGCGGATAAAATAACTGGTTACAGAATTGCAGTAGTAATTGGTTGTATAATTATGACACTTGGGCATGCTTCTATGGCTTTAGAAACAACATTTACTTTTTATCTCGGATTAGCTTTATTGATTATTGGAACAGGATTTTTTAAGCCTAATATTACCTCTATTATATCTGAAATGTATAAAGGTAAAGAGGCTAAAAAAGATGGTGCTTATACCATCTTTTATATGGGTGTTAACGCAGGTGCGTTCTTTGGTATGCTACTTTGTGGATATTTAGGTGAGACTTATGGTTGGTCTTGGGGGTTTGGACTGGCTGGAATTTTTATGATGTTAGGGATGTTGCAATTTTGGTTGGCAGGTAGCCTATTTGGGAGTATTGGTGCAAAACCATCTAAAGTACATCAGGTTGAGTTACCTCAAAACATAAATGAAGAAAGCCCAGCTGAACATGAAGAGGCTGAGGTAGATGAAAAGTTAAATCCATTTACTTTATTTGATAAAGTATTGATTGTATTATCATCGATTGGCGGTTTATTGTATTTGTTTAATGATCCAATCGAAAAAATAGGAGACATCAATATTTTGCCATTTGAAGTAGGAAGTTTAAGCGGCACTAATGTAGTGGTTTTAGTTGCGTTATTATTGTTTTTAATTTTACTTGTCATTCGTATAATACGCTATATTCCAATTGTTAGAGATCGTATTATAGCAGTGTCTATTTTTGGAGTATTCACGGTGTTTTTCTTTGCGTTTTTTGAACAATCTTTAGGTTCTATGGCCCTATTTGCTGGAGACTTTACAGATCGTACCTTAGAAGGTAATGCAGGTACCATATTTAGTGTTGTTGATACTCTTTTAACTACAATACCTTTAATCATTATCACATGGGTACTTTGGTTACTCGCAAAAAAGACTTTTTCAAGAATTGGTCTGTCAAATATTATTTTGGCAATTGCTTTTCTTGGTCTGTGGGTGTTGGTGATTTACAGATTGTATGTTAAACTTTCAGCTGATGTTACAGAAGTTGAAGCTTCTTGGTTCGCTATATTAAATTCATTTTTCATAATCACACTAGCACCTCTATTTTCTAAATGGTGGGAAAGCAAATACAATCCTAGTGCTGCGATGAAATATGGAATTGGACTTATATTATTAGGTTTAGGATTTGCTATATTGTCTTATGGCGCTTCTGAAATCCCATCAGGTGCAAAAACAGCATCGGTGAGTATGATATTCCTTGTACTTGCATATTTATTGCACACTATGGGAGAGTTGTGTATATCGCCAGTTGGACTCTCTTATTTGAGTAAACTAGTGCCTGCGAGAATGATTGGATTTATGTTTGGAGTTTGGTACTTAGCTATTGCTGTTGGTCAAAAGGCTGCTGGAAAAATGGGAGGGATGATAGATAAAATATCAGAAGAGTATTCTTTAGGGACGTTCTTCTTGATTTTTACCCTAATTCCTATAGGTGTAGGAATTCTTTCAATACTTTTAAATCCATTACTTAAGAAGTTAATGCATAATGTTCGTTAATCGAATAAAATCGTTAAAATAACCCAAAATGCTCCTAATTAGGAGCATTTTTTGTAAGTTCGGTATACCTTTTGCAACAAATCAAGTTATGAGAAAACGAGTATTATTATTAGCAGTAGTGTTGATGTCATCAACATTTGCTTTAGCCCAGGTTCAGGAAATTAATTGGATGTCCTTTGAAGAAGCTTTAGCGGCTCAAAAGAAAAATCCAAAGAAAATAATGATGGATGTTTATACCAATTGGTGTGGTCCATGTAAGATGTTAGATAAAAACACATTTCACAATAAGGATGTTGTTGAGTATATCAATAAGAATTACTATGCGGTAAAATTTAACGGCGAAGGAAACTCCGTTGTCAATTACAATGGAAAAGCATATAAAAATGCTAATTATAAAGAAGAATTGAAAAATCGTCGTAATAGTGCACATGAATTAACACGCGCACTAGGTGTGAGGGCTTATCCTACTATCGTTTATTTTAATGAAGAAGGCAAAGTGATTCAACCTATCAGCGGCTATATGAGACCACAACAAATAGAGTTGTATTTGAAGTTGTTCCATACTGATGACTATAAGAACATCAAAACGCAAGAAGAATTTAATACCTATTACAAGGCTTTTAAAGCAGAATTTCAAGAGTAATTACTTACTTATTTAAAATAAAAGCTCCCTTTTCACCTGTATGATGAAAAGGGAGTTTTCGTTTTGTACATGTTGCTTTCCATCGGTTTACATAAGATTTATAATTACTCCCATCAGCAATGATGAGTTGTGGTTGAATAGAATCGATTAAACGTTCCATATTGATTTGTGGTGAATTCCGAAGTAATACATAATCTGGTTGAAACCTTTTCACATTGTAAACTCCTAAACTATCAATCACTAAAATGGTTTTATTCTGAAATTGGTATACAGATTGTAAGCTGTCCCGTTCAATAGATGTTATAAAATGACCTATATCATAGTTTGTAATAACCTTATCATTTAATGTAGCAATGCTATCCAGATTGTCATATACTCTCAATGTTGAGTTTGATTGCTGACTAATCATGGTATATCTACTTTTATGAAAAATTACAAAAGTATTTTTAGAGTTTTTATTTGTTGAATAAAACCAAGCACCTTGAGTCAATAGCAATGAAATTAGTAAAAACATGAGGCGTTTATAATTTGGTGCTTTCCACAGTAATGTAAAAGCTAACACTAAGAGATAACATGATATAAGTTGTGGAAGTTCAAAAGAAATATTGCGAAATAGGAATTGCTCCTGTTCAGATACCCAAGAGACTAAATCATTCATCCCACCAATAATAGTTCCGTAGGTATCTGCTATTGCTGAAGGAAGTATATCAAATAATGCTAAAACAATAACGATTATTCCAAAGCCTAATATCAATCCGAGAAAAGGTATAATTGCTAAATTAGATACAAAGAATAAACCGGGAAATTGGTGAAAGTAATATAAACTTATAGGAACAACTCCCATTTGTGCTGCAATAGTAACCGTAAGGATCTGCCAGAAATAATTGGTAATCCGCCATTTTGGTCGCCATAGTTTATAAATTAAAGGTTGTATTGATACAATGGAAAGAACTGCCAGATAACTCATTTGAAAACCAACATCAAATAAGAACATGGGTTTGAAGAGTAGAAGAATAAATACTGAAATGGCTAGTGTATTGTAAATATTTGTAGTTCGTTTCAAATTTATCGCGATGGCTACAACGCTGAACATGGTAACAGCTCTTGTAACAGAGGCAGATAATCCTGCTATAATTGCAAAGCTCCATAGCAGTAATAAAATACTGGTGATTTTAATTGTTCTACCATGTTTAATATGTTCAATGGGTTTAAGGATGACGTTTAAAATGAAAAGGATAATACCAACGTGTAAACCCGAAACGGCTAATATGTGAATTGCTCCTGCATTAGCATAACTATTGTACACGCTTTGATCCATGTCTTGTCGTTGACCAAGCAATAGTGCATTGATGATGGACAATTCATCAGACTTAAAACTGTAGGTTTTTAATTTCCTATTGATCTTTTGACGAAATCGTTCGGCATAACCAAATAAGGAATTTTGCTGAGATCTTAACGTTAATATCGAATGTTCATCTACAACTAATTGATGATAGATATATTGTTTCTCTAAGTAAGCTTTGTAGTTAAATTGGTTTGGATTTAACAGATTGGGTATGATTTTGAATTCTGAATATATCAAAAGCACATCGTCAATATTATAGTTGTTTTGTATCGTATCTTTTTTGATATTTAGTAATGATTTGCCAATTACAGATTCATCATCAACTTTGATCAGATCTATGATATACTTATCGTAATAAGCACTTGGTTTTAAGCGCTCTCTAATCTTAAATGTAATGGCGTTAGCTGTCCCTTTTTTTAGATCGGAAACTTTAGAGTAGTGTTTTGAGCTATTTTTTTGATCGTGAATAGTATAGGTAAATATTCCTAAACCTATCATTGATATATATGCAGCAAAGCCAAACCAGATGCGGTTTTGAAATTGCCGTTTAGGAATAAAATAAAAAACGGAAAGCAATAAAAATCCAGACAGTACACCAAAGAATGAAAGGGTGAAATGGATTTTCAGTCCATACGCCAGAGTAATCCCTAATGTTAGGAACAATGTAAAATTTATTATTATCGTATTGAGTGGTTTCACACACTCAATATAGTAAATATTCTATATATAGAAAATAAACTACATCACTCGTCTTGCTTGAACATAGGCTAAATACCAGTAGCGCTCTGATAATTTAGAAGTAATCACGCCTCTGCTCGTGGTAGAGTGTATAAACTCAACATAACCTGGTCTGCTTTGAGTAACAATACCTACATGATTAATTTTTCTACTATTTTTCTTAGTTGCAAAAAACAGTAAGTCACCTTCTTGAACATCCTTAACGTCAATCCATTCACCACGTTTTGATAAATCTGCTGTTGTTCGAGGTAATATGATATCTTCTTTTTTAAAAGCAGTGACTACAAGACCAGAACAGTCCATTCCTCTTTTGGTTGTGCCTCCATATTTGTAGCGCGTCCCTTCAAAAGTTTTAGCGTAATCAATGATGTTCTTCACCTCTGCGGAAGCTAATACAGGAGTCGTTGACCTTTCAGTCTTATTGGTAGTTCTAGGTTTTTTTGTAACAATACGTTTAGACGATTTGCAATTAGTAAAGCAGAAGCAAAGCGCAATAAGTAGGATGATTTTTTTCATGAATTGTAAATAATGCCTAAAAATATATAATTCTTTTTGTTTGATTTTAGGATGGCATATGTGTTTTCAACAATCTTATTTACAACTTTCAAAAATCAATTTAGCAGCTTTCTCACTGGCACCTTTTCCACCTAATTTTTTTTCTAGATCGTAATAGTCAATAAAAAATTGGATACGATGGTCTTCATCTAGAATACGATTGAGTTCTTTTTTAAGACGCTTTTTGTTGAGGTCACCTTGAATTAATTCGGTAACAACTTCACGATCCATGATGAGGTTAACTAATGAAATAAATTTCAATGTAATAATACGTTTAGCAATTTGATATGAAATTGCATTAGCCTTATAGCAAACTACTTGAGGAACTTTAAATAAGGCTGTTTCTAATGTTGCAGTTCCTGAAGTTACCAAGGCAGCGGTAGATACGCTAAGCAAATCATAGGTTTTATTTGAAATAAAAGCCACATTATCCTGTTTGATAAAAGGTTTATAAAAACTAAAATCCTGACTTGGAGCACCTGCAATTACAAATTGATAATCAGGAAAATCATCAACCAAACTCAACATCACACCTAGCATTTTTGTGATTTCTTGTTTACGACTTCCAGGCAGAAGGGCTATTATAGGTTTGTCACTAAGCTTATGATCTTTTCTAAAACTATGTTCGTCAACCTGATTTCTATCAGCAATGGCATCTATAAGGGGATGGCCCACAAAATTGACATTATAGTCGTACTTGTTATAAAATTCCTTTTCAAAAGGAAGTATAACATACATGGCATCAATATCGCGCTTGATTTTTTCAACGCGACCTGCTCTTGACGCCCAAACCTGAGGTGAAATATAATAATGTGTTCTATAGCCTTGTTCTTTTGCCCACTTCGCAATACGAAGGTTAAATCCGGAGTTGTCAATAAAAATGATAACATCAGGCTTAAAGTCATCTATATCATCTTTACAAAATTTTATAAGTCCGAGTATCTTCCTGAGATTAAGGATGACTTCAGCAAAACCCATAAAAGAGCGTTCTTTATAGTGTTTTACCAGAGTGCCACCAACAGCTTGCATAAGGTCGCCTCCCCAAAATCTGAAATCGGCATTACCATCTTCTTTTTGTAATGCTTTCATCAAATTGGAACCATGTAAGTCTCCAGAGGCCTCGCCAGCTATGATGTAATATTTCATTTCAATAATTTGCCCATTAAGGGTTAAGCAAATCTAACGATTATGGTGAGAACAGCCACAATAATTGTTGCGATAAGAACTCCTTTGGCTTTTCGATCTTCATTTCTTTTTATAAATAGGAAGAAAGCTCCCAAATTCAAAATCGCTCCCATACTCATTAATTTAGTAAAAACACCACTATTAATGGAGACTTCTAATGAATCTGCTATAGAGTTTCCTTTACCAAATATGAGCAGTACTATAAATAAACCTAGAGCACTAGCTAATATCCCAACAACTAGACCAATTATTAAATCTTTATTTTTCATTAAAATCCCAAGTGTTTAAATTTTGTATACTATGGTGCGCTGTGAGATCAAACTGAATAGGAACTAAAGATACATAACCATTAGCAAGTGCCCATTCATCAGTATCTTCGCCCTGGTCTAAATTGACAAATTTACCTGTCAGCCAGTAATAATCTTTCCCATAAGGGTTTTGTCGTTTATCAAACTCTTCCTCCCAATTTGCTTTAGCTTGTCTACAGATTTTAACACCTTTAATATCTCTCTTCTCTAGGTTAGGAAAGTTAACATTTAAAACAGTGCCATGATCTAATCCATGTTTTAAGACATTTTCAGCTATAGCTTTTACATATGATTTGCAATGGTCAAAATTAGCACTCCAATTGTAATCACATAAGGAAAATCCAATAGCAGGAATACCTTCAATACCAGCTTCAATAGCTGCACTCATAGTACCTGAATAAATCACATTAATTGATGAGTTAGAGCCATGGTTAATACCAGATACACAAAGATCCGGACGTCTTTTTAGTATTTGTCTTATTCCTAATTTAACACAGTCGGCAGGTGTACCTGAACAACTATATTCTTCTATATTGTTATTACTCACTTTATCAAGATGAAGTGTGGAGTTTATCGTTATAGCATGTCCCATACCACTTTGCGGACTATCAGGAGCAACAACTACAACATCTCCAATTGTTTTCATCACATCGATCAAAGTTCTAACACCTGGTGCTGTAATTCCATCATCATTAGTGACTAAAATAAGAGGTTTTTCTGACATAAAGTATCTGGATTTTGTATTTGCAAAAATAGGTAAACACGCTTGAATTTCCTATAAATAAAGGTTTAACAAAAAATTAGTAGCACTTGATTTTATTGGCATGATTTTTTCAATTACTTTAGTAGAAATTATAAATTTTAGCATTATTTTACATGACTAAAGAATTAATTTCTTGTAAATGCGTTTTATAACAAAAAAAATTACAGATATGATGAAGAGGAATTATAAACTGCTGCTATTAGTTTTACTTTTAGCTTTTGCCTCGTGCAGTTTTACAACTAAAAAATTTCAAGACCCAAATAAAGATAAGCTGCTCATTCAGTTAATCACTTATGTATTAGAAGAAGGGCACTTTAACCCTCAAGATCTTAATGACCGTTTTTCTGAGGAAGTTTTTGATGATTATCTCGAGCAATTAGATCCTTTTAAACGTTATTTCCATGCCTCAGATATCAAAGAATTTGAAGCTTACAAAGACCAAATTGACGATCAGCTTAAAGCTTACGATGTTTCATTTTTCAATCTAACTCATAACCGATTATTGAAGCGAATCGAAGAATCAAAAGAAATTTACAAGGATGTACTATCTGAACCTTTTGATTTTTCTGTAGTAGAGGAGTTTTCTACTGATTATGAAGATTTAGATTATGTAGATTCAAAAAAGGAAATGAAAGAACGCTGGAGAAAACAGCTTAAATTCTCAACCATTGCTAATTATGATGATCTTATTTCTGATCAGAAAAATTCAAATAATGCTGATTATTCCTCAACTGGAAATAGTGATATTGACCTTGAGAAATCAACTGGAAAGGCTGTAAATGTGAAAGTAAAAAAATCATTAAGCGAATTAGAAGAAGAAGCACGAGAAGCTACTGAAAGATCTCTTGATGAGCTTTATGATTTTATTGATGACAGACAACGCAAAGATTGGTTTGCTGTCTACATCAACGCAATTGTTGAAGAGTTTGATCCGCATACATTCTATTTTGCTCCAGAAGATAAAGATCGTTTTGATGTAGCCATGTCTGGTAATTTTGAAGGTATTGGAGCAAGACTACAGAAAAAAATGGATGCGATTATCGTTAACGAAATCATTAGTGGTGGTCCGGCTTGGAGACAAAATGAATTAGAAGTTGGTGATCAAATCGTCAAAGTGAGACAAGAAAATGAAGATGAAGGAATCAATATTGTTGGCATGCGTTTAGACGATGCTATCAAATTTATAAAAGGCCCAAAAGGTACTGATGTCACACTTACTTTGAAAAAAGTAGATGGCCAAATAGAAGATATTACAATTACAAGAGATATCGTTGAGCTTGAAGAAACCTATGCAAAATCATCAACAGTAATTAAAGACAATAAGAAGTTTGGTGTTATTAACTTACCAAAGTTTTATGTTGATTTTGAAGATTATAACAAACGAAATGCAGCCTCTGATATTAAGTTGGAAATTGAAAGATTAAAATCTGAAGGTGTTGAAGGATTGGTTCTAGACCTAAGAAATAATGGAGGAGGATCTCTACAAACTGTTGTTGATATGGGTGGATTGTTCATCGATGAAGGACCAATAGTACAAGTGAAGACAGCAGGAGAGCCAAAAGAAGTCCTTAGAGATAAAGACAGATCTATTGTTTGGGATGGTCCATTAGTAATATTAGTAAATGAGCTTTCTGCTTCTGCTTCTGAAATTTTAGCAGCTGCTATGCAAGATTATAAAAGAGCCATAGTTATTGGAAGTAAGCAAACCTACGGAAAAGGAACTGTGCAAAATGTATTGGACCTTAACCGAATTGTCAGACAAAATAGTAACGGAGATATGGGAGCTTTAAAGTTTACTACCCAAAAATTCTATAGAATTAACGGTGGCTCTACACAGTTAGAAGGTGTTAAAAGTGATGTTGTCGTACCAGATCGTTACAGTTATATCGATATTGGAGAGAAAGATCAGGAAAATCCATTGCCTTGGGATAAAATAGATCCAGTAGACTATAAACTATGGGGAAGCTATTACGATTATGATACTACTATTGCTAAGAGTAAAGAGCGAATGGCAAACAATGAGCAGTTAAAGCTTATCGATGCCAATGCACAATGGGTAAAGAAAATTAGAGATAGAGAAATTTACTCACTTAACTACGAAGACTACAAAAAGGCTCTTGAAAGTAATGAAGAAGAATCTAAGCGATTTGAAAAGTTATCAGATTATAAAACAAATTTAACTTTCCAATCATTACCATATGAGATTGAACTAATGGATAAAGATTCGGTTTTAAGAGAAAAACGTAAGCGTTGGCATGTAAGTCTTAGTAAAGATGTATATATTGAGGAAGCTTTGAATGTACTTAATGACCTCAAAATGACTTATGAAATTAAAAAGGTAGCCACGTCTGTAAAAAATTAAAATGAGTAAATCAAGCGACTCATTAACACAATTAGCGCTCCGAAAGTTTAAGAAAAACTTTTGGGGCGTTTTGAGTTTTTGGCTAATAGCTCTTATTGGTCTTATAGCGTTGTTCGCTTATGTCATTGCTCCAGATAATTCCCAAAATGCAAATCAAATGCATTTATCCATACATTCACAACGACCAGGATTTGAAGTTGAAATGCTTAGAATTCCTTCTGAAATTGTCGATGATCAAAGCTTGGTCTCTAGATTGTTATTTGGGAAAAAGAATACAGATCAGGAAATTCCAATTTCAGAATATTCAATAGAAAATGATCAATTACATTATACAGAATACGCCTCTGATGGTCTTGTAGGAGTTAGTAAGACCATAGAATTAAATGTGTTTCCCAATCAAGACTACAAACCTTTTATTGAAACAAAAACCTTTCTATTCGGAACAGATAAGTATGGAAGAGATTTATTAAGCAGAATTCTTATTGGCTCTAGAATATCGTTTACAATTGGATTTGTTGCTGTATTGATCTCTTTGCTCATTGGTATTTTTATGGGAAGTATAGCAGGATATTATGGCGGAAAGACTGACGCATTAATTATGTGGATTATCAATGTCACTTGGTCCATTCCAACACTGCTTCTAGTTATTGCAATTACATTAGCACTTGATAAGGGGTTTTGGCAAGTTTTTATTGCAGTAGGTTTAACAATGTGGGTTGAGGTGGCAAGAGTAGTTAGAGGTCAGATAATAAGTGCCAAAGAAATGCAATATGTTACTGCAGCTAAAGCTTTGGGATTTAACGATTATAGAATCATAACTAAGCATATCTTGCCTAATATTATGGCACCAATTATTGTTATTTCTGCAGCCAATTTTGCAGCAGCAATCTTAATTGAAAGCGGACTGAGTTTTTTAGGTATTGGTGCGCAACCTCCAATGGCAAGTTGGGGAGCAATGATTAAAGACCATTACAATTATATCATTCTGGGAAAACCTTATTTAGCACTAATACCAGGATTGTGTATTATGATCTTAGTTATGGCTTTTATGCTTATTGGTAATGCGCTCAGAGATGCTTTAGACGTGAAGTCTTAATAATCTAACCAATGCGATAAATCTCTTTTGGTAAGTGTTTCAATAACAGAAATATCAGCTTTTACACTATTGATGATGTGTGCTTTTGTTGCTTCTGAAATTTGAGGCTTTGAACTTATGAAGTCTGAGTTAAAGTAATTTTTAATAATCAATCCAACCTTTTTGAGTTTTTCTGAAAGCGTTTTCGGGTGATCATATTTATAATGTAACACACTTCTATTGAAACTTTTATTACTATCTAGGTCATTCTTGTCAACGGTTATAGAATTTACGTTTAGAAACTTAAATGTTCGATCTAAAACCTCTTGAGGTTTCGAAATAAAATCATCAAAGAACAAGAGTAATATTTTGTCACGTCCAAACCGTTCAATATATGGTGTTATCTGCATAGCATAGCGAGAAATATTGATGTAATGTGGATTAGACATAATAGCATCATCAATTGGCTTAGAAGTCTCATAACCTCTGTTGTATGAGTGAATGTAATGAGAAATGATTCTTTCAATAGGATGACGCATAATATAGATGAGTTTCATGTCTGGATTGTACTCATAGATGTCATCATGAATATTGGTATTAAATGACGGATACTTGGTGTAATTAGTAGAACCCTCTCCGTATAATTTTGCTTTTTTTGCAAATTGAGAATGGTAGCTCGTAAGGTGTGCTCTCCAATCATTTTTACTGAAAAACTGAGGCTCTTTAGGATTGCTAAAACAGACCTCAGGATGCATTGTTAGCGCATTACTTAAACTAGTAGTGGCTGATTTAGCTGCTCCAATAATAAGAAAATTAACTTTCAAGATTATTTAAATTAACGCATTGCTTCAATTTCTGTATTGGTGTCTGTTATAAATTGTAATACATCATCTCTACCAATAGCTTTTGAAGAGGATGTGACAAAATAGTTAGGAACAACTTCCCATGTTTTAAGTAGCTCTTGGCAATAATTTGTTACATTTCGCTCAATAGCCATAGGTTTTAATTTATCAGCTTTTGTAAATATGATAGAGAACGGAATTTGATTAACACCTAAATATTCCATAAACTCTAAATCAATTTTTTGAGGCTCGTGTCTTACATCTACCAGAACAAATGCTGAAACCAGTTGTCTCCGTTTTTCAAAATAGTTTGTGATAAACTTTTGAAATTTCTTTTTTGCTGTTTTAGAAACTCTGGCATAACCATAACCTGGTAAATCTACCAAAAACCACTCTTTGTTGATTAAAAAATGATTGATGAGTTGTGTTTTTCCAGGTTTGCCAGAAGTCTTTGCTAAATTTTTATGATTAGTGAGCATGTTGATCAATGAGGATTTGCCAACATTACTACGACCAATAAAGGCATACTCTGGTATCTGATCCTTTGGACATTTGTCCACATCAGAATTACTTATTACAAATTCTGCAGTTTTTATAATCATGATAGTTCTTAAAAGTTAGTAGTTACAGAACTATAATTTCTTAGCGGATAACCAATCATGAAGGATTTGGTTAAACTCATCAGGATGCTCCATCATAGCTGCATGACCACATTTATCAATCCAAAATAAATCCGAATTTGGTAAAAGCTGATTAAATTCTACTGCAACTTCAGGCGGAGTAACTGTGTCATTTTTACCCCAAATGATACAAACTGGTAAAACCATTTTTGGAAGATCCTTACCCATATTGTGTCTTATGGCACTTTTTGCAATAGCTAAGGTTTTAATGAGTTTATTTCTGTCATTAACCGTTTCGTAAACTTCATCAACAATTTCCTTGGTAGCAACAGCTGGATCATAAAATACTTCTTGTGCTTTTTTCTTGATCACTTCATAGTCACCACGTTTTGTATAACCACCACCCATAGCGCTTTCGTATAAACCTGAGCTTCCTGTAATTATTAGTGCTTTTACTTTTTCTGGATATAGTTTTGTATGGTATAAACCAATATGGCCACCTAAAGAGTTTCCTAATAAGATAACATTGTCTAAACCTTTAAAATCTATAAAATCTGATAAGTATTTTGCAAAGCTTTTAACATTGGTTTTTAAGAGAGACATGGTGTAAATTGGTAGCTCCGGAATTAAGACTTTGTAGCCTTTTTGGCTGAAAAAATCTGTGACTGCATCAAAATTACTCAATCCACCCATCAACCCATGAAGCACAATTATTGGTGTGCCTTCTCCAACTTCAATATACCTGTAGTCTTTCTCTTTCTTTAAACGGTGCGCCATGTACTAGTTAGTCATTTTGGTCAAAAACAAATATAGGTATTTCAATTAAAACATGAGCATATAATTTATGACTACAATCGAAAGTTTCTTTTAAGATGTTAACAATGAAATTGGGATTGTAAATACAGATTTTAGAAGACTGATACTAAAGTTTTTATGAGGGTTTATTCGGGAATTTAATGACTCAATTTCCAACTTAAATGGAAATTTATCAACAAAAGTGGGATAGAGTGGTAAAATGTGGTAAAATTTTCAATATATTTGAATCTTAATCGTTACTGATACTAAATCAATCATTTTGAACCCTTTAATTGGAACATACGAATGTAAAGTAGATGCCAAAGGACGGCTGATGCTTCCTGCTGCCATGAAGAAACAGCTTCTTCCTGCCTTGCAGAATGGGTTTGTTTTGAAGCGTGCAGTATTTCAGCCGTGTTTGGAGCTCTATCCAATGAGTGAATGGCAAGTTTTGATGTCAAAAGTCAATAAACTTAACCGTTTCAAGAAGAAAAACAATGATTTCATTCGTCGCTTTACAGCTGGATTGAAAATGGTTGAAGTGGATGCAGCAGGTCGTTTGCTCATTCCAAAAGATCTGGTGGCTTTTTCTGGAATTAAAAAAGATATCGTTGTTGCTTCAGCAATAAATATCATTGAGATATGGGATAAGGATAAGTACGAGAAAGCTATTGATGATGCAACAGGTGATTTTGCAGATTTGGCCGAAGAAGTGATGGGACAAGATGATGACGATGGAATATCATAATCCAGTATTACTAAAAGAAACGGTTGAAGGTTTGAATATCAAACCTGATGGTGTTTATGTAGATGTCACCTTTGGAGGTGGAGGTCATAGTAAAGAAATATTAAAGTATCTGGGACCAAAAGGAAAGTTGTTTGCTTTCGATCAGGATAAAGACGCTCTTTTAAATGCTATTGAGGATGAGCGATTTACGTTGATCAATGAAAACTTTAGATACATCAAACGCTTTTTAAGGTTTTATGGTGTAAAACAAGTTGATGGTATTCTTGCAGATTTTGGAGTGTCTTCACATCAATTTGATGTAGCCGAAAGAGGATTCTCTACACGGTTTGAAGCAGATTTGGATATGCGCATGAATCAAGACGATAAGTTGTCGGCTTATCACGTGATTAATGATTATGAGGAAGAGCAAATTAGACAAGTGCTTTTTCAGTATGGAGAGTTAAGGCAAGCGCCAGCAATGGCAAGAGCAATCGTTGAAGTGCGTCGCGATGGAGAAATTAAAACAAGCGAACAATTAAAACTCGCGCTCAAAAGATTTCTCAATCATAAAAAAGAGAATAAAGTGTTGGCTCAAATATATCAGGCCATCAGAATAGAAGTGAATCAGGAGATTGAAGCCTTAAAGGAATTTTTGCAACAGTCGCCTGAGGTGTTAGTAAAAGGTGGGCGTTTGAGCTTAATATCCTATCACTCTTTGGAAGATAGATTGGTTAAACGTTTTATAAGAAACGGATTGTTCGAAGGTGAGCCAGAACGAGATGTCTTTGGGAATTTTGAAGTGCCACTTAAAAAGGTTGGTGGTTTAATAATTCCAACTAAAGAGGAAATAGCTCAAAATAATAGAGCTAGAAGCGCAAAGCTTCGTATTGCTGAAAAGTTATGAAAAGGAATATTTATAGCATACTGAGAGGTAAGTTTTTAGTGAGTGATGATTCTTTTAAAAACTGGAGGATTATCATTTTCATTTCCGTTTTAGCAATTATCATGATAGCAAGTTCTCATAGTGCCGATCAGAAAGTCTATGAGATTGCAAGATTAAAGAATGAAGTAAAAGAGTATAGATCAGCATTTGTTGACGGGAGATCAAAATTGATGAAGTTGAAAATGGAATCATCAATTATTAAAAAAGTCGCAAAAAAAGGAATTAAAATTTCAGAGATTCCACCAAAAAAAATAAAAGTAAAATCACAGAACTGATACATTGGCAACAACCGAAACTAACATATTAAACAGATTGTATTTCATAGCTGGCAGTATGTTTGTCTTTGCGATGGCTGTTGTGTTTAAGTTGTGCAGTATTCAATTCATTCAAGGGGATCAATACAGAAGCCTTGCTGAAGAGCGAACAGTGAAAAATGTAGAAATTCCTGCCAACAGAGGTAATGTTTATTCCGCAGATGGTAGCTTGTTAGCTACTTCAATTCCCAAATACGATATTCGCATTGATGCCATCCAACCTAAAGAGGAAATCTTCAATAAATACATTAAGTCGTTAGCAGACTCTCTTGAAGCTTATTCAGGAAAACCCTCAAGCACATATCAGAAAAACATCCGAAAAGCACGAGCCAACAAGAATCGTTATTTCCTATTGGCAAGAAATATTAGTTATTCAGACTATATCAGATTGAGAAACTTTCCAATGCTTGAGCTTGGAGCAATAAAGGGCGGGCTCATAGTAGAGCAAACAACAAGACGCGAGCATCCAATGGGTGGAATTGCCGAGCGGGCTATTGGTTATGAGCGCGTTGACGAGGACGGAAATGTGAGTAGAGCAGGTATTGATGGTGCTTTTGGAGAAAAGTATTTGCGAGGTGTTAACGGACAGCGTCTAAAACAGAAAATTGGTAACGGACAATGGAAGCCTATTGTAGATTATAATCAGGTAGAGCCTCAAGATGGACATGATGTCTATACTACTATTGATGTTAATATTCAAGATATAGCACATCACTCTTTGCTTGGTCAATTAGAGAAATACGAGGCTGAGCATGGTTGTGCTGTGGTTATGGATGTTGAAACTGGAGAAATTAAAGCGATTACTAATCTTGCTAGAACAGAAAAAGGTAATTATTATGAAAAAAGAAATTACGCTGTTTGGGAGTCTCATGAGCCTGGTTCTACATTTAAAGTGATGGCCATGATGGCCGCGCTTGAAGATAAGCTTATTGACACATCAACTGTGGTAGATACAAAATTGGGCTCAAAGATGTTTCCGAGAAGGAGAAAGCCTATTACAGATTCACGTGGCTATGGAAAAATTTCTGCAGCTCGTGCATTGGAAGTTTCTTCGAACATCGGTTTAGCAACAATTATTGATGAAAACTACTCTGAGAATCCAAAGAAATTTATTAACCGTTTAAAAAGTTGGAAACTCCACGAACCGCTTGGTGTTTCAATTAAAGGTGAAGGTGATCCATTTATACCTGAACCAGGTCATGAAAAATGGAGTAGAGCTGCTTTACAGTCAATGGCTTTTGGTTACAATTTGCGAATGACGCCTTTGCAAACCTTAGCATTTTATAACGCTCTAGCTAATAATGGTGAAATGATAAAGCCACGCTTCATAAAAGCTGTTAAAGAATTTGATAGAGAAATAGAAGTTTTTAATAAAGAGGTAATTCATCAAAAGATTTGTTCAGATAAAACTTTGAATGAAATTCAAGAGATACTCAAAAATGTAGTTATTAGAGGGACAGGTCGTCGTATGTATTCTGAAAACTTCTCAATGGCAGGAAAAACAGGAACGGCTAGAACTGAGTATTGGATGGAAGATTGGTCTAAAAACCCGAGATATATTTCATCATTTGCAGGTTATTTCCCAGCAGATAATCCTAAATACTCTTGTATTGTAGTTATACACAAACCAAGCACCAAGGTTGGATATTATGGCGCAGACGTTTCGGGGCCTGTGTTTAAAAGAATCGCACAAAAAATATATACTGAAACGCCTCTAATTGATGAGGTAGAATCTTTAGAAGTTGTCAATACAGAAGTTGATGAGAAATACGAGGCTTTCTATACGATTGCACAGACTTATAAAACGATTATGCCAAATGTTGTTGGTCTTCCTGCAATGGATGCACTGGCATTATTAGAAAATATGGGGCTTAAAGTTAAGATGGAAGGCGTAGGAACTATAAGATCTCAGTCTGTCGATAAAGGCGTGAAAGTAAAACCAAACCAAGTAATTGTTTTAAGAACCTAATGCAGCAACTGAAAGACATATTATATAAGGTTACTATTAATGCTGTGGCAGGAAGCACTGGTATTGAGGTTAATGCTTTGCACTTTGATTCTCGACAGGTAGCAGATGGTGATGTGTTTGTGGCTATAAGAGGTACAATTGTAGATGGACATGAGTTTATAGATAAAGCCATAGCACAAGGAGCAATTGCTATCGTTTGTGAGGTGTTGCCTGCTCAATTGAAAGATGGAATCACATATATAGAAGTTGAGAATACAAGTCAGGCTCTTGCTTACATGGCTGATAATTTTTACGGAAACCCTTCAAGAAATTTAAGACTCGTTGGTATTACTGGTACCAATGGAAAAACTACAATTGCAACCTTACTGTACCAATTGTTTAAAAAAGCAGGCTATAAAGTTGGTTTGTTATCTACAGTTAGAATTATGGTAGATAATACCGAATACAAGGCCACACATACTACTCCAGATTCATTGACAATCAACAAATATTTGAAGATGATGAATGATGAAGGCGTAGAATTTTGTTTTATGGAAGTGAGTTCTCACGGTATTCATCAATACAGGACTGAGGGATTGTATTTTGTAGGCGGGATTTTTACCAATATCACTCATGATCATTTAGATTACCATAAGACATTTGCTGAGTATCGTGACGTCAAAAAATCATTCTTTGATAATTTACCTAAACAAGCCTTTGTATTGGTGAATATTGATGATAAAAATGGTTTGGTAATGCTGCAAAATACACAGGCCAAAAAATATACTTACGCACTAAAAACCTATGCCGATTACAAAGCGCAGATTCTAGAGAATGAATTTAGTGGATTGCTATTAAAGCTTAATGAAAGTGAATTATGGACAAAACTCATCGGAAGTTTTAATGCCTATAACATTGCAGCTATTTATGGAACAGCAGATTTGTTAGGTTTAGAAAAGGTTGAGGTGCTGCGATTAATTAGTGAATTGGAGAGCGTGAGTGGTCGCTTTCAATATTTTATTTCCGAAGAGAAAGTTACTGCTATTGTTGACTATGCGCATACACCAGATGCGCTTAAAAATGTATTGGAAACCATCAATAGCATCCGCACAAATAATGAAGAATTGATTACAGTTGTAGGTTGCGGTGGAGATAGAGATAAGACCAAACGACCTAAAATGGGGCATATTGCCTCTGCCTTGAGTACCAAAGTGATATTCACTAGTGATAATCCTAGAAGTGAAGTCCCTGAGACTATCATTGAAGATATTGAAAAAGGGGTCGAGCCTCAAAATTTTAAAAAGACCATGTCGATTGTTGATAGAAAGCAAGCCATCAAAACAGCTTGCCAATTGGCTAAGTCTAAAGACATCATTTTAATTGCAGGAAAAGGTCATGAAACCTATCAGGAAATCAAGGGTGAGCGTACCGATTTTGACGATTATAAAATAGTAGAAGAATTTTTAAAGCAGTTGCAGAAATAATATAAATATGTTGTATTACCTATTCGAATATTTAGAACAGCAGTTTCAGTTCCCTGGAGCCTCGCTTTTTGGGTTTTTAACTTTTAGAGCTGCGGTTGCAATTATCCTCTCATTGCTGATATCGACAATTTTTGGTAAACGTATCATTCGCTTTCTCCAAAAGAAACAGGTTGGAGAAACGATTCGAGATCTTGGGCTTGAAGGTCAAGTTGAAAAAGCTGGAACACCAACAATGGGTGGAATCATCATTATTTTGGCAACCTTGATTCCAGTATTATTATTAGCGAAACTTGAAAACATTTATATCATTCTTCTCATTGTAACAACAATCTGGATGGGAACCATCGGATTTATTGATGATTATATTAAGAAGTTCAAGAATAATAAGGAAGGGCTGAAAGGGCGCTTCAAAGTGTTAGGTCAGGTTGGTTTAGGGATAATCGTAGGAGCTACAGTGTACTTCCATGATGATGTTACTATGAAAGAAAAACTGCCTGAAGAACAGCAAATTATACTTTTGGCTGAGAATCCAAATATTTCACCTTCGAAGTTATTCGAAGAAGAGGCAAAGTCAACAAAGACAACAATTCCATTTGTGAAAGGGAATGAATTTGATTATGCCGATTTAATTACATGGATTAGTCCAGAATTATCAAAATATGCTTGGATTATTTTTATTCTAGCATCCATAATTATTATTACAGCAGTGTCTAATGGTGCAAATCTAACTGACGGTATCGATGGTTTAGCTGCAGGTACATCAGCTATAATTGTACTCACTTTAGGGATTTTCGCTTGGGTTTCTGGTAACATTATCTTTTCAGATTACTTAGATATTATGTACATCCCAAGGGTTGAAGAAATCACTATTTATATCGCAGCTTTTGTAGGAGCACTCATAGGATTTTTATGGTATAATGCCTATCCAGCACAGGTCTTTATGGGTGATACTGGGAGTTTAACCATTGGAGGTATTATAGCTGTAATTGCTATTGCTGTTCGTAAGGAATGGCTGATACCAGTGCTATGCGGAATTTTCCTAGCTGAAAATTTATCTGTCATAATGCAAGTTAGCTATTTCAAATACACAAGAAAAAAATATGGCGAAGGTCGACGCATTTTTAAGATGTCGCCTTTACATCATCATTATCAGAAATCAGGATATCACGAAAGTAAAATAGTTACAAGGTTTTGGATTATAGGAATTCTATTGGCCATCATATCAATTGTGACATTGAAAATTAGATAGATGAAACGATTAGTGATTCTTGGAGGAGGTGAAAGTGGTGTTGGAACAGCACTTTTAGGAAAAGCAAAAGGATTTCAGGTTTTCGTTTCTGATAACCAAAATATAAAAGAAAAGTACAAACAAGTTCTTATACATAATGAGATTGAATTTGAGGATGGTCAACATTCTGAAGGACAAATTCTAAATGCTGATATCGTAATGAAGAGCCCAGGAATTCCTGATAAAGTTGCTTTAGTTAAAAAGATTAGGGCTAAAGGAATAACTGTTGTTTCTGAAATCGAATTTGCTTCAAAATTTACCAATGCAACTATTGTTGGAATTACAGGTAGTAATGGTAAGACAACAACAGCAAGTTTGACACACCACTTGTTAAAAGAGGAGTTAAATGTTGGTTTAGCAGGTAATATAGGAGACAGTTTTGCGAAGCAGATTTTAGAGAAAGATTATCCAAATTACGTTTTGGAGATCAGTAGTTTTCAGCTTGACGATATTATTGATTTTAAACCGCATATCGCGATTTTAACCAATATCACACCAGATCATTTAGATAGATATGATTACGTATTTGAAAATTATATCGCCTCAAAATTCAGGATAGTAGAGAATCAAACAGCATCAGATTATTTTATTTATGATGCAGATGATGAGGTGATTTCTAAGTGGTTAGAGACCCATCCTATTCAATCAATTTTATTACCATTTTCATTGATAAAACCTATTGAGAATGGAGCGTATTTGGACAAAGACAATATAAAAATAACAATAGATAATAATCAGATAATTATGCCAACAGCAAATTTAGCATTAGAGGGAAAACACAACATTAAAAATGCAATGGCTGCTTCAACAGTGGCACATTTGCTTAAAATTAGAAAGCAAACTATTCGTGAAAGTTTAGAAAATTTTCAGGGTGTAGAGCATCGGTTAGAACATGTACTTAAAATTAATAAAGTACAATATATCAATGATTCTAAAGCAACCAATGTCAATGCGACATATTTCGCCTTAGAGAGCATGGATGCACCAACAGTATGGATTGTAGGTGGCGAAGATAAAGGCAACAATTATAAAGAGCTATTTCAGTTTGTTAACGAAAAAGTGAAAGCTATTATTTGCCTTGGAGTTGATAATGCCAAGTTAATGGAGAACTTTAGTAATATGGTTGACATAATTGTTGAAACTCAATATATGAGCGAAGCAGTAAAAATAGCTTATAAGGTGGCAGAGGCTGGAGATAATGTGTTGTTGTCGCCAGCATGTGCAAGTTTTGACCTTTTTGAGAATTATGAAGATAGAGGTCGTCAATTTAAGGAAGCAGTAAGAAACTTATAACAAAATACAAGTGCAAGCACTATTTAAAAACATAAAGGGAGATCGATTGATATGGGCTATTGCAGCGTTGTTGGCAATTTTCTCATTCTTACCTGTATATAGTGCTGCAAGTAATTTAGCATATGTTGGAGGGTCGGGTAATACTTTCGGATTTTTTGTAAAGCATTTTATGCATCTCTTTTTAGGGTTTGCAATCATGTATGGTGTTCATAAAATTCCATATAGATATTTCAAAGGATTATCCATGATTATGATTCCTATAGTCATTGTCTTGTTGGTTGTTACAATGTTACAGGGCACTACAATTGATGGTGCTAATGCCAGCCGTTGGATCCAAATTCCGTTTGTTGGGATGTCATTTCAGACTTCTACTTTGGCAGCTGTAGTGTTGATGGTATATGTGGCACGCTATTTATCTAAAATACAAGATAAGAAAATCTCATTTGTTGAGACATTATTGCCACTCTGGACACCAGTATTTCTTGTGTTGATACTGATTTTGCCTGCTAATTTTTCAACAACAGCCATTATATTTCTTATGGTTATGATGTTAACCTTTATTGGAGGTTACCCTTTAAAATATCTTGCTGTAGTTATAGGTGCAGGAATTGTTGCATTGGTGCTTTTTATATTAGTAGCTAAAGCATTTCCGGATGCTATGCCTAATCGTGTAGATACCTGGATAAGTAGGATAGAAAATTTTGCAAATGGAGAGGATACAGAGGCAGATTATCAGATTGAAAATGCTAAAATAGCCATAGCGTCTGGAGGAATTCAAGGAAAAGGACCTGGTAAGAGTACGCAAAAAAATGTACTGCCTCAGTCGTCATCTGATTTTATTTTCGCCATAATTATTGAAGAGTATGGATTGATAGGTGGCTTATTCTTATTGCTCTTGTATTCGTGGTTGTTATTCAGAATTGTGATAGTGTCACAAAAATCAGATACAGTTTTTGGAAAGCTATTGGTGTTAGGTGTTGGTTTACCTATCATATTTCAAGCATTGATAAATATGGCTGTTGCTGTGGAGTTATTTCCAGTAACAGGTCAAACACTGCCATTAATAAGTAGTGGTGGAACATCTATCTGGATGACCTGTTTGGCGATTGGAATTATACTGAGTGTTAGTGCTAAACGAGAACAAATAAAGGAACAAGAAATCAACGACGATAACCCATTAGAAATTTTAAGTGAAACCATTTAATGAGTAGATATAAAATCATATTATCAGGTGGTGGAACAGGAGGTCATATTTATCCTGCAATTGCTATTGCAAATGAATTGAAATCTCGTTTTCCAGATGCTGAGTTTTTATTCGTAGGAGCTTCAGATCGTATGGAAATGGAAAAAGTGCCTCAAGCTGGTTATGAGATTGAAGGACTTTGGATTTCTGGAATCCAACGTAAGCTAACACTCAAAAACTTAATGTTTCCATTTAAGCTCATATCAAGTTTGTTGAAATCTCGTAAAATCATCAATACGTTTAAACCAGATGTTGCAATAGGTACAGGTGGATTTGCCAGCGGACCATTACTTAAGACAGCAACATCCAAAGGTATTCCTACCTTAATACAGGAGCAAAATTCATATCCTGGTATCACTAATAAGTTATTGTCAAAACAAGTGGATAAGATTTGTGTAGCTTATGAAGGTCTGGATAAATTCTTTCCTAAGGAGAAAATTATTCTTACTGGAAATCCCATTCGTAAAGACCTACTTAATGTGTCCAATAAACACATAGAAGGTAAAGATGCATTTACCTTGATACATAGTAAACATACACTTCTGGTTTTAGGCGGTAGTTTAGGAGCAAGGCGTATCAATCAATTAATTGAAGATAAATTAGAATACTTTCAATCTCAGAATATCCAATTGATCTGGCAATGTGGAAAATTGTATTACCAGCAATACAAACATTATAATGAGCTGGACCATGTTCAGGTTCATGCTTTTTTAAATACTATGGATATGGCGTATGCCGCTGCAGATATTATTATTTCAAGAGCAGGAGCAAGTTCGGTATCTGAACTTTGTGTAGTTGGGAAACCGGTTGTTTTTATTCCATCACCTAATGTAGCCGAAGATCATCAAACCAAAAATGCAAAAGCTATAGCAGATAAAAATGCAGCTATCCTAATTAAGGAAAGTGAATTAGATGCTCAGTTTGAAACTCACTTTGATGAGTTAATGTCTTCTTCGGAAAAAAGGCAGGAATTGAGTCAAAACATAAAACAATTAGCATTAGTTAATGCAACAAAAGATATAGTTGACGAAGTAGAAAAATTGTTGAAACAGTAAATGGATTTAGGACATACAAATAACGTTTATTTTATAGGTATTGGAGGCATCGGAATGAGTGCCTTGGCTCGTTATTTTGTGGCAAAGGGAATGACTGTTGGAGGCTATGACAAAACTAGAACAGATATAACTGATGCGCTTGTAGATTTAGGAGTTTCAATTCATTTTGAGGATGATGTCAAACATATCGATGTTAAATTTTCTAATGTCCAAGATACACTCGTAGTATATACTCCTGCAATTCCGAAATCACACAACCAATTAAATTATTTTAAGTCGGAAGGATTTCAGGTCATGAAACGTTCTCAGGTATTAGGAGAGATTACAAAACAAACCTTTTGTCTAGCAGTAGCTGGTACACATGGAAAAACAACAACGACAAGTATTTTAGGACACTTGTTGAATGTATGTGATGTAGAAGTGACAGCTTTTTTAGGAGGAATTAGTGAAAATTATGATTCTAATTTGATCTTGAATGGTACAAAGGTAACGGTTGTCGAAGCTGATGAGTTTGATCGTTCATTTTTAACCTTAGCACCAGATTTTGCCTGTATCACCTCTATGGACGCAGATCATTTGGATATATATGGCGATGCGTCAGAATTGGTCAGATCATTTGAAGATTTTTCTAAAAAAATAAAAACTAACGGAAAACTATTCGTTAAAAATGGATTACCAATAGAAGGAATTACTTATGGAATCGAGGACAACTCAGATTATTCTGTAAAAAACATAAAAATAGTAAATGGTAGTTACGTGTTTGATGTCAAAACACCAAATACACTACTAGAAAATTTCAAATTTAGCCTACCTGGTAGACACAATCTGTCGAATGCATTAATAGCCTTGGCGATGTCTGTAGAATATGGACTCCCTCATCCGCAGCTCGCCAAAGCTTTAGCATCCTATAAAGGTGTAAAGCGAAGATTTACCTACCATATTAAAACAGATGATCTTGTTTATATTGATGATTATGCCCACCATCCAGAAGAGATCAATGCAGTTCATCAAGCTGTAAGAGAAATGTATCCAGACAAAAAGGTTTTGGCTGTTTTTCAGCCGCATTTGTATAGTAGAACGCAAGATTTTGTAAGTGAATTTGCTGCGAGTTTATCAAAATTTGATGAAGTGTTATTGTTGGATATTTATCCAGCAAGAGAGCTCCCAATTGAAGGAGTGACCTCAAAATGGTTATTAAGTAAAATTGAAAATAAAAATAAAAAGTTAGTTCAAAAATCAGAGTTGATACAAACTATTAAGTTGTCAAATGCTCCCGTAATTTTAACGATTGGAGCAGGAGATATAGGAGAAGAAGTTAAACATATAAAAAACGCATTGAGCCTTGCAAGTTAATTATAGCTATATAAAAGTTGTGTTACTACTAGTGTTAGTGGGGTTTTTGTATGCGTTTTCATCTGTTAGAAATTCTACTAGAAAAGTAGAGGCTCCAAATATAAAATTTGTTGGAGATGATAATCTTTTTGTAACCCATGAGACTGTTAGTAAATTGTTAATACAAAATCAGGAGAGTGTTACGAATAAGCCTAAAGATATTATAGATTTGAACGAATTAGAAACTGCCCTAAACTCTAATCCAATGATCAAGCAAGCACAAGTGTTTATGAGTGTTGATGGCTTAATCACTGCTGAAATTGAACAGAAAAAACCTATTGCAAGAGTAAGCACAAATGCATCTTATTACATTGATGAGACTGGCTCGTTTATGCCTTTATCAACAAATTACAGTGCACGCGTGCCTTTAGTTACTGGTTATATTGAAAAAAATGATTTGGCTAATGTACATGTTGTAGCAAAAAAAGTACAAGCTGATGAGTTTTTGATGAAGCATGTAGTATTAATTCATCAAAACCAAGATAAAACCATTGATTTAAAATTTAGATCTCATGATTTTAATATCCATTTAGGAACCTTAGAATTATTAGATAAAAAAATAGATAATCTTAAAGCTTTTTACAAGAAAGCCATGAAAGATAAAGCACTAGATAGTTATAAACTAGTGAATTTAAAATTTGATAAGCAAGTGATTTGCACCAAAAAATAAGTGATGGAAAATAATAAAATTTCAGTAGGACTCGATATCGGAACCACAAAAATTGTGGCTATGATTGGTCGTAAGAATGAATATGGCAAAGCCGAAATTTTAGGCATTGGAAAATCCAAAAGTTTGGGAGTACATCGTGGTGTGGTCAATAACATAACGCAAACTATCCAATCGATTCAGCAAGCCGTTCAAGAAGCCGAGGCAGAAGCTGGAATGAAAATAGAAGAGGTTACTGTTGGTATTGCTGGTCAGCATATTAGAAGTTTACAACACAGTGATTATATCACTAGAGCTAATTCTGAGGTAGTGATAGATGAGGAAGATATAGATCGATTGATTAATCAAGTACATAAATTAGTGATGTTGCCAGGTGAGGAGATCATTCATGTCTTACCACAAGAGTATAAGATCGATGGTCAAGCTGAAATTAAAGAACCTATTGGAATGTATGGCGGACGATTAGAAGCTAATTTTCATGTGGTTGTTGGACAAGTATCATCCATTAGAAATATTGGACGATGTGTTAAAAGTTCTGGATTAGAATTAGAAGGTATCACTTTAGAACCTCTGGCTTCTGCAAATGCAGTTTTAAGCCAGGAAGAAAAAGAAGCAGGTGTTGCTTTAATAGATATTGGAGGTGGTACAACTGATTTAGCGGTTTTTAAAGATGGGATTATTCGTCATACAGCTGTAATACCTTTCGGTGGAAATGTGGTTACCGAAGATATTAAAGAAGGCTGTTCAATTATTGAGAAGCAAGCTGAATTATTAAAAATAAAATTTGGATCTGCATGGCCTGGAGAAAATAAAGATAATGAGATTGTCTCTATTCCTGGATTACGTGGTCGTGAACCCAAAGAGATCACATTAAAAAATCTGTCTAAGATTATTCATGCTAGAGTTGTTGAGATTATAGAACAGGTCTATGTAGAAATAAAGAACTATGGACATGAGGAGCAAAAGAAAAAATTAATTGCAGGAATTGTATTAACAGGAGGAGGTAGCCAGTTAAAACATTTAAAGCAGTTGGTAGAATATATTACAGGAATGGATACCAGAATAGGATATCCAAATGAGCATTTAGCAGGAGATAGTGATGATGATATTGCGAGTCCGTTATTTGCTACAGCTGTTGGTTTGGTCATGGATGGATTAAAGCGTCAAGACCGTAAGCATGTAGAAAAAGAAGTTCAACAAATGGAGCAAGTGTCTGAAGAGCATTCTGATGACAATAGTTCTCAACAAGAAGAAACGATTCAGCAACCGAAAAAGGAGCGAAAATCATTTTTAGATAAGTTAACAGAGCGCGTTAAAGATTTTTTAGATAACGCAGAATAAATAATATCATACATCTTCAATTGGGTAGGACTGTTGAAGATATTTGGGGGAAATAAAGTATAAATAGAGTAAAAGAGATTTTATGAGCAACAACAACGAGTTAGGCAACATTGCATTTGATCTACCTAAAAACCAATCTAATGTCATCAAAGTGATAGGAGTAGGTGGAGGAGGAAGTAACGCTATTAATCACATGTTTTTACAAGGGATTAAAGGTGTTGATTTCGTTATATGTAATACAGATGCCCAAGCACTGCAAAACAGTGGTGTCCCGAACAAAATCCAATTAGGAGTTAATTTAACCGAAGGTTTAGGTGCAGGAGCAAATCCGGAAGTAGGAGAGCAAGCTGCCGTAGAAAGTTTAGAAGATTTACGTCGTATGTTAGATACCAATACAAAAATGGTGTTTATAACGGCTGGAATGGGTGGTGGTACAGGAACAGGAGCTGCTCCAATAATTGCCAAACTAGCAAAAGAACTAGATATTTTAACTGTAGGTATTGTAACGATGCCTTTTCAGTTTGAAGGAAAAACAAGAAATGAACAAGCGCAAAAAGGAGTAGAAACACTCCGAGCACATGTTGATTCTTTAGTAGTTATCAATAACAATAAATTACGTGAGGTATATGGTAATTTAGGATTTAAAGCTGGATTCTCAAAAGCAGACGAAGTACTATCAACTGCTTCAAGAGGAATTGCAGAAGTTATTACCCATCACTATACTCAAAACATAGATTTACGAGACGCTAAAACGGTGTTAAGTAATAGTGGTACAGCAATCATGGGTTCTGCTACAGCTTCTGGTAAAACCAGAGCGCAGGAAGCGATAATGAAGGCTTTAGATTCGCCATTATTAAACGATAATAAAATTACTGGAGCTAAAAACGTATTGTTGCTTATCGTTTCTGGCTCTCAAGAAATCACTATTGATGAAATAGGTGAGATTAATGACCATATTCAAATGGAAGCAGGTCATGGTGCAAATATTATTATGGGTGTTGGTGAAGATGAATCTTTACAAGAGTCTATTTCTGTAACTATTATTGCTACTGGCTTTGATATTGATCAACAGCATGAAATTTCAAATACTGAACAAAAGAAAGTGGTTCATGCTTTAGAAGATGATCGAAATGATGATGTGCATGTTACTGAAAGTGATCCAGCGATTATTACACCAGATATTATTCTTGAAAAAGAAGAAGAAAAAGCACCAGAAGTGGTTATTCATACCTTAATGGAAGATGAAGATGAAAGTGATGAAATTTCTGGAAATAGTGAAACTGAATTAATAACTACAACAGACATTATCAGAAATATCAATGTTGTTTATGATGAAGTTTTAGACCATAAAGTAGACGTTGAAGAATTTGTTATAACACCAATTCAGGAGGAAAAAGAACCAATTATTGAAGAGGTAGAGGAAGAGCAGATCACATTAACGTTTGATTTACCATTATCGTTTGGAGCGTCTGAAGATGAAGTTGAAGATCAGCAAGACAAAACTATTTTCAGTTTAGATGACGAGGTGAAAGATATGGAAGTTAAGGAACATGTAGAAATCGTTCCTGTGACTGAAGCCAATGAAGAGGGAGAAAAGCGTTATGCTTTAGATGATTTTATGACTTATGAGTCTGCTATGAATGAAAGTGAGGCTAAAGTTAAAGTTCAGCCAGAACCTGAGGTAGAAGAAGATATTGTATTTGAAAAAAAGGTTATTGAAACCGAAGTTGATGAAGAAGAGGTGATCGATGAGATCGACCCAATGAATAGCCCTATTTCAGAATTACTAAAGGAAAGAGCAGATGAAAGACGTCGCAAGATGAAAGATTTCAATTACAAGTTCAATACGGCAAAAATAGATGAAATTGAAAAAGAACCTGCATATAAAAGACAAGGTGTGAATTTAGAGGATGCTCAGCATTCATCAGAAACCAACGCTTCGAGAACATCGGTGACTACTGACGACAACGATGATATTCAATTGAGAAGTAACAATTCATTTTTACACGACAACGTAGATTAATAGCAAATTTAGTTTAGTGTTTCACACTTTGTTAAACCCGAAAAGTTGAGATAGACTTTTCGGGTTTTTTTAAGTAGTAATACCAATGCATATTACTCAAAAACCACTTTCTTTTTTCATATATTCGCATTCTAAATCAAATCATGCGTTATGAGTTTACAAAATGATGTAATGACTGCAATGAAAGCAGCAATGAAAGAAAAAGATCAAGTAGCTTTAGAAGCTCTTAGAGCGGTAAAATCTGCCATTTTATTGGCTAAGACATCGTCAGGAGGAAATGAAGAGTTAACCGAAGAGGAAGAGCTTAAAATCCTTCAGAAGTTAGTAAAACAGCGTAAGGATAGTGCAGCCATATACTTAGAACAAGATCGAAAAGATTTAGCTTTACCTGAGATAGACCAAGCTGAGGTTATTAGTCAGTTTTTGCCAGAAGCATTGAGTGAAGAAGAAATAGAAAAAGTTGTAGTGATGACTATTGAGGACATAGGTGCAGAAGGTATGAAGGATATGGGAAGAGTTATGGGGATTGTTAATAAAGAATTAGCAGGACAAGCAGATGGTAAAACCATATCTACTATTGTCAAAGCTAAGTTGTCTTAAAAATAATTAGGCCTCGTAGTTCAACTGGATAGAATATCAGATTTCGGCTCTGAGGGTTGGAGGTTCGAATCCTCTCGAGGTCACGAATACATAAGAAAGCTTTGCGTTAAATCAAGCTCGCTTGAATTTATAAGCAAAGCTTTCTTATGTTCAAAGCGGAGCGTTGAGGAAGGGCGAGCGCAGTGAGTCAATCCGAAGTTCAAAGCGAAGCGTTACATCAAGCTCGCTTGAATTTATAAGCAAAGCTTTCTTATGTTCAAAGCGGAGCGTTGAGGAAGGGCGAGCGCAGTGAG
>NZ_CANMVN010000009.1 GCF_947501425.1 uncultured Psychroserpens sp. | reverse complement strand
ATAAGCAAAGCTTTCTTATGTTCAAAGCGGAGCGTTGAGGAAGGGCGAGCGCAGTGAGTCAATCCGAAGTTCAAAGCAAACTGGCAAATAGAAATGAATTTGTTTTATAAACATTTAGTCAAAATATATTAACTTGACAAAAACTTAAAAAAGCCCTATTGAGTTTCTCAACTAAAATTCTACTATTACAAGAAGCCAAAATGACACCAGAAGAAAAGGAGGTGGCCTACGTGGTTTATGTCATTTCTGCAATTTTATTTGCTATGATTTTTGCAAAAAAGATCTTTTACTTCTTCGAAATGGCCTATGTAGAATATATCAATAAGCGCCTGTTTTACAATCATATTTATTTCAGAAAACGAGCTTTATCCAACTCGCAACGGTCTATACTGAGACAGTATATTCATTTTTACAATCAACTATCGCTAAAGCATAAGTCTTTTTTTGAACATCGAGTGTATCAGTTTATGAAGAGAACGGAATTTATTGGTAAAGACATTAATGTAACAGACGAAATGAAGGTACTCATTGCAGGAACTGCCGTGAAGCTTACTTTCGGACTTAGGGATTATCATATCAAATCTGTAGAGCGTATTATATTTTATCCAGATGAGTTTTATTCGGAAACCAATAAAGCCTATCATAAGGGAGAGTTTAATTTGGGTTATAAAGCACTTGTTTTCTCTTGGAAGGATGTGTTATACGGATACGAAATAGAAGATGATAATTTAAATCTGGCTGTACACGAATTTACACATGCTATTCATTTTTATTATATGAGAGTGAGACGACAAAGTACAAGTTCAGCAATATTTCTGGATTCTTTTGTTGAGCTGACTAATTTATTGGATGGTAGTCCTGAGCTAAAATTGAAGTTAGTAAAGTCAAAGTTTTTAAGAGATTATGCTTTTACTAATCAATTTGAATTTTTGTCAGTAATCATTGAGACTTTTATTGAATCACCTGATGTTTTTAAAGGTCAATTTCCTAGAATATATAACAAAGTAAAATCAATGCTCAACTTTAATTTTGCAGGCTATTAAATGTCTAATATTGGTTGAACCAATCAAAATGATTATTGATAATTTTAGCTTTATGTTCATTGATATGATCTACAAAATGTTTAGCAATAGAGGATAAGTTTTTTGAGCTAAGCCATATGAGGTTCCAATTAGTAATCATAGGTAGGCCTTTCATAGGAATTACTTGCAAGTCGCCGTTATTGAGTTCGTTTTTGATTCCTATCAATGGCATAATTGAAAAACCTAATCCAGCTATTACAGCCTGTTTAAGAGCTTCATTCGATTTTAATTCCATCTTCTTATAGTTAGATATTTTATGTGAGGCTATAAAATATTCCATCTGATTGCGTGTTGCAGAACCTTGTTCTCTGTAGATAAGTGGAAGTTTTTCAAATACCGTTTTAGATACATTTTTTCCATTATGCTTGTATTGTTTACCTCCAACTAAATACAATTTGTTCTCCATGAGTTGAACACGATCAATTTTTAAATGCTTTGGAATAGTGGATACCATAGCAAAATCTACTAAGTTGTTTTCGAGAGATTTTACTACTTCAGCTTTGTTAGTTACATCCATACTGAGATCAACGCCTTTGTGTTGGTTCATAAATTCAGTTAGGAAATAAGGCATAGCATATTTTGCTGTTGAAACAATAGCTATTTTCAGCATTCCAGATAGTTCTCCTTGAAATGATAGGGCTTTATAATTAATAGCATTGACTTCATTTAGTATTTTTTCTGCAGCAAGAGAGATTTCCTCACCAAAGTCAGTTATGTAAATCTTCCGACCAACAACTTCAAATAGTGGAATTTGAAACTGATCTTGAAATTTTTTTAATTGAATTGACACTGCAGGCTGAGTTAAAAATAGCTCCTCGGATGCTTTTGTAACGCTCTTTAACTGTGATACTTTATGAAATATTTCTAGTTGATGTAAGGTGTAATGCATAACTATTGTTTATGTATAATATAATAAATATAAATAAAAATATATAAACTATACATGTGATATTTGCAAAAAAAATAAACATGAGTGATTTTATATTAAAGAAACAAAGACGTAAAGAAAGCAGAGCAAAATTTTTAACTTCAGCTTTGGCAAAACAGCAATTAGGATTAATTAAACTTGTTTTATTTGTAATGACCTTTGGCATATTTATCTATATGTCTGCTCAGAACAGTAATTTATTTCTTTCCGAATTATTAATATCAGGAGGTATTATAATGATGCTCTTAATTATTCATTTTTTATCAAATAATGATAAATAGGTTTTAGGATTGAGAAGTTATGGACTTACATTTACTTATAGATAATCTTACCAATCCAGCGTTATTATTTTTCTTTTTAGGACTCCTAGCCGTTCAGGTGAAAAGTGATCTTTGTATTCCTGAAAATTCATCTAAATTCATATCGTTATATCTCTTACTATCAATAGGTTTTAAAGGTGGTCAGGAGTTAGCACATAGTGAGTTTAATATAGAAATCTTGTGGGCTCTTTTATTTGGGATTTTTCTGGCTTTACTTGTTCCTGTCTACACGTATTTTATACTTAGAAGAAAGTTTACAGTTGAGAATGCTGGTGCTATAGCCGCAGCCTACGGATCGGTTAGTGCAGTTACTTTTGTAACAACTATTTCTTTTTTAGAGTTAGAACAAATTCCCTTTAGTGGACACATGGTCGCTGTTATGGCATTAATGGAAGCCCCTTCTATTATGATTGGATTGTCTCTCATGACCCTCTTTAAGAAAAATAAAAAGAAAGATGGGGTACCTATGAAGAAGGTATTACATCATGCGCTTACCAATGGAAGTGTACTAATTATCTTAGGAAGTTTAGTTATTGGGCTTTTAGCAAGTGAAGCACAAGCTGAAGGCATTAAACCTTTCACTACTGATATATTTAAAGGGTTTTTAGCAGTGTTCTTACTCGATATGGGTATTACTAGTGGTCGTAAGTTATCTGATTTTATTAAAAAGGGATGGTTTGCTTTAATATTTGCAATCATTATACCAGTTATCAATGGATCAGCTGTTGCTGTATTAAGCGGATTAGTTACAGAAAGCGCAGGAAACAGATTGTTATTTGCTATTCTGGCAGCTAGTGCCTCATATATTGCTGTTCCTGCTGCTATGAAAATTGCAGCACCAAAAGCAAATCCAGGTCTTTATATTCCTATGGCTCTTGCGATTACGTTTCCCTTTAATATTACATTAGGAATGCCATTATATCTATGCATTATAAATTTATCATAATATTTACTTATGATATTTATTAAATATATAAATAAAAATTAATAAAAATAAAATTTAAACTTTGCACTATTAATAAATAAAAAACCATGGAAACATTAGAAGCGACGAAAAAGACACAAAAAATAGATTTGATTAATGGAAGTTATACAGCTTCTGAAGCGTCACATATTATCAATTCTGTACTTAAAGTAAAAATTAATTTTCACAAGTTACATCGCCTATCAATTACTGAAGGAAATGAGAAAGACAAATGTGAGTTTGATAATGGAAGAATCAATGAGTTAATTAATGAGCAGGAAATTGCAAAACAATTCTTCTCTCAAGCTAGACTAGATGGTAAAAAGCTTAAAATGACAAGTACAATTCATATAGAGATTGAAGATTAATTAGGGATTAGAGAATACTAATTAAAAAAGCCCAAATACATTACTTTGGTATTTGGGCTTTTATTTTTTTTACGAATTATCTTTACAATTTAAAAATACCTTGTAGCATGTATTGAAAATGGTTATTGTCAAAGCGGTTATCTTTGTGGTTAAACGCAAATTTACCTACACCTTGTAATCGTATGCCTATATTATCACTAATCCATATGGTGCCACCTAGTAAGAGATTTGCAGAAGTGTTTATTTCATCTATGGAAAATACTCCAAGCCCACCACCGACATATAGATCCAGCCAGTTTAAATTTGTGTTTTTAAATATTTCGTTTGAATAGTAATATTTTAAATAAGTGTTTGTTGAGAAATAAGTAAATTCTTCTGGTAGTTTACCATTATCAATTCTTGAAGTTATTTTAAACTTATTTAATGTAAAGTCTTGTTCAATTGATAAAAATCTAGACCATTGATGTTCAACTGCTAAGGCCAGAGGTTGGCTAAATTCAAATTCATCTAATCTTTCAACAGGATTTCTAGTGCCTAGACTACCCACAGCATTAACACCAACACTAATCATCCAAGAATCTATATTTCGGTATTGATCTTTAGTTAAGCTGGATTGTGAATTGCCATTAAAGCTAAACAACGCAATTAGGATTAAGAGTAAGACAGCCTTTTTCATGTTTTCAATATTGGGTTAACTCAAAGATATGCTTTGAACTAGAATATTACAAATAAAGACAAAGTTATTATATTTTGCCTTATGACTTCATGAATTTTGATTTTAATTCGTTCAGTATTCGTTTTCGATCTTTGTAGATTGCCACTCTGTAGTCTTTATTCTTTAAAAATAAGATGAAACGGGAAGGCACTAATTTAAGGTACTCAACTATTGCTAATCGTTTGGTTCGTATTCGATTTTGTTTAGGTGATTTTAATCTGGCTTCAAAAGTTTTAACTATGGCTACATCTGGCTCAAAACCACTAAGTATGTCTTTAAAGAAAACAGATATAAGATTAAAATAGGATCGTGTGTACTTGTTCTCAACTGCGTTTAATAATTTAGGTGAAGTGTTTAATAGTACAATAGAATCATAGGCTGAGCGCATACTTATATTTGAGTAATAATGTCCTTTATCGTTTATTTGAAAATTAAGAATGTTATGCATAAACATAACAGACTTGTCCGGAATTGCAATGTCTTCGATGTATTGTTTAGAATTAAAAATGTGACTACTTTTTAATAAGTTCTTTTCAGATGTATTAAGCACATATTTATGAAGTTCAACAGCACATAAACTATCCTCTTTAGCTAGTCTGTCCAGATGTTTATGATCAAAAAACTGAGCTCTAACACCTGAGGGTATTATAGAATAACCGTTTTGAATCATTAGGTCAAAAGCATCTTGAATTTGATTTTCATTAACTAAGATATCAATATCTCCAACCATACGTTCTCCTATATCTTGATAATAATCACCCATTAAAAAAGACATGCCTTTCAAGAACGTGTATTCTATAGTATTTGAATTAAAAATTTCAGCTATGGTTTTGGTTTCTTCAATAAGTGCTAGATTTCTGTTCCGGTTTATTGATGTAATATCCTGAAGGTAGTTTTCAAGATCTTTAGGTATATTATCTAGTAAATTTTTCTGTTTTAATCTGCAATAGCATGTTGTTAGAACGAGATGATCACTTGCTACTATCACAAATTGCTCCCAATCAATTTGTTCACTATTTAATTTTTGTTCTAGATCTCCAATAAAATGGTTAAAACTTAAAATATCAGCAATTAGCTGTAAAGTGAACTTATATGTATGGGTTGTTGAAGACAATTTTTTGGTTTAATTCATTTCAAAAATACGTAAAGAAATGACTCTAATGGCTTTATGAATCAAATAGTGTTTTGAATTTGGCTATTGCAAAATCATTATCGCTGTAGTTGAGTTCAAAACATTGCACAGTTTTAAGCCAATTTAGAAATTGTAGTGCGTGTGCATCGTTAGGAGATATCCAAGAATCTGGAATTAAAGTTTCTAATATGTTTTCTAATGAAATAGCTTTTAATTCAGATGCTTGGGATTGGTCGTACTTAACAAGTACTATTTTTTGACAAGGAAGCTTGGTCTTTGATTCTTTGGCGTCATTAGGAATGTATTTTAGATTTACTTTTTTAGGACCGTTGCTATAGGTTTTGAGTGTGTTAAAATTTTCTAATTCTGAAGCAAGCATATCAAAAGCTCCCTTTTTTATAGATATTGCTGAAGGATAGCGATATAAGTTCATGTCTTGATAAAGAGGTGTGAAATCATCTGCAAAAACATCAAAACCTTTTGTCATTAACAATGCAGATAATGTGCTTTTTCCATTTCCAGAATCACCAATAATCATGATAGCTTCTTTTTCATTAGATACGGTAGAAGCATGAAAAGTAGCAATCCATTTTTCTATGTCAGTGTTGTGAACAGTATTGGTAAGTTCTAGGGCAAATTTTCCTTGTAGAAAGTGAGCCATTTTTGTGGTGTAGCTTGCCACATGTGATTTGTTTTTGAAGAAATGTAAAAGATCATCTGTTCTAAAAATATCAAAAACAATAGGATGCTCTAAGTTGTTTTTAGTTTGATAATGGGAAATTTGAGGATGTATTAGACTTTCGAGATGTTTTGATTCAAAATTAATTTCTATACCAACCCCATTGATATTGTATGACTTTGTTATAGTGTCAATAGGAATATTTAGAGATGTACGAGGTTTAGGAGTTTCATTAGGCACTGTAATAGCATCCTTTAAAAATATGGTAATCTCATCGTAAATTGTACTGCATCTATCTGCTTCAATACTCAGTGAGTCATTTAGAGTACTGGTAAATAAAGCTTTTGATTCTACGGAAAGATACAGTTGTATTAATGAAAATAAACTTTCAGAAACTACCACATATCTGTTTGACTGTTGGAACCATAGTATCGAGGTTTCATCTACAGTGCATATGTGTTTCGGAGATAAGTCCGTTTTCAAAATAAAACTAAAAATTAATCAAAAGGATTTCCTCCTGGATCTGGTGGAGAAGATGCCTGTGCTTTTTTTGGATTAAGGATAAGAAACGTACCCATTGCAGTAAGTGCAGCGTACTTGCCCATCTTTTTCATGGCTTCCTTACGAGTGATTTGATTTTGAGGACTATTTCTTTTCATTACAATATATAATAAAGGTCAAAAGTAAATAAAATATTGTTATTAATGCCGTTAATTGATTTATTAATAACCATGTATTTAAATTGATCTTATTTAATAATTACTTTTTGTGTTTTCTGTTGAGAACTGTTACTTAATTTAACTATATAGACTCCAGAGTTGAAATTAGAAATATCAATTTGATTATTGGTACTCGAACTATCTAATGGAGTATTTAAGATCATACGACCTTGTATATCATAGATTTCAGCTTTAGTATCAGTATTCAATTCTCCTTTGATAAATAAAGCTTTAGGTGTTTTAGTTGTGTAAATTTGAACTGTGTCAAAGTTTTCTTCAGGTGTTGATAATACATCTGAAGTGAATCTCAAGAAGAAACGTCCAGTTCCAGAAAGGTCTGTATTTGGTGTAAATACATAATCTGACGTGTTTAATAATGTAAAGGTATTTGTTAAAGTATCTTCCAGATAAACATCAATACCGTCGGCTACATCAGTTTCAAAAATACTAATGGTTAATTGTTGACCTTGACTAGCATTAATACCTAATGGAATAATTACATCATTAATTGCATCATAGTTTAGAGATTGTACAGCTAAATCTAATCCGTTGTTATTTTGTGCTAAGTGAGAATAAAGTGCAAAGTCTGGAGTAACACTATTAAACATAGCAGTATCATAACCAGCATCCATACCTAGAGAAGCATTGTCATTAAAGTAAAAATCGGTTTTAAATAATTCATTTTCACTACGCATTTCAAGTTTTAAATGCGCTATTGGATTACTCATCCTTCCAGGAATGAAATCATCGCTGGTTCCAATAGATCGCATAGATGGACTGAACGTGATAGTACCTCCACCTACTTTAGATGATACAAAAAATCCTTGTCCTGGCGCAATTAAGGCTGTTGGGTTAGCATCAGAATAGGCCTGATTCCAGATAGTGAAGTCATCACTTAGATCTCCATCGTAAGCGTAAACTCCAGATGTAATAGCGTCAAATTCTGAATTATTGGCAGCCAAGAAATCTGCTAGTGTAATGTAAGATGGATAAGGATTTCCTATCAAATTAAAAGTACTACCTGCACCAACTGTTATTGGAACCAAATTGGTAGTAGTTTCTACATTACCAACAAATCTAAAGGTAGATCCAGTTGCTGCTGTAGATGCTGTTCTGTATCCAACACCTGCTTCTACCAGAGAAGCATCGTCTGCTGCTGTATAATTGATATACTCATTTGCAACATTATCAAAAGGTCCGAATAGAAAAGAAGGAACTCCGCCTATTGTTCCAGATGGAATATCAGGATTTGCAGTTCTGAGAGCAAGAAATGTTTGATCCGAATTTGTCACAGGTGCTGCAACCAGGTCATTAAATCCTGTTGTAGAACCTGTAGGTGCAAGTTGGTTGACATGACGATTATAAATAATTTCGCCTTGAGCATTACCAGTAGTAATTAAACTAGAGTAGGATGTAGAAACAGAGTTCATTTCTAAAGTACCAAAATTTACTAAACCAGAGTTTGAGGTAATTGATTGTCCAGCAGAGACTGTGGTTGTTGCAGAATCATTTATATATAAGTTGTTGATTTCAATGTTGGTTCCTACATTGTAAGTACCGTCTAGTACATAAGCGTTTTCTGTCCCAGTACTTCCAGATGGCGGATTAGGAGACCAGCCGTTATCTACATAAAGTAAACCATCAAACACACTGATAAGTTTGAAGTTATCAAATCCGGAGAATCCATTACTACCGTTGTTTCTTACTTTAATTTCTAGAGCTAAAGTTGATACTGCATCTGGGATTTCTAATGTAACAGTTCCTTGATCTGTATCAACAGGTCCATCTCCGTCTAGAAGAAATACTAATGCTTGTGGTACGCCATCATAAATCAATCTGTATTGCGCATCATCAGTATTGTTGACATAACCGTGAATATCCCAATCAAAAGATAAGGTTACATTTTCAAAATTGCTGATATCTATCGGGTCAAGAGTTAAGGTTGCAAAACCAGTAGTTCCATTCTCGCCTTCATCATTAAGATCATGTTCACCAAAGATATTATTTGAAAATGATGGATTGTCTAAAGGAGCAGCACTTGTGATATCTATGACACCATAGTAGCCATCAAACGCCCATCCATTATCAAATAGAGCGACATCGGTTGTGTAAGTCCATTCTGGTGTTGTTCCATCAAAGTCTTGTTGAGCAATAGTAATTAATGGTCCGTCGACATCAAACGGATTGCTAATTGCGGGACTTAGAGCACCACCAAAAGCTAAAAGTGTAGTTACTGTTTCTTTTTCAGTGTAAACAATTGTGTTAAGAATGGCTGTTCCATTGGTCATTGTGTAATCTATAATTCCAGGTTCTAAAGAACCACTGGATACTACCGAAACAGTGCCATTATAATCTAAATCTTGATTATCATTTCCATCTACTGCAAAAACAATTGGTGATGGGGTCATAGTTTCAAACTGAAAGGTGTCTACAGGTTCTTGGTTGAATATTAATGCGTTAGCAGTAACCTCTATTCTGTTATCATCAGCAACAATAGGTGTTTGAGCTCCACCAGCATCAAAGGCCAGGAATACAGATCCGGTAGATCCATCTGCAGTTGCTGAAATAATTGTTAGTTGAATTTGTTCATTGTCTGTCACTGTAGAATCGAACGTTGCATAAACATCGAATACTTTTGAGCTGTCATCAGTTGCTGAAAGACCAGTAATGCCTGTAAATGAGGTAACACCTGAAACTGTAGTTACCTCAGATATATTAATTGCACCATCAAAAATAGCCAATGCAGCAATATTTGAACTGTTAGTAACTCCAAAATCTATTTCCGATAATGTTGTATTTAGTGCATCTGCGTCGATAAGGTCGTCACCACCATCTTGAATAGAGAACTCTCCTATTTTAATAGCGTTTAAAGTTGTTAAGCCTGAGGTTGCATTATATGCAGAGTAATCGATATTATCGTTTGGATCAAATGCTGTAGAGATTATATTAGATTCAGTGCTATTGGGTGTAGTAGCATTAATTGTTCCGCTTAATCTAATTCCGGGCAATACGATTCCAAAGTCTGACCAACTTGGTTCTTGTCTAACCCTTAGCCAGCCTCCATTTGTAAGTCCTCCCCAAGCATAAAGCCTGAAAGTTATAGTGCCTGCAGTTCCTGAATTGATACTTAATCCAGTGATGTTTGTTGTTACGTTTGTAAATGCAGCTAAAGTTTGAGGTGTATTTACTGCAATACCTGCTGTTGCAAAATTATCTAAGCTGTAATACAGTTGCCAATTTTCTGGTCCATTTGTATTACGTCTTAATCTTATGTCTACTGTTTGAATTTCAATATCATTTGTTGCACTGGCAGTAGTAGACCATTGCATGTAATCATTATTGGTTATTGCATCAGCAAGTGAAGCTCCAGTCCAATTGTTGGAAGTAAAGTCTGTACCTGCTCTTAGATTTATGCCAGCTCCTCTAGTAATACCAACAGAAGAAATTGATGGGTCATTACCTGTAGCTGTCGGACCTGCAACATTATCTCTGTCAATTGTAACAATAGGTGTTTGACTAAATCCAATAGCAAAGAAAAAAAATGCAAAAAGCAATAAGTAGTTGTTTTTCATGACTTTAATAATTTTAGTTCTACTGTTAAATTGTTTAAAATTTAAACAAATTTTAAGTAGATTGAGGGAATGTCCAAAGATAGTAAAAGATACGAGTGATAAAAATTAATTACCAGATTTTTAGGGGTGAAACAGCTCTAAATGAAAGGTTTTTCTTTCAAATTTAAAAAGTAAGGCTGTTTTTCATAAAAATAATTAGTTTGGTTATCGTTAGAAAGCCATTATTTTTAGAATATATTTGCCCCATAAATGGTTGCTTTTTTATTAATCAATATCTAGGTTTAGTGTCTGAAAAATCATTAAAAAAACAAGTTATTAGTGGGTTAGCTTGGAGAGGTAGTGCAGACATTTTGCAACAAGTACTTCAAATAGTATTTACGATCATTTTAGCTAGATTATTATCGAGAGCTGATTTTGGTCTGGTAGCAATGGCACTAATAGTAAACAGATTTGTAAAAGCTCTAACAAGTATTGGTTTTGGAGCTGCTATTATCCAAAGTCAAGAGATCACTAAGGGACAAACTTCAGCAATTTTTTATATACAACTTGCGCTAAATACAGTATTGACAACGATTGTGTTTTTTGGAGCAGGTTTGGCTGCAGCTTTCTTTGGTGAAGTAGAATTAGTACCAATTATAAGAGTGCTAGCTTTTGTGATTTTTCTTCAAACATTTCAATTTCCTAATATCATTCTAAGAAAACGAATGGATTTCAAAAGTTTTTCATTGGCTGAAATTTCTTCTATGATCTTAGCAAATATTATTGCTGTAATAATGGCTTTGTATGGTTTTGGTGTTTGGTCTCTGGTATGGCGATTAATTATTCAGCGTATTCTATTTGGAGCGTTATCTTTTTATTATGGAAAGTGGCTCCCATCCAAGCCAGAATTCAAAGGTATTGGCCCTTTGTTTAATTTTGGATTGAACATGCTGGGTGCTCATATTGTGTATTTTTTTGCTGAAAATATGATTGGATTACTTACAGGTAGATTTTTAGGAAAAGAAGTTATGGGATTATTTAATATAGCATATAATCTAGCAATAGTACCTGCAACTAAAATTCAATCGGTTCTTACCAATGTATTAACTCCTGGGTTTTCAAAATTACAGTATCAAGTTGAGAAGTTTAGAACAAACTATACAAGAGCATTAAATCTTACTTCACTTTTATTCTTGCCATTTATGGTTATGCTTATGGCTATAAGTAAGAATTTAATTCCTACGTTTTATGGCGATAAATGGAGCGAAGCTGGAAATTTTTTGCTGATTCTTGCTGTTGTAGGTTTGTTAAGAGGGTTGTCTCATATTTTACGAAGTGCAATTATTGCCAAAGGCAAATCCAGAATTATATTCGTATCTACTATAGTTGAAGTTGTATGTTCCTTGCCAATTATGTACTTTTTAATGCAAGACTTTAGAATATACGGTTTAATATCAGGATACTTAATGGGAGCAGTATTTGGCTGGATCTATACTTCATTTCAGTATGATAAGATACTTCAACAAAAACATGCAGCCCTTTCAGCAATAAAGGAGGCTATATTTATTGCATTATGTATTTTTATTCCAGTATACAGTGTCAATTATTTAAATATCAATTCTACTGTAGGCTTAATTATACAATTGGTATTTGGTTCTCTGATTTTTATTTTTATACTAAGGTATATGAAACAAGAGCTTTTCAGACAACTACTTTCAAAAGTAAAAATCAAAAGGAATAAATAGATAACTATTCGTAATAATATGCATCAAATCACGCTACTAGATAAAACATCAAAAGCACAAGTTAATCAGTTTTTAGATCTTCTATTGTCGAGTTTCAAAGGTGATTTAGAGTATTTCAAATGGAAGCATAACATAGATGAAACTTATCATATAGAAGAGTATACCTTTTGTGTTTTTGAGAATGACATCTGTATTGCTACAACTCAAGTGATAGTTCATGATATGATAGTTTCAGGAAAAACACATCGTTTTGGTCTTCTATGTGATGGTGCTACACACAAAGATTACAGAAGGTTAGGTCTATTTGAAAAGCTGCTAAGTCATATCAATACATTTTGTGTCCAAAAACATGTCGATTTTGTTTATAGCACAGGAAATGAGAAATCTAGAAAAGCACTCATTAAACTAGGCTTTCAAGATTTTTTCACAAGCTTACGAGCTTCAAAACGTCTAAGATTTAATCACCCAATATTGAACATGTATAATCTAGCGTTGAATATCTTCGGAAATATATCTTCACCAAAATTTGATAATATAAAGCCGCTTTCAATTGCTGATTACTCTAACTTCTCTGCCGATTCTAGAGCTAATATTAAAATATCATTTGATAAAAATGTAGACTATTTAACATGGCGATTAGATGAAACTTCAGGCACTTATGATGTTTACGGTTCTTTTGATAGTACTGATAAAGTTACTGGAGTTATGGTCTTAAAAACTCTAGATAACCGTATTTACATTGTAGATCTTTTAGCTTCAAATCCTGAGGATATTGATAGCTTATTAAAGTTTGCAACAGCTGTAGCTTTAAAAAATAAAGCCATACAAAAAATAAACACATCTCATAACAACTTTAAAGTCTACAAAAGCCACTTAGTGTCTAATAAGTATAAATTATTTGATGATAGTTCTGTTACATTGATCTATATATTGAATTCAGATTTTAAGTTGGCTAATTTAGATCTGGAAAACATGCATTATATGAGAATAGATAAAAATGAATAAAATGACCCCTAACATATATCTGGCTGTAACTATTGATACCGAATGTGATAAAGGAAAAAAATGGAAATTAAAACAACCATTGACCTTTAAAAATATTTACAATGGAGTTGTCAATAATCTTCAGCCTATTTTTGACAAGTATAATGTTAAAGCCACTTATCTACTGAGTCCAGAAATAATGATGGATGATAAATCTGTAGAAGTTTTTAAAAGTTTTGGTGATAAGGTTGAACTTGGAACACATCTACACGCTGAGTTTATTGAGCCAGAAGCTAATTTTGAATGTTCTAATACCAGTCACTTTCAAAATGATTTTGCACCAGAAATTGAAAGAGCTAAACTCCATAATCTTACCACTTTATTTAGAGATACTTTTGGGTATCAACCTTTAACTTTCAGAGCAGGACGCTTTGGTATTAGTAAATACTCGTTAAAAATCCTTCAAGATTTGGGATATACTGTTGATAGCTCTGTAACTCCTGATATGAAATGGACCAATCAGGTTAGTGGAAATGCAGCTAATTTTTTTGGGGCACCTTATCAACCCTATTATCCTTCCATAGACGATTTCCGAAGAAAAGGGGATATGAATATTTTACAGGTTCCTGTTACTTTGATCAACAAAAAAATAGCACATTTGCCTTTATGGATAAAAAGAGGAATTAAGTTGAATAAGTCTCATCAACACATTATCTTTAATTATGCCACAAATTTCTCTAAACCAATTTGGTTGAGACCAACCTATTCTGATGTAGACACCATGAAGGATGTAACGCATGAATTCATTAAAATGAATGGAAATAAGGACCTGTTTCTATGCATCATGTTTCACAGCAATGAATTTGAAATTGATATGAGTCCGTATAGCCTTACCAAAGAAAGAATGGATCAAATCATAGACAGACTTGATAGGTATCTCCATTGGTTGTTTAAAACTCATAAAACTCAGGGTGTCGGACTTTCAGAATTTAAGAATGTATTCGATAAAAACAAATCAAAAGTGCACTAGAATGGATAGAACTAGTATTATTCATATTGGCTATTTTAAAACAGGAACCACGTGGTTTCAGCATGTCTTTTTTCCAAAGGTTACTAATGCTGTATTTAGTAATCAAGCAAATGCTTCATTAGATGATAATTTGATTATAACGAGACCTTATGATTTTTCATCTGAAAAGGTCTCAAAACATATAGACCAATTATTTCCAGAACGTACCTCTAGAACGCTTATTTTATCAAGAGAGCGCTTGTCTGGTCATCCTTTTACAGGAGGATACGATGCGAAAATCATTGCAGACAGATTAAAGGAAACTTACCCAAATGCAACCATTGTAATTTTTATAAGAGAGCAAAAGAAAGCTATTATTTCAACTTATAAAGAATATGTAAAAAGAGGAGGAACAGCACCTTTTGATAAGTGGATTTTTACTCATGAGAGAACCATACCTGGTTTTCAATTGGATTATTTTAATTATCATAAACAGATTAAATACTATTTAGAGTTATTTGGAGTCTCACAAGTTAAAGTCTATGCTTATGAGGATTTTAAAGATCATCCGAAGGAGTTTTTAGAAGCATTCTCTAAGGAACTGAATTTAGAAATAGATTTATCTAACTTTGATTTTAGCAAAAAAGTTAATAAGGGTTTTTCAACAGGAGCGCTTAAATTAATCCGATGGTCAAATAAGTTTTCTAAAAGTAAAAATCTAAACCCCTATCCAGCAGTTAAGATTCCTTTTTTAAGATTTTTAGTAGAAAAGTGTAATACTATTTTTGATACCATGTTTTTTAAGCAACGAAATAATAGTTTTTTTAACTCCAAAACATTGTCTGAAATAGAAAATCTATTTGGTAAAGGTAATTATGAGTTAAACCAAATACTTGATATAGATCTGGAAAGTAAAGGATATAATTGCAATAATAAATAAGATGCGCTACAGATGCTCAATATAGGTTTTATTACAAATAATCACTATCCAAGAATGGGAGGTATGGAATACTGCACGCATTACTTGGCTAAGCATTTAAATGCTATGGATAGTATTGAGGCTTCAGTAGCTTGTAGCACTTTAAGAGATATTCCGCAGGATTTCCATTATCCCTATTTTTGCTATCGCGCCAAGAGTTTTTCTTTTTTAACACCATGGTTATTTCAAAAAAATCGTGAGCGTATGGTTAAAAATCAGAATGTAATGCTGTTGCACGGACAAATGTTACATGGTGGCGGATATGAGGCAATGAAGTTGAGTAAGAAGTTTGATCTTCCATTTGTGGCACAATCACACGGAGCAGATGTTCAAAAGGTGCCAGAAATAAACTATGGAGCTTTAAATGATAATACTCAAAAGAATAAAATAAAAGAGGTGCTTAAAAGTGCTCACAAGCTGATTGCTGTGAGTTCTATAAATAAACAGAATATGATAGATCTTGGAGCAGAACCAGATCGTATACAAGTGGTGCACAATGGTGTTGATGTAAAGCAGATTAATGCTATTCCGTTCAATGATCTGAGACCTCAATTTGGTTTAAAGCCTGATGATTTTGTTCTGATTACTGTAGGCCGAAATAAACCAGTAAAGCGTATGGAGTTATTGTTTGAAGCGTTACAAAAATTAAAAGATTATAAGTCTATTAAATGTTTGTGTGTTGGACCTAAACATAATCTCGAGAGCTTAGCTAATAGATATAACATTACCGATAAAATTGTTTTGACTGGTTCTATTCCTGAAAAATACAATTTCAGTAATCAACCTCCTTACACTGATTTAATAAATGCATATAGGGCTTCAAATGTGTTTGTATCATGTTCATACGTAGAAGCTTTTAGTGGTGCATCAACAGATGCTTTGGCTTGTGGTATACCTATTATTATAGGTCAAAAACATGGTGTAATAGATGTTATAGAAGAAGGTAAAACAGGTTGGGTTATGCCATATGAAACGCCTAGTGCTTTAGCAGATTTGATTGAAAACTTATACAAACAAAGAGACCTTATAAAGACAAATCATAACACAATTAAGAATTCTATCAAACCATTGTCTTGGGATACAATTTCAAATCAAATGGCAGAGGTTTATAAACGTATTATTTAAGATATTATAGTAATAAAGTTTAGCAAAAAAATGAAGAGAGTTTATAATTTTTTTAAGGAGATATATGTCTGGTATTTTCCAAAAAAAGAAAAAAAAATATTTTGTATTGGTATGCATAAAACTGGTACAACTTCATTGGCAAGCTCATTATCTATTTTGGGTTATAAAGTAAAAGACTATCCATCAGTTAGATTATTTGGTTCAAGATTTTTATGGTTTAAAGGAACCCAATTAAATGATTTTAATTGTTTTACAGACGCAACAGTTATCCCGCTGTATAAGAGGTTGGATAAAAAATTCCCAGACTCAAAGTTTATCTTAACTACAAGAGATTTGAATTCATGGCTTACTAGCTGTTCTAAATGGCCAAATTTTAACAGAGATGGAGTTGTAGGTAAGAGAAAAATCTACAGGGAAAGAGTGCTTGGGGCAAAAACATATAAAGAAGATATCTACAAGAAAAAGTTTATAGATTATCACATAGATGTTATGAAATACTTTGAGGGTAGAGAACATGATTTGTTAGTGTTAGATATATCGACTGACAATAAATGGAAACATATATGCGAATTTATTGATGTACCAATCCCAAATGTGCCTTATCCGCACTCCAATCAAAGTGCATCAAAAATTATGATAAAAGAAATTATACGAGAATTTAACTTGCCTTCTGAAAAAGCAGCTAAAGCACATCGATATTTTATTGATAAGACAGATTTAACCAAAAACGATGTCATTAATTATTTAAAAAAAATCCAATAATGATACTAGCTGTACTCGCACAATCGTATTTATTTGATGATTCGGCATCAATTAATGGTTCTTTAGTTCAGTTGTATAATTTAACTCAAGGACTAAAAGGTAAGAACGTCGAAGTTCATTACCTATGCTTGACAATTGATAAAGAAAAACCAAAAACAGAAACCATTGATGGAGTTCATATGCATTGGATACAATCTAAACGTGGTTTGTTTGAATGGAAACGCATCATGCCTTTGTATAAAGCCATTTTAGAAGAAATATCTCCAGATGCGCTCTATGTTAGAGGTAGAAACGTCATGCAATATGTTGCTGGTAAATATGCTATCAAACATAAAAAAGTTTTTGTTTGGGGAACTAATGGAGATGATAGTGCCGAGTTTTATAAAAATGTAAAACGACTCAATACATCAAAAAAGCCACTGTTTAAAAAGCTATTGTTGTACCCTTTAAAAGCTTTTGAAGATGTATACATCAATAAGGGTATGAAAATGCCTGACCATATTGTAAATCAAAATACTTATCAAAAAGATCAAACCTTTAAAATTTTAAAACGAGAAGGTGTGATTCTAAATAGTTATTATCACATAGATAATGCAGATCAAAAGAAACCCAGAAATCAAGTGCTTTGGTTGGCAAGATGGTCTAAAGAAAAGCAGCCAGAATTATTTATTGAATTAATCTCTAAATTAAAAAATAAACAAGTCAGCTTTGTGCTTGCTGGTGATACCAATGACGTTTCAAAGCGAAATTCAATAGTAGATAGCACTAGAAAATACCACATCGAGACACCAGGTAAAATTGCATATAATGATGTAAATACCTATTTTTCAGAAGCATTGGTTTTTGTAAATACAAGCTACAGAGAAGGGGTTTCAAATACCTTTATAGAAGCCATGCTGAATGGAGTTCCGGTATTATCACTAAATTCTAATCCGAATAATTGGCTAACCGATTTCAATATTGGCTATTGTGCTGATGGAGATTTAAATGAATTAAGAGCAGTATTGGAGGACCTATTGAACGACAGAGAAAAACTAAAAATAATGAGTGAAGCTGCAAAGAACTTCGCTAAGCAACAATTTTCTAATCCGCAAACGCTAGATAGCTACATAAATTTATTCCATAAACATGCGAAAAGGAAGTAAAATAGCTTTTGTGATGCCATGGCACATTTCAGAAAGAGGAGGAGGTGCTGAGGTACAGGCAAATTATTTAGCTCAAGAACTTGGGCAACGAGGATTTACTGTAACTTATATCTGCCAGACGAGAGTGCCAGATAAAATAGATACCGTAGAGCTGATTGGATGTGTTAAGGTCTGTTACCTTAAGCCATCTGGAAGATTTCAATGGCAGGATCAGAGTAAGTACTTGAAGCCCTTAAAAAATTTTGAACCAGATTACATATTACAGCGTCTGTCCTCAAATGTAATTTATGTTCTGGGAAAATATCGCAAAACACATAATTGTCAGCTTATCTGGTTTTGTACAGATAATAAAAGTCCGTTTTCTGATTTGTATGCTACAAAGTTTAAAAAGCAATCTGGGACCAAGAGATTAGGCTTTATAAAGCATATTATTTTTGCTTTCAATAGTAAGCTAATGGATTATTTCAGAAATAAAGGAATGAAGCTCGTTGATGTCGCTTTTAGCCAGAATAGTTTTCAGAAGGAACATATCAAAAAGAGTTTTGGCCTGGACTCATTACATATGATCTCTGGTCATCCTATTCCAGATCATCAGATTCCTACATCTAACCGTTTTGATCAAAAAGTAATCTTGTGGTGTGCTAACTTTGGAGCGCATAAAAGACCTGAATTATTTATTGAGTTAGCGTCTAAAATGCAACATACTAATCTGAAATTTATAATGGTTGGAGGGCATAGCAATCAAAATTATGTGGAAACGTTACTCAAAAATAAACCTGAAAATTTAACAGTAACCGGAAAATTGAGTTTCACTGAAGCGCTGTCATACTTTGATAGAAGCACATTGTTTGTTAATACATCAACTTCTGGAGGTGACGGATTTCCAAATACATTCATACAATCCTGGTTAAGATCTGTTCCTGTAGTAACCTTTGGATTCGATCCTGATGGTATGATATCAAAGAACAAACTTGGTTATAATGTAAACTCATTAAATGACGGTTCTTCAAAAATAGAGGAACTTTGTATTGATTACAAAACATATGAAGGCATGTCAAGACATGTTTATAAATATGCACTAGAGCATCATAGTGTAAAAATAATGACAGATAATTTTTTAAAGCAGTTAGAAGATGAAGGTACTGCATTGTATTAATAGCCCACACATTGGAGGTTTGGAGCGCCTTGTTATAGAACTGGCTATTGCGCAGTTTAAGAAAGGCCTTGAAGTGTCAATAATGCTTGACACTACAAAAGGGCAATATTATGATTATCTGAAACAACATAATATTCCTATTTTGATATCAGGAATTAAAGGTGGTTTTGATATCAATCTGAGAACCTATAAATACCTAAAACAAGTTTTTAACGATTTCGAAATTGTACATGTTCACAGTTTTTCACCAATACGATCATTAGCTTTAAAGCATTCTAAAGCGAAATCTGTTTACACCATGCATGGTTTGTCTAAAAACATTCGAACGGAAAATAAAATCAAATATATATTTAGGGAAATGCTAAAGCGTCATTTTCTCAATACCTTTGATATGTTTATCGCCAACTCTAAGCATACGCTAACCCAAGCAATAGATCATTACGGTTTAAAAGGTGTAAGAAAAAAAATGATTTTCAACGGAGTAAAACTTCCTGCTATTGTGCCAGATGAAAATAGCTATTCTGAGGATTTTGTTATTGGTTTGGTATCCAGATTTACATATAGAAAACGAATTGATAGACTAATACATGGCTTTGATATTTTTTTAAAGAAAGGCGGTAAGGGTAGACTTATTTTGGTTGGAGATGGTGAAGCATTTCCTGATGTGAAAAAGCAAATACAGACCATGAATTTGTCTGCTGAAATTGAATTAGTAGGTTATAGTAATACTGTCAATACTTATTATGCTAAATTTGATGTTTGTGTACATCCATCAGATAATGAGGGTTTTGGTTTAGTTGCAGTTGAGGCCTATTCGCATGGAAAACCAGTAATTGCCTTTAGTGATTCAGGTGGTCTTGTAGAGGTAATTGCACCATTAGAACCCGATAATATTGTTGATAATGAAACTCAATTGGCAGCACGTTTGTTTTACTATTACGAGCATAGAGATATAATTAAAAAAAATGCAAGCTCAAGAATAAGCTACGCTGCTAATATGTTCAGTATCCAACGAATGGAACAGGACTATTTAGAGGTCTATAAAACTTTGATTTGAATATGCTTACAATTTTATGGCTTGCGCCAAATTTCAATCATTATAAAGCACGTTTCTTGAACCACTTGGCCAAAGATAAAGAGGTTCAGCTTACTGTTTTATCGGGCAGTGGTAGACAGAAAATGGGCGATAAAAAATTGAATGGAGATTGGAGTTTTAAGCAGGTGCAATTGGAGGTGACCAAGAAGGATTTTGGAAACTCTAAGTTAGTGAAACAACATTTGAAATCTATATTTTCAGATTTTGATTGGGTACTTATTCCTGCTGAGAAAAAAAACTTACCACTATTTCTGTTTGCTCTCCGACTGCGAAAGACCTATCCGTCATCACGTTTATTTTCATATAACCATCCGATACTTAAGTCCAAACACGGAAAAATTACGTTTTTAGATAAAATATTAACCAAGTTTTATTATCGTAAATTAGACAGGGTGGTTTTTTATACAGAGATCAGTAGAGAATGGGCTCTGCAAGAGAAATTGATAAGCCCTGAAAAATCCTATTGGGCAAATAACACAATAGATACTATTGAAATTGGAAAATATTATACTTTTGAGTTGCCTCCAAGAGAACAATGTACTGTTGTTTTTATAGGAAGATTAATAAAGTCTAAACGGTTAGAGGATTTAATTCTTTATTATAAACGTTTGAAAGATGATTTGCCTGATCTTAAATTAGAAATTATTGGTGATGGACCAGAAAAAAGTGTCATAGAATCTGCAATTACAAAAGATAATAGTATCATATGGCATGGAACTCTTATTGATGAGGCAAAAATAGCACCTATTATGAAAAGAGCTTCATTGATATTTATCCCTGGTCATTCTGGTTTGTCTGTCAATCACGCATTTGCTTATGGACGCCCTTATATCACTATTGATGGCCAAAGTCATGCACCTGAAATAACGTATATTGAAAATGGGAAAAATGGTTTTGTTCTGAAAGGTGATTTCAATTCCAATCTATTAACTATTAAGTCATTGTTGACCAATAGACAAGAGTTAGAGGATTTTTGTGTGAATGCAAATTCTAAAGGAAAAGATTTGTCAGTGCTAAATTGGGTTGAAAAAATGAAGTCTAGCTTATTATGAGTATTAAAAAGCCTAAAGTATTATTTATTGGTCCAACACCACCTCCGTATTCTGGTCCTGAATTAAGTATGCAACAGTTTTTAGAATCAGATATATTAAACAGTGCTTTTGAAATAGTGTTTCTCAAAACAAATTTTAGAACTGATAATACAAAAAAAGGAAAGCTGGATATATCAATGCTCTCTAACTTTTTTATCTTTTTTTTTAAACTTATTAAGTTGCTTATCGTCAAACAACCTAAATGCGTATACTATCCTGTAACTCCTACTCAGATTGGTTGGATTGGAAGAGATGTTTGGACTATATTACTTAGTAAACTCTTTGGCGCTAAAGTGATTATTCATTTGAGAGGAAGTCATTTTAAATTAAATTTTAAGCAATTTAATAGTCTTATTAAGAGGCTAGTTGGATTTAGTTTGAGGAGAGTAAATTGTGCAATTGTTCAAGCATTATATCTAAAAAATCAGTTTGAGCCTTACATCAATTCAAGTAAAATGGTAGTGCTTTATCAAGCTATGAATGTTGATGAATATGCTCATGTACCATCACAGACTGTTGAAAAGGGAAAAGTTCTGGTCATGGGACATATGACTAAAGCAAAAGGGTATACAGATATTCTGAAAATAATTCCAGACATTTGTCGGGAGTTTCCATATGTAAAGTTTTATTTTGCAGGAAATATTAGAAAAGGAGAGAGAGGTGTGTTTTTTAATCAATTCACAGGAGAGAAAATCGAGTATGAAGATCCTTTTGAAGCTGAAGCGCGTATATTGATTTCAGAGTATAAAGATAATTATGTAAATCTTGGAATTATTAGTGGAGATGATAAAATGAAGCATTTGCAAACAACAGATATATTCTTAACAGCATCCTATTCTGAAGGGTTTTCCAGATCGTTACTAGAAGCGATGTCAATGGGTAAACCAGTAGCTTTTACACCTGTTGGAGCCCATAGAGAAGTATTCAAAGATGAAATTCACGGATTTTCTTTTGAACCAGGAAACTTAAATCAATTGAAGGAAGCGCTAAAACAGTTGTTGGTTGACAATCAAAGACGACATCTAATTGGTCAGAACAACAGGGCTTACGTTGTGTCTAATTTCTCAATTGAGAATATAGCTGGCCATTTTAAGACTATCATTTCAAATACCTTGACATCATGAAAATTATCTTACGTAAAATGGTGCATTACTTCGGAAATGTTCTCAGGTTCTTTCACATGTCATTCTTAAGAGCATCAGGTGCTAAAATTGGTAAGAATACCATGATTAGTTTAGGTGCTAAAATTGATGTAAGGCGAGGTAAAGTGACTATTGGAGATCATTGTTTGATTACTCATGGATGTTATATCTTATCTCATGATGGAGCTGCTCATATTATTAATGAGGAAGATAATGGTACTGGTTATGTTACTATTGGAGATCATGTGTTTATTGGTGTCAATACTGTAGTGATGAGAAATGTTACTATTGGAAGTCATTCCATAATTGGCGCTGGATCTGTGGTTAATAAAGATATTCCTGAAGGCGTTGTTGCTGCCGGAAACCCCATTAAGATTCTTAAAACAATTGAAAAACCTTATCGCCCTTTACCAAGAAGGCATAAAGATGTATCATGATTTTTGTCCCTGTACTCATATTGATAACTATGGTATTTGCCAAACTACAAAAAGGTGTATTTGCATCTTTTTTAGTTTTAGTAGCTACTAAATCTATTATGGATGCCTTCTGGGAATTAAAGTTTGGTCCACTATCTATATTATCCATTCAGGGAGTTTTAATTCCAATATTGTTTTATTCCGTAATTATTAAAAGAGCTGTGATTCCTAAACCGTGGTTGAGAACAGCAAAGATCTATATTATTGCACTATCTCTTGGATTGTTTTGGGCTCTGGCTATAAAACCATTGGCATTTGTAGAAACAATTGTCTTAAACATAAATATTTATTTGGGGTTTTTTTTAATCCCGTTACTTATTCAAGATCAAAAGCGACTCAAGCAGTTTTTATTTGCTGTAATGATTTGTGGTATTTTTCCAATTCTTGTAAGTATTTATCAGCTGCAAACTGGAATTATCTTCCAAGAGCGTGAAACAGCAGGTTTGATAAGATATGTAGGATTTTATCACGATGCTTTTCCAGTGCGATTTTATGGCTTAATGACACTTATTTCCATTTTGATTTATCAAACAATTTTTAAGGTTAAAGGTGTTTTTTTAAATGCTTTTATTTTATTATTGGCTATTGGAGCATTTATTTCAATTTATGCAGTGTTTAGTAAAGCAGCTGTTGGGATTTTAGGGTTATGGATAGTTTTATTGTTGTTGTTTTCAAAATCTAAGGTCAAACAAGGGTTTTCGGTTCTTGTAGGTTTATCTGTGATTTTTTTAGTTTTTGGAGATGTCGTTTTTGATAATCTTGAACAATTGTTTAGTAAGGAAGTAGGTTATCAAACAGGAGAAGTTACAGATGCCAGATATACGCTTGCTGGTAGAGGTTATATATGGGAAAATTATTGGCGCTTTTGGGTTGATGAACAAACTGTATTTTTTCAGTGGTTTGGTGATGGTCTAGTAAGACCTGTTCACAATGAAATTTTAAGAGTGCTAATGACTAATGGTATTATAGGAGTATTGTTTTTATTAGCCTTTATTCTGCGAAATGTCAAAAGTGCATTCAAAATACATAAAAACATTAGGGTTTTTGGCATGATGCTTCTCGGTATGTATATTATCGATGGTATTGGTTTAGTGCCTGGAGTTTATTATTATTATAATATATTAGTTTGGGGTATCTTTGGGGCGTTATTACTTAATCCCCAACTATTTTTAAAAAAACAAAACAACTAAATGCAACAACTGACACAAAAGCTAGGTTCTGGCGATATGATTATTCAAGATGTTCCTTATCCACAACTGGGAAAAGGTATGATTATAGTTAAAAATCATTACTCAATCATTAGCGCAGGAACAGAAGGTTCAACAGTAGTAGCTGCAAGAAAGAGTTTAATTGGAAAGGCTAAAGAACGTCCGCAACAAGTTAAACAAGTTATAGATACCTTAAAAAAGCAAGGTCCAATTCAAACATACAGAGCTGTAATGAAAAAACTGGATGCCTATTCACCACTAGGCTATAGTTGTGCAGGAGAAGTTATTGAAGTAGGAGAAGGTGTGACCGAATTTGAAGTTGGCGATACAGTAGCCTGTGCAGGTGCTGGATATGCTAATCACGCAGAAATCGTCTCAGTTCCAGTTAATCTATGTGTTAAACTAGATGGTGATGCCAATTTGAAAGATGCAGCATATAACACATTAGGAGCGATCTCTATGCAAGGGGTTCGTCAAGCTGATTTACGTCTGGGAGAATCTTGTGTCATTATTGGTCTTGGTTTGTTAGGCCAATTAGCTGCTTTAATATTAAAAGCATCTGGTGTTACTGTTATTGGAGTTGATGTTTCCGAAGCTGCTGTAAAGCAAGCTGTAGATAATTCGGTAGTTGATCTTGGATTAACAAGAAATGCAGCTGGAATTGAAGAGCAGATTCAAAATGCAACACAGGGTTATGGTGCAGATGCGGTAATAATTGCTGCTGCCACCTCAAGCTTAGATCCCATTAATTTTGCAGGAGCAGTTGCCAGAAAAAAAGGTAAAGTTATTGTATTAGGTGCTGTGCCTACTGGTTTTGAACGTGATCCATACTGGTACCGAAAAGAGTTAGAGCTTAAAATGGCTTGTTCTTATGGTCCTGGTCGTTATGATCTTAATTACGAGGAAAAAGGTATTGATTATCCTTTGCCTTATGTACGTTGGACAGAAAAGCGTAATATGGAAGCCTTTCAAAATTTGATAGCAACTAACCGTATTGATATAGCATATCTTACAACTCATGAGTTTGATTTTGAAAATGCCAAATCTGCTTTTGATCTTGTCGTGTCTAAGGCAGAGCCTTTCACAGGAATCGCTTTAAAATATGACACATCAAAAACCAGTTCTAAAGCTAAAATTTCCACTTCGAAACATACGAAACTTGGAATGGTTAATATTTCATTTATAGGTGCTGGAAGTTATGCTCAGGGTAATCTATTGCCAAATATTCCTGATTCAGCTGATATTGGAAGAGTAGGTGTGTTAACTAATACAGGAACAACCTCAAAACGTGTAGCAGAAAAGTTTAAATTTCAATTTTGTGCTACTAACGAAGCCGATATTTTAGATGAAAAGACCAATACTGTTTTTGTAGCTACACGTCATGACTCTCATGGGACTTATGTATTGAAAAGTTTAGAAGCAGGCAAAAATGTATTCGTAGAGAAACCATTATGTTTACTAGAGTCAGAGTTAGAGGCAATTATTGATGCACAGTCTAAAGTTAATAAGACCGTTATGGTTGGATTTAACAGACGTTTTTCTCCATTAACGTTAAAGTTGAAAAAGGCTTTGGGTAACAATCCAATGACAATGTTATACCGAATAAATGCTGGTGCTATTCCTGCAGATAATTGGATTCAAGATTTGGAAATTGGTGGTGGACGCGTGTTAGGTGAAGTTTGTCATTTTATTGATTATCTCACTTACCTCAATGGAAGTCTTCCCACTAAGATATCTGCAGTTGCTATACCTGATGCTAATCAATTGAATGATACATTAAATATTCTAATTCAGTTTGAAAATGGCTCATCTGGAGTAGTTGGTTATTATGCTAACGGATCAAAATCTATGGCCAAAGAATATGTTGAGGTCTTCTCTGCTGGAATGTCGGCAACATTAAAAGACTTTAAAGAACTTAAGATCTACGGAAAAGGAAAACCAAAAAAAGATAAGCTTTTCAATCAAAATAAAGGACAGAAAGAGATGGTAAATGCATTTTTGAATGGTTTGCTTACAGACGGTAAAGCACCAATTCCATTTGAAGATATTGTTGCAGTTACCAAAGCATCTTTTAAAGTTTTAGAATCAATAAAACGTGGAGGAGAACAGGTTGTTATATAAAGTGTCATCAAGTTTTTTAAAACTTAAAGCCTATTGTGAAGCAGAAAACTTTAAAGGTTGGGATCCTTACGACGGTCTAAACTCTAAAGTATTTCAAGCATTACCTTTTAAACACTGGGATCTAGCCAGATTGGCATGGATTCAAGGATTTAAACGAAGTCCGATAAATTTTAGAACATTATTATTAGTGCCTAAAGAACACAATGCTAAAGGTGTAGCATTATTTCTTTTAGGTTATTGCCGATTATATAAATTAGCCGAGAGTGGTTGTCATGATTTTGGAACTAAAGAAGAACTTTTAAATCGTATCAAAGAGATTACAGACTTATTATTAAACCTCAGAAGTAAAGGATATTCTGGTTCGGCTTGGGGTTATAATTTTGATTGGCAAGCCAGGCGATTATTTCTATTTCCAAAGCATACACCAACCGTTGTTGCTACGTGCTTTTGTGTTGAAGCCTTATTAGAAAGTTTTGAGATTACAAAAGATGATGTGGTTTTGAAAGCGACATTGTCTGCTGCAGATTTTGTGCTTAATGATCTATCTCGAACGCCTCATGGCAATGGCATTATTTTCTCATACAGTATTAAAGACGGGAATAATACTGTGATTAATGCATCATTATTAGGAGCAAAAATTCTAAGCTACTCTTACAAATACACAAAAAATAAATTACATGCTGAAATAGCTAAGCAAGCTGTTACAGCCGCTTGTGATCTTCAGGAAGAAGACGGATCCTGGATTTATGGATTGTTACCAATTCAATCATGGAAGGATAGCTTTCATACTGGATTTAACTTGGATGCTATTGAAACCTATCAGCAAAATACTGAAGATTTAAGCTTTCAGAAGTATATAGATAAAGGAGTCAGGTATTATTTAGATCATTTTTTTGAAGCTAATGGAATGCCTAAATATTATCACAATAAAACGTACCCAATAGATATCCATTGTCCAGCTCAAGTTATTGTGACTCTATCTAAGTTAAATAGGTTTAAAAATAATGAAGAGCTTTTAACCAAAGTTTTAGATTGGACCATAGCTAATATGCAGCATAAGAAAGGTTACTTTTATTATCAGTTAAAGCCAGGAATGAGTTCAAAAATATCTTACATGAGATGGAGTAATGCATTTATGTTTAATGCCATGTCTCACTTTTTATTAGAAACCAAAGCCACAGGATATGGAAGCTAAGTCACTAAACGGAGTTATGACTTACGCTCCAGGGTCACGAGAAGAGTTAATGCAGTATGCCTTTGATAATCATAAGATAATGGTTGCTGTTAATGCGGAAAAAATTCTTCACGCAACCGATGATAGTCGTGCTTTAATAAATAGAAATTTGGGGTATCCAGATGGTATTGGAGCCGTTTGGGCACTTCAGAAGAAAGGAGCGAAGCATGCCGTTAAAATTCCTGGTTGTGAACTTTGGTTAGATGTCGTTCAAAACTATTATAAGACGAAATCGTTTTATTTGGTGGGCGGAAAACAGGAGATTATTGAGGCTACAGTTAAAAAGCTCCAATCTGAATTTGTAGGCATTAATATTTGTAACTATAGAAATGGCTACATTAAAACCGAAGAAGAGAAACAGGCACTTATTGAAGATATAAAGACTCTCAAACCAGATGTTGTATTTGTTGCTATGGGATCTCCAAAACAAGAAAATCTAATGGAGCGTATTCAAAGATCACATGAGGCTGTCTATCAGGGCTTAGGAGGAAGTTTTGATGTGTATACTGGTCACGTGAAACGCGCACCTGAATGGTGGGTTAAAAATAATATGGAATGGACTTATAGATTATTAAGTCAACCTTCAAGGATAAAACGCCAGATACACTTAGTGCGTTTTTTCGTTAATTTGCATTTAAATCGTTACTAATACGATTTACAAACTAAAATTCAATATGTACAAAGTCACAATAATTGCTGGAGCTAGACCCAATTTTATGAAGATAGCACCAATTATTCACGCTATTCAAAAAGCTAAACTAGAAAATTTTGACATTGATTATAGACTAGTTCACACAGGTCAGCACTATGATAAAAATATGTCAGGTAGTTTTTTCGAACAACTTGAAATTCCTGAACCGCATGTCAATTTAGAATGCAGTGGTGGAACTCACGCTGAGCAAACGGCAAATATTATGGTGCATTTTGAAAAAGAATTGATGGCGAATCCAGCTAATCTGGTTTTGGTGGTTGGAGATGTAACATCTACAATGGCTTGTGCATTGGTAGCTCAAAAATTACATACTAAAGTAGCACATGTTGAAGGAGGAATACGATCTGATGATTGGACAATGCCTGAAGAGATCAACAGACTGGTAACCGATAGTATAACTAATTATTTCTTTACAACTTCAGATACTGCAAATCGTACGCTAAGAAATAGCGGTGTTAATAAGGATCAGATCTTTTTTGTTGGAAATACAATGATTGATACCTTACTAAAACAACGGCCTAATTTTAGACAACCAAATATTTGGAATACACTCGGTCTTAAAAACGAAAATTATATTGTTATGACACTTCATAGGCCAGCTAATGTTGATGAAGAGTCTCAGCTAAAAGACATGATTGATGAAATTACATCAAACACACATGATTTACCTTTGGTCTTTCCTGTGCATCCAAGAACAGCTAAAATATTAAAACGTCTTAATGTGAGTCATCCTAGACTGCATATGGTTGAACCTTTAAGCTATCTTGAATTTAATTATTTAGTTGAAAGGGCTAAAGCTGTGATAACTGATTCTGGAGGAATTACCGAAGAGGCCTCAATACTTAGAGTGCCTTGTTTAACGCTTAGAGATAATACTGAACGACCAGAAACAATTACCTTAGGTACAAACGAATTAGTAGGAACCAATCCGGAAAATCTTAAGCCTTATTTAGATAAATTATTTGCTGGGAATTGGAAGCATGGTAATGATATTCCGTTATGGGATGGTCGCACAGCAGAGCGCATTGTTGAATGCCTAAAGACCTTAAGTGTCTAGATTTTCTTATGTATTAACCTTTTATCAAAGGATAAATAACAATTAGCCAACAACCTTAGTTTATTAATTTGTATCTTGTAATTACTATTAATGGATGCATGAAAATTTACCAATTCTACTATGCTTAAAACATTACTTGAAAATTTTAATCCTGAGAATAGTCCAATCATCTGGTTGATTTCTGCTTTTGCCTTGGCGTTTTTAATTGCTCAGCAAACCTTTCCTACTATTCTCTATGTTGCAAAGAAAAAGCATCTTATGGATGAGCCAGATAGTAGAAGTTTACATTCTAACAATACACCAACTTTAGGAGGTATTGGTATTTTTTTAAGCCTTGTGGTTGTTATGACAATCGTTGGTGCTATGTTGAATACTAAAGTTTTGCTCCTTGTTATGGGAGGACTTACAATTTTATTTTTTCTTGGGCTTAAAGATGACCTCACAGTTCTTTCTGCCAGATCTAAATTTCTGGGTCAATTAGTGGCTGCATTATTATTGATTGTTTTTACTGATACGAGAATTATTGGTTTTTCAAAAATACTTGATGTTGATGTTTTGCCATATTGGGTTTCCATATTTTTCACTCTTTTTGTGTATATATTGATCATTAATGCATACAATTTAATAGATGGAGTTGATGGTCTTGCAGGAAGTATAGCCTTACTAATTAGCTTAGTGTTTAGTGTGTTGTTTTACAATTCTGGAGCGCTTAGCTTAGCTACTATTTCAGTGGCATTAATTGGTGCTTTATTAGCGTTTTTACGACTTAATTTTTCATCAAAAAATAAAATTTTTATGGGAGATACGGGCTCCATGATTGTCGGATTTCTATTAGCCTTTTTTACGATTAGTTTTATCTCACAATCACAAACAAATCTCGAATCTGAATATTTTAAGGCATCGCCAGCTTTAGCATTGGCAATGCTCTTTTTTCCATTGATGGATACATTTAGAATTTTCTTTATAAGGATCTTTATTTTAAAAAAGAGCCCATTTGAAGCAGATAAGAATCACATTCATCATAGGTTTGTACAATCAGGTTTTACGCATGTACAGACTACTATATGTATCGTATTAATAAATCTGCTCATAATTTTTATTGCATTTAATATGCTTCATTTAAATTTAAATACTCAAATAGGATTATTGCTAGTCTATGGGTCGGTTCTATATTATATTCCATTTCTTTTAAAACGAAATCTTAATAGGCGAAAAAATGAAGTAAAAGTCTAATAACCCATAGGTGTTAAAGCTTTGAGATTGCTTCAAATAGGTTATATTTGCCTCTTGATAAACTATAGAAATATGAAAATTAGGTTTTTAGGAATAGTGTTACTTTTTGTCTTGGTGTCCTGCGCTTCAAAAAAGGATATTTTGTACCTGCAAGATGCCAATGTTAATAGTAGTTCTAATATTACTTACCAAAGTGCTTCTATCCAACCTAACGATATTCTTAGAATTACCGTGGAAACTCTTGTCCCTGAAGCTGCCATTCCTTATAACAGAGGCGCAAACTCAGGAACTCAGGCAAATGCTGTCGAACTATTGAAATTACAAGGGTATTTGGTGTCTAATTCAGGTACTATCAATTTCCCTATTTTAGGTCATATAGAGGTTTCTAACCTCACTACTTTTGAAATCGAAGAAAAAATAAAAACACTATTAGTAAATGGAGGTCATTTAAATAACCCTACTATCGATGTGAGGTTGCTCAATGCGAAAATTACAGTTTTAGGAGAAGTTAATTCGCCAGGAACTTACTCATTTACTGAGCAGAATATTACTTTATTACAAGCACTTGGATATGCTGGAGATTTAACCATCAATGGCAAAAGAGATGATATTATTATGACTAGAGATGTTAATGGTGTTCGAAAAATTACACACATTGATTTAACATCTACAGATTTCATGAATAGTGAGTACTATTTTATCAAGCCAAACGATGTAATTATAGTGAATCCTAACAATCCTAAAGTGAAAACAGCTGGATTTGTTGGTAATGTTGGTTTGGTGTTAACTATTACTTCTTTGGTTTTAAGTTCAATTGTACTATTGTCACGATAATTATGGATACTTCAATGAACAATCAATATAAATTTCAAGAGGAAGAGGGTGTCGACATCAAGCGAGAACTTGCCAAATATCTTAGATATTGGCCATGGTTTGTAGTTTCATTAATCATAGCACTTATAAGTGCTTATAGCTACTTGCGATTCGCTCCTAGGATTTATCAAACGACTGCTAAAATGAAAATTTTAGATGAATCTGAAGGTTTGGAATTACCAACTTCAGCATTTGTCTTTAAAAGGGTTAATATCAATTTAGAAAATGAAATTGAAATTTTAACTTCTTATTTAATTTTAGAGAAAGTTGCAAGAGAATTACAGCTTAACACACGTTTTTTCGAAGAGGGTACCATACAAACAACACAAATCTCAGAGCTTCCATTTGGCTATACACAAATTATACATGTTGATAGTATAGTTAACTCAATGACCTATGTAATCAAGGTTGAAGATAAAGGGTTTGAAGTGACCAATGTGAAAACTGAAAAATCATTTGAAATACCAAACCACAATAGTGATAATGCAAATCATAACTTACCTTTTAAATTAAAAATTGAGGACAAAACCTTATTAAAAAAACTAATAGGGAAGAAATATATTATTAAATACGGCCCTCTTAAATCTACTGCACTTAGCTTAAAGTCCAGAATCAAAGTTGAACCAATTGGAGAGCAAAGTGACTTATTGAAAATGACCATTAAAGGTGAAAGTAAAGTACGATCAGAATGGATCTTAAATACACTAATGGATGTTTTTGATAAGGACGGAATTAATGACAGGCAGTTGGTTTCAAAAAGAACAATAGATTTCATTGAAGAACGATTTATCTATTTAGCTGAAGAATTAGATTCTATAGAATCTGACAGAAAAGAGTTCAAACAACAAAACAATTTGGTTGATTTAACTGCTGATGCTGAGTTAGGTTTACAACAACGTACAAAATCTGATGAAGAAGTGTTTCAAATTGAAAATCAACTCGCATTAGCTGAATTACTTCAAAATGCTTTACAATCCAGCTCTGATGATGGCTTGCTTCCATCAAATATTGGCTTGGATAGTGGTAATATCAATTCGCTTATTAATCAGTATAATATTGCAATTTTAGATAGAGATAAGCTAACAAGTAGTGCAGGGGAAAATAATCCTACAGTGCAGTTAGTGAAATCTAAGATTACCGACTTAAGATCTAATCTAACACGCTCTCTCAATTCTTATACTCAACAATTGAGGGTGTCTCAAAGTCAGTTGAGAAAAAGGAACAGCAGATTTATAGGACAGGTGTCTCGAATACCAGAAAAAGAAAAACTTCTAAGATCCATAGAGAGACAACAAAATATTAAAGAAAGTTTATACCTGTTATTGTTACAAAAAAGTGAAGAAGCTGCTATTAATTTAGCAATTACAGAGCCATCAATTAAAGTCGTTGATTATGCAATATCTGGTGCTGGACCAATTTCTCCTAAATCAAATATAGTGTATGCAGGAGCAATTTTAGGCGGATTATTAATTCCGTTTGGTTTGATGTATTTGCTTTTTATGTTTGATACAAAATTACATGGGAAAGAAGATATTGTGAAGCACAATAACAACATTCCAATTATTGGTGAGATACCTGAGACGAAGAAAAAGGAGAGTCTTGTTTTTAGTAATCCTAACGATCGTTCAGCTTTAGCAGAATCCTTTAGAATTTTGAGTTCAAATGTAAACTATTTGCTTCCGCTAAGCGATGGCAATTCGTCAGGTAAAGTCATTTATTGTACATCAACAATAAAAGGTGAGGGAAAAACCTATATTAGTATTAATTTATCATTGGCCTTGTCTAGTCTAAATAAGAGGGTTTTACTTATTGGAGCTGATCTTAGGAATCCTCAAATTCATTCTAAAATAGATGTTGATAAGAATTCAGTAGGATTATCTAACTACCTCCACGACCAATCCTTTGATTGGAAAAATAATTTGGTCAAAGGTTTTAATAAGCATCCAAATCATGATATTTTATTATCTGGAAGCATACCTCCAAACCCATCAAGTTTATTAACTAATGGAAGATTTAAGGAGCTTATTGAGGAGGCTAAAGACTTATATGATTATATTGTAGTTGATACTGCTCCAACAATTTTGGTAACTGATACAATGCTCATCTCTCAGTTATCTGATGCAACTGTTTACATTGTGAGAGCTAACTTTACCGATAAGAAATTATTGAGTTTTTCAAAAGATTTATTTGAATCTGGAAAACTTAAAAACATGGCTTATGTTATCAACGGTGTTGGTAACAATAAATCCTATGGTTATAATTATGGTTATAACTATGGCTATGGAGGAAAAACTTAACTGTTAGCTACTTCTTTTAAGTGCTTAATAGTTGCTGTTTGATCACTGCTTTTAAATATATAACTTCCCGCTACTAATACATCTGCTCCTGCATCAACAAGGTCTTTTGCGTTTTTATCAGTAACACCTCCATCAATCTCAATACGTGTATTTAATCCTTGATCATTGGCCATCTTACGCAATTTTTTTACGCGATTATAGGTCATGTCTTCGAATTTCTGACCACCAAAACCTGGATTAATTGACATTAATAGCACCATATAACATTTTGGTAAGATGTCCTCTAAAACCGATACTGGAGTTGTTAAATTAAGAACTACACCAGCTTTACAGCCTGCGTTTTCAATTTGTGTAAGCGTTCTGTGTAAGTGAACAGTAGATTCGTGATGAACTGTTATGATATCTGCTCCAACTTTAGCAAATTCTTCAATATACCGCTCAGGCTTTTCAATCATTAAATGAACGTCAAGTGGTTTTGTGGCGTGTTTTTTAATGGCTTGAATTACTGGCATTCCATAGGAAATGTTTGGTACAAAATGGCCGTCCATAACATCAATGTGAAACCAGTCTGCTTCACTATTGTTAACCATTTCTATATCGCGTTGGAGATTTCCAAAATCGGCAGCTAGCATCGAAGGTGCTATAAGTACTTTAGACATGTTTATGAGTATGCTTGGTTTGCGCAAAGATACAGTCTTATTTTGTAATGACTTTATATTTTACGATATTAGTTTTATGGATGAAAAGATAAAATTATTTTTTCTTGAATTAATCAAGTTGCTTATACCATCATTGATCGTTCTAATAATTGCAACTCTAGTAATGTATGGCTTATTTGTGCTTCTTGGTTGGATGTAAATAGGCTAAATTTCAGAAACATAAAGTTATAAAAGAAGTGAACCCAGAGTAATCAGCTCTGGGTTCTTTCATCAATCAAAAAACGAACAGTTATGTGTAACTGTTGTTGCTTTAATTTAGTCGTAATTACTATTAAATAATTACTATCCTAAATAGGTTTTCAATATTTTACTACGAGACGTATGTTTTAATCTACGAATCGCTTTTTCTTTAATTTGTCTTACACGCTCACGCGTTAAATCAAATGTTTCTCCAATTTCTTCTAAGGTCATTGGGTGTTGATTTCCCAAGCCAAAATACAATCGGATTACATCAGCTTCACGTGGTGTTAAGGTCTCTAGTGCACGTTCAATTTCCGTTCGTAAAGATTCATGTAATAAATCTTTATCAGGATTTGGAGATTCTCCACTACGTAATACATCGTATAGGTTAGAATCTTCACCTTCAACTAAAGGCGCATCCATTGAAACATGACGTCCTGAGTTTTTCATTGACTCTTTAACATCGTTAATAGTCATATCCAACTCTTTTGCAATTTCTTCTGCACTTGGAGGACGCTCATGACTTTGCTCTAAAAAGGCAAAGGTCTTATTTATTTTATTAATAGATCCAATCTTATTCAATGGTAAACGTACAATACGAGATTGTTCGGCTAATGCCTGAAGAATCGATTGACGAATCCACCATACAGCATAAGAAATGAATTTAAAACCACGAGTTTCATCAAAACGTTGTGCCGCTTTTATGAGCCCTAAGTTACCTTCATTTATTAAATCTGGCAAGGTTAAACCTTGATTTTGATATTGTTTTGCTACAGAAACTACGAAACGTAAGTTAGCTTTGGTTAATTTTTCTAAAGCAATTTGATCTCCTGCTTTGATACGTTGAGCTAATTCAACTTCTTCATCAGCAGTAATTAAGTCAACCTTTCCAATTTCTTGTAAATATTTGTCTAACGATGCAGTTTCTCTATTAGTAACCTGCTTCGTAATTTTTAGTTGTCTCATTTAATTATCTCCTTTAAAATTTGGGTAAATGTATTGTACTATATAGTTATACGTAACAAGTGCTAAAAATGTTACAAGAAAATGAAAATTAATTTAAATTTTGATTAATTTTTTGTCATTGAGGTTGATGTCATCTAACATTTCGTTTGTGAATTTGTAGTGACCTCTAGTTGTAATTAATCTGAAACGATGCGATTTAAGAGCGCTAAGTGTATTGAGAAATAACCATTTAGATTTTAATAGTTTTGGTTTTACACTTTTTAAGCTAATATCAAAATAATATTTGCGACCTTCCTTTTCAGCTACAATGTCTGGAGTAATCGTCACTTCACTACCTTTTTTAATGAACGATTTTGGTGTTTCATAACCTTCAGCATCTGCCTTAATGTTTTCAAATCCATGTTGCTCGAGATAGTCTACCGAGTTTTTTAAAATGTCTATATATTTTTCTTTATCTGAATGTATCATAGCTTACAATATAAGAAAAACTCTGACTTATGCAAATATTACTACGATTTCAGAAGGAATTAAAATCGATATTCAAGACCAGTATGGACCGAAAAAATAAATGGTTCTACACTGTTCTTTCTTGAGAATGGCTTGATTTGGTAATTGAAAACAGCTTCAGTGTTAAAGTAGATGTCTTTGATTATCTTAGTTTCAAGTCCTAATCCAAGATTTAATGACATAGTAGCTTTATATTCAAAATTTAAAGCATTGTTATTTGAGTTTTTATCTAGTTTAAAATAGCTCAATCCACCAATAATAAACGGATTTATTTTATGTTGTTTGGGTGTGTATTTTATTTCCAGAGGAAATTCAAGATACTCTACTAGTCGCTCTGTGCCATCAATATCTATAGTTTGATTTAATTCTAATTTTCTAATACCAATTCTTATATAGGTTTCTTTGGTCATTTTGTAACTTGCTAACAGACCGTAATTAAATGAGAAATTATCTGTTGTTTTTGTGTTTAAAGCACCATAATAAGAGAGTGTAGCCTGAGGCATGATTGTCCATCGTGACTGGTCATCAAGTTCTATAGAATCATTTAACTTTTCTTCGGAAGCTAATTTTGAATTTTGTTCTAATTTTAAAGAATCTCTTTTCTTTTTATTTGCTGTAATTAGGCTGTCACGTCGAATGATGGCTTTTTCTCTATCAGAAAGTTGTCTGCTTTTGTTAGTGTTCTTTTCTTCGGAAATAGTAACATCTTCGTTTAATCTATGTTCTGATGTACTCTTCTCATCCAATGATTTTTTAGAAGTATCTGAAAGGATAGCAGTGTTATCACTCTCTGATGTATTGCTATTAGTGTTTTGAGTTATTTGTAAGTTATTTGCCTTTCTTGAATTAGCAGTAGTACTCGTAGATATAACTGACGTGCTTTTGGTATTTTGATTGATCTTCTCCTCATTGGTATTTAAAGGGTTCGAAGTAATTATGTTGTTATTAGGTCTCTCATCTATAGCGCTATCAGTTTGTCCTGAAGTAGCAGTAACACTATTGGCAGGAGAGTCTTTTTGGATATCTGGTTGGTTAATGTTAACAGTATTAAATTCTGGTTTAGTAGTATTATTTTCATTTAGATTATCATAAGGGTTGATTATCCAAAGCATTAGCGTTAATACAACAAGACCAATACCAGACATCCAAAAAATGAAAGCTCTTTTTTTCTTCTTCTTTTTTAATTTGGCTTCAATATGAGTCCATACCAAATCATCTGGACTATCCTTAAAGTGATCTAATCTGTTTTTTACAGCTGCTCCAATATCTTTTTTAGTTTCCATTAGATGTCAGGTTTTTAGATGATACATTCGTTGGTTTTAGCATCTTGGTTTGTAGTATGTTCTTTGCTCTATGTAAATTTGATTTAGAGGTGTTTACACTAATATTTAAAAGTTCAGCTATGTCTTTATGTGAGTAGTTGTCAAGTTCATACAGATTAAATACCATACGATATCTTGGAGGCAAATCCTGAATATGTTTTAATATTTGATCTAAAGGAATGTGATCTATAGTACTAGTTTCGATAATTGTATCTTTTAATAAATCGTTATTAATGACAATGTTTAAATGGCTGTCTTTTTTGTATTTGTCTATGGCTTTATTTATAGTGATGCGTTTCATCCAACCTTCAAAAGAACCTACCCCTTTATAAGATTTTATATTGCTAAAGATGTCTATAAAAGCATCTTGTAAATTGTCTTGAGCTTCTTCTTTATTTTTACAATACTTTAAGCATAGGGTGAACATGTCATCTTTATACATTTGGTATAATTGACTCTGTGCCTTTAAGTTGTGCTTTTTACAAGCTTTTATTAATTGTTTTAAATTCAAATATTATAGTTATTCAAATACGTATTCTATTGTAAATTTTGAAGCTATTGATGTACCATCTTCTAGATAAGCAGTGTATTCATCAAAAGTAGCATATCCTTCATCATTAGTTGTACTATTAATATCAATAGGAAAAGTAATACTGCCAGGTGAAGTTAAGCTAAAGTCAATCATTGTATTTGGGGAAAGCATTTTAGGATTGAAGTTATTTAAAACATCTAATTCAAGATGGTATAAAAGCATTATATTTTTTCTCCCAAATGTATTTTCATTAATGTAATGTAAGGTGTTTTTATGGTTAAGGTTATAGGTGTAGGTTTGTAGATTAGAGAAAAAAGTTGATCCGTCAGGATAGATTGTCGAAGTCTCCTGACTTACCATATTATTATTGGCATCATAACTATTTGATTTGATTTCTATTTGATCATTAATGTTGATGTAATTAAAGGTTTGAAAATAGGTTCTATTATCATTAAGATCCAATACCATTTTTAAATCTGAAACAAGTGTGTTATAATTTATTCCATCGGTGCTTCGTCTGCGTTCTACAAAAACAGTATCAGCAGTATGAGTTAATGTATGTTTGTCATAAAAGGATTGCTGCGTATTCAAATTGTTAAATCTGTTGATGTATTCCGTAAGATCTCCATTAGAATCATAGATGTATTTTATATTTCTAATGACACTTCCATTATCAAAGGTTGTGATCTCTGAAATTTGATCATTAGCATAGCTGTAAACATCATTAGTCATGACATCATCAACACCTGGATTAAAAGATTGGGCAAAATGTGTTGAGCTCATTATTTTATTGTTCTCTAATAGATAATTTTTAGAGACAGAGGTCTCTTGTGTTAACGGACTAACTTCAGAATAGGTGAACTCTGAGATCAATACGTTTGTTTCTGGTGGATCATTAGGAGTTTGAGTCTCATCTGAAGAACATCCAAAAATAAAGACGACCAATAGTGTAGTAATAAATAATGCTGAGTTTTTCATGATATGTTTTGTGTTTAGCAGTTAACTGAAGAGAGTGTGATTAAGACATAATATTGTGTGTCGGTGTCACTATCATTAATTCTGACATATATGATCTGATCATTTTCAATGTTGGAGTAGGGCTCTTCTGAAACTATTGGGTTTGTCATTAGTAAGGCATCCGCTTCTGTTTCATGGTAGGAAATGTCGTAGTTATTATTTGTGTTATCAAACTCAAGCGTGTCAAAAATGCAAGCGGTATAATCATTCAGAATAAATTCAGAAATTCCACTGTTTAATTCGGTTTCACATGCTTCGAAATTAAAATTTCCGCAGTCGGCAAATTCTGGATCGCATCGCTGATTTAAAATCAGTTCACGATCAAAATGTTTAAGTTTTAAAGAATTAGCATCCAGATATTCTACTTTCCAATCAAAATTAAAGTAATTACCAACAGCAGTGGTATCGATAATATTCAGATTAATATGTAATTCATTTTCTATGGTAAACGGAGTCCAGGATCCAGTATACAGTTCGCCCTCATGATTTAAAGTTGTAAATCCGTCATTCTCTTGAATCAAGCTTCCCAGATAACTGTTGTCATCGATAAAACTATAGCCTACTTTCCAAATACATTCACGTATAATTGTTTGACATTCGCCAACCATTTCAATACTTAAACAACTGTCAATAGCTTCTTTAAGTTCTGCTTTAGTATTAATTTCAAAAGTTTCACCAGAATCCAGTGTGCTGGTAATAGGAAAGCTTATACTAATGGAATAGTTTTCGTCAATAGTTTCCAGAAAACTACTAAATTGATCGTCATCATCAATTCCTGATGTATATAGATATTCGTCGTTCTCATCAAAAGCAAAAAGGGTTAGTGGATATATAAAATTAATACATGTAATACTTTGGTCAGGGCGATCTTCATCGTTGGTTATGCCTACCAAATTATCAAATAGGTCTGAGTCTGCTGCAATAATTTCAACAGTATCCATATTTGGATTTTCACTGAGGAGATTATCATCAAGGTCGTATGCACATGATGTGATTACCACACTACAGATAAGAAGTAAAATTTTTGAGGGTTTCATAACGCTTGTTTTCCTATAGACTTGGAGATGTCAAAAAGGTTGCGTTAAAATTTAAAACTATTCGAAATCTAATACCTGAGTAGCTTCAATAAGCTGTTTTAAAGCATCAATTTTAGCATTGATTCTATTAAAGAATGTGCGTTTTTCCTTTTCTCCAGAAGTATTAAGTAATTTGGAGTGTTGCAATTGCTGGTTGAGATATGCTTCTGCTTGCTGACATGTAATTGTATCACTCGTTAGATAATAAGATAGAATGGAAAATGGAACATATAAAGACTGTTGATTTGGTGTTGACACTAACACGTTGTTATTCATCAATAATAGTTCGTTATAATACATTTGGTAATGTGAAGCATTTACATCAACACGATCTGAAATGGTTTTCATCAAAACCTTGAGAGCTTCACATAATTCTATGGCTATTGAGTTACTAATCTGACCAGCCTGATTGTAAAAATGAATTTGTTTAAGTGTACTATTTACAGTAGTAATATCCCAGATTTCAATAGTATTTAAATTCTGGTACAAACCTTTTAGATTTTTAGCGGCTTCTATAAGGCCAACACCAGGTGAAAACTGTTCAAAGGTTTTTGTATTAAATGAATTGTCTAAAAGCTTTAACCACACATAAGTTTTGAAGCGACTCAAAATGTCATCGCCAATGGTGTAAAATAAAGGGATGTCTTTTGCTGAGTACAAAATCCTACTAGCTTGTTGTTGTAATAAAGGTAGTAAGGAGTCATAGGAGGTTTTAAAGTAGTCTTCAAGTTCTTTTTCATTATGAATATGCTTTGTTTTTTCTACGGAAATAAAGCTCTTTTCAGTGGTCTCAAATAAACTATCCAGTGCAATATGATAGTGTTTAGCTAAAATAATACACTCATCAATGGACAATTTGCTTTTTAAACTTGTACGCCTATGCGCTGCATCGTAGCTAATATCTAAAGCTGTAGCTATAGCATCTATCAGAGAAGTATTGCCTGGTAATTGCGACTGGATTTCTTTTAAAAACTTAGACTGAAACATGATCTAAAGGTATTAATATTTGTGATTATCACAAATAATATATCTTTTATTCGTATTAATGACAAATAAAAATGTGATTATAGCAATAATTTTGGATTAATATTAAATCTAAAACTTATGAAAACTAGAGTCATTTTATTAATCATGTATTGTATTGTATTTGTTTTGCCAGCTCAAAATGATACCATTAAGGTAACAAGCAGTAAGCAGTATTATGATAGTGTAGATGCATATGTTAAAACCATAACAGTGAATTTTGGTACAGGAGTGTTTATACCTCAGGGAAAGCTACAGCGTTATTTTGGAAATGCACCTTTGTTTGAACTCAATGCTAATTTTCCGCTTAAAAAAGGAAAGTCGATTGATGGAGTATTTCAATTTGTAATTCCAAATCAACAAGATGATTTTTTGTATTTACGTACTATAGATACAGTTCAAGCCAAGAGTACACTGATGTTTAATCTGTTTTTAAGGTTTAAAAAAAGTATGTATAATTCTCAGAAATCAAAGGTTGATTTTGGTTTAGGTATAGGTGCATCAACTATTACAACAGATGCGAGAAATCCATTTTATAGTGGAGAAGATGATGAGAATAAATATGAGCTTATTACTGCATTCTTATTAATGCCTGGTGTAGAATTAAAACATAAATTTTCAGAACATACAGAGTTTACATTTAGCTTTGATTTGCAATATTCGCCTTATAAGATAGAAGGTGCTTTAAGAGAAGATATTGGGACACTAGCCCTTATACCTAAAATTAGTTATAGGTTTTAATCAAAAAAAGCCCCACAATTTGTGAGGCTTTTTTAATTATTGAGAAAAGAAATTAATCTTCTTTCTTGTCATCATGTCTTGGTTTACGATCATCACGGCGATTATCACGTCCGCGATTATCTCTACCTTTGTTGTTATCACGTCCACCTCTGTTGTTATCTCTTGGAGGTCTTGGTTTATAACCTTCTGGTTTTGGTAAAATAGCTTTTCTAGATACTTTCTCTTTACGAGTTCTAGAATCAATACCAAAATACTTCACATCAAAAACATCTCCCATGTTCACAACATCAGATACGTTTTCTGTACGTTCCCAAGCCAGTTCACTTACGTGTAATAAAACTTCATTTCCTGGTGCTTCAGTGTACTCAACTACAGCTCCAAAATCTAACATTTTGATTACTTTAACTTCGTAAACACTTCCAACTTCTGGCTTAAACAATAAAGAGTCTATTTTTGCCTGAACAGCATCTATACCTTCAGAACCAACACCTAAAATCTCAACAATTCCCTCTTCAGTTACAGGATCTTCATTGATTACAATAGTTGTATTGGTTTCTTTCTGTAATTCCTGAATGACTTTTCCTCCTGGGCCAATTAAAGCACCAATAAATTCATTAGGAATTCGTCTTGTTACCATTTTAGGCGCATGAGCTTTAACATCTGCATTTGGTGTAGCAATGGTGTCAGTCAATTTTTCTAAGATGTGTAAACGACCATCACGAGCTTGCTTAAGTGCATTTACCAAAATCTCATAGGATAAACCTTTCACTTTGATATCCATTTGGCAGGCTGTGATACCATCTGCAGTACCAGTCACTTTAAAGTCCATATCACCTAAATGATCTTCATCACCTAAGATGTCAGATAGTACAGCATATTTTCCAGATTCTGCATCAGAAATTAATCCCATTGCAATACCAGAAACAGGCTTCTTTAATTGAACACCTGCATCCATTAGTGCCATTGTTCCTGAACATACAGTTGCCATAGAAGACGATCCGTTAGATTCTAAGACTTCAGATACAACTCTTACTGTGTAAGGACATTCATCAGGAACCATTCCTTTTAATGCACGTTGTGCTAAATTACCATGACCTACTTCTCTTCTTGATGTTCCTCGAATTGGTCTTGCTTCTCCTGTTGAAAACGGAGGGAAGTTATAGTGTAAATAGAAACGCTCTTCACCTTCATAAGATGGCATATCAATTTGATTTGCTTCTCTTGATGTTCCTAATGTTACTGTGGCTAGTGCTTGAGTTTCTCCACGTGTAAAGATTGCTGAACCATGTGTAGATGGTAAGTAATCTATCTCACACCAAATTGGTCTAATCTCATCTGTTTTACGACCATCTAAGCGTAGCCCTTCATCTAAAGTCAGGTTTCTAATAGCCTCTTTTTGAGCCTTAGCTACATATTTGTGGATGAGCTTTCCTAAATCTTCTTGCTCTTCTTCAGAGAAGGATTCAAAAACTTCTTCTTTTATTTCACTAAATGCAGCACCACGTTCATGCTTTGCAGAACCTGCTTTTGCAATTGCGTAGGTTTTGTCGTAAACCATATCGTGAATCTTCTTCGCTAAATCTTCATCAGAACGTTCAGGATCGTACTCACGGACTTCCTTTTTACCGAAAGCTTCTGCTAATCTTACTTGAGCCGCACATTGTACTTTAATAGCTTCATGTGCAAACTTGATCGCTTCTGCCATTTCTTCTTCAGAAATTTCATCCATTTCACCTTCTACCATCATTACTGAGTCAGCCGATGCTCCAATCATCATATCGATGTCAGATTCTTCAAGCTGCGCTCGTGTTGGGTTGATGATAAATTCACCATTAATACGACCAACTCTGGCTTCAGAGATCGGACATTCAAAAGGGAAATCTGATAATTGTATAGCTGCAGAAGCTGCTAATCCTGCCATAGCATCTGGCATTACGTCTTCGTCATGAGACATCAATTGAATCATCACTTGAGTTTCAGAGTGATAATCTTTTGGGAATAGTGGACGTAATACACGGTCTACTAGACGCATTGTTAATACTTCACCATCACTTGGTCTTGCTTCTCTTTTGAAGAAACCTCCAGGGTAACGTCCAGCCGAAGCAAATTTTTCTCTGTAATCTACAGTTAATGGTAAAAAATCAACATCTGCCTGATGATAATTGGAAACTACTGTACATAATAACATACATTTTCCAGATTGCACAACAACGCTACCATGCGCCTGTTTTGCAAGTTTTCCGGTTTCAATAGAAATTTCTCTACCGTCACCAAGGTCAATGACCTCTTTAAATGTTTTTGGAATCATAAATTTTTAATTCTGGTTCAAGCACTAATAGTCATGCCTGAACAATGTTAAACAATGGTCGTTGTGTTGTTGTAGTTGTTGTGTGACATTGTAAATGTCGTGACCAATGAAAAACCTATTGCTCCGAAATTCATTCGGAATTCAGCTTCTTATCTACGATGGTTATACTCTATCGTAAGAGTTGGGTATATAAAAAAAAGAGGCACGAAGCCTCTTTGATATTATTTTCTTAATCCTAATTCTTTTACTATCGCACGATATCTCATGATATCTTTCTTAGTTAAGTAATCAAGTAACGCACGACGCTTACCTACTAACTTTACTAATGAACGCTCTGTGTTATAATCTTTACGATTGTTTTTTAAGTGCTCAGTTAAGTGGTTAATTCTGTAAGTGAATAATGCAATCTGACCTTCTGCAGTTCCAGTGTCTTGTGCGTTTTTGCCATGTTTTTTGAAGATGGCTTCTTTTTCTTTTTGATCTAAATACATGCTAATATTATTGTAAATGATTGTTATGTACGTTGAAAGTCTTTCTTTCAAGCGGCAAATATAGTAATTTTTAACCATTTGCAACCATTTGAAGATGTGTTTTCATTTTTTTATTCTGAAAATTAAACGTTTTGAGGTTTCGGTAGTCTTAACATCATATTAACATTAAAATTAGCAATTATGAATTTTTTAAATCATGAACTCAATTCAAACAACAAAATTGGATTGCGTAACGTAATGAAAGTAGTACCAAAATTGATGTTAGCCTTTGTGGTTTTAGGTTTGACATTTACCAGTTGTACTAGTGACAACAACACTGTAAGTGATCCTCAGGAGACTGAAATTACTGAAGTTAGATTATCATCTGAAATTGATGTCGCTGCAAATGTTGTAGGTGATATTATTATTGATGCCTATGAGTTGGAAGAGTCTGATAATCTAGATCGTCAGTCTCAAGAGCAGTCAGCATTACCTGATTGTGTTACTATTACAGTTGTAGCACAACAATTTTTTAGAGAAGTAACTGTCGATTTCGGTACCGAAGGGTGTGTTGTACATGGTCATTTATTAAAAGGACAAATTGTATTCTCTTACACCAGAGATCCCGAAGCACAACAAATACTGATTACTTATGATCTTGTAGACTTTTTCTTTGACGCCAAAAATGTTTTGGGAAGCAAAACTATATTAAGAGAATTGTCCAATGAGAATGGAAATCCGCAATTTACTCACACTTTAGATCTAACTGTAATTTGGCCTAATGGTGCACAAGCGAGTAGAGAAGGCCTTCGCGTAAGAGAATGGGTTGAAGGTTTTGGAAGTGGTGTTTTTAGCGATAATGTTTTTGAGATTACAGGAAACTGGTCAACAACGTTTGTAAATGGAAATCAGCATACCTATGAAGTACTAACACCTCTTAGAAGAGAAGTAATCTGTTTCTACTTAGTTAGTGGAAGTGTAGATGTACAACGTACAAATTTTGGTGGAACTTTTGATTATGGAGATGGAGATTGTGATAATCAAGCCACCTTTACAACTAATAATGGTAATGTGATTGATGTGACCTTAAATTAGTTTTTACTTCTTCGGAAGACAAAAAAAGCGAGCCACTAGGCTCGCTTTTTTTTAAAAGATATAAGAGTAATTATGCTCTTAAAGGTTGATTTGTGATCAAATCGATATACAAATTCACCTTGTCTTTGAGATCTTTTCGGTGTGTAATAAAATCTAAGAATCCATGTTCTAATAAAAACTCTGAGGTTTGAAAACCTTCTGGTAATTCTTGTCCTGTTGTGTCTTTTACAACACGAGGTCCAGCAAAACCAATTAAGGCTCCAGGCTCACTAATATTGATATCGCCTAACATAGCAAACGATGCTGTGGTTCCTCCAGTAGTGGGATCGGTACATAACGAGATGTATGGTATTCCAGCATCAGCTAATTGTGCTAATTTTACTGAAGTTTTTGCCAATTGCATTAATGATAAAGCAGCTTCCATCATACGCGCACCTCCAGATTTAGAGATGATCATAAAAGGTGTTTTCTTTTTTAGTGCATAATCTGCAGCTCTGGCAATTTTTTCACCTACAACACTACCCATAGAACCTCCAATAAAAGAGAAATCCATACAAGCAATGACTAAGTCTTTTCCTTTAGATTTTCCAACAGCTGTTTTAACCGCATCTTTGAGTTTGGTTTTTTCCTGAGCAGCTTTTAAGCGGTCTGGATATTTTTTAGTGTCTTCAAATTTAAGTGGATCTTTAGACGTTAATCCAGGATCTAATTCTTTAAACTTATTATCGTCGAATAAAATTTCGAAATATTCTTTACTTCCTATTCTTACGTGATACCCATCTTCAGGACTCACATAGAAGTTTTGCTCTAATTCTTTTGTGTCAACAATCTTGCCTGTTGGAGACTTGTACCACAGCCCTTTGGGTGTGTCTTTTTTCTCCTCAGTAGATGTTTGTATTCCTTTATCTTTTCTTTTAAACCAAGACATTAAACATTGTTTTAATTAGTAGTTAGTGGTGCAAAGTTATAAAGTATTTACATTATTAAGGTCTTCAAACGCCTTTTTTAAACGTTCAACAAATGCTTGCTCACCTTTTCTAAGCCAAACTCTAGGGTCATAATATTTCTTATTTGGAACATCATCTCCGTCAGGATTTCCAATTTGAGCTTTTAAATATTCCGATTTTTCTCCCATATAATCACGAACACCACTCATAAATGCATATTGCATATCAGTATCGATATTCATTTTAATAACGCCATATCCAATAGCTTCTCTGATCTCTTCAACTGTTGATCCAGATCCACCATGAAATACAAAATCAATATGATTATGAGGTAAATTGTGTTTTTGAGATAAGTATTCCTGTGAGTTTTTAAGAATTTTAGGTGTTAATTTTACATTTCCTGGTTTATAAACACCATGCACATTTCCGAAGGCAGCAGCAATTGTAAATTGGTCACTTACTTTAATAAGCTCTTCGTAAGCATAGGCCACTTCTTCAGGTTGAGTATATAATTTAGAATCGTCTACATCTGTATTGTCAACACCATCTTCTTCACCACCAGTGATTCCTAATTCAATTTCAAGAGTCATTCCCATTTTACTCATGCGTTCAAGATACGCTTTACAAATCTCGATATTTTCTTCTATAGGTTCTTCGGAAAGATCGATCATGTGAGAACTGTAAAGTGGTTTTCCAGTCTCTTTAAAATGTTGTTCACTTGCGTCTAATAAACCATCGATCCATGGTAATAATTTTTTAGCACAATGGTCAGTATGTAAAATTACAGGAACTCCATAAGCTTCTGCCATAAGATGTACATGTTTTGCGCCAGCAACAGATCCTGCAATTGCAGCTTTTTGGTCATCATTGCTTAATCCTTTTCCAGCATTAAATTGTGCACCTCCATTTGAAAATTGGATAATAACTGGTGCATTTAGTGCTTTTGCAGTTTCTAGAACACCGTTTATGGTGTTAGACCCAATGACGTTTACTGCTGGTAAAGCAAAGCCTTTTTCTTTTGCTAGTTTAAAGATTTCTTGAACTTCACGTCCTGTAGCTACTCCTGCTTTTATAGTATGACTCATGATTTATTTTGGTTGAAAATTAAAAGTCAAAAATAAGGAAAATTTGACTAACATCTCAGATTTTTTGAGACTTAGAAATGGATTGAGTTCACGAAAACGTTATCGTTTCAGATCAAAAAAAAAGGTTTAGAAAGGATAGTTAACACCAATATTATAGACAGCATTACTGAAATTGTAATCTTTAAACCAACGGTTGCCTAATTCTCTCGATGGGTCGTAAGTTTTAAAACCTATATCGCCTCTGAGAACAAAGAAGCTAAAATCATAACGAATACCAAAACCTGAACCTACAGCAATATCTTTTAATGAGCTTAAACCACTAAAAGTGGCGCGTTCATCTTCTACATTATCAAACACATTCCAGATGTTTCCTGCATCTACAAAAACAGCACCATTAAATCTGCCCAATAGATTAAAACGCTGTTCGGCGCTAAGTGTGATTTTTAAGTTGGCTTCGTTGAATTCATTAGTGGATAGCGAACTACCTGGTCCGAGGTTATAGGCTGTCCATGCTCTAATATCATTTGGACCACCAGCAAAGAAACTTTCAGCAAAAGGAATACTATTAGAGTTTCCGTAAGGAATAGCAATACCAAAATAGCTTCGTATAGCCAGTTCATTTTTCCTACCCAGATCCCAGTGCTTTACATAATCTACTTCGGTTTTAACATATTGTGAAAAAGGCACGCCAAACATTTCAAATCGTCCGTCGTCATTTCTCGAAAGATTAAATACATTAGATAAATTGGAAAGTAGGTTTCCTGCTAATTCAAGTCTCAATCTCAGTATTGAGAAATCATTATCAAATAAATTTTCACGCCTGTTTTTGACATAATTGAAACTGGATGAGAAAATAAGGTTGTCTTCCGTAAGTCGGTCTTTACGTTGCTTGATATTGTTAACCGTTATAAAATCATCATCAGTTGAGGTCAAGGAAGTGTTGCCGTTTACAACATCACTAATAAACATGTCAGCTTCATTCGGTATGCTCAGATCATCTGTGGTGTAGCCAATGTTTTGAGCAATTTGATTTAATCGATCAAAGGAGTTTTGATAGACACCAAAATAATTTGCCGTATTTAGATTTTTTACAAACTGAACATTAAAAAGGTCCAAATTATTGGTCACCTTAGTAGACGGATACCAATTGTAGTTTACAGTTCCTGTAAAGGCCTGTTTATCCAATCCGATATTACGTTGACTCGTTGCATTAAGCGTAATTCTTGTGCTTGGCGACATATATTTTGGAATGATTCTTTCCGTATTAAACGGAAGAAAAAACCGAGGAATCTTAAGCCTTAAGTTTCCTCCAAGCTCATTGATGTCAAAGAATTGGTCTTTAGTGTCAGAGGCATCTCTGGAAGAACCTATAGCGCCAAGAGCAGAAATTTCTAGCGTTTCAGCTCCTCTAAAAATATTTCTAATCACAAGTCCAGTACTAAATGCAAAACCTACGGTTTGAATATTACTTTGTGAGATTTCAAAACTACTGGTAAGTTCAAACTTCTTTCTAGGAACTAAATATACATTTGCAGTAAGTGTTGTGTCATTTTCATTTTCGATGTATTCAATTCGTGGATATCTAAAAGCCTGTAATTCGCTTAAATAGCGATAGGTTCTAGTTCTATCAATATCCTTAAACACATCTCCTTTATGAATAAATACGGCATCAGTTATAGCTTTAGGTCTATACTTTAATTTGTCAAAACTATACAGGTTGTAATCTTTAAATTGTACCGAATCTGTAATGGTGGAATCTCTATTTTCATTCTTAAAATCAGGAAAAATATTCACATCTTTGATTTTATAGATTTTAAACGGAATTCGTGTTATAGAGTCTTCGGTTCTTATAGCTCTGTCAGCAATGTATAATTCAGTATTTATTTTTTTATTGGTTCCTAAAGTATCAAGATCAAAGGTGATGTAATCTTGACCGAAATGGTAAAAACCAGAATTTCTGAGTCGTTCTGTAAGTCTATCTCGTTCGGCAGCAAAATTTGCTTCATCGTATTGTTGTCCTTTTTTAATTAGAGCACCTTTTTCTAAAGAAGACCTGTAAAGCGAATCCATAATTGGTGTTTTTACAAACGCTTCGATACTATCTAATATATAAGGGTCACCTCGGTCTACTTTAAAGGTTACTCGTGCTCTCTGATTACTGTCTTTTTCTGTTTCAAATGACGTCTGGACATTAAACCATCCTTTACTGAAATAATATTTCTTGAGTGCATTGGTTGTTTTTTCTGCGCGTTCTTCACTGTAAATAGCTGGAGCTTCTCCTGTCTTTTTTAACCATGAATTGAAGTTTTTCTTAGACCTTATCCAGGCTTCGTATTGTTTTATTGATAATAGGTTTTTAGCTCCAGTATTTGGATCATCAGGATTGCGATATCTTGCATTTAAAATAGAATCAATATTAGGTCTTGCTAAATTGTAAATGTGTAATCGCAAAGGAATTCCTAATAAAGTACCATTGGGTTTTTGATAAATGAGGTCTGTGACTGTTTCTGTATTATTTTTTTTGTCATCTACTAATACAGTATTGTTCATCAATAAATGCTCGTCTTTTTTGACACGTTTCATGACATCACAAGACATGAGTGTACATATCATACAAAGGACTGTGATTCTGGTAAATTGAAATTTCAAAAAAGAAAAGGTTTGCATTTAAGTTCTACCCAAATTTACTGTTTATTGTGTTCTCTATATAACAAATAATAGACCAAAAAAGTTTTACTTTGTGATATATTTATAATCTTAACAAAAGTAAATAGATTTTGATGTTAACAAAGAGCCACATAAAATTAATTACGAGTCTAAACCAAAAAAAGTTTAGACAGCAGCATCAATTATTCGTGGTTGAAGGTATAAAAGGTATTCAAGAGTTTTTGAATTCTCATTATGAGTTATACCAATTGTTTTCAACAGAACCTATTTTTAATGCTGAAATCATACAGATCTCAGAGCAAGAACTTCAAAAGATAAGTAGTCTTAAAACTCCTAATACAGCTGTGGCAGTATTCAAAATTCCGAAGACAAGCAATGGTACTTTTGACGGATTGGTTTTAGCTCTAGATGATGTTAGAGATCCAGGAAACTTAGGGACTATTATCAGATTGTGTGATTGGTTTGGAATACGACATCTCATTTGCAGTAAAGCAACTGTGGATTGTTACAATTCTAAGGTGGTGCAAGCTACAATGGGCTCTTTGACCAGAGTTGAGGTTCAGTATCTGGATTTGAAATCTTTTATTGAAGTATCAACTATTGATGTTTTTGGCACTTTTATGGATGGTCAAAATATTTATAATGAAAGCTTACCAGAGGAAGGTATTATTATCATGGGAAATGAGGCAAATGGAATTTCTGAAGCCATAGAGCAATTAGTCACCACAAAACTAAGTATTCCTAGATTTGGCGATTTAAAAGCTACTGAAAGTTTAAATGTGGCAACAGCAACCGCTATTGTTCTAAATGAATTTAAACGACATTCTACTGAAATGTAAAATTTAAGAAGATGCCACGAGTTTTCATGGTTGTGATATTACTTGTCCATGGGCTATTAGGATCTTCATCTCTTACTAGCTCATCATTAAGTGCAAATACACCACGTATTGAAGGTGTGAATTTAAACCATTGGTTGTAAAAATCTATACCAAAACCTAATTCGTAAAATACAACGTTCTTCTTGGTTCTAAATTGACCTGAAGCATTATCATCAGGATTTTCTTCATTACTTGATAGATTCAAGGATGTTGAAAATCCACCTATAATAAATGGTTTAAAGTTGTTAATACGCTTAGTTGACACTTTGAGCAATAATGGAAAATGAACGTAAGTTGATTTCACTTCACGCAATAAATCAGAACTAGTAGGTTCTTCAAAGCCATTAAAATAACTTGGGTCGTATTGTAAATTTCTTTGGGTAATAAAAAGACCAGGTTCAAATCTTAAGTCTAAGTGATCATTAATTCTAAGATTAGATATTAATCCTACACTAAACCCAAAATTAGTTTCCACTAATATGTCTGGTTGGTCTTCTTCATAATTAAATTGATAATCGTAATTATTGAGTCCGAGATAAAATCCCCAAGTCAATAATTTCTTATCAAAATTCTCCTGATTTCTTATTTTTTCTTTACTAAATAATTGCGCTGATGCATTTTGTGACGCAATTAATAAGGCTAAAACTATAAGTACTTTCTTCATAAATATCACGTTAATGACGTGTTCTGCATGTTATGCTTTTGATGCCGAATAAATTGTGGCAACACCAAAAGTTTGAGGTTTGTCTTGCACGTTAATAAACCCAATTTTACGTAAAATATTGTTTAAAACCTCACCATAAGGAAAAACAGATGCAGATTCACTGAGATAAGTGTAAGCAGATCGGTCTTTTGAGAAGAGCTTTCCTATAGCAGGTAAAATGTATTTAGAATAGAATTTATAGCCTTGTTTGTATGGTGTTTTAGTAGGTACTGAGGTTTCCAAAATTACAAATATCCCATTAGGTTTAAGTACTCTAAAAATTTCGGCAAGACCTTTTTCAAGAGTTTCAAAATTTCTAACGCCAAAGGCAACAGTTATAGCATCAAAGCTATTGTCGTCAAACGGTAAACTTTCAGAATCGCCAATGACCATTTTGATAAGGTTATCAAGTTCTTTATGTTTTATTTTTTTTCGACCAACTTCCAACATACCATCGCTAATGTCTAATCCAATGATTTCTTTAGCATTGGTTTTTGCTAGACTAATAGCTAAATCTCCTGTGCCAGTTGCAATATCTAAAATGCGTTCCGGTTGCGTTTTAGAAACAAGATCTACCACCTTATTACGCCATTTTATATCAATTCCAAAAGAAATTACACGATTTAGTCCATCGTATTCTTTTGAGATATTATCAAACATTTGGGTGACTTGTTGCTTTTTATTCAAATCACTATCCTTATATGGAGTAACTTTTGAGGACATTCTTTTTTTTTGCAAATATACTTAAAACTAATAGCTTTAGGTAATTTGCAATTACTTTTAAGACGCTTTTAATAAGATAATATTGTAGTATATTTGTATGTTTTTTTGAATAAACATATCAATGAAAATAATTATTGCAGGTGCTGGAGAAGTAGGATTTCATTTGGCTAAGTTATTGTCTTATGAATCACAGGAGATAACCTTGATAGATACAGATAAGAATAGCTTGGCTTATGCTAGTGATCATCTTGATATCAGAGTCATCAAAGGAGATGTTACTTCTATTGCCATTTTAAACGATGCCAGAATAAATACGGCTGAATTATTTATAGCAGTGACCTCTTCAGAAACTACAAACATTACTGCATGTGTGCTTGCAAAACAATTAGGAGCTAAGCAGACCATAGCCAGAATATCAAACTCAGAGTTTTTAGATCAAAAAGATAAAGTTGGATTTACCCAATTTGGTATTGACGAGTTGATTTCCCCTGAAACCTTAGCTGCAGCAGAAATTGAATTACTTCTCAATCAATATGGGTTTAACGACACTTATGAGTTTGAAGATGGTAAATTAACCATGCTAAGCTTACGGTTGTCCAGAACAGCAAGTTTCGTTGGAAAAACGGTTAGAGAAGCAGCTCAGGTATTCCCAGAATTACATTTTGTGCCTATTGCAATTCAGCGTTTTGGAACACAGTATACCATTATACCTAGAGGTGATACCGAATTTAAAGAAGGTGACAAAGTTGTGTTTATGACTTCTAAAGGAGGTGATGATGAATTGTTTCAACTATCAGGAAAGGTCAAGACAGAACTAAAGAACATAATGATCCTTGGTGGTAGCAATATTGGTTATAAAACCGCAAAAGACTTATGTGAGAGTAAATTTAAAGTCAAATTAATTGAAAGCGATAAAGAAACAGCTTTTGAATGTGCTGATGATTTACCTAATGCCTTGGTTATTAATGGTGATGGTAGAAATGTAGAATTACTTGAAGAAGAAAGTATTTCTGAAATGGATGCATTCATATCTGTTACTGGAAATTCTGAAACTAACATTATGTCCTGTTTGGTTGCTAAATCAAAAGGTGTTAAAAAAACCATAGCTCTGGTAGAGAATATGGATTATTACCAATTGTCTCATTCTATTGGAATCGACACATTAATTAATAAAAAACTTTTGGCTGCTAACAATATCTTTAGATACATAAGACGAGGTGAGGTGTTAGCTATGACCAAATTGAGCAATATGAATGCTGAGCTATTGGAGTTTGAAGTGAATTCAAATTCAAAGATTACACAAAAGAAAATCAAGGATCTGGATTTTCCGCGTTCTGCAATTATTGGAGGTGTGATACGAGATGATGTTGGTATTATACCTTTAGGTGATTTTCAAATACAAATGGGAGATAAAGTTGTAGTGTGTTGTTTGCCGAGATCTATAACTCAGGTAGAGCGGTTCTTTTTTTAATATCTTTTGAATGATATATATACATGAAACTCAACTATAAAATTATTTTTCATTTCTTCGGATTGTTATGTTTGTTCAATGGTGGTTTCATGCTATTGTCAACAATAATCAGCCTAGTATACAAAGATGGCGTCACTTTAGAGATATTTGGTGCAGGTATAATTGTACTTCTTTTAGGTGTTGTTGCAATGCTTATGACCAAAAATCATAAGAAGGAACTTGATAAACGTGATGGTTACATTGTAGTTGCTTTTGGGTGGATTGTCATGGCGTTGACCGGAACTTTGCCCTATTTGATCACTGGATCAATTCCGAGTTTTACAGATGCTTTTTTTGAAACTATGTCTGGTTATACAACCACAGGTGCCAGTATATTAAATGATATTGAATCTATTCCAAAGGGTGTTTTGTTTTGGCGAAGTATGACCCATTGGATAGGAGGTATGGGGATTATTGTTCTTGCTATAGCTATTCTGCCATTACTTGGTATTGGAGGAATGCAATTGTTTGCTGCCGAAGCTCCAGGACCTAATGCAGATAAACTTCATCCAAGAATCACTGATACTGCAAAGCGATTATGGCTCATTTATTTTGGATACACAGCTGCCGAAACCATATTACTACAAGTAGCAGGTATGTCATTTTTTGATGCAATAAATCATTCGTTATGTACGCTTTCTACTGGAGGTTTCTCTACAAAGAATGCAAGTGTAGCTTACTGGAATGGTCAACCAGTTATTCAATACATCATTATTGTGTTTATGTTTTTAGCAGGAACGAATTTTGTACTTAGTTACTTTGCATTTAAGGGAAAAGTACAAAAGGCGATTCGTGATGAGGAGTTTAAACTCTATTTTAAGTTTATAGGCTTATTTACCATTATAGCAGCTCTTATTATTTACTTCAAAGCAGATTTTGGTGTTTCATCAATCGATCACCCTATGGTATTGGGTAAAGCAGAAGCATCGTTTAGGCATGGTCTTTTTCAAGTTATCGCCATTATAACCACAACAGGTTTTGTAACTGCAGATTATACCTTATGGACGCCCTTTTTAGTTGTGTTCTTTTTCGGAATTATGTTTTTAGGAGGTTCGGCTGGAAGTACTTCTGGTGGTGTTAAAGTTGTTCGCCATATGATCATGATAAAAAATGGATTTCTTGAATTTAAACGCGCTTTACATCCTAATGCTATCCTTCCTGTACGTTACAATAAAAAAGCAGTTTCAGGAGATATTGTGTTTAATATTCTTGGTTTTTTCATCTTATATATGCTATCATTTATTGTAGGTGCATTGGTGTTTTCAATGTTCCAAATTGATTTTGAGTCGGCTGTCGGCTTATCTGCATCAAGTTTAGGAAATGTAGGTCCTGCTCTTGGAGATTTCGGACCAGTTAATAACTACTCGACATTACCTGCTTTAGGAAAATGGTGGTCGGCATTTTTGATGCTTATTGGTCGTTTAGAATTATTCACTGTGCTCATATTATTGACTCCTTTTTTCTGGCGAAACAGATAAATTTTCAGAAATTTTTCAAATTTTTTTTTCTTCGGAAATATTAATATTTATAGGTATTTCAGGAGTTTTATGTTGATTATAAATGATTTACAAGATCATCTGCTTGTAACATTTTATTTCATTATACGTCATATAGTTGTAATCAATTAAATAATCAATCATGGAATTAGTATTAAAATCACAAGAATTAGAACCGTTTCCCAATCATGGGTTAGAATCAGAATTTATTAGACCTGAAGGTTTATTAAACTCAAACTACAAATCTGTTGTTAAATGTAATTTAAGCAATACAGATTCAAATTCAATCTTTGGTATCAAGCAACGTGTAAGAAGCAGACAATATCAAATTACTTCAAGTATCTCTACACTTTTAAAATTGTCTGTTTTTGTAACAGTATTAGCATTTATCCTATAAAAACTAATACAAATGGACCTTTTTAACTGGTACGATTGAGCTCAAACTCAAAACTATCTTTTATCATTCTTAAATACTACAATGTCGATGCTTATATAGCATCGATTAGTATTTTACACTTTAATCACAATGTTAAACGTCTGAGATTTTCAGAATTAAATATGATATTATGAGCTCAATTGGAACAATGAACTCTGTTATAAATAATAACAGAAAGCTTTTAAAGGATGGAAAACGCAAGCCATTTTCAAAGTCGTTAGGAGGAACTTCAAAAAAGAGTACCTACAAGCAATATGTATTGCCTGAAGTATCACCACACGTATTACGTCGAGTTAGAATAAAGATGAAGCGCCAAAACCGACGCTTATTAATTAAGCAGTTGGTGATAGGTTTTGTAACTTTAGTTCTTATGATGTTATATATAATATACTTAAGTCAGTAGATATGGGTGGAGAAGGAGCAATGATGCACATGATTACGTCTTTGAAAAATAATAAACGAAGACGAAGAAAACGAAAGTCATTTAGTAATGATAGCCTTAACAGTGTTGGAGCTGAAAAGCCTGTTTATGACTTTCCTGAAGCTACACCTGAGGTTTTATCAAAAATAAAAAAGGATATGCTTAAAGATCAGAAAACGGATCGTATTAGATCTATAGTCATCATTATATTTATTTTAACCCTTATTATTTACGGTATTATAAAAGCGTAACTATGCCATTAGGAGAATCAATGATAAGCTCATTAAAGAGCAATAAAAGTATAACGCTTGATAAGTCATCACGGTTTAAAAAGACCCTTGGCGGTTACGGAAAAAATAGGAAACATGAATTTAATTTCCCTGATGCTAGTCCGCAATTATTAGAGCGCATACGATTAAAAGCAAAAAAAGAGCACAAAAGAAAACAGCTTATTTTTACTGTGTTTTTTGTGCTCCTTTTTATTATTTCTGTAATAAGTGTATTTTACTTCAATATCATCTAGCTAACCGCTTCTTTAATACGTTTTATAGCTTCAATGATTTGCTCTTGAGAGGCAGCATATGATATTCTGATACAATCTGGATTGCCAAAGGCAATTCCAGTAACTGTAGCTACATTGGCGTGTTCCAGTAGGTATAAGGAGAAATCTGTAGCGTTCTCTATCTTTTGTCCTTTTAATGTTTTTCCAAAGAAATAAGAGACATCGGGAAATACATAAAAAGCTCCTTCAGGCTCATTAGTTTTAAACCCTTCAATATCATTTAGTAAACCTAAAATTAATTTTCGTCGTACTTTAAACTCGTCTACCATGAATTGTACTCGAGAAGGAGGCTCGTTAAGTGCTGTTATCACTGCACGCTGAGCAATACAATTTGCACCACTAGTCATTTGACCTTGCATTTTGTTGCACGCTCTGGCTATTTGTTCCGGACCGCCAATATAACCAATTCTCCAGCCTGTCATGGCAAATGCTTTGGAAACACCATTTACAGTTATAGTTCTATCAAACATATCGTCAAACTGAGCCATGCTTTCGTGACCTCCTATAAAATTGATATGCTCATAGATCTCATCAGATACTACAATGATATTTGGATACTTTTGAAGCACATCAGCTAAAGCTCTCAGCTCATCTCTACTATATACGGATCCACTTGGATTGCAAGGAGAGCTGTACCAAATCATTTTTGTTTTGGGTGTTATTGCAGCTTCTAATTGTTGAGGAGTTAGTTTAAAGTCGTTTTCTATAGAGGTTTTAACTTCAACAGGTACGCCTTCATTTAATTTAACAATATCACTGTAGCTCACCCAATAAGGACAAGGCAAAATAACTTCATCACCTTTATTAAGTAATACTGCAGCGATATTAGCTAGAGATTGTTTTGCACCAGTTGACACAACAATTTGAGATCGTTTGTAATCGAGGTTATTATCTCTTTTAAATTTATTGATAATGGCATCTTTTAACTCCACATAACCATCTACAGGAGTATAAGAGTTATAATTGTCGTTAACAGCTTGTATAGCTGCCTCTTTAATGTAGTCGGGAGTGTTGAAGTCTGGTTCACCAAGACTTAAGCCAATAATATCTTTTCCTTCTGCTTTTAGTTCTCGTGCTTTGGCTGCCATAGCTAGTGTGGCAGATGTAGCCATGTTGAGAACTCTATCTGAAAGTTGTGCCATTTAAAATAGTTTCAGTTAGCGCATTGCAGGTTTCATTCCCATTTCTTTTAAGAATTTAAAATGGGCTACAATGGCTTTTCTTGTGGTTTCGTATTCTTTGTAAGGTAAATTGAATTCTTTTGCTGTATCTCTAACAATCTTAGAAATTTTTCCGTAGTGAATATGGCTTATATGCGGAAAAATATGGTGTTCAACTTGATGATTTAAACCACCTGTATACCAGTTAATAATCTTGCTTTTTGCACCAAAATTAACAGTAGTTTTTAATTGATGAATGGCCCATGTGTTTTTCATTGTTCCATCTTTTTCAGGTAAAGGCATTTCGGCTTCATCCATAACATGTGCCAACTGAAATACAACACTAAGTATCAATCCAGCAACATAATGCATGATAAAGAAACCGAGTAGAATCTTCCACCAAGCAATGTCTAAAACTAGCATTGGAACAACAATCCAGATAGATACATAAATCAGTTTTGAGATTACTAATTTACTCCAGTTCCAAACAGGATTTGGTAATTTTCCGTAAGATAATTTACGTTTCATGTAGCGATACATTTGTTGAAAATCTGTAGTAATAGCCCAATTTATCGTTAGTAATCCATATAATAATACTGAGTAGTAATGTTGAAATTTATGATATTTACGCCATTCAGCATGCTTTGAGAAACGTAATATACGTCCTGCTTCTAAGTCTTCGTCATGGCCATGAATATTCGTGTAGGTATGGTGTAATACGTTATGCTGTACTTTCCAATTGTAAACATTTCCAGCAAGAATGTATATACTACTTCCCATTAAGCGGTTAACCCATTCTTTATTAGAGAATGAACCGTGATTTCCATCATGCATAACGTTCATTCCAACACCAGCCATTCCTATACCCATAACAACTGTTAATAATAATTGCAGCCATCCTGGGATGTCTAAGGTTAAAATTAAGAAGTATGGAGAAAGGAATAGTGAAAACATGATTATAGTTTTCAACCATAATTTCCAGTTACCTGTACGTTTTATGTTATTTTCTTTAAAGTAATCGTTTACGCGTTTGTTTAATGTTCTGAAGAACTTAGCCGAGTCTTTCCTTGAGAAGGATAAGGTTTGTTTTGTCATTGATCTGGTATTTTCAATACTAACGCAAAATTTTGCGTTGTCATATTTCAAAAACAAATATAATTAATAAAAGTTCCTGATAGGCTAATTATATGCTAAAAATATCCACATAAAAATGTATACTTTTGTGAAAATTTTAAATGAATGGATCTGATACACCAATATTTCCCAGATTTGACTGATGAGCAAATTGTTCAATTTCAGAAGTTGGAGCATCTTTATCAAGATTGGAATTTAAAGATTAATGTGGTGTCTCGTAAAGATATAGATGAGTTGTATCTACGGCACGTATTACATTCTTTAGGAATAGCGAAGGTTATGAGGTTTAAGTCTGGTTCTCATATTTTAGATGTTGGAACTGGTGGAGGGTTTCCTGGAATTCCTCTAGCCATTTTACATCCAGACAGTGAGTTTCATTTAGTTGATAGTATAGCTAAGAAGTTAAAGGTTGTCAATGAGGTTGTAGATGGTTTGGGATTGACAAATGTAAAAACTACACATAGTAGAGTTGAAGAAATCGATGAACAGTTTGATTTTATTGTGAGTAGAGCAGTGGCTGCAATGCCTACATTTGTACATTGGGTTAAAGGAAAAATTGCCAAAACTCAAAGACATGATCTCAAAAACGGAATTTTATATCTCAAAGGAGGTGATCTTTCCGAAGAATTGAAAACCTACCAAACAGCAACAATTTATAACTTGAGTGATAACTTTAAAGATCTATTTTTTGAGACTAAGAAAGTGGTCCATTTACCTCTTAAATACCGTGGATAAAAAAAAGCTCCAATTCAATAGGAGCTTTTTAATGATGATGTATTTTTTTTCTAGAAGGACGTTGATAGGTTTAAGGTGAATCCAGTATTTTCTGGTACAAAACGACAAATTCCACCAACACAAACAAGTCCGCCTCGTTGTCTACCATAACTCGCACCAATACGTGTAGCGCCTTTAGTGAAGCTTCCACCTACTGTATAGTAATGTATTTGACGATCTGCATCTGGATTACCATAATTGTAAATATCGGTTGCAAAAAATGAAATTCTAGGATTGAGATTGAATTCTATGGTGCCTCCAGCCCAATCTTCAGCCCTTTCAGAAAGTTGATCGTCTGAGAATAAATGCGATAATTCCATTCTTACAGATTTGCCACCACCAAGTTTATGAGTGACTTCTCCCACTATGGCTGTTGCATTAACTTCACCAATTCTGTCTTCCACAAATCGAGCATTATAAAAGGTATTTACTACTGAAAAGATCGATGACCATTTAGGCGACCATTTCTTTTTGATGTCTAAACTAAATTCTTCAAAGTACTTTTCTCCAAATCCAAAGAATTCGGTGTCTTCGTAAGTTCTGTCGTTCACATTAAAATCACCTTTTAAACCAGACCATGTGGCAAAGTTAAAAGCGAGTTTAGTACCATATTTACCACCAAGAGTTGTTCCTCTTTTTATGTTGTAGAAAATATCGATTTGTCCACCAATTTCTCCAGATTTGAATAACGGATTAAATGTAAGTCTTGGCTGTGATTGATAGACGTAAATATTTGTGAGTCCGTAGTCATGCTGTTTAGTAAGTCCAGGAATAAAGTTGATGAAGTTTTGATTGAATACATTAGCAGATTGATCTCTTTGAGAGAAAAATGCCATATTCTCCATTCGTCTAAATGTAGCATCAATACCAAGACCTGATTGTGCATACCCAAAATTGAATAATACGGCACTTCCATCAAAATATCTATCGTCTATTATATTACCTAATTCGGCGTAAACATCTTCTCCTTTTTTTATGTATTCAATCGAGGAGTAGATATTTCCTTCTGAAAAGTCTAATCGCGCAGAGAACGAATTAGTTAATGATTCAAAATTAGGATTATCAATATCGAGATCTTCGTCACGTCCTACATAGCTTAGTCCAAGATCTAATCCTGTAGTTTCAAAATTAAATAGAGAAGATAATCCTATTTCGGCATTGAATCCAAAAATAGAACCATCTGAAACAGAAAAGCCATCACGTTGTCTTCCATAGAGAGCAGAAAACTCAAGCGTATTAGTAGGTCTATATTTAACATTAGCTCCTCTAATGGAGTTGTTGATACCTAATTGACGATCTTCCCATGAGCGTAAAATAAGTCCGCTTCCAAATTGTTCATAAAAGTGTCCGAGAGTAGCTTCTATTTTCTCGTTTCTATACCCAACAGCAAACGTTCCAATGCCTGTACCTTGGAATTCAGGGTAAAGATTTAATAGGGCATTAGGTTCATAAGATTCTACTTGAATATGCGCAAACCAACTTTTGTAGTCATAATTAAGTCTTAAATAATTATTAGATCTAAAATGGTCTTCTTCAGTAAAGTCTCCTGTTTTAGGATCATCCACATAATACTGAGAATTGGATTCTATACCTCCACTTAATTTTCCGTAATCTTTTTTATCGTCTTCTTGCGACAATGCAAAAAAAGGCACACATAGCATTGCTGCTATAAATTTGTAGTGATTCATTTGGTTGAGGGTTGTTAGTTATTGTTTATTTGGAGAATTCTAAGATTTTTTCGTAAAGTTCATCTTCACTTCCAGGCGTATATCCAGAATGTCTGTAGAGAATTTTATTATTCTTAACTAATAAAGTTAAAGGAATAGTTGGTGCATTTAGTTGTCTTTTTAGATCACTGTTAGTGTCTAGAAGAATATCAAACTCCCAACCTTTGCCACTTACTAATGGCTTAACTCTCTTTACGGTTCTGGAGTCATCTACCGATATAGCATATAGTTTGACGTTGGTCTCATCTGTCCAGTCATCATAGACTTCACTAATGGCGTCTAATTCATTTTTACAAGGGACACACCAAGTTGCCCATAAAGACACAATAACTAATTGGTCATTATCAGAAATGCTTTGCAAGCTTATGTCTTTTCCACTTAAAGTTTCTAATTGCATTTTAGGCATGACCTCCTGAGCATAAAAGAGGGTTGAAAAAGAAAGTGAAAGAAATAGTGTAATTAGGGTTTTCATTAAATAAGGTGTTAGGTTTATTTTGAGCAAAGTTAATTTTTTTTAAAAAATATAATTGATTGTGCTATTTTTTTTACAAACTATGTGCCAATTCGTCAAAGAAAAATAAAATATATTTCTATATTCGTAAATCTTAAAATTTAAACATTTAACACATTACTTATTATGAAAATCAAAAGTTTAACTAAAATCTTCCTGTTCGTCGCAGTTGCTGCATTATTTTCGTGTAGTTCATCAGAAGACGGTGGAGGCGGAGATGGTGGTGGAAACAATGGACCTACTTCTTTAACAATAAATGCCAGTTCGTTTTTTGTTGATTTTGGTGAAGCAGTTACCTTTGACGTTAAGACAAATGAAGGTACTGATGTCACTTCTGAAGCTACAATTCGTGTAAACGGAACACCAATTTCAGGAGCAACTTACACAGCATCTGAAACTGGAACTTACACAATAGATGCTACTTATGAAAATTTAACTAGTGCATCAATTACCTTGCAGGTATTACCGGTTATCGAATCAATTTCAGTAGAGGTGAATAGTGCTACGGTTAATTTGGGAAGTAGAATTGATTATACAGTTTTAGCTAGAGATACTCAAGGAAATGATATTGATGTTACTGATGCTTCAGTAGTTTATATTAACGATAGTGAATCTGACACAGGTGCTAAATACGTTCCGGGATCAGTAGGTGCTTATAATGGATATGCAGTTTACAATGGATTCACTTCTGAAACAGTTACAGTTACTGTTGAAGATAACGCAACAACACCAGCTATGTATAATAAAAAAGCTCTAGTTGAAGATTATACAGGAACATGGTGTGGATTCTGTCCAAGAGTTTCTTATGGGATAGAACAACTCCAGGACGCTACAAATGATGCAGTAATTGTAGCAGTTCATAATGGTGATGAAATGTCTAACTCGTTTGGCGGACAAATGGAATCTGCTTTCCAAATTACAGGTTTCCCAACAGCATGGGTAAATAGATCTGAAACTTGGAATTTTCCTGAACCAAATAATTTGGATCAAGTGATGAATTTTGCAGAAGGAATGTCATCTTCAGGGATCTCCATTAGCTCTGCAGTTAAAGGAAATGATTTATCGTTTATGGTGAATGTTGGTTTTGGTCAAAATGCTTCTGGAAATAGATTAGTTGTATTCTTATTAGAGAACGGACTTATTTTTGATCAGGAAAACTACACAAGCTATTACGGGGGAACTGCTACAATTAATAATTTTGTACACGATCACGTATTACGTCACTCATTCACAGCGGTATTAGGAGATGCAATTCCTAGTGGTGAAGCCGTTGCTAATAATACTTACAGAATGAAGGTAGATTATGCTATTCCTCCTGGTTCGGTTGCTAATACAAGCAACTTGGAAATTGTAGCGATGATAGTTGGATCAAATAATCAAGTAATCAATGTTAATAAAGTAAGTGCAGACTCAGTGGTTGCCTTTGATTAATAAAAGTCTACATATATTTAATAAAAAAGCCTTTCCAAATTGGAAAGGCTTTTTTATATGGTAAAAAACTATTAAATATCTTCTTGATCTCTTAAATTTTGGATATATCCAGCTTTTTGAATTTCACGTCTTCTTTTTACTGATGGTTTAGTGAAAAATTGGTTTTCACGAATGTTTTGCATCGTTTTAACGTTACGGTGTTTTCTTTTGTAACGCTTTAAAGCACGTTCTATGCTTTCTCCTTCTTTAACTAAAATTTTAATCATTGTAATACTTGTGGTTATCTATGTATTAGGTCTATCCTAAATACGTTTTTAATATTTTACTTTTTGAATCCTGACGTAAACGCTTGATTCCTTTTTCTCTAATTTGTCTTACACGCTCTCTTGTTAAATCAAATGTTGCACCAATTTCATCTAAAGTCATTGGAGGTTCATCACTTAATCCAAAATTTAAACGTATCACATCACTTTCTTTTTGTGATAATGTGTCTAAGGCTCTGTTGATTTCAACATTAAGCGATTCTTTCATTAAATCTCTATCTGGATTTGGCGACTCACCAGATTTTACAACATCGTATAAACTTGATGTCTCACCTTCTTTAAGAGGTGCATCCATTGATAAATGTCTCCCAGAATTTTTTAATGACTGCTTCACTTCTGTTACTGTCATATCTAATTCCTGTGCGATTTCTTCAGCACTAGGAGGTCTTTCATGGGTTTGCTCCAAAAAAGAATAGGTCTTATTAATCTTGTTAATTGAACCAATTTTGTTCAAAGGTAGTCTAACTATTCGAGATTGCTCTGCTAAAGCTTGTAAAATTGCTTGTCTTATCCACCAAACTGCGTAAGAAATAAATTTAAATCCTCTGGTTTCATCAAAACGTTTAGCAGCTTTAACTAATCCAGCGTTACCTTCATTGATAAGATCAGGTAATGTTAATCCTTGATTTTGGTATTGTTTAGCAACAGAAACTACAAAACGTAAGTTAGCCGTTGTAAGTTTATCTAAAGCCAGTTGATCTCCTTCTCTGATACGTTGTGCAAGTTCGACTTCTTCTTCAGCTGTGATCATTGGAAGCTTGCTTATGTCTTGTAGGTATTTATCTAGGGATTTAGATTCACGGTTGGTAACTTGTTTAGTGATTTTTAATTGCCTCATGTATAAATGTATGTTTTAAAAAGTTTGCAAGAGTACAACATAACTTTTAAAATGAGAAAAGCAAATATTTGTACAGTTCTTTCAAAAAAAAAGTCAAAATTCGTTATATTTTAATCTTTTTTTAACTAATGTGACTGAAAAACACATTAATTTTTTATTGTATCCTTCTTTTTCTTTCGGTTTTTTATCAATCCTCCAAGAATATTCTTTACGCCTTCTTTCAATGGGTCAGTAGTTTTAGAGGTGTCTGTTTTTACTGTTGTTGAGTCTTTTGATTGACCTTTTGTACCTGTAATACCTCCTAAAATATCTTTTATTTTATCTGTACCTTTATCTATGAGTTTACTCTTTTCAATCTCAATAAGTTGTTTGGTTAAGTTTGAAATACCACTAGTTAGATCTGTTTGAACTTTAGGATTGGAATAACTACCAGTAATGTTAGCTGTTACCGGAATGGTGATTTTTTTGACTTCATCATCATTAATTCTTCCTAGTAATTGGTTGACCTCGCTACCCAAATATTTTGCTGGAACATCAAATACAGCATTGTAGTTTAAGCTTTTATCAAACCCGTGAGCACCAGAGACTACTATGTTGATGTCTTCATATTTCAGATTAAATGGTTTTACTGTCACTTGTCCTTGTGAAAATTCTAATCTTGTTTTTAAATCTTTTAGATTGAGTTTATCAAAATCTATGAAATTCAAAGCATTATCTAATTTGCTAAGAATAGAGGTTTCATTTTGATTAATGCTTGTGGTTAATAGTTCAGCAAATGCATTTCCTGAAACTGTATTTAGATTTGGGGTGAATTCGCTATTCAAAGTCCCTTGTAATTTAATCATGGTGTTTAATTTACCCTGAAGCGCTTTTGCAATAGGTGCTAAATTTTGTAGAAGCTCTAAATCTTTGAATGATTTAGAAATATCAAAACCTTCAGCTCCAATATTTAGGTCAAAAACAGGAGTGTCTGTTCTTGTAGATACTTTTCCTGTTAATGCCAATACACCATCAAATAAACTAGACGTTAAGTTATTTAAATTGGCTTCTTGATCTTTAATAGTTAGTGTTCCATCCACATTTTTTAATTGTAAGTTGTCATAAACCACAGTTTTGGCATTGGCATTTATGGTACAATCCAGAAAGTCTGGTATTTTTAGTGATTCAGAAGCTGAGGTTGTTTTATTTGAATTGCCATTAGATGTTTCATCTTCAACCATAAAATCACTTACAACAAATGTGTTAGAATTAACATTAAAATTGCCTTGTAGTTTCTTGTTGCTCAATAAAAAACCGAGTAAATTTTTAATGGTTCCTGTGGCTCTAAAATCACTAGTGCCAGTTTTAGCGTCGAAGCTATTTAACGAAACGTTGCCTGGCTTAAAGGTCATATCTGCTGTATTGATTTGAATAGGATTTACGATATCTTCCGAAGAAAAAATAAAATCGCTTACACTCACACTTCCATTATTTTTAATGCGTTCATAAGCATTAGTTTCAATGGCATTCATGTCAAATGATGTATTGAGTTTTCCTTTTAAAATTCCACTCAATTGTTTGTCAAAGTCAATGGGATAGGCTTTAGTGATGTTGCCAAGATTTAATGTCCCATCTACATCAGCATTAATCAGCATATTTCCAGTCAGATTTCTTATGATAGCACTTGATTTGAAAATATCGTTGTCAATCTTGAAATTAAGTGTTTTGATATTTACATACGTATCATCTGCATTACCATTGGTGTTCTTTATTGCTGCATATATTGTAATATTATTTACGCGCTTAGGTAAATCTGGATATTTAAATGAAGCGTTGTTAGATGAAATATTAATATCTAATTGAGGAATTGTAGTTTCAGTGACCTTTCCTTTGATCATTCCATTAACTTTGAAGTCTCCTGAAGTTTCTACGTTTTCAATATTTTTAGAATAGGTTTCAGGTATGACCGCTAAAAAATCTTTGAATGACGATTCTGGATTTTCAAAAGTGATATTGATGTCCTGACCATCTTCTAATTGTTGTACGTAACCATCAAAAACAAGTGGCAATTGATTGATATAACCTTTGTTTTCCATAAAGGTATACTTTTGCTCCTTCAAATTCATGCCAATAAGTGCATCGAGTTTTATAGTGTTGTCATTTAAGTAATTAGTGCTGTCTATACTCATACTCACATTTGCATTTGTTTGTGTGTCAAGTTGAGATGTGTCTTCGGAAAACGTCCCACTTCCAGAGTGGTTTAATTCTGAAACATAGATCTGAGTATTCGATTTTTCATCTAAATAGGTGAAAGCACTGTTGCTGATGTTGTAGTCTTCAATGTCGAAAGCAAATCCGCCAGTTGAATCTGAAACTGCAGCAGCATTTTCTTTTTCCTTAGTAATATCATAATTGTTATTACCTGTTCCATCTGTCTTTAAAGTAAGAAGTGCTTCGTCTATGGCAATAGAATTTACAACTATAGGATCCTCATCTGCACTTTTGAATAATTCTTTAACCGACATGGTGAAAGCGATATTCTTAGCAGTTGCTAAAGTTTCATCTTCAAAAGGTTTGTAATTGGTAATCACCAAGTCGTCTACAGTCACATAGACTTGAGGAAAGCTTCTAATAAAACTTAAGCTAACATCGCTAAACTCCACCTTAGCGTTGAGATTCTCGTTGATAAAGTTTTTTACCATATCCTTGATTTGATTTTGAAATGCAAAAGGAATAGCGATAAGTAAGAAAAATATAATTAGAATTGTAATTCCAGTAATCTTGAGTACTTTCTTCATTGAAAATTTATTTTATTTCCACAATTGTGGAAACGCTGTTAGTTAAGTAATGTATATACGTACAGGATATAGTTTAGGCTCTAGGATTCCAAAAGTTTAATAAAATTTTAACCCAATAGTTTTAATAGTAGTCCTTTTAAACGAGCTCGATCTCTTCATTAATCTTCAAATTGAAACGTTTTCTAAACAGGAAAACACCCAAATATAAAAAAGGTGTATCTAATGCGGCAACAAGGACTTTAAATAAAAAACCACTCACTAATAGTCCTTTGAAACTGCTCCATGGTAGTACTTCGAACATACATAACAGAAACACAATAGAAAAGGTGTCAATAAATTGGGAGAACCAGGTTGAAAAATTATTTCTTAGCCATAGATGTTTCCCTTTGGTTAATCGTTTCCAGAAATGATAGATTTGAATATCTACAAATTGTGCAAATAAATAGGCCGACATACTGGCAAAAACAGCAATAGCTGAATTTCCAAAAACTTTGTTGAACAATTCATCCTGAATAGGAGACTCTGCAATAGCAGGAACACTGCTGGATACTAAAATGATCAATAATGAAAACACCGAAGCAAAAATACCAGCTACAACCACTTGATTAGCGCGTTTCTTTCCGTAGATTTCGCTAATGAGGTCGGTTATTAAAAATGTGATTGGGTAAGGAAGAATACCTACTGAAATTTCAAATAGCTTCGCGCCAAAAATTTCCACATCAAAAGGATACCAATAGAAAAACTTTTGAAAAATAAGATTTGAAACGACCAACGAAGTAATAAAAAGTGCGGCTAAAAATAAATAAATACGCTGTGCGGCGAGTTTGTCTTTTAAGGTCATAAATTGTGAATAAAAACTTACTGTAAATATACGTCAAAGTGATTTTCTTTTCATTATTTTGAAAATTCAATATGAATTCAACCAATCACGTTTACATCGCTCTTGGGAGTAATAAAGGCGACAGATTAAAATATCTGCAAGACGCTGTTAATTTGATATTTACTGAAATAGGCAGCGTTAATAGTATTGCTAAAGTTTACAATACACCAGCATTAGGATTTGAAGGTGATGATTTTTTAAATACGTGCATCTCTATTCAAACCTCCTTTTCTGCGGAAGCGGTTCTTGAAAAACTTCAACATATAGAACAAAAGTTAGGTCGTGAGAAAACACAATCTAATACCTATGAATCCAGAATTATTGATTTAGATATTCTGTTTTTTAATGCGGAAAGTGTCACTAATGCTGAACTTACTATTCCTCATCCAGAACTTCACAAGAGACAGTTTGTATTGCAACCGTTAAGAGATATTGCAGCAAAGTTTGAACATCCAAAACTAAAAAAAACTATTTCCGATCTATTGTTGGAGTGTGAGGATAAAGCCGAAATTGAAGACATTAAGATCTGGTTGAAAAACCCGTCAAAACAGTTTGATTTTTCCAGTTACAATTACATTGCTATTGAGGGAAATATTGGTGCAGGAAAAACAAGTTTAGCGCATCAAATTTCAAATGATTTCAATGCAAAATTGATCTTAGAACGTTTTGCTGATAACCCGTTTTTACCAAAATTCTACGACGAGCCACAGCGTTATGCGTTTACGCTAGAGATGTCTTTTCTAGCCGATCGTTATCAGCAAATTAGTGATGATTTGTCGCAATTAGATTTGTTCAAAGATTTTATTGTAAGCGATTATGATATTTACAAGTCGTTGATCTTCTCAAAGATCACTTTGCCAGAAGATGAATTTAAACTGTACAGAAAACTTTTTTACCTGATGTATAAAGACATCGCTAAACCTGAGCTGTATGTGTATTTATATCAAAACACAGAACGTTTACAGGAAAACATCAAAAAACGTGGTCGTGATTACGAACAAAATATCGACGATGAGTATTTAGAAAAGATCAATTCTGGTTATTTGGACTTTCTGAAAAAACAAACCGAACTCAATGTCAAGATCATTGATATTTCCGATAAGGACTTTGTAAACCATCGAGCCGATTATCTATGGCTTTTGGACGAGATTTGTGGTGAATAAAAAAGAATGGATTATGAGAGATTTAGTGATGTCACTCTTCGTATAGAGAATAATCTTTAAAAGTTTGAAATTTGAAAGATAGTAATGGGTTGTTTATTGGTAAGGTTGTCGCTTTAATCGTTGTCATTCTCTCTATTTTTTATGCCATATATGAAGTTGATGACTTAAGAGAAAACAGAGCAATTTCAGTTGCAAAAGTTTATGATATTTCATTTACAAGGTATTCTTCAAAGTATGCTCATTATGAATATTATTATAATACTGAAAGATATACTGGAGTCAAAGCATTGAAGATAGGTAGAAATAAAAAAGTACTAAACAAGTTTTTTGAAGTTAAATTTTCTTCGGAAAATCCAAAAAATAGTGAGATTGATCTAACAATAGAAGTAAAGGATACTTTAAGAATCAGAAGAGCTCACTTTATTTTGAATTAGCTTATCACTATTCAGCCTTATCTGAGATGAATAAGGTTGTTACAATCTGACCTTTATTGTCCTCAGGAATAACACTACTTATAACCGATTTTTCAATAACGTTTAGGTTGAATGGATCTGCTAACACGTCAACACCACTATGGTATTTAAGTCTGTTGCCTTGTCCTGAAATGATATCTTTGTTTGGTATAAATTCTCCAATGGGAATATGCTCGGTCAAAATGATATATTTAAACGCTTTGAGTTTGTCAACGATATTTTTAATTTCTGAATTAGACAAGTGCTGAAGTACCTGTCTTAATAGGATGCAATCTGCACTTGGAAGTTGATCAATAGCAGCATCTAAACAACGAAATTCGAGACGCTCATCTTTAAATATAGTTTTATTTCGTTTGATAAGATTCTCTACAATATCAATAGCTATGTATTTTTTTGTGTAGGTAACGAGGTGTTGCCCAATATTGAAATCGCCACAACCTAGATCACAAACTGTGAGATTATTATTGTGTAATTCGAAGAAGGAAATAACAGACTCCAAATACGGTTTTACAATTTTTGGATCATGAGAACCATCGCCCGAATAAAAATCAAATGCGTTACCACCCCAAAGATGTTGTTCATAGATTTGATTCATGACGTCTTGTGTTGGCCAGGGTTTTTTCACCTTTTTTTTCATAGTCAAATCTCTTTTTGAATTTGGATGAAACTTCTCGTCGCTGTACTCTATAGAAATAACATAAAAACAAGCTTTCTAACCTCTAACCTCTAACCTCTAACCTCTAACCTCTAACTTCGAAAACACATCCCAAACCACAACACCACAACTCACAGAGATATTTAAAGAATGTTTAGTTCCATATTGTGGGATTTCAATCACAAGGTCACTAGCATCAACCACGTCTTGTGCCACGCCTTTCACCTCGTTGCCAAAGACCAAAGCGTATGTTTGGTTGGGTTCAGGTTGAAAGTTATTAAGCATGATTGCGTTTTCAGCTTGTTCGATAGAGATGACTTTAATGTTTTCAGATTGTAGATGTTTTACCACATCCATGGTATGCTCAGAATAATGCCAATCTACGGTTTCGGTACTTCCCAAAGCTGTTTTTCTAATGTCATTATGAGGAGGTGTTGCAGTAATTCCGCAGAGATAAATTTTCTTAATTAAAAAAGCATCACTAGTTCTAAATACCGAACCAATGTTATTTAAACTCCTAATGTTATCAAGTATGATAATGACAGGTGTTTTTTCTGCCTGCTTGAATTCATCAACATTCAATCGGTCGAGTTCGCTGTTTTTTAGTTTTCGCATGTTAAAATCTTACACGTTTTGTAGATAACTTATGTGACTTGAGCTTTATAAAACTTTAAATTATAAGTATTTTAGCAGTCTTACAGTTTTGACAAAAGTACTATTAAAAAAAGATAAACCATTGGCTAAAAAAGCAAAAAAGGAGACACCGTTAATGAAGCAGTATAATGCCATCAAGGCGAAATATCCTGATGCGTTATTATTATTTAGAGTCGGTGATTTTTACGAAACTTTTGGTCAGGATGCTGTGAGGGCCTCTAAAATATTGGATATCATCTTAACCAAACGAGGAGCAGGAAGTGAAACCGAAACCGAACTGGCTGGTTTCCCGCATCATTCTTTAAATACGTATTTGCCTAAGTTAGTAAAAGCTGGTGAGCGCGTAGCTATTTGTGATCAACTTGAAGATCCTAAACAAACAAAGACCATTGTAAAACGTGGTGTGACTGAGCTGGTTACTCCAGGTGTGGCGTTAAATGACGATATTTTACATTCTAAAACTAATAACTTTTTAGCGGCTGTTTACTTCGGAATAAAGACTATTGGTGTCTCTTTTTTAGATGTCTCAACAGGAGAATTTTTCATTTCTCAAGGCAACGAAGAGTACATTGATAAATTACTTCAAAATTTTAGACCAAGTGAGGTTTTGGTATCAAAACCTAAACGAAAAACTTATGATGAGGTTTTTGGAGCTGATTTCCATGCCTTTTATTTAGAGGACTGGGTGTTTCAGGATGACTATGCCAATGAAACCTTACTTAAGCATTTCAATACGAAATCCTTAAAAGGGTTTGGAATAGATGACCTTTATGAAGGTATTGTGTCTGCTGGAGCTATATTACATTATCTAGGAGAAACTCAGCATCATAAATTACAGCATATCACATCTATTCAACGGCTGTCTAAAGGAGAGCATGTTTGGATGGATCGCTTTACCATAAAGAACTTAGAGTTGTATCATTCAACCAACCAGAATGCAGTAACTCTGGTAGATATTATCGACAAGACTATTTCTCCAATGGGTGGACGTCTTTTAAAGCGTTGGTTGGCTTTACCCTTAGTCAATCTGGAGCACATATCTCAGCGTCATGAGGTTGTTGAATTTGTCAAGACCGATTCAGAATTATTAAGCAAATTTCAGCATCAACTAAAACAAATAGGAGATATAGAACGTCTTATTTCTAAAGTTGCAACTGTTAAAATTACTCCTCGGGAAGTAGTTCAGCTTAAGAATGCATTAGAGGCTTTGGTTCCAATTAAAGCACTGGCACTTCAAACAAAAAACAAAGCGTTGCAGGAGCTTGGAACTCAAATGGATGCTTGTGATGAATTAAGAAAACGTATTAAGGCAACTTTAAATGAAGGTGCGCCAGTAAATATTTTGAAAGGGAATACGATTTCTTCCGATTTCTCTTCGGAATTAAAAGAACTTCGTGATCTATCGGCTTCCGGAAAAGATTACCTGGATCAAATGCTGGAGCGGGAGAGTGAACGTACAGGAATTACCTCACTTAAGATAGCTTCTAATAATGTGTTTGGTTACTATATCGAAGTGCGACATACTCATAAAGATAAGGTTCCTGAAGAATGGATACGAAAGCAAACTTTAGTAAGTGCCGAACGCTATATTACAGAAGAACTTAAAGAATATGAAACTAAGATTCTTGGAGCTGAAGAGCGTATTTTGTTAATAGAGCAACAATTATTTGCTGAACTCGTGAATTGGATCGGACAGTACATTAAGCCTGTTCAAAAGAACGCTGCGTTGATTGCACAGGTAGATTGTTTAACTGGTTTTGCACAGTTAGCTATTGAAAATAATTATACCAGACCAACACTTACTCAAGGTTACGAACTCGATATCAAAAACGGAAGGCATCCGGTTATTGAAAAGCAACTACCACATGGAGAACCTTTTATTGCTAATGACGTGTATCTGGATAGAGAACAGCAGCAGATTATTATGATTACAGGACCTAATATGTCTGGTAAATCGGCTATTTTACGTCAAACAGCGCTAATTGTTCTTTTAGCTCAAATGGGAAGTTTTGTTCCTGCGGAAATGGCAACGATTGGGCTGACCGATAAGATATTTACCAGAGTAGGAGCCAGTGATAATATTTCGATGGGTGAATCTACTTTTATGGTTGAGATGAATGAGACAGCATCCATATTAAATAATATTTCAGACCGAAGTTTGGTATTGCTAGATGAAATCGGTCGTGGTACAAGTACCTATGATGGGATCTCTATTGCCTGGGCCATAAGTGAGTATTTGCACGAACATCCAAGTAAAGCCAAAACATTGTTTGCTACGCACTATCATGAGCTTAATGAAATGTCTGAAACCTTTGAACGCATTAAGAATTTCAATGTTTCGGTAAAAGAACTGAAAGATAATGTGCTTTTTCTTAGAAAGTTAGTTGAAGGCGGTAGTGAGCATAGCTTCGGAATACATGTAGCAAAAATGGCTGGTATGCCACAGCAGGTGATACATCGTGCAAATAAAATATTAAAGCAATTAGAGAAATCGCACTCCAGTGAAGAGTTAACCGATAAGGTGAAGACTTTAAATAATGAGATGCAATTGAGTTTCTTCAATTTAGATGATCCATTACTGGAACAAATAAAAGACGAGATTGTCAATACTGATATTGATACATTGACACCTGTAGAAGCGTTGATGAAACTCAATGAAATTAAGCGTATGTTATTGAAAAAGAAGCGCGCATAAAAAAAGTGTATTTTTTTATTAAAAAGGCTTTGCTTTTCTAAGAAAAGTCTTAAATTTGCGCTCGCAATTACAACAAAACGTTCTTTTAATAATTGCTATAATGCGAAAGTAGCTCAGGGGTAGAGCATCACCTTGCCAAGGTGAGGGTCGCGGGTTCAAATCCCGTCTTTCGCTCTAAACCTAAAAGATATACCAAGCTGAAGTGGTGGAATTGGTAGACACGTTGGACTTAAAATCCAATGTCCATTAGGACGTACGGGTTCAAGTCCCGTCTTCAGTACAGATGAAAAGCCGAAACGTGAGTTTCGGCTTTTTTGTTTTCAAAATGTCCGAAAACGTGTTTTCAAGGTCATTTTGAAAACAAAAAAGCGATCCAAACTATTGGATCGGCTTTACTCAAGATGTTGATAAGGGACTCGACGGAGTCAAGTCCTATTAGAGATAATGTCCGAAAACGTGTTTTCAAGGTCATTTTGAAAACAAAAAAGCGATTCAAGGTATTGAATCGGCTTTTCTCAAGATGTTGATATGTGACTCGACGCAGTTAAATACTGTCTTAGTTCTGCTATTTAACCTGTAACTTTCAATACTATTTCCGTACTAATAAGCGTATGAAACTCCTTATTATTCTTATCATTATCGTCTTGGCAATTATCTTTGCGTACTTTTTTCCTAAAGGCGTTAAAATATTTGGTATACCAGCCGATATCTTTTTTTCGAAAGATAAATCTGAAAACGAAGATTAAAAATAAGCACAAAAAAAGACCTGAAATCAATCAGGTCTTTATACTATAAAAGCAACTAGGAGTTTAGTTGTCTTTTGTCATTTTATCTGCTTTATCCAGTACTTTAGCACCTTCTTCTTTAGCTTTTTCAGCAGCATCATTAGCCGCATCTTTAGCATCGTTCATTGCTTTTTCAGCACCTTCTTTCACTTTGTCTGTTCCCTCTTTAGCAGCATCCAGAGCATCATTAGCGCCTTCTTTAACATTTTCGACTGCGTTATCTACTGCGTCTTCAACGTTTTCAGCAGCATCATCTATTGCGTCTCCTGCCTCTTCAGCAGCATCTTCGATAGCATCTCCAGCTTCTTCAGCAGCATTTTCTACTTTGTCTGCTGCATCCTCAGCTCCTTCTTTAGTTTCTCTACATGATGTTACAGACACAACAAGTGCCAATACCAATGCGATGTTTAAAATCAATTTTTTCATTGTAATTGTTTTAGTGTTAATTGTTAATACACGAAATTAGTAACTTAAATTGAATTTTTGTTAAAAAATTTAACATTTATTAATTTTTTATAAAATTCAATCAATGCACTATATACGAATGTAGTCCATTATTTGGACTACCGCTCCTTTGTTTTTCTTTATAAATTCTGAATTTTTATCACCTATGTTTTTGCGATAATTAGCCGAGTTTATGAGCATATCTAAAACCGTATTTAAGTCGTTTAGGTTTTTTACTGAAGTGACTCCTGCCTCTTTAATCATAACAGAAGCTTCCGGAAACTTATCATAGTTTTCACCTATTATAATTGGAACTCCAAAAACTGCAGGCTCTAAGATATTGTGTAAGCCTGTTTGACCCATTGCGCCTCCTACATAAGCAATGTCAGCATAGCTGTAGATTTTAGATAATAATCCTATAGTATTAATGACAAATACAGAATGGTCATTTAAATTTTTAGTTGCTTTTTCAGAAAATAAAACAGTCGGTACCTCTAATCGTGAATGGATATCATTGACATGTTTTTGATGAACCTCATGTGGAGCAATAATAAACTTTAAGCTATTAGAAGCATGAGTGTTAATATAAGGTATAAGAATGTTCTCATCCTCAGGCCAGGAACTTCCAATGACCACGCAAATGGCATCGCCTTTAAAATCTGAAATAAAATCCAGTGTATTGTTTTGAGATAATTGATTGGTTACACGATCAAAGCGCGTGTCTCCGGTAATAGTTACCGATTGGTAATTGATTCCGTTAAGTAATGCTTTTGATGATTCGTCCTGAACGAAGATATGTTCGAAAGCAAACAATGCTTTTTTCCGTTTTCCACCGTAAAACTTAAAATAAGATTGGTTTTTTCTGAATAGTGCTGAAATCAAAATGGCTCGACCTTTTTGTCCTTTTAATTCCAGTAGTACATGTGGCCATATGTCATATTTAACGAAAACTGTAAGATCAGGATGAAGTAGTTTTATAAATCGTTTGGCATTCGCTTTGGTGTCTAATGGAAGATATACAACGATATCTGCTATTTGAGTGTCTTTTCTAATCTCATAACCTGAAGGTGAAAAAAAGCTCAATACAATTTTATGATTCGGATAGTATTCTCGTAGTACTTCAAAAACAGGAAGCCCCTGTTCATATTCACCTAAAGAAGCGCAGTGTAACCAAATGGTCTTATCGGTTTCATTAATGTTTTTCTCAAGTATATCAAAGGTTTTACTTCGGCCTTCAATACCTAGTTTAATCTTAGGATTAAAGACTGCCAGAATCTTGAGAATAAAAGAAAGTAGATATATTCCTAAATTATACAATACACATACGATTAAGTTGTTGCTAAAATACTGTTCTTTACAATAATTTCATTGCTTAATGCTAATGAATTTCGTAAATTCGTCAGGTATGAAAAAAATTCAAATGGTTGACCTAAAAGGTCAATATAGTAAAATAAAAGATGCTGTAGATACCTCGGTTCTTGAGGTTTTAGAATCTACCGCTTATATCAATGGACCTAAGGTTCATGAGTTTCAGAAAAATTTAGAAAACTATCTAGGCGTTAAGCATGTCATTCCGTGTGCTAATGGTACAGATGCCTTGCAAATTGCTATGATGGGATTAGGATTACAACCTGGCGATGAGGTGATCACAGCAGATTTTACATTTGCTGCGACTGTAGAGGTGATTGCATTGTTGCAATTAACACCTGTGCTTGTAGATGTAGATCCTGTGACATTCAACATTGATATTGAGGCTATAAAAAAAGCTATCACCCCAAAAACTAAGGCTATTGTTCCTGTACATCTCTTCGGAATGTGTGCTAATATGGAAGCCGTTATGGAGATTGCTAAAGCACACGATCTCTTTGTTATTGAGGATAATGCACAGGCCATTGGTTCTACATATACCTACAGTGATGGTAGAAAGGCTAAAGCCGGAACAATAGGTCATGTGTCTTCAACATCATTTTTTCCGTCTAAGAATTTAGGATGCTACGGAGATGGAGGTGCCATTTTTACAAATGATGATGATTTGGCGCATACTATTAGAGGTATAGTTAATCATGGAATGTACGTACGTTACCATCATGATGTTGTTGGTGTTAATTCGAGATTAGATTCCATTCAGGCAGCTATATTAGATATTAAATTAAAGAACCTGGATGCCTATAATGCTGCTAGACAGCAAGCGGCAAGAGCCTATAATAAAGCTTTTGAAGGACAGGATAATATTATTGTTCCGTCTGGTAAAACAACTTGTACAGGTATCTGTGATACGTGTGATTGTCATGTATTCCATCAATATACTTTAAGAATTTTAAATAGTGATCGTGATGCATTAGTGAAGCATTTAAATGAGAAAGGAATTCCATGTGGTGTGTACTATCCAATTCCATTACATCGTCAAAAAGCGTACATGGATTCAAGATATGATGAAGACGATTTTAAAGTAACCAATCAGTTAGTTAAAGAAGTTATTTCGTTGCCTATGCACACTGAGCTTGATGACGATCAAATAGAATTTATTACCTCTACAGTTATAAATTTCGTTAATTCATAACATGAAAAAAATCCTTGTTACAGGAGGTCTTGGCTTTATCGGTTCTCATACAGTAGTAGAACTTCAAAATGAAGGTTTTGACGTTGTAATTATTGATGATTTATCTAACTCCTCAATAGATGTTTTAGAAGGTATTGTTTCCATAACTGGTAAGTCTCCCATATTTGAAAGACTAGATTTAAAAGAAAAGTTATCAGTTGAGCAATTCTTTATGAAGCACAAAGATATTGTTGGTGTGATTCATTTTGCTGCAAGTAAAGCTGTTGGTGAAAGTGTTGAAAAACCTCTTGATTATTACGAAAACAACCTTAACACACTGATATACATGCTTAAGGAAGTGTTAAATTTAAATACTTCTAATTTTATTTTTAGTTCATCTTGTACTGTATATGGTCAGGCAGAGCAGATGCCAATTACTGAGAATGCTCCTGTTCAGCCAGCAGAATCTCCTTATGGAAATACCAAACAAATAGGAGAGGAGATCATAAGAGATACTTGTAAAGTAAAGCACGAATTAAATGCTATTGCTTTGCGTTACTTTAACCCGATTGGAGCACATGAAAGTGGTAAAATTGGTGAGTTGCCTATTGGTATTCCTCAAAATTTAGTACCTTTTATTACACAAACAGGAGCAGGACTCAGAGATTGCTTGTCTGTTTTTGGTAATGATTATCCAACAGACGATGGAACATGCATAAGAGATTATATTCATGTGGTTGACTTAGCAAAAGCCCATGTGGTTGCTTTAATGCGATTACTAGATCAGAAGAATATCTCTAATTTTGAAACTTTCAATATTGGTACTGGTGTTGGAAGCTCAGTACTTGAAGTTATAGCATCTTTTGAGAGAGTGTCTGGTAAGTCTCTCAATTACAAATTTGCTCCAAGGCGTGAAGGAGATGTAATTTCTGCCTATGCAAATACCGAAAAAGCAAATACAGTTTTAGGTTGGAAGGCTATGTCTAATCTTGATGATGCTATGCGATCAGCTTGGAACTGGGAAAAAAATATTCGAAACATTTAAATCAACCATAATGAAACTAGTTTTAAAACTTATTGTCCTATTATTGACCATATCAGTAATGGGACAGAATACGTATTTACATTGCGGAAAATTAATAGATACAAAAAGCGGAAATGTCTTAACAGAAAAAACTGTTGTAGTTTCAGGTGATAAAATTACTGCTGTTAAAGATGGATATGTATCAGCTAATTCTCCTAAAGATATAGTTATTGATCTAAAAGATAAAACGGTAATGCCCGGACTTATAGACATGCATGTCCATATTGAACATGAAACTAACCCTAAACGTTATTTGGAAGCCTATACACTTAATGATGCTGATGTTGCTTATAATGCGCAACGTTATGCCAAAACAACCTTAATGACAGGTTTTACAACAGTTAGAGATTTAGGAGGTTCTGGAGTAAATGTATCCTTAAAAAATGCTATAGCTTCTGGTAAAGTAATTGGACCAAGAATTTTTACTGCCGAAAAAGCATTGGCAACAACTGGTGGTCATGCCGATCCAACCAATGGAGCCAAGCAATCACTTATTGGTGACCCAGGTCCTAAAGAGGGTGTTGTTAATAGTATTGAAGATGCAAAAAAAGCGGTAAGGCAGCGTTATAAAAATGGTGCAGACCTTATTAAGATTACTGCTACTGGAGGTGTGTTAAGTGTTGCTAAAAGTGGTCAAAATCCACAGTTTACAATTGAAGAGATTAAAGTTATTTGTGAAACTGCTAAAGATTACGGATTTCACGTTGCAGCACATGCTCATGGTGATGAAGGTATGCAACGCGCTATAAAAGGAGGAGTTAAAACAATTGAGCATGGTACTTTAATGAGTGACGAGACTATGGAGCTCATGAAACAGTATGATGTGTATCTTGTGCCTACCATTACCGCAGGAAAATCAGTTACAGATAAAGCAAAAATACCTGGATATTATCCTGACGTTATTGTTGGAAAGGCTTTAGATATTGGACCAAAAATTCAGAATACTTTCGGTAGAGCTTATAAAAAAGGTGTTGGTATCGCTTTTGGAACAGATGCTGCTGTATTTGTTCATGGCGATAATGGAAAAGAATTTGGATATATGGTCGAAGCTGGAATGCCTGCTATGGAAACCATTCAAAGTGCTACAGTGACCAATGCAATGATACTTAAGATGGAGAATGAATTAGGGCAAATTAAGGAGGGTTTTATTGCAGATATTATTGCCGTAAACGATGATCCAACTAAGAATATTTCTACTATGGAGAATGTTGTATTTGTGATGAAAGAAGGAACAGTTTACAAAAATTAAGTTGTGAATCTGCTAAGCGAAACTCTAATTAATTGAAGCTTTCTTAATGAATTTCATCTTATATTAAAACATTCATAATTAAAATATTGATTAACAATGATTTAATGTTTAGAATTTGACATCAATGATGAGTTTTTGTTTATTTGTAACTAATGATAAATGAAAATAAATGAAATTGATTAGTATTAAACGAGAGACAAAACCTGAGGTCAGGTTCACCAAAAAAATGGGTGCATTGTCTACCAATGTAACTTACATTAAAAAACAGTTTTTAAGTATTCCTTATAAAACACTCCACAAATATCGTGAAACTTATTACGGAGAAGTTAAAGATTGTGAACACATAAGCTTAGTTAAATAAACAAAAAGCCTCACTATTAATGAGGCTTTTTTTATGCTGGTTGCTCTGTCTTCTTTTTTGAAAAGATAGTTGTGTATAACAAGACTAAAATACCAAATGTAACACTCATGTCTGCCACGTTAAAGATTCCTGTTCTAATGGTATCATTAAAATGAATGTAGAAGAAATCTGTTACTGAACCAAAAACAATTCGGTCAAATACATTGGCAATACCACCTCCTGCTATTGAACATAAAGCAATTAAACTAAGCTTATCTAATGATTTATTTTTTATGATGTAATAAATCAAGTATCCTAACACCACAGTTGGCAGAATAAGTAGTACGATTAGTTTTAGAGTAGGATTCATATCACTTCCCATACCTAAAAAGGCACCTTCATTTTCTACATATTGCATGATAAAGGTATCACCTATAAGCTGTTTGATCTCTCCATATTCAAAATTTGCTCGAACGAGTACTTTAGAAATTTGGTCAATAGCAATATTGAAGGCAATGATTAAAATTATGCCTGCGGTTCTGGATAATTTCATAACTGTTAAGCGTTAGATTCTAAAGTAGCTGAGGCTGTTTCTGCTTCTCTATTGATCTTTCTTACCAGACCTTGAAGTACTTTTCCCGGACCAACTTCGGTAAAGTGAGTAGCACCATCTGTAATCATTTGTTGTACAGATTGTGTCCAACGTACCGGAGCAGTCAACTGGGAAATGAGATTGGCTTTTATTTCGGTTTCATCAATTACTGCAGAAGCTGTTACATTTTGATATATTGGGCAATTAGGCTTGCTGAATGTTGTATTCTCAATGGCAGCTGCTAATTCTTCTCGGGCTGGCTCCATAAGTGGAGAGTGAAATGCACCACCAACAGGCAGTACAAGAGCACGACGAGCACCTTCTTCTTTTAAGGTTTCGCATGCTGTATTAATAGCGTCAATCTCACCAGATATTACCAATTGGCCCGGACAGTTATAATTTGCTGCCACTACAATACCATTGGTCATTGCACATACTTTTTCAACTATATCATCATCTAATCCAAGAACTGCAGCCATTGTACTTGGCTGTAATTCGCAAGCTTTTTGCATGGCTTGAGCACGTTGAGAGACTAACTTTAATCCATCTTCAAAATTCAATGTTCCGTTAGCAACTAAAGCAGAAAATTCACCTAAAGAATGACCTGCAACCATATCTGGTCTGAAATTGTCACCTAAAGTTTTGGCTAAAATTACGGAGTGTAAAAAAATAGCTGGCTGAGTCACTTTGGTTTCCTTAAGGTCTTCTGGAGAACCCTCAAACATAATGTCAGTAATGTGAAACCCTAAAATACTATTGGCATTTTCAAATAGCTCCTGAGCTTGTGGTGAGTTTTCATATAGGTCAAGTCCCATTCCTGTAAACTGAGCCCCTTGACCAGGAAAAATATATGCTTTCATTAAATCAAATTTTATGCGACAAAAATAGGAATAATATCTTAAAACCAATCAATACAACACAGTACTCAAAAACAACAATTTCTAATATCCATATTTAAAGATACCCTATTGCTTTTCACTATATCTTTTCAGTTCATTTGAAATAAGTTCTGTGTTAAGAAATGCTCTAAGTATATTATGTTCTGGATGCTCATCTTGAATTGAAGCATTCAAAAAATTATTACGAATTACAGATAAATCTTTTTTTGGAATGAGTGCAATATCTTCTTCTTTATACTTTTTCATTAAAACCACTGCCAGATAATAATTAGCGCTAAGATGCATAGGCTCAAGCTCAAGTGCTTTTTTAAATTCTTTTATGGCTTCATCAGTATCATTTAGAAGACTTTTTATAATACCTCTTGCTAAATAATAGGTATCAATCTCGGGGTTTTTTGTAATGCGTTTGTCAAATTTTTTCAAGAACTTTTTTAGCTTGTCTTTATCTGGGAATTCTTTGGTTGTATCTAAAACATAGCGACGAAAATCATGTCCTTCAAAAAAGATGTTGAAATCTTTAATTTCATAACCCAAACCCAAGTTTATTGTGTTTTTTATTTGCTTAAGCTGTCCTGTTGAATAATACTCTTTTACTTTTCCCTGCAATTTTTCACCATTACTTAAATATTCTTTTTTCACTATTCCGTTTGGGAAGTATAGTGTATTTTGTCCATTTAGTTTATTGTTTACATAATATTTTCTATTGCTTACTGTTCCATTTAAATAAAAATTTAGTTGTTCACCATCCAATTTACCATTCTTGAACTGTTTTATGGCTCTTTTTTTGCCTTGATAAAAGAAGTATGTGACCTTTCCATTTACTTTTCCATTTATCATTTGTCCAATCTCTTGAATAGAACCATTGATGTAATAATCAATATATTTTCCCGTGTAATTTTGCCCATTGAGTTTCCAATAAAAATTTTCTAATACCATTTGTCTTTTGGTAGGTATATTCTTTATTTGAGAAGATCGATTGCTATGAGCTTTAGTAATTATATAAGCTAAAGTGTCATAACTCTTGTAGCCAAGAGCGTTAATTAACTTTTTATCAACCTCATAATTAATGGTTGAAATTTCAGAAGGTTTAAGCTCAATTCTTTGGTCGCTGTGATACTTATTTATCGGAATATTATCAATCACATAGAATGTTTTGTTTTGACAGTAAAGCAAAGTAGTAAAAACTGAAAATAGAAATAATACTATTTTACCTTTAATCAAATCATACTTTTTCATAAGTCAGAAATGTAAATGAATACTTATGTTTATCATCTTTCTCATGAAATTCACGTTGTGTCTCTTTCCAAATAGAAGTATCGATATCAGGAAAAAAAGTATCGGCATTTTCAAAGCTATGATGTACACGAGTGATCTCAATTTTATCAGCAAGTGTCATGGCTTGTTTGTAAATTTCTCCACCACCAATAATAAAAGGTTGTTTGTCATTTCGGGCAGCATCCAGAGCATCATCCATATTGTTTACAACGATGACACCATCAGGAGCTTTATATGTCTCTTGTCTGGTGATTACTATATGAGTTCGGTTAGGTAATGGCTTAGGAAAGCTTTCAAAAGTTTTTCTTCCCATGATAATATGATGACCATTGGTTAATGATTTAAAGCGTTTGAGATCGTCACTTAGATGCCAAATGAGGTCGTTATCTTTACCAATTGCATTGTTTTCTCCAGCAGCAACAATGATGGTTAATTCAGATTTTTTTTTTTGAGTTGAGGTGATGTTCTCTATGGTTTCATTATAAGCTTGAGATTTCGCAATTTCACGCTCCTCCTTTAGATACTCCTGTTTTAGTTTGTCTATACGTTGTTGTTGTTTTGCTACTAAAGCTTCACGTTGTTGGTCTTCCCAATCTTTACCCATAAAACTATGAGTGATAAAAACAGTCACAAAGTGATATATGAACAATGCTAACCACAACACAATGGCTATTACAAACCAGTCTAGTCCTGCAATCTTAAGATCTTTACCTATGCCTAAAACTGTATTGGCTAATATGAGAAAAACAGCGCCAATTAAAAAGACCACAAAATGGATGTAAACACGCTTTTTTTGCTTGATGCGTTTTTCGGCGTATTTTATTAAGGCTAATTGCTCCTTGTCAATTTGAGGAACTGGTTTCTTTTTTCCAAACATAAATCAAAAAATTAGTAATTGTAAAGTTAATCTTTTTAACGCAAACGTTGTAATAATTTTTCTCTTCGGTAAACCACAAAATACGAAAACGTTATAGTGTCTAACTTAATGAAAATCAATAGTTAAGGTGTTGGTTTTTAATTATCAATCTCATAATTTAAGTTAGGCTTTATTCAATATATTAAATAAATATCACTTTAAATTTATCAAAATGATAATTCTTTCAATGTAAGTATTTGTTTCGTTTGAGTCTGCACATTTCTTTTATACATTTGACCCATAAATTAATTCAATGTATTATGGCAATTAAAAAGCAATATTTAAAAAGCAAGCCAGTTTGTAAGGTAACATTTTCTGTGCCTGCTGAAGAAGCAAAAAAAGTAGCAGTTCTTGGAACATTCAATGAATGGAACCAAAAGAAAGCTGTCCAACTTAAGAAATTAAAAAACGGAACTTTTAAAGGTACTGTAGATTTAGAAAAAGACAACTCTTATGAGTTTAGATATGTAGTAGATGGTCAATGGACAAACGATGACCAAGCCGATGCTTACGCATGGAGCGATTTTGCTGCTGCCGAAAATGGTGTTCTAAATGTATAACCTAGAGTTATGAACTAAAAAAAGCGTCCTGTTATTCAGGACGCTTTTTTTAATCATTTTTTTTCTCTTTTTTGTTACCACCTGTGACCGCAAACTTAATAGGTAAACTATAAGGTACAACTACGGGTTGACCCTTGTGAATACCAGGCTTTATCATATCTGGTAGCAAAGCAAGAACGCGTTCAGCTTCCTTTTCAAGTTCAGGATGTGCAGCTCTAGCTTGGATCTGAATGATCTTTCCATCTCTATCAATTTTGAACGTTGTATTTATTCTAACATAACCTGCTGGTAGCCCAAGTTTACTTGCCAAACTAAGGTCAAACTCAGAGCCTACGAGTGCAGCAATTTTACTACTCATACACCTTTTGAGATACGTATTAGATTGTTTTTCATCACAACCTGGATAAATAGGAACATTTTCTACAACAACAAAAGGGATTTCATTTGAATGATATCCATATATCGGAACCAATTTATTATTATTTCTATCTAGCTTGAACCCCAATCTTTTTTTAATAGTTATCATAATAGTACTACCAGAAGCATCAACCGCAGGTTTCACTTTAGGTAATTTTTCATGAATAAGCTCATTGATTTTTATATCTAATTTTTGGCTCAAGCTATTAGCAACAGAATTACTCCTAATGGTTTCTCCAAAATAGTCAAATCTAATTGCAGTGTACACAGTTATTGTATCTATTTCATTAGATTTGATAGTTTCTTCAATGGTTTGACTATCAAGATTGTTTGAAATAAAATCTTGAAGTTTCATTTCATAGCAGCGCTCAATATCTTCAGCATTATCACAGCCTTCAAAAATTACAAATGATTTTGCCTTTTCAGATGTGTCGTTTTGCGAATACACTGAAAATGTACATGCCATAAAGCATATTAAAAATAAGTTTTTCATATGAGTAGTTTATACCGCTACAATCCCTTTAATATGAGGATGTGGATTATAATTCTCTAAGGTAAAATCTTCAAATTTAAAATCAAAAATATCTTTGATTTCAGGGTTGAGTTTCATTGTAGGAAGCGGTCTGATATCTCTTGATAATTGTAATTCTAATTGTTCGTAGTGATTACTGTAGATGTGTGCATCACCAAAAGTATGTATGAATTCACCAGCTTGGTAACCACAAACCTGAGCCATCATCATGGTAAATAATGCATAAGAAGCAATATTAAAAGGCACACCTAAAAAGATGTCTGCACTTCGTTGATATAACTGACAAGATAATTTTCCATCAGCAACATAAAACTGAAAAAAAGCATGGCAAGGAGGTAAAGCTGCTTTTCCGTTGGCTACATTTTCGCTGAATGATTTTGAAGTATCTGGTAATACAGATGGATTCCATGCCGACACCATCATTCTACGACTATTAGGATTGTGTTTTAATGTATGGATAACGTCTTTAATTTGATCAATTTCATCATCATTCCAGTTGCGCCATTGGTGTCCATATACAGGTCCTAAATCTCCATTCTCATCTGCCCATTCATTCCATATACGAACGCCATTTTCAGTAAGATAATTAATATTTGTATCGCCTTTTAAAAACCAAAGCAGTTCATAAATAATCGATTTTAAATGTAGTTTTTTTGTGGTCACCATTGGAAAACCTTCACTAAGATCAAAACGCATTTGGTAGCCAAAAACACTTTTTGTTCCTGTGCCAGTGCGATCTTCTTTCTGATTTCCGTGTTCTAATACGTATTTTACTAAGTCGTGATATTGTTTCATATGAATTGTGGGAACCTGATTTAGTTGTACTTCATTTTCAGCAGATAAAAATAAAAATAAGGGTTGAATCATAATACACTCAACCCTTTATAATATTAAAAGTTATTAACTAATAATTAAAACCTATTTTTTGCAATTGAGTGAGTTAATCCATCTGTGGTGATTCACCACTATCCAATGATCATTCCTGCTATAGTTGCCGAAACTAACGAAGCTAATGTTCCTCCAATGAGAGCTTTCATTCCAAATTGGGATAATACCTTACGTTGGCCTGGAGCTAAAGAACCTATTCCTCCAATTTGTATACCTATAGAAGCAAAGTTGGCAAAACCACAAAGCATATAAGTTGCCATGATGATGGATTTCTCATACTTCAAATGTGTGGCATTAGCGGCATTCTTAAGATCTGCTAATTGAATGTAACCAATAAATTCGCTGGCAGCCAGTTTTATACCAAGAAGCTGTCCCATAAGCGCCATATCTTCAGTAGCCACACCAATAAGCCACATTAAAGGCGCAAAAACATACCCAAGAATGAGTTCTAAGGATAGTGATTGGTAAGAGGTGTTAGCTGCTATCCATGTGTTGAGAGAGGAAACATCACCAACCCAGCCTAAAATTCCGTTTACCATAGCAATAAAAGCGACAAAAACGAGAAGCATAGCGCCAACATTAACAGCAAGTTTAAGACCTTCTGTGGTTCCATTAGCAATGGCGTCTAACAAGTTAGCACCAATTTTTTCTTGTGAAACAGTAACGTCTGTATTGACTTCTTCTGTTTGTGGATATAATATTTTAGAAATCACAATGGCACCCGGAGCAGCCATAACTGAAGCTGCTAATAAATGCTTTGCATAAAATAATCGAAGCGCTTCATCTTCACCACCTAAAAAACCAATATAAGCGGCCAATACGGCTCCAGCTACTGTTGCCATACCACCAATCATAACCAGTAACATTTCAGATTTATTCATTTTCTCAAGGTAGGCTTTGATTAGAAGTGGCGCTTCTGTTTGACCTAAGAAAATATTTCCAGCAACACTTAAACTTTCAGCTCCAGAGATTTTCAGCGCTTTAGATAGTAGCCATGCCAATGCTTTTACTGCTTTTTGGATAATTCCTAAATAGAACAAGACAGAGGTTAATGCAGAGAAAAATATAATGGTAGGCAATACCTGAAATGCAAAGATGAAACCATACGAGTTAATGTCCATCACTCCGCTAAACAAGAACTCGCTTCCAGCTCTGGTAAAATCCAGAATACTCACAAATACCTGTCCGACAGATTCAAATATGTCTTTGATGAAATCAACTTGTAATACACCTACTGCTATAATCAATTGAAATGCCAAACCAATTGCAACAGTTTTCCAATTGATGCCTTTTCGGTTACTACTGAATAAAAAGGCAATAATTAAAAGTGTTATCATACCTAAGGCACCTCGCCAAAGACTATTTATACTAAAGCCTTGGCTTTTGACAATATCATCGGTAACAGCACCTTGAGCAACATAACTATTATGCTGTTCTGATATAAAAGTATAGACGTCATTAGCATTCTTGATGATGAGTTGTGTTTTAGTTTCTTCAATAATCTGGTAATACTTATCTACAGTAGTAGGTACTTTTTGCTTAAACACGATAAGATCATTATTCTGTAACCAAAACCCCTTATTGAAACTATTATTTAATATGGAAGTGTATTCTCCATTTTCTCCAAGATTTAAGAACTCTTTGCCTTTAATAAAATCAACGTCTGCTAGTTTATCATCAGGATAATTTTCAAAGGTTTCGTGTTTTAAAAGTTGCCAGTTATTGATTAAGAAATTTATGGATTCAGTATCACTTTTTGTAGTTTGAAATTTTTCAACTACAGATAAGCTATCAGTAACATTTTCTGGATTATCTTGACTAAAACTTGTGGTGATTCCAAAAAAAATAGCTGCAATAGCTAGTAAAAAATGTCTCATGTGAAAGGGATTAGCGTTTAGAAATTTCGTCTCTTATTTTTGCTGCTTTTTCGTAGTCTTCATTTTTTACAGCTTCCTCTAAGAGGGTATGCAGTTCTTGGATAGATTTGTCCATGTAGCTATCTTGAATACTGGCTTCAATTTCTTCAACTACCATATCATCAACAAGAATAGAGTCTTGATCTTCGTTTTCTTTTTTAGGACTTACCTTTAAGTAAATTCCTGCTTTATCAAGTATATTTTTATAAGTAAAAATAGGTGCTTTAAAACGCAGTGCTAGTGCTATAGCATCACTGGTTCTGGCATCAATAATCTCTTCAATTTTATCACGTTCGCAAATTAAACTGGAATAAAATACGCCATCTACCAGCTTGTGAATAATAACTTGCTTGACAATAATGTCAAAACGATCAGCAAAATTTTTAAAGAGGTCGTGTGTTAATGGTCTTGGAGGTCTGATTTCCTTTTCAAGAGCTATGGCTATAGATTGCGCTTCAAATGCACCAATAACGATTGGTAATTTACGATCACCATCAACTTCATTCAAAATCAAAGCATACGCACCATTTTGGGTCTGGCTGTATGAAATTCCTTTTATGTTTAATCTTACTAAACTCATAACATATAAAACGCAAAGAACTGTTTTAATTCGGACTTTAACAACTGCAAAGGGCAGATTTATGTCTAAAGAACTAAATCAAAACAGCTCTTTTCAAACTACAATTTATAAAAAATTATGCGTTTTGAGCTTTAAATGCTTTTAATTTTTCTATTAGTGCAGGTACAACTTCAAAAGCATCACCAACAACACCATAGTCGGCTGCTTTAAAGAAAGGCGCTTCTGGGTCAGTGTTGATAACTACTTTTACTTTAGAAGAGTTGATTCCAGCTAAATGTTGAATTGCTCCTGAAATACCAATAGCAATGTATAAGTTAGACGCTACAGGCTTTCCTGTTTGTCCTACGTGTTCGCTATGAGGTCTCCACCCTAAATCTGAAACAGGCTTAGAACATGCTGTTGCTGCTCCAAGAACATCTGCTAATTCTTCAATCATTCCCCAGTTTTCTGGACCTTTAAGTCCGCGTCCACCAGATACTACGATCTCAGCATCTGCAATAGTTACTTTGTCTGTAGCTTTATCCACAGATTCTACAGTTACTCCTGAGCTAGGAATAGCAGGCGAAAAATCTTCCGAAGTTGCATTTCCGTTAGATTCAACTAATCCAAATGCATTTTTTGATACACCAACAACCTTTGTATCTGTATCAATAGTTGTCATATTAAACGCTTTATTGGTAAAAGCCGTACGTTTCACTGTAAATGGAGCAGTGCTTGAAGGTGTTTCAACTACATTTGACGCATAACCTGCATCTAAACCAATAGATAGAATAGGAGCTAAGTACTTGCTATCTGCACTAGAACTAATAACAACTACATTTGCATTTTCTTGTTTAGCTGCCTGCTCGATTGCACTGGCATAAGCGTTGGCGTTAAATTTATCGAGATCACTGTTTGTGATACTTAATACTTTATCAACACCGTAGGTTCCTAATTCTGAAGTATCTCCTGCATTAATAGCTACTGCAGTTACAGTGGTTCCCATTTGATCTGCAACAGCTTTGGCGTATGAAGCCACTTCAAAAGCTGTTTTCTTAAATTTTCCTTGTTCTGATTCTGTATATACTAAAACTGACATGTGTTTTCTTTTAAAAGGTTAATTAAATCGCTTTAGCTTCGTTGTGAAGTAAGTTGATTAATTCATCAATATTATCAGCATCTACTAAAGTTACTGCTCCTTTAGGTGCTGGTTTTTCAAATTTTACCGATGCGGTTTCTGCTGAAGCATTTAGAGGCTCAACAACCGATAATGGTTTTTGACGTGCCATCATAATTCCTCTCATGTTTGGAATACGAAGATCACTTTCCTCTACAAGTCCTTTTTGACCTCCAATAACTAAAGGCAGACTTGTAGAAACCGTTTCTTTTCCACCATCTATCTCACGCATTGCAGTTGCATTGGTTCCATCAACTTCAAGGCTGATACAATTGGTAACAAAGTTTGAATTGGTAAGAGCAGCAAGCATTCCTGGTACCATTCCACCATTGTAATCGATAGATTCACGCCCAGCAATCACTAGATCATAACCGCCATCTTTAACAACATTTGCTAATTCTTTAGCGACCTGAAAACCATCTTTAGCTTCAGTGTTAACTCTAATTGCAGCATCTGCGCCAATAGCTAGAGCTTTACGCAGTGTTGGCTCAGTTTCAGCTCCACCAACATTTACAACAGTTACTTTTGCACCTTGTTTTTCTTTGAACCACATGGCACGAGTTAAACCAAATTCATCATTAGGATTGATCACAAACTGTACACCGTTAGTGTCAAATTTCGTGTCATTTTCCGTAAAATTAATCTTTGAAGTCGTATCAGGAACATGGCTAATACATACTAATATATTCATATCGAAATAATTTATTTTGAGTGTATATTTTTTCTAAAGCACGAAGATAATTATAATAATTTGAATTTTACTATGCATGCATAATAAATTTTTCTGAAAATTTTAGTTATTCCTATTTTGGTTAATAAATTCTCAGATTTTTTGAGCTTTATCGAGAATTATTCAATTTTTTATCGTTTGAATGGACATTCAAATCTGTGTTTACATATAAAATATATGAAATGAAGCACATTGAGGTAGTTTGATTCTGTTTTTCAAACCTAATTTCTTGTTATTTTATTACTAAGAATTCTTACTTTTGCTATTCGTTTAAAAAACTGATAGATGAAGACAATTCAATTTAGAGAAGCAATTGCCGAAGCAATGAGTGAAGAAATGCGCAGAGACGAGAGTATTTACTTAATGGGTGAGGAGGTTGCTGAATACAATGGAGCTTACAAAGCTTCAAAAGGTATGTTAGATGAGTTTGGTGCAAAACGTGTTATCGATACACCTATTGCTGAGTTAGGTTTTGCTGGTGTAGCCATTGGATCGACAATGACTGGTAATCGTCCTATTGTTGAGTATATGACCTTTAACTTCTCTTTGGTTGGTATTGATCAAATTATAAATAATGCGGCTAAGATCAGACAAATGTCTGGTGGGCAATTTAAATGCCCAATCGTATTTAGAGGACCAACGGCTTCTGCAGGACAATTGGCAGCAACGCACTCTCAAGCTTTTGAGAACTGGTTTGCAAATACACCAGGTTTGAAAGTCGTAGTACCTTCAAATCCATATGATGCTAAAGGCTTATTAAAATCGGCTATTCGTGATGACGATCCAGTAATTTTCATGGAAAGTGAGCAAATGTATGGTGATAAAGGAGAAGTTCCAGAAGGCGAATACACAATTCCATTAGGAGTTGCTGAAATAAAGCGTGAAGGAACAGATGTTACTATTGTATCCTTCGGAAAAATCATCAAAGAGGCTTATAAGGCTGCTGATGAATTAGAAAAAGAAGGGATCTCTTGTGAGATCATCGATTTACGAACTGTTCGTCCAATGGATAGAAAAGCTGTGGTGAATTCGGTTAAGAAAACAAACCGACTTGTGGTATTAGAAGAAGCATGGCCTTTTGGTAATGTTGCTACTGAGATTACATACTTAGTGCAATCTGAAGCTTTTGATTATTTAGATGCTCCTATTGTAAAAATCAATACTGCTGATACACCAGCACCTTATTCTCCTGTATTATTAGAGGAGTGGTTGCCTAATAGCAATGACGTAGTGAAAGCTGTTAAAAAAGTCATGTACAAATAAATAAACCGCAAATTTTTACGTTATCAAAACTTCATTAGCATGATTGTTGATGAAGTTTTTACATATATGAAAAAGCTCCTAACTTTATTTATCCTCTTCGGAACAACGATTGCGTTTGCACAAACCAAAGTGAGTGGTTATGTCTATGATGAATTCAACGAACCTGTTGCCTTCGCAAATATCTTATTCAAAGGGTCTACAGAAGGTACAATTTCTAATGAAGACGGTCGCTTTTACTTAGAATCTGAAAACACTTGGGAAACGCTTATTGTGTCTTTTTTAGGTTATGAGCAATTAGAGATCAAGCTTGAAGGTAAAGTCAACTACGATTTGAAGTTTATTTTAAAAGAAGAAGCTGGAGCATTGGATGAAGTAGTTATTGTTACAGGTAAACAATCTAAGAAGGCTTCAGAAAATCCAGCAATTCGAATTCTCAAGAAAATTTGGGAGCGTAAACGTCAAAATGGCCTCAGACAATTCAAACAATACCAATACGATAAATACGAAAAAGTAGAGTTTGACCTTAATACCATTGATAGCGCACTAATCAAAAGTAAGTTGTTTAGAGGTATGGAGTTTGTTTTTGAAGAGGTTGATACCTCCAGTGTTACAGGTAAAACGTACTTGCCAATTTTTCTTAATGAAGCTGTAAGTAAAGTCTATGGTGATAATCTAATTAATAAAGAAAAGGAAGAACTTAAAGGGAATAAGAATTCAGGATTTAGTAATAACCAGATTATTATTGATTTTATTGATGACCTTTATGCCGATTTTGATATTTACGACAACTATCTCAAATTCTTTGATAAGAGTTTTGTGAGTCCGTTATCGCGGACAGGAATCCAAACGTATAATTATGTGCTATCTGATAGTGCCTTTATTGATAACAAATGGTGCTACAATATTATTTATTACCCAAGACGAAAAAACGAACTTACTTTCAAAGGTGACTTTTGGGTTAATGATTCTACCTATGCCATTAAAGATATCAACCTTCAAGCTTCAAAAAGTGCCAATATCAACTGGGTTAAAGAAATTTATATTGAGCAGGAATTTGAAGTGCTAAACGACTCGTTATTCCTTATAAAACGAGATTATATGTTGTCTGATTTCGCATTGAACAAAAAAGAGAAATCACGAGGTGTCTACGGAAAGCGAACCACTTTATACGATAATTATAAGTTTGATATTCAAAAAGACGAGAAGTTCTATGACGAAGAAGTTTACAATTATAATGAAGATGTCTACAACAGGACTGATGACTTCTGGAAAGACAATCGTTTGGAATCCTTGAACAAAGACGAGAAGGGTGTTTACAAAATGTTAGACACACTAAAGACAGTGAAAAAGTTTAAGCGATTGTATAATATAGGAAGTATTCTCGCTTCAGGCTATGTTGAATTTCCTAGTATTAATTTTGATTACGGACCTATATTCTCAACATTCGGATTTAACGAAGTGGAAGGTACCAGAATTCGTACAGGTGGTAGAACCTATTTTGGACCAAATGACCTTTGGCGAATTGAAGGTTTTCTCGCTTACGGTTTTAGAGACGACAAGTTTAAATATGGTATTTCTGGAAAATGGTTGTTAGATAAGAAACGACGGATTATCATTTCCGGAGGAAATAGGAGAGATGTAGAACAGATAGGTGCAAATTTAACTGCATCTACCGATGTTTTGGGTCGAAGTTTAGCCTCATCAGCAGTTGTTGGTACAGCGGTTAATGACAAGTTGACCACAATCAATTTGACCACTATGTCGCTGGAGATTGAACCTACCAAGAATTTTGTGATACGCACCAGCGGAACCTATAAAACCTTAGAATCGGCATCACCAACGTTTAGTTTGGATTATAACGATCCTGAGTCGCCAACAGGCATTTCTTCCGAAGTTAAACAATTTGAAACCACCTTATCCTTATCGTATTTTCCAAATCGGAAAATGACAGGTTTTGGTGTCGAGCGTCGAACAGCTAATGATTATTTTTCAAGATTATTTGCACAGGTAACTCGTGGTGACAGAGATTTTTTTAATAGTGATTTTGATTATACCAAAGTACAGTTTTCCTACGTTCAGCCATGGCAAGTTGGCGGATTTGGAAGGTTGACCACCACAATAGAAGCAGGAAAAACCTTTGGAGAAGTGCCGTTAGCGCTATTAAGTGTCGTGCCAGGAAACCAGTCGTATTTTTCAATATACAATACATTTCCGCAGTTAGATTTTTATGAATTTGTAACTGATACCTATACGTCATTACATTTAGAACACAATTTCAACGGACGCATATTTTCACGTATTCCTTTTTTGAAGAAGTATAACCTTAGAGCCATTGTTGGAGTTAGAGGTGTTTGGGGAGATATTTCCGCAGAGAACATTGCTTTGAATACTACAGGAAATCCAGTTGAAACGCCTTTAGTAGCACCAAGTCAGGATATTTATTACGAATATAGTTTTGGTATTGGTAATATTTTTAAGATCCTACGAATTGACTTCAATTTTAGAGGCAACTATTTGTCTAACCCAGATGCCAGACCTTTTGGTGTGACTGGAAGTTTTGGGTTTAGTTTTTAGATTTTTTATTTGACCTAATTTCTGATTGCCGCATTGGCATAGCATCTATGGTGTTGAAGAGTTGTTCAGAAGTCAGTAATGAGTTTTGTCTCAGTTTGATGTTTCCATCCAAACCGATAAGTATTGTTTCAAATGCTTTATGATCTGTTTTAAATTTTTGATAGAGTTCAGATTGTCCTTCTATCCATGACGATGTTTCTGAAACTCCTAAACGATATTTTTTTGGTGTAATCTGAAGGATTAAAAGTTTTCGCTCTTCTAAGGCTTTATCATGATTTTGTAAAGCTGTAATCTGTTTTTTAAATTCTACAGTACTGATATCCTCAGACATAATGATGAGAATTCTGTTGTTCCACTGATATTTTGAGAGATCTTGGGCTTTCATAGTATTATTAAATAACAGAAAAAATAAGAGGATACTTAATCTTGTAAATGTCATGTCATTGTCATTAGACAACTAAGTTAGCAAATAAAATTACAATCTGGTCGTTTCGCTTTGTGCCTTAAATACTTGTGTAATTCAAAACAACAACTTGATAAAGACACCCAAATTTTCAAGGTTGAATTTGTTTTTCATGCCATTCTCCGTGCTCAAATTCATATAATGTCCTATGATGAAATCTGGAGGATTTAAATACCATAAATTCAATTCTGATGGGTTTAATTTGAAATCCACTCCAGTCTTTTGGTTTGTTCAATTCTGTATGGTTTGAAACTTTGTCCAGAACTTGAGTCTCTAATTCTTGTAAATTGTCAATGTCTTGCCCTTGCTCACATACTGATGATACAGCCTTAGAAGTTGTACTACGTTCATTAAAGTATTTGTTGGCAAGTACTTCAGAGATTTGTTTTGCTGAGCCTTGAATTCTGATTTGTTTTTCGGTGGCTGTCCACCAGAAGGTTAAGGCTACATTGTTGTTGTTCTCAATCTCAATACCTTTTCTGGAGTTTAACGGACCAGTAATGACAAAAGAATCATCAACTAGCTCTTTAAAGGACACAAATCTTGCATTGGGATAATTATCCATTCCAAAAGTTGATAGGCAAACTGCTGATGGGATTTTAAGATCAGATAGTTTTAATTCTTCGTCATACCATTCAGAAAAAAGAGAGAATGGGTTTTTAATAGTTTTCATGTGGTTATGTGTTCTTTGTTGATTCTGAAATATCTATAATGTCTATATCGCTTTTGAACTCTAGTTAGATAGAACTATTTCCATAGGAATTATAAAGCCGTTGCCTGTGTTTTTATACATTTCCCATTGATTAGAATTTAGAGAGTATAAGTCGCCAAAATCTTCATGTTTTGCTTTTTTTTCAGTTAAATAGATTACAGGCGCATAGAGCGTCACTTCGTTTCGATATTTTTCAAAGCTTAATAGTTTTGATTTTTCAGAATCTTCTGAATATGTTTTCTTTTTAAATTCTGCGGTATATCTAGGATATGTAGAACGTTCAATAGGAGCAATAAAGCACCTATTCATTGGAACAATAAATTTTTCAATGGCAACAAAAAAACCATCTTTAGGTACTTCAATTACAAATTCAGAAAAATCGATGTCATAGATCTTTTGATTTCTGGTAATTGTAATGATGACGCTTTCTGAGAGTAGATCATTTTCAGGAGCGCCTGTAACTTCATTTCTATCAAAAATTCGAATTCTGGCTTGTGAAGGCGTAATGATTTTGTTAGTAAATTTCAGTGTTACTGTTTTCAGGTAGTTATAAGTTGAATCTATTTTATTACCATTAATAAACTGGGCTATCATTATAGTGTCTCGCCTATGTAGATGTCTGTTTGTTCTTTTTCCCTTTGTAGAGCCAAACGAAATTTCTTTAGATTCATATTTTTCTACTATAACTTCATCCAATATTTCTGCTTTAGGTTGTAAGTGAAAAATTTTATTCTGTAATTCACTAGCATTAACTAAAGTGTCTTTATAGCTCAAACAAGAGATGTGTACTTTAGACTTTAAAAGAGCATTATCTATAACGAGTTTAAAATTTCCATCGTTGGTTGTTGAAACGCCAGTACTTGAATTTTTAAATTTTATATGGGCGAATGCCACAGGTTCATTGTTATAATAATCTAAAAGTTTACCTTCGAAAGGTGTGATTTGAGCATAAAATGCGTTAGTTACAAGAAAGAAAATAAATATGAATTGTTTCATTGAATGCGGTTTATATATGTAACAATTGAATGCGTGATTATCCTGAAAATGTCATAGCGATTAACTGTGTAGTCATTTTTGATAGTGTCAATATTTAGAAAAGGTTGTGTCGCTCAAGCAGGCTTTTAAAATTTTCAATGTCATTGATGTTGGGCTTGTCTGTTCTGTACTTATGCAATATAAAATCATGTACATCTTTGTTGTTAAATTTTATCAATTCGTCTAAAAACCTGTAGTAGGTTGATGAGTTCTTACCATTAAAGTATGTTTTTTTTAATGCCTCAACAAGAAATAATTGAAGTTCATAGTTGTATTCAGACCTGTGCCAATTACATAAATAAAAGATAGCTTCTTTATAATTCTTTTCGAAGCCGAGTTTGTAAATTAAGCGCTTGTAATTATCATCGTACATTCTGTTATCTAAAGCTCTGCATAGCAATAGCCAATCAGGATCTTCTTGTTTAATGATGATTTTATCAAGCTCAAAAAGGACATCATCTTCAGCCTTTTCCATTTGTACTAAATTCCAATATCTATAATAGAATTCTCTTGATATTTTATCTTCATTAATGAGGCAGCCAGAATGTGTTTTGACTGTTCGCTCATCTATAAGTAGCGTTTTAAAAACGTTTGGAAGATTTTTATACTCTTGTTCAATTAATGCCCAACTGGCATAACATGTAACTACTGGGTTTTCATGTGCTAACAAGACCAGAAGTTGATTAGTAGTTGCTTTTTTACTTAATTCTTCAAAATTTGTGTAGTTCGGTCCGGTCCATCCTCCAATTCCAATGTGTTCATATTCAACAATATTTGAGTCTGAAATATCACAAATTAACTGGTCTAAATTTTGACTACAGGATGACGTTGATATTACAATTAAAAAAACGAACAGAAGATGTCTCATAATGATAACCTAACGTGTTCGTGGAAGTTTTGTTGTTTAGACTTTAAGTTGTGTTAGTAATAGGAAATAGACTAAGGAAAATAGTAGAGATTTTTTCATTTACTCAATTACAAGATTCACATATATTTTTTTGTCTTCTCCAATAGAATCTCGATTAAAGATTTTTCTTCCAATGATCTCATTTTTAGCTTTTATAATATCGTCTAAATCACCACCTAATTCAATTTTAAACATATTCTTCTTTTTTCCGAATTCATGAGACACGAATAATAAGTACTTATCTAGAATATCTTCAAGTGGATATTGATTGTTGGTTTTATCAGACTCTAATACATATGATATACTCATTCTATATTTGAAAACGTCTTTCTCTTTAAGATCAAGGTAAACTCCCTTTTCGATAAACTTATAACGCTTCTTATTCTTGTACCTCCTAGGATTATCCAATGTAATATTGTTCATTACATTGTATTCTAGGTTAAGTTTATATCCTTCTGATGTAATAGAGTCATTTTTGCTTGTTTGAGCAAATGAAAAATTTGTAACAGCGGTTAGACTAAAAATGACTATTGCTTTTCTTATGATGTTTGTCATAGGTTCAAAATTGTGGTGCGCAACGGTGTCGGCTATGAGTAATTGCTTAGGTTAGAATTACTCATAGTCATTGTTGTACCACTTTATTTTTTTATCCGATTATACTTTTTTAAAGTTTCAATAAGTAGATCGTGTGGAATAGCATACGCCTTATTTCCATTAATGCCTTCCATAGTTTCAGCAGCTACCATTGCATTAATGATTGCTTCTTCAACAGCTTGGACAGTGGCTTCAAAAACTGGCATAAGTAAATCATTCGACATGGTCTCTACAGTGGTCATTTCATCACGACTAAATGCCTTTTCATTTGCGGTTGAAAATGCTAAAAATATGTCTCCAGAACCATTACTTCCTCGTCCGCCAACAATACCTACTCCCAAAGGAATTCTTTGAGCAATTCTTTTTAATTGATGTGGTAATAAAGGAACATCGGTTGCAACTATCACTATAATTGAACCATCTCCTTCTTGTCGTCTTGATTTTGGAGGCGCATTATACTCGTAATTTAAGGTGTCTTTTAATTCAATTCCAACAGGAACACCTGCGATTGATAAATTTCTTTTAGCTCCAAAATTAGATTGTACAATTACTCCAACGGTATACGTTGAATCTTTAATTTTAAAAACTCTTGATGACGTTCCTGTACCTCCTTTAAAACCTAAACACATCATTCCAGTTCCTCCGCCAACATTTCCTTCAGCTATTTTTCCATTTGAAGAATTCTCTATGGCCTCTAAAACGTGCTTGTCTTTCACATGAAATCCGTAAATATCATTAAGAAACCCATCATATGTTTCCGCTACTACTGGATAGGTATACCACCAGTTTTCTCCACTGTACCAATCCGTATCAACAAACCATTTAAGTACAGCTTGTCTTACTTCGCCAACACTATTAGTATTGGTTATCATTATTGGCGTTTCAAGAAAGCCTGATTCAGTTACCCAAGTTGTACCTGTCATTTCCCCATTTCCGTTTAGACTATACCAATTGGCGTAAACCGGACTAAATTTTTTGGCTTTTCCTCTTGGGAATATAGCAGTAACTCCAGTTCTAATAGGTCCTCTGCCTAAAATATTTTCTCCATCACCCGAAATAATTGTGCTATATCCAACCTCCACACCTTTTACATCTGTAATTGCATTGAATTCTCCAGTTACACCAACAAATGGAATTCCTAAATCCCTTGCTCTTGGCTTTTGTCCGTAAGATTGATAACAAATAAGTAATACTATAAAAACTAAAGATATTCTAATCATTTGTGTTGATTTTTAATGTGGTACACATGTGTTTTGTCTTCATAAAGATAATCATTATCCCTATCTGTTATAAGGATAGCTGTAACTTTAGTTTTTAATTACAATATTTAAGAAAAACACCTACTATTTTAATTGTTAAACTCAAACAATACACTATCTTTGCAGCCCGAAATTTGAATAGTAATTCAAATTCAGTAGGATAAACCATAGTATAATGACAACAGCCGGAAAATTAACCTTTGATGTATTAATCGAAATCCCAAAAGGGAGTCGTAATAAGTATGAATATGATTTTGAATTGAATAAAATACGCTTTGATCGTATGTTATTCTCATCAATGATGTATCCAGGAGATTATGGTTTTATCCCAGAAACTTTGGCTTTAGATGGTGATCCATTAGATGTATTAGTCATGGGAACAGAGCCTACATTTCCTATGTGTGTCATGGAGGTGAAGCCTATTGGTGTGTTCCATATGGCAGATGAAAAAGGGCCTGATGAAAAATTGATCTGTGTTCCTGTAACTGATCCAATCTGGAACAGCTATGAGGATATTACCGATTTAAATCCACACAGAAAAGAAGAGATCACACATTTCTTTCAGGTGTATAAAGATCTCGAAAAAAAGAAAGTTGATGTTGGTGGATGGGGTGATGCTAAAGAAGCATATGATATCCTGAATAAGTGTATAGACAGATACGAAAACAGTGTGCATAAAACCAATGGTGACTTCACCATTTAATTTATAAACAACAATTGAGTCGTCAACCCTTCGTAATAAACGCGAAGGGTTTTTTTTGTTTTAATGGTTTTCACTACTTTTGCGCAGCTAAATAACAAATCAAATAAACTACAATATGGAATCAAATATGATTTTAGTGCCAATCGGATTGGCAATTTTAGGGCTGATCTTTATGCTAATAAAGATGGCTTGGGTAAAAAAACAAGCTGCCGGAAGTGAAAAAATGCAGGAAATCTCAAAGGCAATTAAAGAAGGTGCTTTAGCATTTTTAGCTGCTGAATACAGATTATTATTAATATTTGTAGTCATTGCATCAGCGGCTTTATTTGGAATTTCTCAAGTGGTAGATACTACAAGTTGGATGATTGTTCCAGCATTTATATTTGGTGCAATATTCTCTGCACTAGCAGGAAATATCGGAATGCGAATTGCTACAGAGGCTAATGCGCGTACTGCAGAAGCTGCTAAAACGAGTTTACCACAAGCACTTAAAGTGTCATTTGGTGGTGGAACTGTAATGGGACTTGGTGTAGCTAGTTTAGCTGTATTAGGATTGAGTTTGTTCTTCATGTTCTTTGTAAGCCAGTTTATGGGCGAAACAGGAACATTTTATAATAATATGACCGTAGTGTTAGAAACCTTAGCTGGTTTCTCATTAGGTGCTGAATCTATCGCATTATTTGCAAGAGTAGGTGGTGGTATCTATACCAAAGCTGCCGATGTAGGAGCTGATTTAGTTGGTAAAGTTGAAGCAGGAATTCCAGAGGATGATCCACGTAACCCAGCAACCATTGCAGATAACGTAGGTGATAATGTAGGTGATGTTGCAGGTATGGGAGCCGATCTGTTTGGGTCTTATGTAGCCACAGTATTAGCGGCTATGGTATTAGGTAATTACCTTATTAAAGATATGTCTGCTACAACTCAGTTTACAGATGCTTTTAATAACATGGGACCTATCTTACTACCAATTGTAATTGCAGGTGTTGGAATCTTAGCATCTATTATTGGAACATTCTTAGTTAAGATTTCTAATAACGACGCTAAAGAACCTCAGGTACAAAAAGCATTAGACCTAGGAAACTGGGTAGCGATTTTAATCACTGCAGTTGCAGGATGGTTCTTAATCGACTTGATGTTACCAGAAACGATGACTATGAAATTCTTTGGTGAAGGTATGAAGGAAATTCCTTCAAGACATGTATTTTACTCAACATTGATTGGATTAGCAGTAGGTGCCCTGATTTCTGTAGTGACAGCATACTACACGTCTTTAGGAAAGAAGCCTGTTTTAGATATTGTTAAAAATAGTTCTACAGGAGCGGCAACTAATATCATTGCTGGTTTAGCAGTTGGTATGAAATCAACATTCTTGTCAGTAATCTTATTTGCTGCAGCTATCTATGGATCTTATGCATTAGCTGGATTTTATGGAGTAGCTTTAGCAGCATCTGCAATGATGGCAACAACTGCAATGCAGTTAGCTATTGATGCCTTTGGACCAATTGCTGATAATGCAGGTGGTGTTGCTGAAATGAGTGAATTAGAACCTCACGTTCGTGAGCGTACAGATATATTAGATTCAGTGGGTAATACAACTGCTGCTGTTGGTAAAGGGTTTGCTATTGCATCTGCTGCCTTAACAGCTTTAGCTTTATTTGCAGCTTATGTCACCTTTACAGGAATTGACGGAATTAACATCTTTAAAGCTGATGTATTAGCAATGTTATTTGTAGGAGGTATGATTCCAGTAATCTTCTCTGCATTAGCTATGCAATCTGTTGGTAAAGCTGCTATGGAAATGGTACAAGAGGTACGTCGTCAGTTTAAAGAGATTCCTGGAATTATGGAAGGAACTGGAACTCCTGAATATGCAAAATGTGTTGATATTTCAACAAAAGCTGCACTTAAAGAAATGATCTTACCTGGTTTAATTACCATTATAACTCCTATCATCATCGGATTAGTGTTTGGTGCTGAACCATTAGGTGGATATATGGCTGGTGTTTGTGTGTCTGGTGTAATGTGGGCAATCTTCCAGAATAATGCTGGTGGTGCTTGGGATAATGCTAAGAAGTCTTTTGAAGCTGGTGTTGAGATTAATGGAGAAATGACATATAAAGGTTCTGATGCACACAAAGCTGCTGTAACTGGTGATACTGTTGGAGATCCATTTAAAGATACTTCAGGACCATCAATGAACATCCTAATCAAATTAACCTGTTTAGTTGGTTTAGTGATTGCTCCAATTTTAGGCGGACATACTTCAGAGGAAGGTTTAGCTGATGGAGACGTAAAAGTTGAAAAGACAATGGAAGTATCTAACGACCTTGCTCAGGCAACTATTACTTATACAACCATTGAAAACGGTGAAGAAATCACAAGAGAAGAAAATTTCTCAGGTACTGAAGCTGAAGTTGAAGCGAAGTTAGAAGCGTTCGAAAAATCAAAGGTAGCTACTGAAGGTGACGCTAAAAAAGTAATTAAGAAAATGGAGGTTAATAAGTAATCGTCCAAATCATAAATTTTAAAAAGCCACGTTTATCGTGGCTTTTTTATTAATTTTAGTTTTTAAATTCTAATCGTCTTAGATGAACTGGTTCAAGAAAGATCCTTTACAAATCATTACATTTCAAAGTTATGGTACAGATACACACTTTTATATGCGTGGTCGTGCTTTGGAAGACGAAACGATAAATTTAGAGCAAAAAGGATTGTTTGGCTTATTTATCAATTCGTGGAAACGATTTGAAACCGATGAGATTAAGAACACAACACTCAAAATCAAATTACCTAACGGAATCATCTTAAAAACAGTTACAGACGATCATGGTTATTTTAAAATTGATGAGCAGGTAAATGATCTGCATAGTTTAGCAAATGCCGAAGGTTGGCTTAATATGGAAGTGTCTTATGATGATGCTAATATCAGTAGAAGTATACAAAAATCTAATCGCTTTCCTGGAGAGTTATTAATTCCTTCAAAAAAAGCCGACTATGGTGTGATTAGTGATATTGATGATACTATTATTCACACAGGAGTTGCTTCGACCTTGAAATGGAAAGTGTTATTCAATAGTATTTTTAAAAGTGCGGCTAGCCGAATTCCATTGGAAGGTGCTGCTGAATTCTATCATAAACTACATCGTGGTGTGTCTGGAGCTAATGCCAATCCCATATTTTATGTCAGTCATAGTCCGTGGAACCTCTACAGATACCTCGAATTTTTTCTAAAGCAAAACGACTTCCCAAAAGGTCCAATCCTGCTGAGAAGCTTTAAGGATATTTTCAAAAAGAAATCTGGTGATCAACCTCAAAAACAAATCGAGATCATCAATATTTTGAAAGCGTATCCTGATTTGAAATTTATACTCATTGGTGATAGTGGTGAGTATGATGCAGATATTTATATTGAACTAGCAAAAACCTTTCCTGATCAGGTCATGGCAATTTACTTGAGAAGTGTTAAACACAAAAAGAAAATGCTTCGTGTACGCTCTTTATTTAATCAATATGATCAAACTCCTGTACTATTGGTAGAAAGTAGTGCTCAAGCTATTGAACATGCCAGAGCAAATGGGTTTATCAATAAATTTGTCTGATTAAAACAATCCGTTTATTTGAGCATCAATCTTATTGATGATACCACCAAGATCTTCTGGGTTGGCAACAAAATCTAAATTGTCAACGTCAATAATAAGTAAGTTTCCTTTGTTGTAACCATGTATCCAAGCTTCGTAGCGTTCGTTCAGGCGACTTAAATAATCGATACTAATCGAGTTTTCATAATCGCGACCTCGTTTATGGATCTGAGAGACCAAATTTGGAATGGTACTACGTAAGTAAATTAGCAAGTCTGGGCCTTCTACAAATCCTTCCATAAGATCAAAAAGGGAACGATAATTCTCAAAATCGCGATTGGTCATCAATCCCATTGCATGAAGGTTAGGTGCAAAAATGTGCGCGTCTTCGTATATGGTTCTGTCTTGAATGATGTCTTTACCACTCTGACGAATTTGCGCAACCTGACGAAACCTGCTATTGAGGAAATAGACTTGTAAGTTAAAACTCCAACGTTCCATTTGATTGTAGAAATCGTCTAGATATGGATTGTCAACCACGTCTTCCAGTTGCGGTTCCCATCTGAAGTGTTTTGCTAATAATTTAGTGAGTGTTGTTTTTCCAGCACCTATATTTCCTGCAACTGCAACATGCATATCTAATCGATTTTTAGTTGGTATTCATGAAGTTTTTCCGAATCGTAAATATACAAGGTTTCATTGGTTAGTAAAAACTGATTTATTAACAATTTAGGTGTTTCTAACTGAATGATTTCATCGCTTTTTTTCGACTTGTAAAATAAGCCTTCATCTGATCTGAGAATGAGGTTTTCGTTATCCACTACAAGTGAAGTATAACCTTTGTTCTCAATCTTTGATATTAAACTTCCAAAGTAAGTGTATTGGTATAAATAGTTTTCAGTAAGCATCCAGCAGTAATTGTAATCACTCTTAAGATCCAATACATTGGATTGAATAGGTACTGTTGTCACTCTGAGTTTCTCGTTTTTATAATCGTATAATTCCAGCTGTTGAATGTCTTGGTTGAAAATCCAGAGCGTGTTGTCATAACCTGTAGAAATATGCGTTACATTTTTATAAGGTTGAATGAGATTAAAATCTATTTTAAAGATTTCAGCTAAACGATTGTCAAGAATGATAACCGAATTGAAATCCTGAAAGAACATATTAATCTTTAAGGGGTTAAAGACATTAATACTTGTTGGGACACCTAATTGCACATTACTGTAATTGATTGCAGGTTGTGCTTTGGGTTTCTTATATAGAATATTATTTTTTAGATAATAAATGGTTTCAAAATTATCAACGGCAATAATTTGATCGGCTTTTATTGAGATTGAGTCCACCAAAGTTAATTCAACAGGAGATTGTGCCACTGTAATTGTGCTCATCAATAAGAGAATATATCTAATAAAGGTCATATTTAGTGTATAGAACGGAAATGTACAAAAATTGAACCAGTATTAATACAACTTCATTGGAGAATGAAAATTGCTTTAATTCACTAATTTGTAACCATAACCTCTTACATTGATGATTTGAATGGTCTCATCTTTTTGAAGTTTTTTTCGGAGTTTACTGATGAATACATCCATACTTCGCGCAGAGAAAAAATCGTCATTTCCCCAGAGTTTGTTGAGTATGAGCGAACGATCCAAAACTTGATTTTTATTCTTAATCAGATGAAATAATAAATGAGCTTCTCGGTGTGTGAGTTGTTGCGATTCATTTTCGAAATGCAATTGTTGCTTCGGAAAATCAAAGGTAAATGCCCCTATGCTTAAAATATCTGATGTTTTTTGAACTTTGGTACGATGGAGAAGGTTATTGATTCTTACAATAAGTTCTTCCATACTAAATGGTTTTTTTAGATAATCATTTCCGCCAATAGTGAAGCCTTCAACAACATCCTGTGTTTGAGATTTTGCTGTTAAAAAGATAATTGGGATGGTATCGTCTATAGCTCGTATGTCTTTTGCGAGTGTAAACCCATCTTTTTTTGGCATCATCACATCAAGGACCAGAATTTCGGGTGATTGACTTTGATAGGTTTCCAAAGCCTTTTCGCCATCAGGACATAAGAGCACATGAAAGTCTCGTGTTTCTAAACTCTCTTTTATGATCTGTCCTAAAGCAGGTTCATCTTCAGCAAGTAAAATCGTGGTTTTAGACATTTGGTAGCGAAATTTTAAATGTAGTTAGTCCATTCTTAAGGTCTAATGAAATGGTTCCTTGGTGTTTTTCAATTATTTTTTTGGTGTAATACAGGCCAATTCCGAAGCCTTTGACATCATGAGTATTTCCCTGAGGTACGCGATAAAACTTTTCAAACACTTTGTCTTTATTGGCTTTAGATATGAAGTTACCATTATCAGCAATGGAAATATCTATCTGTGATGTCTGACGTTTAAGATCGATAAAGATGTCGTTTCCACCATATTTAAACGCATTGTCTACAATATTATTAATGGCGTTTTCAAAATGAAAAATATCAACATTGGCGTAAATATCATCTTCTACGGTGTAGGTAATTGTTTTTTCAGTGTTATGAAGTTTATGTTTTTCAGCAATGGTTGTGATCACTTCGGAAATGTTATAACTATCGGTATTGAGCTCCAAATTCTCACTGTCCAGAGAGGCAGTTTCCAAGAGTTTTTCTACCATAGTGTTGAGCTTTGACAGTTGTGTTCGGGACATGTCCAGATAGGTCTTGGCTTTTTCTTTATCGTCTATAGCATTAAAGTTTTGAATGCTCTCCAATGCAACACCGATTGTTGCTATTGGTGTTTTGAATTCATGCGTAATATTGCTGATGAGGTCATTTTTTACTTCGGCTAATTGCTTTTGATGTTTTATGATTTTTAATAGGTAGAATAAACAACTAATAACTGCCAATACTAACAAGGTGGAAATTAAAATTCCCCAAATGATACGTTGTAATACAACCCAGGTTTCATTTTTATATTCAATGGATAATGAGCTACCCATTGGTAATAGCGTTGACTTTGATGTGGCACTCAGGAATAATTTGTCTTTTGACAAACTTTTATGGGTTTTGTTGTGCTCTATCGTATTAACCATCAAACTATCTGTATCAGGTGCTTTGTAATCTAAACGATAATCTAAATCTATGTTTTTACGATTCAAATCTAATTTAAATAAGCTATCAATTTGGGATATATTGAGAGTGTCATTGCTAATGGTCATCACAACTTTTGAGGTGAGCATCTCAAAATTAGAAATGTCAATTTGAACACTATCCTTAGCTTTGATGTCTTTGATTAAATCTTTAAACTCTTCAGGGCTTAGCGACTTCTTTTCTGACTTCTGATCTTGTTCTATCATAGAATCTACTTCAAAACCTCTCAGAACTGTTATGCCTTCAAGATTTTCAATGCCAGCAGAGTCAATCTCAATAAACTCGCCTTTTGATTCGTCAATGGACTTTGATATTCTATCGAGAACACCACCATCTTTAAATACATCTTTTTGAGCACTGCCTTCAAGTTTTAGGGCTAGAGTCGTTTTTTGAGCTAAAGCGGTGTAATAGTCATCTACTGCCTTATCCAAACTTACTTGTACATCATTAATAAGTTGCTGTTTACTGGATAGGTAATTCTTGTAATTCCAATAGGCTTGAATTCCTATAGTTGATATAATTACAATGATGATGACATATAATATGTATCTGTATTTAGAATCATTCATAAATCAAAAGTAAATGTTAAAACCGTTAAATACTAATCGGTTAACACACGTTAACACTGGTTAACTAAAAACGTCAATAGTGAAAATTACATTTGTAGTGTATTAATCATAAAAAACCAAAAACAATGAAAACAGTATTTACAATTATCGGACTTTTAATCGCGACAGTTAGTTTTGGACAAACGAATAACTTCAATGGAAAAATTAATTCAGATGAAGTGAAGATTAGCGATTTGAATATTTCAGTAACTGTTGATTCAGCAGAAGAAGTTGAATCCACATTCAACATGAGAGATATTAAAGAGCTTCTAGACGAAACCGAAGCAGATGAAGCCATTACATTTGAAATCATTTGCAACGGGAATATAATGTCTAATGGAAAAAAAAGCACCTTGTCTTACAAAGTGACAGGAACAAAAGAAGAGGCACGTAATTTTTTAAAAAGTGTGAAGAAAATTAGAAAAGCAGCAATTAAATATTACAAAAACAAAGAGTAATCATGAAAGTATTAGTAAAATTAGTTGTCCTGTCAACGCTTTTGTTGGTCTCTAAAGTTAGTGCTCAGGATTTTCAAGGTGTAGCGACTTATAAGTCAAAACGAAAAGTGGATATTAAACTGGATAGTACTCAGGTAAATTCTGAAATGCATCAACAAATGATGGAAATGCTCAAGAAGCAATTTGAAAGAACCTATATTTTGACCTTCAATAAAGAAGAGTCGATGTATACAGAGGAAGAATCGTTAGCACCACCACAACCACAAGGCATGCAGATGGTTGTGGTGAGTTCGGGAGGTTCTGATAAGTTGTACAAGAACATGAAAGAGAAACGATATACCAATCAAAACGAATCTTTTAGTAAACTGTTTCTTATCAAGGATAGCTTACAAGTACATGATTGGACACTTGGTTCAGAAACCAAGAATATAGGTGAGTATACTTGTTTTAAAGCCACAATGACCAGAGAGATCGAAGACGTACAAAGTGGTATAAGTGTTAATGGTGATAAAGACCTGAGTAGAGACCAAACCCCTAAAATGAAAGAGATTACAATTACTGCCTGGTATACACCTCAAATTCCAGTGAGTGCCGGACCAGGAAATTATCATGGTCTTCCAGGTTTAATTCTTGAGGTTAATGATGGTAGTGAAACTGTGATTTGCAGTAAGATTGTTATCAATCCTAAAAACGGATCAGATATTACAGAACCAACAAAAGGTAAAGCGCTCAATCAAGAGGCGTATGATAAGATCATGGACAAGAAATTAAAAGAAATGGAAGAGCGAATGCGATCAAATTCCCGAACTCAAGATGGTGAGAGTATCGAGATTAGAATAGGGGGTTAAATATTTTAAGAAAATTTTAACCTTTACTGAATTAACATTTAGTGTTTTTTTGAGTCTTACTGTTTTAATTAAATTACATTTGAGCGTTAATGTTATTATAAATTAATAATTATTGTTCAATTCTTGTTTAGATTTGTTAAACAATTTAAAACCATCGACTTATAAAAATGAAAAAATTAGTATCCACATTTAGCAGTATAGTTTTACTTCTATTTTTATCACTTAATGCCAATGCTCAAGATTTTCAAGGGCAGGCCATTTATCAAACTAAAACCTCTGTAGACATGAGTAGTTGGGGTGGAGGGCAAATGAGTGAACAGCAAAAAAGACAAATTGCAGAACGAATGAAAAGTATGTTGGAAAAAACCTATGTACTTAATTTCAATCGTAGTGAGTCTACTTATAAAGAAGAAGAAAAGCTGGATACACCAGGTTCTGGTGGTGGACGTTGGAGAGGAATGATGAGTAGCTTTACAGGAGGACCTCAGTATAAGGATGTAAAGTCTGGAGTTATATTACAAGAGCAGGAGTTTTTTGGAAAAGAGTTTTTAGTTCGTGATTCCTTACCAAAGCTAGAATGGAAACTAGAAAATGAAACCAAGCAAATTGGACAATATACATGCTTTAAAGCCACAACCACAAAACCTGTTGATGAAATGGATTTTATGAGTATGCGTAGACGAAACCGAGGCGATGACAAAAAAGATGAAGAGAAGAAAGAAGGAGAAGAAACAGCAGACTCAACAAAGACAGCATCTGATGATCCTTTTGATGACGTGGAAGTTCCAAAATTTGTTGTGGTCACTGCTTGGTATACACCTCAAATACCAGTAAGTACTGGTCCTGGAGAATACCATGGATTGCCAGGGTTAATTCTTGAGGTGACAGCAGATCGCACAGTGATGTTGTGTACTAAAATTATTATGAATCCAAATAAAAAGCTTGAAATTGAAAAACCTGAAAAGGGTGAAATCGTAACCCGAGACGAATACAATCAGATCATGAAAGATAAAATTCAGGAAATGAGAGAGATGTATGGAGGTCGAGGTAGAGGACGAAGAAATTAAATTACAATCTTTAACTATATATTTCTAATCTAAAACGAAGTATAACCAAACCAATGTTAGTCAATAAAAGTTGTCTCAATCACAGATAACTCCAAAATGACTATAATACTTACCAAACAAAACAGAAATCAGCAGATGAAAAATCTATTCCTACTAGCGTTACTATGTGTAACAAGTTTTGCTAGTGCTCAAGTTACAGTTCGAGGTGTTGTTAAAGATAGTATCGGTAGCCCTTTAGAGCTGGCCAATGTCATTGCTATTAATAAGGAGACCAAAGCTATGGCGTCTTATGCCATTACAAATGATAAAGGACTCTTTAAACTCGATTTAGAAAAGAATACTACGTATACAGTTCAGGTGAGTTATATTGGAATGAAGACGCTTTCCGAAGAAATAACAACAAAAGAGAGTAATATCAATAAAGACTACATACTTAAAAGTGACAACGCCCTTGATGCAGTAGAGCTAACCTATGAGATGCCTGTAACCATAAAAGGGGATACATTAGTATATAATGCGGATTCCTTCAAAAATGGATCAGAACGAAAATTGGAAGACGTCCTCAAAAAATTACCAGGTGTTGAAATTAATGACGACGGTCAAATTGAGGTCGAAGGTAAGGTCGTTAATAAGCTCATGGTCAACGGAAAAGATTTTTTTGACGGTGATACGAAAGTTGCTACAAAGAATATTCCATCAAATGCAGTGGATAAAATTCAGGTACTGCGAAATTATTCCGAAGTTGGTCAATTGAGAAGTGTTCAAAATAATCAGGATAATGTCGCTATAAACATTAAATTAAAAGAAGGTAAAGAGAACTTTTGGTTTGGTGATATTACAGCAGGAGCGGGTTCTGCGCCATCACCAAATAATGAATTGTATCTTTTTCAACCAAAATTATTTTATTACAGTCCAAAATATAGTCTAAATATTATCGGCGATATGAATAATATTGGCGAAGTTGTCTTGACAAATAGGGATATTCGAAACTTTGGTGGTGGTTTTAGAAGACCGAGTGCAACTAGTGGAACGAACATTAATTTAGGAAATAATGGGCTTAGTGGACTCGGCAGTATTCAAAATGCTCAGGAAGTAGTAACTAAACTGGCAACAGCTAATTTCAGTTATTCTCCAAATAAAGCTTTAGATCTAAGTGGATTTATAATTTATAATAGTAGCCGTCTAAGAACTCGTGAAGATAGTTTTACAGATTATATAGAAATTGAAGACGATCCAAGTACTCCAATTGACGAATCTACTGGTCTTCCACCAGATGAGGCAACTGTACAAAGAGGTAGAGAGGCAACAAATCAGGCTATTGTCAAGTTAAGTGCTTCATATAAACCAAATATTGATAATCAATTGGATTATGATATTCTAGGTCGTATTTCTGATGATCAAGAACTACAGGATGTATTTTCTTCTGTTGTGGGGCAAACTAATCAATTAGACGAAGCAAAGCCATATAGTATTAATCAGAATCTGAATTACTATTACACTTTGAATGAGAATAATATTTTTGCATTCGAAGCCCAACACTTAATAAGCGATGAAGATCCATTCTATAATGCTTTATTAGTTAATGATCCTACCAATAACAATGATCCAGACCCTAGCAATAGAGATGCTTTTGACAATACAGCGGCAGGTTTGGGTTTTAATACAGATCAATTTGGTTATAATATCAATCAAGAAAACCGTATAAAGACGAATCAATTAGATGCCAAATTAGATTATTATCATATCATTAATACTAAAAGTAATATCAACTTTACATTAGGAACTATTTTAAGTAATCAAAGATTTAACTCCAACATTTTTCAGTTTTTAGATGACGGTTCGCTGTTTAATCCAACACCTAATATCGAAGATACAGATGGTAATACATTATCTGGTAGTAATGATGTTGAGTATAATTTTAGTGATTTTTACTTAGGCGTACATTATAGGTTTAAAACAGGTAAATTTACGTTTACTCCTGGTGTTTCTTTTCATGCATATAGCAATAAAAACACGCAATTTGGAGAGACGTTTAAAGATAATTTCTTTAACGTATTACCAGATTTTGAAGCACGAATTCAGTTTAAAAAGAGTGAGAGCTTACTTTTTAATTACAACATGAGAAATACGTTTACAGATGTGACCAATATTGCTGAAGGTCTAGTATTAAATAACTTTAATAGCATTCAGTTTGGAGAACAAGAATTGCAAAATGCCTTATCTCATAATTTGAGTCTGTTTTATAGTAGTTTCAATTTGTTCAACTATACCAATGTCTTTGCAAGATTAAGTTATAATAAAAATATTGACCAAATCAGACCTCTAACAAATTTTGAGAGCGTTATAAGAACCAGTACATTTTTTAACTCGCAATTTGCCGATGAAAGTTTTAACGCTTCAGGACGTGTTCAACGTACGTTTGGTAAAATTAGAGCCAGTCTTACAACTAGCTTTAATTACTCTTTAAATAATCAATTTGTACAAGGAGTTCAGTCTGTTTTGGAAACTTTTAATCAGCTCTATAGACCAGAAATTAGAACTAACTTTAGAGAAGCACCTAATGTGAGTTTAAGATATACCTATAACATAAGGAATACAGACCAAGGTTCAAATTCTACTCGTTTTACAACTAGTACACCATCAATTGAATTTGATGCCTATATATGGGATGCCATTACGTTTGTAACAAATTTCAGCTATACACTGCAGGAAGGTAATGGTCAGTCTGATTCATTTAAAACATGGAACGCATCTTTGCGTTATAGAAAAGACAGAGACGCAAAACTAGAATATTCAATTAGAGCCTCAAACTTATTAAATATAGATTCTAATGTTAATAATGGAGGTGGTAACATTTCTGTATTTAGTTCTGAAACGTTTGTACAGCCACGCTTCATAACCTTCAGGATGACTTATTCTCTTTAGAACGCTTTCAACATAAAAAAACCAGATTTCTGCTCTAAGCTAAAATCTGGTTTTTCTGTTAACTAAACTCTGGTTTTATTTACAATAGGCTTTTCTCTGTGCTTTTATATCAGACATTGTAGACTCATAAGCCCACCAAATAGTGTCGGTTACAAATTCATCATTCCCAAATCCATTGTCTAGTGCCCAAACCATATTATTGACTAAATCTGTCTCAGCTTGAGCAGCCAATATATCGTAAAATTCATTACATGCGCTAGTAGATCTAACAGACAAGGTGGCTTGATCTGTGTCAATGATCTCAACTCCTTTGTTTTCAGTATCAGTACTTGTAAAGTTTAAGGTTAAAAAAAATAGTGGTAATCCTAATAAAATACTTTTCATAATAATGTTTTTTAGATTTCTATCAAAGTTACTTAAGTTCGATTCATAATTTTTATTTATATATTTTATGATATATATTAAATTTACTTATGGGAATGTATAATTCAATTATGCCTTAATCGCTTTGACTATAAAGATAAATGAAATTGAAAGATTAACATTAGATAATGGCGTAAGACCGTCTCAATCTTTCCAAACATGGGATGCGAGTTTGGCTTACAAGAAAGATAGAGATGCCAAATGGGAATACGAGCTAAAAGCGTCTAACTTATTAGATATTGATGCTCGTGTAAACAACAGTGCAGGTAACATCTCTGTATTTAGTTCAGAGACGTTCATTCAACCAAGATTTATCACTTTTAGAGTCATCTATACCTTATAGGATTTGTGGGCGTTTCCCTCTTTCGCTAATGCTACAAGAGGATCAGGCTATCGGCAGTCGCTTCCTCCAAAGCTTAATGCATAGGAGGAGAGCTCCAACAAAGCCTCTATCCTTAACGCATAAAAAGCCTTCTCAATTGAGAAGGCTTTTTTATTGAGTATTAACATTCCAAAGCACTGTATATAATGCAAAAAATAAAATAGATTTAAATTAGTTTATTAAATTTGACTGACGGTTTAATTATCTGGATCTCTGATAACATGAATTACTCCATCCATGGTGTGAAGTTGACCATCTGAGTCATTATAATCTAGTGAAAAAGTTAAATCAATAAATTGACCAACTTCTCCAACACCATTTAAGTTAAAAACGGCATTATTATCAGGTGTCACGAAATAACCACAATCAGCATCAGTGCTAAAAGTTATTCCTCTATTGTCATTTTCATCTTCCATGTACCAATAGTCATAAGTACCTTCAAGCGTATTAAAATCTTGTGTTAGTATACCAATTATTCTGAAGCAAGGTGCTTCACTCGCGAATGTTTCAATTTGTAGCAAATACGTGTTTAAAGGAAACGTTGAATTGTTCGTATTATATATTAGTTTTACTTTATTAATAATGCTGCCTACAAATGCAAAATTTTCTGTGCCATCAATCGTGTATTGGATGGATTGAACACTAGAGCCACAAGCACTTATGGTTCCAATATCAGTGACTGGAGTAGTAAAAGAGAACGTCATCTCATTGGCACTTTGAAAAGTACTGGCATCATGAGCTTGCAAAGTAAAATCACTTTCATTAGCACAGCGCAGGATAGTTGTATCAATACTGCCATCTGTTACTAATTGATATGATGAGTAATAATCGGTTTGAACCAACACGTATCCCTTTTCAATTGCCTGTTGATCGCAATTGGTAAAGTTGCCTGTTATTGTTTCAGAAATTATTGAGCTATTATCTGTAATGACAATTTCAACATATGAGTCTTCTATAAACGGACCAATAACGTTGATGTTTTGATGGCAATTACCAAATGATGTATTAATGACAAGAGTCTCGCTACTTGGAACTAATCCACAAACTTCCCCTTTATGATTTGTGATTTCATCACGAGAACCTGATAAGTCACTTGTAAGTGTTACTGTAACTCCTGTCAAGTCATTTCCGTTTGAGTCTGTCACATTTAGGCATAAAGTAACCACACCTCTGGGAATATCACAATTCCAAAATGAGAAATGCGACACCGTTCCAACATAAGTATTGCCAACTAATGTAGCTTCACCATCTTCAATCCAATAACCATAATCTTCATCAAAATACCACAACGGAATTGTGCTAGGAGCTGTAGCAATCAAGCTAGCATCTAAAGGTACTGTAATTTCAGCAGTTGAGCCTTCAGCTAAATTTAAATCTTCACCATTCTCACCTCTTAATTCAACAGCTAACATTCCGAAGGTTTGAAGCATACGTTCTTCATTGTCTGAGTTTGCAGCATAAAGCATGCCTGGCATTTGATCTTGCATATTGTTATCAACTGGGTCTAGATGATGCATAATAACATTGACATTTCCATCATAAACAGTGCCATCAAGTTTAACATATTCGCCTTCTAAAGCCACTTTGGAGCCATTGGATAAACTTATGGTTTCTTGAGAGCCACTATTAGTGGTTCCTGTAATAGTTTCTGTCAGCATCATGATACGCACTTTGTTTGTTCCGCTACTAGGTACTACAGATCTTGAGGCATGGATATAACCAGTTTTCTCTGCTTTAACATATCCGAAGCGTTGATTGACCGTCGCATTATTAATGATAAAAACACCATTACTATCAGTCATTGCAGTAGAGCTACCTATGGTAATCATTACATTCTCAATAGGATCATTGTTAGTATCTACAACCGTTCCTAAGAAATTTCTTGAGATCTCATTTCCAAAATTTTGAGCAAATGCTGTTGGGTTATGGTCTTGATTCTGATTAGGATTTTGTTCACCTCCTGAATTGTCGTCGTCAGAGCATGATGCGAATATTAGAAAGGCTGAAAACAGAAAAGTTAGGTATTGAATTTTCATAAGAGGTCTGATTTAATTTTGACGTAATTACAAGCAATATAAGAATTTACTATTATCAATAATGATATTGTTAATATTATGATAAAGATGTAAATTATGTTTAACTTTTTATTAAATTTGTTAAACACTAATCAATTATTACGATTATTATGAACGCATTAGTTAAAAGCATTGGCATATTAGCTTTCGGTGCATTAGTATCACTAAATCTTAATGCTCAAGATTTTCAGGGACAGGCGACCTATATCTCCAAATCTACCATGGATCTTGGCCGTTGGGGTGCACGTTTGAGTGAAGCTCAAAAAAAGCAGGTCATGGCTCGAATGAAAAACCGTTTGGAAAAAACCTATACATTGACCTTCAATAAGGAAGAATCAATATTCAAAGAAAATGACATGTTAGATGCCATGTCTGGTGCCACAGATTCTTGGGGAAAGAACTTTGCTGCAGGAGAACAATATAAAAATGTGAAGACGAACATACAATTACAAGATCAGGAATTTTATGGGAAGCAATTCTTAGTCAAAGATAAATTACAGCCCATAGAATGGAAAATGGGAACAGAATCTAAGCAGATAGGAAACTATATGTGTTTTAAAGCTACTGCTTCTATTCCAACAGATGAGTTAACATGGTATAATTTTTCCTGGGACAAATTAAGACGAAGCGAAGCTGCGAAACAAAATGCTGATGGAGACACTGAAGCAACAGAAGAACCAGAGGTTGCAATGACCGAAGTTGAAGCGTGGTACTCACCTCAAATACCTGTGAGTCATGGTCCTTCTGAATATTGGGGATTACCAGGATTAATTCTTGAAGTCAGTGCAGGCAATACAACGATGCTATGTTCTAAATTGGTAATAAACCCACAAGATAAAGTAGATATTGAAGCTCCAGATAAAGGAAAAGAAGTGAATAAGACAGAGTACCAAGATATTATTTCTAATAAAATGAAAGAATTTCGTGATAATCGTGGACGACGACGAAGCGGAAGATAATAACTATTGCTATGAAAGAAAAAAGCCTTCTCATTTGAGAAGGCTTTTTTTGTATTAGTAATCTCTTAGAACATGTATTGTACCAGATATTGGAATTTGATCTGGACTATTATACTCGATAAGTACACCATTAAAGTTAATATCAATGTATTCTCCTACGTCACCAAAGGAGGAGACATTGAACGTGCCTTCAAATTCAGTCTCCAGACTTGTTCCATCATTGTTCTCATCGAAAAAATTCAACAAAAAACTGTCGGTATAAGTGTTTGGACCGTTAAACGGGTTTATAGAAAATTCAAAAATGTTTTGCTGATTTTCAGAATAGTAAAACACACTCAAATAATCTCCATCCAAACCACCTTGAACATTAAAGAAGTACGAAATTTCTGGATGATCATCGACTTGATATGTAATAAATTCTTCAACAGTATTACACGATTGAATGGTGCCTAAATTAGTAACTGGTGTTGTAAAGGTATAGGTAAGAGAATCTGTTTCTTGAACATTGACAAAGTCATATGCTTTTAAACCAAAAGTGTTATCGGCATTACAACGTAAAAGGTTAATCTCAAAGTCTCCATCAGATATAACATCTATAAAATTTTGATTACCATATCTCAAATTGATATAACCGTCTGTTACAGGATTATCACTACAAGTATTAAAAGTACCAGTCACAGTTTCAGAAATGATATTAGGACTTTCCATCAAGGTAATAGTGATTGATGAATCTTCCGTGAACGGTCCTGTAGTTTCATTGTGTAACGGACTATCTCCACAAATATCATAGCTATACACATTGAGCTCTAAAGATTCATTACTTGGCACAAGTCCGCAGGTCTCACCATTCTCATTAGTATAACCAGTGCCTGTTCCAAAGTTTGTGCTAGTTAACGTGACTTGGCTATTAGCAACAGGATTGCCATTTTCAGTCACGACAGTGACACATAAATCAACATATTCTGTAGGAATATCACAATTCCAAAATGAAAAATGAGTTACGGTTCCTATGTATTCGTTACCAATTAAAAGGGCAACACCTTCTTCAACCCAATAGCCGTTGGTTTCATCAAAATACCATAAAGGGATTGAAGGCGGAGCGTCTGTCATTAAGCTTGGATCAAGAGGCACTTTTATTTCAGCAGTTGAGCCTTCAGCTATATTTAAATCTTCGCCATTCTCACCACGTAATTCTACAGCCAGCATTCCGAAGGTTTGAAGCATACGTTCCTCATTGTCTGAATTAGCAGCATACAACATACCAGGCATTTGGTCTTGCATATTCTCATCTACGGGATCTAAGTGATGCATGATTACATTTACACTTCCTGAATATAAACTACCATCTGGTTTAACATAGGCGCCTTCCAAATCTACTGAAGCACCTCCTGGCAAACTAATGGTTTCCTGCATACCACTTGAAGTGGTTCCCGTAATAGTTTCTGCCAGCATCATGATGCGTACTTTGTTTGTTCCGCTAGTAGGTACTAGAGAACGTGAGGCATGTATGTAGCCTGCTTTTTCAGCTTTGATATATCCAAAGCGTTGGTTAACTGTGGCGTTGTTAATGATAAAAACACCATTACTATCAGTCATTGCAGTTGAACTACCAATAGAAATCATCACATTCTCGATAGGATCATTGTTAGTGTCTACAACCGTTCCTAAGAAATCTCTTGAGATCTCATTTCCAAAGTTTTGAGCAAAGGTTGTTGGATCTGGGCCTTGATTTTGAGGTGGTGTACTTCGAGTATCGTCTGATTCACACGATAACACCAATATGAGGCTAATAAAAACGAGGGTAATGGATTTTTGAAATAGTTGAATTGATTTCATAAATGTTGTTTTGTTGTTGTAATTATAACAGTTAAAGTGTAAAAATTACTAGTCTTACTATTGTTATAGTAGATTGATTTCTACTAAGATGGAAAAACTCGCAAATGGTTGCGTACTTTTCTGTAAATAATTATAAATCAATTACTTTTTGTACTTTTTTCGCTTAACAAAACGAGTGGCATCATTTTGAATAAGATGATTTTCTTTATTGAAAGATTTAAGTTCGTAGGTAATACCCGGATTATCTTTTAAATTATTGGCAACAATCTCATAAGCTATAGTCTGAGTAAAATCCTGGATGGATTCGTGCTTCTGGTGTTCGACCTTTAAAGCTTTTAAAAATAAGGTGAGGTTTTTTGGGCTTGTTTCTTTTTTGTAGATGAATTCAATGCCTTTTTTTAGAATGTCAGTATTTGGAAAATTGCTGAAATAATTAGTCAAACAGTTATAGGCATCTTTATCTTCTCGCCATCCTTTGAGTAGAATAGTTTGTGCTTTGGGAGCGTCTTCAATTTTATATTTGTAGATCAATGATGCCTTTACATATTGGTCATGTTCCAAATAGTCCTCAATAACCATTTGGTAATAGGTATTAGCTTCATTGGTATTGTGTATGGCTTTATAAATATCGCCAACTTTCTCATGAGCATTGAGTTCTTTGTAAAGTCTTATTGCTTTGTCATAGATCTTACCCTTTTCATAGACATTAGCCGCTTTAACTTTATCCTTATTATATTTTAAATGAATGAGTGCAGATTCCTGAAAGTAATTACCATCTTCTAATGTGTCTGCTGCTGCATAGTAGTCTTTTAAAAGTTTGATGTATATGGATGCAGCTTTCTTATAATCCTTTTCAGCTATGGCTTCTTTTGCTAATTTCTCGTATTGTTCTCTTAAGGCATTTAATCGATCAGCATCTACAGTGCCTGAGCCTCCGCTACCTCGGTTTCCTCCAAAAAGTCGCTCAAAAATAACAATGAGTATTACAACTGCCACAATGATTCCAATAGTTTTAATTAAGACACTTAGAAAAGGTATTAAGTTACCACTAAAAATACCTGAGAATAATAGATAAACCAGATATACTATAGCAAACAAAGTAAAGAGGGTTAATATTCTAATCACAATGTTAGAAAAAGCACTATCTCCATCAGTGTTTTTAGAAAAGATATTTATGGGATTATGCCCTGAATCTCTGGATGATCCTATGAGATCCAAAGGAACAGCAAATTGTAAGGCCGATTTAGGATTGAGCTTAAGCATATGTAAAAGCTTGTCGGCTTCTTTTTGATTTCTATACAATAGCTTCTCTAAATTCTTTTCCCATTTAGAACTGCGTCTGCTTTTAGACTTAGACCCGGAACCAGATAAATTATCCAGCCATTTCATAAACCCTTTACGTTCCACCGAAAAATTTCCGTTACTTGTTTTTGATGATGTGAACAATCGTTTTAAAACATTCAGTTTTATCTTGTCAAGTGTATTGAGTTTGTCTTTCTTAGGTGTTTCTAGCTTTAGATCCAGATCTTTTGTAATGGCTTCATCAGATTTTGATACCAGCTGAAAACTTAATATATCATTTTGAATTTGAACAGCATCCTGCGGCACTGTGATGTTTAACAAGACAGGTGGTCTCAATTGTATAATCTCAGACCAGTTGATCGTTTCCTGGAGTTCTACCCATCCAAAATCAGGATGATAAATGTGAGGAAATTTAAATAATTTAGTACATTCTTGTTCTGATAATATTGGTGTGATCTTTGAAAAATCAGGAATGTAAATGTGATTATTTACCGATTGAAAGACTGTTACATTAGATACATGTAGGTTGTTTTTTAATGAATTTAAGATCACAAAACAACCATACAATGTATTAGCTTTATGACTTGGTATTGCATAGGCTTTTGCATTCTCTAAAGTAACACCAAGATTTTGCAATTCATGTATCCACTCATACGGTTGATTACTTCTAATAAGAATCCCTGTTTTAGGATATCTACTCAGTTTTGTTGGTGTAATATTAATCTTCATAATCTAGAATATGCTTTAGAAAAGGATTAATATATTTTTTGTAAAATTCCTGTACTTCAATAACAGTTAGTTTATGGTTAACAGGTAAAAAATAGGAGTTTCCAGCAAACTCTCCATCAGTGGCCATAGCAACAGTTTGGTTAATCACAGAAGTGATATAAAACGTAGGAATAAAATCTTTACTACTATTAAAAATAAGTTGTCCGTTCTTTATATGAATCGTGCTTCCGTCTTTACTTTCATAATAGGCTGTTTTTACATAGCAAGTTGCTCCTAGATCTTCAATGGTTTTTTTTAGCGTTTCAGCACTTTCAGCCAATAAACCACTAAATAGTGTGCATGGAGGAATAGAAACTAATTCTTTAGCGTCTTTTAAACTGTATATTTTATTATCATTTAAATACTTTATGATTGATATGGTGTGACCATTCGTACGTTTTAAAATTAAGTCTTGTCTTTGACTTATGTCGTGAGATTCAGCTGCTTTGATCACATAGTTATATCGACTTCGGTTGCCAAGTTTTATATGATCATTCTCCAAAATAAAATCGTTAATCAAAAGATAGAGAATATCATAAGAGGTCTCTTTGATGCTAAATTGATTAATGTTTTTAAGGATGTTATATCTCACCTTATGAATTCGTAGGGATTGCCTAAACTCATAAATACGATTTCTGTATTGATCTAAAGATTTCGAAAAGGCTAGATGTCCAGAAAGCAAAAATAGTTTAGAGTCGTTTGTTACATTCCAAAACTGTTTATCATCAGTTAATACAATATTGTTTCCTTCGGAAAAGAGCACAGTATTACTATCTGTAATTTCAACATTATTAATTTGTTTACCTGTTGTAATTTTAGTTTTTAAATTAGTCTTAGAGAGGCGTTTTTCCGAAGTATTAAAACATACTAAAATTAATGCCATGGCCTCATCTCTTACCATTGTAAACTGGTTGTTATGATGGTATGGAATTCCTTCATAAACTAACTGAATCCCTTTCTCAAAAGCCACTGAAGTTAACGTGTAAAGATTTTCATTTTGAACAAGATAATACGTGTCTTCAAATGGTATAATAACTGCCGAAGCAGTATCTATTGGTTCTAATAAAAGATGATTGATATCTATATCCTTACCAGTAGTGATATGTTTTTGCTCTACTTTAGGTCTATGAGTTTCCCAAAGTTCTTCATAAGGCAAAAGGATATGTTGAAAATGTTTTCGACTTCTGTTTTGATGTTTGTAAAAATCAATTGCTCCACTAGTTTGTGTAGTGATAATATAATTGAATTGATCATGATAAGCATACAACACATTTTGAAGTTCTGGTTGTTCCAAATTCTTGGCTTCGGTTAGAAAGAATAGTTCTCTGTTTGAATTGTCGTTGAAGTCTCCAAAGAATTGTGTTAAACCTTCCGAAGGGTGTAATCCGCCAGATAAAATTTGCTGACTATCAATAACATCATAGACTGTTTTTATAGGTGCTTCTTTATAATCCTCACCAACAATATAAGCACTATAGTCATAATCAGATTTTGGATGTTGTGCAATGGCAAGACTTGTCGCAAACGACAACACTTTTGGAATGCCCCAGTTTTTTAAAGAAGCATCTATTAAAAACACACGGTGTTTATCGTTAGTCTCTGGTGGTGTTTCTCGTTCAATATAGAGCGCTTCATTATTGGCAATACGCGACATGAAAGTGTCATCTTCATAAGCAAATTCTGAAATTAATAAACGACTAAAATCACCTTTATTAGTAATATCAGAAACGCCTCCAAGTGGTTGAGAGCTTGGTAAATTGTGGTGCATTGGGATGTTTAATCCAGACCAAATGCGTTTGATTAAACTTCCTATTTGATAGGTGTTTTTATGTTCGGTGAGTTGCTCAACAAACGACTTGTCTATATCATTTTCATTTGAAATTTGCTCTTCTAACTCAACGGTTTCAGAAATATCAGTATCAGGTATATTTTGCATCGCATTAATAATATCCTGAGTACTTTTAAAACGTCTTATGAGTAAGGCAATAGCTCTGATGTCTTTATGAAAAACTTTAAAATCTGGCTCTTCATGAACATAAGCGGTTATGTAGCTTTGGTAATAATCATTTGCAACATTTTGTAACAATTCTTTAGATCTAGCTTTTCCAAGTCGGTTATGACAATCCTTAAATAGTGTTTGAAATAATAGGGTGAGATTGGATCCGGTTTTGAGACGATATGGTAATTCTCTTATGAGATCTAAAACTTCAATGGCATTAAGTGTGGTTCTGGACTGTTCGTTATTTAAAAGAATACGCTCCAGATGGTTGATTGTAATCTCGTCTATATTTTGATTGGTAGCAATCATGACCAATAAAATGGCCCCAAAAGGAGGGAGCCCCTGAGGTGCAAGATCTTCCAAAACGTCGTAGACTTGAGGAAAATAAGCTATAGATTGCCCATCTCTAATCGTGGCAACATATCCTTCCTGACCCTTTTCATAGTCAGATTCCCAGTGCCAAAAATAGTCTTTGTATGTTTTAAAATAGTTAGTCATAGCTATTCAAGCAAACGTATTGTTCGTCTAAAAGAGCTAATAGACAATGGTTTAAAATCTGTTTTTTTGATCAATACGTAACTGTTATTTTTTTGCCATAACACGTAATGATCTCCAGACGGATTGGCGGTTTGTTTAATACTTTTACTAAGTATTGGAAATTTGAAATGAAATCCGTTAGGTAAAATGAAATCATCGTATAACCAAAAGGATTGTCCTCTAATGGCTAATGCAGGATGACCTAAGACCAACAATTTTGAATTGTTGAGTATGACATATTTCAGATGTTCTAAACGGAAATCAGGTGAACTTTGAATTACTGATTTTGTATGGTCATCAAGGTTAATAAGAATAGCATAAGTTTGCATCTCTTCCCTAAATGGTGCTATTTGAATATCGATATGCTCATGGATGCCAAAAAAGTTGTGATTGAGTTGAGGTTCCTCTAACAAGAGTGCTTTTTGAATGGGTGTCCATAGTAAAGACGTTGGTAATTTATCAGTTGGAAGCAGACTTCCTTTAGGAAATAGCTTTGAATTATTGACGTAGAATATATCTTTCTTCGGAAGCGTTTTAACCTCTGCACCATTGATTTGTTCCATACTAAAACCAGAGACCCAAACATCATTTTCGCTGAGGGCCATTTTTAAATTTTCAAAATGACGAATCTGTGCTAATGTGTTAAGGTCGGTTTTGTCAACACGGACTAAAAATTCTATAATGTCTGCAGAATTTTTTGCCATAAAGTATCTATTTCGGTTTTAATAAATTGTTTTTGCTCATCGTTGTTGATCCAATCTGCACGACTTTGGATATATCTTAATTTATCTTTAATGACATTCTGATCTTCAAACGATAAGGTTTCTTTTTCCCATCGTTCTTTTAATAGATTGACTTCCTTGATTACCTCTTCAGGATTTGGTGCTTTATTGTATAAGGCCTGTGGATGAGAATCATCAGTAATGTCTTTTTCAATGATATTATTGATAATACCTTCAAGAATTTCAATTTGCTCTTCGGTATCCCAAATATATTTTAATATCCAAAGATCACTTAAGATGGCTTCCTCTCTTCCACACATAATAGCACTTGCAGCAATAAGATTTTGAAGTTTAACGGCACGCCTGTCTGATACATTAATACCTGTGTTTCTCAAATTATGGATAACATCAACATAAGTTGATATAATAGGATTAAGATTAACTTTCTTAGTGAGGTTTTGAAGTTCAATGATGGTTTCAGGTTGAATGACAGGAAACTCTGCAGTTGTGTTTTTTTCCAATTTCCAACCAGCAAGTAACACCTGATTGAGAAGATCTGGATTGACGTAATCACATTTCACACGAACTAGAAACCGATCAAAAAGGGCGTTCAAGGCTTCATCTTCTGGTAAGACGTTACTAGCTCCAACAAACATTAATGCAGGTAATTTTAAAACTTGTTTACCTCTACGCAATACTTTTTCATTTAGTGCCATAAGTAAACTGTTAAGTATAGCACTATTAGCATTAAAGATTTCATCCAGAAAGACCATAGAAGCTTCTGGCATCATTCCATCTGTGTTGGTTACTAGTTCACCTTCTCTTAGTTTTTTAATGTCAAAGGGTCCAAATAACTCGTTAGGTTCTGTGAATCTTGTTAGCAAATATTCAAAGTTTTTACCATTTTCAATGCCTTTTGATAAGGATTTGACAATAGCACTTTTTGCAGTTCCTGGAGGGCCTAACAAAAAAGTATTTTCTTTTGCTATAAGACTAATGCCAAGTAAATCGATAATGTCATCTTTTCCAACAAATGTGGCTTTGATATGGTCTAAAACGGCTTTAAGTTGTTCTATGTTGTTCGACTTCATGTGTTATTTTTTATAGGTTGGAGGGCTTTCCAAATGTCATTTTTATAGAATCCTAAATACTGAACAAGAATGGGGTTGATGGTCTCATCCTGAGCCCAATTTAGTGCTTTTTTATTTACAATTCTATCTAAAAATAGTTGTTTTAATACAGGTGATTTTAAGTAATGACTTGCATTGATCTCATCAACTTTAAAGTTGGATCGAATAGATGAATACTGCCAGATTTCTAATAGTGTTTTAATGATGTCCAGCAAAGGGTCTTGATGGTCAATACTTTCTAGCTCCATATAGATTTGAGGTAAATAACGTAGTGTAAGATCTACAGAGAGTATAGTGGATACATTTTGTGGTTCGTTAAAATTAGGAAATAATACCTCTAGCTCTTTTTTAGTGTCTTTGCGATGTAATAATAGCAATGAAGCATAATACACAATCTTAGCTGCCCACAAGGCTGCTTTAGCACTAAATTGAGGAGCTTCAATGGGTAAGGTCAGACATTCTTTTTCAAATTCCTGCTCTAAGTATAAAACGATCTCGTCATCTTCTGTTCTAGTGGTTTTAAGTAAGTCATCACTAATGATCAAATGACCATGCGTTCTCAAATGAGAGATCGAATCAAGAAAAAAGTTAGGCTTTAATTTAGGCATTCATTATAAATAACGGATCACAATTTAAGTCAAAAGAATGAAAGCAACTAATTTGAATATTTAACATCAATATTGATTGTAATGTCAACACTATATCTAACAAGCTATAAAATAAAAAACCTCTAAATGTAATGTTTAGAGGTTTGTATATATAAAGCGTTTTAGATCTTACAACCCAAAAGCATCTTTTACTTTGTCTACGTAGTCAAGCTTTTCCCAAGTAAACAATTCAACATCCATAGTTACAGGGTCACCATTGGGCTGGTCAAAGGTTTTACTTACCATTTCTGCTTCACGTCCCATATGACCATATGCTGCTGTTTCGCTATACATTGGTTGACGTAACTTTAAACGTTCCTCAATAGCTGCAGGTCGCATATCAAAGATTTTTGAAATCTTTTCTGCAATTTCACCATCAGTTAAATTAAACGGACAAGTACCATAGGTATCCACAAAAATTGATGTCGGCTCTACCACACCAATAGCATAACTCACCTGTACCAATATTTCGTCACAAATACCTGCTGCGACCATGTTTTTAGCAATATGCCTTGTTGCATAAGCAGCACTTCTATCTACTTTACTAGGGTCTTTCCCTGAGAACGCTCCACCACCATGAGCTCCTTTTCCACCATAGGTGTCTACAATAATCTTACGACCAGTTAAACCAGTGTCTCCGTGAGGCCCACCAATTACAAATTTTCCGGTTGGATTTATATGATAAGTAATATCATCATTAAATAAGACCTGAATATGTTCTGGTAACTTTGCGACTACTCTAGGAATGAGAATTTCGACAATGTCTTTTCTGATTTTAGATAGCATTTCATCGTCTGCTCCAAAATCATCATGTTGCGTAGAAATAACAATAGCGTCAATTCGTTGCGGAATATTATCATCGCTATATTCAATGGTCACCTGACTCTTTGAATCTGGACGTAAATATGTAATATCTTTTTGTTCACGCCTTAAGTCGGCAAGTTCCTTTAATATTCTATGAGATAGATCGAGTGCAAGAGGCATGTAGTTTTCGGTTTCACGAGTAGCATAACCAAACATCATTCCCTGATCACCTGCACCTTGCTCATCTTTATTCGCTCTATCAACGCCTCTATTAATATCTTCTGATTGCTCATGAATAGCAGAAAATACACCACAAGAATTTCCATCAAACATATATTCACTTTTGGTGTATCCAATCTTATTGATAGTATCACGTGCTATTTTTTGCACATCTAAATAAGTATTTGATTTTACTTCACCTGCAAGAACAACTTGACCAGTAGTAACTAAGGTTTCACACGCCACTTTTGATTCTTTATCAAATGCTAGAAAATTATCTATTAGAGCATCACTAATTTGATCTGCAACTTTATCTGGATGACCTTCTGAGACACTTTCCGATGTAAATAAATATGCCATATAGCCTTTTAAATTTTGTTTTTCTGAAAAATAAATTGAGATTGCTGAGTCGCTAGAGAAGTTGAAAACTAACTGCTTTAGCATTTTTTTTATGAGGTTGCAATCAGAACAAATTTTTCCTCTAAATTAATCTTTGGCAAAAGTAAAAAAATAAAAGTGAAAGTAGATTTATTTTAATTTTTTTATGATTTATTTGGATTTTAAACTATTCTGTCGCAATATTTGTATTCACAAAGTTCAATAACTTATTGAAATGTTATCAAGAAAGGCGGAGGGAATAGACCCGAAGAAGCCTTAGCAACCCTTAAGCCATTAAGAAGGTGCTAAATTCTACTTAAAAGCGTGATTCATTTATTGCGATTTAGATAGATAACTCAAAAGTAATTACCCATCTGTAGTTACTCTTTTTCTTGATAACATTTTCATTTAACCTACAGACAACACAAGCTCGTCATGAGTTTTTGATGTTTGTTTTACAGATTATGAAAATGAGTAGAATAAGAGAAGAAGTATCAAAACGAATTTTAGTCCTTGATGGTGCTATGGGAACCATGCTACAACGCTATAATTTCTCCGAAAGCGATTTTAGAGGCGAACGGTTTAAAGATTATCCAACACCATTAAAAGGAAATAATGATCTATTGTCTTTAACACAACCACAAGCCATTGCTGAAGTTCATCGTAAATACTTTGAAGCAGGAGCTGATATTGTAGAAACCAATACTTTCTCAGGGACAACAGTTGCTATGGCTGATTATAACATGGAGGATTTAGTTTACGAACTTAATTTCGAATCGGCTAAAATTGCCAAACAAGTTGCGAATGAATTCACAAAACAAAATCCTGAGAAACCTCGATTTGTAGCAGGTAGTATTGGTCCTACCAATAAAACGGCCTCCATGTCTCCAGATGTTAATAAACCTGAGTATCGCGCGATTACTTTTGAAGAATTACGTGTGGCTTATAAAACACAAGTGGAAGCTTTGATTGATGGAGGAGTAGACGTGTTACTGGTAGAAACTATTTTTGACACACTAAATGCTAAAGCAGCTCTTTTTGCTATTGAAGAAGTCAAAGAAGAGTGTCAAATAGATATTCCAATAATGGTATCTGGCACTATTACAGATGCTTCAGGTAGAACATTATCGGGTCAAACGGTAGAAGCGTTTTTAACTTCAATTTCTCATGTGCCTTTGTTAAGTGTCGGTTTTAATTGTGCTTTAGGAGCAGAACAGCTCAAGCCGTATTTACAACGCTTATCATATGAAACTCAATACTACACATCAGCACATCCCAATGCAGGCTTGCCTAATGCATTTGGTGAGTATGACCAATCGGCTAAGCAGATGCAACTATTGATTGAAGCCTACTTAAAAGATGGTTTGGTAAATATCATTGGAGGTTGCTGCGGAACAAATCCAGAACATATTAAAGCAATTGCTGAGGTTGCTAATACATATAAACCAAGAGAAATTAATGTTGAAGTATAATGGGAGAACGTCACACTAAAGCATATTTAACCTTATCAGGCCTTGAACCATTGGTCGTTACTCCAGAGAGTAATTTTATCAATGTTGGAGAGCGAACAAATGTTACTGGATCACGAAAGTTTCTCCGATTAATTAAAGACGAAAAATTTGATGAAGCCTTAGATGTGGCAAGAGATCAAGTTGAAGGTGGTGCACAAATTCTCGATGTCAATATGGATGAAGGTATGCTCGACGGGAAGCACGCAATGATCAAGTTTCTTAACCTTATTGCATCAGAGCCTGATATTGCGCGAATTCCAATAATGATCGACAGCTCTAAATGGGAAATTATTGAAGCAGGATTGCGTGTTGTACAAGGAAAAAGTGTAGTCAATTCTATTAGTCTAAAAGAGGGAGAGGAAGAGTTTATCCGACAAGCAACATTGGTGAAGCGTTATGGCGCAGCAGTAATTGTAATGGCTTTTGATGAGAAAGGTCAGGCTGATACATATCAAAGACGAATAGAAATTTGCAAACGTTCATATGACATCTTATTACAGAAGGTGAATTTTCCACCACAGGATATCATTTTTGATCCTAATATTTTTCCTGTAGCTACAGGGATGGATGAACATCGTTTAAATGCATTAGACTTTTTTAGAGCTACTAAATGGATTCGTGAGCATTTACCACATGCCAATGTCTCTGGTGGAGTGAGCAATGTGTCGTTTTCATTCAGAGGAAATACTGTGGTTAGAGAAGCTATCAATTCAGCATTCTTATATCACGCGATTCAACACGGAATGAATTTAGGAATTGTCAACCCAACAATGCTTGAGGTATACGATGAGATTCCGAAGGATTTATTACAGCATGTTGAAGATGTACTTTTTGATAGAGATGATGGAGCAACAGAGCGATTAATAGAATTTGCTGAAACCGTAAAAGGACAGAAAAAAGTAGATAATATAGAAGTTCTAGAATGGCGAAATGCACCTTTACAAGAGCGCATTACTCACGCTTTAGTTAAAGGTATAGATACCTTTATTATAGACGATGTTGAAGAAGCTCGTGTGTTATCTGTTAGACCTATTCAAGTCATAGAAGGACATCTTATGATTGGCATGAATGTGGTTGGTGATCTCTTTGGAAGTGGAAAAATGTTTTTACCTCAAGTTGTAAAATCAGCACGTGTGATGAAAAAAGCAGTTGCCTATTTGCAGCCATTTATTGAGGCTGAAAAAGAGGGAAAACAAGAGTTCGCTGGTAAAATTTTAATGGCTACTGTAAAAGGTGATGTTCATGATATTGGTAAAAATATTGTCAGCGTGGTTTTAGGCTGTAATAATTATGAAATTGTCGATTTGGGTGTTATGGTTCCGCCAGAAAAAATTATTGAAACAGCAATCAAAGAAAATGTAGATGTCATTGGATTAAGTGGTTTAATAACACCATCATTAGATGAAATGGTATATCTCTCGAAAGCTATGAAAAAGGAGAATTTAACGATTCCATTAATCATTGGTGGTGCTACCACTTCCAAGGCACATACATCTGTAAAAATTGCACCAAATTATGACCATGCTGTGGTTCATATAAATGATGCGTCAAGAGCTGTAACCGTTGTTGGTAATTTATTACAGGAGGATAGCTATATCTATAAAGCACAAATAAGAGAAGAATATGATACATTTCGTGCTAAGTTTTTAGATCGTGGAAAGCACAAAAAATATCTAACTCTAGAAAGTGCTCGAAAAAATAAATTTCATATGGATTGGACGACTTCTGAAATTGTAAAACCAGAGCAACTCGGTCTGCAGATTATAAGCGATTTCGATATTACCAAATTAGAATCCTATATCGATTGGAGTCCGTTTTTTAGAAGTTGGGATCTCCATGGAAAATTTCCAGACATTTTAAATGATGATATTGTTGGGCAACAAGCAACCGACTTGTTTAAAGATGCACAATACTTGCTTAAGCGCGTATTTGATGAAGACTTACTGAAAGCAAAGGCTGTTTTTGGACTATTCCCTGCTAAAACCATTAACGATGATGATATTGAAGTCTATGATGATGCTGGTAATGTGAAAGCAATATTTTTAACACTACGTCAGCAGCTTAAAAAGAGAGAAGGTATTCCAAATTTGGCATTGGCTGATTTTATTGCACCTAAAACCTTAAATAAACAAGATTATATTGGTGCGTTTTGTGTTACTACAGGTTTCGGAACTCATGAACTGGCTGCGCAATTTGAAGCTGATAATGATGTTTATAATGCAATTATGATAAAAGCATTAGCTGATCGTTTAGCCGAAGCTTTTGCGGAATATTTACACAAGGAAGTGAGAACTGTCTATTGGAGTTACGCTAGACATGAAGATTTATCCAATGATGAATTAATTAAAGAACAATACCGAGGTATTCGACCAGCACCTGGTTATCCAGCATGTCCTGATCATTTGGAAAAAAATACAATTTGGAATCTGTTAGATGTAGAAAAAAATATTGGTGTAAAACTTACCGAAAATTTAGCAATGTGGCCAGCAGCAAGTGTAAGTGGTTATTATTTTGCTAATCCGCAAGCTAAGTATTTTGGATTAGGAAAAATAAGCGATGATCAATTAAAAGATTACGCCAAACGACGGCATATTAGTGAAGATGAAGCCAGAAAGTGGCTTAATCCAAATCTTAATGAAACTTAACGATTTCTTAGGAATATACTCACAATTAGATCGTAATCAATTAGTAATCTTGTATCAAAATTTAAGGTATGAAGAGTATTAAAAAGTATAAATCAGAAATAAGGTTTGCCCTACAATTATTATTGTTGGCAGTAACAGCATTACTAGTTGCCTCTGTGACATGAATAACTTAATATGAAAGTAACTGAACACATAAAAAATGCCAATGGAAATACACAATTTTCATTTGAGATATTACCGCCTCTAAAAGGCCAACATATTCAATCTATTTTTGATAATATTGATCCATTGATGGAGTTTAAACCACCTTTTATTGATGTGACTTATCATCGGGAAGAATACACCTATAAAGATGTTGGTAATGGTCTGTTAAAAAAACAAATTGTAAAAAAGCGACCTGGAACTGTTGGGATTTGTGCAGCAATTCAAAATAAATATGGTGTGGATGCAATTCCTCATATCTTGTGTGGAGGATTTACCAAAGAGGATACAGAAAACTTTCTTATCGATCTGGATTTTTTAGGTATTGATAATGTGATGGCACTTCGTGGAGATGCAGTTAAAACTGAAACTTATTTCAAGCCTGAACCAGAGGGTCATCATTATGCCAGTGATCTGGTGCATCAAATTTCAGAATTAAACCAAGGCACTTATCTTGATGAGGCTTTAGAAAACACATCACCAACTAATTTTTGTGTTGGAGTGGGAGCTTATCCCGAAAAACATGCCGAAGCACCAAGCTTAGATAGTGATATCCATTTTCTGAAAAAGAAAATAAAAAATGGCGCAGAGTACATTGTGACTCAAATGTTCTTTGACAACGAGAAGTACTTTAGTTTTGTTGAGAAATGTAGAAATGCAGGTATCACAGTTCCAATTATTCCTGGTCTAAAACCCATTGCAACCAAAAAGCAACTCAACTTGATTCCGCATCGGTTTCATGTAGATTTACCTGAAGATCTAATTGTCGAAATTGTAAAGTGTAAAGACAATAAAGCGGTGAGGCAAGTTGGAGTAGAGTGGTGTGTTCAACAATCTAAAGCGCTTCAAAATGCTGGAATTTCAGTGTTGCATTATTATTCGATGGGAAAAAGTGATAATATAAAAGCTGTTGCGTCGCAGGTGTTTTAATGTAAATAATGTTCGTTGGAATTATTGAAATAGAAATCGTATTTTTATTTTAAATAAAGATATGAAGGATACTTACGATATATATTTAGATTACAACAAGGAGTCCAATTTTAATAATTATTATTTAAATATTAAAGCAGAGGAGTCATTAAAATATTTATATAATTTTAACTCTATAAACATATTTATTGGAGCAAATAATAGTGGGAAGAGTAGGTTCCTAAGAACTTTCATGAATTTGACCAAAATAGATGGAATTAATAACACTAAATATTTGCTCAATTTAGTTGATGAGTATAACAAATCTATTGAGAGCTTAGATTTAAAATTAAAGTTAACTTCTCATCCTATTGCGATATTGGTAAAAGAATATGGGGAAACTTTAATAGACGAACTTAAGTTTAATCAGTCGGAAGTTATTTTTCTTTCCAAAATTTCTACTGAAACTAATATAGAAACTTTTGTAAAAGAAATAAAAAGTAATATTGCAGCATTTGATAAAATAAATCTCATTTTCAAGTTTATTGAGTCTAGGAAATTGCCTCTAAATAGTTCTTTTTTTCGTGGAATTTATAACGGTAGGATAGAAACTTCAGGTGTAACTTTTTCACGCAAAAGCTCTCATTACCTCAAAATTAGCGAGATTTTTACCCGAGTTTTAAACCTAATAAAGTATCGTAAAACATATATAAATAAGAAAATATATATACCAACATTAAGATCTGCTCATTCATTATTTAAAATTCAAGAAATAAAAGGTGACAACTCAATCTTAGAGACAAAAAAAATACGAGAAGATATATTTCATGACACAATAAGAAAGAATTATAGTAGCCTTAGAGATAATATCGATATTTTTACAGGGCTTAGTTTATACAACGAAATAGTTAATGTTAGAAATAGTCGCAAGGAGAAAAGAAATCGTTTTCATGCATTTGAAAGGTTTTTAAGAGATAATTTTTTCAATGGAAAGGATATAGACATCATAGCAAATTTCAATATTCATCGTAAAGATGAGGGAATTGAAGATGAAGATTTAATAGAAATATATATTGGTGATAATACTAAATCCCTACATAATTTGGGAGATGGAGTTCAGGCATTAATTATTCTGATGTATAAAATATTCTTGGCAGATAAGAATTCTATGGTTTTTATAGATGAACCTGAGCTTAATTTACATCCAGGTTATCAACGCTTATTTCTGGAGCAAATTACATCTAATCCGATTTTAACTGAAAAAGATTTAACCTATATTATAGTTTCTCATTCTAATCACTTTTTGGATTTAACTTTAGAAAAGGATAATGTTTCCATTTACTCATTTAGCTCCTTAAAGAAGGATAAGTTCTTGATAAGAAATGTTAATGCTGGAGATAATCAAATGCTAAGAGATTTAGGAGTTAATAATTCTTCAGTTTTTTTAGCAAATTCTAGTATTTGGGTTGAAGGTGTTTCTGATAGGTATTTTATTAAGGCCTTTTTGCTAGCTTATTGTGAAGAATATAAAAAAGCTAAACCTCGAGAAGATATTGATTTTGCATTTTTTGAATATGCAGGCTCTAATTTGGTACATTATAACTTTAAAAAAGGCACTAATGATTATGATGAAGTTAAAGACTTGATCACCTCTTATGCTTTAAATAATAGAATTTTATTACTGTCAGATTTAGATTCAGGTAAGGATGCTAAACATAATAATATTGAAGAAATAGCGAAATCTACAGATGGCTTTGAATATAAAACAACAAAACCATATCGAGAGATAGAGAACCTACTTAGCGATTCAGTTTGGAAAAAAGTTTTGATAGAATTCTGTAATAAAAATGATGTCAAAAAAAACAAGGCAAATATTCAGAAAAGAATTGATGCATCTTTAAAAGATGTTAAATCTGAAAAATATAAAAGTAAATACATCGGTGAGTTTTTAAACGATCTAAAGATTACTGAATTAAATAAATCTATTTATAAAGTTAATGAAGATAAATCTCTAGGCACGTTTATTCCAAAGGCTGAGTTAAGTCAAATCGTTCTTGAAAAAGTTAGAAAAAATGAAATTACATGGGAAGATTTTTCAAAGAATCAAACTATAGTTGATTTGACAAAATCGATTTACGATTTTATTGAGAAATCTAAAAACTAAGACTGTCATTAAAAATGTTATTTTTGCCCCATAACTAAATTTAATGAAGCGTTTTTTTACCTGCTTTTTTTACTTGCTTTGTAGTTCTGTATTAGCTCAAGATAAAGATCCTAATGTATTCAGTATTGATGCCAGTGTATACTACGGAACCATCTTTGAGCATAATTCGGATATTTCACATTTAATTACAGGACATCCTACAGGATTGATTTTGAGCTATAACCGAAAAACTTTCGGATATGAAGACTGGGAAAGTCGCTATAATTATCCAGATTGGGGATTTTCTTTCGTTTATCAGAATATGAAAGACCGAACACTTGGTGAAAATTACGGACTCTACGCACATTACAACTTCTATTTTTTAAAACGACATTTGAATTTGCGTATCGGTCAAGGTATTGCTTACACAACTAATCCATATGATAAAGTGACTAACTTTAGAAACAGTGCCTATGGATCAGATTTACTGAGTACAACCTACGTGATGCTCGATTATAAAAAGGAAAACCTGTTTAAAGGATTTGGTTTGCAGGCTGGTATTTCTCTCATTCATTATTCTAATGCAAATTTCAGAGCGCCAAATACATCAACGAATACTATAGCATTCCACCTCGGAACCAATTATGTGTTTGATTATGAAAATACACCTGAATATATACCATCTTCCGAAGAGAAAACCTATAAGGAACCTATCAAGTACAATCTTGTATTTAGATCTGGCGTGAATGAAAGTGATATTATTGGTTTAGGCCAATATCCGTTTTATATTATATCTGCTTATGCCGATAAACGTTTGAATAGAAAAAGTGCCATTCAATTAGGTACAGAAGTTTTCTTTTCAAAGTTTTTGGAGGAATTGATTTATTTTTATTCTGTAGCATTTCCTGAACTCAATGTCAAAGGTGATGAGGATTGGAAACGTTTAGGTGTATTTGTTGGACATGAGCTGTTTATTAATAAAATGTCTATTATAACCCAATTGGGTTACTATGTATATTATCCTTATGATTTTGAAGGGCAAGTGTACAATAGAATTGGACTCAAACGTTATTTTGGAGATAGATTCTTTGGTGCTGTTACCTTAAAATCGCATGGAGCAAAAGCTGAAGCTGTTGAATTTGGAATAGGTGTAAGATTATAGAATATGAGAGGTGTTGTAATTATATTGTTGTCAATTGTACTCTGGTCTTGTAATGGCGAGAATGTGCCTGATTGTTTTCAAAATGCTGGAGACATTATCGAAAAAGACTTTGATGTCAATGCTTTTTCTGAAATTATAGTTTTTCCACGTGTTGAATTAATTATTACAGATGCACCTGTACAAGGAGTCACAGTCCAAACTGGAGAATATCTCATGGAAGATATTGAAGTTATTGTAGAGGAGGGACAACTTAAGGTATATAATAATAATTCGTGTAATCTAACCAGAGATTATGGATTAACAAAGGTGTTTGTAAGTGCGCCAAATTTGACAAAAATTACTAATGGATCTAGTTTGCCAGTTAGAAGTAATGGTGTGCTGACTTACGATTCTTTAGAGTTAATTTCTGAAGATTTTAATGAAGAGAACAATGTTAACACAGATGGTAATTTCATATTAGAAGTCAACTGTGACAACTTTAGAGTGGTAGTTAATAATTTGTCAAGCTGCTTTATTTCTGGTCAGGCCAATACAGCCTATGTTGGCTTTTTCTCAGGAGATGCACGCTTTGAAGGACGTCATTTTATTACTCAAGACATGACTGTTTTTCAGAGGAGTAGTAATGATATGATCATCAATGCACAGCAATCTATAATAGGTGAAATTAGAAGTACAGGTGATGTAATCTTAGTAAATACTCCTGTAACTGTTGATGTAGAACAGTTTTACACAGGACAACTTATTTTTGAATAATTTATTCTGAAGTCAACTCTCTGAACAGACTTTCTAAACTTGCATTTTTCTGATTGAGCTGAAGAATCTTCAATTCATTATCATGAGCAAAATCAAATACGTGAGATCGCATGTCTTCTGTTGTAGAGAACGTAATCTCGTAAGTGAAATCATGAATATTCTTTACGGTCTTAGCATTTGGAAGTTTTAGTAAAAACGTGTCTTCCACACGATAATCAAATTCAACCACAACAGTTTGTTCTTGATCATCACGTAAGTCTTTAAGCTTTTTATCGGCTACAATTTGTCCTTTGTTGATAATGATCACACGATCGCAAATGGCTTCAACCTCTTGCATGATATGTGTAGATAAAAAGATCGTTTTATCTTTACCAATATTTTTTATTAAATGTCTGATATCCACCAATTGATTAGGATCAAGACCTGTTGTAGGTTCATCTAAAATAAGAACTGATGGATCATGTAACAACGCATTAGCGAGTCCAACACGCTGACGATATCCTTTAGATAATTGACCGATTTTTTTGTGAGCTTCGGGTGATAGACCTGTGAGTTCTATGACATCTTGAATTCTGGATTTCGATGTTTTGTACACACCTGCATTGAATGTAAGATATTCTTTAACATACATGTCTAAGTACAACGGATTGTGTTCTGGCAGATATCCAACATTGTTTTGAACAGCTTTCTTATCAGTTTCTACATGGAAACCACTAACTTTGGCAATACCCTTGGTGGCATTGATATAAGTAGTTAAGATCTTCATAAGCGTAGATTTTCCTGCACCATTCGGACCTAAAAAACCTACAATTTCACCTTTATTTACAGTAAATGAAATGTTATCAAGCGCTTTTTGTTCGCCATAAACTTTAGAAACATTTTCTACTTCAATAGACATATATCAATTTGTTTATTCAAAAATACTAATTATAACTAATGCGATGATTTAAATTAAGAATTCTTTAAAACTGAAATGTTAAACCTAAAAATATGGGTTAACAATTTTGATTTCTTAAAATAATAATTACATTAGCAATCTAATAACGATATGAATACACTAAATCATACATATTATAGCTGGTTTTATTTCTTTTTTAACGAAAAGAGAGAGACGTTGTATGTATAATTTATATAAAATAATAATACTATGAGTCTCGATGAAAATCGAGACTTTTTTTATGATAAAATCAGTCGCCATACAGGGAATTAAAGGATCATTTCATCACATTGTGTCACAACAATTCTTTGATGACACAATTCTTGTTAATGAGTATCTTACTTTCGATAAAGTTGTTGATAGTATAATAAGTCAAACAACTGATGCTGCTATTATGGCTATTGAAAATTCAATAGCTGGATCTATCATACCAAATTACGCACTGATAGATCACCATAACCTTCACATTGTTGGAGAGCATTATTTAGATATTCAACATCATTTAATGGCTTTGCATGGGCAGTCCATTGATGATATTAAAGAAGTATATTCGCATCCAATGGCACTTCTACAATGTAAAGAGTTCTTCAAACAATATCCGCATATCAAATTAATTGAGGATAAGGATACTGCTGAAGTCGCTCAACGCATTCAGAAGCATCAAACTAAAAATACAGCGGCTATTGCGTCAAAATTAGCAGCTCAACTCTTTGATTTGCAGATTATTTCAGAGAGCATTCAAACAATTAAACACAATGAAACCCGCTTTTTTGTTGTAAAAACTAAAAATTCTGAAATATCAGAAGCTCAAATAAACAAAGCGTCGGTAAAATTTGAATTAGACCATAAAAGAGGAAGTTTAGCGACTATTTTGAATGTTTTAAGTGATTGTAAGTTAAATTTAACCAAGATACAATCACTGCCAAAAATTAAGACACCTTGGAAATATGCTTTTTTTGTAGATATCACTTTTGAGGCCTATGACGATTACAAAAAAGCTAAATCCATTATGGAAATAATGGCTCAGGATTTTAAAGTTTTGGGAGAATATAAAAATGCAAGACTATGATACAGATTGCTGACCGACTAAAAAATGTAGAAGAGTATTACTTTTCAAAAAAATTACGTGAGGTAAGATTACTGAAGTCTCAGGGGAAACCTATTATAAACTTAGGTATTGGTAGTCCGGATCTCAATCCGCCAGAGCGCGTACTCAACGCACTTGTTGAAACCTTTAATGAAGATGGTGCTCACAAATATCAAAGCTATCAAGGAATACCAGAACTAAGAGAAGCTATTGCTAATTTCTATAAGACACACTTTAATGTGCCCTTGAGTCCGTTGACTGAAGTCTTGCCACTCATGGGAAGTAAAGAAGGGATTTTGCACATTTCAATGGCATTTTTAAACAAAGGCGATGAAGTATTGATTCCAAATCCGGGTTATCCAACCTATAAATCGGTGACTAATTTGGTTGGAGCTACTCCTGTATTTTATGATCTGACTGAAGAGAATAATTGGTTTCCAGACCTTGTAGCTTTAGAAAAACGTGGTCTGGAAAATGTAAAACTCATGTGGGTAAGCTATCCGCACATGCCAACAGGAGCACAAGGCACTAACAAATTATTTGAAGATCTCATCACCTTTGCCAAGCGCAATGATATTTTAATTGTTAATGATAATCCTTACAGCTTTGTACTGAATCGATACCCAAGAAGTATCCTTAAATATAAAGATGCTAAAGATGTTTGCTTAGAGTTGAACTCCTTAAGTAAAACCTTTAATATGGCAGGTTGGCGTGTAGGTATGGTATTAGGGAAAAGTGAATACATAAATGCCGTTTTACGTGTGAAAAGTAATATGGATTCTGGAATGTTTTTGGGTATTCAAAAAGGTGCTATTGAAGCGCTAAACTGTTCAGATATTTGGTATCTAAGTCTTAATAGCGTTTATGAGCAACGTCGGAAAATAGTATGGCAAATTGCTGAGGCTCTAAATTGTACTTACGACGTTGGTGCAGCCGGATTATTTGTTTGGGCAAAATTACCAGACTATTTAGATGCTGAAGAATATGTAGATCTCATATTAAAAGAAAAATCCATTTTTATAGCGCCTGGTACCATTTTTGGAACTAATGGAAGTAGATACATACGAATTTCACTTTGCGCATCTCAAGACGATTTAGAAGAAGCATTAGCAAGATTAACTTAACATGAATAATATATACATCATAGGCGTTGGATTGATTGGTGGGAGCATGGCTTTAGATATGAAGTCTATGGACGCTAATATTGATATCTTCGGAATAGATACCAATAGTGATCATTTGGACGAAGCTTTAGCGCTTCAAATTATAGATCATAAAGCGACTTATGAAGATTTACATAATGCTGATTTGGTCATACTTTCCATACCTGTGGATAAAGCCGTTTCAGAATTGCCTAAAGTGTTGGATGCTATATCAGATTCAACCTTGGTCATCGATGTTGGATCTACTAAACTTCCGGTTTGTAAAACGGTTGAATCTCATAATAGACGTCGAAATTTTCTAGCAACACATCCTATAGCAGGTACTGAGTTTTCTGGACCAAAAGCAGCTATTCAAGGTCTGTTTCAGAAGAAAACTAATATCATTTGCGAAGTAGAAAAAACAACATTTAAACTTCAGGAGAAAGCCTTGAAATTATTTTCCGACTTAGGAATGCGTATTCGATACATGAATCCTGAAGCTCATGATAAACATATAGCTTATGTGTCACATTTATCACACATCAGCTCATTTATGTTAGGAAAAACAGTTATTGAAAAAGAAAAAAACGAACGTGATATTTTTGATATGGCAGGAAGTGGTTTTGAGAGTACAGTGCGTTTGGCAAAAAGTTCGCCTGCGATGTGGACTCCAATTTTTAAACAAAACAGAGCCAATGTTATAGAGACTTTAGAAGAGTATATCAATAATTTGAAACAGTTTAAATCCTTAATGGAAGCCGATGATTTTGATGAGATCTACAACGAAATGAAAAATACAAATCATATAAAAGAGATATTAAAAGGAATTGCTTAATAAAAAACTATGGAAAATAAAAAGGAATTGAGAGGTTGGTTAGATGCATTCGGATTAGAACATCCGTTGGTTATCGCTGGACCATGTAGTGCCGAAACCGAAGCACAAGTTTTAAAAATTGCACACCAGTTGAAAGATAGTGATGCTACAGTATTGAGAGCAGGAATCTGGAAACCAAGAACACGACCAGGTAATTTTGAAGGTGTTGGTGCTCTAGGTTTAAAATGGTTGCAAAAGGCAAAGGAGGAAACAGGAATGATGACCACTACAGAAGTGGCTAATGCCAATCACGTTGATTTGGCATTAAAACATGATGTTGATATTTTATGGATTGGTGCTCGTACTACTGTAAGTCCGTTTATTGTTCAGGAAATTGCAGATGCATTACAAGGAACAGATAAAACTGTATTGATCAAGAATCCGGTAAATCCAGATCTGGCATTATGGTTAGGAGCTGTAGAACGTTTCTACACGGCAGATGTCAAAAATTTAGGGGTGATCCACAGAGGGTTTTCAACGTATGAAAAAACCAGATATAGAAATAATCCTGAATGGCAAATTGCTGTTGACCTGCAAGACCGTTTTCCAGATTTACCATTGATATTAGACCCATCGCATATTGCTGGACGTCGCGATATCATATTTGATCTTTGTCAGACTGCGTTAGATCTCAATTATGACGGATTAATGGTTGAAACACATCACGATCCTGATAATGCATGGAGTGATGCTGCTCAGCAAATTACGCCTGATACGCTTATTAAATTTACTGAAGATCTACGTATTCGTAAAGAAGTAGGTGAAGCAACTGAGTTTAAAAACAGAATTAATACCATGAGGACTCAAATTGATGTAATCGATCATCAATTGATAGAAATGTTAGGAAAGCGTATGAATGTGGCTGATGATATCGGACAATTAAAGAAAGATCATAATGTTGCTGTGTTACAATCTAAACGTTGGAATGAAATTCTTGGCAAAATGATTCTTCAGGGTGAAGAAAAAAATCTAAGTGAAGAATTTATCTTGCGTGTATTTAAAGCGATTCATCAGGAATCAATCAATCATCAGGAGAAGATTATTAATGGATAGAAAAAAAGCCTCAATTTAATTGAGGCTTTTTTATTCACTCACTCAAAAGTACCATTCACTCATTATCGATTTTAGTTGATTAAGGTTTCATATAGGTTTGCAGTGTAAAATAATAATCTAAGCCAACCATGAAACATGTATTTTTCCTATTCGTCACGCTTTTAACATTTTCAGCTTCTGCACAGCAATTGATTAAGGGCTCTATTTTAGATGCCGAAGGAGAAGTCCCTTTTGTAAATATCATTATCAAACATTCTACTAAAGGTGTATTGTCTGATGAAAAGGGCAATTTTGAGATAGAAGCCAAATCAACAGACACCTTACAGATTTCTAGTTTAGGGTATGCCACTAAAGAGTTAAGTGTAGGCGATCAAAAGCAGTTACAGGTCACATTAGATGAGTTTGAACAACTGGATGAGGTTCTCGTCATTGGATATACGCCAAAGTATAAAACAGTAACTACAGTTTGTTGTGGTAAGCGTTTAGGTTGCTACACTGAAACTGTATGCTGTTGTGAAGACAATTTATTAAGCAGAAATGATATTGCTGAACAGTCTAAGCTTTACCCAAACCCTTCCAGAGATGGTATCTTCAATCTAAAGATTCCTAATGATATACCAGATGTTGATGTAACTGTTGCAGATCTCACTGGTTGTGTAATTTTAAAAACTACAAGAACAAAATTAGATTGTAACATGGTTTTAGATCTCTCTCAACAACCTACAGGCATCTATATTGTTAACCTGAGTTCCCGCGGAAAACAGATCACTTCAAAAAAAGCGATCAGGATATAAAAAAAGACCGTCTGTTGACGATCTTTTTTATCAATATATATATGAGGTTTATTGCTTGTTTCTTTTAAATAAGAATCGTGTGATAAAAATTCCATTTCCATCACCTTTTCCAGCACTTTCAACTGCACTAGTCACGAAAGCTAATTCCCAGCCTTCTTCAATCATCGTATTTACTTTTGAAGTTAAAACAGCATCATTAGCCGCAATATTTTGAAAACGAATTCCTCCTAAGTTAAAAAAGTTTAAGAGTTTAGTTTCTTCAAAATTCTTTACTCTAATCTCACTTCTGTCAGATTTATTTCTTTTGTCCTCTTTCTTGTCATCACTTCTTGTAGATGTAAATTCTTTATAATCTCTTTCATCATTAGCAGAGATAAGTCTTGAACGTCCTAAACCATTTGGAACAATAGATTCTACACTAGTAATGATTTTGTATTCTACTTGTGCAAGTGCATCAGAAAAAGATAAAAATCCGAGTGCAATGAATAGTACTAATTTTTTCATGTTGTTAAGTTTTAAAATTAAGTCTCTAATATAAGATTTCGTAAAAATTAAAATCGTTATTTTGTTAAATATTTTTTTAAATGACAGGAATAGTTTACAAATCTACAGGAAGTTGGTACACCGTTAAGACTGATTTTGGTGCTGTATATCAATGCAGAATCAAGGGGAAATTTCGGTTAAAAGGGATAAAGAGTACAAATCCTATTGCTGTTGGAGATCATGTGGATTTTGAGTTAGAAACTAATAACGATGACACTACAGGTGTCATTCATAATATTCATGATCGTGTCAATTATATTGTTCGGAAATCGGTAAACCTGTCCAAGCAAACCCATATCATTGCTTCTAATATCGATCAGGTGTTTTTATTGGTTACCATAGATAATCCACCAACTTTTACCAGTTTTATTGATCGCTTTTTAGTGACTGCCGAAGCGTATTCTGTAAAAACCATATTATTATTTAATAAAATCGATATTTACGATAAAGAAGCTTTAGACGAGGTAAGGTATTTGGCTCATGTCTATAGAAAAATAGGGTATGAGTGCATCGGAATATCTGCGGAAACTGGAAAAAATGTAGACAAGGTTAAATCATTAATGGTTGGTAAAGTAAGTATGTTTGCTGGTCATTCTGGTGTTGGTAAATCCACATTGGTTAATGCTATAGAGCCTGGTTTAGAACTTAAGACAAAAGAAATTTCAACCCAACACAGTCAAGGGCAACACACAACCACATTTGCTGAAATGTTCGATTTGAGTTTTGATGCTAAGATCATCGACACACCAGGAATCAAAGGCTTTGGTGTAGTCGATATGGATCGAGAGGAAGTAGGGGATTATTTTCCCGAATTCTTTGCGCTGAAGCAAGATTGTAAATTTAATAATTGTTTGCACATCGAAGAACCTAAATGTGCTGTCAAAGATGCTCTAGATAATGATGAGGTTGCCTATTCAAGATATCGAAGTTACCTTCAAATCTTAGAAGGTGAAGATGAACATTATAGAACCGATAATTGGGAAGCTCAGTAAATTATGAAAGCAGTTATTCAACGCGTATCTAAAGCATCAGTAACCATTGAAGGTGAAAAAGTAGCCGATATTAATTCTGGATTGCTCATTCTTCTTGGAATTGTAAATGATGATACATCAGAGGATATCAAATGGTTATCGAATAAGATTTCTAATCTTCGTATTTTTTCTGACGATGATGGTGTAATGAACCGCTCGCTATTACAGTCTGGAGGCGATGCTATTGTGGTGAGTCAGTTTACGCTACATGCGAGTACTAAAAAAGGCAATCGACCAAGTTATATGATGGCAGCAAAGCAATATATTGCAGTTCCTTTGTATGAAGCTTTTGTGAAACAACTCGAAAAAGATCTTGGTAAATCTGTACAGACAGGAGAGTTTGGAGCTGATATGAAAGTAGAGCTACTTAACGACGGACCTGTAACCATTATTATTGATACAAAAGACAAAAAATAATGGCATCAATTTTTGGTCACGGGTTAGTGGCTTACACCACAACTAAAGTCATTGATTCAAAAAGTAATAAGCTATTGGTGTTCTTAGCTATTCTATCGGCAATACTTCCAGATTTAGATGTAATTGCATTTAAATTTGGTATTGACTATTTACATCCTTTAGGCCATAGAGGATTTACACATTCCATTCTTTTTGCGTTGATATGGAGTGGCTTTGTGTCACTATTGTTAGGAAAAAACAGAAAGCTCACTTTTATGATTGTCTTGTTTTTATCTACTGTATCTCACGGCATTTTAGATGCAATGACTACTGGAGGAAAAGGTGTCGGTTTCTTCATTCCTTTTGAGAATTCGAGGTACTTCTTTCCAACGCAAGTCATCAAAGTCTCACCTATTGGTGTCGAGCAGTTTTTTTCTGAATGGGGACTACGAGTCATTTGGAGCGAATTAAAATATATAGCCATACCTTGTTTTATTATTCTAATCGTACATTATGTCGCTAGAAAGCTAAAGTCCCAGATATAAGCACTTAAACGAGATTTACGATTTTTTACACATGCTGTTTCAATAAAACTTTTATATTTGAGATAACGACAATTATCTGCGTTGCTAAACCCTAACTTATGCGTTTCAGAATATTGCTGACATTGTTCTTAATGTCTTTTATTACAATCACTTTTGCTCAGGATCAAACTCTTTTTGACACAAGCACCATTCCTCCAGCATTACTCATCAAATCCAATGCCGTTATTCGATATAATGATACTCAGGTAGAAGTGGATGACTACGATAAATTCACCTTAAAAAAGAAGCGTATTGTTACTATTTTTAACGAAGAAGGTATTTATAAACAAGGAACAGTAGTGCATTATGATGATAATATCAAAATAAAAACACTGGAAGCCAAAATTTACGATAAAAACGGCGATGAACTTAAGAAGTATAAGAAAAATGATTTTGAAGATGAGAGTGCTGTAAGTGGAGGTACGTTGTATTCTGATAGTCGTGTTAAATATTTAGACTATACACCTATTAAATATCCATACACTGTGATGTTTGAAGTTGAAATGGAATATTCTAGTACTGCTTTTTTTCCGGGATGGAGACCCATTGAAGGGTTCTATGTAAGTACTGAAAACTCAGAATATAAGATCATTAATAATTCGGATATTGATATTAAGATCAAAACCACCAATTTTGAAGATTATGATATTGAGATGCATAGTGATTATCATTATTCTGCTAAAAATCTGACGTCTCTAAAACCAGAATCTTATAGTCCGTCATTTCAAAGTTTTGCACCATCTTTAAAGGTAGCTTTGACCGAATTTGATATGGAAGGTGTAAAAGGCGTTAACAATACCTGGGAAGACTTTGGTAAATGGATGTATGATAAGCTACTAACCGGAACCGAAGAGTTGCCAAATCATATAAAGGAAGAAATTATCGAACTCACAAAAAATGCCGATTCTGATATTGAGAAAGCCAAAATTGTTTATCAGTACATGCAAGATAAAACACGTTATATCAGTGTGCAAATTGGTATTGGAGGTTGGAAACCCATGCTGGCAAAAGATGTAGAGCGTTTAGGTTATGCCGATTGTAAAGGGTTGACCAATTATACAAAAGCGTTATTGAAAGAAGTGGGTGTAGATTCACATTATACAGTCATCTATGGTGGAAGAGAATTGACCAGTATTGATAAGGATTTTTCAGCTACTGAAGGTAATCATGTTGTGCTTTGTATTCCTCGGGAGGATGAGAATATCTGGTTAGAATGTACCAGTCAAACTAATCCCTTCGGTTTTATTGCCAGTTTTACAGATGATAGAGATGCCTTGTTGGTTACTCCTGAAGGTGGAAAAATAGTTCATACAACAACGTACAGCACAGAAGACAATCTTCAAACAACAAAAGCAAAAGTTAAGTTGTCTCCAGATGGCGCCATTAAAGGTGATGTGACCATAACCACCAAGGGCTATCAGTATGCGCTTCATGAAGGTATTCAGAATAAACCGCAAAGAGATCAGGAATTACACTTTAAGAATTACTGGGATTACATCAACAACCTTTCTGTTGAGTCTATTAATTTTGATAATGATAAAGACGATGTTGTGTTTACTGAAACAATAACAATGTCATCCTCTAATTTTGCCAATAAAAGTGGTAAGCGATTGTTATTTCAACCTAATGTGTATAACCGAATAAAAAAGATTCCAACACGATATACGAAACGAACTTTAGATTTTGAAATTGAAAGAGGCTACACCGATACCGATGAGTTTATTATAGAGATAGATCCTGCTTTGACTGTTGAGGCTATGCCAAAACCTGTAGAGATCTCTAACAAGTTTGGAGTCTATAAGTTTTCCATAGAAAAACAATCAGATCATACATTAGTCTACAAAAGAACTCAAATCTTAAATAAAGGCTATTATCCAAAAGAAGAATACGACGAGTTTAGAGCATTTATGTCTAAAATTGTTAAACATGATAAAACCAAAATTGTCCTAACCAACTAAATCAACCTAACATTTATGAAATACATTTTCACCACCATTATTTGCTTTGCATTTGTATGGACCACGCCAGCACAAAATTTTAAATTTGGAAAAGTATCTAAAGAGGAATTAAATCAAAAACAACATCCATCAGATTCTACAGCCAGTGCAGCTGTTCTTTATAAAAATGAGAATATTTATTTCTTTTTTACTGGAGATAAAGGTTTTGAACAACATAGAGAAGTTTACAAGCGTATAAAAATATATAACAAGGAAGGGTACGATTGGGCTACACATAAAATTTTACTCTATGAAGCTGGTGCTGGAAGCAAAGAAAAATTGTCTAATCTCAAAGGATATACGTACACTTTAGAGGGAGGAAAAGTTAAAAAAGAAAAATTAAAGAAAGATGGCGTATTTGAAGAAGAAGCCAACGACTTTATAGAAATTAATACAATTACATTACCTAATATTCAGGATGGTTGTATTATCGAGTATAAATATGAAATTGTCTCTCCGTTTTTAGCTATTGATGATATTAATTTTCAATACGCAATACCTATAGATAAGTTTGATTTTAGTGTGTCTACACCAGAATATTACCGTTACAATAAGCAAATTAACCCTAAGGCATTTTATTATCCTAATTTGATCGAATCTACTAAAGCTAATAGTGCTACAATTGCTAATAAAAAAAATTACATCGCCAAAAATACAACTCCTGGTACCACAATATCAACGGGTACTTTTGACTATAAAGAGCAAGTTATTAAAGCAGAAGAGTATAATATTCCTGCACTCAAAGGTGAAGCATTTGCTGGCAATATGGATAATTACAGAGCGAAAATGAGTATGGAACTATCGGCTATTTTGAATAGTTATGGCGCTGTGGAAAAATCGTTTTCAGCAACCTGGGAAAAGGTGTCTAAGTCTATTTATGACGATTCCGATTTTGGAAATCAACTCAACAGGTCTGGATTTTTTAAAGATGAAGTAGCCGCTTTAGCAAGTAAAGCCAATAATGATTTTCAGAAAGCATTCTTACTACAATCTTTTGTGAAGTCGAAAGTAAAATGGAATGGTGTTTATGGGTTTAGAGCACAAAAAGGAACTCGTAAAGCCTATATAGAAGGTGAAGGAAATGTTGCTGATATTAACTTGTTATTAATTGCCATGCTGAGGTCACAAGGGGTTAATGCAAATCCTGTCTTAGTGAGTACCAGAAATAACGGAATTCCATTATATCCAACACGTAAAGGATTTAACTATGTGATTTGTATGGTAGAAAGTCAGGATAGCTACGCCTTGTTAGACGCAACTGATGTGTTTAGCATGGTCAATGTATTGCCAACACGTACGTTGAATTGGCAAGGTCGCGTGATCAAAGATGATGGCACATCTGGATGGATCTCCCTGAGACCAACTGGTAAAGCCAAAGAATCCACGTCACTCAATGTAAAGATCAATAGCGATTTTACTATTGATGGTAAAGTCCGACAAAATATTACCGAACACTTAGCATTATCCTATCGTAATCGTTTTACTGGTGTTAGTGATGATGAGCATATTAAAGCACTCGAAAAGGATAAAGGCGACATTGAGGTGTCTGAGTTGAGCTTTGAAAATGATAAAGACATTACACAACCGGTTAAACTTTCATATAACTATCTGTTGCGTGATGGTGTAGATGAAATAGGCGATAATCTTTATTTTTCACCAATGCTCTTTCTAAGTACAAAAGAAAATCCTTTTAAATTAGAAGAACGACAATATCCTATAGATTTTGCATTTCCGTTTGAGGACAAATACATGATCAATATTATGTTGCCTGAAGGTTATCAGGTGGAATCTCTCCCACAGAGTGAAGTCTTCGAATTTAAAAATAGTGATGCTAAATTCACCTATATCATCAAAGAAAATGGTAAATTTCTACAATTGAATATTATACTTGAAATGAATGCTTCAATTATTAGTTCAGATGATTATTCGGTATTTAAAGATTTTTTTGGAAAGGTAGTTGAAAAGCAAGCAGAGCAGGTAGTACTTAAAAAAGTGTAATCATGGATTTAAAAAATGCACAACGCGACGTTGATACCTGGATAAAGGAGCATGGTGTTAGATATTTTAATGAGCTTACTAATATGGCTCAGCTTACTGAGGAGGTCGGTGAAGTGGCCAGAATTATAGCAAGACGCTATGGCGAACAAAGCGAAAAGGAAAGTGACAAAGATAAAGATCTTGGTGAGGAGCTGGCAGACGTAGTTTTTGTAGTTTTGTGTCTGGCAAATCAAACAGGAATAGATCTGCAAAGTGCTTTCGACAATAAAATGGATAAAAAAACCAAACGAGATCACGACAGGCATCACAATAATGAAAAACTAAAATAATCCATTCCTGCTCAGGCAGGAATTTTTTTATGAGAATCAAGCTTCATAAATCAGACATCAATACACAGTCAAAGATCACAATTACAGGTTCTAAGAGTGAATCTAACAGATTATTATTATTACAGGCCTTATACCCAGAATTAGAGATCGCTAATGTGTCTAACTCCGATGATAGCAAAGTCATGGCAAAAGCACTGTCGTCAACTTCAAACCTTATCGATATACACCATGCAGGAACAGCCATGCGTTTTTTAACAGCGTATTTCGCTATGCAAAATGGAAGAGAGGTCGTGCTCACAGGCTCTGATCGTATGAAAGAACGACCAATAGAGATTCTTGTTGATGCCTTAACACAATTGGGTGCAAACATATCGTATACAGAACAACATGGATGTCCGCCATTACATATAAAAGGCGCTAACCTTGTTAAAGATAAGGTGACTCTAAAAGCCAATGTGAGTAGTCAGTACATTTCAGCATTATTGCTTATCGCATCCCGTTTGGAAAACGGATTAGAACTAAGCTTAGAAGGAAAAATAACATCAGTTCCATATATTAACATGACATTAGATCTGTTACGCCAAGTAGGAATTGAAACAAGATTTAAAGATCAGGTGATCACTGTGCAGCCTAAACATTCAAAGCTATCATCTCGCACTTTGGTTGTGGAGTCAGATTGGTCTTCAGCTTCTTATTTTTATAGTATTATTGCTTTAAGTCCAATTGGTACACAAATCACACTATCCGCTTACAGGAAAACATCTTTGCAAGGTGATTCTGTTCTAGCAGAATTATATCAGGCTTTCGGAGTTCAAACCAGTTTTGAAACGGATAGTATAACACTAAAAAAAATTGAGAGTCATCAATCGCAGCATTTACAATTTCAGCTCAATAATTCACCAGATATTGCACAAACTATTGCGGTTACATGTCTTGGTTTAGGAGTTAACTGTGTATTGGATGGATTACATACCCTGAAAATCAAAGAAACAGACCGATTAGTTGCACTGAAGAACGAATTGGAAAAACTAGGAGCAACAGTTGATATCACTGAAGATAACCTAAAATTACACGCAACTTCTAACATTGAAAATGAGGTCTCAATTGCTACATATAACGATCATAGAATGGCTATGGCTTTCGCACCACTAGCACTTAAAACGACACTTTTTATAGAAGATCATATGGTGGTTTCTAAATCATATCCTACGTTTTGGGAGGATTTAGAATCGATAGGATTTAAGTTTTCTAAATAAATACCGCATTTTACTTGACAACCCCTATGTTGAGATTGTATATTTGCAACTTCTAAAATAAAAATATAGCAGATGAAATGAGTCACAGTATATTTAGATAATAATTTCTAAAATACCAAAAGACGAATTCCATCTGCCAAACTGAGACAAATAAAAACTTACAGATGAAATTATCACACTTCAATTTTGACCTTCCAGAAGAATTATTAGCAGAACGTCCATCAGATATTAGAGACGAATCTCGATTAATGGTTTTGGATCGAAAAAATCAAACAATCGAACACAAATTATTTAAAGATGTCATTGATTATTTTGATGAAGGTGATGTGATGATTTTGAACAATACCAAGGTGTTTCCTGCACGTTTGTATGGGAATAAAGAAAAAACAGGTGCCAGAATTGAAGTATTCTTGTTAAGAGAGTTAAATGAAGAACAACGTCTCTGGGATGTATTAGTAGATCCTGCTCGTAAAATCAGAATTGGAAATAAACTGTATTTCGGCGAAGACGAAACTTTAGTCGCTGAGGTTATCGATAATACAACGTCAAGAGGCAGAACATTACGTTTCCTTTACGACGGATCGTATGGTGAGTTTAGAAGAAAATTAACGGAACTTGGTGAAACGCCATTACCAAAATATATCAAGCGAGATGTAGAGCCAGAGGATGAAGAACGCTACCAAACAATTTTTGCTAAAAACGAAGGAGCAGTTGCTGCGCCTACAGCAGGTTTGCACTTTTCGAAACACTTATTAAAACGATTAGAGATCAAAGGTGTTCATTTGCCAGAAGTTACACTTCACGTTGGTTTAGGAACATTTAACCCAGTTGAGGTTGAAGATTTGTCAAAACATAAAATGGATAGCGAAGAGATCTTTATTACTAAAGAAGCTACCGAAATTATCAATAAAGGAATTGTAGATAAAAAACGTGTGTGTGCTGTTGGGACAACCGCTATGCGAACTATCGAAAGTTCAGTGTCTTCAAATGGAATGCTTAATGAATTCTCAGGATGGACCAATAAATTTATTTTCCCTCCTTACGACTTTAGTATTGCTAACTGTATGATTACAAACTTTCATACACCAAAGTCGACACTATTAATGATGGTTTCTGCATTTGCAGGTCATGAGTTTATGAAAAAGGCTTACGAAGAAGCTGTAAAAGAAAAGTACCGTTTCTACACCTATGGAGATGCGATGCTAATTATCTAAACAAGATAACATAACATGAAGAGCCTCTTTTTTAAGAGGCTTTTTTTATTTGGGCATTCCTCTACTTCGTATAAACTTCGTAGAGTCGTGTTTTACACTATATCTTTTTACAGGTTCTCGATACAATGCTTCCCTTTGGTTGCATCACTCGAACTGACGTAAAAAGGATGCCGTTTCAACCACTAATGCAGATATCGTCATATTATTTATCTATTTTTGCAAAACTTATGAGCACCAAAAAGAAAGACATACGCGCATTAACTAAAGAACAACTAAGAGACTTTTTCGTCAAGGAAGGGGATAAGGCCTTTCGTGGAAATCAAGTCTATGAATGGTTATGGAATAAGGGGGCACACACTTTTGAAGATATGACCAATATTTCAAAAGAAACCCGACAAAAACTTGAAGACAACTTTGTAATCAATCACATCAAAGTTGATCAAATGCAACGTAGCTCTGATGGTACTGTTAAAAATGCTGTTCGCCTTCATGATGGTCTTATTGTAGAATCTGTTCTCATACCAACAAATACTAGAACCACAGCCTGTGTATCTAGTCAGGTTGGTTGTAGTTTAGATTGTAGGTTTTGTGCGACGTCGCGATTAAAGCGTATGCGAAACCTCAATCCTGATGAAATTTTTGATCAGGTCGTAGCCATCGATAATGAGAGTCGCTTATATTTTGACAGACCATTGACTAACATTGTATTTATGGGTATGGGAGAACCACTCATGAATTATAATAATGTACTTAAAGCTATTGATAAAATTACATCTCCTGAAGGTTTGGGCATGTCTCCAAAACGTATTACAGTATCGACTTCAGGTGTGCCTAAAATGATTAAAAAGATGGCTGATGATGAGGTGAAATTCAATCTGGCTGTATCGCTTCATTCAGCAATTAACGAAATACGAACCTCAATAATGCCATTCAATGCTACATTTCCGTTGGAAGATCTTAGAGAAGCATTGGAGTATTGGTACGCAAAAACCAAAAATAGAATTACCTATGAGTATGTGGTTTGGGAAGGTATAAACGACACTAAAAGAGATGTAGATGCGTTGATCAAGTTCTGTAAGTTTGCACCTAGTAAAGTCAATTTAATTGAATATAATCCTATTGATGATGGCGAGTTTCAACAAGCCAGTTCTAAGGCAATAGACATGTATGTTCAAATGTTAGAAGCCAATCATATTACAGTAACTGTTAGACGTTCCAGAGGAAAAGATATTGATGCTGCCTGTGGGCAACTCGCTAATAAAGGCTAAAAAAAAGAGCGACTCATGAGTCGCTCTTTTTGAATATATAAATATATCTGTGTTTATTGTTTAACCATTTTAAAGGTCTTACTGCTTCCGTTAATCGTAACCGTTGCTAAATATACACCATCAGTCAATCTAGACAAGTCAATAACTTCACTAGTTTGTGATAGCACTTGAGCTTTCACTTTTTGACCTAAGATGCTGTAAAGCTCAATACGATCAAAAGGTAAATTAGAGGATTCAATAGTCAACTGATCAGTATCCTTATTGTAAGAATAGTTAAAGTTGTTACTGTCAAATTCACTAACACTTAATGTAGTGTCTAATGACGAATTGAACATCAAAACAAAACCTGTGTTTGCAGCACCAAATGAACGGTATGCAATGTGATAGTCACCATCTGCAAGCGGAGTAAATGTATTTACCTCTGTAATTGCTGTTGGTAATAAATCAGCAAGAGCTGTTTGTCCAGTTACATTAGCTTGAGAGAATAATGTAGCTTCTACAGTAGCAGTAGACGATGGAGCATTTACAATAAATGCTTCTAAGCTACCATCTCCATTAAACATATTAAATGTAGTAGATACTTCATATTGTGTACCACCAGTAAGTGAAAATGCTGGACTAAACATCCAATCATTTTTATCATTTGCTGTTGAGTTACCATTTGTAGCAAATGTTTCGTTTACCATATCACCATCTAAATCGAGATCTTGTTGTGTGATCCATGCTATACTATCAGCATCCACATCTTCAACTGTAAAACACGATTGGAAGGCATTATCATTGTCAAAGTTTTGATCATATGGAATACCAAATGTAGTGCAATCAAAGAGCGTAGTAAAACTAATAGGACCAACCCACTCGCTGTTCCCATTTCCACCACTACAGTTACTTCTAATGTAAAAGTCATAAGTAGTATCAGCAGATAATCCCATAAAGTCATAAGTTGGTGCAGTTAAACCAAATACTGGAGTTCCAGTACCTTGAGTAAATCCTTCAGCACCCCAATCTAATTCCCATGATGTACCTGCGCCATTACCATCTAACCATGACACTTCAAAAGATGTGGTGGTTACTGTACCTGCAGTAAAATCAGTTGGTACTGTACAAGAAGGTCCTTCTTCAACAACAACATCATCAACGGCCCATCCCCAGGCATAATCTCCAACCCATCTAAAACGAACCTGGGCATTTGCTACACCTGCTAGTTCAGTTGATACGTCTATTTGCTCTCCTCCAAAAGAAGAAGCATCTTGATCTGCTCCTGCGTAAGACGCCACTTGTAACCATGTGGTTCCGTTAAAAACTTCAACAAAACCTTGTCCGCCATAACCTGCAGTAAAAAAGTGGTTATAAGATAATCTAACTGCAGTCAATGCAGCACAACTAAACACAGGGCTAGTTAGTGCAACTTCTTCGGCAGTTCCAGGGCCAAAACCATCACTATCCATGACAGCGTAGTTGCCTGATAAATTTCCATCTGTGTAATAAATGGTGTTAGGATCTAGAAAACCAACAGCTTCTCCTGTGTCTTCAATGATCCATACTTCTCCACCACCAGCAATATCATCATTAGACCATGTTGCAGGAATTGTAAGTCCACCTTCAAAATCTTCAGTTAGTACCTGACTAAAAGAAAACGAAATGGATAATAAGAATAACAATAAAGTAATTTTTTTCATAAAGTTCGGATTTTTAATTAATTAACAATTAAATATACAAAAATATATTGTAGCCTTTTTTTTACTCTTAAATTTTAACTAATTATTAAAGGTATTTCAATTCCATAAGCTCTTAATTAGTAATTTTGTAAAAACACGATATTAATAGCTAACATAATTGAAAATTACCGAACAAATAAAGCAGCCTATTGCCTATGAAATGGAACTTTTCGAACAGAAGTTCTTGCTCTCCATGTCCAGTAAGGTCGCTTTATTAAATAGGATTACACACTACATCGTTAACCGAAAAGGGAAACAAATGCGACCAATGTTCGTATTCTTGGTCGCTAAAATGGTGGATAATGGTCAGGTTAGTGAGCGCACATACAGAGGTGCTTCAGTTATTGAGTTGATTCATACAGCTACATTAGTTCATGATGATGTGGTTGATGATAGTAATCGAAGACGAGGCTTCTTTTCCATAAATGCGTTATGGAAAAATAAAATAGCCGTACTCATAGGTGACTATTTACTATCTAAGGGATTACTACTTTCTATAGATAATAATGATTTTGATTTGCTTAAGATCATATCTGTTGCTGTAAGGGAAATGAGCGAAGGCGAACTACTCCAAATCGAAAAAGCCAGACAATTAGATATTACAGAACAAGTGTACTATGATATCATCAGGCAAAAAACAGCAACATTAATAGCTGCATGTTGTAGTCTTGGAGCAGCTTCTGTGAAACCAAATTCACCTGATGTTGAAGCCATGAGAAAGTTTGGTGAACTGATTGGTATGGCGTTCCAGATCAAAGATGATCTCTTTGATTATGGAGAAGAAGCCATAGGTAAACCAACAGGAATAGATATTAAGGAGCAGAAAATGACACTACCTTTGATTCATGTATTGAATAACTGCACTAAAAAAGAAAAATCCTGGTTGATTAATTCAGTAAAAAATCATAATAAAGATAAAAAACGAGTTAAGGAGGTGATTGCTTTTGTAAAAGCCAATAACGGACTGGAGTATGCTGTTCATAAGATGAAAGAATTTCAGGCAGAAGCACTAGAACTCCTAAAAGCTTATCCCGAATCTGAATATAAAACTGCACTTGAACTCATGGTTAATTATGTCATTGACAGAAAAAAATAAATTTTAAAACCTTGTATTTCAAGGCTTTAAAAAATATTTTAATTTCAAGGCAACCTTTTTTATAAAATGTGCGTCTTTATAAATAGAAGACCAAACGAAAGCTATTTTGAAAGTCATTCAACTACATCATCAAAACAATGCAGCGCTTATTAAAAAAGCAGCTAAGGGAAAGCGTGATGCTCAACATACACTGTACGAGATTCATGCGCCAAAAATGCTGAGTGTTTGTAGGTATTATGTGAAAGACATGCAACATGCAGAGTCGGTGATGTTAAACGGATTTTTCAAAGCGTTTACAAATCTTAAGAATTTCAAGAATGAAGGAAGTTTTGAAGGTTGGTTAAGACGAATTATGGTTAGAGAATCTATTTCATTTTTAAGACAACAAAAACATGTAGAATTCTCAGTTGAAGATGAAACTATTCATCAGGAGCAATACAATAATATAGAATCACAAATAGAAGTTGCTCAAATTCAACAAGTCATAGACGAGCTTCCAGAAGGTTACAAAATGGTATTTGTCATGTATGCAATTGAAGGTTACAAGCATAGTGAAATTGCTCAAGTATTGAACATCTCAGAAGGAACTTCAAAATCGCAATTGTTTAAGGCAAGACAAATGCTTCAAAGAAAAATTAAAGACATAAACACAACAAGTTATGGCACCAATTAAATTTGACGAGACAATAAAAGATAAGCTTGAGAAGCGTACATTACAGCCATCGAATGATGCCTGGAATCAGCTTTCAGCAAGACTTGATGCAGAGGATAAAAAGAGTTCAAGAAGTTTGTTCTTCTATATTGGGATAGCAGCGAGTATTGTTGGTGTTTTATTTGTAACTACCTTATTTTTCCAATCTTCAGAAAACCAGTCAGTGTCTCCAACTGTTGTAGATACAGACGTTGAAATGATACCTAAAAACAAGGTGTCTATTCCTGTTGATGATAATACTAAAGTTGCAAACTCAAACGAAAAAGAAATTATTACAAATCAAGAGATGACTGAAAAGAAGTCTCCTGTAACATCATCAATCAAAAACGAACTTCAAGTTGCTACTGTTTCCGAAGAAGAGAAAGTTAAAGATATCAATAAAAATGAAGCTTTACCAGGTTTTGAAACACAGGAATCAGTAGCAACTATAGATCGCCCTAGTATTGAAAAAAAGGAAGTTTCGCCACTTAACACCTTGACCTTTGAACAAGTTAAAGTGAATGAGGTTGTTGCCGAGATAAAGAAATTAGAGGCTGACGGGAATATTGTTACAGATGCTGAGATCGAAGACCTTTTAAAAGCTGCGGAAAAAGATATTTTAAGACAACGTATATATAATGAAACTACACGAACCGTTGATGCAGATGCACTACTTCAAGACGTTGAAGAAGACCTCGAACAATCGTTTAGAACCAAAGTATTTGAAAGCTTAAAATCTAATTTTAAAACAGTGAAAACTGCAGTTGCCGAGCGCAACAATTAAATAATCATCAATTTAAAACAAACATTATGAACACTATTACTAAGTACGTAGTGCTGCTCACCTTATGCTTTATTGTAAGTAATGTGAATGCACAAGAAACAGAAAAAGATTCTACAACAACTACAATTCCATATCGAGAAAATGGATTTAGGATAGATAAGTTGGAGTTGTTAAAGAAGACAATCCAGGAGGAAGAACGGGAATTTCTTAAAAAGGAAGTTGAATTCATCAATCAACGTTTAGACAAAGGTGAAATCACTAAAGAGGAAGCTGAACAACTTAAAAAGGAAGCGGCTCAAAAAAGAGCACTGAACATTGAAAATCGCTTAGCTATTGTCGATAATAAAATAGAATTGCTCAAACGAAATGATGGACTATACGATGAGAATAATGACGAAACTCTGAGTTTTGGTATCAGTTTAGGAGAATTTAATGGGTTTAAAATCAATCGAAACAACAGACCTAGAAAGTATGATAAACGAACTACTAGTGATCTAGTGTTTGCTATCGGATTTAATAATGCCATTGGTGACGGACAAAAGATAGGAGATGAATATTCCTTTTTAGGTTCAGGTTTTGTAGAGTTAGGATGGGCATGGAAAACCAGAGTTTTTGAAGAATCAAATGCTGTTAGATTAAAGTATGGGTTTTCTATTCAGTGGAATAAATTAACTCCAAAAGATGATCGGTATTTTGTTCAAAACGGAAATACAACAACCTTAGAAGCATTTCCAAGCGAATTAAAAGAGTCTGAGTTTAGAGTAACTAACCTTGTGTTTCCAGTTCATTTTGAATTTGGACCATCAAAAAAGGTAGAACGCAAAAATTATTTTAGATATGATACTTCAGATCGTTTTAAAATTGGAATAGGAGGATACGCTGGTTTTAGAATTGGAACACAACAAAAATTGCGTTTCAAGGAAGATGGCGATCGTGTGAAACAAAAAATCAGACGTAATTATAATGTATCTCCATTTGTTTACGGATTAAGTGCTTATGTTGGATATGGTGGAGTAGGAATCTATGCTAAGTACGACTTAAATCCATTATTTGAAGATCAATCATTTGATCAGAATAACCTTTCATTGGGTTTCAGATTTGATTTGGATTAATCAATTAATAAGTTAGTCAACCAAAATTAGAGGGTGAGAATCATAGCTGTTCTTACCCTCTTTGTTTATTCTAAATTGAGATCCAATATCTCCTGGTCATCAAGATTATAATTATAAGCACGCCAGAAGTTTTTTCCTAGTCCGTTATATTTCCAAACCACTTCACTATCTTCTGTAACTTCCCAAAAGCCATAATCGCCTTCTGCAATTAGTGTGTTTCCATTTTTTAATCGAACAGCACCAGAGATTCTTCCATGAAATAGATCAGGATCAGTAAAGCTCCAGACCACATTAGGCTCATTATCAGTATTGGGAGTGAGATTAAAATTTACAGGCATTTCAAGTTCATAAATTACAGACTGCCCTGTATTTCCACCATTCATAAAAACAATAATATGTCCAGCTCCTGGATTATTGTCTTTGATAACATTAGGAAAATGATTGTTATAAAATAATCGGGTACCTTGTGTGTTCTTATAGGCTGTTGGATTTCCAAATCGGTAGAGTAGATCGCCACCTTTGTTGTAATTTCCACCAGAATTAGTGGCTGCTTCGGCAGTTGTTGTGCTATGGTCGATGACCCATACTTCGCTGTAATAGTTAACGCTTAAATAAATAATATCGTTGTCAGCATCGTAATCGATACTATTGGCATGCATTATGTCTCCATTATCAATAACATCATAATTGATGTCTATGCGTTGCGGGTTTTCACTAACATTACCAAAATTAAGAGCAGTATCATTCGAGTCTTGAATGATATGTTCAAAACTTCGCCATTGCCAAACAATCTCATTAGTTTGTGGATTAATTTCAATAAGTATTTCAGGATAAATAGGATTTACTGTTTCAACACCATGAGATTGAGCTTCCATAGTCTCTATTTTTTCCCAGGCGATAAATAACACATTTCCGTTAGGTAATAGTTCGGCATCATGGTGAGCAATATAGTCTTCAGAAGCGTATTCAAACTCCCAATCTACAGAGCCATCGTCATTAATAATCATTAGTTTTCCACCATAACCTCCAAAAAAGAAGTCGGGATCCTCGACTTTAAAAATACCCAGAAGTTTTCCGTTAGGTAATAATTCCAGATCGTTGCCAAGATTATCTGCAAATTCCCACTCTTTGATTTTATGTCCAGCTTTGTCCAGTAAATAAGACGCTGTGCCTCCATTTTCAATAGCAAATGTGTAGCTGTTATCTATAAGATTACCGTTATAAATCTCAACATTCTCTGTGAGTTGAGGATCTGGTGGATCTATTGTTCCTATATCGTCATCATTTTTGCAGTTGAATGATAAGATTGATACACAGATCAATATGGTGTACGTTATAAACTTCATGAGCGTAATTTTATGGTGAAAATAATGAATTTATTAGCACAATGAAAGTATGTATATAAAACTTGAGTCATTTTTGTAGGATTCATTATTTTACAAGAATTAGAATCTGAATAGGCTATTTTGATTCGCCTTACAGGTGTTTTTTATGATTTAATTTGTTTATTTTTATCGTCTTTAAAATGTATTAATTTTGATATCAAAATCCACCATAGAACAAGTATTTGAAACTGCTCGAGTAGAGGAGGTTATTGGTGATTTTGTACAATTAAAGAAGGCTGGAAGTAATTTCAAAGGATTGAGTCCGTTTAGTGATGAGCGCTCTCCAAGTTTTATGGTGTCTCCGGTAAAACAGATCTGGAAAGATTTTTCCAGTGGAAAAGGAGGAAATGCTGTTACTTTTTTAATGGAGCACGAACACTTTACCTACCCAGAAGCTATTAAGTATCTCGCTAAAAAATACAATATTGAAATAGAAGAGACCGAACAAACCGATGAGCAAAAGCAGGAGGCTAATGAACGCGAGAGTCTGTATTTGGTGAACGAGTTTGCTAAAGAATATTTTGAGCGTATTATGTTCAAAACAGATCAAGGGCAAGCTATTGGTTTGAGCTATTTCAAAGAACGTGGATTTACCAATGAAACGATCAAGCAATTTAATTTAGGATACTGTCTTGATGAATGGCAAGCTTTTACAGACGAGGCCTTAAAGAAAGGATATCAACTAGAGTTTTTAGAAAAAACTGGACTTACCATAGTTAAGCCTGATAAAAAGTTTGATCGTTTTAAAGGGCGTGTTATGTTTCCTATACATAGTATGAGTGGTCGCGTACTAGGATTTGGTGGACGAATTTTAACTTCAGATAAAAAAGCAGCTAAGTATTTAAATTCTCCAGAGAGTGAAGTATATCATAAGAGTAAAATTCTTTATGGGATCTATCATGCTAAACAGTCTATTGCCAAGGAGGATAATTGTTATTTAGTTGAAGGGTATACTGATGTGATTCAGTTTTATCAAACAGGGATTAAGAATGTTGTAGCATCTTCAGGAACAGCCTTAACTCCAGAACAGATCAGACTTGTTAATCGTTTGACCAATAATATCACAGTGCTTTTTGATGGAGATGCTGCTGGAATTCGAGCATCACTTCGTGGTATAGATTTGATTCTCGAACAAGGGATGAATGTAAAGGTGTGTGGTTTTCCGGAAGGAGAAGATCCCGATAGTTTTGCTAAGCAAAATACCTTAGAAGAGTTAACCTCATATCTCAACGATAATTCTAAAGATTTTATCCAGTTTAAAGCATCTCTTTTGATCAAAGAAGCTAATAATGATCCTATAAAAAAGGCTGAAACCATAAGAGATATCGTTAATAGTATTTCTAAAATTCCCGATCAGATTAAAAAAGAGATCTACATACAAGAATGTTCACGTATTATGGATATAAGTGAAGATGTCTTGTTTACAACCTTGGCTCAGATTAATAAGAAAGATGCTCAGGAGGCTAATAAAACATATAAAGCACAGCAAAAGCAAAAGGCATTTGATGTGGTTAAGTCTGAAACTAAAGCGCCCAAAATTGACCTTCAATATGAGCTAGAGCGAAAGATTATAGAGATACTTTTACTTTACGGAACAGAGACTGAAGATTTTGAAGATTTGGTATTGAAGGAAACAGAAGATGGAGAATTACAGTTAGAGCCTGTGATTCATAGTGCTAAAGTTTTTGAAAAAATATATCTGGACTTGCAGGAGGATGAAATGCAGTTTACAAATCCTAATTTCAAATTGTTGTACTATTCTATCATAGACACTCTTCATCAGGAACCAGAGTTTTCTACACGAAATTTTGTAAATCAATTGGATCAGGAATTGGCTAGTGATGTTACAACGATTTTAATGAATGATGAGCGTTACAGATTACACGACTGGGAACGCAATAATATCATTCCCAAGGAGAAAAAACATACCATTGCTCAATTAGTTACACAAACTATTTTGACCTTAAGATGTTTCTTGATTGATAAAAAAGTTGCTGAATACCAAAATGATACTTTATCAGAAGACTCTAACTCACGAAGTATTCTTGAGGATGTAAAAGATTACGTAGGCCTAAAAATGCTACTCTCAAGAAAACTGGGTAAAGTTGTTGGAGGTAAAGTCTAAGTTAGATCTAACTGCTTACCTTGATTCACAAGATCAATAAGATTACTTACATTTAACTTTTTGAACAAACGAGCTTTATAAGTGCTTACGGTTTTTTCGTTTATGTTTAGCTCTTTAGCTATTTCCTTGTTTTTCTTACCAGAGGATAACAGTTTTAGTACTTCAACTTCTCTAGTGGATAATCGTTTATAGATTCTGCTTTTAGATTTCCTAGTATCGTTATAGTTAAGATGTTTTGACATCTTATCACTTAAATGAATCTCACCTTGATGAGCTAATTTGATAGCTTTAATAATGACATCTGTTGGTTCTGATTTTGAAACATAGCCTGAAGCTCCAGCTTTAATAGTGCTTATCGCATAAATCTCCTCAGGATGATAGCTAAACATGATAATATTAATATGTCCATGTTCTTTTTTAATTGCTCTAAGTGCAGTAATTCCGTTTAATTCTGGGAGTTCAATTTCTGAAACTATGACATCGACTTCATGTCGTCTTACAAATTCAAAAATATCCACACCACTTGCTACAGTACCCACAACTTTAATTTCGTCATGATTTTCAAACAATAGTCTAAAGCCTGTAGTTACGATAGGATGGTTGTCAACGACTAATACCTTGATCATAATACATAAATTAATTGGTTAGTTAGTTAGTATAGAGTGCCAGAACCTATTAAAACAAGTTCAAGAATGTGGAGATTTGCACCATAAAATTAGTAAAAAAATGATTATAATCGGTCGTTTTTAATAATAAATTCAATGATTATTTTAATTCTTTAGGAATTTCGCAAATTGGAATTGGAATCATTTTATGGGTATTTGAGCGATTATATCTCATAAATATTTGAAACACTTGCTTTTGGCGTCCTTCAAAGTCATTCTCAGTTTTGCCCTCATCCTTCATTTGCATAGCCCATTCTAATTCAGGGTAAGTGGCTCCAATTTGATCTTCATCGCTTCTAGCGTCTCCAAAAAGGCCATCACTAGGCGCTGCATTCATTATTGAATCGGGTACGTTTAGATAGGCTCCTATCTGATAGACTTCAGATTTAAGTAAATCGGCTATTGGACTCAAGTCAACTCCGCCATCACCATATTTAGTGTAAAATCCTACGCCAAAATCTTCAACCTTATTTCCGGTACCAGCAACTAATAGTCCTAAAAGTCCGGCATGATAGTATAGAGTGGTCATTCTTAATCTAGCACGTGTATTAGCTAAAGCCATATCTACAGTAGCCTGTTTGCCATCAAGTGAGACTTCAGTTTTAAACTCTTCAAATACTGGAGTAAGATCTACACGTGTGTCTCTTACATTAGAAAAACGTTGTTTTAGTTGCGTAATGTGTTCTTGTGCTCTGCTTACATGGCTTGCAGCTTGATGGATAGGCATTTCAATACAAAGCAGCTCTAAACCTGTTTTTGCACATAATGTTGAAGTTACAGCAGAATCTATTCCGCCTGAAATTCCAATAACAAAACCTTTAACACCAGCGTTTGTAGCATAATCTTTAAGCCAGTTTACAATATAATCAACAACTTTTTCTGTTTGCATTTTAGTAAGTTTTTTTTATCTAATAATAGTACCTTTGCAAAACAAAAATAACGTAATAGCGTTAGTAATAAAAATTTACTAAGATTTAGTTTTTGTATAACAGCTTATGAAACAAATAGCATTATTTGGTCTTATTCTATTGACCCTTTTTGGATGTAAAGATGATAACGCCATTGAAACTGAAATTTCAAAAATTGAAACTAATTTTATTGTAGAACGTTTTGATCGTGCTTTTGCTAATTCTACACCAGATGGTTTAGCAGACTTGAAACAAACATTTCCCTTTTTATTCTCAAATAAAATTCCTGATTCAATTTGGGTAACTAGAATGAAAGATTCAAATCAAGTTTTACTTAATAAAGCTACTCATGAGACGTTTGGAGACTTTAAGTTAGTTACCAATGATATTGAAGGTTTATTTCAGCATCTAAAATATTATGATAAAACCTTTAACGAACCAAGAGTTATTACACTTACTGATTTTGTGAATTACAGAAATAAAATAGCAGTAACAGATAGCATTGTTTTAATTGGTATTGATAATTATTTAGGAACAGATCATGAGTTGTATGGTAACATGCAAAGGTATTTAGCTAATAATATGAAATCGTCTCAAATTGTAGTCGATTTAGCAGCTGAATACAGTAAACGTCAAATATTCCAATCACAAAGAAAGACTTTACTCGATGAGATGATCTACTTCGGAAAACAGCTCTATTTCAAAGACAAGATGATTCCGTTTAAAACAGATGCAGAGAAAATTGGGTATACACCAGAACAGTTAGAATTTGCTAAAGTTAATGAAGACATGATCTGGACGCACTTTGTTAAAGAAGAAATGCTATATGATACCGATAGTAGTTTACCTGGACGATTTATTGCAGATGCACCTTTCTCTAAATTTTATTTAGAATTAGACAGAGAAACTCCAGGTCGTCTTGGTCAGTATATAGGATGGCAAATCGTAAGAGCTTACATGAACAAAAATGATGTGACTTTAAAAGAAATGTTGCAAACTGAGGCAGTAGATATATTTAATAAATCAAATTATAAACCACAAAAATAATGGCAAATAACCATACATCTAAAATAGAACTTAGCGTTGAACTTGACGAAAATAGAGTGCCAGAAAAACTCAATTGGACAGCAGAAGATGGCGGCATTACTAATGAAGAAGCTAAAGCAATGATGTTAGCGGTTTGGGATGCTAAAGCAAAAGAAACTTTACGAATTGACTTGTGGACAAAAGACATGCCTGTTGATGAAATGAAACAGTTTTTTCATCAAACTTTAGTAGAAATGAGTAATACGTTTTACAGGGCTACTCAGGATGAGAAAATGACAGCAACTATGAAAGATTTCTGTGATTATTTTGCTGAAAAGTTAGAGCTTAAAAAATAGAATTTCTTATAAATCATTTAAAGATAAGTTAATACAAAAATACATCTCAAGATGTATTTTTGTAATGCTATTAATCAATAATAAAAACATTAGTTAGGCTTCAACCGTCGGAGAAAACTAATGTTTTTTTGTGTAAATTAGCATATGCGGAAAATACTATTCGGAGTTGTTATCACATTAATCGTGCTCTTCACGTTTAAGTATTGTGGTGATAAACGTGAAGACCAAATGGTGCTTAAAGAACATACAGCACTAATTAAAGAACAGGTGAAAAATGTAGGTAAGCTTGTGGTTACCGAAGGACATTTCAGTGAAGTCTTTACCTATAAAAATTCTAAAGCTGTTTTTGCCGATCTTCTAGAAGCTAAAAAGCAAGCTATAGTAATTGTTAATGCTGATGTGACCATTGGCTATGACCTTAGTCTGATAGAATATGAAATTGACGAACTAACCAAAACCTTACGTATTATCAGCATACCTGAAGAGGAAATAAAAATAAGTCCTGATTTTGAATATTATGATATTCAAGCTGATTTTTTTAATCAGTTTGAAGCTAAAGATTACAATAAGATAAAAGAGATTGTAAACAAATCTCTAATGAAAAAAATTGAAGCGTCAGATTTAAAGTCGAATGCACAAAACCGATTAATAAGCGAATTGGCTAAGTTCTATATTTTAACTAATTCCCTAGGATGGACACTTGAATACAATCAAAACCCTGTAAAATCTTCAGAAGAGTTATTAGAATTAAAGCTATAGCTTTTTCTTAACATCCAACCATCCACCACCATTGATAGCGTCAATGTTTTTTAAATTCAAGAATTTGGCTGCTTTAGCTGATCTAACACCACTTGCACAACAAGCAATTACGGGTTTGCCCAACTTCTGGATGTCTTCTACGCGATTATTTAACTCATTTAATGGAATATGAATGGAATTTTCAATATGTCCATTGTCCCTTTCGCGTTGTGTCCTTACATCTAATATCACAGCACCTCTATCAAGATATTGTGATACCTGACGTTTTTTTATTCCGAAAATAAAGTCTAATAATCCCATAATGTATAGTCTATTTATTTATTAATTCTAGTCCGTTATCAATCAAGTGGGCTATTTTAGGTTGTTTAATTTTTAGGCCTTTCAAATGATTTAAAATCGCCTCACCTAATGTTTTGTCGGAATAGGTAGTCAATTCATACAACTCCAAAGGCAAAAGCCAATCGTCGTTGTGTTCTGTTTTCAAAACATCAAAAATGGCTTCTATCTGTTCAGTACCGTTTGAAGATTCTCGTATAGTTCTTACTCTTTTATAAAGCAACTCCAATTTTTGTGTTTTGCTACTTTTGTCCTGTACAACCGTTTTGGTATCTGATACATGATACAAATTATCAAATGATCTGTAATCGGCAGCACCAGCAAAAGCAGAAACAATTGAAGAGCCTACTGCTAATTTAAAAGTGCCGTCTTCAGGAGAGAATAGTATTTTGTCTTTGTATGCCACAGTGCAATCTTCAAATTCTATGAGGATTAATTTCCCAAACACATTTCTAATACCTGTTACGTTTAAACCTTCAATGGTAATTCCGCTTTCGTATTCTATGGCTATGCGCTTTCCGTCGTAAAAATTATAAGCTTTCAGGTCTCTGGGTTGCATGTCTTCAATAGCTAAGCTAATGCCTTTTAGTTTTCCAATGGGAGAGCTAAAACCATTCGGATTAGCATCTTGGCCATGACCAATCAGCTCTTTTTCTCTATTGGCTAAAGCAGTTGGTCCTTTGGTTTTAAAGAAAACAACATTATTGTCTTCATCTGTGATCATTTCAGTAAATACACCAGAAATTTGTAAACCTGTATTAAGTTCAATACTTCCAATTTTTTGCGAATCTATAAGTTTTTGTAATCCTCTAAATCCACCTTTTCTCAATGCCATAGTTCCAGAAAATTCCTCAAGAACTTCCATTAAATAGGCAAAATCGGGAGTTACAAATAGTTGTGGCTGAGGTTTTGTGATATCAAACTCTATTTCTGCAGCGTCAATACTATAAAGTCGTTTTTCAACATTATGAGTCATACACCATTTACTTTCACCAATGGATGATAATAGTCCTGCTCCATATATTTTTGGGTCTTCAACAGTTCCAATGAGTCCGTATTCTACAGTCCACCAGTGTAAATTTCTAATTTTAGCAATTTCAGAAAGTGGTACTTTTTTATTCTGAAGTTCGTTTACTAGAGCTTCTGCTTTTTCAATAGCTTCAGGCGTAGAATCGGCAGCTTCTTTTAAAATTGATAATGACCTAACAGCTTCATACATATCATTGTCATGAGATGAGAGGATCGCCTTAGCACCAATCTCACCAAAACGTCTTAGGTATTCGGCATAATCGGGGTTTGCAATAATTGGTGCGTGACCTGCAGCTTCATGAATAATATCCGGAGCAGGTGTGTATTCAATATTTTCAAGTTGTCTTATTTCCGAAGCAATGACTAAAACTTTATAGGCTTGAAATTCCATAAACGCATTGGGAGGTATAAATCCGTCAACTGCAACAGCAGCCCAGCCAATGTCTTTTAAAATGCGATTCATTCCATACATGCTTGGAATACTATCAATAGAAATGCCAGTCATATCTAAGCCTTTCAAATACGAATGATGTGCTACTTTACTCAAATAGGATACATTTTTTCGCATCACATAACGCCAAACAGCCTGATTGATTGGTGAATAATCGTCATAGTTTTGAGGTTTGATAAATTGCTTCAAATGAGGAGGTAATCTATCAATTAAAGGATTGGTTTCTATTTTAGTGGTCATAGAATATTGAGATGGTATTAGCGTTAAAACCTTACAAAGTTATGAATTAAAAATGGCCTTGTTACAGTTCAAATGTTTCATCTCTTTATAGTTTAAATCGAATATGTATCTTAGTCCCAATGAAACCAGAAACCCGGAAGGACGAAATTATAAATACTGCAGCTAAACTTTTTAAAGAAAAGGGATATAGTGCTGTAACCATGCGAGATTTGGCTACTGCTATGGGAATGAAAGCAGCGAGTCTTTATAATCACATCAATTCCAAGCAAGATCTGTTAAAAGCGATTATTATTTCTATAGCTGAGGAGTTTACCAACGGAATGACTACCATTATTAATTCTGAAATGTCTAATATTTCAAAATTGAAACGTGTGGTTACTTTACATGTTGATATAACAGCCAACAATACTAATGGTATGGCATCATTAAATAATGACTGGATGCATCTTGAAGACCAATTAGAGTATTATCTGCAATTGCGAGATGACTATGAAAATAACTTCTTGCAGATTATTAAAGAGGGAATCTTAGCTTCAGAAATAAAACAAAGTAATCCTGAAGTGATTATGTTTTCTATGCTCTCAACATTGCGTTCTCTGTACCTGTGGATACCAAAAAAAGAAGACCTTAACGCAAACGATTTAGCTCAGAGCCTGAGCGAAGTTCTCATTGACGGAATTAACACTTAGTTAAGAATTAAATTTTGTATATTTGTTGACCAAACTAACAAGCGTTAGTTTAATTATTATTGCACACTTATGGCTCAATTTCATAAATTAAAAATTCAGGATATATACAAAGAAACAAATGATTGTTCGGTAGTCACATTTGATGTTCCAAAAGAACTTCATAGTGAGTTTGAGTTTAGACAAGGACAACATTTGACGCTCAAAGCTGATATCAATGGTGAAGATGTGCGCCGATCTTATTCGTTGTGTTCAAGCCCTATAGATCGTCAGTGGAAAGTTGCTGTAAAGCAAATTCCTGGTGGTAAGTTTTCAACCTTTATTAATGAAAGTTTGAAAACTGGAGACGTCATAGAAGTCATGCCTCCAAGTGGTGCTTTTGGTGTGTCAATAGCTCCAGACAAAGCAAAAAACTATTTGTTTTTTGCCGCAGGAAGTGGTATCACACCTGTACTATCCATGATAAAAACACATCTTAAATCTGAATCCAACGCAACTTGTAAGTTGTTTTATGTAAATAAAACAGCAAAATCTATTATCTTTAAAGAAGAACTAGAGCAATTAAGAAATGCATTTTTTGGTAGACTTGAAATCTATTATTTTCTTACCAAGGAACGTAGAGATATTGAGTTGTTCAACGGAAGATTCGATGATGAAAAAATGAATGTATTAACCAAAACATTTATTGATATTCCTGATACTAACGAAGTATTTCTGTGCGGACCAGAGCAAATGGTTAACTATGTAAGTGAGTATCTTGTTCAGGCTGGATTACCAAAAGAACTTGTGCATTACGAGTTGTTTGTCTCTGGGCTTTCTGAAGAAGATATTAAAAGAGCTGAACGCCTTGCTCAGCAAAATGTAGAAGGTACAGAAGTAGTCATTGTTGATGGTGGAAAAGAGTTTTTATTCACTATGACTAAAGACTATGACAACATTCTAGATGCAGCATTGAACGCTGGAGCCGATTTGCCTTTTGCCTGTAAAGGTGGTGTATGTAGTACTTGTAAATGTCAGGTAAAAGAAGGTGAAGTGGAGATGAAGATTAATTATGCACTTGAAGACAAAGAGGTTCAACAGAACTATGTGTTGAGCTGCCAAGCAGTTCCAACAACAGATAAAGTAGTTGTTGATTTCGATGTTTAATACTATTTGAAGAAGAAAATAAAAAAAAGAAAAAGAAAAAATAACTCGCTTGTGGCAAAAGCCAACAGCTAAAAGCTAAAAAACTATGAGTGAAGAACAGATCAAAAGTTTAGAAAGACAATTTGATGAACGAATTGCAAGAGATGAAAAGATCGAACCAAAAGATTGGATGCCTGAAAAGTATCGTAAGACACATATCAGACAAATCTCTCAGCATGCCCATTCAGAAATTGTAGGAATGCTTCCTGAAGGAAACTGGATTACCAGAGCACCTTCTTTAAGACGTAAAGTAGCACTACTGGCTAAAGTTCAGGATGAGGCAGGACATGGATTGTATTTGTACAGTGCTTGCGAAACTCTAGGTGTATCTAGAGATGAATTGTATGAGCAATTGCATTCTGGAAAAGCAAAATACTCAAGTATTTTTAATTACCCAGCACTGACTTGGGCAGATATGGGAGCAATTGGTTGGTTGGTTGATGGTGCCGCAATTATTAATCAAGTGCCATTGTGCAACACATCTTATGGTCCTTATGCTAGAGCGATGATTCGTGTTTGTAAAGAGGAAAGTTTCCACCAAAGACAAGGATTTGAGATCATGCTCAAATTAGCTAACGGTACACCTGAGCAAAAAGAAATGGCTCAAGATGCTTTAAATCGATGGTGGTGGCCTAGTCTCATGATGTTAGGTCCAACAGATGATAAATCGGTTCATACTGAACAATCAATGAAATGGAAATTAAAACGTAAGACCAACGATGAATTACGTCAACAATTTATTGACCAAACTGTGCCTCAGGCAGATGTATTAGGTCTGACAATCCCAGATCCAGATTTAAAATGGAATGAAGAGCGTCAAAGCTACGATTTCGGAGCTATTGATTGGGATGAGTTTTGGCAAGTAGTTAAAGGTCACGGACCAATGAATAAAGAACGTATGAAAGCTAGAGTAGGTGCATGGGAGCGAGGCGAATGGGTTCGAGATGCAGCAATGGCACATGCTCAGAAAAAGCAAGAGCGTAAAGAAAAACAAGCAGTTTAAAATTATAAAGTCATGTCAACAAAAAACTGGCCCCTTTGGGAAATCTTCGTAAGAAGTAAAAACGGATTAGAACATAGACACTTTGGAAGCCTCCATGCAGCCGATGCTGAAATGGCACTCGAAAATGCACGCGATGTCTACACCAGACGTAATGAAGGTGTGAGTATTTGGGTAGTCGAATCTAAACATATTACAGCATCAAACCCTGAAAATAATGGAGAATTATTTGAGCCTGCTCAAGATAAAGTCTATCGTCACCCAACATTTTATGATGTGCCAGATGACGTAAAACATATGTAATAAATTAGTGATATGATACCTTGAACTGTCACACTGAGCGAAGTCGAAGTGTCACATCAAGAATCTCATCAAACAAATTTTAAGATGAAAAACGAAAATTTATATAACTATATTTTAGGTATTGCAGATAATAGCTTAATCTTAGGTCAGCGTCTGGGAGAGCTTTGTGGTCATGGGCCAAATTTGGAAACCGATATCGCTTGTACCAATATCTCTTTGGATTTATTCGGACAAGTACGTAGCTATTTTCAATATGCAGGAAAAATTGCTGGAGATGGTCGTTCTGAGGATGATATCGCTATGCTAAGAAAAGAACGTGACTATAAAAATGTATTGTTGGTTGAACAACCTAATACAAATTTCGCATACACATTAGGACGACAATTCCTATTTGATGCTTACCACCTTATGTTTTTAAGAGAATTGCAAAAAAGTACAGATTTAACGCTGTCTGCAATAGCTAATAAATGTATCAAAGAAGTAAGCTATCACGAGCGTTTCTCTTCAGATTGGATAAAACGTTTAGGTGATGGTACCGATGAAAGCAAAGCTAAGATTCAGGAGGCTATCAATGATCTTTGGATGTATACAGACGAATTATTCCATCAAACCGATGCTGACAAGGCTATGGTTGCCGAAGGGATAGGTGTTGATGTGACCCAGCTTAAGGATGCATATTACAATTATGTCTCAGAAGTATTGGAAGCAGCTACGCTCCAAGTTCCTGAATCCAAATATTTTCACAAAGGTGGAAAACATGGCATCCATACAGAGCATTTAGGATATATTTTAGCCGAATTGCAATACATGCAACGCGCTTATCCAAACATGCAGTGGTAAATAATAATCTTGGCTTGCTGAGCGTACGCGTGTTACTGAAGCTTTAGCGTAAGTACAGTCGAAGCATCTTATAATTATGACAACAACAGAACAAAATATAGATAAGATTTTAATTCCAATATTGGAACAGGTCTCAGATCCTGAAATTCCGGTATTGTCTATTATGGATATGGGAGTTGTGCGATCGGCCACGATTATTGGTGATCTAGTTAAAGTTGAAATCACACCTACTTACAGTGGTTGTCCTGCAATGGATGTCATTGGAGATGATATAAAAAAAGCACTTAAACATGCAGGCTATGAGTCTGAAATTGATCTCATTTTGCATCCTGCCTGGACAACCGATTGGATTACGCCAAGAGGACGTAAAGCGCTCGAAGATTATGGAATAGCAGCACCTTTGGAAGCTGAGGCTGATAAAGATGTTTTGCTCCATGGAAAACGTATCGTGAAGTGTACCAATTGTGGTTCGCAAAACACACGATTAGTAAGTCAATTTGGTTCTACCGCATGTAAAGCACAATTTCAGTGTGATGATTGTCAAGAGCCATTCGACTATTTTAAATGTTTGAAGTAATCACGTGTTGAGATCCTAAACTTGATTCAGGATCTCATAAGGAATTAATAAAATAAGTATAGCGTTACCCTCTTTCGCTGAAAGCTACAAAGGGTCGCGCTTTCACTTCTCGCTTTCCCGACCATTATTTGTCGGGAAGAGCTTAAACAGACCGTTCAATCGCTAACGCGACCAAGGTCTATTGTAAAATAAAAGGTATGAGCAATAATAATTCAATTATTTTAAAAATTGAAAACAAAGTAGCGTATATCACGCTTAACAGACCAAACGTATTCAATAGTTTCAATCGTGAAATGGCTTTAAGCCTGCAATCTATTCTAGACGAATGCGAATCTAATAACGAGGTTAGAGCCATAGTCCTGTCTGGAAATGGAAAAGCATTTTGTGCAGGTCAGGACCTTAAAGAGGTTACCGATCCCGAATTAAATCCGGGTTTCAAAAAAATCCTCGAGGAGCATTACAACCCAATCATCTCCAGAATTCGACATATCGAAAAACCAATCATTGCAGCCGTTAATGGTGTAGCAGCTGGAGCAGGAGCTAATATTGCTTTGGCTTGTGATGTTGTGGTTGCCGATGAAAAAGCGAGCTTTATTCAGGCGTTTAGTCTTATCGGACTTATACCTGATAGTGCAGGGACGTTCTTTTTGCCAAGATTGATCGGATTCCAAAAAGCTTCTGCACTAGCGATGTTGGGCGATAAGGTATCTGCTGAAGAAGCTGAACGTATTGGAATGATCTATAAATATGTGCCTTCCGAAGACTTTGAAAACACCATTAATAGTATTGCAGCTAAAATGGCCAACTTACCTACAAAGGCTTTAGGATTAATAAAGCAAACATTTAATAAATCGCTAACAAACAATTTGAGTGAGCAGTTAGCATTAGAATCGAAAAATCAAATTGAAGCAGCAGGAAGTGATGACTATGCTGAAGGTGTTGCTGCATTCATTGAAAAGAGAAAACCAGAATTTAAAGGCAAATAAAAAGACCTGTCACCTTGAGCGTAGTCGAAAGGTCTCATTTAAAAATAAAATATGAACGTAGGAATTATAGGCAGTGGAACTATGGGTAGCGGTATTGCACAAGTGGCTTCAACTGCTGGTTGTAAAGTCAAATTATACGATACTAATCACGAAGCACTAGACAAAGCCAAAGCTGCTTTAGAAAAAATATTAAGTCGTCTTATTGAAAAAGGACGTATCGATGCCAATGAAAAAAACAGGATTCAAAGTAATATCTCTTATGTAGACAGCTTAAAGGACTTAGCAGATTCTAATTTGACCATTGAAGCTATCATTGAAAATCTAGACATTAAGAAAAAGGTCTTCTCTGAATTGGAAAGTTACGTTGCAGAGGATTGTATCATTGCGTCCAACACTTCTAGTTTGTCTATTGCATCTATTGCTGCATCTTTGCAAACACCAGAACGTTGTATTGGAATTCACTTTTTTAATCCAGCTCCTTTAATGAAACTGGTTGAGGTCATTCCTGCTATTCAAACTTCAAAAGACGTTTTAGATGTTTCAGTGAAAACTATTTCCGAGTGGAAAAAAGTAGTTGCAGTCGCTAAAGATACACCTGGTTTTATTGTGAATAGAGTGGCCAGACCATTTTACGGTGAAGCACTAAGAATCTATGAGGAAGGTATTGCTGATTTTACAACAATCGACTCAAGTTTAAAAACCTTAGGTGGTTTCAGAATGGGACCATTTGAATTAATGGATTTTATTGGTAATGATGTCAATTATACAGTCACTGAAACCGTATTTACAGCATTCTATTTTGATCCTAGATATAAACCAGCATTCACTCAAAAGCGATTTGCAGAAGCAGGATATTTAGGGCGAAAATCAGGTAAAGGTTATTATGATTATGATGAAAACGGAAAGAGAGTCGAAGATGATAGTGCCGCTCTAAGCGAAGTCGAAGCGTCTCTCAAGCAACAAATTTTTGATCGTGTGTTGGTCATGCTCATTAACGAAGCTGCCGATGCCTTGTTTTTAAATATTGCTTCCGCTGAAGATATTGATAATGCTATGACCAAAGGGGTTAATTATCCTAAAGGATTACTGGCTTGGGCAGATGAAAAAGGTATTGAATGGTGTGTACAAAAGCTTGACGAATTATATAACGAATACCATGAAGATCGCTACAGATGTAGCCCATTGCTGAGAAGAATGAATAAGAAAAACTTAAAGTTTTTTTGATTAATAAACAAGTCGACCTACTAAAGGTTGACGTAAAATTTGAATTGAAGAATTCGTAGAAAGCTTCCGCTTGTTCGAATTCAGCTTTTTAGCTGAAAAGGTCGGAAGGTTTAGAATTCAAAAGAAAAATTTAGTCAAGGTTTAGTCAGTCTAGATTTTTTGGTTTCTTTTTTCATCAATGGAAAAAAGAAAAATTAAAATATATGAAAGGAGAACAAATACCATATAAAATGTTGAGTCAGGACGCTTTTAGCCAATGGCTTGGTATTGAAATATTAGAATGTGAGATTGGTCGTTGCAAATTAGGTATGACCATTAGAAAAGACATGCTTAACAGTATGAATAAAGCTCATGGAGGCATTAGTTATTCATTAGCTGATACAGCTTTTGGATTTGCGGCCAATACACATGGTAAATATGCAGTGTCTATTGAGACTAGTATCAACCATATAGAAGCATTAAATGAAGGAGATTATCTGGTAGCTGAATCTGTAATAGAAAAAGTAAATAATAAACTAGGGTTTAATATTATAGAAGTCAAACGTGGTAATGAATTAGTAGCCCTTTTCAAAGGTGTTGTTTATAGAACTCAAAAAGATTGGACACATGATTAAGTTAAACAGAAAATATCTCGTTGTATTTATTACAATGTTATTTACATGCATCGGATTTACACAAGAGGAAGAAGTTAAAAATGAGGTTGAAGTTGAGAAAAAATTAGATATACTATTCAATTCTGTTATAGAGATGGATATTGATAAAACTATATTTACCCTGTCTGAAGGGAATTCTCATTTTACTGAGAATCAAAAATCAGGTATAGTTGCTATGCTTGCACCATCGTCTTTTGAAAAAATAGAAAAAGAGTTAGCGAACGAAATAACACAAGATAAAGGCTCTGAAATTCTTGATAAAGGCGAACTTAAAAATGATGGGAAACGTATTTTGTTTTTAAAACAATCAATGGAGCGTGAAGGTCAAATCTATTACATGCTCATGTTTGCTAAGGAACTTAATGATGAGTTTACTATTATGGTGACTGCAATATATGAATCAAGTAAGGATGCAACCTTTAAAACATACGCTGAAAAAGCAGTGAGATCTGCTAAGATTATCGAGAAAGAATAAAAGATAAAACTACATGAAAGAAGCATATATCATAGATGGCGTAAGAACGCCAATAGGAAATTATAAAGGGACACTATCTGCTGTGAGAACAGACGATTTAGGTGCATTAGTAATTTCAGAAATTGTAAAACGAAATCCGAACATTCCAAAAGCCGCCTATGACGATGTCATAATGGGTTGTGCCAATCAGGCAGGTGAAGACAACCGGAATGTAGCGCGAATGGCATCCTTATTAGCTGGATTGCCGTTTACAGTTCCAGGTGAAACGGTTAATCGTTTATGCAGTTCTGGCTTATCAGCTATTATTCATGCTAATCGTGCAGTTAAAGCTGGAGATGGCGACGTATTCATTTCAGGCGGTGTTGAGAATATGACACGTGGTCCTTACGTGATGTCAAAACCTTCAACTGCTTTTGGAGGTGATTCTAAAATGTATGATTCTACGTTTGGTTGGCGTTTTGTAAATCCGAAAATGCATGAAATGTATGGAACTGATGGTATGGGTAATACTGCCGAAAATCTTGTGGAAAAGTATAATATTTCTAGAGAAGACCAGGATAAATTCGCTTACTGGAGTCAGATGAAAGCCTCTAAAGCTCAAGGCAATGGACGACTCGCCAAAGAAATCGTAACGGTTGAAATTCCACAGCGTAAAAAAGATCCGATACAATTTTCAAAAGATGAATTCGTAAAGCCTAATACATCACTTGAAGTTTTGGGTAAGCTAAGAGCAGCATTTAAAAAAGAAGGAGGAAGTGTTACTGCTGGAAATTCTTCTGGATTAAATGATGGTGCAGCCGCAACAATTATAGCATCAGAGGATGCCGTTAAAAAATACAACCTCAAACCACTAGCCAGAATTGTAAGCTCAGCAGTGGTTGGTGTAGAGCCAAGAATTATGGGAATAGGCCCTGTCCGAGCCTCAAATAAAGCTCTGGAAAAAGCTGGATTAACAATGGACGATATGGATGTAATCGAATTAAATGAAGCTTTTGCTGCCCAAGCTTTGGCATGCACGAGAGCTTGGGGATTAGCAGACGACGACCCTAGATTAAATCCAAATGGAGGCTCAATTGCTATTGGTCATCCTTTAGGAGTTACAGGAGTAAGAATTGCTTATTCTGCAGCTTTAGAATTACATGAGCAAAATAAAAAGTATGCCTTAATTACCATGTGTATTGGTGTTGGACAAGGCTATGCGGCAATTATAGAACGTGTTTAGATGAAAATATTAATCATAGGTGGAAACGGAACTATTGGTAAAAAAGTAGTAGAACGCTTGTCTGAAAAACATGAAGTGCGTATTGCAGGAAGAACCTCTGGCGATGTAACTGTAGACTTTTCCGATTCAGTATCTATCAAAACGATGTTTGAATCTGTGGGAAAATTGGATGCCATTGTTGTTATTGCAGGTGATGCAAAATGGGATAAACTGGATAATTTGTCGGAAGACGATTTCTATATTGGTATCAAAAGTAAAATGATGGGACAGGTTAATGTGGTGCGAATAGGTAAAGACTACCTTAACTCTGGTGGGTCAATTACCTTATCTACCGGAATTCTAGCTGATGATCCTGTAGATATGACCACAAGTGCAGCTATGGTTAATGGCGCTATCAATAGTTTTGTGAAGGCAGTAGCTTTGGAGTTAAACGATGGAAAACGAATCAATGTGGTATGCTCAGATTTAGTAGAGGACTCTTTCGAAAAATATAAAGCGTATTTTCCAGGTAACACACCAGTACCAATGCATAAAATTGTAGATGGGTATGTGAAATCTATAGAAGGAAAAATCACAGGAAGAATATTAAGAATAATGGCATAAGAGTTATTATGAAAAAAATACAACATTACGTTCAAGGACATTGGACAACAGGAAAAGAAGACGGGACACCAATTCATGATGCCATCACTGGAGAAGCATTTGCCAGTGTCGCTATTGAAGGTTTAGATATTCCTGAAATTCTTAACTACGGAAGAACAAAAGGAGGTGAGCAACTTCGAAGAATGACCTTTCAGGAGCGAGGCAATATGCTGAAAAAATTAGCATTGTATCTCACTAAGAAGAAAGATGCATTTTATGAGTTGAGTTACAGAACAGGAGCTACAAAAGTAGATAGCTGGATAGATATTGAAGGAGGGTTTGGAAATCTATTTGCAAATGCATCTTTAAGGAAATTATTTCCTAATCAGCCTTATCATGTCGAAGGTGACCCAATAGATCTGTCTCGTGGCGGACGCTTTATGGCGCATCATATTATGGTGCCTAAAAAAGGAGTAGCCGTTCATATCAACGCCTTTAATTTCCCTGTTTGGGGAATGCTTGAAAAATGTGCTGTTAACTGGATGGCTGGTGTGCCAGCAGTAGTATTGCCTGCACCTTCATCATCCTATTTAGCCGAAGCAGTAGCCAAAACGATTATTGATTCTGGTATACTACCTGAGGGATCATTACAAATTATAAACGGAACAGTCAAAACCATTTTAGATACTGTTGAATCTCAAGATGTCGTAACATTTACAGGTTCTGCAGCAACAGGACGCTTGCTTAAGGCGCATCCAAGATTAATACAGGAGTCTGTCCCATTTACTATGGAAGCCGATTCATTAAACGCCTCTATTCTTGGAGAGGATGCTGTGCCAGGTACACCAGAATTTGACCTGTTTATAAAGGAGGTTAGAAAAGAAATGACTGTAAAAGCTGGACAAAAATGTACAGCGATCAGACGAATTATCGTTCCTGAGCACTTAGTTGAAGATGTTCAGATTTCCCTCGGAAAAGCACTAGATAAAGTCACTATTGGAGATCCAAGGTTAAAAGAAGTTCGAATGGGTTCTCTTGTTAGCCGTCAGCAAGTTGATGCGGTTAGAGATTCGGTAAATGATCTGGCTAAGGAAGCACAAATTGTGTATGGTGATTTAGACAAAATCGAAACTATTGGAGCTGATGCTAAAAAAGGCGCTTTTATTAGTCCGATACTATTGCGTGCAGATCATCCTTTTAAAAATACGATTATTCATGAGCGTGAAGCTTTCGGACCAGTGAGTACCATAATGCCGTATAAAAATTTAGATGAAGCCGTAACATTGGCTCAAATGGGTAAAGGGTCTTTGGTGTCTTCTATAGCTACAAATGATGATAAAATCGCCAAAGATTATGTGGTTAATGCCGCTAGTCATCATGGAAGAATTCTGGTTCTAAATCGTGAAAGTGCAAAAGAAAGTACAGGTCACGGTTCACCATTACCATATTTGGTTCATGGAGGTCCTGGACGCGCAGGTGGAGGTGAAGAAATGGGAGGAATGAGAGGTATTAAGCATTACTTACAACGAACTGCTATTCAAGGTTCGCCTACCACAATAACTGAGATTACAGGTATTTATCAGCAAAATGCAAAATATAAGGAAGCAGATCAGCATCCATTTAAATATCATTGGGAAGACATTCAACCAGGTATGTCTCTTAAAACGCATAAGCGAACACTTACTGACACCGATATCATTAATTTTGCCAATCTTACCTGGGATCATTTTTATGCACATACCGATATTACCTCTTTAGATGGAAGTATTTTTGAAAAGCGAACTGCACACGGCTATTTTATAATTTCTGCTGCAGCTGGGCTATTTGTCTATCCAAATAAAGGACCAGTAGCAGCTAATTATGGTTTAGATAGTATTCGATTTTTAAGACCATTGTACCATAATGATACCATTTACGTTCGATTGACTTGTAAAGAAAAAGTTGATCGTGATGTCGCTTCCGCAGAACATCCAAGTGGTATTGTGAAATGGCATGTAGAAGTATTCGATGCTAATTTTGAGGACAGACCCGAAAGTCAGAAAAACGAAAAAGATAGTCCTCTGGTTGCGGTTGCAACAATTTTAACTATGGTTCAAAAAAAACAAGATACTTTTGTTGAAATAACAGATAGTAAAATTGATGAATGTCTGGCAAAGCTTTCTGAAGACACTAAACCTAAATGGGGCATCATGACACCACAACACATGATTGAACATTTGGAGTATACCTACAAAATTGCAGCTGGAGAAATCCAAGATTTTGAAATTTCAACACCTGAAAAGATTCTTGAGAAAGTAAAGAATAGTTTATACAGCTATGATGAATTTCCAAAGAATAGTCAATTTCCATTGCTAGAAAAAGATACACTTGATGATTTAAAACACGAGAATCTAACTTCAGCAATTGAACGTTTTAAATCTCAAAGAGAAGCCTATTTGGAATATTTTAAAGAGCATCCTGAAGCTACATTGAACAATATGGTTTTTGGAGAGTTAAATAGATATGAGTGGTATTTATTAGAACGAAAGCATCTAAATCATCACTTTGAACAATTTGGATTAATATAAATTAAAAATAATGTTACCTCGAGCGCAGTCGAGAGGTCTCTTAAATAGATAAAATAAAAATATGAGCGACCCATACGTAAAACAAACTATAGAGAACGAAGTAGGATATATCGAATTTTTTCATCCTGCACATAATTCTTTACCAGGAGATATTTTAGCAAAATTAGCTCAGACCATTACTGATGCTGGTAAAAATGATGCTATCAAAGTCATTGTGCTTAAAAGCGGAGGAGATCGCACGTTTTGTGCAGGTGCCAGCTTTAAAGAATTGATTAATATTAATGATGCAGCCACAGGAAAAATCTTCTTCTCAGGATTTGCTAATGTCATCAATGCCATGCGTAAATGTCCAAAATTTATCATCGGACGTATACAAGGAAAAACAGTTGGAGGAGGTGTTGGATTAGCAGCTTCAACCGATTACTGTATGGGTACCAAATTTGCAGCAATTAAGTTAAGTGAATTGAATATTGGGATAGGACCATTTGTTGTCGGTCCAACCATAGAGCGCAAAATGGGACTCAGTGCAATGTCACAAATTGCAATAGATGCCAATTCATTCTATCCAGCAGAGTGGGCCAAACAAAAAGGATTATACACTCATGTGTATGAGTCTACAGAAGAACTTGACGAGGCGGTAAAAACCACTGCAGAGCATTTATGCACTTATAATACTGAAGCTATGATGGAAATGAAAAAAGTATTCTGGAAAGGTACTGATGATTGGGATGAACTTCTTGCTGAACGTGCTCAAACAAGCGGACGCCTTGTATTGAGTGATTTTACCAAAGAAAAACTAAAAGGGTTTAAGTGAAATGATTTACAGTTTCAAAGGTTATACACCAGTAGTTCACGAGAGTAGTTTCGTGCATCCTTTGGCTGCCGTTACCGGAAATGTCATTATTGGTAAAAACTGTTACATAGGTCCTGGAGCTGCGATACGAGGAGATTGGGGACAAATCATTTTAGAAGATGGGGTTAACGTTCAGGAGAATTGTACAGTGCATATGTTCCCGGGAAAATCAATTACCTTGAAGGAGAGTGCGCATGTCGGGCATGGCGCCATTATTCATGGTGCTAATTTGGGAAGAAATTGTTTGATTGGAATGAATACAGTAATCATGGATGATGCCGAAATAGGAGACGAATCTATCATTGGTGCTATGGCATTCGTGAAAGCAGAGACCATTATTCCCAAACGAAGCTTAGTTGTTGGAAATCCAGCAAAAGTGATTAAAGAGGTCAGTGATGATATGATTGCCTGGAAAACAAAAGGAACACAATTGTATCAACAATTACCATCCGATTGCCATGAGAGTTTAAAAGAAGTAGAGCCTTTGAGAGAGGTTCCAAAACATATGAAAATACAAGAAGATGTGTATAAGACACTTCGTGATTTTATGAAAAAGTAGTTAGGCGTTACCACAAGGGTCGCGCTTTCACTACTCGCTCTCTTTGAGGAGCTCAAACATGCCGTTCAATCGCTAACGCGAAAAAAATAAAATAAAAGATTGTCATTCCGAGCGCACACATGTCGCTGAAGCTTTAGCGCAAGTACAGTCGAGGAATATAACAATGAAAAATAAAGATGTCAAAAGTAGAATTTAAAATGCCCAAATTGGGCGAAAGTATTACGGAAGCAGCCATTATAACATGGTTTAAAAATGTTGGCGATACCATTGAGGAAGATGAAATGCTTTTAGAAGTAGCTACAGATAAGGTTGATTCAGAAGTGCCTTCAAATGTCTCTGGAATTATTGAAGAGATTTTATTCGAAGCAAACGCAGTGATCAAAATAGGTGAGCCTATTGCTATCATTAAAGTTGATGGAGAGGTCTCAGCTTCAAAAAAAGCGATTAAAAAAGTAGAAAAAAAGCCTGAAGAAAAGAAAACGAAAAAGCCAAAAAAGAAGAGAGCTATCACATCGAGCGTAGTCGAGATGTCTCAACCGACATCATTTTCAGTGTCTAATAGTAATACATTCTTTTCGCCTTTAGTTATTAAAATTGCTAAAGCGCATCACATTAGTTTTGAAGAATTAGCCAGAATTCCAGCTACAGGTCATGAAGGACGTTTGCGCAAAAGTGATGTATTTCAATACATAGATGATGGTCGTCCATATAAGTTTGCACAGCCAACAGTTCAACAAGACCCAACAGCTTATAGAATTCCGCAACTCACATTTGATAAAGGAAAAGGCAAAGTTATTGAAATGGATAGAATGCGTCAGATGATTGCAGATCATATGGTGTACTCCAAACATACCTCACCACACGTTACTGCCTATGTTGAAGCCGATCTTACAAACATGGTCAATTGGAGAAATGCTAATAAAGTAGCTTTTCAAGAGAAGTATGGAGAACGCCTGACATTCACACCATTATTTGTTGAAGCTGTGGCTAAAGCTGTTAAAGATTTTCCAAATATAAATGCTTCTGTAGATGGCTCTAAAATCATTGTTAAAGACGATATCAATATTGGAATGGCAACAGCATTGCCAAGCGGAAATTTGATTGTGCCTGTAGTTAAGAGTGCCGACACTAAGGATTTGAAAGCCTTAGCGGCTAATGTAAATGAATTGTCAGGAAAAGCAAGAGAAAATAATTTAAAAGCCGATGACATTCAGGGAAGTACATTTACTATTTCTAACGTTGGTACCTTCGGAAGTGTTATGGGTACACCCATAATCAATCAACCTGAAGTGGCTATTCTTGCCTTAGGAATTATAAAGAAGCGACCTGAAGTGATTACAACTGAAAAAGGCGATGAAATAGCCATCAGAAGTATGATGTATTTGTCCTTGTCTTTTGATCATCGTGTTGTAGATGGATTTTTAGGTGGAAGTTTTGTACGTCGCGTTGCTGATTACTTTGAGAAATTTGATGTCAATAGAAAAATATAGTTGAATTGTCATTGCGAGGACGAAGGACGTGGCAATCTCATTGAGATTCTTTGCTATCGCTCTGAATGACAAATAAAATAAAAATGAATAAAGACATATTAAAAAAAGGATTTTCAAATCTTTGTACCGCCAAAGCCATGGCAGAATTATACGAAGCTAATTTTAAACAAGTGTCTAAATATGTGCATGCCACTTCCAGAGGTCATGAAGCAATTCAGACAGCATTAGGAATGCAGTTATTGCCTCAGGATTATGCATTTCCATATTATAGAGACGATGCAATGTTATTGTCATTTGGATTACAACCTTATGACTTGATGCTACAATTGTTAGCTAAAAAAGATGATCCGTTTTCCGGAGGGCGTACGTATTATTCACATCCAAGTTTAAAAGATGATGATAAGCCTAAAATTCCACATCAATCTTCAGCAACAGGTATGCAGGCTATTCCGGCAACTGGAGTAGCCATGGGAATGCAATACAAGGAACTCCAAGGATTAGATGATAAAGCATTAAAAGATGCACCACTGGTGGTGTGTTCATTAGGTGATGCCTCAGTAACCGAAGGTGAAATTGCCGAAGCCTTTCAAATGGCTGCTTTAAAACAAATGCCAATACTATATCTGGTTCAAGATAATGGTTGGGATATTTCTGCTAATGCCGAAGAAACCAGAGCGCAAAATGCTTATGAATACGCCCAAGGATTTCATGGTTTGGATGCCATTTCAATTGATGGTGCTAATTTTATTGAAAGTTATGAAGCCATTGAAAACGTAATTGAGACTATCCGAAGCGAACGTCGTCCCTTCTTAGTGCATGCCAAAGTGCCCTTGTTAAATCATCATACTTCAGGTGTACGCATGGAATGGTATCGTGATGATCTCGAGGAAGCAAGATCTAGAGATCCCTATCCTGTATTAAAACAACAATTATTAGATAATGGATTTTCTATTCAAGATATTGAAGCAATAGAGAATTCGGTAAAAACGAAGGTTCAGTCTGATTTTGAAAAGGCATTGAAAGCAGAAGATCCTGAGCCTGAAGATTTATTTACTCACGATTTTGTGCCAACGCCAATTTCCGAAGAACAAGGTGTGCGTTCACCTGAAGGTGCTGATAAAGTGGTCATGGTAGATTGTGCCTTATTTGCCGTTGAGGAGCTCATGAAACAACATAAAGAATGCCTGCTTTACGGACAAGATGTTGGTGGCCGACTTGGAGGTGTGTTTAGAGAAGCTGCAACTTTAGCACAAAAATTTGGAGACGACCGTGTCTTTAATACGCCAATTCAAGAAGCATTTATTGTTGGCTCCACAGTGGGTATGAGTGCAGTTGGATTAAAACCGATTGTTGAAGTTCAGTTTGCTGATTATATCTGGCCTGGACTTAATCAATTATTTACAGAGGTGAGTAGGAGTTGTTATTTATCGAACGGAAAATGGCCTGTAAGTATGATTCTTCGTGTGCCAATTGGTGCCTATGGAAGTGGTGGTCCTTACCATTCGTCTTCCGTAGAAAGTGTGATCACAAATATTAGAGGCATTAAAATAGCGTATCCTAGTAATGGAGCTGATCTCAAAGGCTTGATGAAAGCGGCATATTACGATCCTAATCCAGTAGTGATACTAGAGCACAAAGGGTTGTATTGGTCCAAAGTACCAGGAACCCTTACTGCAACCTCAGTTGAACCTGATGAAGATTACGTCTTGCCATTTGGTAAAGCTTGGGTGCTTCAGGAAATCTGGAAGCAGGAAGAGGTAGAGACTTGTACTGTGGTTACCTATGGAATGGGAGTGCACTGGGCTTATAATGCATCTGGAGAATTAGACATGAGGGATCAAATTGAAATTATCGATTTGCGTACTTTGTATCCTCTCGATGAAGCTACGATAATGGCTTCAGTAAAGAAAACAGGAAAGTGTCTCGTGGTTACTGAAGAGCCATCAAATAATAGTTTTGCAAGAGCCTTAGCTGGAAAAATTCAGGAAGAGTGTTTTAAATATTTGGATGCACCTGTAATGACCATTGGTAGTGAAAATATGCCTGCTATTCCTTTAAACTCTACTTTAGAGCAAACTATGATTCCTTCTACGGAAAAAGTTAAAGATAAGATAGAACGGTTATTAGCATATTAAAAACGATAAATTTTAAAATACTTATCCTAATTTCGTATATTGAAACTTTAATCTATTTAACTAATATCATGAAGAAACTATTATCCATATTGTGCTTTGCCTGTTTTATGTTTGCAGGAAGTCAATTGTCTTTTGCTCAAAGTACAATCGAGCAACAAAAAACGACTATAAAAAATGCTGATGATTCTGTTAAGAAGAATGCTCAGAAAGTTATAAATGCACTGGAAAGAGGTGCTAAATTAGATGCCACACAAAAAAATAAAGTATATGATATTTTTCTTGCTGTAGACAAAAAGATGAAAGGGATAGAGGCTATTGAGGATGCTGCAGAACGTAAAGCCAAGCAAACGAAGTTACAAGATTATGTCAATCAAAAACTTCAGCAGGTATTGTCTAAAGAGCAATATGAATTATACATGAAAAAACTTTCAGGAAAACAGTAATATGTTACCATCATACATAAAAAAAGCGACCCTGAGGTCGCTTTTTTTATATGTTGTATTCAGAAAGTGGTTTGGTGAATTTTTCAGGATCTGCGGCTAAATGATAGCGAGGATCATCAATGTCTTCGACAATAACTTCCTCAAATTTTGGATTAGCCTTTCGAAGAAGTATTTTACAATCTTCACTTAAATGTTTAAGTGTAATTGTTTTGCCTTCAGCTTCATATTTGTTTACCAAATTAAATATAGCTTCTAATGCAGAGTGATCACTTACTCGAGATTCAACAAAATCAATCTCAACGCGTTCAGGATCATTTTTCACATCAAATTTGGCATTAAAATTCTGTATAGATCCAAAAAATAATGGACCCCAAATTTCGTAAGTTTTTGTGCCATCGGCTTGTATGCGCTTACGAGCTCTAATCATGGTTGCGTTTTTCCATGCAAACACCAAAGCCGAAATGATCACACCAGCGATAACAGCTACAGCAAGATCTTTCCAAACTGTTATTGCAGATACTGCAATTAATACAATAGCATCAGATAAAGGAATTTTTCTAATGATTCTAAAACTACTCCATGCAAAAGTTCCGATAACAACCATAAACATTACACCAACTAAAGCAGCAATAGGAATTTGCTCAATTAGAGGTGCTCCAAATAAAATGAAACAGAGTAGTGCGACAGCTGCAACGGCTCCTGAAAGTCGTCCGCGTCCACCAGAGTCTACATTAATGATTGATTGTCCAATCATAGCACATCCACCCATTCCTCCAAAGAGTCCGTTCAACATGTTAGCACCACCTTGCGCAATACATTCACGATTTCCATTTCCTCTGGTTTCAGTAATTTCATCAATTAAATTAAGAGTCATTAAAGATTCAATTAAACCAATAGCAGCAAGTACAAAGGCTGTTGGTAATATCGTACTCAAAAAGTGACCGTCAAGTGTACCAAATAACCCGAAGATCTGATCTTGAAATGTAGGTAAGCTTCCTTGTAATCCTTCTCCGCCTTTTTCAACAATGAAAGTGCCTACAGTACTCATTTCGACACCACCAAAGATCGTGATACAGGCAACCACTATGATAGCTACCAGAGCTGCCGGAACTTTTTTTGTGAGTTTAGGAAGACCAAACATTATACCCATAGTTAGACCAATAAAGGCCATCATTTTCCAAAATGTACCATTAGAGAATAATGCTGAAAACCATTCAGACGTGTTATCTGTAAAAGAAATATCTGTAGGAACAGCATTTGGGAACATGCCTAACTGAGAAATAAATATGACAATAGCTAGACCATTAACAAAACCCATCATTACAGGATGAGGAATTAATCTAACAAATTTGCCTAGTTTAAAAACTCCTGCGAGGATTTGTATACCGCCAACAAACAGTAAGGTAATAAACAGCCATTGTAGTCCGAGCTGTTCAATTGGAGCATCTAAATTTGCACCAACATCATTACCTTTTTGGATAAGGTGTACCATGACTACAGCCATAGCTCCTGTTGCTCCTGAGATCATGCCAGGTCTACCACCAAAGAGGGCGGTAATGATTCCCATCATGAAAGCACCATAAAGGCCAACTAATGGAGGAATACCAGCCACAAATGCAAATGCTACAGCTTCGGGAACCAGAGCTAATGCTACTGTGAGACCCGAAAGGATATCATTTTTTGGATTTTGAGTAAAGTTTTTTCTAGTTGTTTGACCTAATATCATACTTGTCGCCTTTAAAAGTCGGCAAATATAGGGTTTTAGTAATGAAGGATGAAATGTAGTACGTGCAGATACCAAAAAAAGCACCAACATATACAATGCCAGTGCTTTTAAAATGAGATATTATATTTATGTTATTGCGCTAATTGTGGAGGGTACTTTTCCATTATTTTAGTCACAAACTCATTAATTTTTTCTTCTTTCTTTTCAACACTCTTTTGTGTTAAAAGTCCGGTTCCCATACCTTGCCATACCAGTTCTTTTTTGTTAGCATCAATGAGATCTACGTAGAGAACACCCTCTGTTCGTGTTGATACTGAAGGTTGATTCCAGCCCCATCCCCATCCAGGTCCGAAGCCTCCCCAGCCTCCCCAGCCCCAGTTACCCCAGCCCCAGGCATTGTTGTAAACGTTGACACGTTGAGTGGATTTTGTAAATATGCTTACCAATAAGTCTGGATTTTCAGATTTTGTATAGCCTTGCGCCATTAATTCTCTTTCAATAGCTCTAAGAATTCTTCTTTTATCTAGATCACTAATTTCAGCTTTGTCGATTCCAGTTTTAAAGAAGGCAAAAGTTTTATAATTGTCAAATTCAGCATTTTTATCATAATCTGCAGCAACTCTTACTGAGCTACAAGATGTAATAGCCATTGCTAGTAAAACAATCGGCAAAAATTTGAGTAGTCTTTTCATATCATTAATTTTTTATGGTTATAACGAGTTTAATAAGTCTTCATTTACTTCATTTGGAATAGTAACTTTTAAATTTGGTTCTATTTCCATAGCGCGTTTAATAGCAAATACAGCACCTTCATTTCTTGCCCAACTTCGCCTTGCAATTCCATTATTAACATCCCAGAAAAGCATTGATTTTAAGCGTCGTTCTGCTTCCTTACTACCATCAAGAACCATACCAAAACCTCCGTTTATCACTTCTCCCCATCCAACACCGCCACCATTGTGGATGCTAACCCATGTAGCGCCTCTAAAACTATCACCAATAACGTTGTGTATAGCCATATCTGCTGTAAATCTTGAGCCATCATAAATGTTACTAGTTTCTCTGTAAGGCGAGTCGGTTCCTGAGACATCGTGATGGTCACGACCTAAAATAATGGGTCCTATTTTTCCTTCGGAAATTGCAGTATTAAATGCTTCGGCTATTTTCATACGACCTTCAGCATCGGCATACAGAATTCGAGCTTGGGATCCAACAACCAGTTTATTTTCCTGAGCACCTTTGATCCATTGAATATTATCAGCCATTTGCTGTTGAATTTCTTCAGGAGATTTCTTTTTAATTTGCTCTAAAACCTCACAAGCAATAGTATCGGTTTTGGCTAGATCCTCTGGAGAACCTGAAGCACAAACCCATCTGAATGGGCCAAATCCATAATCAAAACACATAGGTCCCATAATATCTTGTACATAAGAAGGGTATCTGAAGTCGATGCCATTTTTGGCCATAATATCAGCACCAGCCCTAGAAGCTTCTAATAAAAAAGCATTTCCGTAGTCAAAAAAGTAAGTGCCTTTAGCAGTGTGTTTATTTATAGCGTTTGCATGTCTACGTAAACTCTCCTGAACTTTTTCTTTAAATAATTCAGGGTTTTTTGCCATCATCTCATTGGACTCATCAAAGGATAAACCAATCGGATAATAACCTCCAGCCCAAGGATTGTGTAATGATGTTTGATCACTTCCCAGATCTACGTGTAGGTTTTCCTGATCGAATTTTTCCCATACCTCGACAATGTTCCCTAAATAAGCAATTGATACCGTTTCATTATTAGTTTTTGCTCTGTTAACACGAGCTACCAATTTATCTAAATCAGTGATTTTCTCATCAATCCAGCCCTGATCTAATCGAACCTGAGTAATTTTTGGATTTACTTCAGCGCAAACAGTAATACATCCGGCTATGTTTCCTGCTTTTGGTTGTGCTCCCGACATTCCACCTAGACCAGAGGTCAGGAATAGATGACCTTGAGGTGATTTGTTTATTTTTCTAAATCCATTTAATACAGTAATAGTGGTGCCATGGACTATGCCCTGAGGACCTATATACATGTAGCTTCCCGCTGTCATTTGTCCGTATTGTGTGACACCTAAGGCATTGAATTTTTCCCAATCATCGGGTTTTGAATAATTAGGAATCATCATACCGTTAGTAACTACTACGCGAGGTGCTTCTTTATGACTAGGGAATAAGCCCATTGGATGACCTGAATACATCACTAAAGTTTGTTCATCGGTCATTTCCGATAGGTATTTCATGGTCAACCTATATTGTGCCCAATTTGAGAATACACCACCATTACCTCCATAAGTAATTAACTCATGTGGATGCTGTGCTACTGCATGATCTAAATTATTTTGAATCATCAGCATGATGGCAGCTGCTTGTTTAGATTTGGCAGGATAATCCTCAATTGGTCTTGCGTATATTTTATAGTCTGGTCGCAAACGGTACATGTAAATACGACCATAGGTTTTTAATTCTTTTTTAAATTCAGGTAAGAGTAATTCATGTTGAGATGCATCAAAATATCTCAATGCATTTTTTAATGCTAACGTCTCTTCTTCAGGAGACAAAATAGCTTTTCGTTTAGGTGCATGATTTATTGAAGGGTCGTAAGGTTTAGGTTCTGGAAGTACCTTTGGAATCCCTTCTTTTATTTGGTCTTGGAATGATAGTGTTGTTGCTTGCATTACTTTTTTTTTAAAGTATTTTTATCAAATCCATATGGGCAATGTCTGCAGCCACTTTCGCAACAGTATCCTCTTTTTAAAAGATATTGTTCAGTAAAACAGCGATAGCCTTCTGGTGTTAGGTAATAATCTCCTTCCTCTAGTGGAATTATCTTCTTCATGTTACAAAGATAATGTAAATTGGAAAGATTTTTGATTGTTGATTATCATGGTTTTAATTTCAAAATATATTGTACCCAGAGGATACGTTGGTATCACTATTTTTCCTTTTATATTTCTGAAATATTATTACTTGAAAACTAATGCTTTTTTAGTCAATCATGAGCGAATTCACTTAAGACAACAAATAGAATTGTTAGTCATTCCGTTTTATTTATTTTACAGCATTGAGTTTTTGATCCGACTTATTAAATTCAAAAACTGGAGGTGTGCTTATGAAAACATTTCATTTGAAAAGGAGGCTTATTTGAATGAAAAAGACCTCGATTATATAAAATCAAGGCCTTTTTTCAGTTTTATAAAGTATCTCTAGTTTATTGTTTAATTACGACTTTTTGAGTTTTTTGATTTCCGTTAATCAACGTTGCTGTAACAATGTATGAGCCTGCTGATAATCTTATCTTGTTCAGAATAAAGTTAGATTCATTAATGTCATCCGACTTAAATATGAGTCGACCAACGATGTCATATACATCCACAGTCTTAATGACTCCTATTTCAGAAGTCACCTTAATATATTCGCTTTGCGGTGCCGCAATAGATATACCATTATTATCCTCTACTGGATTAACACTAAGCGTTTCGTTCGTATAACGTAAAATAAATCTATTATTATGAATACCTTGAGTGATGCTGAAGGTGTAAGGTGCATTTCGAATATCATGGATGATATCCAGCTCAGTATCTTCAATGTAGATATTTTGTTCTTCATTAAGGAATAAACCATCTATAGTATTGATCGCTATCGTATGACTTCCAGTTTCGTTAGCAATTACTCCCAGCGGAACAGTATCTTCTTGAAGGAATGGTAAAGCACGTCCTTGAATAGATAAGTTATCATCATCCAATACTGAATAAAAACCACTAGAGTCTCCACTGCTAAAGTCGTAACCATCGTACAAACGATCAAATGTATTAGTTGCATTATCTATATAACCAACCAATATGGTATTGGTTACGTTGTTTGGCGATAACAGGTCTAGCCATATTCTATGACGCTCAATGGTGTTGTTACTATCTTCATTGCCATTAGTCCTGAAAAACGTATTGTTATTATATGCTGGTAAAACTTGCCTCATACTATTGTTAAAAGTAACGTTAGAACCAGATGTGGCAGTATGATTCATGAGAACAAAGAACGCTTGTCCAGATCCGATAAATAGATCACTCGTTCCTGGAGGGTTTGAGCCTGTATTATTGTGTTCTATGTAATCATTACCGTCATAATTATAAACGTAATCTTCATAGAATGGATCAAGGTTTACTGCTGAATACGTCGAATTATGTGGCCATACATATACTGTTCCATTGATGTTGGTATTTAAATTTGTAAAAGCATTAGCCGAAATAGCTGAAGGATACGGGTTACCGATAAGGTTCCAGTTATCGTCCTCATTAGTTGCTGTGTTTCCTATTCCTGCATAAGTACCACCATTCCATCCACCATGAGTTAAAGACTTCGTAACCACTCCATTATTTGGAACACCGCTAAATAAAGCTGTATTTGGCGATACAGGATAAGCAGTTGCAGGTATATTGGTTGGAGTTCCACCTAAACCTCTTACAATATAACCTGTGCCATCATTCATGGTACCTGTTGCAGCGAACCATTCACCATGATTCCCAGTTCCATTTCCTATGACGCTAGGTGTCCAGTAAAACATTAGACCAGATGTAGGAGAAATATCTGTGACCTGAAAATTAGCCACTGGTGATGACCAGTACACATATTCAGATGCGGCTACAGCACTTTCGTCAAAATTTGGAGATCGTTGCATATGGATTTCACCAGAATTCACAGCACTATCATCAATTTGTATTAAACTTGAACTGCTTTTCAAATTAAAGATACCTGTGTTTTGTACATCTACCCATTCTTGTACGATTAACTCTGTATCGGTTTCAATTTCAAGATAGGCATTAGTCTCGAGAGTTAAGTTTCTTGCGGTTGCTGGCTGTGGAGGTAGGGGGATAGGTACTTGAGATTTGTCTGCTGTTGGATTATTAGGTACAGTAGCATTATCGGGAATAACTACACAACTATTAATACTAGGGACTCCTGCTGGCGTCCAATTATTGGCTACATACCAGTTGGTACCATCAGCAATATCGGATCCATTCCAAATCTTTTTATTGTGTGTTACAGTTGCAGTATCAGTACAGCTATTTTCAGTAGCTGTATAGGTTTGAATACCATTAGGAGCCGCATAAACTGTGGTTGCAAATCCTCCAGTATATGCTGTAGTCATAGCGCTGTCTGTATATAACCCAGTTGTTGGTGACCATGTTACTTGCGGAGTCATAGGTATGCCATCTGCGGTTATTGTTACATTATCTATTGACCAATCAAATAAAGGAGATGTATTTCCTGAAAGTCTAAACCTTATATATAGTGTTGTATTTCCGTCTAATGCTGAAATATCTATAGTTTCGGTGCTGTCAAAACTATTAGGTGGATTAATAGCAGAGTATTGCGGTGTCCAAGTTGTACCATCTGTTGAGGTCTCTGCATATACAGATAATCCAGCGCCACTACCAAATAGATCAAGACTTTGTCTAAAGCCGAGTTCAAGATTGGTAAAACCAGTTATATCTACTGATGGAGATGTGATTCTCCAGGTTGAGTTATGACTACCAGAGATCCAATCTAACTGCGCCTCATTAGCTGCTCCTCCAGCTTCAGAGGTTGTGGCTATGATCCAATCTGCACTCGCAGCACCATTGACGATTACCCATCCTGCTGGAAAAGCAGCACCATCGAATGTTTCATTATAAACGGTAGTTCTTGTTGATGATACTGTGGTGTTGGCAACTAACTCTGTATAATCTAAGTTACATGAATCTGCGCCAATTGGATATACAGTGTCAGTAACTGTCAAACTACAATTACTTGCGCAAGTCACATCAGCTGCCCAACCACTGTATTGTATCGAGCTATCACTGTCAAAAACAAAGGTGAGTGCTCCAGATGGATCAGTTGATGTAAATGGTCCAGGTAAGGTTGTTCCTGCAAAAGTTCCTAGTAAAGGGTATGTAGCGTCTGGTCCGTCATATACTAATAGCTCATCACAACAAGGTTCTAAATCAAAAGCAGTGAATGTAACAGTGACAGATGTTCCTGGTACATCTGGAATTAAAGTAGTTGTTGAAAATTCACTAGCTGAGTAATTTCCACCAGCACCTCCGCTATCATAAAACGTAGTGCCGCATACCGCAGGCGGCACATAAGGTGCGCAACTTAAATTTGCTGCCCAACCTCCATACTGAAAAGAGCTATCACTGTCAAATACAAACGTAAGTGCTCCGGTCGCATCTGATGACGTAAATGGTCCAGGTAGAGCAGTTCCAGAAAAAATACCTAATAATGGATACGTGGCATCAGGGCCATCATAAACAAACAATTCATCCCATCCGCTTTCTGTATCAAAATTAGTGAATGTAGCTGTAATGGCATCACCTGGTGTGTCTGGATAGAATGTTGTGGTTTGTAATTCATTAGGAGAATAATTTCCTCCAGCGCCACCGCTATCATAAAAGATAGATCCACAAGTAAATGTTGAAGAACTACAGGTAAGATCAACTGCCCAGCCACTATTTTGATTAGACCCATCACTAGTAAATACGAAAGTAAGCGCTCCACTTGGGTCAGATGCTGTAAAAGGTCCAGGAATGGTTGTTCCTGAAAATGTACCAAGTAATGGGAAAGTAGCATTAGGACCATCATATACATTTAATTCATCGTTTCCACTTTCAGTATTGAAAGCCGTAAATGTTGCTGTTACAAGATCACCTGCTGAATCTGGGAAAAATGTTGTGGTTTGAGATTCATTGGCTCCATAATTTCCACCAGAACCTCCTGAATCATAAAATGTAGATCCGCAAATAGGCGTGCTACAGCTTAGATCTGCTGCCCATCCACTGTTTTGTATAGAGCTATCACTGTCAAATACAAAGGTTAATGCACCAGAGGGATCGGTAGAAGTAAACGGACCAGGAATCCCAGTTCCTGCGTATGTGCCTAAGGATGGGTAAGTTGTATTAGGGCCGTTATAAACTGTTAAATCATCACAACAGCTTTCTAAATCAAAAGCAGTAAATGTTGCGGTAACCACATCTCCAGCGGTATCTGGATAAAAGGTATAGGTTTGTAATTCGTTTGGGCCGTAGTTTCCGCCAGCTCCACCACTATCATAAAATGTAAAACCGCAAGTTGGAGGTGTTGGAGGCGGTGTACATGTGATATCAGCTACCCAGCCTGTTCCAACATTTGCGTCTCCATCAGTTATTAATTCGAAAGTTATGGCTCCTGTTGGATTTCCTGTGGTATTTGAAGTAAAAGAACCCGTTGCTGTAACTGTTCCTAAAACGGGAAACGTATTATTCGGACCGTTATATACGGTGAGAATATCACCAGCATCTGGTATGTTTACGGTTGTGAAATCAACGGTTACTGTTCCGCCAGCAAAATAAGGATTTATTGTTGTTGTTTCATTTCCAGAATATGGGCCAGTTGATCCTCCGCTGTCAAAGAACTGACTTCCGCAAACAGGTACACTAGCACATGTTGTTGTTCCGGTACCGCCTGTTTGTTGAAAGTCGATAGTTCCTTGTGCGCCATTATAGTTAGTAATAAGAACTACATAGATCTCACCTTGCATCGCGTTGAGGATGTTCATGGTTTCTGTTGGTGAAGCATCAAAGCTACAATCTGTTATAAAGTCAGGTGCATAAGGATAGAATGTAGGATCGGTTGTATTGTTAGGACAGGTTGGGCAATTTGTATATGTGATGTTAGCATTGGCATCAGCAAGATCTGTAAATGGTCCCCAAGCAATAAAATCGACATCAATTGGAATGCCAGCAGTATTCTCTTGAGCAATGGTAAAAATGAGATCTCCAGGTTGATCTATTTCCATGAAGAAATAACTCGGATTTGGGTAACTACCTAAACAGCCAAGAGGACTAGAGCTGGTACCTCCAAATACGTTGTTGAAGGTTAGTTGGGATGTGCCGGAACAGAATTGCTCTGCAGTAGATATACTAGTGCCTTGAGAAAAGGAAAGGTGTATTGTGAAATATAATATAAATAGAAATGTAATTTTTTTCATACCGCATGTTCTTTTGTGATTATCATTTACAAAAAGCTGATAAATTGCCAATCTGTTTTGGTTTCGCAATTAGTAGTAGGATCAACTATGATTGCTTTCCATTTGATGCATTTGCAATTCAAATCAGTGTAAGTCAGTTTTTTGCTTCCTATAAGTTGTTCTGAAAAGTCAGATATTTTGAATGTTCTAACTTCTGATCGTTTAGTTCCGTTTAGACCTTCCCAGCACGCATTAAGTGGTTGAACCTCAAAACTCAACTTAAGTTTGTTTGAGTTGGTAGCTTCTGAAAAGTTCCATGAGAGTTTGATATCGTCAACACGTTGGTTGTCTCCAGCTACTGTTTCGGCCTCAATAGAGAAGCTTTGAATGCAGTCGCTGGTATCAGGAATCACCATTTGAGCCAATGCTGAAGAATAAATGCAGGTAGTTATTACTAAAAAGAGTAGTTTTTTAATCATAATCTATATTTTTGAGTCATCTTTAACCATAACCAATAGTGGCAACGTTATTTAGTTGGTCAGAACGAAATATAGATTTGTGGCTTTGAGTCAGTCAATGTAAAAAAAATATCAATGATTTTAACATTTTTTTAAACATTTCTTATAAATTTAGTTAACATGTTAAAAATTAACGATTACAGTAATTTAAAAATTGATAATCAAGTTTTTATAAAGCCAGATTATTTAATTCATTCCTGCATTTCTGGTAATAAGTATCGTAAGTTGAAATACAACCTTTTTGAGGCTAAAAGGCAAAAAAAGCACACATTATTAACATTTGGAGGCGCTTTCTCTAATCATATTGCTGCAGTAGCTTCTTCAGGACAAGAATTTGGATTTCGTACTATTGGAATTATTAGAGGAGAGGAGCTGGTTTCAAAAATTGATGAAAATCCTACGTTGAGCTTTGCTAAAGATTGTGGAATGACCTTTAAATTTGTGACCAGAGCACATTTCAGAAATAAAACTGAGCCTGATTTTATAGAACAACTCAAAGTAGAATTTGGAGATTTTTATCTTATTCCTGAAGGTGGTACGAACAAATTGGCAATACAAGGTTGTGAAGAAATACTTACTGAACAAGATCAGCAATTCGATTTTATATGTTGTGCTGTAGGGACTGGAGGCACTATTTCGGGTTTAATTAATGTAGCGCTACCTCATCAAAAAATTCTTGGTTTTCCTGCGTTAAAAGGTGATTTTTTAAGAGAAGAAATCACTAAATTTGCAGTAAATAAAAATTGGAAGTTAATTACCGATTATCATTTTGGTGGTTATGCTAAAATCAATGAGGATTTAATTGCGTTTATCAATGATTTTAAACGAATGCATAATGTGCCGTTAGATCCTATTTATACAGGAAAAATGATGTTTGGTATTTACGATTTAATTGAGAAAGGCTATTTTCCGAAGCATTCAAAAATATTAGCAATTCATACTGGTGGATTTCAAGGTGTAGAAGGGATGAATCTAAAGTTGACGCAACAAAAAAGGCCTTTAATCGTTTAATATTTATGAAAAAAACAGGTTTCGTTTTATTAATAACATTAGTCGTTTTTAGTTGTGGGTCTAAAAAGAAGATCGTTACTAAAAAAGGAAAGACAAAACAAAGTACCGAGCGTGTGGTTAAAACTTCAAAAACAACCACCAGTCCTAACAATCCTACAAAGAATACTAACTTAAATTCTACTGAAATTTATATCAATAGCTACAGTGATATTGCGATGGAAGAAATGCGAAAATCTAAGATTCCTGCGAGTATTACTTTGGCTCAAGGTATTTTAGAATCAGGCTCAGGAAAAGGTCGTCTATCAGTAGAGGCTAATAATCACTTCGGAATAAAATGTCATGGATGGAAAGGGAAAAAGATTTATCATGATGATGATAGATCTCAGGAGTGTTTTAGAAAATACGATCATGCAACAACCTCATTTGAAGATCATTCTGCTTTCTTAACCTCTCGTGGTCGTTATTCAAAATTATTTAAACTGAAACCCGATGATTATAAAGGATGGGCAAGAGGTTTAAGAGCTGCAGGATATGCCACTGATAGAAAGTATCCTGAAAAATTAATTAGTCTTATTGAGCGTTACGAACTTTATAAATACGATGACATGGTTTTAGGTGATGAATACGTTACCAGACATCCACCAATTCAAAATACATCTATTAATCATAAGGTTATAAAAGGAGACACTTTGTATTCTCTTTCAAAACGATATCATACAACTGTTGAGGAACTTAAACGTTTGAACGGACTTAAAAACAACGACTTATCATTAGGTCAAATTCTTATTATAAAATCAAATTAATATGCTGTATCAACGTAGTAGTGCGTTATTTAAAGAAGCAGAACAGGTAATTCCTGGAGGTGTAAATTCTCCAGTAAGGGCTTTTAAAGCTGTAGGCGGAACACCAATATTTGCAAAGTCTGCTAAAGGGGCTTATGTGTATGATGAAGATGGTAATCGCTATATCGATTATATCAATTCCTGGGGACCTATGATCCTAGGGCATGCCTATGAGCCTGTGGTGAAAGCAGTAATCGAGAAAGCTAAGCAGGGGACGTCTTTTGGAATGCCTACTGAAATAGAAACTGAAATTGCAAAGTTGGCTGTTTCTATGGTTCCTAATATTGATAAAATTAGATTTGTGAATTCTGGTACTGAGGCTTGTATGAGTGCAGTACGATTAGCAAGAGGTTTTACAGGAAAAGAAAAGATTATCAAATTTGCAGGATGTTACCATGGACATAGCGATGCTTTTTTAATTCAAGCTGGTAGTGGTGCTGTTACTTTTGGGAGTCCTAATAGTCCTGGTGTTACTCAGGGAACAGCTAAAGACACTTTGTTAGCTAATTATAATGATATTGACAATGTAAAAACTTTAGTGGAAGCCAATAAAGGAGAGATAGCCTGTGTTATTATTGAACCAGTTGCAGGAAATATGGGATGTATTCCTCCAAAAGGTGATTTTTTAAAGCAATTAAGAATCCTTTGTGATGAAGAGGGCATTCTACTTATTTTTGATGAGGTGATGACTGGGTTCAGATTAGCTAAAGGAGGTGTTCAGGAGCTCTACGGAATCGATGCAGATATCATATGTTTTGGAAAAGTTATAGGTGGCGGTTTGCCTGTTGGAGCCTTTGCAGCTCGTAACGAGATTATGAATCATTTGGCACCATTAGGCAGTGTATATCAGGCAGGAACGTTAAGTGGAAATCCATTGGCAATGGCTGCAGGTTTAGCTATGCTTACAGCTATTCAAAGTGATAGTGCATTATTTGACCGACTTGCTGAAAAGACAGCTTATCTTCACAAAGGATGTGCAGAAGCTTTAAACAAGCATGGTGTTAAACATACAATCAATAGAGAAGGGTCTATGATCTCTATCCATTTTGCTGAAGCTGTTGTTTTTGATTTTGAAACTGCAGCAAAAGGAAATAATGATACCTTTAAATCTTTTTTCCATGGTATGCTTAACGAAGGGATTTATATAGCGCCAAGTGCTTTTGAAACCTGGTTTATAACAGATGCTCTAAGTTATGATGATTTAGACGAAACCATAAGAGCTGTTGAAAAAGTAGCACAGACATTATAGCATAAAAAAAGCGACTTTAATAAGTCGCTTTTTATTTTATATATCTAAATGTATCAGAGTCCTCTTACTAACTCCAAATAGTTGTGATATTCATATTCACTTAGAACAGCTTTTAATTTTTCATCAAGTGTTTTCTCTATTTTCTCTAAACGCTCAGCGTTTTCTTCTAAATTGCCACTTATTTTCTTGTAGGCTATTCCGTATTGTTGGTAAGCTTTATAGACATCGTCCATTTTTTCTTTATCAAACTTGATGATCTTTCTTAGCTCTTTGGTTTTTGTGTTTGCTTCAGCATTGATCTCTAAAGTATTTTGAGCAGTTATATCTTGTGTGCTAAATAGTAATGCAATTGCAAACAAGCCAAATGTGAGTATTTTTTTCATTGTTCTTTGTATAGTAAATTGTTCAACAGGCTTAAAATTAATGATTTTTATGATAAAAAAAAGCATCGACTCTTAAAATCGATGCTTAAAACTAATAACTCAAAAAAATTAATGTTGTTTGCGGAGTCTCGTTTTTCTTTCTCCTCTACCTTCTTTCATACGTCTACCTTGCATTTTCTCCCATCTTTTGTACTGGTCTTCGTTTAAAATGGATTTCATCTGTTTCTTCATTGCTATTTGTGCATCCAATCGCTCATTTCTCATTTGAAGACGCTCTTCTTTAGACGGTTTTTTTGCATCGTCTTGTTCTTTCATTTTCTCACGCTCTTTCATTTTTTCCTTCATTGCAGTAGCTTCTTTTAAAAGAATTTCTTTGACTTGAGATTGTTGCTTATCTGTTAGATCTAATGCTAAAGTCAATTGTTTTGATTTTAAAGTGGCTATTTCATCAGGCGTTGCATCTTTAAGCATTTCCATGCGCTCCTTGTTGCCTTCTTTTGGATGTCCTTTTCTTCTCTCTTGTGCAACTGCTTGTAATGAAATAAAAGCAACTGCGATTAAAATTAATGTTCTCATAATGGGTTTTAAATTAAATATTTTACTGTTTTTAATTGATAATGTTATGACTCGACTTTTATAATAAGGTTTAAACGTTTTATTAATTTTAACCTCTAATTAACAGTTTGAGCTCTTTTTACAAGTTTCAATGTGGTTTGATATAATGGTTTTGATTCCATTTTACTTTTAAGCCACGCATAAAAACTCATTACAAAAATATCTTCTTGCTTTTCGTCAATCCAATCAAAAGCATGCTCTACCTTATTTTTAAATTTTTCCGAAGTCACTTCCTCAGGGTTTTTAAAATAAAACTCAATCAATTTTATGAATGTAATTACTCGGTCTTGGTTGATCTGTTTTAAATATTCAAAATAGGAGCGCTTAAAACTTGATAATCTTGACTCGACTAAATCCAGATCCTCTAACTCAATAAAGAGAATGATTTCGGCAAGGTTTTTTTTGATTACCCATTCTTTTCCTGCTTTTTCAATGTAATACTTGTCGGTGTGATAAAATTTTGAGAATATGCTCTTGGCATTTTTGAAATCAGATTTCTGAATGTAAAACATAACCAGACTTAAATGAATGTCTAAAAGCGATTCTAAATCTGTGTGTCTGGTTTGCTTCACAGATTCTAATAACATAATCGCATCCGCTTGTTGGTTAATATAATTAAGGTTTAAGGCGGTTAATAGACAATATTTAAGCTTAAATGTTGAGTTGTATTTTTTTCGTTGTTGAAACATGAGCGTTTTCATTTGCTCAAGATATTCTAACGATTTCTGAAATTTTTTGTTTCTGAATAAGGTGTTGGCAATCATATACACCACCTGAATATGATACACCAGCTGCTTGTCTTTGGTTTTATGGTTTTTAATGTTTTGGTAGGTATCGATCAGAAAAGGTTCGATCTTTAAATACTCATTGGTTACAAATGCCGACAAGCTTACAATAGTCATTAATTGGTATAAGGATTTAAACGATAAGGTTTCTGACATATCAATACTGTGTTCTTTCAATGTATTATTGAGTATGGTTTCAAAATCCAGAACCTTTCCTTTATAGGTCATATCGCTAAGCGTTTGTCGAATCTTGGCGTATATTAAATTCAGTTCCTCTTCTATAAAATGTAGTTTTTGGTTACTTCGGAATTTTAAGATCAGCGCTTCAAGATCTGCCGAAGGATGTAGATAGGCATATTGAATCTTTGTGTGGTAGATCTCATTTAATATGGGAAATAACTGATGCTCCTGTGCCAGATTTTCAGCTTTGTCTAATATCTGATAGGCGATTTTAGGTTTTTTGTGAATGAGAAATGTTCGGGAAGCCAGAATGTATTTTATGATCTGCATGTCTACTGAGTTCTCTTCCTCTAAATTAATATTGGCAATAAAATCGATAAGTGACTGGTATAATCGTTTCCTTAGTGCGTGATATGCATCCTTATTATCACTATCATAAATATGCAGACACATCTCTTTTGAACTTAATGTGTTTTCAGCTAACAGTTTAAAGAGTTGAATGTTTTTTGTGTCGTTTCGTTTGTTCTTTTTCTCCAGATAATGAATGAAGCGTTGCTCATCTTCCGAAGTTAATGTTGACACTATAGCATTTAAGTCGGTCATTTAATCGTCAGTTAATTAGTTTTTATTTCAGTAAAAATAATATTTATTAGTTAGAATATAAATATTTAATCGTCAGTTTTTTGTAAAACTTGTGTTTCGTATCTATGAGAACTGTCGCACATTTGTAGTGTAATCAACAAAACAAAAACGATGAAACGATTTTTTCAAACGACTGCTTTTATAATTGCTATGAGTGCCATAGTTATATTTTCTAGACAGATTCAGAATGAGATCATAGAAGGCTATAACCATTGTGTAAATCAATTAGCAAGTCGTACAGTAACTAGTAATACTATTGTAGGGTTTTAACAATGAAAATCAAACAGTTAAATACCGCATTTATTGTCACTACAGGAGTATCGGTAGTTGTCTTTATCTATTTAGTGTTTTTGGGATACGACGATATTAAAACTGTAAAAGATGTGATTAAGATTGTTGCATCCATTTTATTCCCAATTCCTATGCTGTTTTTTGTGCGTTTTGTTCTTATAGAGCATTTTTTACCACAGAATACAGATGAATACAAGCTAAAGCATCAGAAGCCAGCCACTATTCTGCTTGTTGTAAGTATGATTATTGGTGTGTGTAGTATGCAACTTATAGAATGGATGACTGGTCAGAAATTAGAAGACCATCTCATTTTTGCACATCTCATTAACTCCACAGCTATAAGTAGTTATGTGCTTAATTACATATTGTACAATAATTTGAGAGTCAACGGAATTTTAAGTGGTGTCCTGCTCTCACTAGCAATACATGTATTCTTTTAACCGCTTAAGCATTTAAAACAAAGTAAAATCATCAAAATTTAAACATTATGAATCCGATTATTCAACCTCCAAAACCAAGAACAAACGCTAACAAAAGAGAATTGTTATTTACATTTCAATCGATTATTGTAACTGGCTTGTTGGCATTTACTGCTATTGCTTTTTTTATGTATAATACTCTGCCTATTGTAAAAGGGATCAAGGTTATTTTTGCTCCATTTCTATCTGTAGTGCCTTTATTATTTGTATTGTCTATTCTTAGGGATTTAAGACAAGGTTTTAAAGATGGAAACTATTCTAAAAACGAGATTATAAAGTTTTGTCTCATAACCATTGGCATAACCATAGCCTTTACAGGAATCACATATTTATTATCAAAGATCAATGCTCTGGAAATATTGCTGGCAGCCATCATGGCCATATTAAGTGTTGTATTCTTTTCAAGAAGTAAGATCAAAGATATTTTGGGCATGAGTATCATTACAGGTATCGCCGAAGGTATTATTGTCTACATGATTTTTTTGTTTTGATGATGGGTTGGTTACCCCAAACCTTTCAGGTGTAAAAGCCTGAAGGGTTTAAACTAAAAATTAATAACATCTAAATATCATGAAAGACACATATAAATTTTGGATTTTGATCCTATCTGGTTTTTTGACGTGGATGATGACTGCATTGCTGCCTGACACAGGCGAAGGTCTTAGCTTATTATTTATGATAACAATCCCGCTTTTTATAGTTCTGGGAATAGTGTTTGCCTTTGTATATCGATTTATCTCAAAAAAAATATACGATAATGATATCAACGACATCATATTTGGTATTCTACTGTTCTTTATGATTGCATTCAATTTTTTAGCATACCCATCCTAAAGATCTGTATTTATGAAAACTCGACTCACAAAATATTTAATCGACTTTTCTGATTTCAGGTTGTCAAGGCCAATTTCAGACAAAGTAAGACTGTTAGAAATACTTGCAGTTGCACTTACAGGTATTGGGAAATTCATCTTTATGGATTACTTAGATCTGCGACTACCATATGTGGTATTTGCCATTTTAGCATGGGGAGTTTATGTTATGTATCGCTATAAGAAAGATCATCAGGTATTGAAAGATTGGGGGTTTCGATTGGATAATTTTAAATTGGTTTTAAGGTTGATGCTGCCTTTTGTGATTGTATCTGTGCTATCGTTTTTAATTATAGGTTATGTGCAAGACACTTTAAATCCAACCTGGCATATTTTACCATTGCTCATTACATATCCTATTTGGGGAACTATTCAACAATTTCTAACCATTGGACTAGTTGCTGGAAATTTAAGCACGCTCAAATCAATAAAGCTCAAAAAAGTTACAGTGATACTTATTACTGCATTACTGTTCTCTTTAGTGCATTATCCCTCAGTTTGGCTATTGATAGGTACATTTATTCTGGCTCTAGTTTACGGATACATTTATCTGAAATCTAAAAACTTGTATGTATTGGGCTTATTTCATGGATGGTTAGGTGCTTTATTTTACTATACAGTGGTTGACCAAGATCCATTTGCTGATGTATTTTTAAAATTTATAAATTAAAATGATTATGAATTCAAAACTTATAAAAGAATTACCAGAGCTGATCACAAATAATGTGATCTCTCAGGAAGTTGCGTCAAATATTGAAGAGTATTATCAATCTAAGCATAGCAATGCGCCAAACCGATTATTTACAGTGTTTGGTGTTTTAGGCTCATTATTAGTAGGTTTAGGTATTATTCTTATTCTTGCTCATAATTGGGATGGTTTTACCAGAGAAACAAAAACGATATTTGCGTTTTTGCCTTTGCTAATTGGTCAGTGCTTTACTGCGTTTTCTATTCTGAAACATAAGAGCAAAGCTTGGAAAGAAGCGTCAGGTACATTTTTGTTTTTCGCCATAGGATCGAGCATTTCTCTCGTCAGTCAAATTTATAATATACCTGGTGATCTAGGAACTTATGTGCTGACATGGATTGTATTGAGTTTGCCTTTAATTTATCTACTCAAATCAAATGCAGTGGCTATTTTAAACATTATTTTTATTTCCTTTTATGCCTTCGATATGGGCTATGGTTACTTTTCTGTTAATCAAACACCTTGGTTGTATTTGGTATTAATGACTGTAATTTTACCGCATTACATCAAGCTGCTGAAACATCAAAGAACTGAAAATATTACCTCTATTTTTAATTGGCTGTTTCCATTGAGTTTAATAATCGTATTAGGAACATTTGTGAATACCATTTCCGAATTAGGATTCTTAATGTATCTCTTACTATTTAGTCTGTTTTACAATATTGGAAAGCTGCCGTTTTTCGATCATCAGAAACTACGAAAAAACGGTTATTTGGTATTTGGGTCTTTAGGTATTGTGATTATGGCTCTTACTATGAGTTTTGATGGTTTTTGGTATATGGAGCGCTTCTTTTTGAATGCCCAAGAAACCTATATTTCGTTGCTTTTATTTGTTGTCAACTTAGCGATTTTGATATATGCTTATTCTCATAAATGGCTTAAAGAATTTAACCTCTTTCAATATGTTTTTATCTTATTTACTGTTCTGTATGTTTTAGGATTAAATATTCCGGTTTTTGGGACTCTAATTGTAAATCTTATTGTTCTGGCACTTGGTATTACAACCGTAAAAATTGGAGCAGATAAATTTCATTTTGGAGTATTAAACTACGGACTCATAATCATAACAGCACTTGTGGCTTGCAGATTCCTTGATACTAGTATGAGTTTTGTTATTCGAGGTTTATTATTTGTATCTGTTGGTCTTGGGTTCTTTTTGACCAATTACATCATGCTCAAAAAACAGAAAGCTAATGTTAAATCCTTAAAACACTAACACATGAAATCTTTGTATGTATTTATACTATTTATTATTCTGGCTATTCTACAAATTGCTGTGCCAACTCAAATGATATTTGATCGGGAAGGTGTTCTCAATTCAGGTACAGCATATAAGTTTAGAACCGAACCTGTCGATCCTTCCGATCCTTTCAAAGGAAAGTATATAGTGCTTAGTTACGATGTAGATCAAATCAAAACTGAGGATAAGAACTGGCAAAGACATCAGGAGGTTTTTATTACAATAGAAAATGATAGTCTTGGTTTCGCAGAGCCTATTTCAGTAAGTATAGATCAACCTCAATCTGGAGACTATGTAACAGCTAAAGTAGATTGGTATAGTAACTACGATAGTTCCTTACACTTTTCATTACCTTTTAATGAATTCTATATGGAAGAGAGTAAAGCTTATGACGCTGAAGTAGCTCATAGAGATGCACAAAGAGATTCGCTACCAAATAATACTTATGCCTTAGTCTATGTTATGAAGGGAAATGCGGTATTGGATAATGTGTTCATTAACGATATTCCTATTGCAGAATTTGTTGAGCAGTAAGTGAAATTTAATTAACTTTGGAGGAAATCATAAACACCTAATTCTAATGAAAAAACTAATAATAGTATTGATAGTTACTGCTTTCGTCTCTTCTTGTAAAGAGGAAAAAAAGCAAGACGATTCAAAAGATGATATGGCAAAAGTAGTACAAAGCGATATGGAAAAAAACTTGAACAAATATGTGAGTTTTAAATTAACTGCAGATGTAAATAAGCTAACTGAAAAGGAACGTCAAATGATTCCTATTCTTATTGAAGCAGCTAATAAAATGAATGAATTGTTCTGGTATGAGTCCTACGGAAATAAAGCAGAGTTAATGAGTTCAATTTCTGATGAAGACACAAAAAAGTTTGTTGAAATCAATTATGGTCCATGGGATCGTCTTAATGGAAATGCACCTTTTGTTGAAGGTGTTGGTGAAAAACCTAAAGGCGCAAACTTTTATCCAAAAGACATGACCAAAGAAGAATTTGAAGCTGCCGATATCGAAAATAAATCAAGCATATATAATTTTGTGCGTCGCGATGAAAAAGGAAAATTATACTCTATTCCGTATCACAAACAATTCGAAAGCCAAGTAATAGAGGTGTCAGAGTTATTGATGAAAGCCTCAGCTCTTGCCGAAGATAAAGGACTAAAAACCTATTTAGATCTAAGAGCTAAAGCCCTTTTAGATGACAACTATCAGCCTAGTGATTTAGCTTGGATGGATATGAAGACCAATACTTTGGATATTGTCATTGGTCCAATTGAAACTTATGAAGATCAACTGTTTGGTAATAAAGCGGCACATGAGGGTTACGTATTGATTAAAGATCAGGAGTGGAGTCAACGTCTGGCAAAATTTAGTGCCTATTTACCTGAGCTTCAGGTTGGATTACCAGTTGATGATGCCTATAAGAAAGAAACACCAGGTACAGATAGTGATCTCAATGCTTACGATGTTGTGTATTACGCTGGAGATTGTAACTCTGGAAGTAAAACTATAGCTATCAACTTACCTAACGATGAAGAGGTACAGTTGCAAAAAGGAACAAGACGTTTACAGTTGAAAAATGCGATGCGTGCAAAATTTGATAAAATATTAGTTCCAATTTCTGATGTATTGATTGACGAAAGTCAGCGCAAACATATAACGTTTGATGCGTTTTTCTCAAATACAATGTTTCATGAAGTCGCTCACGGACTAGGAATTAAAAATACAATAAACGGAAAAGGAACAGTTAGAACTGCATTAAAAGAACACGCTAGTGCTTTAGAAGAAGGTAAAGCTGATATTCTTGGTTTGTATATGATTCAACAATTAAATGCTAAAGGAGAGTTAACCGATGACCTCAAGGATAATATGGTGACTTTTATGGCTGGAATTTTTAGATCTGTACGTTTTGGAGCATCTTCAGCTCATGGTAAAGCCAATATGATTCGTTTTAATTTCTTTAAAGAAAAAGGTGCATTTAGCAGAAATGAAGATGGAACTTACAAAGTTGATTTTGATAAAATGGAAGCTGCTATGAAGGACATGTCTAACCTTATCTTAACCTTACAAGGTAATGGTGATTATGATGGTGTTGCGCAGTTAGTAGCTGAAAAAGGAATTATTTCACCAGAATTGCAGTCTGATCTCGACCGACTTAGTGAAGCGAGTATCCCTGTTGATGTAGTCTTTGAACAAGGTGTTGAGGTATTGGGATTATAAGTTTTAATAATAACAAGAATTACAAGGCTTTAGTTATTTACTAAAGCCTTTTTTAGTTTTAAATTTATATCTTGTTAGGAGAAATCTTTTGATATGCCTTATTGGTTGTCCATTCTTATTACAGTTCTTGTTATTTACATTGCCATTAGCATTGCGTTGTATTATTTGCAAGACTATATGTTGTTCAAACCTGAAAAGTTGCCAGCCGATTTTCAGTTTGATTATGAAAATCAGGTGACTAAGGAGTATAATCTTGAAACCCGAGATGGTGCAATTATTAACGGGTTGCGGTTTTTTCCGAAGGGAGACAGTAAGGGCGTGGTGTTATACCTCAAAGGAAATTCGAAGAGCATTAAGGGTTGGGGGAAATTTGCTGTAGATTTTACAAGACATGGTTATAATGTCATTATGGTCGATTATCGTGGCTTCGGAAAAAGTACAGGCAGACGTTCTCAAAAAGCTATTAAACGAGATCTGCAATTGGTTTATAATAAGTTGAAAGAACAAACCACTGAAGACCGAATTATTCTTTACGGAAGATCTTTAGGTTCAGGATTTGCAGCGAAGTTGGCCTCAATGAATGATCCAAAAATGTTGATACTAGATGCGCCCTATTACAGTTTGACTAAAGTTACAGCAAGATACGCGCCTTTTATGCCTTTGTCTTTATTAATGAAATATCCGTTGCCAACTTATAAATGGTTACGCTATGTAAGATGTCCAATACATATCATACATGGTACAAATGATAAACTCATTCCATATAAAACAAGTGTAAAATTGTCTAAAGTGAATCCAAAGCTCACCAAACTCCATACAGTGATTGGTGGTGGACATAAAAATCTCAATAACTTTGAATCTTATCACAATATGTTAGATGATATTTTAAATAAAGCGCCTAAAACATTAGATCTGGAAACCACAAGTATAAATGTCATCCATACCTCAAAACCCAATAAAAAGAAAGCTTAAGAAAGTACTTAAGGTACTTTTGATACTTTACGTTATGATAGCTGCGTCTCTATATTTTTTACAAGAAAAATTACTGTTTCTTCCTACAGTGTTAGAGCAGAATTATCAATATGAATTCAATCATTCTTATGAAGAATTGTTCCTAAAACCTGAAGATGACGTCTCTATTAATGCTATTCACTTTAAAAAAGAAAATCCCAAAGGTGTTATTTTATATTTTCATGGAAACGCTGGTGATTTGAGTCGTTGGGGATACATAGCCGAATTTTTTGTAGATAAGAATTACGATGTTCTTATTATGGATTATCGTACCTACGGAAAAAGTCAAGGAAAGCTCAGTGAACAAGCATTTTATAATGATGCTCAGTACTGTTACGAATACCTTTTAAAACAATATTCTGAAAATGATATTGTGCTATACGGACGTTCTCTAGGAACAGGAATTGCTAATTACCTCGCCTCTAAATACCAACCTAGACAATTGATCTTAGAAACGCCTTATTACAGTATTTTGGATGTGGCTAGACAACGATTTCCAATTTTTCCTGTAAAGTCTTTATTGAAGTATGAATTCCCTTCTAATGAATTTATTACTAAAGTTGAATGCCCTATTACTATTTTTCACGGAACCAATGATACGGTTGTGCCTTATTCTTCAGCTGAAAAGTTGAATACTGTTGCTCCAGAGGATAAGACCACGTTTATTACCATAAAAGGTGGAGGACATAATAATCTGGTTGATTTTGAAACCTATAGGGATAAGATCGATGAGGTGCTCCAATAAAAAAAGCTCCAGATTACTCTGAAGCTTTTATATAGAATATCAAAGATTTTTAATTCTTAGGATCTAGAATATCGTTAACACGTTCTATGGCATCAGCGATATGGATACGACTCATTGAGTCAGCTCCTCTGGCACTTCTTAATGCGCTACGTAAAGATTTTAATTCGGCTCTTACAATAGCTCTAATATCAGATTGGCTTACATCAATGCTCGTTCCTCTAAAGAAACGTCTAAATGCAGCAGGAATATTTTGTTCCTCTGTCATTAAGAATTCCATACGTTCTATGTATGCGCGTTGTAAGTTACGTCTGTAAATGTCTATTTTCTTTCCAGAGCGTAATTCGCTAAATAATCCACGACGTAGATCTTTCATCATATCGTACAAACCATAGGCATCGTTTCCGTTAATCGTTTCATTTTCTAACATACGAGCCATTCTTCCAAAATCTAACATGTTATTCAAGGTTCTTGTTTGAGTTCCTCTTACACGTTCAACACTACCGGCGCTTTCGATTTTGTTAAAGATATTGGCATCTAGCATCCATTCAGGTGTTGTGAATAATTGATCCTGAATGAATGTCATAGCTTTTTTCTGGTGATCTTTTGGAACATGTGTATAAACGGCACCTTCCTGATCGTAAGTTTTATAGTACTCATACACACCTCCAATATTAGAAGCTACATGTCCCATGTATCTGTTAAATTGACCAAGAACCTGACCATACATAGTTTGTAGATCACTGTAGTTTTTCCCGTCTTCGGCTGTCCATTCGATTAGATTAGGTACAATTCGCTTTAAGTTTTTAATTCCATATTCAGAAGCTAAAACAGCATCGTCACCTAAGTCTTCAGTTTGAGAACTTGGATCGATCACACCAAATTGTTGTCTTCCAAATCTATACATTGGATCTCCTGCATGTTCTAGGATCCAGCTATCTAATGTTTTCTTTTCATCTTCAGCAGTTTTAGCGTCTAGTATAGGTCTGTAACCCCATTTGATGGCATACTTGTCATAGACACCAATATTTGGCATTAAAGCTACACCTTCGTCTCCTGGTTGTGCTACGTAGTTGAAACGCGCGTAGTCCATTATTGAAGGGGCAGTACCATATTTTCTGGTAAATTCAGCATCACGTAATTTTTCAACTGGATAGGCTACACTACTTCCCATATTGTGAGGTAGACCAAGTGTGTGTCCAACTTCGTGAGCAGATACAAACCTGATTAATCGTCCCATAACTTCATCCTTAAACGCTACACCACGAGCATCAGGGTTGATAGCAGCAGTTTGAACAAAGAACCAGTTACGTAATAAGGTCATAACATTGTGATACCAATTGATATCACTTTCTAAAATTTCTCCTGAGCGTGGATCACTAACATGTGGTCCATTAGCATTAGGAATAGGAGAGGCTAAATAACGTACAACAGAATAGCGAACGTCTTCAGGACTCCACTCTGGGTCTTCTTCTACAGAAGGAGGGTCTTTTGCAATAATTGCATTTTTGAAACCTGCAGCTTCAAAAGCTACCTGCCAATCTTCAATACCTTGTTTGATGTATTTACGCCATTGTTCTGGAGTAGCTCTGTCAATGTAGTATACGATTGGTTTTTTAGGTTCAACTAGTTCACCTCGTTTGAATTTCTCAATATCTTCATCTTTTACTTCTAGTCTCCAACGATCTAAGTAACGTACCGTTTTACTTTCTTGAGCATCTAAACCATAATCTACCTGACCTCTGGCAAACCAACCAACACGTTGGTCGAACATTCGACGTTTCATTGGTACTTTTGGTAATAAGATCATTGAGTTGTTAATTTCAAGCGATATAGATCCTGTGCTTGCATTAGATGGTGGTCTTCCTGCCGCATAGGTTTTCACATGTCGGGCTTCAATATTTTCTGGGTAGCTCTTTACAGATTCAATAAAAGATTTATCAGCTTCTAATCTGGTAATTCTGTATTGTTGTCTTCTTCCCTGAGGAAAACCTAAAGCTTTTACATCCTTGCTAAATAAAGGTGTAACATCAATAACTGTACGAGTTGAATCTTTACTGAATGCCTTTATAGGGAACGTGTAAAGAACAGGCTCAAAGTTTGAATTTGTTACAGCTTCACTAACAGGAAGTGAATCTGCAGCAACAACTTGGTGTGATACAACTCTTAATAGTACTTTTTTGCCTTTTTTCTGCCAGCGCAGTACTTGAGTGTTTTGCTTTCCACCTCCAAAGCCAAGGCCATTTGCAGTTTTAGCAATACGAGTTACCATGAGCATCTCTCTACCAAAAAGAGAATCTGGTATTTCGTAAAAGAATTTGTCGTCTAAAGTATGAACCGTAAAAAGTCCTTTGTCACTTTTTGCGTCTTTAGTAATGACTTTATTATAAGGTTTTGGGTCGTTTTTACCAGGCTTTTTAGCTGGTGGTTTTGCAGTTGCTGCTGTAGCTGTTTTAGATTTGTTTGCTTTTTTTGCTGTATTACACGAAACAGCAACAAAGAATACCGAAACTACTAATAGTAGCTTAATAGAAAAGTGTTTCAATGTGGTTGAGTTTTAAATTAGTTTCCTAAAATAATAAATCTTCAAGAGGCATAAAAAAGATAAGAGTGTTTTAATACTATTTTAACTTAACAAACTCTCATAAAAAAAGAACCATGATAGATGATTCTTTTTAATTTTGATGTGTCTGTAATTATTATTCTAAAGTATTGAGATATTCTAATAGCAATTCAACACCTTCTTCGTGAATGATCGTAGTACCTGTTAGTGGCATACTAAATCCTTGGTTGTATGTTGAAATTCTGTTAATGATACTATTTCTTCTGTTTGCAATATTAGAATCTTCCATGGATCTTTCGTAATCTAGTCGTAATGTTGATTGGAATTCGCAAAAAGCACCTTCAATATGACAATGTGCACAATTGATATCAAAATAAGCTCTGGCACGTTCTTCTAAGGTGTAATTTGTAGCATCGTCCCATTTAGGTAAAACACTAACTGTATTCGGGTCTGTTAAGCCATCAATAAGATTGTTGTCTATAAGCTGTTGAAGTTGATTAGTGCCATTCACACTAAAATTCATAGTTCTCATTTTTGGTCCGATTGGTGTTCTTTCAGTTCCAGTTCTATGACATGTAAAACAATCATTGTCAGAAGGAATCTGATAATCAATAGTGTTTGATTCTCCTTCAGCATCAATCCAGGTTACAGGTACTATGCTTCCATCTGGATCTAAAACAGCTTCAGTTTGTGCATCGTTCCATTTGTAATCTCCAGTAACCCAAGAGCCATCAATCTTTATAAGCACTCTGGTTTCGATAATTTTTCGACCTAATGACAGGTCTCGTTCGTCATTATTATAGTAAAAAGTTTTAGCAATCAATGAATTGTCAGGAAAAAGCGGTAGGCCTTCACCATTATAAGTGAGTTTTTCACCTTCAGGTAAAACAATAAAACGTTGTTTGTGTGCATAGTCTGAATATAACCTGGTGTTTAAGTCGTACTCAAAAGCATAAGGTGTAACATTCAAATCGGCCAAATCTCCAGTAAACAAATTTAATTGAGAAAGATTTTGAAAATATTGAGGAATCACATCTGGTGCTAAAGTTGTAAAACTATGCACGTCAGTATACATGCTTATATTATCAGTTGAGCATATGTTTTGAACGTATACGTCATAGGTTGTAAAAGGGCTTAATCCAGTTAATTCAATAGAGGTTTGTGTACTTGAGACAGATGTTCCTGTGCCCATGATAAACCCTGAAATTCCATATTCTATTAAATAAGATCCACTGTTGTTGGTGTCAGTCCAAGTTATCGTTGCAGAATTATTTGTAATTGCACTTGACGATACGTTGGTGACAAGTTCACATGCTGCAACTAGATCATCATCATTATTACAAGAAAACAAGAGACCAGCACATAAGAATAATATATAGGCTTTTTTCAACATTTGGGTTAATTTTATATGATTAATAGCTGGTTACGAATGTAATAAAAAACTTTTTCAACTATACATTAATTCGATGTGAAGTTGCTTTTAATCCTTGAAATAAAGCAATTTAGACTGATTAAAAATTATTTTTAATGAATCTCAAATTCTGAAATGAGCAAGGCATGATCTGATGCGTCATTGTAATATTTATTTAAACGAATTGGTTCGTGTTGCTTTGAGATCCAGATATGGTCAATTTCAAATAATGGAATCCCTAAAGGCCAGGTAGCGGTAAATCCGTTATTATAATTATGAAAACTATTATAGTTGGTTTTATACTCCTTGAAAAAAACACTTTCATAGGGTGTGTTAAAATCTCCTGCAATGAAATCAACCGCATTAGCTTTTGCAATACCTAGTACAATGTTTACGGGTTGTTTTTTATTTATAAAAACACTTGCCGTTAGATCTGTAATGATGATTTTGAGATGCTTAGAATTGTTTGAAATTTGAACCATATTTATTTTATGGCTGTCATCTTTATATTCATGCTTTAAAAGTTCAATATCCCCTTTTGCAGCAACAAGCATAGCGCCTTTTAAGGTTTTGAAATTATAGTTTGGAAGTGCTAGTTTCAGGTCATCCAAATTTTTTAGAGTCGTATGCGGTGCCTCTACAAAACTGAGAATTTCAGGTTGATGGGTCTTTACTTTATCTGAAATTTGGTCTACTGGTAATTGGGCTCTTTTTGCCAGATTCCAAAATAAAACTTTTGAGCTATTTTGACGGTAGACCTTTTCAGTAGAAAAATAATAATTAGTCTTCCAGATAATAACTAACAGTACTGTAAGTGCCAATGTAGGTAAAGCGTAAGATAATCTTCGGAAAAAAAGCCCAGTCAGACATAGACCTATAACGATAAGAATAGGTAATGGAAAGGCATAGAACACTATGCTTAATGGAAACACATGGTCTTTTGCAATGAAATGAATTAACAATAAAAAAGCATATCCTACAAGAAGATATGCTTTATAATGTTGTTTTAGTTTTAGATGCAATGTGATATGATTTTGATTCTAAAACTAATAAATGCCATACATATTGTATTAGTTCATTTCCACAAACAAGCCGTCATCATTTTTAACCACTTTAGCTACTTTTTTACCAGTTAACCCCTTAATGGTTTTATCCCATTTCTTGTTGCTTAAACCTGATTGTGCTTTCAGTTCATTGAGGTCCATTGGTGAGTTAGCTTTAAGCGTGTTAAATACAGCTTTTTCCTCTTCGGTCATTTCAACCTGTTTTTTCTCAGGACGCATTTGTGGGAAGAATAAGACTTCCTGAATGGATTGGTTGTTAGTTAAGAACATAATGAGTCTGTCCATTCCAATTCCCATACCAGAAGTAGGAGGCATCCCATATTCTAATGCTCTTAAAAAGTCGTGATCTATAAATTCAGTCGCTTCATCATCACCTTTAGCTGCTAATTTCAGTTGGTGTTCAAATCGCTCACGTTGGTCGATTGGGTCGTTGAGCTCCGAATAGGCATTGGCAATCTCTTTTCCGCAGACCATCAATTCGAAACGTTCTGTCAATTCAGGATTATCGCGATGCTCTTTACATAACGGACTCATCTCTTTTGGGTAGTCTGTAATAAATGTAGGCTGAATGTAATTGCCCTCGCATTTTTCGCCAAAGATCTCATCAATGAGTTTTCCTTTACCCATAGTGTCATCGATTTCAATTCCCATATCCTTTGCAGCCTGACGAATCTCATCCTCAGTTTTTCCGGTGATATCAAAACCAGTAAAGTGTTTGATAGAATCTGCCATAGTCACTCGAGCATAAGGTGCTTTGAAATCAATGTCATGCTCACCAAAAGTGGCTTTAGTAGTTCCGTTTACAGCTATGGCACAATGTTCTAGAAGTTGCTCACAGAAATCCATCATCCAGTTGTAATCTTTGTAGGATACGTAGATTTCCATGGCTGTAAATTCTGGATTGTGTGTTCTATCCATCCCTTCATTTCTGAAGTTTTTTGAGAATTCATAAACACCATCAAAACCACCAACGATGAGTCGTTTTAAGTATAACTCATTAGCAATTCTCATGTATAATGGAATGTCTAAGCTGTTGTGGTGAGTTACAAAAGGTCTTGCTGCTGCTCCACCAGGAATTGGTTGTAAAATAGGGGTTTCAACTTCAAAATAACCAGCGTCATTAAAGAATTCACGCATCGCATTAAAGAGTTTTGTACGCTTTACGAAAACCTCTTTGACATGCGGATTTACAACCAGATCAGCATAACGTTGCCTGTAGCGTTGTTCGGCATCTGTAAACGCATCATGTACTTTACCTTCACTATCTATACGCGGCTGAGGTAATGGTTTCAAAGCTTTACTTAATAATGTGAAATCTTTAACCATAACAGTTTTTTCACCCACTTTAGTTGTAAATAGTTCGCCTTCAATACCAATAAAATCACCAATGTCCAGCAATTTTTTATAGACATCATTGTACTTGCTCTTATCTTCACCTGTACAGATTTCATCTCTGTTAAAATAGACTTGGATTCTTCCTGCGCTATCTTGTAGTTCAGCAAAACTAGCACTTCCTTGAATTCGTCGAGACATTAATCGACCAGCAATGATCACCTTTTTACCTTCAGCAAATGTATCTTTGATCTGTTTGGATGTGTGATCTACAGGATAAAGATCTGCAGGATAAGGGTTAATACCAAGGTCTCTTAATTTTGCGAGTTTATCGCGTCTTACCAATTCTTGTTCTGAAAGCTGCATGCTCATTCTATTTTTTTAGATGTGCAAAATTACATTATTTACAATAATTAGCGCAAAAAAACTGCTAGGTTTTATAATGCTAGCAGTTTGATCAATAGAAGTGTGTTCTAAATAGATTGCAAAGCCTTTAAATTGTCTTTAAGATCTTGGTTTTCAGGAAATAGTTTGATGGCCTTTTCAAGAACCTCTATACCTTGTTTTGAATCACCAAAAAATCCTAATGTATTGGCTAAGCTCATGTAGGTTCTTGGTTGATCTGGAAATAATTTTGTATTTAATTTAAATACTACAATGGCTTCATCACTTTTATTTGAGCCATATAAGATGCGACCATAAGTGTTAAGTTCAAACATACTTGATACCTTTCCATCGAAACGTTTTACAAGAGTTTTACTTTTCTTCTTCAAGCCATTCAAGCCATCATTTTTTAGAATGTGATCAATCTGACTTACAATTTGATAATTAGATTCATAATCGTTTGTTGTTACAATGTTCAGTATATCTTTTTCAAATGTTTCTACAGGATGCTCTACAATGCGATTAACTTCTTTTCTGTTTTTATAGAAAATAACTGTTGGAACACGATGGATGTTTAATCCGGCTTCTTCGTGATTAGGACTCTGTTTATACATATATGGTTTACTGCTCAAAGCAACTACAGTAAGCTGATCTGTTGGAAAATTACATGCTTCTAAAACCTTGTAGAGTCGAGGAACTTCTAGTTTGCTGTCACCACACCAGGTGCCCATAAATAAAGTGATATGATACGCTTTTAATTTTGGTTCCAGTAATTGGATAATAGATTCATCAACGTTATAATCGTTATAATTTTTAGTAAACCAAGAGTTGTAGTTTTCAGAAGTTAAACCATTCTTGTCAATTTTTCCAAGTAAAAATGGAGATGCTCCATCTTTTGTAATTTCTTGATTTAAAGTTTGTGATTGTAATTGAAAAGAGATAATCAAGGTGATAATAATGGAAGTAATAGTTGTTTTCATTGTGATGTAATAGGATTAGTGAGAAGGAGACGATCTGTCTATTTGAGCATTACTGAAATAATACTTGGTTTCAGTAATACTCAATAGGACAGGTATGGTAAATACTACGTGTTAATTTGCTGCGACAATATTCCCTTTAATTTTAAGTATTTTGTTTCCGCCTTCAGCATTAGAAGTTACAGTTATAGTTTTGGTAAAGGCTCCAAGCTTTTTGGTATTGTACCTAATACTAAGCTCTCCTGATTCGCCAGGTAGAATAGGTGCTTTAGAATAACTTGGTACTGTGCAGCCACAACTGGTTTTGACTTTAGTGATCAATAAAGGTGCATCGCCTGTATTTGTAAATGTAAAGAGTCTAGTGCCATCTGAGTTTTGAGGAATGGTTCCATAATCAACAACTTCAGTTTTGAATTTGATCACAGCAATTTTTGTGTCGTATATATCATAATCGACAGGTGCTGCATTAAAAAAACTAAGTGCTAAAACTAGTAAGATTGCAATGTTTAATGTTCGTTTCATTTGTTTGTGTTTTAAATGATTAATATGAAAGCAAACATCAAGATTGTTGATGTGAATTTGGTAAAAATAAGGGTGGAAATCGGTACTAGTCCCTAGGTTGAATTTTGTAACTAGTTGGTAAACAATGACTTTAATTCGTCTCTGGAATTGACATTTAATTTCTTGTAAACATTATTAACATGCGTTTTTACTGTACTAACACTAACAAAAAGTGCTTCTGCGATGTCTTTATTACTATTATCGCTTAGTAAAAGATCGAGAACATTTTGCTCTTGTTTGGTTAATAGGTCTTTGGCTTGTATATGTTGTTTCGCTTTTCTTTTTCGAGAAGAGACTACAAACCACAGATTCATAATGAGTGATGCTATCAAGAGTCCGATCAAAACATATGTCCAATCAAAACTACTATGTTGTTCATCAGGAGGTGAAGCAATGAATTTATCTGAAGTTAGCTCGGCTTCGTACTGTTTTGTATACGAAGAATTTGGATATTCCTCTTGTAGTCGTTCTAAGAGTTCATCGTAATACGAATTTTGTTTTAGGTCCTCCAGATAGTAATTATGAAATTGAGTTCCACGATCTGACAAAAAGGCGTAGATGTATAATTCAGCTAAAGGTTCTTCTAAATCTTCACCAAAATCCTGAAGTGTTTTAAACCATTTTTTATTGTTTAAGTCTCTGTTGGCCTTACTTCTAAATTCAGAATAGGCAAATTTCATCTCTTCTTTCAATGAATCTACTTTAATAAAAGCAGCAGTTCTTGGATTGTTAGAAATAATGTCACAAAACATTTGTGCATCAAACGATAATGGGAAAGTGATAGAATCTGTGCTTTTGGCTATAAATAAAATATCATTACTATCTGTACAATGTCCTTCAAAATGGTTGCTTCCTTGATTGAAAGAGCTACAATTATCAACGTGAAGTTTATAGATCTTCTGGGTCACATCCAGCTGATTTCCTTTAAACTCAAAAAAACCATTAGCATTTGCAGAAACTTTGGTAATAATTTGTTCGTCATTGATGCCTTCCAAAGTTCGATAGTCCTCTATGACTGATAAATAGACTTCGCTTTGCCAACGGTCATTGTCAATGTAGCCTTTAAAACTATGCTGTGCAAAAGCAAAAGTTCCGAGGAGTAAAAACGTTATGTTAAACATTAAAAATCTCACAGCACTAAACTAGTATTTTTTTAGTTAATACGAAATGAGCTCATCTGTAAGTCTTTAGCTGTAACAAATTATATAACGGAGCGTCCTATAAATACATCATCAATCATCAAACAAAATAAATTATGAGTTTTTGGAGAGTTATTCTCGCTATTATATTTCCGCCTCTATCGGTCATTGGTAAAGGTTGCGGATCAATTTTTATTGTTTTTCTACTATGGATTTGCGGTTGGGTGCCTGGCGTAATTGCTGCATTAGTTATTCTTAACAATCCTGACAGATAAATTGTATCTTTGCGTTTCTAAATCAATTATATTTTAAAAATGAAACGATATTTATTTGTACTTGCCAGCCTTTTTTTATTAACCAGTTGCAACTTTACTGAGGAAATCACTTTTAACGAAGATGGCTCTGGAGAGTTTATCATGAGTTATGATATGAGTGAGGTTATGAAAACACTTGAAAAAGAAATGGGAGGTGGTCAAAACAAAGAAGGAAAAGAAAAAGTCAAAATGGATAGTGTGATCTATTTTAAGGATTTGTTAGTTGATAAAGCCGATAGTATTGCAACCTTACCTGTTGAGGAGCAAGAGAAAATTAAGAGTATGAAAGATATCGTCATGAAGATGAGTATGGATGAAGAGAACGGTGTTTTTAATTTAGGTGTAGGTTCAACATTTACCAGTCTAGAAGAATTACCTGAAGCCCTAAAGAAAATAGATGAGGCAAAATCACTTAATTCTAATACTGATCAAACATTTTCTAAAATGGGAGATAGTCAGGTGGCGAAAGCTTCTGAAGATATGTTTGAATATGTGGATTTCTCCTATGACGGAAAAACATTTTCAAGATCACTCAAAAAGGATTACAAGAAGTCTGAAGACAATATGGAAGCCTTGAACAAAGAGATTTCCGAAATGGGAGAAGCTAAAGAGATGTTTGAATCTATGAGCTATACTTTGGTGTATAATTTCCCAAAACCAATAAAATCTGTGACTAATAAAAATGCTGAAATAAGCAATGACGGTAAAACGGTCACCTTAAAGATGAATTTTATTGAAATGATCAAGTCACCAGAGATGATGACATTAGATGTGGTTTTAGAAGACTAATAAGACTTGAATAAGAACATAACATTTGAAGATCTGGGTTCGAGAGACTTTAAAGATACTTGGGATTACCAGGAGCAACTTTTTAAAGGTATTTTGGATACCAAGATTAAAAATAGACGCGAGGATGCTGGATTAGAGACAGATAATTACTTTCTGTTTGTGGAGCATCCTCATGTTTATACCTTAGGTAAAAGTGGGGATATGTCTAACTTATTGCTATCTGAAGAACAGCTCACTCAAAAAGGAGCCACGTTTTACAAGATTAATAGAGGAGGAGATATTACGTATCATGGTCCAGGTCAAATTGTGGGATATCCTATTTTAGATCTGGATAATTTTTTTACCGATATTCACAAATACCTTCGGTTTCTTGAGGAGGTTATTATTTTAACTTTAGCCGAATACGGATTAAAAACCGAGCGTAGTCCTGGTGAAACAGGTGTGTGGCTGGATGTGGGTACGCCTTTTGCTCGTAAGATCTGCGCAATGGGAGTTCGTGCCAGTCGTTGGGTAACCATGCATGGTTTTGCACTTAATGTCAATGCAGACTTAGGTTATTTTGACAATATCATTCCCTGTGGAATTAAAGGAAAAGCCGTTACGTCATTAAACAATGAATTAGGCATGACAACGGTTGACGAAGATGAGGTAAAAGCTAAATTACTGAAACACTTCAAGGTGCTTTTTGAAGCTGAATTTGTATAAGCTTACCAATGAAAATCTCTGTCCTTTATAGATACATCTTCAGGAACCAGAACATCAACAATGGTTGTGGCCTTTGAAGAAAATTGTTTGTGTCTAAATTGCAGTACTAACTGCTCTTCAGTTAAATCCAATATTTTAAAGTATTTATAATCAACATCAAGATTCATGAGTAATTTGAGTTGCTCACTTTCCAATCTAATAAACGACTCATCTTCTTCGTTTTTATGAAGTTTCCATTGCGCTGTTAACGTCTCTCCACAATCTCTATACGCTCCGTTATTGTCATGCATCATGCTATCTGTTTTATAAGTCACACGATAGGATAGGAAACAGTCTCCCATATTCATTCTTACATTATTATTAGTGCGTTTGGCGAGTTTCCAGACTTTCACTGAATCTCCTGCAATAAGTTTTACTGCATTCTCTGGCATCTTAAATGGAGGTCGCTTTTCCTCAGTGCAAGAAAAAAATAAAATAGTTAGAATTAAAAATAAACTTTGAGTTCTCAATAGATATGTTTTTTATAAAATTAAAAATTTATATATAGAAAATATTCTATATTATGAATAATTTGTATATATTTGACAATGAAAGAAGAATTTCTTCATTACATATGGCAGTATAAAAAATTTAAAATCCTCCAGCTAAAAACTACGCAACACGAACCATTAGAAATTATATCAGGAGGAATGTCAAATTTCCATAGCGGTCCCGATTTTTTCAATGGTCAGTTGCGTATTGGAGGTCAACTTTGGGCTGGAAATATTGAAATCCATATCAAGTCCAGTGATTGGTATTTACACAATCATGAACAAGATCCTGCTTACGATAATGTTATTCTTCATGTGGTTTATGTACACGATATAGAAATCTTTAGAAAGGACAATTCTGTAATCCCAACTTTAGAATTAAGACATTATATTGATAAAGATATACTTAAAAATTATAAGGCCTTATGTTCCAGTAAACATAAATGGATCAATTGTGAAGAGCATTTTGCTGAGGTACCTAAATTTAGCATGAGTAATTGGTTAGAGCGTTTGTACTTTGAGCGTCTTGAAGAAAAAGCTATAATAATAGAGAATTTACTTAAACAATCAAATAACGATTGGGAAGCTGTTTTATGTAAATTACTAGCTAAGAGTTTTGGTTCTAAAGTTAATGGAGAGGCGCTTTTCCAATTAGTACATTCTATAGATTTTTCCTTAATTAGAAAAATGCAGTCCAGTATATTTAGCTTAGAAGCTTTGTTTTTCGGTCAGGCTAAATTATTAGATAAAGTATCAAACGAAACATACTACTGTAAACTTCAAAAGGAGTATCAGTTTTTGAAACAAAAATTCAAGTTAGATCATGAAGGACTGATTGCTCTTCGATTTTTTAGATTGCGACCTCCAAATTTTCCAACCATTCGATTGTCGCAGTTAGCAAATCTGTATAACAAACAACCAAATTTGTTTTCAAAACTAATGGAGATCAATAGTCTTAAAGGGTTCTATGAGCTTTTGGAAGTAACAACTTCTGAATTTTGGAACGATCACTACACATTTGATAAAACATCTAAGCATTCAGTAAAGAAGGTTTCCAAACCATTTATAGACTTATTACTTATTAATACTATTTTACCTTTGAAATTTTGCTATGTTAGGCAACATAAAATAGATGCTAAACACAGTATTCTAGAGGTCATCACTACTATAGCTTCTGAAAAAAATACAATCATTACTGGATTCAATCGGTTACGGCCAATTTCTGTATCTGCAATGCAGTCTCAAGCCCTCATTCAGCTCAAAACAGAATATTGTGACAAAAATAAGTGCCTAAATTGTGTGGTAGGTAATACCTTGTTAAGCAAATAAATTTTAAATTGCAACATGAAACTATTCTATCAAATACTTTACTACTTTCAAAAGCGAGGCTATTATGTGTGTCAGCGCATTGCTGATCGTTTAGGAATTAGAGCAAAAGTGGTTCGTACATCGTTTATGTATCTCACTTTTGTAACATTAGGGTTTGGATTTGCTTTATATTTATTTTTTGCCTTCTGGATAAGAATTAAAGATATCATTTACACTAAACGTTCTTCAGTATTTGATTTATAACCTATGAATCCGTTAATTAAATTATTTAGAGAGAAGATTTATACAGCAGTAATTTTACTGGTGGTCTTGCTCATAATAGGTGTTGTTGGGTTTAGGCTTATATCTGATTACTCCTGGATTGATGCGTTGTACATGACTGTAATTACAGTAACTACTGTTGGTTTTGGCGAAGTTCACCCTTTAGACGATACCTCTAAAATATTTACTGTATTTTTAATTTTAACCAGTGTAGTGATATTAGGTTATGCTATTAAAGTGATTACAGAATATATCTTGAGTAAGAATGATTTTGAAGAATTAAAATTAAAAAAGATGCAAAAGAAAATTGACAGCTTCAACGATCACATCATTATCTGTGGTTATGGAAGAAACGGAAAACAAGCAGCCAAAAAGCTTAATGCTTACAATAAACCTTTTGTAGTTATAGAAAAAAGTAAAGAACTTATAGATAAATACGAAGACGAAGACATTTCATTTGTACATGGAAATGCTAATGAAGATGAAATACTCATCCAAGCTGGAATAGAGCGCGCAAGTACATTGATTAGTGCTTTGCCCAACGATGCCGATAATCTGTTTGTTGTGCTTTCAGCAAGACAGATTAACGGTAAAATGAGTATTATTAGTCGTGCTTCTCAAGAAACCTCATACCAGAAACTTAAATTGGCAGGAGCCAATAATGTGATTTTACCAGATAGAATCGGAGGAGATCATATGGCTTCACTGGTAGTAGTACCAGATCTTATAGAATTTATAGATAACTTGTCTATTGTTGGAAAGGCAAATATTAATATTGAAGAAATTGCAGTGGAGAAGCTATTTACAACGTCAAAGATAGAAACCTTAAGGCATCTGGATCTCAGAAAGAAAACAGGTTGTACCGTTATTGGGTATAAAAACGAAAAGGGAGAATATATTGTTAATCCTGAAGCAGATATGCAATTGAAACCGAATTCAAAAATAATTGTTTTAGGACGACCAGAGCAAATACAGCAACTCAATTCGTTATACGATATAACCTAGAGTCATTTTCATTTTAACAAGGTGTTTTTTAAAAAGTCGATTTTTTTTAGCATCTTGTGAACTTATAAAAAACTAACTAATTTAAAAATTCAAGCATGAAGAAATATCTTCTTTCACTTTTTGCACTCGTATTACCATTACTAACTTTTGCTCAAGACTCAGAGCAAAGTGTTGATCAAATCATAGATGAAAAGTTTGGTGATGCTACTGGCTGGTTTGTAGAAGCCGTTTTCTATCAAATTCCATTTACCGATACTATTAGTGTCTATTGGGTATTATTTCCTTTAATTCTGGGAGCTGTTTACTTTACATTTTATTTCAACTTTATCAATTTTAGAGGATTCTTTACTTCTGTAAATATAGTGAGAGGTAAATACGACGATATAGATCATCATGAGTCGATGATTGCTGCTGGAGATTCAACACCAGGAGGAGATGCCATAGAGACGATCAAAATTGAAGGTCATGATGGCGAAGTATCACATTTTCAGGCCTTGACTGCAGCTTTATCGGCTACAGTAGGTTTGGGTAACATTGCAGGAGTCGCTATTGCTGTTTCTATTGGTGGAGCAGGAGCAACATTCTGGATGATTATTGCTGGTTTGCTGGGAATGGCTTCTAAATTTGTAGAGTGTACACTTGGTGTTAAGTATAGAGATATCGCTGAAGATGGAACCGTTTATGGTGGACCAATGTATTATCTTACTAAAGGTTTGAAATCTAAAGGTATGGGTGGCCTAGGGAAAGTGCTTGCTGTGCTATTTGCAATCTTCGTTATTGGAGGTTCGTTTGGTGGAGGAAACATGTTTCAGGTCAATCAGGCGTTTCAACTTGTTGAAAATATAACAGGAGGAGAGCAATCATTCTTACATGGTTATGGTTGGGCTTTCGGACTTGTTATGGCGATTCTTGTTGGAATTGTAATCATTGGAGGTATTAAAAAGATTGCTAAAGTAACAGATAAGATTGTTCCATTTATGGTTGCTATTTATGTTGCAGCCGCATTATTTGTCATTTTTGCAAAATATGATATGATAGGTACAGCATTTTCTGCTATTTGGAATGGTGCTTTTAGTCCGGAAGGAATTGCAGGTGGAGCTGTAGGAGTTTTAATTCAAGGATTTAGACGTGCTGCGTTCTCAAACGAAGCAGGTATTGGTTCGGCATCAATTGCACATTCAGCAGTAAAAACAAAATATGCAGCCAGTGAAGGTATGGTGGCTTTACTAGAGCCATTTATAGATACTGTTGTGGTTTGTACAATGACAGCATTAGTGTTAATCATTACTGGATTTGTAGATCCTTTAAATCCTCCAGCTAACGATGCGCAAGCAATTTTATTAACCTCAAGTGCTTTTGAATCATCAATTTCTTGGTTCCCATATGTGCTAACTGTTGCAGTAGTTCTATTTGCATTTAGTTCTATGATCTCATGGTCTTATTATGGTTTTCAAGGATGGTCTTTCCTTTTTGGAAGATCTAAAAAAGCAGAGTATACCTATAAAGTAATCTTCTGTATATTCGTTATTGTTGGTGCAGCTGCAAGTCTTGGATCTGTAATTGGATTCTCAGATGCTATGGTATTTGCCATGATGGTTCCAAACATGGTAGGTCTTATTCTCTTAGCTCCTAAAGTTAAGGAAGAACTGAACAAGTATATGGCTGCTATAAAGTCTAGAAAAGCATAAATACATATTATGAAACATTTTAAATCCCACTTCATGTATACAAAACAGCAACGAAGTGGGATTTTTGTATTGTTACTCCTCATAATTTCGTTACAGTGTGTTTATTTTTTTGTTGATTTTACTTCGGAAGATTATAAAATTGATCAACAGTTATTAGCAAAATTTGAAACTGAAGTTGATTCTTTAAGACAACTTAAACTCCAGGAAAAGCAGTATAAGATTTATCCTTTTAATCCAAATTATATTACCGATTACAAAGGGTATACATTGGGTATGTCTAATGAAGAAATTGACCGACTTCATGCATTTAGAAAAACAAATAAATGGGTGAATTCAGCAAAAGAGTTTCAAAAAGTCACCAAAGTGTCAGATACACTACTTGCTCAATTGTCACCTTATTTTAAGTTCCCAGATTGGGTGACAAACCCTAAACTTAAAAGAAATTATAATAGCAATTATAAGTTGACCTCAAAGCCAAAAACCTTTGCTCAAAAGATAGATCTTAATACAGCTACTGCTTCTCAGTTAAAACGTGTTAATGGTATAGGGGAAGCTCTGTCAGATCGAATTGTAAAGTACAGGAATAGATCTGGAGGTTTTATTGCCAATGAGCAATTGCATGAGGTCTATGGGCTTTCACCTGAAGTTATTGAACGAGTATTAAATGAGTTTACTGTAAAAACTGCTCAGCCAATTACAAAGATTAATGTCAATACTGCTAGCATTGATGAACTGGTAACTGTTAAGTATATCGATTACGAGATTGCACACAACATCATAGAAGAACGCACACTTAGAGAAGGATTCAAGACGTTTGAAGAATTAACAAAAGTTAAAGATTTCCCTGTTAAAAAAAGTGTGATAATTAAGTTATATTTGTCATTCGATTAATGATGACAAAAAAACAAGCTATGAGCAACAGTATGTACTTCACAGAAGAACATGATTTATTTAGACAAAGTTTAAAAGATTTTTTACAAAAAGAAGTTGTTCCTCACATTGATAAATGGGAAGAAACTGGAAATATAGAACGTTTCATTTGGAAGAAATTTGGAGAAATGGGATTCTTCGGATTAGCATATCCTGAAGCTTATGGTGGAATGGATCTCGATCTGTTCTACACAGTTATTCTTCTCGAAGAACTTCAAAAAATAGATTCTGGCGGATTTGCAGCTGCTATTTGGGCGCATGCCTACCTTGCTATGACACATGTCAACAAAGAAGGAGACCATGCCATTAAAGAAAAATATCTTACGCCAAGTATCACTGGAGATAAAATTGGTTGTCTTTGTATAACTGAACCTTTTGGAGGAAGTGATGTTGCAGGTATGAGAACTACTGCTGTTAAAAAAGGCGATTCATACGTAATCAATGGCTCAAAAACATTTATTACAAATGGAGTCTATAGCGACTATCTGGTTGTTGCAGCTAAAACAAATCCTGAACTCGGAAATAAAGGCATTAGTATTTTTATCATAGATAGAGATACATCTGGAGTGTCTGCTACTAAATTAGATAAGTTAGGTTGGAGAGCTTCTGATACAGGAGAGATTGCCTTTGATAATGTTACCATTCCTGAATCAAACTTAATGGGCGAAGAGAATAAAGGGTTTTCATATATCATGCAGCATTTTGCTTTAGAACGTTTGATTATGGGAATCAATGCACATGCCAGAGCAGAATATGCACTCGATTATGCAAAACAATACATGAGCGAAAGACAAGCTTTTGGAAGATCAATAGATAAATTTCAGGCGTTACGTCATGCCTTTGCCGATTCCTACGCAGATATGTTGATGTGTAAAGAATTTAACTACGCAATAGCGAGTCGTTTAGATAAAGGAGAGTATGTGGTTAAAGAGGCTACAATCTCTAAATTAAGATCGACTAAAATGGCAGATGATGTCATTTACCAGTGCTTGCAATTTTTGGGAGGCTATGGTTATATGGAAGAGTATCCATTAGCAAGATTATTACGCGATAGTAGACTAGGTCCAATTGGTGGAGGTACTTCAGAGATACTTAGAGAAATAATTGCTAAGATGGTAATTGATGATAAAGATTACAAGCCAGCAACCTAATTTTTCTTCGGAAATGTAAAAACACCAAACTGTTCCAGTTACTAAAAAAAAGAACACTTAGTATGGTCATTAAATATGTAAAGCAATATGTCATTGCAATCCTAATTCTCTCAGGATATTTTGGATATTCACAAACTGAAGTGAAAAACAAGATCATTGATTTTGCCACGTTGATGCCAATTGAAAGTGCTAGTATCTATGTCAAGAATACTACAATTGGTACAGTGAGTAATGCTGACGGAAAATTTGTGCTTCAAGTACCCGAAGAATTCACTAAAGACACATTGATTATATCATCTATAGGTTACAAGAGTTTTAAAGTTCCAGTGAATGAGTTTGATAATGCTGCTGAAATTTATCTTGAGGAAGATGTAGCCTCTCTGGATGAGATTGTTCTTATTGCAGAGACACGACCAAAAACAGGAAATGATATTGTGTTAAAAGCTATCGAAAAGCTTGAGACCAATTTGCCTGATTCAGCATATATTCAAAAAGGATTTTTAAGACATAAGGAGCGTAACAAAGTTGAATTTAAATGGCTCATTGAAAGTGCGATTACAGTTTATGATTCTGGTTACGGTTCAGAAAGTAAAGATCATTTAAAAATCAATGTTGATCAAATGCGAAAGAGCTATGATCTTAGAGATGTAGATAGTATCTTTTCATATGTGTCCTACAAAAATCAAACCACCAGAAGTCGTCGTTTAAAAACTAAAGATATTAAAAGAAGTCAGGTTAAAACCTCTCAATTGGTTGATGCTATTAAATGGAATGATAATAGAGTTAATGGCCTTCAGAATATTTTTCAAGGGAAACTAAATTTGCTAAGAAATTCAAATGATGCCAAGGCATTGTTTGGCGACGATATTTTAGAAAAACATCAGTTTGAATTAGATACTATTTTAGTAGATAATGACCGAAAGATCTATAAAATTAAAATTTCAGAAAGTACAGATTTTGTAGGTCTGGGTACCAAAGGTATTTATAACGAAGGCTTTGTTGCCAACGGATGGCTTTACATATACTACGATAACTACGCTATTAAGAAAATTGAATATGAACTTGTTGCTGCATCAGCTGCGCAAAAAGACAGGAGTAAACGATTGTTTGATACGCAAGTCAATCACAAATTGATCATCACCTACATGGAGTATGAAGATAAAATGTATCCCAATTATATTTATTATGAAACACCAAAATTGGTTAATGTAGGTTTTAAAGCAGATGAAAAAATAAGTGATAAAGAAAAAGAACGTTATAATAAAGAGGAACGTTTTTATTACACAGTTCAGGAAATTCTCTTTTCAGAAATTATACTAGATAAAGAGATCATCAAAACAGCACTTCAAGATAAATGGGATATGGATATTTTTTCTCCTAAACCATATAATAAAGCGTTCTGGAAAAACTATAATATCCTTTTAGAAAGTGAAGAAGATGAAAAATTAATAGAAGATTTAAGTACACGAGCATCACTCTTCAAAGACTAGATCAAATTATTTAAAAAAAAAGAATTGGACATTTTAAATTAGTTTCTATATTTGCAGCCTTAAAAAATCTAAAAGAGAGGAGGTTAAGAACTATGTTAATAATTCCAGTAAAAGAAGGAGAAAATATAGATAGAGCGTTAAAGCGTTACAAGCGTAAGTTTGTGAAGACAACGATTAAAAATCAGTTGCAAGAACGTAAGCAATTTACTAAACCTTCGATAGCACGTAGAGCACAAATTCAAAAGGCTCAATATGTACAAGGTCTAAGAGATCAGGAAGCAGTATAAGTATTGCTCTTATAAATAGTATCCCGCTTTTTTTAAAGCGGGATTTTTTTTGCCAATACCTCAAATGTGAATAAAAGGTTGTACATTTAAATTACGCTTTGATAAAAATATCCCTATGGCTTTTAAAGCATTTTCAGATTATTTATTGTTAGAAAAAAACTATTCAGAGTTAACGCTCAAGGCATATCTTAATGATCTTGAAGAATTTCAAAGATTTGTGGTTTCAGAATTTGAGACTAAAACTATTAACGATGTTAATTATCAGCAAATCCGAAGTTGGATTGTGTCATTGGTTGAAAGCGGTATTACAAATCGCAGTATTAATAGGAAAGTATCCTCATTAAACACTTACTATAAATTCCTTTTAAAAGTTAAGGACATTGAAGTCAATCCATTGAATAAACATAAAGCTTTAAAAGTAAATAAGAAAGTGCAGGTACCATTTTCCGAATCTGAAATGAAAACTGTCTTAGAAGAACTCAATACTCTAAAAGACTTTGAAGGTTTGCGTAACAGACTCATTATAGAATTATTCTATGCCACAGGAATACGGCGTATAGAGTTGGTGCAATTAAAACTTAATGATGTAGATCTATCTAATAAAACCTTAAAGGTGTTAGGTAAAAGAAATAAGGAAAGATATATCCCATTAATTGACACTGTTGTAGGTACTATAAAAGACTATATAATAGAACGAAATAGATTAGAAACAATTACAGACCATGAGTATCTTTTTTTAACAAAAAAAGGGGTTAAAATTTATGAAACTCTTGTTTACAGAATTATAAATGATTACTTTAGTAAGGTATCTGCCAAAGTAAAAAGGAGTCCGCATATATTAAGGCACTCATTTGCAACTCATTTACTTAATCAAGGTGCAAACCTAAATGCTGTAAAAGAACTTCTTGGTCATTCAAGTTTAGCAGCAACCCAAGTCTATACACATAATAGTATAGCTGAATTAAAGAAAGTGTATTCAAATGCACATCCAAGAAGTAAAAAGTAATATTGTATAACCAATAAAAGAACGATTATGAAGGTAAACACTCAATCTGTAAATTTTAATGCAGACAGAAAGTTAATTGATTTTATCCAAAAGCGAATGGATAAGTTAGAAATGTTTTATGATAAAGTCATACAAGCTGATGTCTATCTGAAAGTGGAGAACACTAGCGATAAGGAAAATAAAATCTTTGAAGCAAGAGTTAAAGTACCAGGAGATAGTTTTATTGTAAAAAAACAATGTAAAACGTTTGAAGAAGGGACAGATATTGCAGTTTCGTCGTTAGAAAGGCAACTAAAAAAGAGAAAACAAAAATTAAGAGCACATATCTAATAAAATTTTTCAAAAAATGTTTTGAATAAATAAATAAATCTTTACATTTGCAGTCCGTTAGAAATAGCGGGCTTTTTTTATAGCAAAAAAGTTATAGAAAAGCCGATGTAGCTCAGCTGGCTAGAGCAGCTGATTTGTAATCAGCAGGTCGTGGGTTCGAGTCCCTCCATCGGCTCTAAAAAAGTCTAAAACTTACTCAGGTAAATTTTAGCAAAAGTTCTTTAAAATTGGGGAGATACTCAAGCGGCCAACGAGGGCAGACTGTAAATCTGCTGACTATGTCTTCGCAGGTTCGAATCCTGCTCTCCCCACAAAAATTTTAATAAGCTATTGTCAAAAGCTTGCTTTTCAAAATAGTATTTAAAATTTTCAAGTGAAGGTTTACCTTCGCGGATCAGCGAGCAAAGCGAGTTAATCCTTAAAAACAAAAGTTAAGAGTTCATTTTTAAGAATGTGTCTAAATTTTGAAAAGGATCAACGAGCAAAGCGAGTTAATCCAAATTCTATTTAGTAAGCTTGATTCTAAATAGTGCTTTGAAATAATGAAACCCTTAACTGGTAAAACAGTTATAAAATGCGAGAGTAGCTCAGTTGGTAGAGCGTCAGCCTTCCAAGCTGAATGTCGCCGGTTCGAACCCGGTCTCTCGCTCTAAAATTCCTGCGAAGGCAGGAATCTCATTTAGTTTAAATGAGGAAGTAAACACTTTACGCCGGTGTAGCTCAGGGGTAGAGCGTTTCCTTGGTAAGGAAGAGGTCACGAGTTCAAATCTCGTCATTGGCTCTTTTTCGGATTAAAAATTAAAATTGAACACTAATATAAATAAGATTAAATAAATTAAACATGGCAAAGGCAACTTTCGATCGTTCAAAACCACACCTTAATATAGGTACAATTGGACACGTAGATCACGGTAAAACAACTTTAACTGCTGCTATTACTAAAGTATTAGCTGATGCAGGTTTATCTGAAGCGAGAGATTTCGATACTATCGATAACGCTCCTGAAGAAAAAGAAAGAGGTATCACTATTAATACATCACACGTAGAGTATCAAACATCTAATCGTCATTACGCACACGTTGACTGTCCAGGTCACGCCGATTACGTAAAGAACATGGTTACTGGTGCTGCTCAAATGGATGGTGCTATTTTAGTTGTAGCTGCTACAGATGGTCCAATGCCACAAACTCGTGAGCACATCCTTTTAGGACGTCAGGTAGGTATTCCACGTATCGTTGTATTCATGAATAAAGTGGATATGGTTGATGATGATGAGTTATTAGAATTAGTAGAGATGGAGATCAGAGATCTTTTATCTTTCTATGAGTATGATGGTGATAATGGTCCTGTAATTGCAGGTTCTGCTTTAGGTGCACTTAACGGTGAGCAAAAATGGGTAGATACTGTAATGGAATTAATGGAAGCTGTTGATAACTGGATCGAAGAGCCAGTACGTGATATGGATAAGCCATTCCTAATGCCAATTGAAGATGTATTCTCAATTACTGGTCGTGGAACTGTTGCTACAGGTCGTATCGAAACAGGTGTTGCTAATACAGGTGATCCTGTTGAGATCATTGGTATGGGTGCTGAAAAATTAACATCTACTATCACAGGTATCGAGATGTTCCGTCAAATCCTTGATAGAGGAGAAGCTGGTGATAACGCTGGTATCTTATTAAGAGGTATTGAGAAAACTCAAATCTCTAGAGGTATGGTAATCACTAAGCCTGGATCTGTAACACCACACGCTAAATTTAAAGCTGAGGTTTATATCCTTAAGAAAGAAGAAGGTGGACGTCACACTCCATTCCATAACAACTACCGTCCACAGTTCTACGTTCGTACAACTGACGTAACTGGAAACATTGCGCTTCCTGATGGAGTTGAAATGGTAATGCCTGGAGATAACCTTACTATTACAGTTGAATTAATTCAACCAATTGCAATGAACGTTGGTTTACGTTTCGCAATCCGTGAAGGTGGTAGAACAGTAGGTGCTGGACAGGTTACTGAAATTTTAGACTAAATATTTAATAAATAAATATTAATTAAGGTGTTCCGATTTGTCGGAACGCCTTGATTTATATTTACGGGTTTAGCTCAGTTGGTAGAGCACTGGTCTCCAAAACCAGGTGTCGGGAGTTCGAGTCTCTCAACCCGTGCTAATACAAAATCAAATGGCAGGAATAGTAAATTACATAAAAGAATCTTTTGACGAGTTGAAAAATAATGTGTCATGGCCAGCATGGCCTGAGGCTCAAAGTTTAACCGTTTTAGTAGCTGTATTTTCAATCATATTTTCATTAGCTATTTGGGGAGTTGATACTGTTTTTAGTAAAGTGATTAAGGCTTACTTTAATTTGATTTAACTAAAAATAACTGAGAGAATGTCTGAGACTAATGTAAATAAAAAATGGTACGTTGTTAGAGCTGTAAGTGGTCAGGAGAACAAGATTAAAGCCTATATCGAGAATGAAATTTCAAGATTAGGTTTAGAAGATTTTGTTGATCAGGTTCTGGTGCCAACTGAAAAAGTTATTCAGATCCGTAACGGAAAAAAAATAAATAAAGAACGTGTTTATTTTCCAGGTTACATTATGATCCAAGCTAACTTAAGTGGTGAAATTCCACATATTATTAAGTCAATTACTAATGTGATTGGTTTTTTAGGTGAAACTAAAGGAGGCGACCCTGTACCATTAAGACAATCTGAAGTAAACAGAATGTTAGGTAAAGTTGATGAGCTCGCAGTAGATGCTGACGCAAATGTGGCGATACCTTACACTATTGGTGAAACCGTAAAAGTTATTGATGGACCATTTAATGGATTTGATGGAACTATCGAGAAAATAAATGAAGAAAAGCGTAAGCTAGAAGTAATGGTTAAAATTTTCGGAAGAAAAACACCATTAGAATTAAGCTATATGCAAGTTGAAAAAGTATAATAATTGTTACATACATAGATAGTATGTCTTTTTTGCTTCCACAATGAAAGATATACAAAACTAAAATTTTTAAAATGGCAAAAGAATTAGGTAAAGTAGTTAAATTACAAGTTCGGGGAGGTGCAGCGAATCCGTCGCCACCGGTTGGACCCGCTTTAGGAGCTGCTGGAGTTAATATCATGGAATTTTGTAAACAATTCAACGCCAGAACTCAGGATAAGCCTGGTAAAGTTCTTCCAGTTGTAATTTCAGTTTACAAAGACAAGTCTTTCGACTTTGTTATTAAAACTCCTCCAGCTGCTGTACAATTATTGGAAGCGGCCAAAGTAAAAAAAGGATCTGGTGAACCGAACAGAAAGAAAGTAGCTAAAGTAACTTGGGATCAAGTGAAAGCTATTGCAGAAGACAAAATGCAAGATTTGAATGCATTTAATGTGAACTCTGCAATGAAGATGGTTGCAGGAACTGCAAGATCAATGGGAATCACAGTTAAAGGTGGAGAAGCACCTAACTAAAAAGTTTTTGAAATGGCAAGAATAACAAAAAAGAGAAAAGACGCTTTAGCAAAAGTCGAGAAGAATAAATTATATTCTATAGAAGAAGCTTCAGCACTATTAAAAGAAATTACGTATACAAAGTTTGATGCCTCTGTTGATTTAGCAGTTAGACTTGGAGTTGATCCTCGTAAAGCAAATCAAATGGTAAGAGGTGTAGTATCTCTTCCACACGGAACAGGTAAAGACATGAAAGTACTAGCATTAGTAACTCCTGATAAAGAAGAGGAAGCTAAAGCAGCAGGTGCTGATTACGTAGGATTAGATGAATACCTAGAGAAAATCAAAGGTGGTTGGACAGATGTTGACGTTATCGTTACCATGCCAGCTATCATGGGTAAACTAGGTCCATTAGGTAGAGTATTAGGACCAAGAGGTCTTATGCCAAACCCAAAGACAGGAACAGTAACAATGGATGTTGCTAAAGCAGTATCTGAAGTTAAAGCTGGTAAGATTGATTTTAAAGTCGATAAAACAGGAATTGTACACGCTCCAATTGGAAAAGCATCATTTAGTGCTGATAAAATCAAGGACAATGCAATGGAATTGTTAACCACTTTAAACAAATTAAAACCAACTGCTGCTAAGGGTGTATACATGAAAAGTATATTCATGTCAAGTACTATGAGTCCAAGTATCGCAATTGATGTTAAATTCGCATAAGTAGTTAAACTTTAATATTATGACAAGAGAAGAAAAATCACAAGTAATTGAAGAGTTAACTGCTCAGTTAGCAGATAATGCTAATATCTATTTAACAGATATTTCTGGATTAAATGCAGGTAGCACTTCAGCTTTACGTCGTGCCTGTTATAAAGCAGACGTAAAATTAAATGTAGTAAAAAATACATTATTAACTAAAGCTATGGAAGCTTCTGATAGAGATTTCGGAGACCTTCCAACAGTTTTAAAAGGTAATACCTCTGTAATGTATTCTGAAACTGGTAATGCTCCAGCTAAGGTAATAAAAGCCTTCCGTAAAAAATCTGAGAAACCTTTATTAAAAGGTGCTTTTATTGAGGAAGCTATTTACTTAGGAGACGATCAATTAGACATGTTAGTTGATATCAAGTCTAAAGAAGAATTGATCGGAGAGATTGTAACATTATTACAGTCGCCAGCTAAGAATGTTATTTCAGCACTTAAATCAGGTGGTGGAACCTTAGCAGGTATTATCAAAACATTATCCGAAAAAGAAGGATAATCAAATAAGTACGCACTTAAACAAATTATATTTTATTAAAATTATTAAAAACGATAGAAATGGCAGATTTAAAAGATTTCGCAGAACAATTAGTTAATTTAACAGTAAAAGAAGTTAATGAATTAGCTACAATATTAAAAGACGAATATGGTATCGAACCAGCAGCAGCAGCAGTAGCAGTAGCAGCAGGTGGAGCAGCAGCAGGTGGAGACGCAGCTGAGGAAAAATCAGAATTCGACGTAATCCTTAAAGCAGCAGGTGGTTCTAAATTAGCTGTTGTAAAATTAGTTAAAGAATTAACTGGTTTAGGATTAAAAGAAGCTAAAGGTTTAGTAGACGAAGCACCAAGTGCTATCAAAGAAGGTGTTGCTAAAGACGAAGCTGAAGCTCTAAAATCTCAATTAGAGGAAGCAGGAGCAGAGGTTGAGCTTAAGTAAGCTTAACAAACCTACAAATTATGGTTTAGGTCTTCCGAAACGCTCGGAATGACCTAAACCCTTTTGTGTATAAAAAGGTACACAAATAAACTAGTTATTTTTTTTAATCAAAATCTCGTTCATCGATGTTAGCAAATACAGCTGAAAGATTAAATTTCTCTTCCATAGTAAACAGAACTGAGTACCCAGATTTCTTGGATATTCAAATTAAATCCTTCCAGGATTTTTTCCAGTTAGAGACAAAATCAGAAGAAAGAGGAAATGAAGGGCTCTATAATACCTTCATGGAAAACTTTCCAATTACAGATACTCGAAACCAATTTGTATTAGAGTTCTTGGATTATTTTATTGATCCACCTAGATATACAATTGAAGAATGTATCGAAAGAGGACTAACATACAGTGTGCCACTAAAAGCACGTTTAAAACTGTACTGTACAGATCCAGAACATGAAGACTTTGAGACGATTGTTCAAGACGTATACTTAGGAACAATCCCTTACATGACTCCTAGCGGAACTTTCTGTATCAATGGTGCAGAGCGTGTAGTTGTTTCACAATTACACAGATCTCCTGGTGTATTCTTTAGTCAGTCATTCCACGCCAATGGTACTAAATTGTACTCTGCAAGGGTTATCCCTTTTAAAGGATCTTGGATTGAATTTGCTACAGATATCAATCAGGTCATGTATGCTTACATTGACAGAAAGAAAAAATTACCTGTAACTACACTTTTTAGAGCTATCGGGTTTGAGCGTGATAAAGATATCCTAGAGATTTTTGACCTTGCTGAAGAAGTTAAGGTATCTAAATCTGGACTTAAAAAAGTAATCGATCGTAAGCTTGCTGCTCGTGTATTGAATACATGGCATGAAGATTTTGTTGATGAAGATACAGGAGAAGTAGTATCTATTGAACGTAACGAAATCGTATTAGATCGTGACACTGTTATAGACAAAGATAATATTGAAGAAATTCTTGAGGCTGGTGTTAAAACTATTTTATTACACAAAGAAACATCACAGCAAGGAGATTACGCAATTATTCATAATACATTACAAAAAGATCCAACAAACTCTGAAAAAGAAGCTGTTGAACATATTTACCGTCAATTGCGTAATGCTGAGCCGCCAGATGAGGAAACAGCGCGTGGTATCATTGACAAATTATTCTTCTCAGACCAACGTTACTCTCTAGGTGAAGTAGGTCGTTATAGAATGAATAAAAAATTAGGTTTAGATATCGGAATGGATAAGCAAGTACTTACCAAAGAAGATATCATTACCATCATAAAATACTTGATTGAGTTAATTAACTCTAAGGCAGAGATTGATGATATTGATCACTTATCTAACCGTCGTGTACGTACAGTAGGTGAGCAATTATCTTCTCAGTTTGGTGTTGGTTTAGCTCGTATGGCGCGTACCATTCGTGAACGAATGAACGTTCGTGATAATGAAGTGTTTACACCAATAGATTTAATTAATGCTAAGACCTTATCGTCTGTTATTAATTCATTCTTCGGAACAAACCAGTTATCTCAGTTCATGGATCAAACCAATCCATTAGCAGAGATTACTCACAAACGTCGTTTATCAGCTTTAGGACCTGGAGGTTTATCCAGAGAACGTGCCGGTTTCGAGGTTCGTGATGTTCACTATACTCACTACGGAAGATTATGTCCAATTGAAACTCCTGAAGGACCAAACATTGGATTAATTTCATCTTTATCTGTTTATGCTAAAGTAAATTCAATGGGATTCATTGAAACGCCTTATAGAAAAGCAGAAAGAGGAGTTGTAGATATCAAGAATTCACCAACATACCTAAGTGCTGAAGAAGAGGAAGACATGTTGATTGCACAAGCGAATATTCGTGTTGATGATAAAGGAAAGATTCTTGAAGATAAGATCATTGCTCGTATGGAAGGTGATTTCCCTGTAATGGACCCAAAAGATATTCATTACACAGATGTTGCACCTAACCAGATTGCATCTATTTCGGCATCGTTGATTCCGTTCCTAGAGCATGATGATGCCAATCGTGCATTAATGGGATCTAACATGATGCGTCAGGCAGTACCTTTATTACGCCCTCAGGCTCCAATAGTTGGAACTGGTCTTGAGCGTCAAGTAGCATCAGATTCTAGAGTACTAATTAATGCTGAAGGAAATGGTGTTGTTGAGTATGTTGATGCAAACGAAATTACCATTAAATACGAACGTACAGAAGAAGAAGCTATGGTTAGTTTTGATAGTGATACCAAAACTTATCCATTAGTAAAATTTAGAAAGACCAACCAAGGTACATCTATTAACTTAAAGCCTATCGTAGAAAAAGGTGACAAGGTGAAAAAAGGTCAGGTGCTTTGTGAAGGTTATGCTACTGAAAATGGAGAGCTAGCTTTAGGTCGTAATATGAAAGTGGCATTCATGCCATGGAAAGGTTACAACTTTGAGGATGCAATCGTAATTTCAGAAAAAGTAGTTCGTGACGATATATTTACATCTATTCATATTGACGAGTATTCATTAGAAGTTAGAGATACCAAATTAGGTAACGAAGAATTAACCAATGATATTCCAAACGTTTCTGAAGAGGCAACTAAAGACCTTGATGAGAATGGTATGATTAGAATTGGTGCTGAGATTAAACCAGGAGATATTCTTATTGGTAAGATTACACCTAAAGGAGAATCTGATCCAACACCAGAAGAAAAATTACTACGTGCCATCTTTGGTGATAAAGCAGGTGATGTTAAAGATGCATCTTTGAAAGCATCTCCTTCATTACACGGTGTTGTTATTGAGAAGAAATTATTCTCAAGAGCAATTAAAGATAAGCGTAAGAGAGCAAAAGATAAAGAAGATATTGAAGCATTAGAAAATATCTATTACAAGAAGTTTGATGATTTACAAGCTGTTTTAGTTGAAAAACTATTTGCTCTTGTAAATGGTAAAACTGCTCAGGGTATTTATAATGACTTAGGTGAGGAAATCATTCCTAAAGGAAAGAAATACACTCTTAAGATGTTAAATGCTGTAGATGATTACACGCATTTAACTTCAGGAACATGGACAACCGATGATCACTTAAATACGTTAGTTGCTGATTTAATTCACAACTACAAGATCAAGGAAAATGATCTTCAAGGATCATTGCGTCGTGAGAAGTTTACAATTTCTGTAGGAGATGAATTACCAGCTGGTATTATCAAATTAGCTAAAGTTTATGTTGCTAAGAAACGTAAACTGAAAGTTGGTGATAAAATGGCAGGACGTCATGGTAACAAAGGTATTGTTGCACGTATCGTTCGTCAGGAAGATATGCCATTCCTTGAGGATGGAACACCAGTTGATATCGTATTGAATCCGTTAGGTGTACCATCACGTATGAATATCGGACAAATCTATGAAACTGTTCTAGGTTGGGCTGGACAAAAATTAGGTCGTACTTATGCTACACCAATTTTTGATGGTGCTACACTAGATCAGATCAATGAATTTACAGATGAAGCAGGTGTACCAAGATTTGGTCATACATACTTATATGATGGTGGAACAGGAGATCGTTTTGATCAACCAGCTACAGTAGGTGTGATTTACATGATTAAATTAGGTCACATGATTGACGACAAGATGCACGCACGTTCTATCGGACCTTACTCATTAATTACACAACAACCATTAGGTGGTAAAGCACAATTTGGTGGTCAGCGTTTTGGTGAGATGGAGGTTTGGGCACTTGAAGCTTATGGAGCATCAAGTACACTACGTGAGATCTTAACAGTAAAATCTGATGATGTTATAGGTAGAGCTAAAACTTACGAAGCTATCGTAAAAGGAGAGCCAATGCCAGAACCAGGACTACCTGAATCTTTCAACGTACTTATGCACGAATTGAAAGGGTTAGGATTAGATATTAGATTAGAAGAATAAAAAAATAGTAAGCAGTCAACAATGCACAGTTACATGCTGTGTATTGAAGACTGAAGACTAAAGACTATAAAGTTATTATGGCAAGAAGACAAGATAAGAATACAGTACAGAGATTTAATAAAATCTCAATTGGTTTAGCATCTCCAGAATCTGTTTTAGCAGCATCTCGTGGTGAGGTTTTGAAACCTGAAACTATTAATTATCGAACACATAAACCAGAACGAGATGGTTTATTCTGTGAGCGTATTTTTGGTCCTGTTAAGGATTTTGAATGTGCTTGTGGTAAATATAAGAGAATACGTTACAAAGGAATCGTATGTGATCGTTGTGGTGTTGAAGTAACAGAAAAGAAAGTACGTCGTGATAGAGTAGGACACATCAATCTTGTTGTGCCTGTTGCTCACATCTGGTACTTCCGTTCGTTACCAAATAAAATAGGATACTTACTCGGTTTACCTTCTAAGCGTTTAGATATGATTATCTATTACGAACGCTATGTGGTTATTCAACCAGGTGAAGCTAAAAATGCTGAAGGAGAACCATTACAAAAAATGGATTTCCTAACGGAAGAGGAGTATCTAAATATCATGGAAACGCTTCCGCAGGAAAACAGACATTTAGAGGATACAGACCCAAATAAGTTTATCGCTAAAATGGGTGCAGAATGTTTGATCGAACTCTTATCAAGAATCGACTTAAACGAATTATCTTTTGAACTGCGTCACAAAGCAAATACTGAAACATCAAAACAACGTAAAACTGAAGCATTAAAACGTTTACAGGTTGTTGAAGCATTTAGAGATTCTAATGCTAATAGAGAGAATAAGCCAGAGTGGATGATCATGAAGGCTATTCCAATTATTCCGCCAGAATTAAGACCATTAGTACCTTTAGATGGTGGACGTTTTGCAACATCTGATTTAAATGATTTATATCGTCGTGTTATTATTCGTAATAACCGTTTAAAGCGTTTAGTTGAAATCAAAGCTCCTGAAGTTATTCTGCGTAATGAGAAACGTATGTTACAGGAATCAGTAGATTCATTGTTTGACAACACACGTAAAGCTTCAGCAGTTAAGACTGATTCTAATAGACCATTAAAATCTTTATCCGATTCATTAAAAGGTAAGCAAGGTCGTTTCCGTCAAAACTTACTTGGTAAACGTGTTGATTACTCTGCACGTTCGGTAATTGTTGTTGGACCAGAATTGAAATTGTTTGAATGTGGATTGCCTAAAAATATGGCAGCAGAACTTTACAAGCCTTTTATCATTAGAAAATTAATAGAAAGAGGTATAGTAAAAACTGTAAAATCTGCAAAGAAAATTATAGATAGAAAAGAGCCTGTAGTTTGGGATATCTTAGAGAATGTTCTTAAAGGACATCCAGTATTACTAAACCGTGCTCCTACATTACACAGGCTTGGTATTCAGGCATTTCAGCCAAAACTGATTGAAGGTAAAGCAATTCAGTTGCACCCATTAGTGTGTACTGCATTTAATGCCGATTTTGATGGTGATCAGATGGCTGTGCATTTACCTTTAGGTCCTGAAGCAATTTTAGAAGCGCAACTATTAATGTTAGCGTCTCACAATATTTTAAACCCAGCTAATGGATCTCCTGTAACAGTACCTTCTCAGGATATGGTACTTGGTCTTTATTATATGACTAAGCATCGTAAAACGGATAAGGATTATACAGTTAAAGGAGAAGGCTTAACGTTTTATTCTCCTGAAGAAGTAACTATTGCTTACAATGAGAAAAAAGTTGACTTAAATGCTGGTATAAAAGTAAGAACTCAGGATTTCAATGAAGAGGGAGAACTAACAACTCAAATCATTGAAACTACTGTAGGACGAGTGCTTTTTAACGAAAAAGTACCTGCAGCAGCAGGATACATCAATGAGGTATTAACTAAAAAGTCATTAAGAGATATTATTCATGGTATCCTAAAAGTGACTAGTGTACCAGAAACTGCTGCATTCTTAGATGAAATAAAAACATTAGGATACAAGTTTGCATTCCAAGGTGGTTTATCATTTAGTTTAGGTGATATTATCATTCCTCAGGAAAAGCATACAATGATTGACGATGCTAATAAAGAAGTTGATGAAGTATTGGGTAACTATAACATGGGACTTATTACTAACAACGAACGATACAATAAAGTTATTGATATCTGGACATCTACCAATGCCGAGTTAACAGAGTTATCCATGAAACGTATTCGTGAGGATCAACAAGGATTCAACTCAGTATTTATGATGCTTGATTCTGGAGCTCGTGGATCTAAAGAACAGATTCGTCAGTTAACTGGTATGCGTGGATTAATGGCGAAGCCTAAGAAATCTAATGCAGGTGGTGGAGAAATTATTGAAAACCCGATTCTTTCTAACTTTAAAGAAGGGTTATCGATCTTAGAATACTTTATCTCAACTCACGGTGCACGTAAAGGTCTTGCCGATACTGCACTTAAAACTGCCGATGCAGGTTACTTAACGCGTCGTTTGGTTGATGTGTCTCAAGATGTAATTATTTACACTGAAGACTGTGGAACTTTAAGAGGAATTGAAGTCAATCCTCTTAAGAAAAATGAAGAAGTTATCGAGACTCTTGAGGCTAGAATTGTTGGTCGTACATCATTAAACGATGTGTTTGATCCAATTACTGAAGAGTTATTAGTTGAAGCAGGTGGTCATATTGATGATGCTATTGCTAAACGTATCCAAGCATCTCCTTTAGATGCTGTTGAAGTACGTTCAGCATTAACTTGTGAAGCTAAAAAAGGGATTTGTTCTAAGTGCTACGGTCGTAACCTTGCTACTGGTAAAATGGTACAACGAGGTGAAGCTGTTGGTGTTGTTGCTGCCCAATCTATTGGTGAGCCAGGAACTCAGTTAACACTACGTACATTCCACGTTGGTGGTATTGCAGGTAACATTTCAGAAGAGAATAAATTAGTTGTGAAGTTTGATGGTGTTGCTGAAATCGAAGATTTAAAGACTGTTAAGAGTACTGATAATGAAGGAAAAGAAGTAGATGTTGTTATCTCTCGTACTTCAGAATTGAAATTAGTAGATGCTAAAACTGGTATTACCTTAAGCACAAATAATATCCCTTATGGATCATTCATCTATGTTAAGCCAGGTGATAAAGTGAAGACTGGAGACACAATCTGTCAGTGGGATCCTTATAACGGTGTAATTATTTCAGAATTTGCTGGTAAGGTGAAGTATGAAAATATTGAACAAGGGGTTACTTATCAAGTAGAAATTGATGAACAAACAGGTTTCCAAGAGAAAGTAATTTCTGAATCTAGAAACAAGAAATTAATTCCTACACTTCATATTGAAGATTCTAAAGGAGAAACAATACGTTCATACAACTTACCTGTAGGAGCTCACCTTATGATTGATGACGGAGAGAAAATTAAGGTTGGTAAGATCTTAGTTAAAATTCCTCGTAAGTCTGCTAAAGCTGGTGATATTACTGGTGGTTTACCTCGTGTAACTGAGTTGTTCGAAGCACGTAACCCTTCTAATCCTGCTGTAGTTAGTGAGATTGATGGTGTGGTGTCATTCGGAAAAATCAAAAGAGGTAATCGTGAAATTATCATTGAATCTAAGTTAGGTGAGATTAAGAAATACTTAGTGAAATTATCTAATCAAATCCTTGTTCAGGAAAATGATTATGTGAAAGCTGGTATGCCATTATCTGATGGTTCTATTACACCTAATGATATCCTAAATATCAAAGGTCCTGCTGCTGTTCAGCAATACTTAGTAAACGAAGTACAAGAAGTATATCGTCTACAAGGTGTGAAGATTAATGATAAGCACTTTGAGGTTGTTGTTAGACAAATGATGCGAAAAGTGAAAATCATTGATTCTGGAGATACTATTTTCCTAGAAGATCAGTTAGTCCACAAATCAGATTTCATTGAAGAAAACGACAAAATCTTCGGAATGAAAGTGGTTGAAGATGCTGGAGATTCTGAGAATTTAAAAGCAGGTCAGATCCTAACATCAAGAGAACTGAGAGATGAGAACTCTATATTGCGTAGAGAGGATAAAGCTTTAGCTACTGCACGTGACGCGCAACCAGCTACAGCAACTCCTATCTTACAAGGTATTACAAGAGCATCATTACAAACAAAATCATTTATCTCTGCTGCATCCTTCCAGGAAACAACAAAGGTACTTAATGAAGCTGCTGTAAATGCTAAAGTAGATGATCTTGAAGGATTAAAAGAGAATGTAATCGTTGGTCATAGAATTCCAGCTGGAACAGGTGTTAGAAAATTTGATAACATCATTGTAGGTTCTAAAGAGGAATTTAATGAGATGATGAAAGCAAAAGAAGAGATGAACTATAACTAATAGTTCTCATTCCAGTGCCCATGTGTAGCTATACTTTTAGCGAAGGCACTAGGCATAGTAACTAATAAAGTAAAAGCCTTCATACATTAATTGTTTGAAGGCTTTTTTAATAACAGATATTAATTAATACGTTTTCGATATCTCGGAAACATAAATACATTTGAAATGGCTGAAGAAAATAAAAATAAGAAACCAGGAATCAATATTGAATTGGATGAAAAAATTGCAGAAGGTACCTATTCTAACCTGGCAATTATAAATCATTCGGTTTCTGAATTTGTAATCGATTTTGTAAGTATTATGCCTGGAACTCCTAAAAGTAAAGTTAAGTCCAGAATAATTTTAACACCACAGCACTCAAAGCGCTTATTAAAAGCACTTGGCGATAATATTAAACGATTTGAAAAGGCTCATGGTGAAATCAAAGATTACGAGCAACCTCCAATGCCACTAAATTTTGGACCGACAGGTCAGGCTTAATTTTAGGAGTTTTTCATATAATAACAAGGTAATGAATTTGATGTTGCTCGAAATGTTTAATCGAGCAACCTCCAATGCCACTAAATTTTGGACCGACAGGTCAGGCTTAATTTTAGGAGTTTTTCATATAATAACAAGGTAATGAATTTGATGTTGCTCGAAATGTTTAATCGAGCAACCTCCAATGCCACTAAATTTTGGACCGACAGGTCAGGCTTAATTTTAGGAGTTTTTCATATAATAATAAGGTAATGAATTTGATGTTGCTCGAAATGTTTAATCGAGCAACCTCCAATGCCACTAAATTTTGGACCGACAGG
>NZ_CANMVN010000008.1 GCF_947501425.1 uncultured Psychroserpens sp. | reverse complement strand
GCCGATGTCGATGGTGGATCTTCAGATGATGTTGCTGTTACAAACCTAAGTATTGATATTGATACTTTTGATTGTAGTAACATAGGAACACCTGTGGATGTTACCTTAACAGTTACTGATGGAGATAGTCAAACAGATACATGTATCGCAACTGTTACAGTTGTAGATCAAATTGATCCAGAATTTATAAATGTTCCAGGTGATATTAATTTAACCTGCGGAAATAATCAACCTACATTCACTGATCCTACTGCCACTGATAATTGTGATACGACACTAACTGTCGTAAGAACTGATGGTAGCGGACTTAATAGTGGAGATGTTTTTCCTTCAGGAACAACAATAATTAGTTATGCTGTAACTGACGATTCTGGAAATACAAATACAGCATCTTTTAATGTAAATGTTGTCGTTGATAACCAAAACCCTGTTGCAGTATGTCAAAACATTTCGGTTCAGTTGGATGTTACTGGAAATGCTATAATTACAGGTAGTGATATAAATAATGGGTCTTCGGATAATTGCGGAATTGCATCTATTTCCGTATCCAAAACTGCATTTACTTGTGCTGATGAAGGAGCCAATAATGTAACACTATCTATTAAAGATTCGAACGGGAATGAAGATTCATGCATTGCTGTGGTTACTGTCACAATACAAGATCCACCTGGTGGCTTAGAGTGTTGGGAGACGGCAACTTATAATTATTCAACATGCACTTGGGATATCACAGGAACACAACCTGATGAGCCAATAGGATTAGAATGTTGGGAGATAGCAACGTTCAATAGTTCAACTTGTGCTTGGGAGGTAACTGGAGCACAGCCAGCAGAACCAGCTACAGCATGTTATGAAACAGCAACTTTTAATGAAACAACATGTGTTTGGGACATTACAGGAACACAACCAGCAGAACCAACAGAGTTAGAATGTTGGGAGATAGCAACGTTCAATAATACAACATGTGCTTGGGAGATCACAGGGGCACAACCAGTAGAACCAGCTACAGCATGTTATGAAACAGCAACTTTTAATGACACAACATGTGTTTGGGATATTACAGGAACACAACCAGCAGAACCAACAGGATTAGAATGTTGGGAAATAGCAACCTTTAACAATGCAACTTGTGCATGGGAAGTTACAGGGACACAGCCAGTAGAACCAGCAACAGCATGTTATGAGACAGCAACGTTTAATAACACCACATGTACTTGGGAGATCACAGGAACCCAACCTGCAGAGCCAGCAACAGAGTGTTACGAGACAGCAACGTTTAATAACACCACATGTACTTGGGAGATCACAGGAACCCAACCTGCAGAGCCAGCAATTGAGTGTTACGAGACTGCGACGTTTAATAACACCACATGTACTTGGGAGATTACAGGAACCCAACCTGCAGAGCCAGCAACTGAGTGTTACGAGACTGCGACGTTTAATAATACCACATGTGCTTGGGAGATCACAGGAACACAACCTGTAGAACCAGCAACAGCATGTTATGAGACAGCAACGTTTAATAACACCACATGTACTTGGGAGATCACAGGAACCCAACCTGCAGAGCCAGCAACAGAGTGTTACGAGACAGCAACGTTTAATAACACCACATGTACTTGGGAGATCACAGGAACCCAACCTGCAGAGCCAGCAACTGAGTGTTACGAGACTGCAACGTTTAATAATACCACATGTGCTTGGGAAATAACAGGGACACTGCCAGCCGAGCCAACAGGATTGAATGCTATTTCTATTACCGCTACTGGAGCAACTATTAACTGGGATTCCCTGGTAGGAGTAGATTTTGACTTAAGATATCGTGAAGTTGGTAGTTCTGTTTGGATTGATATTTTAGATATTTCAACAAATACACAAATATTAACATCTTTAACACCACTTACGCAATATGTTGTTCAAGTTCGAAGTAAATGTTCTAGTGAATTTACCTCATCTTATACCATTGCAATTGATTTTACAACTTTAGACGTAGTACTTAACTATTGTGGTTCTGCGAGTAATAATGCAAGTGAAGAATATATAAGCAGAGTCCAATTGAATACTATTGATAATGTTTCAGGATCACAAACATATTCAGATTTTACAAGTATTTCAACACCTTTAACTGAGGGTGAACAATATACAATCTCAATAACACCAATTTGGACGGGAACAGTTTATAATGAAGCTTATTCTGTTTGGATTGATTTCAATAGAGATGGTGATTTTGAGGATGCTGGTGAGCAGGTTTTTACCCAAGGTAATACACAAGCCGCATTAATAACTGGAACCTTTACAATTCCAACAGGGACTTCAAGGCAAAAAACAAGAATGCGCGTATCAATGAAATATAATGCGGTTCCAACACCATGTGAAACGTTTGATTTTGGAGAAGTTGAAGATTATTCAGTAACCCTTTATGGATCTGATGATTTGATTTACTCTAATAGTGCTTGGACACCTTATGGGCCTTCGCCAACTACAGTATCAGAAAATGCGATTATCTTAGATGGAACGTATACAGTATTAGACGACATACAGATTAACAACATTAGAGTTAATGATGGTGCTGGTATAGTGATAGAAAAAGCGAAATCTATGACAGTGAACGGTGATTTTGTTACCAATGATGATGTTGTTTTAGAATCAGATTCAGATGAATATTCAAGTTTAATTGTTAACGGTATTGTCGTTGGAAAAGCACAGTATAAACGACACGTCAATACAACAGCAAGTGTAGGTGGTAATGATTTAATTGCTCCTCCAGTTTATGGCGAATCATTTATAGATTTTAGAGCTGATAACCCAAACATTTTGAGCAATTCTGCTAATACGTTGTTCTTATTTGGACCTTTTGATAAAGTCACAGACACATATTTAATTTATAGTAATACAGAAACAGCAACATTAAATGCAGGAACTGGTTATAGAGCTGCTTCTACAGATGATGGTACGTTTACATTTAACGGACTCGTAGAAACAGATGATGTAAGTGTGCCAATAGTCAATGATGGACCAACAAATCCAGAGTGGAATTTAGTAGGTAACCCATATCCTTCATATATTAAGCTATCTGATTTTCTTCTAGCTAATAGCTCGCAGTTTGATTTGCAAAGTGCAGGAATCTATGGTTACGATGGTTATGCTTCAGATGGTTGGACGATATGGAACCAAGCGTACTCTGATGCAAACCCTGATGCTATTATTACGCCAGGACAAGGGTTCTTAATTGCTTCAGCAACAAATAATGGTCAAATCAATTTTACACCAGACATGCGTCGTATTGGTAATGCAGATGATTTTATCCTCGGAAGAAACACAAATATTAAGCACTTACAACTTAAATTAGAAAACCCTGTGGAAGGAATTTATAAAACAGATTTCTATTTTACTGATAATGCTTCTAACGGTATGGACTTTAATTATGACGCGAGTATTTATGGTGAACAAGCACCTTCAGATTTTGCTATTTACTCACAATTATTAGAGGAAAATATAGGAATTGATATGGCGATACAATCGCTTGGATTTGATGCCTTATCTAATGCTGTGATTCCATTAGGAGTCCATTTTCCGCAGGGACAACAAATAGTATTGAGTATATCAGAAAGTGATTTACCTGAAAATATAGAAGTGTATTTAGAAGATACCTTAAATAATACATTCACCTTGTTAAATAATAGCGACTATATTATAACTCCAAATGAGAATTTAAATTCAATAGGACGTTATTACCTTCGTTTTAATGAGGAAACGTTAAGCACAAATATTAATAATTTAGATAATTTAAAAATTTATACAACTACACAACCTAAAGCATTACATATCAAAGGACAGTTGTTACAAAATTCAGAGTTGTCTATTTACGATTTACAAGGTAGATTGATTAAAAACATAACTTTAAATAGTTCGCAAAACTTACATGTTATTGATGTAACTAGTATTAGTTCTGGATCTTATATAGTATCGTTAGAAAATGATTTTCAAAAGAAAACTCAAAAAGTAATTATTAATTAAGGACACTATACATGAATGATTTCGTTATCATGTAGCAGTTCATCACCGCGAAACCTTAAGAAAATCTGAGCTACTGCAATGGTGTCTTTTTCGCAATAGGTAATGATCCTATCGAGTTCTTTTTCTTTGTAATATACTTGATATACCTGACTACCATCAATGTCATCTTTAGGTGATGGAATACCTAATACATTGGTGAGAAGTTTTAAAGAGGTGTAAGTCTTAAAATCTCCAAATTTCCAAAGTTCTAAGGTGTCGAGGTGTGGGACTTCCCAGGGTTTTTTTCCGAAGAGATTTAATTTGTAAGGTAACTCTATGTTATGAATGATCATACGTCGCGCAATGTAAGGAAAGTCGAATTCTTTACCATTATGTGCACAAAGTAAATGCTTATTACTACTGAAATGTGTAATTAATAGGTTTTTGAAATCTTTCAGAATTGTAATTTCTTCACCATAAAACGAGGTGACCCTGAAGGTTCTAACGTCACCTTCCATTTTAAAATAACCTACGGAAATACAAATAATTTTACCAAACTCTGCCCAAATACCAGCACGCTCATAAAATTCTTCAGCAGTAAATTCATCACGCCGTTGGTATTGCGATTTGTGTTCCCATAGATCTTGCTTCGTTTTATTCAATTCAGAAAAATGTTCGGTTTCAGGAACTGTTTCAATATCTAAAAATAGAATATTTTCTATATTTAATTTTGTAATCATGACTATTTCAGTTTTTAAAGAAATCTTTGGTTAATCTTTAATCGTTTCGTTTGTTGTAATGGTTTGGTTGATGATTTCCATGGCTTTTTCAAGCACTTCATCACGACCATCTCTTATACCATCAATCGTAGGTTTTACCTCAATATCTGGAACAATACCAACACGCTGTGTTTCGGTTCCATCAGGATAATGTACACCAATTCCCGAAATCATGGTTCGCATTCCACCTGGCAGGTAAATCGTTGAGACATTGCCATCTGCACCAGCAGTTGTACTTCCAATAATTGTAACGTTATCACCAGCTCTGAATGCCATAGCTGTATATTCTGCTTGACTTTGAGATGTTTCGTTGACTAAAACTACAACTTTTCCTTTATAAAATCGTCCTTTTGGTGGAATAGATAGATCTTTTCCGTAGTTGAATTCTCCTGGATTATTGAGATTTGCATTGGTAAACTTAACAAAAGTTGAATATTTAGACACAAAGAAAGATCCTAAAGAAAAGGGCATAAACGCTGAAGGATAATTACGAATATCAACCACAATTCCTTTTGTGTCTTTAAACTCTTTTCTCAGTTCAGGGACGTCAAGCTGAGAAATATTTTTTAGTGTGACATAACCAATATTATTGTCAAGCATCTTAAAACTAGGTTTGTCTTTTTCTGATTTGTACCATCGGTAATATCCAGAAATTTCATCACGATTAAAGAGGTCTAATGTTGTATTCAGTGTTTTTCCATCGCGAAGAATAGTGACGTTTAATGTGTTATTTGTAGAGCGTAACAGGTCAAAACTCATATCTCTCAAACGTGTAGGTTGATTTGACGCAGGATACATATCATGTAGATCTTTAACGAGGTCATCAACAGATTTTTCACTGATATGTGTAATGATATCTCCACGTTTTAATCCGCTACTGCTCGTATTATCTTCATTAAAATATGCATCTACAACAAGCTTGTTTTCAACAAATTTAACATGAGCATCAGGTACAAATGTTCCTCGTTGTTCTTGCACTTTATCATTTCCGCCCCAAAGATTGGCGTGAGTATCTTTGATATCTGCAATAATTTTGATAGCTGCTATTTCATATTCAAGTTCGTTTTTAGCTTTTAGAAATTTAGGAATGTATTCAGCCAGACAAGTGTCCCAATCTTTATCCATCAAATGACGATTTGGAAAGAAATAATTGATCATATTCCAATATCTGTAAAGCGAGAGGAGTCTAAATCCAGCATCAGGATAGGTCATATCCGCATAAGGATTCTCATTTTTAAATTCTGGATTTCCAACATTTGGTATTACACCAATATAGTAGTGTTCGCCTTGGTGTCTGTTGTTTTGAATGTATTGTAGTTTCTCAGTTAACGCTTCAGACATGTTGCCAGTTGTCATCCATTCTAAATCAGGTTTTAAAAAGGCATCTTCAGACGTTGGTTTACATTTTTTACAAGGTTCTACTTTGCCCAAACCATTGATCCAGTTTAGCAGTAGATTATCACGCTCACTATTAGAGCTTACTTTTTGGTATTTTGGAAGTATTCTAAACAATTCGTAGTCCCAGTTGTAATTTCCTTTTCCAATTTCAGGATGGTAATATTTTAAAAATCCCCAAACACGTCCCAAAAGCTCAAGATTTTCAATTTGTTTGGCATCTAAAGTACCAAATGAGATATTAGAACCCTTATCAAATTCTTTATCAGACTGCACTTTATCTAATGCTTTTTCTGGCGCTTGATTAAGGGGTTTCCCGTCAACAGTAATTTCGAGGTCATCCACCCATATTTTACCAGATCCTGATAATAAGCCACCAAAAACAATTTGCTGTGCTCTGTTATTAAGCTTTAATTCAATCTCATATTTTTTCCAGTCGTTTGTACCATCAATTTTTCTTGATCGCATATTATCGAAAGCTATTTGAGGGTCAATACGCATCCATAAACCTGCCCATCCATTTTCAACATTTTCAGTTTTGAGATATCCGGTAAGCTTTATTTTTTTTCCACCGAAATTTGCAGGTATATTATAACTTAAGGCTTTAAATTCAATATTATCACCAGTACTTTCTATCGCACCAGACACCTTACCATTTTTAACAATTTTTGTGTCGTATGTAATTTGATAATCACCATTTCCGAAGGAACTCCAGCCTACCGAAGTATTGGCATCTTTTAAAGTTTCGAAGTCTAAGTTGAGATCGTTTTGCGCTTTTGTATCAATGCATACAGATAGCAGTACTAAGCTAAAAAGTAATTTTTTCATGATTGGTTAATTTGTCATAAATGACGCAAAAATTGAATATTAGTTACTCTAACGATTTGTTAAATAACAAAATATTAAGACTTCGTATTTAGCATGTTATAGCCTTCTTCAATGTACAATCCAATATCGTCAGTGAAGGTTTTTGTGCCAATATCTGGTGATTTTTGATGACCTAACCTTACAATAATTATGTTGTCATTAGGTTCTACAAATACATATTGTCCCAGATGACCTCTCATCATAAAAAAGTGTTTGTCGCCAACTTGTCTTAACCACCAACCATAGCCATATTCAGGGCTTTCAGGAAAGCGTGGTCGAACGGATTTTGCTACAAAAGCCGAATCCAAGATTTGTTTTCCATTCCATTTTCCGTGGTCTTTGTAGAGTTTTCCAAAACGCGCAAAGTCTTTGGCATTACTGGCAATACAGCAATAGGCTTTGACGAGGTCGTGATCTTCACTATCAACTTGCCAAAGTGTAGAATTTTCTGATCCAAGCGGTTTCCAGAAACTCTCTTCAAAATAATCGTATAGTTTTTTTCCAGTTGCTTTTTCTATCACCATTGCTAGCATTTGGGTGTCTCCACTGGCATACTTAAAACCTTGTCCTGGCTCATTAACCACCTTTAAACCATTCATGACTTTAGCGAGATCATCGTCAAAATAAGCACGAGTAGTTATAGATAACGGCGAATAATAGGCTTCATCCCAATTAGTTCCTGAAGCCATAGAAGACAAATCTCCTACGGTCATTTTAGCTGCTTTTCCATCACAAAACGCTGGTAGAAAATCACAAACAGGCTGATCTAAATTTTTAATATAACCTTCCATAATGGCTTTTCCCATGAGTCCGGAGACATAACTTTTTGCCATAGAGAATGAGTTGGATTTTGAATCTTCTCCAAATCCATCATAATATTTTTCAAACCAAATGCTATCATTTTTTATAATGAGATAAGCAATAGTTCCCCAATCCTGATTTGCTTTTTCAAGTTTTGGTGTTGTAGTAACCGAATTATAATCTTTGTGATTTATCCATGGCTGAGGTGCATCAGAGCCTTCAATAGATTGGTTGTCAAACTCTTTATAATCTTCCAAAAATGCTGTAGTATGACCTTTAAGATAAATTGTTCTTACTGCTTTAATCAGATAATCGGTATCTGTTATGTATAAAACGATGATTATTAAACCGAAGAATACAACTAAGAATTTTAAAAGTTTTTTGAGAAATTTCATGTAGACGCTATTAGATAATTAAAGATAGAAAAAATTTAAGTGTAGGTTTAAATACATTAGTATTAAAAAAGGGATTGTTGTTTATAAGGGCTCTCATGCTCTAGTAACCATTGTTTTCTATGAAGTCCGCCAGCATAGCCTGTCAGACTTCCATCACTCCCAATAACGCGATGACAAGGGACAATAATCCATAATGGATTTTTACCATTTGCATTAGCGACGGCTCTAATAGCCTTGACATCTCCTAGTTGTTTAGAAAGCTCCAAATACGACATTGTTTTTCCATAAGGAATTTGCTCTAAGAATGTCCACACCGATTTTTGAAAGTCGGTACCTTGCGCATTAAGTTTTAAGTTGAATTGCTTTCGGGAGCCTTCAAAGTATTCTTTGAGTTGAATAGCACAATCTTCCAGTTCCAAAGGAATAATATCTGTTTCTTTTTCTTCGGAATTTAAAACGGTTACTTGGGCAATACCATCAATATCACCAACAATTTTGGTAAAACCTAAAGGTGATTTGATGATGCATGTTTCCATTAGTCATTTGTGTCTTCTGTGTCTTCGGAAGATTTTTCGTCAAGAATTCCTAGCTTTTTTGCTCTTGTTTCCCAGCTCTTTCTTGCCATATATTGAAGGTCAGATACATTATCACTTTCGTCCATGATTTCCAATCCTAGTAATGTTTCAATCACATCCTCCATAGTCACCAAACCACTCACAGAGCCGTATTCATCCACAACTAAAGCCATATGGTTTCTACTCTCAACCAAATGCTCAAATAATTTAGGAATGGGTAAGTTACGCTCTACAACAATGATATGTCTTTTAAGTTCTGAAAGCTTCTTGGAACCGTTGCCTAAAGCCATTTCTTTGAATACTTCATCTTTTAGAACCAAGCCTTTAATATTATCTGGACTATCAACATATATTGGAATTCGTGAAAACCGAAGGTTCATATTCTTATTGAAAAAATCCTCAACAGTGGTATTTTCATCATCTGCTTTCATCACTGTTCTTGGTGTCATAATATCTTTTGCAAATACCTCTTTAAAAGTTAACAGATTTTTGATGATTTTACTTTCATTTTCTTGAAACACACCTTCTTCATGTGCCATATCAGCCATGACTAAAAACCCTTCGCGACTTAAAACGCTTCCGTGACCTTTACCTCCAATTAATTTTGTTGTGAGTTGTAAAATCCATAGAATGCCTGTCCACTTAAGTGGAAATATCAAGATATTTAGCGCCTTGGTTGTAAAGTTTGCGAGCTGTTTCCAGTAGGTAGCACCTATAGTTTTTGGAATGATTTCTGAGGCAACCAAAATTAGAATAGTCATAATAGTTGATACAACACCAACCATTAGTTCTTCGGTAAATTCGATACCAAAAACAGATCGTGTTTGAGAACCATACAGCTCTACATAAGCTACTTTAGCCTGCACACCTACTAAAATGGCACCAACTGTGTGCGCAATGGTATTTAATGTTAAAATAGCAATTAAAGGACGATCAACATCTTTTTTTAGTGTTTCCAAATCTGAAGCATAAGATTTTCCCTCACTCTTTTTTAAGTTGATAAATGTTGGTGTAACACTTAAAAGAACGGCTTCCAATATAGAGCACAAAAAGGAAAAGAAAATAGAAATGATTGCGTAAAAAACAAGTAAACCCATTAAAAGTAATTTAGTTGGTTGCTAATTTACAATATAATTCAAAAGAACACAGATTGAATATAATAGAATTATTGATTTTGTATACATAATTATTTGTAACTTTAGTACCATGATCATTGTACCCTTTAGCTGGTATTGATTTTTCTCTCCCTAATATAGAATTTAGTAACATGTTACTCCTGGAGGAGTGGCTGTATATTTTGTAGTAAATATAAAATAGAAACCAATCAATAATCACTATATAATTATGGAAACTTTTGAAACCTTTGATAATAATCAAAAGATTACACTAAATGTTACAGATGTGGAGTCTGTTGCAAAACAAATAGGACCCACAGTCTTTGCACTTAAAAAAAAGAATGATCCTACAGATTTTGAAATTCTGAATAACGATTCTAATTCTGCATCTTTCTCAAAAGAACAGGCTAAACAACGTACAATTTTGGCAGCTAAATTTGTTTTTATTTTAGATATGAATCAAGAGCCAAACAAACAAAGAGCAAAAGAACGAACCTTGATTCGATATAGTGTTTATGATCAAGACAATCGTAAAACTTATTACACTTCCTTTGTAGATTTTTCAAATGAGTTCAAAGATGTTTCTGCTGAGCAGTTTTCAGTTGAAAAGAATATTGAAATTGTTTTAAATGAAGACCATAAGAGTAACCACAGAGAATTTGTAAAATCATTGAATCAATAATTATGAAAAGAGTTGTCATCATTTTACTTACTCTGAGTGTATTTGTTATAAATGCACAAAATGAAAACGAAGCATCTGTTAATGATTTTAATTTTGAAAGTACTGCAAACCCAGCATTTACAATCATTGAAGAATCACCAACTGCTATTAACACACCAGATAACCTTAAAAGCTTAGCGCTCTATGTGTCTAATGGGTTTTCTAACGGAAATATAGCTTTAGAGACTAATCCATATTGGCTTATACCCAATACAAAGGACAAATCATATGAGGATTATCGCGGCTTAAAGAAAAACAGAAAAGGAGAATATGTTATTGATCCTTTCAAAGCACTTCAGACTAATACCTCTTTTTCTGTAGCCTATACCAATAAAGAATTTCAGGGGTTTGAGGAAGAAAAAAAAGTTGCAGCTATTGGTTTAAGAACAACACTTGTTCAACTATTTAGTAGAAAGCAAACTGATAAAATTGCCAATATCCTAAGTGATACAGGCCAACCATATTCAGATGACGCACTCAATAAATATAATGGTACCTTGGTGTTTTCCAATGATATTGTAACGAGAGAAATGGCCGATGAGTATGTCAAGAATAAAACAATACCGCAAAATTATATTGACACAGCAAATAGTGTATTAAGTCAAAATCCAAACTATAAATCGAAGTATGCAGATGGTAAAAGTTTGGCAACAGCTTACTTTGATGAGATTACTGCAAGAATTGTAAAGTTTTATTACAACCCGAAAAACATTAAGCCTATTTTACGAGTAGATGGTGCAATGGCATATAGTTTACTATTTAAAGAAAATAGTTTTGAGAGTAATACCGCTAAACGTATTGGAGCATGGGTTACTCTGGATTTAGCACTTCCATTCAATGATAAAAATTACTTCCATCTATATGGTATAAGTCGATATATTGATAACGGCTTTAATGTAGATGGAGATCAGAATTATTTTGAGACCAGTTTTTGGGATATAGGAGGAAAACTTGAGTTGGAGCTTGGTAAATTCAATTTATCATATGAATATTTACAACGTGATGGCGATGACGAAAAATACAGATCTGTTGGTAATATTACTTATCAAGTCAATAAGAAAATGAGTCTGGTTGGAGGTTTTGGTAAAGACTTTCCTATTGGAGAAGATAATTTAGTGTCGTTACTAGGAATTAATTGGTCATTGGATTCTGGATCATCAGTATCTTCAAACTAAATAGAAATATACACACAGGTAGAGCTTCTTATCTATCTGTGTATTTTAATATATTATTAATATCCTCATCACTTAGGCTTGGAAATGATACACAAAAATGATTAAATCCCTTACTTTTAATTTTTTGTTTACCATTTACATGCTTTATAATAGAAATGGAATCATAGCGTTTACCAATATGTCTTAGTGCAGGACCTGTCATAACTCTATCTAATTGATGGCACGCAGCGCAATTAGCATTAAAGAGTTGCTTACCAGCCATGCTAGTTTCATCATTAAATGCGTGGGTTCCGCAGAAAAAAATATAGTCTTTAACATCGCAACCAGGTAAAGGCTCTGGTGATTTTAGTGCTAAAAATAAAATTCCAGAACCAGCAAGAATAATAAAGCTTGATATGAATAATAAGCGTTTCAAAATCAGTATAACAATTTCACCACATCTTTAGCAAAGTAACTAGCTATAATATCTGCTCCAGCACGTTTTATGGCTGTAAGTTGTTCTAACATCACTGCGTCGTGATCCAACCATCCTTTTTCAGCTGCGGCTTTCAACATAGCATATTCTCCTGATACCTGATACACCGCAACAGGCACATCAACGTCATTCTTGATCTCTCTAACAATATCTAAATAACACAAGCCTGGTTTAACCATGACAATATCTGCACCTTCATCGATATCCATTTCGGTTTCTTTGATGGCTTCAAAGCGGTTAGCAAAATCCATTTGATAAGTTTTTTTATCCTTCGGAATGTCTTGCACATCTGCAGGAGCAGAGTCTAATGCATCTCGAAAAGGCCCATAAAATGCAGAGGCGTATTTTGCCGAGTAACTCATGATTCCTGTATCAATAAACCCATTGTCTTCAAGAGCTTCTCTTATGGTTAAAATGCGTCCATCCATCATATCGCTAGGCGCAACAAAATTGGCTCCAGCTTGAGCATGAGATAGGCTCATTTCGGCTAGAACATCAACTGTAGCATCATTGATAATCTTTCCATTCTCTATGATTCCATCATGGCCATAAGACGAGTAAGGATCAAGTGCCACATCTGTCATGACCAACATATCTGGACAAACATTCTTAACCGTTTTGATAGCACGTTGCATGAGTCCGTCAGGATTTAAAGCTTCTGTTCCTTTATTGTCTTTGAGGTTGTCTGGCACTTTTACAAAAAGTAATACCGATTTCAAACCTAGTTTCCAAAGCTCTTTTACCTCGTTTTCTAGTAAGTCTAAACTATAGCGGTAATAATTAGGCATTGAAGCAATTTCTTGTTTGATGCCTTTTCCTTCAACAATAAAAAGTGGTACTAAAAAATCATTTGGTGAAATTATGGTTTCGCGAACCAGACTTCTAATAGCGTCGTTAGTTCTTAATCTTCGGTTTCTTCTTAATGGATACATTTTAAAAAATGTTTAGTTGCTAATTTGTTTATACGTTTATCCAATCAATAGGATTTTGCAATACATGCAATAATTTTTCTTCTTCACTACTAGTTTCTGGATGATGGTCATAGACCCATTGCACATGAGGTGGTAGACTCATTAAAATACTTTCAATTCGTCCGTTAGTTTTAAGCCCGAAAAGTGTTCCTTTGTCATGAACTAAATTAAACTCAACATAACGACCACGTCTTATTTCCTGCCAATCTCGTTGAGCTTTAGTGTATTCTAAATCCTTACGTTTTTCTACAATTGGGACATAAGCCTCCAAGAAACTATCACCAACTTCAGTTACAAAATCATACCAGTTTTGCATGGTCATATCATCAGAAATTTTACAATAATCAAAGAATAAACCACCAATGCCACGAGCCTCATTTCTGTGTGTATTATAGAAATACTCATCGCATCGTGCTTTATATTTTGGATAAAATTCTGGATGGTGTTTATCGCAAGCTGTTTTACAGGTTTTATGAAAATGTATAGCGTCCTCTTCAAACAAATAATAGGGTGTAAGGTCTTGTCCGCCTCCAAACCACTGGTCAACAATGGTTCCATTTTGGTCGTACATTTCAAAGTAGCGCCAATTAGCATGAACTGTAGGTACCATTGGGTTTTTAGGATGAAGTACCAGACTTAAGCCACAAGCAAAAAAATCAGCATCCTCAACACCGAAATACGCTTGCATACTTTCAGGGAGTTTTCCGTGAACACCAGATATATTGACGCCTCCTTTTTCAAATACGTTTCCATTTTCTATAACGCGAGTTCTTCCTCCGCCACCTTCAGGACGTTTCCATAGGTCTTCTTTAAACCTGGCTTTACCATCAATAGCTTCTAATTTAGAAGTGATAGTGTCCTGCAATTCGTGTATGTACTTAAAGAATTTATCTTTCATAATTATACCATTGATTTATTACAGTAGCTGGATTTTTCAAAATCTCTAATGTTAATGGCTATAAAATTGATAGTGGGAAAAATATGTTTCAGCTCTGATATAATTGCTCTTGATAGTTTAGCTTTCTGTTCATCGGTTCTGCCTTCCATAATATTCCCAAAAATGTGAATAAAGCCCTCCTTCTTTCCTCCAATAATATAATGTTCGTTAAAAGGATTCAATCTTACCTTAATATCATTTTTATCAAAAAGTTCAGAATTGACTGCAGCTTCATGTACTACAGCAAGCGTATGTTCCGGATCATTTATTGTCATAATATCTTTTGAACAATCAATTACAAAGTGAGGCATAATAATTTATTTATAACGTTCATATAATTCCATATCCAAGGGCTGTTCACCTGGAGGAGTATACCCTTTTTTTAGTGTTTTGATCCATGTAAAGTCATTTCGTTCTGCAACTTTTATGCTTGATACATTGTCTTTATGACTAATGATCTGTAGTGTTTTCAAACCCAGAGTTTCAAAAGCATAATTTGTAAGTATATCAATGGATGTGGACATCAATCGTTTGCCTTCAAAAGTATAACCAATACAATAGGCAAATTCTCCTTGCTGCTTGTCCCAGTCTAGCTCTTTAATGTAAACAAGTCCGACAAGTTCTCGTGATTCAGACTGTTTTATAGTAAAAAGAAATTCCTCTTTGTTATGATAAGCGTTCAATTTTTTCTCTACAAATAACTGTGAAAGAGTCGGATTCAAATTTTGTTCTAAAGTCTTCGGAAAATAGCGTTTGAAACGATCAGCATTGGCAATCATGAGATCACAAATTTTCCAGGCATCACCTTCATGAACCGGATTAATCTCGTAACCTTTAAATTGGGCAACCATTACACAAGGGTGTTTTGTGCTCCAAGCTGTTGATCATTCTGAAGCTGTTTAACCGTATTCAACGATGCAGCGGTAACACTCATTGGCAACACTAGAATAATCCCGACAACAGGAATCAATAAAAATAAAATAAACACAATGCCATTTCCTATAGCAATCCCTCGGCGTTTCCTAACAAACTGAATACTCTCACGATACTTAAAGTGTCGTTCTAAGGTATAATCCATATTACCAAAACCTGCATAATAGGCCTGGACTAGAAAAAGAAGAGCCGTAGAAAATATATTGACCACAGGAATAAACTTAAGTAGTAAAATAGGTATGGTAATTAATAGTTCTCTTCCTAAGTTTCTCAAGTTGATCCTAATACCACGCCATAATTGTTCTTGAAACGTTGTTTTTCTGTGGTGGTGTTTGTCAACGCCTGTGAGATGTGCTTCAATTTTTTCTGAAACCGGACTCATAAAAGGCGCTGAAAGAGCCATAATAATATGCTTGTATAAAATAAGGCCTATCGCTAAAACAGCTATGGCACCAATAAATGTTGAAATCGACGTAAATGTGTCTTTACCAAATTCCCAAGGCCAGATTTGAGCGATAAAGTTTCCAATATTATCTGACAAACCGTAAGCAGATACGCCAATAATGAGTGCTGTGACCACACTGATGATAATTGGGATGAAAAAGAATTTCCATAACTTCAACTTAGAGATCAAAGTTAAAGCGCCTGAATACGCCTGAATTCCTTTTAAAATATTCTGTATCATCGTTATAAATAATTATGCCTTGTATTCCTTGACAGCATCAATAAATGCCTTGGCATGGTCTAATGGAATATTTGGTAAAATACCATGACCTAAATTTACAATATATTTATCCTTACCAAAGTCGTTGATCATTTGCGTGACCATTTTTTTGATTTCTGAAGGCGGAGAAAATAATCGTGTTGGGTCAAAATTGCCTTGTAAAGTGATATTTCCACCTGTGAGATAACGTGCATTTTGTGGTGAACAGGTCCAATCTACACCAAGAGCCGAAGCACCAGATTTTGCCATTTCGCCTAAAGCAAACCAACATCCTTTTCCGAAGGCAATTACAGGTGCATCATCTTTTAATGCGTCAATGATTTGCTGTATGTATTGCCATGAAAATTCCTGATAGTCAACAGGAGATAACATACCTCCCCAAGAATCAAAAACCTGTACAGCATTACAACCCGCTTTTACCTTTTCTTTTAAGTAAGCAATTGTGGTATCTGTAATTTTTTGAAGGAGTCCGTGAGCAGCAACAGGATTGGTAAAACAAAACTCTTTAGCTTTATCAAAGTTCTTACTACCTTGACCTTGTACGCAATAACATAAAATAGTCCATGGTGAACCAGCAAAGCCAATTAGCGGAATCTCATCATTGAGTTTTTCTTTTGTGGCTTTAATAGCATCATACACATAACTTAATGCATCTTTAACGTCTGGAACAATAACATTATCTACGTCTTTTTGTGAGCGTATCGGATTTGGCAGGTAAGGTCCAAAATTCGGTTTCATTTGTACCTCAATATTCATAGCCTGAGGAATCACTAAAATGTCGCTAAACAAGATAGCCGCATCCATACCATATCTTCTGATGGGTTGCACAGTAATTTCACTTGCTAATTCTGGAGTTTGACAACGTGTAAAGAAATCATATTTCGCTTTGATTTCCATAAACTCAGGGAGATATCTACCTGCCTGACGCATCATCCATACTGGTGGGCGCTCAACGGTTTCTCCTTTTAAGGCTCTTAAAAATAAATCGTTTTTCATATGGAGTAATTGGCTGTTAGCCTTTAGCGATTAGGAAAAAGACTATTGGCTGTTTTTTATTTTATTTATTAAACTATTGATCATTTTTGCTTCTGTATTTAGAAGTTCTAAAATGGATTTTAATTCTTCTTTGTTTAAAAACTCTAATTTTTGAGCAATTAGTAGTTGTGTCTCGACCTCAAAAAGAGATCCCATAGCAATTTCTAGAAATCGTTTGAACTCGATATCGCTATTTCTACTACAACCCTCTGCAATGTTTGAAGGGATTGAAACTGAAGCTCTAGTGAGTTGACTTCTTAAGCCAAACTTTTCTTCTGAAGGCAGTTTGTCAGTTAGGAGATAAACGAACTTAACAATGTCAAGACCGTTTTTCCATATGTCAAGTTTCCTAAAATCTCTCATTTCATTTCAAACTTATATCTGTTTTTTGCTAACAGCTAACAGCTAAACAAAAAACTCGTTCACCAACTCTATCACACTTTCAACCGTTGGCACTTTAGCTACTCTTATATCTTCAAAATGTTTGCTTGCTTCTTTTGCAGTCGTTTCACCTATGCAGAATGCAATTACATCATCGTTATTTTCTTGTTTGTAACTTTGTACTGTTGACGGACTGTAAAACATGACGCCTTTAACCGAATCTTTAATTTTTACAGAATCGTATTTTGTGTCATAGGCAATAACCTCATTAACTTCTATATGATTGTTCTTTAAAGTTGTAGGCAAATCATCTAAACGTATAGCACTACAAAAGTAAGTGACATTAGTACCTTCTATATATTCAACCAAATGTTCGGCTAATTTTTTAGCGTTAGTTTCAGTATGTTTGACTTTGCCAATTTTACGCTCTACTAGGCGTTTGGTTCTTCTTCCAACACAGTAGATGTTTTCAAACTGTAATTCATGAGGCGCAAAATTCATCAATAACGCTTCTACAGCATTTTTACTGGTAATGATTACATTTTTAGGCATTGGTCTCAGAACCTGTTGTGTCATTCGGTTCAAACTTATTTTTATAAAATCAGAACTTTCACTAACCACATCATCATGAAACAATTGCTTTTGGTCATCGGTAAGTGTTTTGGTAGAATAGATATTAACCGTTTTATTCGATGCTTTTAAGTCGTCCATCAGGCGTTTACCTCCACGTTCAATAATGAAATCGGCACAAAACTGCGCAAGCTCGTCATGTTTGCCTAAGGCAGCGGTTTTCTGTACTTCTATTTTTTTACTTCCGTCGAGACTCAATAACACACCCTGAAAGTGAATTTCTTCATTTTTAATATAGGCTATGGCTCCAATTGGTGCCGAACATCCACCTTCTAAACGATTTAAAAATTCACGCTCAATGGTTGTACAAATTTCTGTTTCTTCGTGATTAATTTCAGCGCAGGCAGCTAATACCTCTTCATCACTTTCTAATGCAGTGATCATGATGGCACCTTGAGCAGGAGCGGGAATCATCCAGTCTAAATTAAAGGTCTCTTCTGGCCGTAATCCAATACGTCCTAAACCAGCTGCAGCAAAAATGGCTGCGTTCCAATTGTTGTCTTCCAGCTTTTGTAATCGAGAATTTACATTTCCGCGGAGATCAACCAACGTATGAGTTGGATAACGATTGAGCCATTGCGCACGACGCCGTAAACTTCCTGTGGCGATTATCGCATCACGTTGCGACAAAAACTCCTCATTGTTTTTATAGACCAAACAATCTCTTACATTCCCACGTTTTAAAACGGCTGCTTGTACAATACCTTTTGGTAATAATGTTGGTACATCTTTAAGCGAATGCACAGCAATATCAATCTCTTCATTAAGCATGGCTATATCCAGCGTTTTCGTAAAAACGCCTGTAATTCCAAGTTCGTAAATAGGCTTGTTGAGTACTAGGTCTCCTGTAGATTTTACAGGCACTAATTCTGTTTTATGGCCTAAATGTTCGAGTTGCTGTTGTACGGTTTTGGCCTGCCATAGCGCGAGTTCGCTATCACGTGTTCCAATTCTGATTGTTTTAGACATTGTCTGTAGTTGCTTCTAGTTGAAACACTTTTTTTATGAGTTCAAGGCTGTCATCGGTTGAGACATCGTCACCTTTTAAATGATGTGCAAAATGATTGGTAATCTTCTGTATAATATTGTTGCTGATCACTTCTGCCTGAGTTTCGTTAAAATCACTCATCTTTTTGCGTTGTGTATCTAGTTCGGCTGTGGCAAAATCAGCTAATTTATGTTTTAATGCTTTGATTGTTGGTGCAAATTTTCGAGTGGATAACCACGCATTGAAATCGGATTTAATTTCTTCAATAATGGCTTCTGCAACAGGAATATGTGCTTTTCTACGCTCTAAAGTTTCATCAGTCATCTGTGCCAAATCATCCATATGTACTAAAGTAACATGATCTAAATCTGCTACATTATTGTTGACATTCTTCGGAATAGACAAATCTAAAATCAACAAGGGTTTTGTTGATTGAATACAGTGTTTATCAACCGTTGGATTTTGCGCACCTGTGGCTACAATGAGGATATCTGAAGTATTGATCTCTTCCTGAAGGTTGGCATAATCTTTAACAATGAGGTTAAATTTTCCTGCAATAGCTTCGGCTTTATCTTTGGTTCTATTGATCAACGTGATGTGTTCATTCTTGGTGTGTTTAACCAGATTTTCACAAGTGTTTCGACCAATTTTCCCTGTTCCGAAGAGTAAAATATTTTTTTCCGAAATGCGCTCAATGTTGTTCATGATATACTGAACAGAGGCAAAGGATACAGATGTTGCACCAGAGGAAATTTCAGTTTCGGTCTTAATGCGTTTGGATGCCTGAATGACAGCATTTATTAATCGTTCTAAGAACGGATTGAGCAAAGCGTGTTTTTTTGACAGACGTGCACTGACTTTTAACTGACTGATAATCTCGAAGTCACCAAGAATTTGACTGTCTAAACCAGAACCAACTCTGAATATATGAGAAATGGCATCTCTGTTTTTGTAAACATAAGCCACTTTTTGAAATTCTTCAACAGTACCTTTCGTATTATCACAAAGGAGTTGAATCAACTGAAATGGATGTTCAGCGAATCCATAAATCTCGGTTCGGTTGCATGTTGAGGTCACCACAAGACTTTCAATACCATTCTGCTTGGCTTGTTCTAAAACCGCAAGTTTTGAAGTGTCGTCTAAACTGAAATGACCACGCACTTCAGCATCAGCTTTTTTGTAGCTGAGCCCTATAGCGTAAAATGTAGTGCCTTTCGACATTGTGTAGTGCTCCATACCTGATTTGGAAAATTACGATAGCAAAAATAAAAAGCATCAACGATAAAAAACAACGCTAGAAGAACTTTTAGTATCGTTTGTGGTTTTTTAAAGCACTTTCTTAAATTAATATGATAAATGTCATACTTTTGCAGTAAAATCAACGCTTTAAAACGCCTTAGTTTAGAATGAATCTAAATAACAACAAAAATAATAATCATTTTTCAGTCTCAAAAAATATCGCTAGAGGTTCATTTGAGGAAACAAAACTGGCTGACGGATTTTTCGTACTTACCTTTCAAAATGAAGACAGTGCTGTTCAAACCGTTGAACGTGAGATCGATAGTAGTTTTATCCAATTTCATTTTTGTATCAAAGGCTCGAGCGAGTTTGTATTCAATAATGGTAATTACCGACTAAAGATCGAGGAGGAGAATTCGTTGTTGTTGTATAATCCGCAACGTGATCTACCTATTCATTTAGACGTGCATCCCAAATCCTGGTTGGTTTCGGTTTTAGTATCGATTAAAAAATTTCACGGACTCTTCTCTCAGGAGGCTGATTATATTACGTTTTTAAGTGAAGACAATAAGGATAAAAAATATTATAAAGATGGAAAGATCTCACCATCCATGGCCATTGCACTTAACCAGATCATTAATTATAATTTGAATGCCTCCATTAAGCAACTCTATTTTAAGGGGAAAGCTTTGGAGTTATTGAGCTTGTATTTTAACAGGAATGAAGATGCCAATGTGGAGCAATGTCCGTTTTTAGTCGATGAAACTAACGTGATCAAAATACGTCAAGCTAAAGATATTATGATCGCTCGAATGGCTGAACCTCCAACCTTGCAGGAGCTGTCTGAAGAAATCGGACTGTCTCTAAAAAAACTAAAAGAAGGCTTTAAACAGATCTATGGCGATTCGGTATTTAGTTTTTTGTTTGATTACAAAATGGAAGTAGCGAGAAAGTTACTCGAGGCAGGCGACCACAACGTCAATGAGGTTGGACTCAAAGTAGGTTACAGTACTTCGAGTCATTTTATTTCAGCATTTAAAAAGAAATACGGCACGACACCTAAAAAATATTTGATGTCGTTGAGTTAAATAAAAAGCTTCAAGACACCTCGAAGCTTTTTTATTTATTGTTTTATTAGAATGTATTCACCAAAAGGTAATTTAAATCCAGTACACGTTGGGTCTGGTTCATTTAAACCAGGTAACAGTTGCTGACCGCTTCTAAAGTTTATGTGTAATTTTTCAATGCCATTTTCGGTGAAATATCGAAATATCATATTGTCTGAAGCCACTCGTATATCACAATCAGGTTCTTTATATGAGCCATAGACTTTTATATTATTAGGGTCGCAATCATGACATAATGGATCACCATATTTACTAATATAGCCTCCATGTATATTATAATTGTGATGGTCAGGAAAATTTACAAAAAGGTTGGTTAATGTATTTATTAGCTCTGAACCGTTTTCAATATACTTATACTCTCCTATAATTGCATCTACATAATAATTAGAAAAGGTGTTTTGAATATGGCTCATTTCTTTTTTTTCTAATACGATTGTTAAGGAAGTATTTCCATTGGTGTAAACCCAGGTGCCCTCAAAAATATTATAATCATTATCAATATCTTTATAATAAACACCATCATTTCCATAATCTTCATTGTCATAAATAGACACTATAGAATTTTGTGCTTTACAAGCTAAAGCAACTAAAAATGATATGAGGATGATTATTGATTTCATGGTTTTAAAAGCTTCAAGGCTGACTTGAAGCTTTTATGTATAGGTTATTGTTTAATCATGGTATATTCGCCATTAGGCACTCGCAATTCTATAGGATCTCCTTCGTTAATCATCACGCCATGAGTGGCCACAATTGTTGCTGTTATTTCCTGATCATTGATATATCTGAGTATTATCCGATGAGACGTTAAATAATCCCTTAAAGGATCTCTAATTGAAAGTGCAGCTCTTTTTTCGTCAGGAGAGCAGTCTTCACAAGGTGTAAAGGAATTTTTCCTTGCAGCAATAATATTGCCTGAGATTAAATGGCTATAAGGGTTAATAGATGTGTTGTTAATATTTGATAGCGTATTAATGATTTCGATGCCATTTTCGACATACTTGTATTCACCTATTAGGACATCTTCAAAAAACTTTCCTTGTCCCTCACGTTGATGATATTGTTCAATTTTGACTAATTGAATAGTAAATGATGTATTTCCGTTAGTGTACGTCCAAGTACCAGCAAATTTACCTAGCTTGTTAAGATTGTCTTTAAAATAAGCTCCAGTAGGTAATCCCTCTGAACTTGATTCAATATCTACAATTGGAGATTGTGCTTTGCAAGAACAAAAGGAAATAATGAATATTAATGTTATTAAATGAGTTTTCATGGTTTTAAAAGCTTCAAGGTGAGTCGAAGCTTTTTTATTTATTGTTTTATTAGAATGTATTCGCCAAACGGTAATTTAAATCCAGTACACGTTGGGTCTGGTTCATTTAAACCAGGTAACAGTTGCTGACCGCTTCTAAAGTTTATGTGTAATTTTTCAATGCCATTTTCGGTGAAATATCGAAATATCATATTGTCTGAAGCCACTCGTATATCACAATCAGGTTCTTTATATGAGCCATAGACTTTTATATTATTAGGGTCGCAATCATGACATAATGGATCACCATATTTACTTATAGTACCTCCTCGCATATTATATTTATAATAATCATCATAATCCGTAGTTAAATTAGATAACGTGTTCAGTAGTTCTGTACCGTTCTCGATGTATTGGTACTCACCAACTAAAGCATCTTCATAATAATTTGAAAAAGTATCTTGGATATGTTTCATGGTTTTTTTCTCAAGTACTACAGTTAAAGATGTATTACCATCAGTATATATCCATGTCCCTTCAAAAGTATTATAATCATTACTAATATCTTTATAGTATACGTTGTCACTTCCATAATCTTCATTGTCATAAATAGACACTATAGAATTTTGTGCTTTACAAACTAAAGCAATTAAAAATGATATGAGGACTATGGTGGGTTTCATGGTTTAAAAAGCTTAAAGAATGACTTGAAGTTTTATATATAGGTTATTGCTTTATTAAAATGTATTCTCCATATGGGACTCTAGTTTCTGCTGGTGTTCCTTGAGGTATGACAATTGAACCGCTACTTCCAATGTGAATTTTTATTTTTTCTATACCATTATCATTAATATGTTGTACTAAAATCTGATTGTTTAAGTACCTTCTATCTAAATCTGTAAAGTTCATTACAAAACGCTTTTCTCCTGCTTGACAGTCAGTACATTCAGGATAATAATCAGGATAAACTACTTTGTTGCCATCTATAGTATGTAAGGCGTTAAAAATATTAGGGTCATTTAATCGTGTGAGATAATTTAAAATTTCAATACCATTTTCTACGTATTGGTATTCACCCTGCAATTCATCATTATACCATTCACCATTAAAAACTTCTTCTTTTTTAAATAAAGTTACAGTTAAAGAAGTATTGCCATTTTGATAAAGCCAAGTGCCTTCAAATTTGTTTAATTCATTATTTAGGTCTTTAAAATAAACTCCTGTTAAGTCATCAGGTATGTTTTTTTCTTCTAAAGCTAGAATTGTTGTTTGCGCTTTGCAAGAGTAAAAGGAAATAATTAATAGTAGTTTTATTAAATGAGTTTTCATGGTTTACTTTAAGGAGTAAATGTAAGATATGTTTTAAATCATTCAAACCCAAAATGAGCAAACGCTATTAAATGTTAAGTGAACCCTAATTTTAAGCAAGGCAAGACTAACTTAAAAAATACTGTTGTATTTTTGCAAAAACTTAATTTAATACACATGAAACACTTAGCTACATTATTGATTGCATTATTGATCACGACTTCAGGTTTAGCACAATCTTACAAAACGGAAATTACCAAAGAGGCAGAAACGTATTACAAGCATATGGAAAACAAAAACTTTGACGGCGTTTTTGATTATATGTATCCAAAAGTTTTTGATTTTGCACCAAGAGATCAAATGAAAATGGCAATGGACCAAATGTTCAACTCTAAAGAGATGAAAATTGAATTCATCTCCAATGAGGTACAGAGCGTGAGTGATAAAAAAGAGGTTGATGATATCACCTATGCAGCTGTATTTTATAACAGTAAAATGAAAATGACTTTTGTATCAGAACAAGATAAACCAGAAGACGATAAAGCCAGCTTTTTAGGGTTTATGAAAGGCACTATGGAATCCCAGTTTGGCGAAGGCAACGTGACCTCAGATGTTAAAGACATGTCATTAGTTATTAACATGGATGCTAACATGTTTGCAATCAATGATCCAAAATATGATGGCTGGAAATTTATAGGTAATGATGATTCGATGACGCAAATCACCAATTCTATTGTTCCTGAAGCTGTAAGAACAGAATTGCTTAAAGAAAAATAAAACTACTGAAAGGAAGTTCACCTGTTATTTCAACCATAGTTTGAAATTTAGGTCTTATTGTCACATTTCGACTGCGCTCAATGTGACAGTTAGGTTTCCTCTTAGTCGAAATAAAAATTGCTAAAGAAAAATTACTAAATGAAAGGAGTCTTACTCGTAAACTTAGGTTCTCCAGATACACCAGAACCTAAAGATGTCAAGAAGTACTTAGGCGAATTTTTAATGGACGAACGTGTGATTGATGTGCCGCTATGGGCAAGAAACTTACTCGTTAAAGGCATCATTTTAAATACGCGTCCGAAAGCTTCTGCTAAAGCTTACCAAAAAATTTGGTGGGATGAAGGATCGCCATTAATTGTGCTGTCAGAACGCCTACAAGATAAAATTCAAAAACAGGTGGATTGTCCTGTTGCTCTCGCCATGCGTTATGGTAGCATGACCATTAAAAAAGGATTACAGGAATTGGTGGATAAAGGTGTGGATGAGGTGTTTTTAATTCCGCTCTATCCACAATATGCTATGGCGACTACGGAAACTATTTTGGTATTGGCCGAAGAGATCAGAAAAGCCCATTTTCCGCAGATTACCATACAAGACCTAAAACCGTTTTATAACAACGACAACTATATTGAAGTCTTGTCAAATTCCATTGCCAGACATTTAGAAGGTAAAAATTACGAGCATTTATTGTTCTCCTATCATGGTGTACCTGAGCGTCATATTCGAAAAAGTGATATCACAAAATCACATTGCAAACCCAGTGATAAAATAGATTGTGTTTGTTGCAAGACACCATCACCAGCACATGAGTTTTGTTATAAGCATCAATGTAAAGAAGTGACTCGTTTGGTTGGTGAAAAATTAAAACTTAAAGAAGGTACATATTCTACGTCGTTTCAATCGCGACTTGGGTTTGACCCATGGTTACAACCTTATACCGACAGAACCATAGAGCGTCTCGGGAAACAAGGTATCAAAAATATGGCTATTGTTACACCAGCATTCGTCAGTGATTGTCTGGAAACGCTTGAGGAAATTGCCATGGAAGGTGAAGAGATTTTTCATGAAGTTGGAGGAAAAGAGTTTACAACCATTCCATGTTTAAATGACGATAAAGAATTTGTTGACCTCTTATCCAACTGGATCAACGAGTGGGCTATGACCGAAACTGTGATTGCATAATGGCAAAAACAAATTCTAAGGACTTAGGAACGCAACCTATTGGTAAGCTTTTGATTAAGCAAGCGGTTCCTGCTTCTATTGGAATTTTAGTGATGTCGCTCAATATTTTAGTCGACACTATTTTTGTTGGTCAATGGATAGGCTCCACAGCTATTGCAGCCATTAATGTCGTACTTCCGGTCTCGTTTTTTATTGCGGCATTAGGAATGAGTATAGGTATTGGAGGATCGTCTATCATTTCACGAGCACTCGGCGCGAATAACGAAAAGAAAGCCTTACAGACCTTCGGAAATCAAATCACATTGACTTTATTGTTTACGGTGTCATTGGTTATTCCGGGATTGGTGTTTGTTAATGATATCATTCCTGCTTTCGGTGGAAAAGGAGCCATCTTCGATCCTGCTAAAATTTATTATACCATTGTGCTTTATGGCGTACCGTTTTTAGCACTCTGTATGATGGGTAATACGGTTATTAGAGCCGAAGGGAAACCAAAATTTGCCATGTATGCCATGATGATTCCTTCAGTTGGAAATCTTGTATTAGATTACCTGCTAATCAATGTGTTGGGTTATGGAATGGAAGGCGCAGCCTGGGCAACAACAGGATCATACATTTTATGTCTGGCATTTATTCTTTGGTTTTTCTTGTCTAAAAACTCCGAATTGAAACTCACCAGATGTCAGTTTCGTTTACGATTACCAATTGTAAAAGAAATTGGTGCGCTAGGGTTTGTAACGTTGGCCAGACAAGCTGTGGTAAGTATTACTTACTTGTTCATGAACAATATATTGTTTGATCTTGGAGGCGAAAGCTCTGTGACCGCTTATGCTATTGTAGGACGTATGTTGATGTTTGCGCTATTTCCTGTATATGGAATCACACAAGGATTTTTACCCATTGCAGGATTTAATTATGGTGCCGAAAAATACGAACGTGTCAGACTCACTATAGCCACAGCATTAAAGTATGCTGCAGGATTAGCAACGGTAGTTTTTATCATGTTGATGCTTTTTCCTGAATCTATTACGCGATTGTTTACAACTGATGCTGAGGTGATAAAAGAGACACCTTCAGCAATGCGTTGGGTGTTTGCTGCTACACCTATTATTGCAGTTCAATTAATTGGAGCCGCCTATTTTCAAGCCATTGGGAAAGCCCTTCCTGCATTACTATTGACCTTGACCAGACAAGGGTTGTTCTTTATTCCGTTGATTTTTATTCTTCCTCAATTTTATGGAGAATTAGGTGTTTGGATGTCATTTCCAATTGCAGATGTATTATCAACGATTGTAACTGCTTATTTTTTACATCGCGAAGTGAAGTTAAAATTACTCAAGTCGGCTACATAATATTTTTTTATGCTTATTTTTAAAGCTAGTAATAAAACCATCTAAAATAATGAGACTAATCACTACATTTTTATGTTTTTTATGCTTCGGAAATTTTACAACACTAGAAGCTCAATCTTTTGATGAATCCCAATACGATGCCCTGGAGTATCGTCTTCTAGGTCCGTTTAGAGGCGGACGAAGTGCTGCGGTAACAGGTGTTCCAAACAAACCCAATTTGTACTACTTTGGTTCTACAGGTGGTGGGATTTGGAAAACGTTGGATGGTGGACGAAGTTGGGATAATATTTCTGATGGCTTTTTTGGCGGAAGTATTGGAGCTATTACAGTGTCTAAAAGCGATCCTAATGTGATGTATGTTGGAGGTGGCGAAAAAACAGTTCGTGGAAATGTATCGTCTGGTTACGGAATTTGGAAAAGTGTAGATGCCGGAAAAACTTGGATGTCAGCGGGATTAAAAAACTCACGTCATGTTCCAAGAATTGCAGTTGATCCTACAGATCATAACATAGTTTATGCTGGTGTTCTAGGAAACATCTATAAACCTACTCAGGAACGTGGTGTTTACAAGAGTACTGATGGTGGAAAAACCTGGAAGAAAACCTTGTTCTCTAATGAACACGCAGGAGTTGTCGATTTGATTATCGATCCAACGAACCCGAGAATTTTATATGCATCTACCTGGCGTGTACAACGAACACCTTACAGTTTGAGTTCAGGTGGTGAAGGTTCAGCATTATGGAAAAGTACAGATAAAGGAGAAACATGGACTAAAATTTCAGATAAAAAAGGATTCCCAGAAGGAACACTTGGAATTATTGGTGTCACAGTATCTCCAGTAAATAACCAACGTGTTTGGGCCATTGTTGAAAATAAAGATAAAGGTGGTTTGTATCGCAGTGAAGATGGAGGAGACACATGGCGACAAGTTAATAGCGAACGAAAATTACGTCAGCGCGCATGGTATTATACTAGAGTGTATGCAGATACTAAAGATGCCGATGTGGTATATGTATTAAATGTACGCTACCATAAGAGTACAGATGGCGGTAGAACGTTCAGTACGTATAATGCACCACATGGTGATCATCATGATTTATGGATTGCGCCTGAGGATCCTAACCGTATGATTATAGGAGATGATGGAGGTGCTCAAGTGACTTATGATGGAGGCGAAACATGGAGTACTTACCGAAACCAGCCAACGTCTCAATTCTATCGTGTGACTACTGATAACCATTTTCCATATCGAATTTATGCAGCACAACAAGATAACTCAACAGTTCGAATTCCTCACAGGACAGATGGTAGATCGATTACTGAAGACGACTGGGAAAGTACAGCAGGAGGAGAATCGGCACACATTGCTGTAGACCCTGAAGATAATGATATCGTGTATGGTGGAAGTTATGATGGTTATTTAACCAGAGTGAATCACAAGCGAGGAACCGTAAGAGCAATTAATGTTTGGCCAGACAACCCAATGGGTCATGGTGCTGAAGGTATGAAATACCGTTTTCAGTGGAATTTCCCAATTATATTCTCAAAGCATAATCCAGACCGTATGTATACTTTTTCGCAACATGTTCATGTGACAGAAAATGAAGGGCAGTCCTGGAAAATTATTAGTCCGGATCTTACAAGAAACGATCCTGAAAAGCTAAAATCTTCAGGAGGACCAATCACTCAAGACAATACCTCAGTAGAATATTACTGTACTATTTTTGCAGCTCAGGAGTCGCCAATAACTGAAGGTTTGCTTTGGGTTGGTAGTGATGACGGACTCATTCATGTGACAAAAGATGGTGGACAAAACTGGGAAAATGTAACCCCTAAAGGTATGCCAGAATGGATGATGATTAATAGTATTGAGCCAAGTGCATTTGACGCAGGAACCTGCTATGTTGCTGGTACAAAATATAAAACAGGAGATTTTGCGCCTTATCTTTATAAAACAACAGATTACGGAAAGACTTGGAAAAAAATCACTAATGGGATTAATTCCGAACATTTTACAAGAGTGCTTAGAGAAGATCCAAAGCAAAAAGGCTTATTGTATGCAGGAACAGAAACGGGAATGTATATTTCATTTGATGATGGAAAGAACTGGAAACCATTTCAGTTAAATCTACCTATTGTTCCAATTACCGATTTAACCATAAAAGAAAATAATTTGATTGTGGGGACTCAAGGAAGAAGCCTCTGGATCATTGATGATTTAACGGTTTTACATCAGCTGTATAATTCTAATTCCGAAGGACATACATTATTTAAGCCAAAAGATACGTATAGAATGCGTGGCGGAAGTCGTAAAGGAAGTAAAACAGCTGGAACCAATCATCCTAATGGAGTGATTACCTATTTCAACTTAAAAAACTATGATGCTAAGAATGATGAGGTTTCACTAACGTATTTTGATCCTAAAGGCGATACGATAAAAACCTATTCAACCAAAAACAAAAAGAAAGATAAGCTAGAGGTCAAAAAAGGAATGAACCAATTTGTCTGGAATATGACTTATGATGGTGCAGAACGATTAGATGGAATGATCTTATGGTGGGCAAGTTTAAGTGGTCCACGAGCTATTCCAGGCACTTATAAAGTACATCTTAATATAGAAAATGATGTCACATCGAGCGCAGTCGAGATGCCACAATCCTTTAATATTATTGCCGACCCAAGAGCAGAAAGCTCTCAGGCAGATATGCAACGACAATTTGATTTCATTAAAGATGTCAATAAAACCATGGATGATGCTCATAAGTCCATCAAAAAAATAAGGAAAATCAAAAAGCAGTTAACAGCTTTTGAAACGCAGTATAAAGGAAACGACGATGTAAAAGAACTCTTAGAGAAGTCAAAAACATTGAAGGAAGCGTTTACAAAAATAGAAGAAGCGTTATACCAAACAAAAAACAGAAGCGGTCAGGATCCGTTGAATTTTCCTATTAGATTGACCAATAAATTAGGGCATTTAAATTCTTTAGTTGGCATGGGTGATTTTGCACCTACAGATCAAGATATAGCTGTTAAAAATGAACTTACAGCAAAAATAAAGGTCCAATTAGATGCTTTTAACACATTGATTAGTGATGAGATTAGTGCTTTTAATGCGGCGTTCAACTCAAAACAATTGAACTATTTATTTGTTGAAGATTAATGGAATATTACTTTTATATAAAAGCCCTTCATCTTATTTTTATTGTCACTTGGTTTGCAGGCTTATTTTACATACCCAGGCTTTTTGTATATCAAATAGAGGCATTTGACAAACCATCGCCAGACAAAGAAATATTAGGAAAACAATTGAAGTTGATGGCCAAGCGTTTATGGAATATCATTACATGGCCTTCGGCAATTTTGGCGACAGGTTTTGGGATATGGTTACTTGTATTGAATCCGTATTTATTAGAGCAACCATGGATGCATGTTAAATTAAGTTTTGTTGTTCTTTTGATTTTATATCATCTAAAAACACATCAGTATTACAAACAGCTGCAAAGCGATGTTGTTAGGAAGTCATCAAATTTCATGAGGCTTTGGAATGAAGGCGCTACTTTTATTTTATTTGCAGTTATTTTCCTTGTGATCTTAAAAAATGCCATCAATTGGATATTTGGTGTTATTGGTATTCTAGTTCTGGGAATTCTCTTAATGTTAGGATTTAAAGTCTACAAAAATATAAGAAGTAAAAATCCAGACGCTTAACATTGGCTTAATTATTGTTACATTTATTGCACTACAAAAACTAAGATGAGGTTAAAAAAACTGTCTTTACGAGTTCGCATTTTCTTTGCCATGATACTATTGGTACTCATTGCCTCTATATTAATTGCAGCAGTAACAATTTATCAATATAATGAAGAAGCCAGAGATTATCACAAAGAACGTTTAGAGCGTAAGGAGCGTGCCATAATGAGTGATATAGAGTATGTTATAAGAAAAACAACATACCCTGTAGAAACTGAAAAAGTTCCACTAATTTTTAAGGAAGAAATTTACAGAATTGCAGAAATTCACAGTTTAAGGATCAACCTCTATGATATTGATGGGACTCTACTTATCACTTCTAAAGCGAGTTTTACTAACGATTCGATATATACCTGCATCGACACCAATATTATAAATGAGGTGTCTAACTCGGCAGAGCATAGATATGTAGTTAAAAATAAGAAAAATGGAGAAACATTTCAATCGTTATACACTTATATTCTAGATACTAAATCTAAGCCATTAGCCATACTAAACCTCCCGTATCTGGAGAATGATGATTTTCTAAATAAAGAACTTAATGAGTTTTTGGAGCGTTTGGGCTATGCTTACCTCTTTATGATGCTTATTGCCATTATATTAGCCTTATTATTATCAAAGTATATAACGAGTACGCTAAAAACTATTGCTGATAAGATTAATGAAACTCGATTAGAAAAACGAAATAAGAAAATTGATATAGCTTCGTCTAGTGAGGAAATTTCTACATTGGTTAATTCGTATAATAGCATGATTGATGAGCTTGAAGAAAGTGCAGTAAAGTTAGCCACAAGCGAACGTGAACAAGCCTGGAGAGAAATGGCAAAACAGGTAGCTCATGAGATCAAGAATCCATTAACACCAATGCGATTAAGTGTACAAAGTTTTCAGAGAAAATTTGATCCTGAAGATGAGAACATTCACCAAAAAGTAGATGAATACAGCAATACACTCATTCAACAAATTGACACAATGAGTTCTATTGCCTCAGCCTTTTCTAATTTTGCAAAAATGCCAGCACAACAGAGTGAAACCCTCAATGTCTCTTCTATAGTGAAGTTAGGTTTGGATATTTTTAGTGAAGATTATATAGAATTTTATTCTGAAGATGAAGAGATCATGGCAAACTTTGATCGTACTCAGTTGATACGAGTGGTGACTAATCTGGTAAAAAATGGTATTCAGGCTATCCCTCTAGATAAAGAAACTCCAAGAATTGCAGTCAAGGTCACTTCTGAAAATGATATGGTAAAAATAACTGTCGAGGATAATGGAAATGGAATTTCCGAAGAGAATGAAAGCAAGATCTTTGAGCCAAAATTTACTACAAAAAGTAGTGGAATGGGACTAGGCCTGGCAATGGTAAAAAATATTGTGGAAACTTATAAGGGAAATATTACCTTTACATCTCAACAAGGTGTTGGAACAACTTTTACAGTGACATTTCCGAAGATTTAATAAGACTAAATACAATGAGCTACGAAAATATTTTATCTACAACAACTAATGGTATTACTAAGATTACCGTTAATAGACCAAATAAGCTTAACGCTTTAAATAAGGCGACAATTCAAGAACTTCATGAGGCTTTCAAAGCAGCAAATAAAAGCAAAGACACCAAGGTGATTATTGTTACAGGCAGCGGAGAAAAAGCATTTGTTGCTGGTGCAGATATTAGCGAATTTGCAGATTTTGATGTTGAAAATGGCGGGAAACTAGCTGCAAAAGGACAAGAAATATTATTTGATTATGTCGAAAATTTGTCAACGCCAGTAATTGCAGCAGTTAATGGTTTTGCTCTTGGAGGAGGATTAGAACTTGCAATGGCTTGTCATTTTAGAATTGCGAGCACTAATGCTAAAATGGGATTGCCTGAGGTCTCTCTTGGCGTTATACCTGGTTACGGAGGAACTCAACGATTACCACAGCTGGTTGGAAAAGGACGTGCTATGGAAATGGTTATGACTGCTGGAATGATAGATGCTGCTCAAGCTTTAGAATATGGTCTCGTTAACCATGTTACTACAGAGGACGAATTGATAGCTTTAGCTGAAAAAATTGCAGGTAAGATTATGCGTAATTCTTCAGTTGCTATTAAGGGAGCCATCAAAGCTATTAATGCTAATTTCAAAGATGGTATCGATGGATATAAAACAGAAATCAAACAGTTTGGAAAATGTTTTGGGACCGAAGATTTTAAAGAAGGAACAACAGCTTTTTTAGAAAAGCGTAAAGCTGACTTCCCTGGAGAATAACTTCAATTCAAATTTAAGATTTTGCATTTGGTATTATTTTAATTAGTCTAAATATAAGGACATCTTTTCTACACACTTATAAAAAAAATAAAAAGGACTTATTAAAATAATTGAAGCCAGAAGAACAGGGCTTAATAAAGTTATCAATACTACATTTTGTCTTGATACTGTCATAGCTTGAAATTTGAGTTAATAAAAATACTATTGTAAACTTACAATCAACAATTGGTAAATATCACAAGGATTTTATCTGATTTATATTCAAAATTCACAGCTTAAAAGAGTAATAATCTTATTTCTAACGCATAATGGTTGACTGAGTTTGATTGATTTGGCCTAAAATTATCAAGGCACTATCGGTAAAGTATTGATCTAATTTTGTAATTTTACAAAAAATCAATAATATGTTAAAAAATCAATCTATTAAAGGTCGTGGTGCTCAAAAAAACGTACACAATCGTTTTTTTGAATTGAGTCATGAGCAACGCGATGATTTTTTAGAATACTGTGCAAAAGAAGGCGAAGAAGTTGATAAAAATAAAACGCTATATCTTCCAGTTTTTCCAAAAACTATAGTCAATCAAGTAACAAGTCCAGATGTTGGAATGGCGTATTCAATGAATATGTATCAAGGTTGTGAACATGGGTGTATCTATTGTTATGCTAGAAATAGTCATGAATTTTGGGGATTTAGTGCAGGTTTGGATTTTAACGTAGAATTTTAGTAAAAAAAGATGCTCCCAAATTATTAGAAGCATTTATAAAACGGAAAAGCTGGAAAGCTTATCCTATAGTAATGTCTGGTAATACAGATTGTTATCAACCTGCAGAGCAAAAGTTTGAGATTACTAGACAATGTCTAGAGGTCTTTTTGAAGTACAGACATCCAGTTGGTATTATTACAAAAAACGCACTAATTCTTCGAGATTTAGATATCCTTAAGACATTGGCAAAAGATGGTTTGGTAAGTGTTAATGTTTCAATTACATCATTATCTGAAACGACACGGAGAATTTTAGAACCTAGAACAGCAACTATAAAAAAACGTTTAGAGACCGTAAAGGTTTTGAGTGAAAATGGTATTCCTGTTAATGTTATGCTAGCACCAATTATTCCGTCTATTAATAGCCATGAGATTTTACCTTTAGCTAAAGCTGTATCAGATGCAGGTGCATTGAGTATTGCTTACACTATTGTTCGACTAAATGGTGCCATTGGAGAAATTTTTACAGACTGGATTCATAAAACCATGCCAGATAGAGCAGCTAAAGTATTACATCAAATTGAAAATTGTCATGGAGGTACGCTAAACGAATCGCGATTTGGTAAGCGTATGCGAGGTGAAGGACAAATAGCCAAACAAATTAATGACTTGATTAAGTTAGCACGATTGAAATATTTCAAAGATAAATCAATGCCTAAGCTAAATACAGATTTACATATAACTTATAAAGATGGGCAGATGAGATTGTTTTGATATAAATAGTGTTCTATAATCAAATGTTTTAAGATTAAATCTGCTCTAACTTGTCCAGCAAATCAATAGCTTTCAAATAATTGAAATAAGTTTCGTTTTCTGAAATGATCTTTAAATTTTCAATGGCATCTTGTTTTTGGTCTTGTTTTAAATAAACAAGAGCTTTAAACCAATACGCTTTATGGAAATCTATAGTATTACTCTGTTCTAGATCTTCCAGTTGATCTAAGGCTGAAGTGTAGTTCTCTAATTCTAAATAACATAATGCAGTGTACAAAGTTACATTAGGGTTTAATTCATTTGAACTTTTATCTATATGCGTAAAAACCTCTAGGGCTTCAGTGTATTTATCATCTCTAAATAGTTGTTCAGCTATTGTTTCTTTGTTTTCAGTGGTGTTCTGAAGCACAAATGAGGGTAGATCCTGTGTGGAATAATACGATTCGAATAAACCTTCTGAAGTGTAGTTAGGTATAAAAAAATAGTTTACAAAAAAAGCAATCAAACCAATTGCTGCAACCGAAGTTATATATTTTATGACTTTACTTGTATTTTTTGCCCCTTTTGAATTATACCGACTTTGAGCTGTTTTGATCGTATTAGAAAAATCTTTTACATCATCTTCACTAAAAACATGAGCAGCTGTTTTTAATTGATCAGCATCGTGCTCAATAGAAGTCCATGTTTCATCTCCATAAATTTCAGACATTCGTTCCATGACAGTAACCATGTCGTCTAAGTCTTTATTTTTTAGACGCTCATTTTCAAAGTCTTCCATTTCTTCTGATGTCATATTACCGTCTAAATAGTTGATAATCCTATGTTCGGTATCTTTATTAAAACTCATTTATTAAGATTTAAAATTAGAGTATCTAGGATCCTCTTTAATCAATTGTGTCAGTTTCTTTTTGCATTTAAAGACCCTTTGTCTCGCTACAGTTTGGGACGAATAAGAATACTTTTTTACAATGCTTTCATAGGTTTTTTTCTGAAATATCATGTTGAGTATATCTCTACATTGCTTTGAAAGCAATTCGAATTTTTCTTTATACAATTCCCATTGCTGATGTTCTAAATAAAATGAAGCTAAATCAATCTCTTCACTAACTAGAGGTAAAACACCTGTATTTGTTACCTTCTTTTTTGAATTTTCTCGTTTCCAAAGGTTTTTGCAAACTGTAAATAAGTAATTATCAAAAGATTGAACCTGGATCTTATCGTTTTTTATTTTCACATAAAGAATGATTAATGCATTGTGAAAAACGTCTTCAGCATCTGATCTATTACCATCTCTACTTGTTATATAATGCAATACATACTTAAAATTTTGAGTATAAATGCGGTCAAGTACTTTTGGATTTCCCTCTAAAAACTGACGAATAAAATCATCGTTTTTCATGCAAAAAATATGGGTTAGCGGTTAATTACGTGTAAGGTAATTAAAAATATTGGGTAACAAAAAAGCATAAAAGCCTCTTAATTGTGAATCGATTCAATTAAAAGGTGAAATCTGAAAAACCTTCAAAGAACAGAGTAGGAGCTAATTAAAACCAATGTAATTATGAAAAAAGTTATTTTTCTTTTCTTAATGTTCAGTGGGTTGATATACGGTCAAGAATTCGAAAACATCGGATTCGAAGATACATCCTGTATCAACGACTGTGATCCTGCAAACGGACAAATGTCATGTGTAGATGGCTGGTGGTCAGACTATACCCAAGGTATAGTTCCGTTAAAAAACACAAATTGTGAACCAAATCTGGTATGTAATGGAAATAATTCAGTGCTACTAGTAAGTACCTCTGGATCACCTGGTTCTTCTATCAGAACTAATAATCCATTTTTTGGTTTAACAACAGATACAAGCTTTACAATAGATCTAACAGTAAATCGGTCTTCAAATGGAGCTTCTAATGGTGTAGTAAAAGTAATAGGACGATACGCTGGACAATACAATTGGGATGTTGTAGGTCAAGCAGGTCCTAACGCAAGCGATACCTGCGAAGATATTTCTATTATTCTTGACCCAAGTGTCACAGATTATGAAGAACTCTCCTTTTTCGCCTGTACTGAAACAGGAACTTGTCATGGTGGTGTGGGAAACTATATCGTTGTTGATGATATTAGAGTTGGTAAACCAGTTGTTACAATCGAAGATAACTGTGGTGAAGTAACCGTGGCAATTGATCCTGATCTTAATCTGGATATCGCATTTTTTAACGTGATAATAACCGACGACAATGGCGATGAAATTGCTGAACTTTTTAATGATACAGGAGATCCTTTAAGTCATGACATAGGTGCGACAGGGACTTATCATTTCGAAATTTTAATTGCTTATGAAGTCAATGGTCAATTTGAATTTTTAGAGTATAATTTGAGTCATACCATAACTTCGGTTACACCAGATCCTGTGACTATCACAGCTGATGGCACAGATGTTACTTCAACTTTAACCTATGAGATACCATGTGGAGAGACTTGTGTGACAATAAATGCAACCAACATAACGGGTGCGGTTTATAATACAAGTGATCCAGTCTTAACAGATCTCAACGGATTGTTCTGTGTGCCTCCGGGAAGTAATATTACAAGTTTTACAGCTTATATAACGGGAACTGACTCTTGTGGTGATCCATACAATGAGAGTGTATTAGTAACTTTGGAAGAGGATTGTTGTGTTGATGAACCATATGTAGAGCCTTATTGGCAGCATCCAAACTGTCCTGATGTGGTTTGTGATTCAGATCAGTGGCCAGTACATGTACTTAGTGGTGATGGAAGCACCATAACATCAGCAGGAGGGGTTGTGATTTCTTGGGATAATCTGGATACAGCAGTAGATGAGAATATATTAGGCGATTGGATCTATGTATCACCATTAGAGAACTGGCAAGCTACAATTACTTATCCAAATGGATGTGTTTATGTGATTACATATTTAGAAGAATGTTGTGATGATGATATTTTCATCAATGTTTTAGACTGTCCAACAGAAGCCCAATTAGCAGAATATGAAGCTCAGGTTAGCGCAGAATTTATGGCGAGACGAGATAGTAGGTCAGCAGATTTATTGGCTGGATTACGTACTTACATTGCTAAGCGCAAAGCGGGAGAAGATTGTGATCCATGTGAACTAGGGTTTGTATTTATAGAATTGGTAGATGCTGCAGGAGATCCGATAAGTTTGTCGATGTATGATTCTCTTACGTGGTCTGATGGCGGTTCAGGTACGACCAGAGCTTTTGATCTTCCAATGTCTGGAGAGGTTTGTTTTACAGCAACGAAGACCAATGATCTTGGTTATGAATGTACGTATTCAGATTGTTTCTATTATGAATGTGAGACGAAAGAATGTGACGGACTTACAGCACCAACAAATTTACAGGCTATAGGCTCATCGTTGACATGGGATCCAGTTCCAGGTGCCGTAGAGTACATCATCAGTTCACCAAGTGTGATACGAATAGAATGCTGTAGATTTGGAGTTTCAATAGCACCAATCACAACAACATCAACCTCGTATACCTTACCATTAAGTTTACAGAGCAAGTGTTTTGTATGGCAGGTAACAGCGGTTTGTGCAGATGGTACTCAGTCAGTAGTATCAGAACAGGCTTGTCATTTACCAACATTGGTTACTGATGGAGGAGGCGTTAAGCAACGTGTGACAATTTATCCAAACCCAAATAAGGGTCAGATGAGTATTGAGGTAGAGTTGGAAGGTAGCTCATTCGTAGAACTAGATATCTACCGTTACGATGGATTATTGGTTAAAACCGTTACAAAGGAGAAAACCAAAGGGGCAGACTTGAAGTTTGGATTGGATTTAGATTTACCAACAGGGTTATATCTGTTCAATTTCAAAACAAAAGAAGGCGTTATTTCTAAAAGGGTTATTATAGAATAACTATTTTGTAAGAGAGTTTCGGTTTGGTATTTTATCAAACCGAAACTTATTTTTTACCTAAACACATTAATTTAAACTAAACAACAATGAAACATATATTAAGAATTTTATGCGTATTTATTTTTGCATTTGTTTGTAGCTGCGAAAAAGAAAACTTGATAGAAGACAATATTGAAAATGTAAAGAACCGAACCATATTAACAAAAGGAGCAAGTGCAAGTAGTGAACTGATAATTTTATATCCTGAAGGAACTACAGAGCTTGAGAAGCAGCAAAAACGATTGGAGTATGGTATAACAGATTACAAACAATGTAATTGTGCAGAGGAAAATCTGGAGTTATGGATTTTTACTGGTAGTACTGGTAATGGAATAAATATTGAAGAGAAAAAGGAAACTGCTAAAGTTGATGAAGAGATTGAAGGTGTAGATCTAAACCCTATAATTAGTATAGAGCCTGATCAGTTTGCATTTAATTTTAATCCGTCAGGAGTTTTGGATAATGCCTTATCTCAAATAGTTGATGTAAATCAAAATATAACCATTGCAGTCTTAGATACAGGAATAAATTATTATTACGATGGGTTCTCAGATAGCTATTTATACAATAGTACGAATGATCCTTGTATAGATAACAACTATGTGGAACGTTTTGGATGGAATTTTGTGGACAACGATAATAATCCATATGATGATCATCCTAGCATGCATGGAACAGTTGTAAGCCATCTTATAACGTCTAACCTAGACAACAATAACGTACCATATCAACTTCTACCCGTTAAGGTTGCCAATGAAAACGGAAGTATTAATTATTTTGACGCACTTTGTGGGTTTCAGTATGCAACAAAAAAACAAAACATCAAGATTATCAACATGAGTTTTGGCTGGTATGATCAAGAGTATGAATTATTAAACAAATTTATAGAAAGAGTAGAAGACGAGATTTTAGTAGTGTGTTCAGCTGGTAATAGTGGTCAGAATAATGATATTCAACCACATTACCCATCATCTTATGAGTCTAATAATATCATATCAGTAACAGGACTGGCTGGTAGTTATAACGATATTGTAAACGGAACTAATGGCTCTGGAGTAGGAGGGTTGAGTTACTTTTCAAATTTCGGAACAAATTCTGTTGATATAGCGGCAGTTAGTGAGAATATTCCATTTGTATATGATAATGAAACCTTTTACTATAACGGAACATCTTTTTCGGCAGCTTACACCTCATTTTTTAGTGCTAAATACTATCAAAATGGAATGTCAGCCGAAATGCTAAAGGCACAAGTTTTAAATAACAGCACCTATTCAGCAGAGTTATTCAATATTAAATATTCAGCATATATATATGATGATTGATTATAGCACAGTTTAAATAAAAGTTTAGGTAAATCTTACGTTTAAACTCAAAAGAGGAGTTTACGGACTCCTCTTTTTCTTTTTATAAAATCATTATCCTTATATTAAAGACGCAAATTTTAAACCGCTTAAAGTCTATGTTTCGCAAATTTTATTTTGCTATTGTTTTTCTATTTTGTTCAGGTGTGCTGCTTGCTCAAAATACTCAAACACCATTAGAAATTTACCGAGCGTTAAGTGAAACTAAGGATTTAGATAAGTTTGGTAAACAAAAACTTTTAGACAGCTTAGTAACGAAGTCAAAACTTGATTTCGATCAAAATGAATTAGCACATACCTATTATGAACTTCTCTTAGCGTTTTACAAGACAAATGTTGATCTCGCTATTAATTATGCTAAAAAAATTAGAACCATTGGTGAGACTTTAAACGACACGACCAATTTTTATCTTAAGAATGATAAAAACCTTGTTTTTCTATCGTATTTGAAAGGTGCCTACAGTAAGTCGATTCTACATGGTAAGGAGTTCTTAAAAAAACATCCTTCTGAAAATGTCCGCCAAGCAGTTGTGTACAGGTTCCTTGGGAATTCGTATAATGATTTAGGGGATTTTAAGGAGGCCATTGCCCATTACAACAAGGCCATCTATATATTTAAAGAATACGAGGAGTTAAAAGAAGAGGGACGAACGTTAATCAATCTTTTAGATGTTTATGTGAAATTAGATGATCCGAAACTTCAGGATGATGTTTTTGATATTATTGTCCGTTTTGATGATATCGGTAAAGTGTACGAATTTGATGATGAGGATATTCTAAAGAAAGAGCTAAATGCTGGTGCTTTCTTTGACTGTATAAAAGATTATGACAATGCTAAAAAGAAATATACAAGATCATTAGAATTATCTAAAACGTTATCAGATTCATTAAACATATCAAAATCACTTATCAATTTAGGAATAGCTTACAGAAAAGAGAATAATTTGGAGGTTGCAGAAGAAAAACTACTCTCTGCTATGCCTTACATCAATGATAACCATCAGAAGAAAGCCTCTTTATACAATAATCTAGCCGATGTATACAAAGAGTCAAACAACTATGAACAGGCGCTATCATATTACAATCTTGCGGTTTCTACCTTACTTCAAATTGAAAATAGGAGTGTTTTTGATGTTCCCGATATCAAATCGTTAAATGCTGTTGATAATAAAGTTGACCTATTAGGTTACCTTATTGATAAGGCCAATATGTTGTTGTTGATCAATGATAACGAATTTCAGACTAAGTATTTAGAATTAGCTTTGAATATATATGGGTTGTCTGATCAGATTGCAGACATCATTTATTTTGAGAGTAGAGAAGATTTTTCAAAATTGTTTTGGAGAGAGGAAGCTTCAAACTTCTATTTAAATGCTACCGAAGCTGCTTATCTTTTAAATAAACCTAAAGAGGCTTTTTATTATATTGAAAAGAGCAAAGCCATTCTCCTATTAGAGAATATAACAACCAGTAAAGCCAAAGCATTGGTAAATCTTCCTGAACATTTGATCAACCGTGAATACGATCTTATCAATGGGATTAAAAAAGCTGAAGATAATCTATTTTCACTAAAAAAAACAGCTCAAAACATTTTGACTGATAGTCTTCAAAATATTGTGTTCTCTAGAAAACAAGATTACACTCGATTTATTGATTCTTTAGAAATTGCCTACCCAAGTTATCATCGTTTTAAGAAAAATATTACAGTATATGATTCTAAAATGGTTCGAGAATCACTTAAAAAAAACGAGATAGTTTTACAATATAAGTTGAGTAAAGACAAAGGTTTTGTTGTCCTGATAACACAATCATCAGAAGCTGTGTTTCGTTTGAACAATATCTCTAAAATCCATAACCTTCTCAATCAGTATAGTCATTTAATCAGTAAGCCTTTTGTTGATAATAACGATCAGCAACTTTTTAAAGAAGTATCTTATCAGCTCTATCTTTCATTATCTCCGTTTCTAAAGACCAACTCTAAAACATATGTTGATAAAAAACTAATCATCATCCCAGACAACAGGTTGCATTATGTGCCTTTTGAATCGTTTGTTACAACTAAGGATCAAGCGTTATCAGCATCTTATTTAATCAACTTTTGTGATATAAGTTATGCTTACTCCTACTCCTCTTTAAATATCTCGTATACAGACGAATTTGAAAAAGACTTCTTTGCCATTAGCCCATCAGTTTTTAAAGATAGATCCTTATCTAGCCTAACTATTTCTAAAAGTGATATCTCAAATATTGAATCGACATTGAATACAATTATGGTTTCCCGTGAAAAGGCCACTAAAGAATTATTTCTGAAAGAATATGGAACATCAAAGGTGGTTCATATCTCAACACATGGAGGCATTTTAAATGATAAACCCTGGATTTCATTTAACGATAAAAAGTTGATGCTGAATGATATTTACTTCAAAAACCAAAAAGCAAATTTAGTAGTATTGAGTGCCTGTAAAACATCACATGGTGAACTCAAAAAAGGAGAAGGCGTTATGAGTATAGCAAGAGCTTTTATAAATTCAGGGTCTAAAAGTGTTGTGTCTTCGCTATGGGATATCAATCAAAGATCAACAAACGAAATAATTACCACATTCTATTCAAATCTTAAAGAAGGAGGCACTAAATCTGAAGCACTAAGAAATGCCAAAATAACATATATAAACAACCATAAAAACACAAGTGAGGCCTCTCCTTTTTATTGGAGTTCTTTAGTGTTAACAGGAGATTCAAGTCAAGTGTTTGTGACTTATGACTGGTTATGGATATTAATAGTTGCTTTAGTTCTCTGCACTCTTTTAATCTATTTAGGTAACAGATTAAAAACAAAATTTATCAAAAAATCAAGTTAATACAATTACGTCATCAATAAACTAAACGGATGTAATATCTAAAGATGATGATTCGTGATTTTTTAGAAACTCAATCATTTAATTTATTAGAATAATCGTTAATAGGTTTAGGTCAAATTTAGTTTTAAGTATTATTACTAAATCTGACAATCAGGTATTTATACCCTATAATGATCATGGGTTAGTGTATAATTTTGGAAGAAATAAAAATATCTTCAATTATGCTAGCACCTAATATAAAATTAACGACACAACTTCTAAAGAGCTTTTTTTCATCATTAATATCTGTAAGATTTGCATCTATTTCTATTAGTCATTCTAGATTTCTTCCAATTTCACCAACACCAGATTATATAAAAAATCTGGAGGATGCTTTTAATAAATCGAAAATATTATCAAGCAATTGGTCTAATGAAAAAGAACCAAGTATTATTAGTCAAATTCCTGAAATGTTTATTGAATACAGCAACCGTTTTCAAGATGTATGTGAAACATTAACTGGAGATTTTAGTAAAGAGGAAGCTATTGAAGCTCTTAAATGGCTAAAATCTCATTTAGTATCCTACGATAAAAACACATCTACATTACAAAGCAATATTTCACAGTTTTCAACAGAATTTAAAAGTTATATCAAGATAATTGATGAATCGATTGACAAAGCCAACCAACAAATAACAGGAGATCGTGCAGATGTATTAGATCTTCAAAATCAAATTAGTGTTTTGTATCAGGATATTGCAGAAGAAACCGAAAAGGTCTCTGGATCAATGTCTAATATGGCAACAGGAGGAGCAGAATTGGCATACACAATGTTAGAATACGGATTTTTAGTGGCCACGTCTTCGGCTGAAGTACCAGTAGTAGGAATAATAATTGCGGTTGGAGGACTCACTTATGATGCCATTGAAGTAGCTATCAATGAGCAACGTATCGCTGAAAACTTAAAACGAATAAAAACTCTTGCTGTTAAAGTAAATAAAGAGGATCAACAAATTGTATTGTTAACCAATATGAACACAATGCTCAATAACCTCGATAAGACCTTAATTGCCATTCATGATTCTGTTGACCTCGGACCTATATGGACTGAGGAGTCTGATAAACTCGATGTTGCTATTCAGGAATTAGAAATCTACACAGGAACTGATTTTAAGTCTCTCCTGCCAATTCAGACGATTTCCAAAGCGGCAAACGCATGGAGTGAGATTGCAAAAACCGCAACGAATATTCAAATCTCTGCCACGACAATTAAGTCTGGAGAGCCAATTAAACTCGATAATAATTAAAAATCAATTAACCAATTAAAATTATATCATTATGACACAGATTAAATCACTAGTTCCAAAAAATATTAAAAAGCAAAAAGAAGATATGGCTAAAAACCTAAGTGTTCTTGCTTTTATACGTGGATATGTATTAGGTGTTGAGCATACACAAATTCATGCCATTGATCCAAAACCAAGCTGGTACGATGAATTAAGCAAACACTTAGACGCAGCAAAGAAACATGTAGCTCCTTGGCAAACAACAGTAGAACCTGGTATTACAAGTCATTTTCCACACTCTATATCTAATATGGCTTCAAGATTTGGTACAGGTACAGATCAGATACTAGATATTTTGAATAAAACAACACCAGATGGGAAGCAATATGTTCCTAATGCTGGAGAAATTGAAACCATTGTAGAAAGTCTAAATTGGATAAGTAAGCATATCGGAGCAGAAAGCGATGCGCTTGCAGCTGTGAAAAAGGATTTTGATACTTTTAAAGCAAATTCTGATACTGATAACAAAGCACTAACATCGGGTGTAAACTCTATTCAAAAGGCAATCTTAGATGATCAAAACCTAATCATTGGTTTACAAGGAGACATTGCAACAGACAATGCTAATATAGCTGCTGACCAAGCTGCGATAACTGCATCAGGAATAGCTGCTGGTGTTGGACTTTTTGTAGGAGTATCTGTTCTTGGATTAGGTGCAGCTGCATCTGGACCAGCGGCTCCAATTGCAATGGTTATTGGAGGTCTTATCATGGCTGCTGCAGCTATTCAATTTGCAGCTGTTCTTGCTGTGTATATTCCAAAGTTAAACGCTGCACGTAAAAAACTTGCTGCAGACACACAGCATCTAAACGAAGAAAAGCAGCAGGTAGCGTCATTAGTGATATTGAATAATTCTATTGGAAAGCTAGTAGATTTAAATACACAAATGCAAAACTCACTTCAGGATTTAACAGATTGGTTTAGTAATACTGCTGAATCTATATCAACTGTTGCAACACAAATTGAAGAAGCATCATCAGATCTTACAAATAAAGAATGGTTTGATTTGAAACTTGATGTGATACAAGCGCAGAAAGATTGGAGTCAGTTAGAAACCTATGCTAACCAATGGGCAGTTGCAGCAACTACTATTGTAAATAAAGTAATTTCTATTAATAAGGACGACTCAGGTTCTTCAGAGGCTGCTTAACAACTTTCTATAATTCATAAGAGTCATATTAATAAAATTTGATATGACTCTTCACTATAACATTAAGTAAAAAAGCAATACAATGAATAAGCCATCACTTTCAACTTCCGACGTTAAAGATACGATATCAGCAGCGCAACAAATAAGTAATTATGCTCAGGCAGCTGTTACTCTTGTGCCTAATTTAACGGATATACCACAATGGTATAAGCAGATATCTGTTGATATAACGACAACTAAAGATCATGCGCAAAACTGGCTAGATGTCTTATGTCCAGATGCCACACTACATCTTCCTAGGACTATAACAGCGTTTAATCCAACGTTTCAATCTAATATATCAAAGATTCAATCGATACTTAGCAGTGCAGAAAATGGTAATGTTTCAGCAGAGCAAAAAACACAAATAAACAATTTGTTTGATTCGATTTTGTCAGCTTTAAAGGTTCAGCAAAATGTAACAGATTCTATTACCAAAAAATTAAAAGATTTCATTGTTAAAGCTAATGCAGATCAAGCTACTTTATCTAATGATCTTAATACTATTAAATCTAATGATCAGGTTGATGCAGATGGAATACTGGCAATTCAATCGGTGATGACAGATCATTTCATGAATAATACCATTTTGGGACCATGCAATGTCATTGTCAGTTTAGATATCAATGTCTCCATTAAAATCAATCAGATAAATTCTAAACCTCATGTATTAGCCTATGCTTTTATAAGTCAGTTTGTAGATCATATGATTTCTAATATTAAGGCTATTCAAGTGCCTTTACAATCTTTTTATGATTTATGGAATACTATGATATTGGATTATCAAACAGTTATTGAAGATTTAAACAGTGCATCGGCTGACGATTATGTAAATGTCATTGAATCATTAGATCTAAACCAAGCGAAGAAAGATTGGCAAGCACTTGCTGATTTTGTAAAACAATCTTTACCTCAAGAGGGACATTCAATTATTAATAATTAAACTAAAATATTATGTTAGACTACAACGCAAAAAGCACGTATCAGGATCCAGATGGATATAGTTGGGACTTTTACAGAGATGACCAAAAAGGACCAAACCCTGACCCTAATACATTTTATATTATTCCAAAACCACAATTTGTTTTTGATAATAACAAACCATCAATACAATTTCACACTTATGCTACAGATGGAGCCGACAATGGTTCTGGTTTCTGTAGATTTGACGTTGAGCTGTCCATACCGTCAAAGGTTGAGGCCGCAGTTAAAACTCAGATATTAGGTAATTCTACTCGATTTCCAGGTGTAACAAATCCAAACTTTCAGACCTTAGATTTAAAAGCTGGAAGTAAAGCTGTGGTTACCTTTGCAGATGGTGATGATACTATTGATTATGTTGCAGAGGCTTCAAACTATGGAGGAGATACAGCATCATTTTTAATGAAGCTTACGGCTTCACAAATGAAAAATTTAAAAGCCAGTTTTACAACATCTGGAGGAGCTTTGAACATTAAGTATTATTTAACTGTTTCAGCACGATTACAAAGTGTTTCTGCAGTATTGAAATTTAATTCAGCCGAAGCTTATACCTATCAAGTGACGCAGCCAACATATAATAGTTGGGGAGACCAAACCAGTCCTGGTTCTGCTGAAGGCTTTTTGAAGTCGTCTCAATCCTCACATGTTGAACTTACTTGGGGAATAGACAACCCTTCTGAAAGTTTAAAGAAAACAGTTACAGATTGGGCCAACACAACTTTAGCAACTTTAGTTACTGCTGCCGTAAAAAAAGTAATAGCATTACAAAAAATTACAAGTAGTAGAAGTTTTAAAATTAGTGAAGTTGAAAGTTTTACTTCCAATTATTCTGAAAACATGGTCGTAGACTGGTCTATTCAGCCTACAGCTACATTGCCATCATTTCAGGATATGGGATTATCAATTTCAGATTTTGAAAAAACGGTCAATAAAAGACAACAGCAAATGATTGTTACTGCCAATGTGCCATTTGACGGACATACTATTAGCACCTCCAATTCTCCCAGTGCTGGCGGAACTATAAGTCAGGGATTATCAAATCCAGTAAAAATAAAATCTATCTCTGTTACCGTTAAATATCCAACATTGTCAGAAGCTCATAGCACTTATGAGTTCACAAAGAATGAAAGTTATATATTTCTGGCACCTTATGATCCAACCGCTGGACCAGAATGGAGTCTGGAATATAAAGTAAATTATGTTGATTCTAGTGTGCCTGCTATGTCAGGAAGCATCAAAAATATAACAACAGTTCAACAGTATTTAAAGCTTGCTCAAATTGGAGTTTTGTCTGTTGAATTTGATGCAACTCCTGCATTTAATAATAATGAAATGCCTAAACCTGATGAGGTTGTTGTTGATTTCAGTTTTGTGAATTCAAAAGGAGGATCGTTTAAAAACATTAACCAGAAATTGACATTTAAGAAAGCAGATCAATCTTATGTCCAGTCGGTTCAGAGCTTACAACCTTTACCAATTACAAATGGGTATAATTATAAAGTTACTTATAACTATAATGGCGTAGAATATTCAGCACCATTGAAGTCAGGTGAAACAGGGTTTAAGCAAATTATTGATGCAGTAAATGCGGTAAGTTCGACCAATTTGATTGTTTTTGTAAAAGGCGAAGAAGCTGCTAACGATCCTATTTTGGAAGTTGACGTTAAAATGTGGTTTGATAATCCGAGCAAAACCCCTGACAATGTTTCAAACAATCCGAATAAAAATAGTCCGGCAGTTTTTACCATTACACCTAGTCAACAAGGAACTAATATTATAGGGCATGAGACGTTTATAGGAGTGGAAATAGCTAATTCTCCATTGGTTTACAGTGCTTCTATAACTGCTGCTGAGGGTCAAATTAATATTCCTCCGCAAAAATTGATGCAAAATACAGCTTCGGTTTTTTTATCAGCAAAACAGCGATATTTTACCTTAGAAGTTAATTTAGCATCTATTGATTGGGGTACTGCTACTTATGACGCTATTCAGGTTATTCCTAAATTTTCTGTGAAATCCGATGGAACAACCAAGACGTTTCCTGCGCCAGATACTGGCATACAATGGAATACAAGTGAAGTGGATTCAAAATATCACACACAAGGTTATCAGGATGGAGATACAGTAACGTATGATTTGGAAGTGGTTTATATTACTAAGGGACAAAATCCTGTTAAGAAGACTTTGAAAAATCAAACATCTCCAGTATTTGATGTCCCTGCAACTTTAAGTTGAATTGACAGACATGAATACGACTAATAAACCAATAGATCACTTTATAAACATCTACAGTTCTTATTTTGACAAAGAACAAGGTTCTTTTAAAGAAAGTATCCAGAAACTGACTAAATCATGGTCAGTTTCTGGATTTAATACTAGTTTGCTAACACCAAGCCAATACCCAGTTGAGTTCAGCTATAATTTTAAAACACCATCTTTGTCCTACACGATAGAGGTTTTAGATGCTCTAGAATCTCCTTCTAATAAGTGGTCTTTTCTCAATGATCTTCTGAAGCTATCTTTAGAGAACAAGTTTCCAGAGTTATTGCCTTTTGCAAAAGACAAAAGTCAAAAATTTGGTTTATGGTTGTCTGTAAGACATATTTTAGACAACACGTATTATAAAATTTATCAGGAAGTCACACACAATACACAAAATAGGGCTAGGCATCTTGTTGAGTCATATTTTCCAATGCTAAATGAAATTCCATTTGAAGTTAAACTAATAGGCCATACCATCTCTAAAGAATCTCATCCTGAGTTTTATTTTTCATTTGGATATATCAATGAGGCAATTCTTTTTAAATTGTTGAAAATTGGAGAAGTTCAAAGTCAAACTTTTTTTTTGTTATCACACATCGCAGCACTTAGAGCAAAACCTTATGAAGATGCTTTGTCAGAAATTAAAACAGGATTAAGCTTAAAAGTTACTAATCATGTTCCAGTGGTAACTGTATTTTTTCATGCTCCTGAACTATTTAATGATAATACTCAATCTATTAAGAAAATTAAAAAACTAGCTAGAGAATTAGATGGTAATATGCAATTATATGAACAACTCACCAAACCTGTAAATACTGTTGATGATTTACCTCCTATACACAGTGTATTGAGCTTTAAAATTTCTACCAGCAATCCATTAGAGTTTTCGGTAGGTTTAAGCCCTTATAGTGTTTAGGTAAAGCTCAAAATCAAGAAAAGATATAGTTAGCTTATTTAAATAGCCTTTTGGTTAATCATACTTTTGATTTCGTTTCTTGTAATTTCAGGAGTAGCGCCATCGTTTTGAGTTACTAAAGCACCAACTGCACAAGCATAGTCAATAGCATTTTGCGGTTTCTCATCTTTAAGTAAATAGTTTATTATTGTTGCTAAAAAAGAATCTCCAGCACCTACTGTATTCACAACATTTGCTGAATATCCACTGTTGTAATAAAACTCATCTTCGTAAAATAAAACAGCTCCATGCTTTCCTTGTGTCACACAAATATGTTGAGTATTAGTTTTTTTTGAAACATATGAAATATTTTGCTCAATTGATTCTAATGGAGAACCTAAATAGGCACTTATTTCTAATAATTCGTCATCATTAAATTTAATAAAATCGGCTCGAGTCATTAATTCAATTAAGAGTTCTTTGGTATAGTGAGGAGGTCTTAAATTTACATCAAAGACCTTGTAGATTGCATGTTCAAGTAATTCTGTCAATGTGTTTAAAGACTGGCTATTTCTACCTATTAAGCTTCCGAAGATGAATGCATCTGATGACTCAACCAATGCTATATCTAATTCAGTTAGTACTATATTATCCCAAGCTCGAGGATACATTATAGTGTAGGAAGCCGAACCATTTTCATCCAAATTAACATCAACTTTTCCTGTTTTTAACTCTGGATCTATTTGAATACTTTTAGTTTCTAAACCTTTTTCTTTTATGAATTCTAATAGTAAATCACCTAATTTATCTTTTCCTACTTTACTAATTATAGAAACATTATTGCCAAAAGATTTCAATCTCAAAGCTACATTTAATGGTGCGCCTCCAATAGTCTTGTGAGTTGGGAAGACATCCCAAAGTACTTCGCCAAAACAGGTGATTTTTGATTCTTTCATGTTCATCTAATTAGAATTGATTTAAAAATTCAACTCTTAACGGATTCAAATAAATATAAAAAACAGGTGCAAAAGAAAGCATTAAATCTTTGTCTGCTGCTTCAGTATATGGAGCTATACAGAGTAATCGGTTGTTCTTAAAATCTGATCTTAATACGGTAAGCCCAAACAAATGTTCTTCGCCAAGGATTTTGTCACCAAGAGATGTCCATGGCCCATCAATATGTTTTGAAGTATATAACCTCATTTCTTTTTTTATTTCTGAATCTGGCTGATTTTCATATAATCTATTACAGCTTGAAATAATAAGATAATAACAATCTTTATGGTCGTCATATAATACTTTTGGGACTTCTAACTGAGTAAAATCATCTTTATCAGGAACTGTGACTGGAGTGTGCAATTGTTCTATTTCAAAAAAATCTCCTACAGCTTTTAATGTTGCTCGAGCAATAGCACCTACTCTAGGTTTTACTTTAGCTGCCCAAAATAAATTCAATTCACCATTTTTATCATGGAATATAAAAGGATCACGCCATGACATAATAGGACCTCCTTCTTCACCAAGATTACTTCCTAATTGGTCTTTAATATCCAGATAATAACCTTTTTCTGTAATCTCCTTCCAGTCTCTTATTGGAGATGATAGTACTTTGTCATAAACACTATCGACGGTAAAACCATTATTAGAAATACCAATGGCAATACTTTGAAGAAAATCTCGACCTGAATCTATATTCTCAAGACCTGTATACGCTACTAATTTTTTTCCATTAGGTAAAAGCTCAACACTACCACTCCATATGGTTCTGTAATTAAGACTTGAAATATCTTGAGGACTCATAAAACAGCCTTCATCTTTCCAACTAATACCATTATCTTTTGAGATAAAATGTCTGATATGAAACGGAAAGTCATTACGCTCATTAGGATTCAATTCTTCGCCATTAATTTTATGACGTGAAATAGCTAAACAATATAAATGTATCGTGTTATCTTCAACATAAGACCAAGAATCCCACAAATAAAGATGTGGATGACGAATGCCATTTATAAAATTCTTTTGGTAGATATCAGTAATCTGATTCATCATAAATAGTACTTATTTTCTGTTAAGTAATAATTATTATTAATAACTAATTTGTTTCTACTTTTTTACTTTTAATAAAAAGTGTACATACTGTTGCAATAAGCAATAATACTCCAGCAAAAGTGATGGCTTGACGAGGGTCATTATTTAAAAAATTCTTTAGAATATATCCAAAAGACAATGTTTGTAATATCATTGGTATTACAATCATCATGTTAATTATTCCCATGTAAACACCATAGCGCTCTTTGGGAATATCAGCAACAACCATCAAATAAGGAATACCCATCATACTAGCCCATCCAATTCCAAAGCCTGTAATAGCGAAGAATAGTAAGTTTTTATTTTCAATATGAGGAAATGCTAAAAACCCTATCGCTGCAATTACTAAACAGAAGGCATGAACTTTTTTAGGACTGTATTTTTTTGCAAATCCAACCAGTGCAAAAGCAACTAAAAATGTGACAACATTATACCAACCGTTTACTAAACCTGTCCAACTTACCGCTTCACTATAAGCTTCTTTATTATCAGGAGTGGCGTTCCAAACAGATAAGGCTACACTTTTGGACGAGTTTTGCCAATAACAGAAAAGCGCATACCACTGAAATAGATAAACTAATGCTAATTGCCACATCACTTTTGGCATGTCTTTTATGGCAGAAAAAATTTCTATTATCGGACCTAAAACGCTTCTCTTTTCACTTTTAAGCTTAGCTAATTCTTCTTCAGTAGGAGGGATCTCTTTAGTTTTACTAATACTCCATAGAATGGTTCCTATAGAACATGCTGCTCCTAAGAAAAAAGAAGCATATACCCAAGTTGGCAAAGACCCTGTGGTTCCGATAAAAATTAATGGAAAAACGAATAATGATAAGTTAGCTAATACTTGTCCAAAACCTGTAAAGAAACTTTGCATCTGAAATCCTAAAGGTTGTTGGTCTTTATCTAACTTATCTGCGATAAGTGCACGATAAGGCTCCATAGCTGTATTATTACCCGCATCCAATATCCATAGTAGACCTGCAGCCATCCATAAAGAACTACTAAAAGGAAAAGCTAGTAATGCTAAACTACATAATATGGCTCCAATTAAGAAAAAAGGTTTACGTCTTCCAAATCTTGGACTCCATGTTTTATCACTCAAAGCTCCAACAATAGGTTGAACCAGTAAACCTGTAACTGGACCTGCTAAATGTAGTAAAGGTATTTGATCAGGACTAGCTCCTAAGAAATCATAAATTGGAGTGACAGCACTTTGTTGAAGTCCAAAACTATATTGAATTCCAAAAAATCCAACATTCATGTTTAGAATCTGCCAAAAGCTCAATTTCGGTTTCCTTAATATATCCATCGTAATTTATAATACGTTAAAACGTGTAATGTACTTAAATCTTAGAAAAAAGAGTCAATGCGATGTAAAGGCATTGACTCTAAACTCAAATCAATCAATTTAAAACTCAATAAATTTTGTTAACACTTAAAATTTATTAAAAACTATAATTAAGTCCCAGAGATATAGAACGTCCTGGAACTGGTCTCACTCTTAAATAATTGGTTTGACCTTCTACAATACTTCCTTCCTCTGATTCGGTAATACCTAATGTATCGAATATGTTATTTGCCGATAGATTAGCATTTAAATTTTTAGTAATTCCAAAGTTTATGAAACTGTTTATAATTACAAATCCAGGCATTACCAATTCGTTAGAATCTTGAGCATACGCTTTCGATTGTCCAATAAAACTTAATCCAATAGAATTTTGCTTAGTTTTTCCAAATGTATAGGTTGGAATTAAGTTATAAATAAAATCTGGTTGTCTTCTCGGTGTATTTCCCTGATTATCTCCTGAATCGATTTCAGCATCTGTGAAGGTTAGTCCACCTCTAACATTTAAATCATCAGTAAATCTATATGACCCTTCAATTTCTATACCAAGAGACTTATAATCGTTCTCAATTATACTATTTGAAGTCGCTTCAAAACCACCTTCTTCGATAGTTTTTGCAAAAAATATTGTAGCGTAAAGTGCTCCCTTTTCAAATCCTCTTTTGTAACCAAATTCAGCTTGATTAATAAAGTCTAAAGCGTTGATTCTATCACTGTTTGTGTATTCTAATCCAGCAAATAAAATACGATCTGCTTTTGCTGCACCACCTCTACTGTAACGTGCAAATACTGCTTCATTTTCTTTAAGCAAATAGTTAGCACCTACTGAGAAAGACACATAGTTATAGTCATAATTTACGGTAGTTGCATTTGCTAAATCTATAGATTGTACAGTTTGCTCAGGTAAGGAAATCTGTCCATCATTATTAATATCATATTGTGATGTTACAGGTCCTGCAAAAGATCCATCGACCTGACCATTATCGAAACGAATACTAGCATCAAAATTTAATTTATCAGAAGCCTCAAAAGCTAATGCTAAATAAGGTGCAGAAGTATTATACTTCGTATCATAGCTACGTTGACAACAATTACCAAAAAAAGCAGCACCATATCCCACAAGTCCGTTAACTGATAACGGGTTTCCACCTGCATCTAAAGCATCGATTAATCTTGCGTCCTCACCAGAAGCCTCTAATAAGTAAGAGTTCCATAACCAAGACATAGAAACATTTTGAATTCCTTTAAAGTATCCCACTGTAACATCAAGTTTATCAAACTTTTTAGTTAAGCGGATATCGTTCATAAAATTATTGAAATTATTTAGTTGTGTATCAAATAATACAACAGGAGTTATTAAGGCATTTCCATTAACAGCTCCATCTCCATTTGCATACGCAAGTGAGTCATAACCATTACTTGTTGCGAAATCGCCAGCTAAAAAATCGCTTGCTGTTGAGACACTAGCAGGAAAAGGAGAATTAAATCCACCTCTGTTAGATGAAAATCTACCATTATTTGTAATCTTAAAACCATCTCCTAATTCAAAAGAAGCCTGCATTCCAAAAGATGTTGAGATTGGGTTCATACCGTCACTCACATTAGATCGTCTCAATTCACCATTAGCGCCTAAACCAACATTTTGATCTAAATAAGGTGTGTGTAACGTTTGGTTATTAGCATCAAAATTTGGAATGTTTTCATAGTTCGGATCGTCATTGGTACCTGTTACTTTAATTGGATTAGGTAAATAAGCGATAGCTCTATCATTTAAGTATTTTGCATACACTCTAACATATCCTTTATCAAACTCTTTAGTTAAATTGAATTTAAATTGTCCACCATTATTTGCAGTGTAACCTGCATCTCTAACACCTTCACCTACTCTGTAGAATCCTCCCATATGGAAATATAGACCCTCACCAATAGGTGCGCCATAATCAAAATCTGTTCTAAAATTTCCATAATCTAATCCAAAAGATGTTCCTATGGAGCCACCTTCTATTTTCCCAGTTTTACTAATCAAATTAATAATTGCACCAGGAGAATTTGAGGACAATGTTGAAGCAGAACCACCTCTTATAGCCTCTATTCTTGAAATGTTGGAATCAAATCGGGTAAAAATATCTGCGGTACCAAAAGCAATGTCTCCAAATAACAATACAGGTAAACCATCTTCTTGTAGCTGTACATACTTAGATCCACCAGAGGATACTGGCACACCACGTACTGCTATATTTGAATTACCTTCACCACCTGAAGACTCAGAACGAATTCCAGGAATGGTTCTGAAAATTTCTGCTGTTGTTCTAGGTGCTGATTGCTGAATGACATTTGGTCGCATAGTAGTAACAGAAACACTAGACTCAATTCTAGACTTCGGATTAGTTACACCAGTAACAATAACTTGATCTAGTGATTCAGCATCTTCTTTCATTGAAATATTGATAGTTATATTTTCACCATCAATAGTTACACTTTGAGTAAATTTGGAATACCCTAAATATGTAGCATTTAAAATATACGTGCCATTCTCAACATTTGTGATGGTGTAATTTCCATCAAAATCTGAAACTGCGCCTTGGGTCGTCCCTTCAAGAATAATATTAACTCCTCCTAAAGGCATACCAGACTCATCAGATACTTTTCCTGATATACTAGACTGAGCTATAACAGTTGAAACTGACATTAGCAGCAGAAGTAATAAACTGTAACATTTTTTAGTTGTCATCATTTTTAGTCTATTTTAATAATTTGATATTTATTTTGGTTAATTATTGATAAATCTATAATAAACGCGCTTTAAAATGCGAGATTAATAAATCGAAAACGTTTTCGATTTAGCGAAAACGTTTTCGATTTGATTTTTTTCATTAATTTGCAATATAAATTATGACACATTGAAGCCAGTTACCTTAAAACAAATTGCTGAACTATTAGGTATTTCTGTTACAACAGTATCTAAAGCACTTAAAGATTACCCTGATGTAAGTAAAAAAACAAGAAAACTTGTTAGAGAAACAGCAGAGCAACTACACTATAGACCTAACTCTTTTGCAGTAAATTTGCGGACTAAAGAATCTAAAACAATAGGTTTAATTATTCCTGAAGTAGTTCATCATTTTTTCTCTACAGTTATTAAAGGTATTATAGCACAAGCAGAAAAAAAAGGTTACTTAGTTATTATTTTACAGTCTAACGAATCTTACGAACTTGAAAAAAAGCAGATTGACTTATTATTAAGCAAGCATGTCGATGGAATCCTTATTTCGCTTGCTAATGAAACTTCCGATTTCAAGCATTTAACAGATATTATTGATCAAGGCAAACCAATAGTTATGTTTGACAAAATTGCAAAAATTGTCAATTGCTCTAAGGTTATTATTGATGATAGAAAAGCAGCTTATATTGCAACACAACACTTAATTGATACTGGCTGTAAACGAATTGCACATTTCAGAGGGCCTTTATTGCCTCAAAATTCTATTGATCGTTTCCTTGGATATAAAAAAGCTTTACTAGATAATAATTTACCTTATGATCCTTCATTGGTTTATATATGTGATTGTAGCGATTTGAGTTTTGAAGAGGGTAAAGAGAATGCTTCAAAATTATTAGAAGATCACGACGATGTTGACGGTATTTTTATAAATACTGATATGGTAGCAATTGGAGCAATTACAGAATTTAATGATAGAGGGATTAAAATACCAAATGATATTGCAATTGTTGGATTTAGTAATTGGTTTATGTCCTCAGCAATAACACCATCGCTTTCAACTATAGACCAGCCAGGCTTTCAAATGGGTAAAATAGCATTCAAACAATTATATAAGGAACTGAAAGCCATTAAAAAAGGAAAAGAGATACATCCTAAAATTATTGAGTTAGAAACTTCATTAGTGAAAAGAAATTCAACAAAATAATATCAGGATTGCTTTTTATATACTCAGTATAAACTTCTCGCTCAATTCGTTACACAAAAAAAGTCCAACATTGCTGTTGAACTTTTGTTTGCTCCTTTACATAGTCTACTATCAAACCGATTATATTTGACTATTCAAATCACCTATTTTAAAGAATACTCATCAACATCATAAACATTCTATTACACATTTTTAGTCTAATTGATTTAAAGTAAAAACAGTGATATTAAAGTATACCACTGTTTTTCATGTAGAAACCCTTTTCTTATTTTTTTATTACTTTTTCTGTAAAAGTCTCTCCTTTAACATAGAATTTTACAAAATAGACTCCAGGTAGCTCTCTAGATATATCTATTGGAGTACTTTCTTCTCCTGAAAAAGTTCCTTCAAAAATAACATTTCCATATATATTCAATACTTCTATGATTCCTTTATCTACATTGTTTGTTACAGTGACATTAAATTTACCTTGAGTTGGGTTTGGATGAATTTTTAGTATGCTATCTTCGGAAGTTTCACGATCATTTTTTTGACACTCCTTGACTCTAAAAAACTGCAGCGAAGCAGAATTCCAGACAGGACCAACACTTAAACTAACCGAATACAATTTTGTAGGATCAAAAGTTCTAGAGGTCCATCCATTATTTGCAGATGGAGTCCCAATAAGATTTGAAAGGTCAATGGCACTTGGTGCAGTTCCGTTAGCTACCCAGCCCTCATAATAATCATCAACAAATCCCCAAGGTGACATACTAAATTCTGAGATTCTTAGATGGTATCCTTCTTCATTTTCACTACAACTACCATCGATTTCAATCTTAGGTAAACAAAGTTCTTTAACCGATTGTGGTCCATATTCTGACTCTTCCATATGCTCATCGACGATATTTTTTATTTCAAAACAGGCCGTAATTTCGTTACAGTTTTTTACTTTAAAGAACTGTAATGGTGCTGAATCCCAAATAGACCCAACACTTAAACTAACCGAATACAATTTTGTAGGATCAAAAGTTCTAGAGGTCCACCCATTATTTGCAGATGGAATCCCAATAAGATTTGTTAGGTCAATAGTACTTGGTGCAGTTCCACTAGCAACCCAGCCCTCATAATAATCATCAACGAATCCCCAAGGTGACATACTAAATTCTGAAATTCTTAGATGGTACCCCTCTTCATTTTCACTACAACTACCATCAATTTCAATTCTAGGCAAACAAAGCTCTTTAACATATTGTGGCCCATAATCTGATCGTAAGATAGATTCTTTGTCAATATTTTTTATTTCAAAGCATGCTTTTACTTTTGGTATTGTTATGAGTTTAACATCATCAATGAAAATAGGGTCATTGGCTCCACCTGCGTTTCCTTTAATCCTTATTTCTAATCTATTGTAGTTTTCAATGATGTCACCTTCGCTCAAGTTGAAATATCCTTTCTTTTGGTTCCATGCTGAAGAGGGTTGTGAAGGCGGATTACTACAATTATTAAAATAGAATTGCCCTGAAATATATGTGCTGGTATGCACAATTTTTTCAATATCACAGTTATCATCATTTCTTAAAACAAATTCTAGCTGAAGAGGTGCTTCATATTGACCTTCATCGTCATCATGAGTATTGATTTCTCTTGACACATAACAAGATACTTCGTAAGAATAGTCTACAGATAAAGGTTCTATTATAGTCGCTTTCACAGATTCTCCAGTAGTAGGATTTGTCGATTGATTAAACATGTGTACATACCGATTATTTATTTGTCCGTTATTGCGAGGAAGAAGTGCTCTTTCTGTGTAACAACTCTTGTAGCCGTTTCTATCATATAAATCTGGACTACACCAATTTGCATTTGGATTTTGTTTTCGGCAGCCGTTACTCCATCCAGTGGCGTGATCTACTTGGTTAATAGTGGTTGAAGTAGAACCGATTTCAAATCCAGGGTTTTCTATTAAATTGTTTTGTCCCATTAAATAATGAGTACATATTAAAACAAAAAGTAAAATACATTTTTTCATGGTTGTTAATTTTTAGTTGATATAAACAATAATTACTAATAGGTAAGAGAATAGAAAATACAACCCAAAGGATGAGAAGATTAACTGAGATAAACCATTGGCCAATGATATTTTTTGCTAATTCTAATACTTATATTCATAAAGTTAGACTAGAAATCTAAGACAGAAAACATCCAATTTATTTCCGTTGAATGCAAACAATTAATAGGCGTATTTGAATAAATTTCTGTTTAATGGAGTTGGATAAAAAAGTATGTTTATTGAATAGAGTGATTTTGAAAAAAGAAAACAAATTACACTTAGGCAACATATAGTGGCCACTTCGAAGCTGTGGAAACTGTATAATTTTAGTGTCAAAGCTCATAATTAAAGTAATGAACTTTTTTGTGGCTCTCTTATTTGCTTACTTAAAAGCTACAGTTTTGATATGAATTTATTATACAAAAAAACCCATCACTTTCGTGACAGGTTTTGTTTGCTCCTCTTCTTGGGCTCGAACCGGACCGAAAGTTAAAAAAATGTACAGTGGACATTTTTAATGAAGGTGCCAGCTGGCGCTATGGCCTTGGGAGAGACCAAGTTTATACCAATGAAAAAATCCAATCTAAAAAAGACTGGATTTTAATGTTGCTCCTCTTCTTGGGCTCGAACCAAGGACCCTCTGATTAACAGTCAGATGCTCTAACCAACTGAGCTAAAGAGGAGTGTTTATCGCTTTAGCGAGCGCAAATATATGCTATTTTTTATATTTAAAAAAACAATTTTTTTAAAAAATTATTTAATTTTTTTCTAAATCCAATCGTTGATATTGGCAAACAATACTAATGTGATCAATATCACAAATCCTACCAATTGTGCGCGCTCTAAAAATTTCTCACTAGGCTTACGTCCGGATATGATTTCAAATAATAGAAACATCACATGACCACCATCTAATGCAGGTATAGGTAAAAGGTTTAAGACACCAAGCATGATCGATAGAAATGCTGTTAACATCCAAAATGCTTGCCAGCTCCATACACTTGGAAAAATACTATATATCGCTTTAAAACCACCAACACCCTTGTAAGCTCCAGTGCTAGGGTTAAAAATGGCTTTTAGTTGTGCACCATACTTTTGCATGGTCTCTACAAAATCTTGCCCTCCAGCTGCAAAACTCTCACCAAAGCTATAAGTTTGAGTCGTGATGTCAAAGTAACCTAATTCGGCAAAACGGTCGTCGTCATAAGCAGGCTGAAACCCAAACTTACCATCCTTATCCACCTTTAGGTCACGAGTAATCTTTTCATCGCCTCTTAATAGTCTTACAGTTAATGTCTGGTTTTTATAATTGGACATTAAAGAATCAAGTTGATCAAAGTATTTGAGTTCTTTCCCATCAATAGAGGTAATGATATCTTCAACTTTCACATCTGCTGTTTTATTCAAAGATGAATCGCGAATTGCTCCAATCATGAACGGAATTCTGCGTTCAAATAGATCTCTGCTTTTTGCTGATGAGAATTGCCCTAAGAAATCTTCAGGAAGATTTATAACCTTTTCCTGGCCGTTTCTCCTAATCGTTATTTGTTCTGCACCTATAATGTTTGAGCGCACATCATAATCATTAACTACCTTCAGGTCATTAACTTTTACAATCTTATCTCCAGTTTTAAACCCTATATCTTGTAGTAATTTATTCTCTATCCAATATCCATCTTTTAAGCTTTCTATCTTAGTGGTTTTATCGCCATAAATAAAAGCAACAAAGACATAGATCACATAGGCTAAAATAAAATTAACAGTTACACCGCCTAACATGATAATCAGACGTTGCCATGCTGGTTTTGAGCGAAATTCCCATGGTTGAGGGGGTTGAGCCATTTGCTCTTTGTCCATGCTTTCATCTATCATTCCTGCAATTTTCACATAACCACCAAGCGGTAACCATCCAATTCCGTAAACGGTTTCTCCAATCTTCTTTTTGAATAAAGAGAACTTTACATCAAAGAAAAGATAGAATTTCTCGACTCTGGTTTTAAATAATTTTGCTGGTATAAAGTGACCTAATTCGTGTAAAACGATTAGTAATGAAAGACTCAGTAAAAATTGAGATATTCTTATTACAAACTCCATGTATCGTTAATCATAAAAAATTCTAAGCGACAAAAGTAGTGTTTTAGGCTGATTTAGAAAATTATAATCAGTTATATACTTATTTTTTTAACACCGATTTAGTAATGACTCCTCGGTTGGTTTGAAATTGTACAAACAGTAGTCCTGTTGACCATGACGATGTATCGAGACTAGAATTCCATTGCAATCGATCAATAAGCTGACCTAATGTGTTATAAATTTTTATTTCTGAAATATCTATAGTATCAGGTTTTTCGATATGTAACAGGTCTGATGTTGGATTAGGATAAAGTAGTAATTGATTATCTATTTCAAATTCTTCAGTACTTAACGTTACAGTGTTATTTGCCGAAATTAAATCAGATTCAGGATCAAAAGTAATAGCTAATATGTCAAAACCAACACTTTCCAGAAAGGTTTGTTGGTTTGTTGTATTATCCAAAATAATATCTAGTTGTTGTCCAAGTGTACCTGTTATTCGTAAGGGTACAGGTGCTTCAAAATATGAGACTGAGGGATGACTTTGTGTTTGTTCAATTTTGATTGAGACCTGATTTGATTCGGGCTGATACCACGAGATTGTATAACTCGGATAACCTTCATTAAACAACCAGTCGTTAAAAAATTCTGTAAGATCCTCTCCTGAAGCACTTTCAACTATGGAGATAAAGTCCTCAGTTTTTGCGTAATCATATGCTAATAGTGGAGCGCTTAGATACTCTTGAAGTGCATTAAAAAATACAGCATCACCCAACTTTTTCCGAAGCATGTGCAATACCATTGCACCTTTGTTATAACTTAGTCTTCCATTAAAAATCCGACTAACATTTGTGGTGTCACTATCTGTTAAATAAACAGCGCCACTTGGCGCAGCAGTAATTGAATTATTGCGCTGTTGTTTCCAGGTTGTAAATTCATTATTTCCATCTAAATTTTCGATAACTATACCAGAGAGATACGTTGCAAAACCTTCATTGAGCCATATGTCTTTCCAGCTTCCGCAGGTAATTTTATTTCCAAACCATTGATGTGCTAATTCGTGAGCAATTAAATTACGATTAAAATTTCCCATAAATGATACTGTGGTATGCTCCATGCCACCTCCCCAACCAAATTGAGCATGCCCATATTTTTCATTTGCAAATGGGTACTCTTCAAATAGATTTGTAAAGAGGTTCATAATGTCAACAGTAACAGGAGTGCTGGCTTGAGCTGAAGTGAAACTTTCTGGATAGACATAATTAACAATATCGAAAGGATTTCCGTTATTTGGAACTGTATGCGAATAGACGTCATAATTAGTTGCAGCAATTGCGATGAGATAAGCTGGTATAGGATAACGATGTTTATAATGTGTAGTTTTCTCATTTCCGTTTAAAACAGCACTTTGCTGAACACCATTGGATACGGCAATATATTCTTCGTTTGAAGGATTGAATCTTGGTGTTGTTAAAAAGACATCTATAGAATCAATTTTATCGATGAGGTCTTGTTTACATGGCCACCAGGCTTTTGCTCCATAAGGTTCAGATAAGGTCCAGAGTACAGGGTCTCCATTATGTTGACTCACCTCATAGGACCCTAAACCAGAGGTATCAGGATTGCCAGAATAACTTACCGTAAGCGAGTCTAATACACCTGTGTTTTGAATGGAAGGCAGTGTGATAATCAGTTCGTCTCCTAAATGCTGAAATACTAATGAATTACCACGTTGTAGAACTTGATTAACAGTCATATTAGAGGCAAGATCAAAAGTTATCGTGGTCATATCGCTTTTTGCTTCGAAGTAAGAGGTGATATTTCCAGACATGAATGACACCGAAGGGTCTATGTCTAATTCAAGTCGGTGATATTTGAGATCATAGTTGCCAGTATTGAGATTAGCACGATGCATGATACGATTTAAAGCAGATTTAGCCTCTGCCTCACGAATGGTATTTAGTGTTTCATTATAGTCTTGTGAAAATGACACTGTAGAAACCAGTCCCAAAAGGATAAGTAGTCGTAACTTCATGGTGATAATCTTTTTCTTTTTTTACTATATAGCATGTTAAAAGTAGTGATTTTGTTGAGATTGTGTCGTATTTTTGCACTCAAATCTTAATTATAAAGCCTTAAAGTTCAACACATGTTAGCCTATATTAAGCAGTTTAAAGTTTTTTTCATTGTATTACTACTTGTCTCTGCTATTATCATTTCAATTATTTATTCTATTCTAGATGTTGAAAAACCTTTACCAATTTATCAACCAAATCGTGTAGATGCGTCTTTGGTTGATAGTACAATTCAACATAAAAAGAAGTACCACACCATAGCCAATTTCAGTTTGATTAATCAAAATGGAGATACCATAACTCAGGATACTTACGAAAATAAGATCTATGTTGCTGATTTCTTTTTTACAACTTGTCAAACGATTTGTCCAATAATGACTGATCAAATGTATCGGGTTCAGCAAGAAATTATCAATGATGATGAGGTGATGTTATTGTCACATTCTGTAACACCAGAAATAGATTCCGTAGCACAATTAAAAAAGTATGCCTTAGAAAAGGGTGTTAATGATAAAAAATGGAATCTGGTTACAGGAGATCGAAAACAAATCTACGATTTGGCTAGAAAATCATACTTAGTTGTTAAAGATGATAATTCTGAAGATTACGGAATGGTGCATACCGAAAACTTTGCACTTATAGATAAAGACAAACAGATTAGAGGGTTATACAATGGAATTAGCCCTACATCTGTAGACTCATTAATACAAGATATTAAGCGACTAAAAAAGGAATATCAATAGTTTTAGCATCACAATTTTTTTACACTAATTTTTTCCTTTATTTTTGCTTCTTTAAAATCAATCTAAATAAGCTTGCAAGTCACATTAGCAGATATAAAACGAGGTCAAACAGCTATAATTACTGATGTTTCCTCAATTCATATTCCTCTTAAACTTCTGGAAATGGGATGTTTACCAGGTAATATGGTGGAGCTTGTTCAAGTAGCGCCTTTTGCCGATCCAATGTATCTTAACATCAACGGAACTCATTTGGCAATTAGAAAAGAAACTGCTATTCACATTTTAATCCAGATCTCTAATGAGTAAACAAATCAATGTTGCACTTATTGGAAACCCAAATACAGGTAAAACATCTGTATTTAATTCGCTTACGGGTTTAAACCAAAAAGTAGGAAACTATCCTGGAATTACGGTAGAAAAGAAAGAAGGCATTTGTAAACTTCCAAGAGGAGTAAAGGCGCATATCATTGATTTACCCGGAACTTACAGTTTAAACGCCTCGTCATTAGATGAAAATGTAGTGATCGAACTACTTCTCAATAAAAAAGACAAAGATTTCCCTGATGTTGCTGTTGTAGTAAGTGATGTTGAAAACTTAAAACGAAATTTGCTACTCTTCACACAGATCAAGGACCTGGAAATTCCAACAATTTTAGTGATCAATATGTCAGATCGCATGGAATACAAAGGTATAAAGTTGGATATTCCTTACCTGGAGCAAGAGCTTCAAACAAAAATAGCCTTGATCAGTACCAGAAAAAATAAAGGTATTGATGAGCTCAAAGAATTGATAACAAGTTACAAAGAGTTATCAATGACACCATGTTTGAATGCTTCGGAAATAGATCATGACTATTTTGAGAAACTACGAAAAGCATTTCCAAACCAGTTATTATATAAGCTTTGGTTGGTCATTACTCAGGATGTTAACTTCGGAAAAATTGATAGAAATCAGGTTGATGCTATTAATAGTTTTAAGACCAAAGGAAAAGCAGATCTCAAACGATTACAGCAAAAGGAAACAATAAAACGCTATCAGTTTATAAACAATACGCTCAAAAAAGGACAAACCATAGATTTAAATTCGGCTAAAGACCTACGAATTAAACTCGATAGGATATTGACGCACAAGGTTTGGGGCTATCTTATCTTTTTTGTGATCTTATTGACTATTTTTCAAGCCATTTACGATTGGGCTCAAGTGCCCATGGAATTTATAGATGGTGCATTTGCATCATTAGGAGAATGGACAAAAAACATCTTGCCTGATGGTGCGTTTACTAATTTGATAGCTGACGGAATTATCCCTGGACTTGGAGGAATAGTTATATTCATTCCTCAGATTGCGTTCTTGTTTTTATTTATTGCCATACTAGAGGAAAGTGGTTATATGAGTCGTGTGGTCTTTTTAATGGATCGCATTATGAGACGATTTGGATTGAGCGGAAAAAGTGTTGTTCCGTTAATTTCTGGAACAGCCTGTGCTATTCCTGCAATTATGGCGACACGAAATATTGAGAGTTGGAAAGAACGGCTTATCACTATTTTAGTTACGCCTTTTACTACCTGTTCAGCGCGTTTACCTGTGTATTTGATCATCATAGAACTGGTGATTCCTGAAGGCCGTTTTTTAGGCCTAGGCTATCAGCCTTTGACCTTAATGTTACTGTATCTAATTGGCTTCGGAACGGCTGTGCTTTCAGCATGGATCTTAAACAAGATCCTAAAGATCAGAAGTAAAACCTTCTTTGTGGTAGAAATGCCAAACTATAAACTTCCGCTAATCAAAAATGTAGCTCTTACTGTTTTAGAAAAGACAAAATCATTTGTGTTTGGAGCAGGTAAGATTATCTTAGCCATATCGATTATCTTATGGTTCCTGGCATCCTATGGGCCAGGTGAGGAGTTTAATAATGCCGAAGAGATTGTAACTACAGAATATGCTTCAGAAAACTTATCTCAAGAAGAACTTCAACAAAAAATAGCATCTCATAAGTTAGAACATTCGTTTATTGGTATTACAGGAAGAGCTATCGAGCCAACAATCAGACCTTTGGGATATGATTGGAAAATTGGGATTGCTATTGTTAGTTCATTTGCTGCTCGTGAAGTCTTTGTTGGAACTTTGGCAACTATTTACAGTGTGGAAAGTGAAGATGTAGATACCATAACAAACCGAATGGCCAAAGACACTAATCGTGTTACTGGAGGCAAGCTGTTTACATTAGCATCAGGAATATCACTATTATTGTTTTATGCCTTTGCCATGCAATGTATGAGTACCTTGGCTATTGTTAAGCGAGAAACCAATACCTGGAAATGGCCAATGCTACAATTGGTCATTATGAGTGCTTTTGCTTATATTGTAGCACTGATAGCTTATCAATTTTTAAAGTAAAGTTTTACGTATTTAAACGACCAAAACATCATGAATGCCATAGTACAAAACATATTAGTCTTTACAGCAGTGGCTCTAGCCATATGGTTTTTGTTATGCAGGTTTGGTGTTCTTCCTAAGAAGAAAATAGCAAGCACCAAAGCTTGTGGCAGTGATGGTTGTGGCTGTTCTTAAAGTGTTTTAGGCTGAAATATAACTTCAATACTATAAGTTTCCTTCGGTATCGCTTTGCTGGTTTTAGGATAGGGTTTTAAGGTCATACCATAAACTTTAAAATCATTGGCATCAAAAGCGAGATTATTCGCTTCAATAACAAATCCGCTAGCATCAATAATGATCTCTTTATCCTTAATAAATACGCCTTCTTTGTAAATAGACAGTGCAACTTTCGCTTCGCCAGCTCTTACACACATCACATCTTTTGGACATCTCGAATCTGATACAACATCCTTAAATTGGACTTGATAATCCTTAAAATCTGCTTTCTGTTGAAAACTAATAACACGACTTACACTTAACGAGTCTTTTGTAAACCCTGTCTGAGAAAATACCGTTTGTGAGAACACAAAAAAGAATAATAAAGAGACATATTTCATAGCTATAATTTTATATAAAGACGATAAAGATTTAAGAGTGTTGCAATTCCATAAAATAGCTTTAAAAGCTTGAAGAGCTTTGAATGTCTAACTTAACACTAATTTTCTTAACTTTGTTACGATGAGTAAATTAGTTGCCATACTGTTATCTTCACTTGTTCTTGTTCAGAGCTTACGCATTGACTACGATGATATTGCTCAGTTGGATGAGTTGATTGAGCACGCTCAATTCCATCAAGCGGAGTATGGAGACAATTTTTTGGTGTTTATTTCAAAACATTATGGAGAGCTAAAGGATGAGCATAGCCAAAATCATCAAGAAGAAAAGACCGATCATGAGCAATTACCATTTCAGTGTCAGGATCACATGGTGGTTATAACAGCGTTCGTCATTCAAGCTCATAGTTCAGAATTAGAGGTTATTGAACTCTTTGAAATGAAAGATTCAAATTTCTATTATCGCTCATCACTATCTACATTACATAAAAAGGGGCTTTTTCAGCCACCTATATACGCATAGTTCATTTCAGTTAATTAATGATTTTGTCGACTTGTTTTTCAATGGGTTGGTACTCACTTTATCAATGAATTATGTTATCTCATATCATCAAATTTAGTCTGCGGAATAAATTTATAATTCTGCTATTTACACTTTTTATTATTGGTTTCGGATTGTATTCGTTATCACAAATTCCTATTGGTGCTGTTCCTGATGTTACCAATAATCAAGTTCAGGTGATTACCACATCGCGTAATCTTTCAACTCAAGATATGGAGCAGTTTATCACATATCCTGTGGAGTTAGAAATGGCTAATCTTCCTGGTGTTCAGGAAATTCGCTCAGTTTCAAAATTTGGTTTGTCGGTTGTTACTATTGTCTTTAATGATGATATTGGTACGTATTTGCCACGACAGCTTATTGCAGAAAAGATCAAATCGGCCTCAGAGAAAATCCCTGAGGGTTTTGGTACTCCGGAAATGGGTCCAATAACTACAGGTCTAGGAGAAATCTATCAATACATTTTAGATGTTGAACCAGAGTATAAAGACGATTATACTGCAGAAGATCTTCGTACCATACAAGATTGGATTGTTAAACGACAATTATCTGGAATTCCTGGAGTGGTAGAGGTCAATACTTGGGGAGGTTTCTTAAAACAATATGAAGTAGCATTAATTACTGAGAAGCTCAATGCAATGAATATCACAGCAAAAGAGGTGTTTGAAGCGCTGGAGACTAACAATAGTGTTGCTGGTGGTGGATATATTGAGAAAGTAAATCAGGCTTACTTTATAAGAGGTGATGGATTGGTTGCGAGTATTAAAGATATTGAGAATATCGTGATTAAAAACACGTCAGGTATTCCGGTTTATATAAAAGATGTCGCAAAAGTTGGCTTTGGTAATGCAACACGTTTTGGCGCAATCACAGGTAATGGCGAAGGGGAAAAAGTCCTAGGACAAGTCATGATGCTCAAAGGTGCAAACTCTAAGCAGGTGATCGAAGCTGTAAAAGAGCGCGTGACCTCCATTTCTAAATCCTTACCAAAAGGCGTTTATATCAATGCATTTCTTGATAGAAGCGAACTCATTGCCAGAACAACTTTTACAGTGACTGAAAATCTTGTCTTAGGTTGTCTTATTGTGGTCTTTGTAGTGGTTTTACTTTTAGGAAATTGGAGATCGGGTTTGGTGGTAGCTTCTGTAATTCCGCTGTGTTTATTATTTGCTTTATCCTTGATGTATTTGTTTGGAGTAGATGCCAATTTAATGAGTTTGGGCGCTATTGACTTCGGAATAATTATCGATGGAGCTGTTATTATTGTTGAGTTTATTGCCTTTAAAATTACTAATAAGCAAGACGAACTTTCAAGATTGAATGCACATGAAATAAAATTGCAAAAAGATGAGATTACCTACAAGGGCGCATCAAAAATGATGAACTCTGCTATTTTTGGTCAACTTATTATTCTTATTGTCTTTATTCCAATTCTTTCATTAAGTGGCATTGAAGGAAAAATGTTTCAACCAATGGCATTAACATTCAGTTTTGCATTGATTGGAGCAATGATCCTCTGTTTTACTTATGTTCCAGTTGCAGCTTCACTTTTTCTGAAGCCAACAAAGGTTTCAAAAAGCAATATTTCTGTTCGATTAATGCGTTGGTTAAATGGTATCTACGAGCCTGTTATTAATTGGGCTTTACATAGTAAAAAGCTGGTTTTAGGAGTCGCAACAGGTCTTTTGCTAGTTACAGTGTATCTCTTTACAACAATGGGAGGTGAGTTTGTGCCTACCTTGGATGAGGGTGATTTTGTTATACAGCCTGTTTTAAAAACAGGAACATCTCTTAGTAACACTGTTGAAATCACTACAAAGATTGAGCGTATATTATTGGATAAGTTTCCAGAAGTAAAACAAGTGGTGACCAGAATTGGTGCTGCCGAAGTACCTACTGATCCAATGTCGATGGAAGAGAGTGATGTTATTATAGTCCTGAAACCCAAAAAGGAATGGGTTTCTGCATCTTCAAAAGATGAACTAGCCGATAAGTTTAAAGAGGCCTTAGGCATTATTCCTGGAATGGAGGTAGAATTCACACAGCCTATCGAGATGCGCTTTAACGAACTAATCACAGGAGTTAGAGCAGATATTGCCATTAAAATCTTTGGTGAAGATCTGGAGATACTTTCAAAAAAAGGAAGTGAGATCAAAACCTTAATAGAAAACGTAAAAGGAGCTGCAGATATTTCCGTAGAAAAAATTGATGGTTTACCTCAAATGAGTGTGGAATATAACCGTTCTAAAGTAGCACGTTACGGACTTAATATCGAAGATCTGAATAATATGCTATCTATGAGTTTTGCAGGTCGAACAGTTGGTAGTGTTTTTGAAGGTGAAAAGCGATTTGATCTCGTTGTTAGATTAGATGAGTCAAAACGAAAAGACTTGGACAATATCAAAAATTTATATGTGGATTTACCAAGCGGTGGAAAAATTCCTATGAGTGAATTAGCATCAATTACCTATCAAAAAGGTGCGGCTAAAATATCGAGAGATGATACTAGAAGACGAATTGTTGTTGGGATAAATGTAAGAAATCGAGATTTGGAATCTGTTGTTAATGATGTTCAGGAATTGATCAATACGCACATTAAACTGCCAGTTGGTTACACCATAACTTATGGTGGTCAGTTTGAGAATCTGCAAAATGCTAAATCCCGACTTTTAGTAGCTGTACCAATTGCCCTCATTCTCATTTTTATAATGCTATATTTTGCCTTTAATTCTATCAAGGAAGCACTTCTCATCTATTCTGCAATTCCTTTAGCTGCAGTAGGAGGCGTATTATTTCTATGGATTCGTGATATGCCATTTAGTATTTCTGCTGGCGTAGGATTTATAGCTCTATTCGGAATTGCAGTACTCAATGGTATTGTATTAATAGAACATTTTAAAGAATTAAAACAACAAGGATTTGACACTATGGAAACACTAATCAAACAGGGAACAAAAGACCGTTTACGAGCAGTATTGTTGACTGCAATGGCAGCAGCCCTCGGGTTTCTACCTATGGCTATTTCAACTAATGCAGGAGCAGAAGTACAAAGACCATTAGCAACTGTAGTTATTGGTGGTTTGGTTACTGCAACATTACTTACGTTAGTCGTGCTTCCGGTTTTATATTCGTATTTCAGTACCCTGAATAAGAAACCAATCAACTTAGAAACCAATAAAACTTTAGGAATCATTTTATTGATGAGTTTGTGTTCGACACTGAGTTTTGGTCAGCAACAATCAGTAACTCTTGATGGATTAATTTCCAAAGCTGTTGAGAATAATGCCGGACTTAAGGCTTATAAACTGCGAGTAGATCAATCGGAAACCTTAATCAAAACAGCTTTTGATTTTGATAAAACTGAAGTTTATTATGCTTATGATGAAAATAATTTGGCCTTTAACAATAGGCCTATTGGTGTTTTTGGAATACAACAGGATTTTAAGTTTCCAACGGTTTATTTTGCTGGAAAAAAACTAAATGAGGCTAATTATGATTTAGAATTTTCTAATTATACAATCAAAGAAAAAACATTAAAAAGAGAGGTTACCTCAAGGTATTATCAATATTTATATACCTGTGAAAAGAAACAGATCTATGAACGTTTGGATAGCTTATATGCAAATTTTGCGGCTATCGCTAAACGACGTTTCGAATTGGGTGAAACTAATTATTTAGAAAAGATTACTGCACAGTCTAAACAAAAACAAATACACCTTAACCTAATTGATGCTCAACAAGATGCTAATATCGCTTACGATCAAATAGTAAAGGTGGTTCAGAGTGAAGATTCATTAAACATCACAATAGAATCACTAGCTAAATTAGCACTTCAAATAAATGATTTAGCCTCCAACACTGAACTTCAATATTATGAGAATCGAAAATCTCTTTTTAAAGCTAAACGTAACTTTGAACAACAACAATTATTGCCTGATATAAGTCTCAACTATTTTCAAGGAACCAATTCTGGTATTAATACAAACTTGATAGGATATCAATTGGGTTTAAAAATTCCATTACTGTTCAACGGGCAATCATCACGGATTAAGGCGACTAAAATTGCACAGAACATTGCTGAAGAAGAATTACAAGAGTATCAGATCATTCTCGACACCAAATATAGGGAGCTAAACGCTAAGTTAATTCAGCATGAAAAAGCTTTAGAATATTTTGAAACTGAAGGTGAAGCATTAGCCAATGAAATTCTTAAAACTGCCAATAGTAGTTTTAAGAATGGTGAAATTGACTTCTATCAATACATTTTGAGTGTTGAAAATGCTTATGACATTCAACTCCAGCACATTGAAAAACTAAATAGTTACAATCAAACCGTTATAAATATCAATTATTTAACCCTATAAAATCAACGTTATGAAACGTCACACATATAAAATTTATACAGCTTTTTTGTTTATCCTGTTATTTGGGTGCGCTAATACTGAAAAAACTTCAGGAGATACAATTAAGGAAATTACAGATGATCGCATCAAAGTGTCTAAAGCACAATTTACTCAAAACAACATGGTTTTAGGAACCATTGAAGAAAAGGATTTTCCTGTAACGGTTTCAGTAAATGGAATGATAGATGTTCCTCCGGAAAATAGAGCAGTCGTTAACTCAACAATGGGAGGATATATTAAAACAACTCCTTTTTTAGAAGGGGATAGTGTTAAAAAAGGCCAAGTATTAGTATCTATTGAAAACCCTGAATTTGTTACCATTCAGCAAGAATATATGGAAGTTAAAGAACAACTGAATTATTTAAAATCCGAATTTGACCGCCAAAACATAATGCTGGAGGAACAAATAACCTCTCAAAAGAGCTTTTTAAAAGCAGAGAGTGGTTACAAAACAGCTAAGGCCAGATATAACGGCTTGAGAAAGCAACTCACAATGCTTAATATTTCACCAACAAATGTTGAAAATGGAATTATAACTTCTGTTATTAATTTATACGCGCCAATTAGTGGTAGTATTACCGAAGTCAATGTTACTAAAGGGACTTATGTCTCTCCTGCAACATCGATTATGGAGATCATAGACAATGCACATATTCATATAGAATTATCGGTTTTTGAAAAAGATATTATGAAGATAAAGAAAGGACAGAAAATTAGTTTTCAAATCCCTGAAGCGTCTAATGATACATTTGAGGCCGAAGTACATCTGGTTGGCACCTCTATTGGCGCTAATAGAACGATTAAAGTACATGGTCATCCATTAGATTCAGAGCACAGCTTTTTAACAGGAATGTTTGTCAATGCCCAAATTATTACTGATGAAAAAAAAGCTATTGTTTTACCAGAAACAGCTGTTGTTGAGGTTGATGGAGATTATTTTGTTTTGGTACTAGATGAAACCGATGAAACTAATTACTACTTCAACACAAAAAAAATCAAGGTTGGTCATACAGCAAATGGCTTTATGGAATTAAAAGATAATATATTTCAAAAAACATCAGATCAACTTCTTTTAAATGGTGCCTTTGGTTTAATAGGTACAGAATGATATATAAACACGAATACGTGTAATAGTTGTTGTAAAATAAAATTTTAGTTACATTTGTAAAATATTTAAGCTTACTTAAAAATAAAATTAAAGTAATTAAAAATGTCTGTAGCTGTAGAAAATTTTGTAAAAGCCATTTACAACAATGACAAACATGATATTAAGGATACCAAACCTGGGAATATTGCTAAAAAACTTGGAATATCTAATGCTGCTGCAACAGATATGGCTAAGAAATTAGCAGCTAGAGATTTACTCAATTACGAAAAATATCAGGAACTACAACTTACAGATAAAGGTGTGAAAATGGCTTTAAACGTGATAAGAAAACATCGCCTTTGGGAAGCATTTTTATTTAAAATGTTTGACATGTCTTTACATGACATTCATCGCGAAGCCGAATTATTAGAGCACCAAACCTCTGATTTATTAGCTGAGAAAATCAGTGCATACTTAGGACATCCAAAGTTCGATCCTCACGGAGACCCTATTCCAAATGCAAACGGAGAAATAACAACCAAAGACACTTCCATTTCGCTCTCTGAAGCCATGGAGGGAAAAACCTATACCATTGCCAGATTAATGAGTGATGATAAAGAGTTTTTTGAGTTTTGCACTCAAAATGGGATCAAATACCGAAATACACTAACCATTACAAAACAATTTAGTGGTAATAAAATGACCCAAATTTTAGTGGGAACAAACACAATTGTATTAAACGAAGATTTTACAAAAAATATTTATGTCGAAGAACATTAGAACAATATACCTGCTTGGATTATCATGTCTTTATTCTGGAGTTGCATTTGCACAGAATGAGACCAAGCCTGACATAGCATCAGAACCTTTAGTTACAGATCGTCCTGATGCTACCGAATCTCCTACGACTATTACACCAGGTTTTGTTCAGGTGGAAACAGGAGCGTTTTATGAAAGTTTTGAGGATAATTCCATCAAATTTGAAACCTATACCTATAATACAACTTTAGTTAGATTAGGACTTTTAGATAACCTCGAATTCAGAGTTGGTTGGGATTTTGTTGAAGGGAGAACCTCTGTAAATGGGAATCGACTTAATGATGTAGCCAGTGGATTTAATCCATTGTTATTAGGAACTAAAATTGCGATTTCCGAAGAAAAGGGATGGCGACCAGAAATAGGTGTTTTAGGTCATATTTACCTGCCTTTTACTGCTGGTGAAGATTACAGACCTGAAACAACAGGTGTCGATTTTATTTTCTCATTTGCCCATACCTTAAGCGAAAAATCAAGTCTTGGATACAACCTAGGAGCACGATGGCAAGATGATTCTCCTGAAGCTGCGTATCTCTACTCCTTATCTTATGGCTATAGTATTTCAGATACTTTGGGAACCTATTTAGAAGTGTATGGAAACCTTCCTGAAGACAGTAAATCTAACCACCTCTGGAATACAGGGTTAACCTATTTGATTTCAAATAATGTGCAGCTGGATGCAACAATTGGAACCAGTATTACTGAAGGTCAAGACCTATTGCTCAGTGCTGGTGTGAGTTTTAGATTACCAACAAAATAGAAAAAGACAAATGACAATATTAAAACGCCTTTCGATAATTTTACTTATTACAGTAGTATTTGGCTGTAAGAATGAGACTCAAACTAACGGAAAACTAAACATTGTAACCACAACAACCATGATTACCGATTTGGTAAAAAATATTGGTGGTGATTATGTAAATGTTAAAGGATTAATGGGAAGTGGTGTAGATCCTCACCTTTATAAAGCTAGTGAAGGTGATGTCACCAAACTGGTTGAAGCTAATGTAATTTTTTATAACGGTCTTCACCTCGAAGGAAAACTGGTAGAAGTTTTTGAAAAAATGGGAAGTGCAACCAAAACACCAATTGCATTGGGAGAAGAGTTGGATAAAAGCACGTTAATAGGATCTGATTATTTTGCATCAAATTACGATCCGCATGTGTGGTTTGATATCAATTATTTTAAGCAGTTTGCATCAAAAGTAACTCAGGTACTTTCTGAGAAAGATCCTACTAATGCTGAAAACTTTAAAGCCAATGAGTCTGCATATCTAACAAAATTAGACACGCTTCAAGCAAAAATAAAAAGCGTTATCGATATCCTTCCGAAGGAAAAAAGAATTCTTGTAACTGCTCACGATGCTTTTAATTACTTCGGAAAAGCATACGACTTTGAAGTTGTAGGCTTACAAGGCTTATCTACAGCTACCGAAGCAGGTGTTCAGGATGTACAAAAACTGTCTGCATTTATCATTGAAAAAGATATCAAAGCCATTTTTGTAGAAAGCTCAGTACCAAAACGAACCATTGAAGCGCTTCAAGCTGCAGTAAGATCAAAAGGTCATCAGGTTGAAATAGGAGGTACCTTATATTCTGATGCCTTAGGAAATGCAGGAACAGTTGAAGGGACTTACATAGGGATGTTTGAATATAATGTCAATACCATCGTGAATGCTTTAAAATAAAAAAATGGAACAAAAAACAGCAGTAAAAGTAGACGATTTAACCGTAGCATATAACTACAAACCTGTGCTTTGGGATATTGATTTGGAAATTCCTGAAGGCGTTCTCATGGCTATTGTTGGTCCAAATGGTGCTGGAAAATCTACACTTATTAAAGCTGTTTTAGGAATTCTAAAACCTATTGCAGGAAGTGTATCCATCTATGGTAAGTCTTATGAAAAGCAACGTTCTTTAGTGGCTTATGTGCCTCAAAAAGGAAGTGTAGATTGGGATTTCCCTACTACAGCTTTAGATGTGGTCATGATGGGAACTTATGGAAGTTTAGGCTGGATCAAACGTCCGCGTCAAAAACAAAAGAAAGCGGCTTTAGAAGCCTTAGAAAAAGTTGGGATGTTACCTTTTAAAAACCGACAAATAAGCCAATTGTCTGGCGGACAACAACAACGTATATTTTTAGCGCGTGCTTTAGTACAAGACGCCTCCATTTATTTTATGGATGAGCCTTTTCAAGGGGTAGACGCAACAACTGAGATCGCTATTATTAATATTCTGAAAGAACTACGTAAAGCAGGAAAAACAGTAGTTGTTGTACATCATGATCTTCAAACAGTGCCAGAATATTTTGATTGGGTAACCTTTCTTAATGTAAAAAAAATAGCCACAGGACCTGTGAAGGATATTTTTAACGATGATAACCTCACTAAAACCTACGGCATAAATTATAAAGTTAGTATACAGGAATAGTTGATAGTTTAGTAGAGGATAGCCGATAGAAAATTGAGATTATGAAAAACACAAAATTCAAATTTGAAGATTTAAAAGTCTACAATAAAGCTTTAGAGTTTATCGACATGGTTTATAAAACATGTGAAAGTTTTCCTAAGACAGAACGTTATGCTCTTTCTTCTCAATTTACTAGAGCAGCAGTATCTATTGCCCTAAATATTGCTGAAGGTTCTTCTGACACTGATAAACAATTTAATAGATTTTTGCAAATGGCCTTAGATTCTGTAAATGAATGTGTGGTTTGCTCAACTGTTGCTAAAAGACAAGACTATTTTTCTGCTGAATTGGATAATGAAATACGACAAAAGCTTGTAGAATTATCTAAAATGATAACTAGTTTACAAAAATATCTAAAAACAAAAACTAACCACTAATCTCTAACGACCTATAGACTTAACAGAATACATACAACTCGTTTTTTCAGACTACACCTTGCGTACTATAACACTCGGAACTGCAATTTTGGGTGCTGTTACCGGTATGTTGGGAAGTTTTGCTGTATTGCGGAAGCAAAGTCTTTTAGGCGATGCCATTTCTCATGCTGCATTACCAGGAATAGCCATTTCCTTCTTAATCACAGGAGCAAAAGACAGTAATACATTATTACTTGGTGCTTTGGTTAGTGGGTTAATTGGCACCTTCTGGATTAGAGGAATCATCACCAAAACACATTTAAAATCAGACACTGCATTGGGTTTAATTTTATCCTTGTTCTTTGGCTTCGGAATGCTATTACTGACTTTCATACAAAAACAACCTAATGCCAATCAGGCAGGATTAGATAAATACCTTTTTGGTCAGGCAGCAACTTTAGTGGAGAGTGATGTATGGTTGATGGCTATTGTGACAGGAATTTGTCTCATTGTTTTATTGCTGTTCTGGAAAGAATTTAAAATTTTACTTTTTGATAAAGACTATGCAAAAACACTTGGCTTTAATACTAAAACTATTGATATTTTAATTACCAGTTTTATAGTTTTGGCTATTGTTCTAGGATTGCAAACTGTTGGAGTTGTCTTGATGAGTGCTATGCTTTTGGCACCAGCAGCAGCAGCGAGACAATGGACAAATAGTTTAGCAACCATGGTGTTTCTTGCAGCTGTTTTTGGAGCATTTTCAGGAGTCTTCGGAACAGCTATTAGTGCAAGTCAGGATAATTTGTCAACAGGTCCTGTGATTGTTCTGGTAGCAGCAGTTTTTGTATTGATTTCATTTGTGTTTTCTCCAAGTCGAGGCTTATTATTTAAACAAATTCGCTTTATTAAAAACCGTCGTGATCTTGAGCTTCATAAGACCTTAGCTTTTATGTACGATATTGTTGCAGAAACACATGAAAATATTTCACATCCTCATGAGATCAAAATCCTGAATAATTTTCAAGGCTTTACTAAAGGGACTCTTAAAAAACTTGTGGAGAAGAATTATGTAACACTTCAAGGATCAACATGGAGTTTAACTGAGGAAGGTTTTGAATCGGCATCAAATTTATATAACCAATTAACTGAAAACGATGGGTAGTGCTCAAATTGAAATACAACTTATTGCAAGTTTAGTTGCTGTTGCTTGTGCTATTCCAGGTACGTTTTTAGTACTTCGGAAAATGGCTATGATTAGTGATGCGATAAGTCATTCGATATTACCAGGTATTGTAATAGGATTTTTTATTACTCAAGATTTAAATTCTCCACTATTGATAGTATTAGCAGCATTAACAGGTGTTATTACAGTAGTTTTAGTAGAGTATATTCAAAAAACCGGACTAGTAAAAGAGGATACTGCTATAGGTTTAGTGTTTCCGGTATTGTTTAGTATTGGTGTCCTCATGATTGCTAAAAAAGCTAATGATGTTCATTTAGATATTGATGCGGTATTGGTTGGTGAATTGGCGCTGGCTCCTTTTGATCGTTTGATTATTTCTGGAGTTGATGTAGGACCTAAGTCGTTATGGATTATTGGAACTATTTTGATCTTTACCATCATATTATTGTTTGCTTTTTTCAAAGAATTAAAGCTGAGCACCTTTGATAAAGGCTTAGCGGCTTCATTAGGGTTTTCTCCAGTAATCATTCATTATGGTTTAATGACCGTGTCTTCTGTAACAACAGTAGGCGCTTTTGATGCCGTAGGCGCTATTTTGGTGGTCGCGCTTATGATCGCTCCAGCAGCCACAGCATATTTATTAACCACCGATTTAAAGAAAATGCTTTGGCTCTCTATTAGTTTTGGCGTGTTTAGTGCCATCTCTGGATATTGGCTGGCGCACTGGTTAGATGCCTCCATAGCAGGATCTATAACAACCATGCTTGGACTCCTGTTTTTAGTTGTTTATTTATTTGCACCAAGTAAAGGTATTATTGCTGTATTATACAGAGAAAAGCAACAACGTACAGAAGTATCGCTCTTGACATTTTTACTGCATTTAAAAAATCATGATGATGTACGAGAACGACATGTCAATCATTTGAATGAGCATATCAACTGGCAAAAAGTGCGCTCCAAAACAGTTTTAGACTTGGCACTAAAAAACAATATGATCCGTATTGACAATAGCATTGTATCACTCACAGAAAAAGGGGATGAATTTACCACAAAGGCTATTGATTATATCATCACCAATGAAGATGCTCAGATTGAGGATATGAAAGAGGATTTCTTTTTGTTTAGGGGTTAAGTTTAAAAGGAAGACGATTTAAATAATTTTAATCGTTTAGCAATATCCACCTCAGTATCATAAAAAACTATAAAATCTGCAATAACCCGATTCGTTTTATCTCTTGGAGATTTGGTGTTAAATCGAGCTTTGGAATTATTGAAATTGAGCGTGTACTTAGAATCTAAATCTGATGCTTCCGCAGAAAAAGTAATGACTTTTTTATGTTTAGTCCAGGTCCCTTTTCCATAATTATGTGTTTCTTTTGGAATACCATCTTCAACACGGCGATAGTTATAAAATTCAAAGGAGCCATCATTTTTTATAGTTAGGGTACGTGTTGAGCTGAAGTTTTCAGAATCAGATCTAATTTGATAGACTCCAACAACATCTTGTGCGTTTAAAAAAAATGAAACGACAGAGAATAGTGTTAATAATACATATTTCATAATTAATTAAAGATACTATTTAATTTCTCTAACTCCTCTTTCAATTCCTCAATACTTACCTCTTTAAATTCAAAATCTAATTGTGGATTTACTTCTGTTTTAGTCTCTATAGTATCGTAGTATAATTTTCCGTTTGTGCGCTTGATAGCAACTAAGATAACCTCCTCGTCAAGACCAACCGTTTTGAAATCATAGGCACCATTGATGTACCAACTTGGTAAAATCGAGTTGTATGATTTAAACACCATATTCACACTGGCACCATCGGTATTTTTAATCTTGAGTTTGTATTTAATGCGTTTGGTTCTTCCGTTGATAAAACGATCACAGTTGATCCAACCTAATTTAGTAGTGCTTAAAGCGTAGTAAGTAGCATCACTTGTAGAAATACTTGTGTCGGCTTCGTCACCTAATCGTGTTTCAAATTCTTCTACAGATACAATTTCACCACCTGCCGAGAATTGTTGCTTAGGAACAATAGTCATGATTTGCGTCGTAGTTGGTACTTGTGTTTCATTCCACGGAAATCTGATCACATGTCCGCCACGTGTAATCGAATCGTCTTCTAGAATTTTAAATCTGGTATCATCCATTTCAAATAATGGTTTTCTTAGGATATAACGTTCGTTATCCAACCTTCCCAGTTTACGAATGAGTTTCTGCTTTTCATACGTTTGCCATTTCTGAATAAACAGAGAATCTACTAGGAAATCTTTATCGTGCATCACTTCTCTTATCAGTTCAACCATCCCACGACGTGTTGTATAAACCGTATCCATTTCAGTAGGTCTAACAATAATATCATTGGCCTGAACTAGACTAGTACTAGTTGAAACACTATCAACCTCTATTAAGCTTATATATTTTTGTGTCAATTCCTCATCTTCTACAACTGTAAAATTGATAGGTAAGGAGTAAGGCACAGTCACTGGTTTTCCGCGTTGTAATCCAGGACTCATTTTTGGTAATAATGAGATCACTCTATCTGCCTCTTCACTTAATCTTGGGTGAGCAGCTCTGGATTGAATGAAGGTTATATTTCCGTCTTCATCAATTTTAAACATAGAAAGAATACGTTGTCGTCCTGATAATCCGAGTCCGAGAGCAACATCAGTATTAAATTTCCGACTTATAAATTTAGAAATGGCAGCTGTTGTACATTGCTTTCTAATGTCATTATCTTCAGACTCACAACCAGGAAATGTAGGTACAACTTCTACAACATTAAACGGAACATCGATATGCGCTTCATCAATATCAATAACTTCTAAATCAGTGGTGTTAGTCAGAGACCAGTTGATATTGTTTTCTTGCCACTCACCATTAAATAGTTGCATACCAGATTTCTTTTGTGGTGTCGGGAATAAAATTTCAAGAGACCTATTATCCTTCAATTCTAGTGTTGTAGTTCCCTGAGAAGCTTCAATGTAAATCATACCTCCGGTTTCTAGTTGTTTTCCGTTGGATACTGTTGATAAATTAGCCATCAAAATATCTGATAACTTGTAATATTCGGTAACGTTTAAATCAATTACTCCAGTAACCGTCTTTCCAGTATTTGGATTGATGAACGACCCTTTAGAGATATTCAAAACAGTGCCTTCTTTACATGTAATGGTTGTATCGTTTTGAACATTGATCTTAACCATTTGAGCTTTCTTTTTAATATCAATATTGGTTTCAGAAATACCACCAAATTTTTCTTGAATTGTAGTTGTGGTGTAACTAACTACATGTTGAGATGTAGTTTTAGTACTGTCTGGCTTCTCTTCGGAAATAGCTACTGAAACATCATTGTTGTCTTTTTGGGTTGATACAGAATCAATGTTGACAACATTAATACTCTCATTGTTTGGAGTTGGTTCAATTTCCGAAGTTTTGAAAACCAATGTATATATCATAACCAAAAGACCTAAGACCAGAATGGAGAACCCTGAAATTTTCACCCACTTTTCGGTATAATACGATCGTTGTCCTTTTTGGATATCGGCTTTAACCTGAACTCTTTGTAGACCATTAATAAAAACCATATGTTCTTCGTAAATGGTTTTGAATTCTGGATCGTTTTCTAACTTTGATTCAAATGCTATTCTTGACTCATCAGATAGTAGATTACTGAGGTATTGGTTTATTAATTCTATATATTGATTGTAAGTTTCCATACGTCCTAGTTTAGATTAACCGATTTTAATTTGGTTTGATAGATGTCTTTTGCTTTTTGCAAACACTTATACTTTTGGTTTTTAGCAATCTTATCTGATTTGAATTGCATCACCTTTGCGATGTCTTTAAACGACATGGCTTTGTGATAAAACAGTTGTAAAAGTTGTTGACATCGTTTTCCTATATCTAGAAAAGCATGTTCTGCAAGTTGGTATTTTTTTTCTTCTATGACCTCTTGAAATATTTGAACATCCTGTGCATTTAAGTTTTGTAATTGTTGTTTGGTGAGACTTTTTTGAATATCAGACCATACAAATCGTGAGACCGAATATAAATAAGTATAAAATGATGAGGTGAGTTTAAAATTTGAAGTCTCTAAATTTCTATTTAAGATGATTAATGCCTCTTGAAATACATCTTTGGCATCTGCCTTAGTGCCACCTTTTGAGCGTATTAGTTTCTCTATTCTGGGATAGAGTCTGTAGAGTTTTTTGAATGCCTTATCTCTTTGTCCATTCTTGAAAAGTTCTAAAATGTCTTGATCACTCATACACTGTTTTACTTATTAATGGTCAAAAGTTGAAAAGGTCTCCTAATTTTTTTAAAATATTAGTCTCAATTATAATACCAAGTTCTTTAAATGGTACTATCTCGCGCAATTAACACAGAGTAAACTTTGTGGTCTGATAAGGATTCTACCAATTGGGATAGATTGTTTACATTTTAAGCATATCCCAAAATCGTCATCATCAATTTTTGATAGTACACGATTTAAATTGATGAGTTTTTGTTCGGCTTGTCGTAAGGATGCTTCGTTGACACTTTTATTATTAATGGCATCCATTCTGCTCACTCGACCAATTGCATCACTTGGAGAGATGGGTTTGGTTAAGTCTTTATAGTGTTCTATGGATGCTTCAGTTTTAGAAATTTCATCTAAAATAGTTTGTTTTACCTGTGATTTATCCATGATATTTGGTTGTCTAATACCTCTAAAGTAAAGGATTAAAATGAAAGTTTTATTTTTATTCCCGACTATAAAATGCTCAACCTACTATTATGAAACTCATTGATTATTTCACAAGCAAAGGCGGAATGATGATTCTGGCGTTAATTGTTGTTGTCGTGTTTATCTACAGAAAGTATAAAGAAAAACGTTATTTTAAGGATATTGAGAAGCGATTAGACAATAAAGATTAGTGTTTTAAAATCCACGTTCTTTTTGTAATTGCTCATAAGCCTTTTGTACTTGCCTAAACTTTTCTTCGGCTCCCTTTTGGTGTTCTTTTCCAAGGTGGATAACTTTATCAGGATGGTATTTTTTTGCCATTTTTCGATAAGCTTTTTTGACCTCTTCGTCAGTTGCACTTTTATCAACTTCTAAAATCTTATAAGCATTATTACTACTATTGTAAAACATGGCTTTAATACTTTCATAATCCCGAGAACTTATCCCAAGATATCCAGCAATCATATAAATTTGAGAGACCTCATTGTCAGTCACCATACCATCAGCTTTAGCAATTCCAAATAAAAAATGAAGGAGTTGTAGCCTTGACGAATGATCCATCATCTGTCTTATTTGCACACACACTTTTCTAGTTGGAATACTTTGTTTATTGATGTTCTTAAACAGTTTAAATGCATGATTAGCTCTGTCTTTTCCATACATACTAACAAATTGTTGTCGCACGTAATCGAGCTCACGTTGATCTTGAATACCATCTGCTTTAATAACTACAGAAGCTAAGATCAAAAGGCTTACTTCAAAATCTCCAGATTGAGTTTGTGATCGTTTACGTGTTTGTGACCTTGTTCCAGAACGTGATGTAGACTGTCTTGGGCGATTTCTTTGTCGTTGGTTTCCTTCTCCTAACAAAAAGCCACCTCTCTCAGAAGCACCATCAATGACACTTCCTATGGCGAGGCCAATTATAGCACCAATTGGCCCACCAAAAGACCAACCTAAAGCACCTCCAATCCATTTTGCAAAACTCATGTATGTATGTTATTAATAGTTGATTTCAAATATACTATTTGTTAGTAGATATTTTTCACTTTTGTTACTATTACACATAACCTTTTTACGGGTTTTATGTCTTTGTAATAAAAACCAATCTCATTATGAAGTGAGGTATATGCTTATTAATGATTGCTATGTTTGTATCTATAATAGTAACAATGATGGATTTTTATACATCCTCAAGGGGTAAATTTTTGTTTTCTTCAGACATATAATACCATTGAAAACTTGAATGATGCCATTCAAACTGCTTACCAAATAATCAATAACCACCATAAATTTTCGTTATCTTTGCAACTCAAAATATTAATTTAAAAAACAAAAATATATGTATCCAGCAGAATTAGTAAAACCGATGCGTGAGGATTTAACCAAAGTTGGTTTTGAAGAATTACATACAGCAGATGCTGTTGATGCTGCTTTAGCAAAAGAAGGAACTACGTTAGTAGTTGTTAACTCTGTTTGCGGTTGTGCAGCTGCTAATGCTCGTCCTGGAGCGAGACAAAGTTTACAAAATGCTAAACGTCCAGATCATATTGTAACTGTATTTGCAGGTGTAGATAGAGAAGCAGTAGATAAAGCAAGAGAGCACATGGTGCCATTTCCTCCAAGTTCTCCTAGTATGGCTTTATTTAAAAATGGTGAATTAGTGCACATGTTAGAGCGTCATCATATTGAAGGTCGTCCAGCAGAATTAATTGCTGAGAACTTAATGGATGCGTATAACGATCATTGTTAATACAAGATTCAAATTTTAGAAAAAAAGCCGCGATTTAATCGTGGCTTTTTTTGTGTATGTAAGGCATTGATTTATTTTTGCTTCATGAGAAAACTTTTGGCCTATCCATTAACGGTTTTGTATTTCATGGTCTTTGGAATTACATTGTTGGTTTTTCATCCCATACAATGGTTTTGTTTTAACGTATTTGGCTATCAAGCTCATAAAAAAAGTGTTGATGCGCTTCAGTTTTGTTTGATGCGCTGTTTAAATGTTCTCGGAACTCGATTTAGTTGGGACAATACCTATACAATTTCTAAAGACCAGCCTTTACTCATTGTGTCTAATCATCAGAGTATGTATGATATTTCTCCAATAATGTGGTACATGCGTAAGCATCATGTAAAGTTTGTGTCAAAAAAAGAATTAGGTAAAGGAATTCCAAGTGTATCATACAATTTGCGTCATGGAGGTTCAGTATTGATCGATCGAAAAAACCCAAGGCAAGCACTTTCAGCAATGACAACCTTTGGTGATTATATTGAAGATACCAATCGCGCTGCTGTTATTTTTCCGGAAGGAACAAGAAGCAAAGATGGTCAACCCAAAGTGTTTAAAACTAGAGGGCTCGAATTATTATTTGAACGCGTGCCTTCGGCATTGATTGTTCCCATAACAGTTAATAATTCCTGGAAGATGTTGCGCTACGGAAAGTTTCCAATGGGAATTGGGAATCATATAAGATTTAAAGTACATCAACCTATCAAATTAAGTGAGGTTGATGATCATTCAGAATTGATAAAAGGCTTAGAGCACACCATAACCAGTGCTATTATTTTAGAATAATGACAAAGACGCAACAAGATCAAATACAGCTTACAAAAACTTTTGTAAAGACAACCTTAGAGCATGCTGAAGGCGGACATGATTGGTTTCACACCCTAAGGGTGTTTAAAAATTGCTTACTCATATCTGAAACTGAAAGCGTAGATCACTTTATAGTGGCTCTTGGAGCTTTACTACACGATATTGCAGATAGTAAATTTAATGATGGAGATGAAAGTGTCGGACCTCAAAAGGCTCGTGAGTTTTTATTTGGAATTAATATCGATTCGGCTGTAATCGAACATGTTGTAAATATAATATCACATATTTCTTTTAAAGGCGGAAATGAACCACAAAAATTTCAATCTCCTGAATTGGATGTGATACAGGATGCAGATCGCTTGGATGCGCTTGGAGCGATTGGGATAGCGAGAACATTTAATTATGGCGGATTTAAGAATAGGAAGATCTTTGATCCTTCGATTCAACCCAAGTTAAACATGACAAAAGAGGAATATAAAGCCTCAACAGCACCAACGATCAATCATTTCTATGAAAAGTTATTGCTTTTAAAAGATAGAATGAATACCAAAACAGGTAAAAAAATTGCTTCAAACAGACATCGTTTTATGGAACAATTCTTAGATCAGTTCTATGCCGAGTGGGATGGAGAAAAATAAAAATACTCACTCAAAAAGTATAAGGTTTACAGGATTTCCAGTAGTGATATTATTAAACTTTATTAATTAAAATGAGATGTTTTAGTTTTCCTTGGCTACTTCTAAAGCTGTAATTTTATGTACGATTTCTGTCATTTGTTGTCCATAGCTAATAATTTCATCAGTTGTTAAAGGTTTACCAGAATTAACTGCCTTTAAGATTTGTTCCTCTTTTACATTGTAATATTCTAATGTTGCCTCTATTTTATCTTTCATTTCTTGTAATTACTTAACTATTGATTTTAACTCGCTTCTATATTTTGATGCACTTTTACCAGTAAATTCATTGAATAGCTTATTGAAATGAGAAAAATTATTAAATCCGCACTCAAAAGCAACATCAGCAATACTCATTTGGCTTTCTGATAGTAACTTAGTAGCATGAACAATTCTGTACTCATTAACAAGTTTAGTAAATGTTTTACCTGTTGATTTTTTAAAGTATCTACAGAATGCAGGAACCGTCATACTTACTTTATCTGCAATGTCATCTAACGTTATGTGATTTTGAAAATTTTCATTTATATGTTTGTATATGATGTCAATTTTTGCGCTATCCTGCAGTTCGGTTTCAAAAACAAATCCATTAGCATTTAAGATTTCATAATCTTTTGCATCGGCTAGTTTTTTAAGGATTTTTAATAAAAGTAAAATCCTTTCAAATCCTTCCAGATCATTAAGTTTTTGTATTTTTTTTCCAACACGTCTTTTAGTTTCTGGTTTGAAAATAATGCCACTTTTAGCACGCTCAAAGAGTGTGTTGATATTGGACATCTCTGGAATATCAAAAAAACCAGCTCCTAAAAAATCTGATTTAAACTGCACTAACACCTCAGATCCATGTTGGGTCAATCGATCAGTGAACCCATTATGTGGTAAATTAGAACCTATCAGTATGAGTTGACTGTTATTAAAATAAGACAAATGGTTACCAATATGGCGTTTACCCTGGCCTTTATTAACATAGATTAATTCTATTTCAGGATGAAAATGCCAAAAGGGTGTGCGATTGGTATCTACAGAAGAACTCTTTCTTACAAAAACAGAACTTCCAAAATTTGGACTTATTTTTTCAAGTGTAGGTTTTCTTTGTTTCATATGCTTTCGTTACTTACAAATTTAAGTTATAGCATTTTAAAATTCTATTCAGAATTAGCATAAAAGTATGCTATATTAACAAATAAAAAATATTTAGACTATTAACAGGGTAATTTAGTATATAAATAGGCTAAATCAGTTGTTTTTTAAAAGCTTAATCCAGAATACATTTGCAGTGTTAATCATTAAAACCTATATGTAATGAAAGCAGTTAAAAATGTACTAGTATTTGTAATCATGTTAACAATAGTAGCTGGTTACGCTAATGAAAATTGTATTAATGTCCCTTCAAAATCCATTACAATTTTAAAATTCTCAAATGTTAAAAAAGGACATAAATATTCAATCAATGATAATAAAGGGTATGCCATTTATTCAGGAACTATTAAAAAAGACGGCACGTACTCTAAGAAGTTTGATTTTTCAAACTTAAAAGATGGTCTTTATACATTAGAAATCAGTAAGGATTTTGAAATTGTGATCAGGCCATTTGAAATTAAAAAGCAGAATGTATTCTTTTTAGAGGATAGAGAAACCAAAGCTTTTAAACCTGTAGTAAGGGTTGACAATAATACATTGATGATATCTCAACTAACCCTTGATACAATGCCGTTAGATGTTGAGTTATTTTATAATGATGAACTCATTTATTCTGATCAATTAAAAGGAGGTCAGGTATTAGAACGTGCTTATAAATTGTCTAAAGAAGAAAGGGGAGAGTATTACGTCTCTTTAAAATCTGGAGATCGTTATTTCTATGATAGATTTGAATTGTAATTAAAATAAGTTTAAAACATTTTAAAAGCGCCTTGTGTAGGGCGCTTTTTTATTTCAGTTCAAATAAACTTACAGGTTCATTATTTCTAACAATGAGTAAGTAATTGGTCTTACCAATAGTAAAAGGTTTTATATGCTGAACATTACCACCTATACTTAATCCGCTTTTTTTGGAAGCTAAAGATTTAAATTGAGAGTTGCCTTCATTAATAAGTACTGAACCAATAGATGCATCATAACGTCCAAATTCGGCATCAGTGCCATAGAAATTTCCACCACTAATGATGTCATTTTTTCCGTCGTTATCAAGATCTAAAATAACAGCGTCATTAAGTACTGAAACTTGTGTGTCTTTATGTAAAGAAGTAGCGTTAAAAGATGTCCCATTCTTGTTTGTAAATACAGTGTGATGGAAATCATTTGCCTTCAATATTTTAGCAGTTTTTAATTCTTCAGGAGTAAAAATATCAGTGATAGTGGCATAGGAGTAAGGTTCATAGCGCGTAAACCGTTTCTTAAGCATCACTATGTGGTCAAGCATTCGGTCTCTGTTATGAACAGGATAACTCACGCCATTAATATAAGTACATAATACAGCATCAACACTTCCATTTTTATCAAAATCACTGTAATATAACGTCGCAGGCTCTGTATTAGAGGATTTAAAAAATGAATTCAGTCCTAAATTTCCAGCAATAATATCATTGTAACCATCATTGTTGAGGTCGCCAATAGTAAGAGATCTCCACCAACCTATTTTCTTATCTAACTTATAATTAGATGAATTATTTGTAAACTTACCGTCTATAAATTTAAAGATCGAAATTGGCATCCATTCTCCTGCAAGAACCAATTCTTTAGTACCATCATTATCCATATCTGAAAATTCGGCATCAGTAATCATTCCTAAATCTGAAAGTCCTGTAGACCACGCTGAAGTAACATCTGTAAATATTCCGTTGGTATTTTGTAAGAGGTAACTTTTAGGTGTTTCAGGATAACGTCCTGGAGTAACACGTGCACCAACAAACAAATCTAACTGACCGTCGTTATTGATGTCATGAGCTCTAACAACAGCTCCGCTTTCATAAATATCAGGTAAGGCACTCTTTGCTTTTGTAAATTGACCTTTACCATCATTGAGATATAATCGGTCTTTGTAATTCTCAGAACCAGAAGCATGAGCGTAGCCACCACTAACGACATACAGATCTGGAAAGCCATCAGCATTGGCATCAAAAAATAAGGCATCAGTATCTTCGTATATGATGTCTGCTTCAAAGTCAGATACTGTATTCAATTTGAATCCTCCTGCAGTAGTTTGAATAAATAGTTTACCTGGATAGCCAAGCGCACCACCTAAATAAATATCCTCTAAACCATCAGCATTTACATCTGAAATGGCCACTGCTGGTCCTTCCTCGCTATATTTATGATGTAATAAAATTTCGCGTTTAAAATCGATAAAACTATTTTCAGTATGTGTAAAATCACCATTTAGTTTTTCGCTAACATCTTTAAAATACAAGGCATTCGATTTTTGTGATTTAAGTATTGTATCTGATGCTTTCTTAACCTCAAGAATTTGATTTAGCTCAGGATTTTCAATGACTTGAACCTTTTTGTCAGGCCATATGATTTCTAGTTTTTCTGCAGTGAGCTCTTTCTTAATTCCGAAATGTAACTTGTGTTGAGAAGATGACAAGAAGCCTCGTGTTGGTGTGAAGTATTCAGTAAGAACTGTTCCGTCAGATAAAGTCAAATTAGCTCTAGTTCCTATGTTCACTTGTCCTTTTTGGTGTGCAAGTTCTAAGGTGAGATAGTTATTTTGAAGAAGCTCTTTTCCTCTGTTTTTCATGATAAAAGGCACTTCATTGATATTATTAACAACAAGGTCCAGATACCCATCATTATTCAAATCGGTATAAGCAGATCCATTAGAGAAACTTGGTGTACCACTATTCCAAGATTGTGATACGTTTTTAAATCTCGCATTTCCTGTGTTTTGAAATAGAAATGCTGAGACTGGCTGACTTGGAATTTGATCTACCCATTGTTTAAGATTGATTTCTTTAGCGTTGAGTTGCTTTTGAAGACCATCCATTTCAAATCGGGAATAATCATTATTGGTAAAATCTCGCTTGATACCGTTGGTAATATGAATATCTTTTAACCCATCATTATCAAAATCGGCCATAAGCGCACTCCAACTCCATTCGGTATGTGCCAGGTCATCAATAAAAGAAATATCTGAAAACTGCCCAGAACCTAGATTTAGTTGTAAGGAGTTTTTTGAGAATTGGACACCAAACTTATACTGTACCATTTTTTCGTACTTATCATAGTTTTGGGTCATCATCATCATTTTTCGCCTGTAATTGTCTTGAGGAGACATATCCAAAGTGAATAGATCCAAATGGCCATCATTATTAATGTCGGCAAAATCAGAACCCATTGATGAAAAAGAGGTATGGCTAAAATAAGATTCAATATCATCTTCAAACCTATTATTTCCTTTATTAATGAGAAGTCTGTCTGGCATCATATAGTCATTACAGACATAAATATCAGGTTTAAAATCATTATTAAAATCGCCAATGACTGCACTCAGACCAAAGGCATCATTTAATACACCAGCTTGTTTTGAAATGTCAGTAAATGTGTTGCCTTTATTTTCGTAAAACCTATCAGTTCTATTTTCGAAAGATTTTGGTGTCGCCATGACAATATCTCCGTTTTCGTTTTGAGTCACCTTTAAAGAATTAGACTCACGCATATCACTGGAGTGATTTAAAACATAAGCATCAAGATCATTATCACCATCAGAATCAAAGAAATACGCCTGTACAGAATACCCAGAATCGTCTAGACCATAAGCTTTAGCACTTTCGGTAAATGTTAAATCTCCATTATTAATATAGAGTACATTTCTTCGCAATGCGTCTTCACTAACAGCCGATTTACAAACATAGATATCTAATAAACCATCATTGTTGATGTCTACCATAGTTACACCGGTTTTAAAACCAGAACCACCATTAACCTGAGCATCATTTGTGATGTCTTTAAATTTAAAGTCACCTTGATTGAGATATAATTTATTTTCAACAGCATTGCCTGAAAAATAGATGTCGTCTAATCCATCATTATTAATATCGCCAATAGCAACACCTCCTCCATTATACAAATATTCATATAACAGAATATTGAAATTTTCGGTTTCAACAATCTCATTTTTAAAATTAATATTGGTTGTAGATGGCGATAAGTACTCAAATAAAGCTGTTTCAACATTGGAGTCTATTACTTCCGTAGTTGTTGAGTCTGTAGTACTATGCTTTTCATCTGTTTTGCAATTAAAACACAGTATTGTAAAACCAAATACAATAAAAGCTCTTACGTGTCGCACCATATTATGGTTGTAGTTTTTTTAATATAAGGTTTGCTATATAAGCACCTTGGTTACCACCTTCTTCAACACCTTGCATATAGTGAATTCCGCCATAGAACCTACTGAGATTGACCTGATTTGCAGCTTCTCTAAATGATTTAAACGAACGTTCTTCAAGTCCAAATCGCAATTGTGTATGATCTGTAAATGCATAATTATCACCAAAAACCTGTGTGAGTACTTCAGCAGCAGAGGCCGAAGTAGCACTGTGTCCACTAGTATATTCTGGGAATGGAGGTGTTTGTAGAACAGGTTCCCAATCGGGATCAATATATTCCTGAATGTATGTAATAGGTCTTACTAAATCTGTTTTATACTTCACATGCCAGGCAGCAATAATGGCATCAAACATTGCAGTTGATGTGAATGTATAGGCTTTTGTAGCTGTATAATAATTTGACTGTTCTTTTTGAGTGATCTGATTAACAATATTGAGCCAATGGCCAGGAGGTGTAAACTTATGAATGGTAGTCACCATATGTCCTTTATGTACTGTCATTATAGGATTACAATCCCAAAACCAAGCAATTTTTTCGGTCTCTTCAGTTTTCCTGAGAGATTCCTGATAGACTTGATCGACCATTTTGTAGAAATCAGAATTTTTATCTGTGCTGTATGCAGGTAGTGGCTTTGCCGAATACACATTAGCACTGTCTATCACTAGAGTTCTAATATTATCCCAATGTGGTTCTAGTCCTGTTGCATAATCTGGAGGAGTCTCTCGCCAGTTTTCAGGTTTTTTGGTACTGGTAAAACGAGGATATGTTCGTGTTTCAGTATACATATCCTTATCAATCCATGCACTGAGTTGTTTAGTGATATTTTGAGAATAGGCTTCAGAATTTTTTATGATGTCATCTGAAATACCACGAGCTTTAGCTTTGTCTTTTAAAGCTTCTGTGTGATCTACGAAGAACTGCTCTGAATAAATAAGTTTTTTACCTATTGCAGAAAACGATAGTAATGCTGAAAGTCTTGCATCGATATCCTTGATTTCAGGAACTTCAAAATTATCTAATCCATTCAACTTGGAAGTAATCTCAATTAATTGATCTTGATCAACGCTTTGCAATGTGATGTAATGTGCCAAATGAGAATACGCATAAATTCTACTGGCAACAGGAGGTGTAAAGGCGTCTTCCATAACACTTTCAAGTAATACGCTGTTAGCAGAATTTAAATCTTCAGTATTAAAAACAGGTGTACTTATGCTCTTATCTTCTTTTTTGCAAGACAATGACACCATACAGAGAACTACAAAAAGTAATTTGAATTTAGTCATACATGCAATATATAAAGTTTAGGCTTAAAATGCACAATATTGCACTATACTTTTCCACTGTATGATATTGACTAACCTGTTATATCTACAGGTGAATCAGATAGCTCTGTTTTTAACTAGAATGACGCTTTTTTCTTATAATTATGCCAAGTATAATACATGGTATTTTCCGTTCAAAGCATCTGGATTGCCATAAACACGATGTGCTGCAGGCATTATAAATACTGTTTTATCAATGTCTACATCCAAATCACCAGATGATGAATTAGACATAAAGAAACTTCCACCAAAGCAAATGGCTCCAATTAAAGTAACAACTAAGGGAATAAGTTTTGAATTCATTTTATACAGTTTAGATTAATACCTCTTTACAGGTACATCTCTAAACACATAAAAATGTCATCAGGGTTTTTAGGAATTTATTTCTGAATCTTGGTATTGCTTTCGCAACTGTGAAATCATTTCAGTAGTCATCTTTTCAAGATCATATTCATGATGCCAGTTCCAGTCTGCTCTTGCGGAAGAATCGTCAATAGATTTAGGCCAGCTATCAGCAATGTGTTGTCTAAAGTCTGGATTGTAAGTGATTTTAAAATCAGGAATATGTGTTTTTATAACTTCGGAAATATCCAAGGGTGTAAAACTCATAGCAGCCAAATTATATGACGACCTAATTTTAATAGTCTCGGAAGGTGCTTTCATGATATTAACAGTAGCATTGATAGCATCCTCCATAAACATCATAGGGAGTTCAGTATGTTCAGATAAAAAGCACTCAAAAGGATTACCTTGTACAGCTTGATGATAAATTTCAACGGCATAATCTGTGGTACCTCCACCAGGTTTGGTTTTCCAGCTGATAAGACCAGGATACCTAAGACTTCTAACATCTACACCATACTTATTATGGTAATATTCACACCAACGTTCTCCCACTTGTTTAGTGATGCCGTAAACTGTTGTTGGTTCCATGGTGGTATGTTGAGGAGTTTCTGTTGCAGGTGTAGTAGGACCAAAAACAGCAATACTAGAAGGCCAAAAAACGTGATCTATGAAACCATCTTTTGCCAAATTTAAGACATGAAAAAGTGATGTCATATTAAGATCCCAAGCTCTCATAGGATATTTTTCACCTGTAGCACTTAACATAGCTGCCATTAAGTAAACAGTGTCTATATCATGTTTTTCTACACAATCTCTAACAGAACTATAATCTTGTGCATCAACAATTTCAAAGATTCCTGAGTTTACAACATCAAGATTGTTGTAATTAATATCACTGGCAACAACATTTTCAGAACCGTGAATCTCTTTTAGTTTAAAAGTTAACTCCGAACCAATTTGTCCACAGGCACCAATGATTAATACTTTAGGCATAAAAATATGTGTTTGATCTTTAGTTCAAAAATAACAAGAATAAAGGCCACAAAAAACATAAAAACGTAAAATTAACAACTCTTTAATTTTTGTTAATTGAGTATCAGATTTATACGCTTTGCCTATATTTACCTCAAATTGAAGATGTCATAATTATGCGAAAATATGTGCTTTTTTATATTGGTTTTTGTTTACTTCTAATCAATTGTAATGAGGATAAGGCTTCTACTGCTATTAAAGAAACTCAAGAGCAGATTGATGCAAAAACGATAACTCAAAAAGAGATCTCTGATTTGAAATATGCTGATTTCGGACTTAGTGCAGACTCTCAAACGGCTGTTAACGACTGGCAAAAATACCAAGAGCTTACTACACATATTGAAGCATTAAAGAAAGCAGACTTGAATTTCTTTAGTACTGAGCGCTTGCTTCTAAAAACATTTTTTCTTGAGTTTAGAACTGAAATGCCTGTAAATCTTCAAACCAATGAAATACTAGCCAGAATAACCGCATTAGACACAAAAGCACAAAAATTAAATAGCTTATTAAGGCTTAATAATATTGAGAAACAGAATAAAATAGTGGCTATTAAGGAACTTCTGGTTGCTGTTTCTAATCTTAATCTTCAAATTAATAAGAAATTTGAATTTGAAAAGAATAATGTAATCAAATCAGAATAATTTGTTTTTTCGAGTATTTATTTCTCTTAATGTTTTGTTAATATGTAACAAAATGAGCTTTTAAGCTTCTTATTAATAACTAATTTTAATCAAATTTAATTTTCACACACATTATGAAAACCAATATTAAAAGTATTATGGTGGTTTCTGTATTGGGGCTTTTTGCATTTTTAGGATGTAAGGAAGAACCAAAAGAAGAAATTGCCATGGCAGAGAAAATTCCTGGAATTGTTCTCGAGAACATGGACACTTCTGTTAGTCCGAAAGATGATTTTTACAATTACGTTAATGGTAATTGGGCAAAGACAACAACAATCCCTGAAGACGAAACACGTTGGGGCGGATTTGGTGTTTTACGTAAAGATACTAGAAAAGATGTACTTGAAATTATGAATACTTCTAAGGAGCTTGGAACGTATGAAGAAGGTACAGACCAAAAGAAAGCGCTTCTAATTTTTGAAACAGAGTTAGATACTGTGGCAAGAAATGAAGCAGGTATAAAACCACTACAGCCGTTTTTAGATCAAATTGATGGTATCAAGAATATTAATGATATGCAAACTGTTGTTGCAACTTCTATTGGTGTGTCAGCACCTTTTGCAGGTATAGGGTCTAGTGCAAACCTCAATGATAGTAGTATGAATATGGCTTGGGTATTTCCTGGCGGTTTAGGATTACAACGCGATTACTACTTGGATCAAGATGCAAAATCTAAAGAAATTAGAGAGCAATACGTAGATCACGTATCTAGAATGCTTCAATATATCAATTACAGTAAAGAAGATGCTGATAAGGCTGCTATTAAAGTTTTAGAAATGGAAACCAAATTAGCAGAGCCTAGACTGGATAAAGTAGCAATGCGTGATGCTCGTAATTACAACAATCCAACCACATTAGAGGATTTGCAAAAAATGTCTCCTTCAATTGATTGGAGTAAAATGGTTAAAGATTTAGGGATTACAGCAGAGATGGAAACACTCAATGTGATGCAACCTACATACATGGCTGCGTTAAGCGACTTCTTGCAAGCAACATCAATAGAGGATATAAAAACATTAATGGATTGGAGTACGATTAATGGCGCTGCAGGATTTTTAACTACTGAAATTGAAAAAGCAAATTGGGAGTTTTACGGTAAGACTTTAAATGGAGCTCAAAAAATGCGTCCAGCAGATGAGCGTGCTTTAGGAACCGTAGATGGTACTGTTGGTGAGGCTATTGGTAAGTTGTATGTAGATGCAAAGTTCCCACCTGAAGCAAAAGAAAAGGCAGAAAAAATGATTGCTAATGTGATCACAGCTTTCCAAAATAGAATCCAGAAGTTAGATTGGATGACAGATGAAACTAAAAAGAAAGCTGTAGAGAAATTAGACAAATTCACAGTGAAAATTGCATATCCAGATGAGTGGGAAGATTATTCTGAATTGAAAGTAAAAGAAGGTAATTCTTTTACTGAAAATATGCTAGCGGTTGGTCACTGGCAAAAGGAGAAAAATTTATCAGAAATTGGAGAGCCAGTAGATAAATCAAGATGGGGAATGCCACCACAAATGGTTAATGCATATTTCAATCCTAGAAATAATGAAATCGTTTTTCCAGCAGCTATTTTACAACCTCCTTTTTACAACTGGACAGCAGATGAGGCTGTAAATTATGGTGGTATTGGAGCAGTTATTGGTCACGAGATTTCACATGCTTTTGACGATTCAGGAGCACGTTTTGATGGTGATGGAAACCTAAAGAATTGGTGGACTGATCAAGATCTTGAAGAATTTACTAAGCGAGGAAATGCTCTAGCTGAGCAATACAGTGCTATTGAAGTTATGGATAGTGTATACATCAACGGTAAATTTACATTAGGTGAAAATATTGGTGATTTAGGAGGTGTTCTTGGTGCCTATGATGGTTTACAATTACATTTTGCTGAAAATGGACGACCTGATGATATTGACGGATTTACAGCCGAGCAACGTTTCTTTATGTCCTGGGCAACAGTTTGGAGAACTTTAACCAGAGATGATGCGTTGAGAACTCAAATCAAAACAGATCCTCACTCGCCAGGTATTTATAGAGCTATACAGCCACTTAAAAATATTGATGCGTTCTATGAAGCATTTAATATTAAAGAAGGCGATAAAATGTGGTTAGCTCCAGAAGAGCGTGTAAGAATATGGTAATACCCATTTATATCACACAAAAAAGCACCCAAATCGGGTGCTTTTTTATGTATAATTGTTTTTAAACTATTCTTTTTTCTCAGTCTTTTTTGCTAGTAAAGCGTCCTTACTCAATTTAGCTAAATTAAAGTTAGCATCCATTGCGAGAGCTTCGTCCATTAGTGCAATTGCTGCATCTAGGTTATCGGTTTGATTCATATTAAAAAGAACCAAAGCTTTTAAATATGTCAATGCACCTTTAAGTGATACTTCATATGGTCTTTGCGATTCGTAATAACCACGTTTTTGATCCTCTTTAACATTTACTAATCCGTAATCGATCTTTGCCTTTGCACCAGCTAAATCTTGCATTTGGATTTTTAAATCAGCTATTTCATAAGCTAAATAAGAGTTAGCATCTCTTTTAAATAATTCTTCATAAAATACTATAGCGCGTTCAGGTTGATTGAGTGCTTTTAAAGCAATTGCTTTGACTTCAGTATTCATATCAGTATCTGTTGGATTCTTTTCAATTCCAATAGTGTTAAGTGCTTCAAGGTTTCTACCTTCAGACGCATAGATATATGCTAGCGTATCCAGTCGAGCCTGACTTGGTTGTAGTACATTGAGGTGAGTCATAGCATTGATCACTCCTTGCACATCACCTTGCCCTTTCATTTGTTTGTAGTAAGCTTCAAAATGTTTTACTAATTCAGATTTTGATTGTCCTGAGACATTAAATGTTGTTACTACTGCCAGAAGAAGTATAAGTTTTTTCATCAGTTTCTTAATTTTATTGCGCCAAATCTAAAAAAATTAATGGCATTAATTCTTAAAAGTCTGCTAATTATTAGAGTTTTACCTGGAAGTCATAGTTCAAAAGGTGTACCAACTTTTCAGAATTGATAATTTTTCCTTTATCTGCTGTATCAGTTTTGAATTCTGGAATTGGGATATCCATATCTTCGCATACCCTTGTGTAATACTCTTGTTTTGAAGGGTGAGGCGTCGTTGAAGCATTAAAGACAATGTTCCATATATTTTGTTTTAATATTAAAAGTATAATTTCAATACAATCGGTTCTATGGATCAAATTTACAGGAGAACTTCCATTTTTTAGTTCTTTTCGTCCTGATAAAAATGTGGCAGGATGTCTATCTTTAGCAAAGAGTCCGCTAAATCTCAATAGTGTTGTTTTAAAGGTTTTATTATTCTGAAAAAGAGCTTCAACTTCTAATAATTTTAAGGCAATTGGATCTGATGAAGTTTTAGACATTTCAGTAATAACAGGAGAAGTGTATTGGTCATCATAAACCGAAGTAGAGCCAATAAATAGTACGTTTTCAACCGAAGATGTTTCAATATGTGGAATGAGCTGTTTCATGTTTTGAACGTAATTGCTTTCAGGATTCTTACGCAGTCCAGGTGGAATATTTAAAACAAGTGTATGGCAACCTGAAAGACAGGCTTTGATATCACCTTGAATACCATCCGAAGTAAATTCTATCAAAAAAGGAATGATATTCGCCTTTTTAAGCTTCTCCATTTTATCAAAAGATGTTGTGGAGCCATGCACTATAAAATGACTTTCAACAAGTTTTTTTGCTAATGGAAATCCTAGCCATCCACATCCAATAACACAAATTTTATGACTCAAAGTTCTGTTTTTTAAGAATACGAAATTTACAAATTATTACCCTGAATCTGGTATTGGTATAATTCACTTATTTTCAGTAACTTTAAATTCAACACTAAAAAAATTGGTTATGGGCATTAAAAGTTTTCAAGGGGCAAGGAAGCAGCAAAATACTGCAGACACAACAGTAGCAATTAAAGTGAGTGATTTTATGACTCGAGATCTAATTACTTTCAAACCAGAGCAAACTGTCGAAGAAGTGATTCAAACATTAATAAAAAATAAAATTTCTGGAGGACCAGTGGTTAATGCGAACAATGAACTGGTAGGAATTATTTCCGAAGGAGATTGTTTGAAGCAAATTAGTGAAAGCAGATATTACAATATGCCAATGGAACAACATACAGTTGAAAATAGAATGGCAAAACATGTTGAAACCATTGATGGTAATATGAATGTATTTGATGCTGCAAATCGATTTTTAGAATCGAAAATTCGTCGTTTCCCAATTGTTGAAAATGGGAAGTTGGTTGGACAAATTAGCCAGAAAGATATTCTTAAAGCAGCTATTGAGCTGAAAGGGCAAAACTGGAAATAACTATCGCCTTCTGGTTTGTGGCAGTACTTCGGGAATATCGGTAATGATTAGTTTTTGATTACCATTACTTTCTAATTCAGCTATTTTAGAATACGGATATTCAGGCAATGGTTCGTTTAATGTTTTCCATTTTGCAATTCCGGCTACAGTAATTTGCTCGCCTATTTCAATAACACCTTCCTTGTAACGCAAGCGCTTATTAAAACCAAAAAAGTTTTCTGGTCTAATATTATAGCGCCTTAGAACAGCTTCAAATTGAGGTGTTGGGTCATTAAAAGTCCCCGAGGTTTGTTTTTTGTCTTTTACCAAATAACTAATGTAGTTTCTTGGGTCATTTGTAGGTTTTACAATAACAAAGTCTCCGTTAGTATCAATAAAGAAATCCTGAAAACGTTCGTCTTTGACTAAAGTTTTCCAATGTGAACTCTTACCATTACTTACTTTTTGCTGAATAACAATTTGATAAAACACGCATTTTCTTTGAGAGTAAGGTGCTAGAAGCGGTTCTTTTACATGCAAGGCTTTTCCGCTTACTTTAGAGAGTTCATTAGTTCTTAAACTAGAAGCAGGTTTAACAGGTATTTTTGAAAGCGTTCTTATGATCACCTGCCTTTCATTATAGTAATAGACTAAAAACGCAATAATGGCTATAGCGGAAATAATTAGAATAATGATGATGGGAGTGCTCATGCAAGTTAGTTTGGTTGTAAAATATAAGTAGTCTAAATATTGAAAACGTTACATCGTTTAGCTTTCTCGTTTCACCAGAGCATAATAGTCGCCTTCGAGTGGTAAATATCCCTGATCATAAACAAAGTAATAGATTGTTCCGGCTTTTGTAGTGTAAATACTTGTAAAGTAATTAAAGTCAAATCCTTTCTCGACCATACGAGCTCTGGATACTTTTTTCTTTTGATCAGGATTGAGCTCTTCCAGTATTCTGTAATTTTTTCTCAATCGGTTATTGGTGTTTCTAATAAGGTTTTTGCTGTCTTTATTAATCGCGTTATTATAAGCGTTACGGCAAGCATCACTACAGAATTTTTTATCAATTCTACCCACTATTTTTTCACCACATTCCGGACATTTTTTTTGCATAGTTTATGTATTTAAAATTGAAATATAACCAACCCACGGTCCAACTTCAGATGTATATTGTTTAGCCATAACTCTGGAGATTTGTGCTATATGACCCAGATCATGAGTTACCCAAGTTGCTAATAATTGAGATAAGGTGACTTCTCCAAGCTCGGGATGGATGCCTTTTAATTGTAATTGTTCTTCGGTTATGTTGAGTTGTTTTAAGGTTTCTAGGTTGTTATTCCGAAGGAATTCGAACTCGTTGAGTAATTGGTGTAATGTTTTTCCTTTAGAGGCTTGAAATTGTGCGAATCTATCGAAAGGCTCGAAAGTTTTATCTTCTAAATTGGATAAAATAATTTGAAGTCGGTTGATCCAATCTGTTTTTTCACCATGAATCAAGTGTCCGATAATATCAAAAGGGCTCCATGTATGTTCACCTTCATTGTTGTAGATCCAATCCTCAGAAAGTTGACCTAAAAAAGACTTCAGGGTTTCAGGGGTTTGTGCTAATATCTCTATGGCTTTGTTTATATTGTATGTCATACCATTGTAAAGGTACAAATTTCCATTTACAAACGACTACAAACATTTACAAACGATTTTAAATAAGTAACAACCGACTAAAATTTGCAAGGTGTCGCATATTTGCAGTGTTGAATCAATGAAGGTTCAATAGTATTAACTGTTTAACATTAAAATTTAAAATTATGAACACACTTAGAAACAAAGTACAGTTGATTGGTAGATTAGGACAAGATCCAGAAATTATCAACTTTGAAGACGGAAACAAAATGGCAAAATTCTCTCTAGCTACAGATGATAGCTATAAAGACAAGGATGGAAACAAAGTTGAACGAGCGTATTGGCACAATATTGTCGTTAGAGGTGGACTTGTAAAAGTAGTAGAGGAATATGTTACCAAAGGTAAAGAAATTGCCATAGAGGGTAAACTTACCAATCGTTCTTGGGATGACAAAGATGGTCAAAAGCGTTATACGACAGAGATTGTATGTAATGAGTTGTTGATGCTGAGTAAATAAAAAATCAATACAGGATTAACTAAAAAAACCTACGATGTGCATCGTAGGTTTTTTTAATATGTATATGCTGTTAAATTTATTGTCTAACAATCTTTTTAGTAACTGTTAATCCTGTATTAGCATCTTCTAAGGTCATAAAATAGATAGAGGCATTGAGCTGAGATAAATTGACATCAATTATTCTATTGATACTAGATACATCTTTATCAAATACTTGTCTTCCATTGACATCAAATACAGCAATATTGAAATCACTATCGTTATAGTTTCCTGGTAATGTGATTCTAATAGTATCAATAAAAGGATTAGGAGTGACTTCTAAGCTTTCTAGTGTAAACTCTTCCACGCTAAGTGACGGACAAATAACCCATCCCATATCTTCAAAAAGACCAATTGTAATTGCTCCAGGATCATGTATGGCCTGACCTTGTCCAATTTGTGGTGTCATTAAGGCATTTGGATTAAGTGCATTAAAAACAATCTCATCCCAATGGCTATAACTTGAAGCTCCATTAAAAGTAGGTGGCGCCCAAATTTCTGGTATGGTTCCTCCATTTGCTGCAGTAGCAAGTGGACTATTACTAAATAAATTACCTCCAGTAAACTGATTTAATAACTCTGCTGAAGGGTCAGTAAAGTCTAAAATTGATGTGGCGTTTTCATTTTCTACAAATTGACTGTACATGTGTACAAAACCACTGTTTCTTAGTGATCCCTCTGTATTCGCACCATTAGCACTGGCAAAACCAAAGAAACCTAGACCATGACCAAGCTCATGCAACACAACTGATACAAAATCAATTTGATTAGCTGGTGGATTAGCGTCTAAACCAAAATAAAAATTTGCTGTACTACTAAAATTAGCATTAATATCAGGATCAATTCCATTTGAATTAGAATTGGTTATAGACTCAGCAAGTGCTCTTGCAAACACTGTACTTGGTGGAACTCCTGGGCCAAAAATGGTTAAAAAACCAGTAGGTCCTGCACTTCCTAAAACTCCTGGAGCTAAAGGTGCAAATGTGGCATCAACTCTAATAGGCTGATCTGAGCTTAGTGTATTTGCCCAAATATCCACAGCGTATTGAAAGGCAGCTTGCGCTTCAGGCGTAAATCCGTTATAAGTTACAATAAAGTTAGAGCATTCAGTGCCATTAGTTTCATTACCTTCTCTTGCTCTAACAATTGTATTTGGTATAGAATATGGCTCTTGGTTAGGTGCGGGATAATATTCACAAACTGGACCTATAGCTTCATAGCCTTCACCAGTTAGTACATAGTCTTGAGCAAAAGAGAATGTAGAATATGCTAAGGCAAAAATGAAAGTAAGAACAGTGTGTCTAACTAATGCTTTTGGAACATAATCTATAGTATGAGTAGTTTTTTGTTTCATTTGTTTTTCTTTTTAATTTTTAATTTAGCAATAAAGTTACAAAATATGTCAGTACTACTCTTAAGTCGATATAAAAACATTAACATTACGCTGACAGCAATAAAAAAAAAGCAGCTCTATTGTGTAGAACTGCTTTAGCTATCAATCAATTAAGAATTTACTTTACAATAAGGGTATATTGAGGCGTAGGATTCAGAGGACAGAAATACACATATTCGCCTTTTTCTAAAACAGTAACGTTTGAGGTTTCTTTAGCATTGTTATCTACTGCTTTTGTGACATAGGCAGTTGAAATATGGTTTTCAGTTTTTGATGCATCTTTTCCTTTTGGAACTAATACAAATCCAACTTGATGACCAACATTATTATTGAAGATCTCAAATACATAAGACCCTTCTTTTAATGTCAATTCTTGTTGCGTAAATGCACCTTTAGTTTGCTCTAAAGACACGGTTTTTACAGTTTTTGACGCCATCTTATCTGATTTCATCATCTTATCTTGGGCATTTGTAGTTAATGTAAATGCTAAAACCATTACGACTATTGAAACTATCTTTTTCATCTTATTTATGTGTTTTATTATGATTATTAATTTAAGTTTAAACGAAAGCTTCTTCTAATGAAGGTGCCACTGGAAAATCTACAGGAACTTTAGTTGTGCTATGAATGTAATTGGATATGGTCTTGTCTCCAACCAAAGAAATGGTATCGATCAAATTGGCTTTAGTATAACCTGCTTTAAAGTAATTATCCAATACATTCTCGTCTGTATTTCCTCTATTTTCAGTGATATTTCTGGCTAATCTTGCCAATGCATCTAATTTGGTGTCAAATGATGCTCTACCTGATCTTAGTTCTAAGATCTGCTCGTCGTTAAAACCATTCATTTTTCCAATAGCTGTGTGTGCAGATAAACAATAAATACAGTTGTTAACTTGACTTACAGCCAGATTTACAACCTCTTTTTCTTTTGAGGATAATGATGTTTTAGCGTTTGAAAAGTTAAGGTAGTTCTCTAAAGCAGTGTCACTATTAGCATAGGTTGCATATAGGTTTGGTACAAATCCTAAAGCTTTGTTTAAATTGTCAAAAATAACTTGGTTATTTTCGCTTACGTTTTCTCTTGTTGGTACATTAAATGTGTTCATAATATGTGTTTTTAATTTGTATTAATTATTACACTGCAAAGATGCAATGCGTGTTATGGTTTTGAAATGGTGTTTTTTCCTTTTGAATTGTCAATTATTCCCTATGAATATTTTTTACTTAATAAACTTAACTAATATGAGGTTTTTCTGCATCACAATAGTAATCGTGAATGTGTCGATGCTCACAATGCGTTTTTGGGCTTATGGTTTGAATAACCTTTTTTTGACTGGATCTGAATATTTCAATTAAATTGAAAATAGATATGTGTTTTAAATTCATCTTTATAAGTGTTTTGATTTTACAGTACAAAGATGCAATAGAGGAACTGTTCAATATATAGAAGTAATTCCCTTTGAAATGTCAATTTTTCCCTATAAAGAGATTTTAGCGTTTCTTTTGAATTCGGAAGGTGTTAAAGTAGTCTGTTTTTTAAATAACCGACTTAAATGTGAGGCATCATCAAAACCAATGTCATAAGCAATTTCCTTTGAAGATTTATCAGTGTATAGTAATTGACGTTTGGCTTCCAGTACGATACGATCGTGTATGATTTGTAACGGACTCTTGCCATACTTGGCAAAACTATTGGAAAGTGTTTTTGGAGATTTGTTCAATTTGTCAGCATAAAATGACACATTATGTGCTTCTTTATAATGGGTTTCAACCAACAAATTAAAATGTCTTAGAGTGTCATTCTTACCTTTAAAAGTGATAACCTGACTTGTATCTGCTTTTAAAAGGCGTGTTGTTTTAATAATAAATCTGGCCATTAACATACGAAGCATTTCTGCTTGGATAGTATCGGTTGTTTCTAATTCATCCAGAAACACTTCATGTAAAATATTGAATTTATATTGTTCAGATGAATCTAATGAGATCACAGGAATATGCTCGTTTCCGAAGAATAGTAATCCGACACATCCCACTTCTTTATCGTGATCTTTGATGCAATAGAACTCTCTGTTAAATTGATAGACGATAACATCTTCTCCTTCAAGGAATTGAAAGTACTGAATAGCCGTAAGTGATAATATTTGATTGGCTTTCAAGCTTAGGGGAACACCATCTACAACTACATTTACTGAAGACGTGGTTGCCCATATAAACGTGTACAAACCAATGGGTTTTGAGGTGGAAAATTTAGACAACAACTGTTCGTTACCTACTTTTAAAATGGCATTGGTAGAAAATTCGGAAAACGTTTTTATCATAGGTTAATGGTCTGACTAACTTCTAAAACATTACAAAGTTTTAAAACTTAATTTGAATCAGATACCTTTAAAATGATAGTTTCAGATAGTAATGAATTATCGTTAACAATACCATTGATATAGAGATCAATTTCCTCAGTTTCAGAATTGAAAATTTTGAAACTGAGTATCCCGTTTTCGTCAATTTTTAAATTAGGTTTCCAGTCAATAGTTCCATATTCGGTAAAGAATGTGGTATTGTAAAATTGGTACTTTGGAGTATAAAATTCCTTTTTAGAATCAAACGTGAGTGGAAATTCAAATTCTGCAATCTTGTTGTTTTTTCCTCCATTTCTTCCATAAAATTCTCCAGTCGTGTAAATTTTAATATAACCAGCTTGACCTCTAATTCCACCACCAAAGCCATAATACTCCACATCAATATAATCTATGGATTCTATGGTGAGTATCGACAAGGCTTCAAAGTTGTTTTCTTGTATGAGTGCACCATCTAAATAGACAAGTGGTACAGGATTACCCCATTTTACTCTAGGGTTAGTAATTGTAAATATGCCGTTCTGGAAGTCGTAGTCTGCATAAAAACCTATTTGATTCAAATACACATACAAAGGCGTTCCTCTTAACCTTTCGTTATCATCAAGTTCAAAGATCTTACCTCTTGTTTTCTTTTCCTGGAGTTTTTCAAGTTTGGTTTTCTCTTTTTTTGCAGTTAATAAGATCTCATCCAATTTTTCAATTTCACTCCATGAACTTGGTGTTTTAGGAATAATAGTCTCAGGTGTTAATTTAGAAAGATTGGGTTCAGCGTATTGATATAATCTTTTAAATTCTGGAAATTTGGATGGACTGAATTGCGGATAAATAGCAGGTGCTCTTGGTTCACTTTTATTATTGATAAATCCAACTTTAAATAACTCATTGTCTATTGGTACAAAACCTTTAGAAGAAAAGACTTTATCATCTTCGGTTATTGTAAATAATTGTGATGAACTATTTTCAAGAGGATACGCTATATAAATGCCTGGTTTAGTTTTTCCATTGATATTTGATGTGATAGTAATGCCTTGCTCAAAGTTGTACTTATAAATATTGTCGAAATTAAATATTGTAGTCCAATCGTAAGAACTCCATCCTTGCGTAATCAGCAAATTATCTAAGTCATATTTGGTTTTTCTGTCGTTAGCTTTAAAATAATAAGCAGCATTTTGTATAGGTGTTTTGATGTAAGGCTGTAAATAGATCTGAGATAGAATATTGTGCTGATGATTATAGCTTTTAGTGCCAGAAGGCAAAACAGAAATACTAATGTTTTCAAAACTTTCAGGCACATGGTTATCGACTCTAAGCTTTATCAACAAGGAGTCTTTTTTTGGTGTTGTGGACATAAAAGTTGCAGATGCTCTTTCAACATTGAAATCGTTAAAAACAAGGCGTTCTAAAATAGGTGCATTCGTTTCATCAAACACTGTGAAAATATTTATTCCTGAAAACAACTCTGATTTTGGAATGAGCAATAATCTTTTCAAATCTACCATGCTGAAAGGAATCACCTTCACATCTCCACCATTATGAATAGCAAGGTTAAAGCGTTTGTCTTTTAAAATAGCTAATGATGAATTATTAGTTGAAAACTGCAGTGAAAATTTATCTTTAATTTCATTAATGGTTACATTGAAACCATTGGCTTTGATGTTAGTGATTTCAGTGATGTCAAACGTATCATTTCTGAATACTTTTACATAATATTTACGATCAGGTTCTGGATTTAAAAAAGCTTTAGCAATGCCAAATTGATTGAGTCTAAACTCATTGACCACTTGTTCTGTGTCATCGAGAATTTGGACTCTAGCATTTCCTAATCCTTTCCCAAACCTGTTTTTTACAATCACACCTGCAGTATTGAGTGTGTTGTATATTAAATGTCCGCCTTCACCTAGAATTTGTATGTCGATATCATTATCGACAATAGAATTATCAATTTCAGTTTCTTTATCAGCATTAAGTACATTGAAGACTTGCTGAAAATGGTTTTGTTCTTCAAAGTTAAGCATCCAGTTGGTGTAAGCCTTAAAAATAAATGTGCCTTCAGCTAAACCATCATCAACGTAAAACACATTAGAACTGATGCCATCTTTAACTTGAATGAGTTTTTTCTTGATGATATTTCCTTCAAGATCAGAAATAGTACAGTACAAATTGGTTGTTAACGATGAGCGTTGTTTTGATGATTTGTCAAAGGTATATGCGGTAAAACCAAGCATTTCACCATTGATATAAGTGGATTTATTAAGATGAACAAAGATAAGTTCACGAGGCGCTTCAGAGTAATTTTCAAAAGCATCTACAATATATTCATCATTTGATGGCTCTTGAGCATTAAGATGAAATACACTTAGAATTATAATTAAAAAACAATAGTTGGTAAGAGTAGCTCTGAAATTAAAGTTGGTAGGCATACAATCGTTTTTTTTAAATTACACCTGTAAAACGTAATTTGATGGTTTTCAACTATAAATTTACAACATAACGTTATATTTTCTTACAAATCAACTATTAATTTCTAGTTAAAATTTGATTTTTATACTTCCTATTTGATTGATTTTTAAAAACTTAAGTATTGTCAAAAGACTAAAGTCCTATGGTAGAAAAATGCTAATTCGTTTTTGATGTTATTATAGTTTTCGTTTCAGATAGCAATGCATTGTCATTTACAATACCATTAATAAAAAGCTTGATTTGCTCAGTTTCAGAGTTTACAATCTTAAACTTAATCATGCCGTTATCGTCCACTTTTAATTTCGGTTTCCAGTCGATAGTTCCATATTCGTTAAAGAAAGTGGTATTATAAAACTGATACTTTGGGGTATAGAATTCTTTTTTAGAATCAAAGGTTAAAGGAAATTCGAACTCTGCAACACTATTGTTTTTACCTGCATTTCTTCCATAAAATTCTCCTGTAGTATATATTTTTATGAAACCCGCTTGTTGACCTCCAAAGCCACCGCCAATACCAAAGTAGTCCACGTCAATGTAATCAATAGTTTCTATGGTGATAAAAGATAGAATGCTAAAGTCACTTTGTTGGATGAGGGCATCATCTAAATATACAGCTGGAACAGGATTTCCAGTTTTTACTCTTTGGTTGACAATAGTAAATACGCCATTTAGATAGTCGTAGCTAGAAACAAACCCAATTTGATTTAAATACACATGCAAAGGGGTTGCTCTTAATCTTTCGATATCATTAATTTCAAAGATTTTTCCTTTGGTTTTTTTCTCTTGAAGTTTTTCGAGTTTGGTTTTCTCTTTTTTTGCAGTTATTAAGATTTCATCTAGTTTTTCAATTTCACTCCAAGAACTCGGTGTTTTTGGAATGACAGTTTCAGGAGTCAATTCGGAAATATCAGGTTGATTATATTGATACAACCGTTTAAACTCGGGAAATGTGGACGGGTTAAATTGCGGATAAACTGCAGGCGCTCTCGGTTCACTTTTCTTATTGATATAACCTACTTTAAAGCGTTCATCGTCAACTGGAATAAAACCCTTAGAAGCAAATACTTTATCATTTTCAGTAATAGTAAATAATTGGGACGAACTATTTTCAAGAGGATATGTAATGTATACGCCTGGCTTTGTTTTGCCATTGATATTAGAAGTGACAGTGATGCCTTGTTCAAAATCATATTTGTACACATTATCAAAATTAAAAATGTTAGTCCAATCATACGAACTCCATCCTTGTGTAAGCAACATATTGTCTAAATCATATCGCGTTTTTCTATCATTGGTTTTAAAATAATACCCAGCATCTTCAATAGGTGTTTTAATATAGGGTTGTAGATAGATTTGAGAAATAATATCATATTGATGATTATAACTTTTAGTGTCTTTAGGTAACACAGATATACTTACATTCTGAAAGCTCTCAGGCTTGTGGTTTTCAACTCTTAATTTAACCAGTAAAGAATCTTTTTTGGGAGTAGTTGAAACAAGCATAGTTGTTGTTGTTTCAAGATTTATATGATTAAAAGCAAGTCGTTCAAGAACAAGACTATTTTTTTCATCAAAAACAGTAAAGATATTTATACCTGAAAACAACTCTTCTCTAGGGATTAGCATTGTTTTTTTAAGATCGGTCATCGTAAAGGGAATCACTTTAATCTCTCCACCGTTATGAATTGCCAAATTAAAAGTTTTGGCTTTTAAAACATTCATAGAGGCTTCATTTGTAGAAAACTGTAATGAGAGTTTATCTTTAAGTTCATTGATTGAGACATTGAATCCAATGGGTTTAATATTCTTAATTTCAATTTGATCATAGTTATCATAACGAAATACTCTAACAAAATAGGTTCTATCTGATTCTGGATTTAAGAATACTTTGGCGATACCAAATTGATTGAGTCTAAATTCGTTGACGACCTGTTCGGTATCATCCACTATTTGAACTTTAGCATTCTTTAGTCCTTTGCCGTATTTGTTTTTGACGATTACACCAGCAGTATTGAGTGTGTTGTAAATTAAATGTCCGCCTTCACCTAAGATTTGAATATCAATATTATTATCAACAATAGGATTGTCAATTTCGGTTTCTTTATCGGCGTTTAACACATTAAATACTTGCTGAAAATGGTTTTGTTCTTCAAAGTTAAGCATCCAGTTGGTGTAAGCTTTAAAAATAAATGTGCCTTCAGCTAAACCCTCATCGACGTAAAACACATTAGATGCAATACCGTCTTTAACTTGAATGAGTTTTTTCTTGATGATATTCCCTTCAAGATCAGAAATAGTACAGTATAAATTGGTAGTCAGTGAAGAACGCTTTTTTGATGATTTATCAAAGACATATGCCGTAAAACCAAGCATTTCACCGTAGATATATGTGGATTTATTAAGATGAGCAAAAATAAGTTCACGAGGCGCTTCAGAGTAACTTTTAAAAGCATCTACAATATAGTCGTCATTACTGTTTTCTTGAGCGTAACTAAGATTCAAACCAACAATTGAAATTAAAAAAATTAAGATGGAGTGACTATATATATTTTGTGATATCATTTGCTATGTTGATTAAATGTTCTTTAGATTAGTAATTCTCTAAGGTTTAAAACGATACGTCAACTTTTTTCGAAACTAATATATCATCGTTAATGATTCCTTCAATATACAACTCTATATGTTCTGTTCCAGTATTTACCACTGTGAAGGTTAATTTTCCCTTTTTATCAATTATCACATTTGGTGACCAGCCAATAACACCATATTCACGAAAGAAGTTAGTATCAAAATTATTGTATTCAGGTGTATAATACCGCTTAGCTCTGCTAAAGGTTAAAGGAAAATCAAATTCAGTTGTAACTTTTATTTTCCCTTGATTTCTATAGTAATAACCCGGACTCGTGTAAATCTTCAAAATACCGAGCCAACCACGTAACCCAGTGGCACCATATTTATTCCAAGATACTTTGTCAACCAAATCCATGTTAAACGTGCTTAAGATTTCAAAACTTTGAAGAGGGATATCATCCAAATATACCATTAAGGCACTTGATGTCGTTTGACCGTTAATTGTGAAGAGTTTATTCTGATTATCATAACGAGCATTTATACCTATTGATTGTAAATAAGCGGATAAAGGTTTTCCTGTTTGTTTATCAGAATCTCCAATTTTAAAGAGTTTCGTTCCGTTTGAGCTCACTTTTAGATCATCTCTATACGTGCGTTCCTTTTCAGCGGTAACTACCACTTCTTTTAATTCTTCTGTTTTGCCCCAGCTAGATTGTAATACTGGAAACTCTTCAACATTATTGAGTACCGTATTTTGAATATAAATGTCGTTATACTCTTTATCAAAATCAGGAATTTTTGAAGGAAAAAATTGCGGATACAATTTTGGAGCGCTTGGTGTGTTAAAAGTATTGATGTATCCTACTTTTAATTTATCACTATCTACAGGCAATGCCTTTCTATGAATAAATCGCTCATTGTCTTTACTCACCTGAAACACCTGTGTTGAACTATTTCTTAAAGGATATACTAAATATGTGCCTTCTAAGCGTTCATTTAAGTTGGCAACGACTTCAATACCTTGTTCAAAACTATGCTTTAGAATTGGTGTTGAATTGAAAATGCCTTGCCAATTATAACTGCTCCATCCTTGAGTAAGTAGAAGCAAGTCGAGATCATATTTGATTTCATTTGAAGTGTTTTTAAAATAATATCTGGCGTTTTCAATTGGAGTCTTGATGTAGGGTTGCAAATACGTATGAGATAAGATATTATGTTGATTATTATAACTTTTTGTCCCATTCGGAAGTGTTGAAATACTGAGGTTGTGAAATGCCTCAGGATTTATATTTTTTATGTTTAATGTGATGGTCAACGAATCGGGTGCTTTTCTTATTTTTGAAATGGATATATCTGGTATGGTTATATCCTTGGAATTAAAAAACAATCGTTCAAGAATCGGACTATTATTGTGATCGAGAAGCGTCAATATGTTTATGCCTTTCTCGAGATCTTTTAAAGGAATTAAGAGATCTTCGCGTTCATTTAGAATTTTTATTGGTAATAACTTTATATCGGAACCATTATGAATGGCCAATTTAAAGTCCTTGTTTTTCAATTGAGAAATCGATGCAGTATTAGTTTTGATACTAATACCCAGATTATCTTGTGTTTCATTAATGCTAAAAACTAACCCTTTTGAATCTATAGTATCTATTGGCTTTTTAATGGCTTTACCATTGTGGGTGACTTCAATAAAGTACGATTTACCTCGTTCGGGCAAGAAAAATGTTTTCCCAATTCCAAATTGATTAAGTGTTGTTTGACTAATCACTGCGTCATTTGCATCTAATATCTTAACATTTGCCATAGACAAGCCTTGTCCTTTGTCGTTTTTAGCTATCACTCCAGCAGTATTAAATACATCATAAAGTAAATGTCCGCCTTCACCCAATAGTTGAACATCAATTGCATTACCGGCAATGTCGCTTGCAATTTCAGTGCCTTTTTCTTCATTAATTATTCTGATGGTTTGCTGAAAGTGAGTCTGTTCATTAAAGTTTTTCATCCAGCTTGTATATGCTTTGATAGTGTAATATCCTGAAGCAAATGAATTATCAATATTAAATACATTAGAAGAAATACCGTTTTCAACCAGTAGTAGCTTCTCTTTTATGACGATTCCATTTTTGTCACTAATAGTACAATACAAGTTTGTAGTAAGTAAGGAGCGTTTTTTTGAGGATTGCTCTAAGACATAGGCCGTAAGGCCTAACATTTCACCTGTGATAAGGGTTGACTTATTGAGATGAATAAAGGCAATTTCTCTTGGTGCACTGAAATAAGTTTGATACGTCTCTAAAATGCGGTCTTCAGAATCCTGAGCAGGTATTTGTAATACCATAAGGCAAGACAGTAATGAGGTACACCAGAAGTTGATACTGTTTAATTTAATTTTTTTCATAGCATAGAATTTTGATAAAATCAACGGTTGATCCAAAACAGATTAAAATATGAAAACAGAATTAGCTGCAATGCAATAGGTTATCAACATAAAAATACAATATAACGCTATATTTTCTTACAATTTTACTATTAATTTCTAGTTAAATTTCGATTTTATTGACGGATTGATAACGAACTCTTTTTATGATTAAAAATTCCGTAAAAACACCATATAAATTGCTTCAACAGCTTTTCCTTTAGTATTTTTATATAAATAATTGATATCATGCCAACGCAAACTAAACTGACTAGATTTAAACAAAATGTATTGTCTAAATACCGTATCTATAACAGTATTTTTATGACATTACCTTTTGATACCATTTCCAAAACTGTGGTATTACTTCCATTATTTCATGAAACTTGTAAGAATGGATTTGAATCAGGAGATGATCCAACCACTATAGTGGAGACGTTCTTTAAAAAGTATCAAGGCAGACGTAATAAGCAAAGTCAGATCAATTTGTTGTTTCGTTTTATACAGTACATTGAACGTCAGGTCGTTTTGTTTGATGCTGTTGAAGATGCCGCATTTTCTATAGTTCATAATATGGAAGGTATTGGAACACTGAGAAGTTTGAAAGAAAACGCTGAAGCGGAGAATAAAAAGCAATTACTTCAAGACTATCTGGAGTCGTTTAAGGTTCGTATTGTGTTAACAGCGCATCCAACTCAATTCTATCCAGGAACAGTTCTGGGAATTATTACTGATCTTGCCGAAGCTATCAAAGACGATAACCTTGTTGAAATAAACGAACTATTGGCTCAACTTGGAAAAACCCCGTTCTTTAAAGATCACAAACCAACACCTTATGATGAGGCTGTAAATCTTATCTGGTATCTAAAAAATGTGTTTTACCATTCTTTTGGATCTATTTATGACTACGTTCAGGAGAATATTTTTGACGCCAGAGAAATTGATAATCCAATTATTAATATTGGTTTCTGGCCTGGAGGTGATAGAGATGGGAATCCTTTTGTTACACCGCAAATAACCTTAGATGTAGCCAAAAAACTCAAAGAATCAATTATCAAAAAATATATAAAAGATATTAAATACTTACGTAGACGACTCACGTTTAAGGGTATTCGTTCTCAAATAATTACAATTAATCACAGTCTACATAATACATTGCTCAATAAAGATAATCAAATATCACTTTTAGAGTTTAGAAGCGAACTCAATGCCATTAGAGATCAATTAATTAAAGAGCACCAATCTTTATATGTTGATAAAATCACCTCCTTAATAAACCGAACTACACTTTTTGGCTACCATTTTGCTAGTTTAGATATTCGTCAGGATAGTAGAGTTCATGATAAAATGTTTAGTGCTTTGGTGACTGAGCTTATCGCAAACGGAAGTGATTTGTTCCCTAAAAACTATTTTGAGCTCCCATTAGAGACACAATTAAAACTCTTATCTGAAATTGATGGATCTATTGGAGATATGACCTTCAAAGATGAAATGGCCATAAACATTACGGAGACCATTAAAGCTATGAAAGCTATTCAGATTGAAAATGGAGAAATTGCATGTAATCGATATATTATCAGTAATAATCAAACAACATTAAATGTGTTACAATTGTTTGCAATGCTCAAGGTGGTTGCATTTCATGATAAACTTACGGCAGATATCGTACCGCTTTTTGAAACAGTTACAGATCTGGAAGCCTCTCCACAAGTGATGGAAGACCTCTATACAAATCCTAATTACAGAGCGCATTTAGAAGAACGAGGTAACAAGCAAACCATTATGCTCGGTTTTAGTGATGGAACAAAAGATGGAGGATATTTAATGGCAAACTGGGCAATTTTTAGGGCAAAAGAAGCCCTTACCGCATTGTCAAGAGCCTATGGCATTGATGTTATCTTTTTTGATGGTAGAGGAGGTCCGCCAGCCAGAGGTGGTGGAAAAACGCACCAGTTTTATGCATCACTTGGTCCAACTATTGAAGACAAAGAAATTCAGCTAACTATTCAAGGACAAACCATAAGTTCAAATTTCGGAACAGAGGATTCGTCCCAATACAATATGGAACAATTGATCAGTTCTGGTATTTCAAACCGATTGAATGATAAAAACCTTGCTATGTTGCCTGAGAACAAAAAAGTGATGGATAACTTGGCTAATTTGAGTTATAAGACTTATGTCGATTTTAAAAATCATCCTATGTTCTTACCATATCTGGAACGGATGAGTACACTAAAGTATTATGCGAAAACCAATATTGGGAGCCGTCCTTCAAAACGCGGAAAATCGAGTAAACTTGTTTTTGAAGATTTACGAGCCATTCCATTTGTGGGGAGTTGGAGTCAGCTCAAACAAAATGTTCCAGGATTCTTTGGCGTAGGAACGGCACTCAAGCATTATGAAGATAAAGGCGAATTCGATAAAGTAAAAGACCTTTATAACAATTCGAGTTTCTTTAAAACCTTGGTTGAAAATAGTATGATGTCATTGTCTAAATCCTTTTTTAGCCTCACAAAATACATGCAAGAGGATAAAGAGTTTGGTGCATTTTGGACCCTTATCTACACCGAATATGAAATCTCAAAACGTTTATTACTTAAACTTACAGGTTACAAAGAACTCATGGAAAATGAACAAGTAGGCAAGGCATCCATAAATGTTCGGGAATCTATTGTGTTGCCGCTATTGACCATTCAACAGTACGCATTAAAAAAGGTTCAGGAACTTGAGAAATCAGGAGATGCAGACAAAAGCGAAATTGAGATTTACGAAAAGATTGTCACTCGTTCACTCTTCGGAAATATTAACGCCAGTCGTAATTCAGCTTAGCTTAGAGTTGTTGATCTAAAAGAAGATATCCTGTGCGAGTCTGAATGTATTTGCATGTGCCTCAACAATGATTTTGATATCTGGAGAATAACCGCCTCCCATGCTACACATGACTGGTAGTTTGTGTGATTTACAGGTCTCCAAAACAAAGAGATCTCGTGCTTTGCAACCTTCGAGCGATAAGCCTAATTTACCAAGTTTATCGGTTGCTATCACATCAACGCCACACAGATAGTAGATAAAATCGGGTTGCTCTTGTTGGATTAACTTCGGAAGTGTATCGTATAATAAGTTGAGATAGGTCTCATCATCAGCATCATTTTCCAAAGCAATATCTAAATTGCTCTCTTCCTTTTTAAAAGGATAATTACTTTTACCATGCATCGAAAATGTGAATACCGAATTATCATTCTGAAAGATTTCAGCAGTACCATTACCTTGATGCACATCTAGATCCACAATCAAGATCTTATGAGCGAGTTGTTTTTGCTGAAGATATCGCGCGCCTATAGCTTGATCGTTCAGCAAACAAAAAGCTTCGCCTCGATTGGTGTACGCATGATGTGTGCCACCAGCAATGTTCATGGCAATTCCATGTTGTAGTGCAAATTCACTGGCTTTAATAGTCCCGTCGGCTATGATAACTTCACGCTCTACCAGGATATCACTCAGAGGAAATCCAATTTTTCGGGCAGCACGCTTATCAAGGGTAAGTTGTTTAAGATCATTGTAATACTCATGAGTATGAACACTTAAGATATGAGCTTCATTTGGTTTTTCAGGTTCAAAGAAATTGATGTCTGAACAGGTGCCTTCATAACGCAATTGCTCTGGTAAGAGCTCGTATTTGAGCATAGGAAATCGATGTCCTTCAGGTAAGGGATGTTTGTAAATAGGATGGTATGCTATTTTGAGCATATTAACTAATCTGCAGTCCGCTATTTACTGTAGTATCAGGATTAACAAATACCAATTTACCATCAGGTGTTTCGGTCATTAAGATCATACCTTCACTTTCTACACCTCTGAGTTTTCTTGGAGCTAAATTAACCAGAACAGTTACCTGTTTTCCAACTACTTCTTCTGGTGTAAAGCTTTCTGCAATTCCTGATACAATGGTTCTAGTATCAATACCTGTATCGACTTTTAAGACAAGTAGTTTTTTCGTTTTTGGCATTTTTTCGGCTTCTAAAATGGTGCCTACTCTGATATCGAGTTTGGTAAAGTCTTCAAAGGTGATGGTATCTTTTTGCGGTTCTAAGGTTTTATTAGCTGCTTCGTTGGCTTTCTTACTTGCCTCCAATTTATCTAATTGTTCCTGAATGGTCTTATCCTCAATTTTTGAGAATAGCAATTCTCCTTTTCCTATGTGATGACCAGAAGGTAGTAGAACGTCTTTAGTTGAGATGTCAGCCCATTGGTTCTCGACTGCGCTCGAACTGACAGATAGAATGCGTTTTAATTTTTCAGAAGTAAATGGTAAAAACGGTTCGCTTAATGTGGCTAAAGCACTTGCAATTTGAAGCGCCACATACATGATTGTTTTGGTGCGAGCTTCGTCAGTTTTCACCAATTTCCATGGTTCTTCATCTGCCAAATACTTATTTCCTAATCGTGCTAAATTCATCAGTTCCTGACTAGCTTCTCTAAAGCGGTAACGCTCAATAGAGCTTTCAATAACTGATGGGTAAGCTTTAACTGTTGCTAAAGTCTCTTTATCCACTTCTGAAAACTCTGAAGCTTCAGGAACAATACCATCATAATATTTATTAGTAAGTACTACAACTCGATTTATAAAATTTCCGAAGATAGCTACCAACTCATTGTTATTTCTTGCCTGAAAATCTTTCCATGTAAAGTCGTTATCCTTGCTCTCCGGAGCATTTGCAGTTAACGCATAGCGTAATACATCTTGCTGATTTGGAAAATCTTTTAAATAATCAGGTAACCATACTGCCCAATTTTTAGACGTCGATAATTTATTGCCTTCGAGATTTAGGAACTCATTTGCCGGAACATTATCAGGTAAAATATAAGATCCTTCAGCTTTTAACATTGCTGGAAAAATGATACAATGGAACACGATATTATCTTTTCCAATGAAATGAACAAGTTTGGTGTTTTCGTCTTTCCAATATGGTTCCCAGTCTTTACCTTCTCTGGCTGCCCATTCTTTAGTTGCTGAAATGTAACCAATAGGTGCATCAAACCAGACATAAAGCACTTTGCCTTCTCCTCCTGGAACAGGAACTGGAATTCCCCAGTCCAGATCACGAGTGACTGCTCGTGGTCGTAATCCATCATCGATCCATGATTTTACTTGTCCGTAAACATTAGGCTTCCAATCTTTTTTATGACCTTTTAAAATCCATTCTCTTAGAAAGTTTTCGTGCTTATTTAAGGGTAAAAACCAGTGTTTGGTTTCTTTTAAAGTAGGAACATTACCAGTAATAGCAGATTTTGGATTGATTAATTCAGTGGCATTTAAACTAGAGCCACAGTTTTCACATTGATCGCCATAAGCTTCTTCATTGCCACATTTAGGACAAGTTCCTGTGACAAAGCGGTCGGCTAAGAATTGATTAGCTTCCTCATCATAAAGTTGTTCTGTAACCTCTTCAACAAATTCATGTTTATCATACAAGGTTTTGAAAAACTCAGACGCTGTATCATGATGAATCTTTGCCGATGTTCGCGAGTAATTGTCAAACGTAATTCCGAAGTCTTCAAAAGATGTTTTTATGATCGCATGGTATTTGTCAACGATATCTTGAGGTGTCACGCCTTCTTTTTTTGCTTTAATGGTAATAGGTACACCGTGTTCATCACTACCGCAAATAAAAGCCACATCATTACCAGTGAGACGTTTGTAGCGTGCGTAAATATCTGCAGGCACATAAACTCCAGCTAAATGACCAATATGAATAGGTCCATTAGTGTAGGGTAAAGCTGCTGTAATTGTATATCGTTTAGACATCTTAAAATCGTTTTAACAAGCCACAAAATTAGTGATTTTAGACAAGTTAAAACAAAGAAAAACGTCCTTAGTATGAACTAAAGACGTTTTCTGAAGTATTTATTCTGACTAACGAATAATAAGCGACTTACTGTAGTTTTGATTGCCAACAGAAATTCTATAAATATATTGACCAATACTGAGTTTGTTTCTTAATGTTTTTTTTAAGCTTAAACTATGGTCTCCAGCAAATACCATTTCATTTTTGAGCGTAGTAATTTCCTTGCCCATAATATCGAATAACTTTATAACCATGTGTTGTGTGTATGGATTTTTAATTTTTATAATGGTGTCCTGATCGGTGTAGACTACGAAATGTTTAAATCTATTTTGATTGAAATCATTCACAGATAACGTATCACAATTGAATCCCAGATCCACTCGGACAAAATTTTGATTGAGTAAAGCTTCATCTACTAAATTACTATCAATACAGAGCCATTCTTGCATTATTGTGGCATAAACCTCTCTAAAATCCTGAGTGTGATTAAGATTACCATCTTCATCCAGATTATTTAGATCTGGATGTTGACTTACAAATCCGTTTCCTTGAATGGCTGGGCCAAAAAGCATTAATGGAGCAGCAGTACCATGATCTGTACCATTGGAGCCATTTTCATTTACTCTTCGACCAAATTCGCTAATGGTCATTGAGAGGACTTTATCATCTAATCCGGCAGCAGCCAAATCATCATAAAAGATTTTTATTGAGTTTGCTAAATCTGTTAGAAGTGCTTTGTGATCATTTAATTGGTTGGCATGTGTGTCAAAACTTCCTAAAGTCACCATGTACACTTTAGATCCTAAATTACCTTTAATTAATCGAGCTACAATAGAGAGTTGTTGTCCGAGATCGGAATCGGCATATTCAAAGCTATTTGAGCCTTCGGTATAAGCATCATGAATGGTGCCAGCATATTGATAGGTTGTATTTGTGGTACCTCTCATGAATTCTAACTGTTCACCGTAAATACATTCAGGAAAGTTTGACATATCATGAACAGTTCCGTTTTCGGCAACGGCTTCAAGTTGATTGGGATTAGCAACAGAGAATGCATAATTGGTAGAAGGACCGTCAAATATAAGGTTACCAACACTACCTATTTGTACTGCGGCAGGAATGGAAGGGGGATTAATTAGATATTCAGGATACAATTCTTCAAAATGACGTCCTAACCATCCTGATTGTGTAGAATTATCTGGATCGGTTGAAGCCCAAATATCAGAGCCTGCAAAATGTGACTGGCTAGAATCTTCATAACCAACGCCATGAACGACTTTCATAGCACCATTATCCCATAAATTAAGCAAATCATTCATGTAATTGGGCATACCAAAATCAGCTCCCAATAGTGTTACCTGATCTAAATGTTGTCTTACAGTAGGTCTATAAGATGCATAGGTGTCATAATCGTAAACAGGGACAATGGTATTAAGACCGTCATTTCCACCTTTAAGTCTGATTATAATTAAAACACGATCTGTTTCACTACTACTAATAGCTGCTGCGAGTTTAGAATTACTTGAGGCTGAAAGTGGCATTCCTCCCACCATCATGGTGCCTGCTCCAGCAAGCCCTAAAGCTTGTAAAAAAGATCTTCTATTCCATTTTTTGTGCTCCAAATCATGAGCATCCTGGTTTAATTTTATATGGTGATTTGAGTTGAGTTTACACATGGTTGTAGGTTATTTAAGTTGATATTCAGGAAGTTTTATGAGATGAAGTAGTAAGAGCACTACCTGGTAAGGGACAGAATCCCATTCTAAACTCCAAATGTTATTTTCATAATAGTTTTCAGGAAGGTTGTGTTTAAAAACATCGGTAGCGACTTCATATTCTTCAGGAGAAAATAATTCTAAAGGAACAAAGCGATCAATAATGTCTTTTGTAATGATATAAGGATCATTATTGCTACTAGAACTTTCAATAGCAAAATTTCTGAGTTCTTCATTATAGAATTCCCAGGTATGCCATATGATCCATTCATGTATTTGCCATCGACCAGTAAGTGTACTTGAATTGATCCAATCTCTGTTACCTTGCCATCCTGCGACATCTATTGGATTAAACAGGTCTTGTCCCATGACACTATTAAACCACATGAACGCTTGAAAATAGTCGTCTTGGATACTGAAATTAGTTATCTTCAGATAAGACATTGTCATGTCGTATGGACTCTTTATTTGTATTCCAATAGTTTTAGAATCAAAGAAATGTTGACTCTTAAATACAATCCTTAATAGGTTAGCAATATCGAAATCTTGTACAAAGATGCCAGCCATTTCAGCAACAACATCATCATTAATAGTGGGACTTACAAAATAAGTATATAGTTTTTTACAAATATGTTGAGCTATTAAAGGCGCTTTCTCCTGAAACAAAATATCAATAACATCATCGTAATTCCAATTGCCTTCTTGATCAAAAATTAGTTTAGTTGAGCTATTAAAGGTGCTGTCATCAAAATATATAGGAGATGTCCAATGATCTCTGTGGTTATAGCCTGTTAAGGCTTTAGACGTTTCTACAATATCTTGTTGTGTGTAGCCATTATCTACACCTAATGTAAATAGTTCATAGAGTTCACGAGCATAATTTTCGTTTGGGTTTAGGCTTGTGTTTTCAAGGCCGTTTAAAAAAATGAGCATTGCACTTGTTTTTCCTATAGCCCTTGTAAAATCTTGAAAATTCCCTAAAGCATGTTGTTCTAGTGTATGGAAATATTCGTAAAGGAAATTACTAGCATAATATTCTTCAAGGCGAGTAACAAAATGATTACTCCAAAATAATATTAGACGACCTTTTAAGCCTGTTGTTTGCATTTGATTTAAGACTTCTAGTAAGAGTTCTTGATGATTCTCTTGGGTAGCTTCGTCAAAATCTAAGCCTAAATTTTGATAATCTTCATAAATAAAATTTGACCATGAAGGTTCTGGCCAATCAGGAGCATTTAAAGATTGGTCAATTAACTGGTCGATAAATTCCTCTGGAGACTGTGATAATGCATTAGTTATCATAGACATATTGGCATCGTAGCCTATACGTCTGTATGCATGTCTAACTCTTAAAGCATTCCATGGGTTTTCTGAAGAAGGTGCAAAAGGTTGTAATGTAGAAGTAATACACGAAGTAAGAACATTCATAAGCAGAATTTTTAATAAATTGGTAGATATTATGTGTGGGACACATTTTATGTACGTTTTAATTAAGATATTTGGATGTTTAATGTTAAAAATTTATTAAATATCTATAGTTTTAATCTGTATGTTTTTACTTCCTATATTTACATAAAAGCATTTGCCATGATTTTAAGAACTCATTTTATATATCTAGTTTCTACTATAATTTTAGTGTTTAATAGTGATGCATGTGCTCAAAATACTATCGATAATTCTTCAGAAATGACATCTAAATTAATACAACCACCATACTTAAAAGCAGGAGACACTGTAGCTATTGTAGCACCTTCAGGCATATTAAAAAATAGAGACGAAGAGGTTGGACGTGCAGTAGCACTATTGGATAGTTTAGGTCTAAATGTGGTTGTTGGGAAACATGTCTTTAATCAAGCCGATCATTTTGCAGGAACTGATGATGAGCGCTGCGAGGATTTTCAAAATGCATTAGATGATCCAGCTATAAGTGCTATTTGGTGTGCTAGAGGTGGCTACGGAACTGTCAGGATTTTAGATAAGCTGGATTATACAAAGTTTAAAAACCATCCAAAATGGATTATTGGTTATAGTGATATTACTGCATTACACAATCAAATTCATAACGAAGGGTATCAATCTATCCACGCTTTAATGGGTGTGAGTTTAACTAAAGATTTGGATGAAATCAAAGACACTGTAGACACGTTTGTATCAACTATTTTCGGAAACCCTGTAGACTACACATTAGAGGGATCATCTTACAACAGGGTAGGTGAGTCGAGCGGACCTTTAGTTGGAGGGAATCTTACCATGCTACATACCATGTTGGGTTCTGAGACGAGCATTGATGTTACAGGAAAAATATTGTTTATCGAAGAAATAGGAGAGTATAAATACCATATAGATCGCATGCTTCAGAGCTTAAAACGAGCAGGCTATTTTGATCATTGTAAAGGGGTTATTGTTGGTGATATGAGCAAGTTGAGGAAGAATACCACACTTTGGGGAACTTCTGTTGAACAATTAGTTTTAGACGCGTTATCTGAATACGATTTTCCGATAGCCTTTAACATGCCTGCAGGTCATGAGAAAGATAATCGTGCAATGGTTTTTGGGAAATCGATTATTTTAAAGGTTGAGAAAGGTAGTTCAAGAATTATTTTTCAAGATTAGTTGTGGCATTTTATGACCTTCCAAAAGCAGAAAGAGATCTACTAGTTGAGCAAATCAATCGGGAGATTGCTCTTGATTTATCTCAAGATCAAACCGAAAATATCATTAGGTATTTTTCAGATGAAGACACTTATATCAGAAAATCAGGATACCTAGCAACAGGTAAGATTTTTTATGCCCGACCAGAATTACAATCGGTTATATTTTCAGTATTAAAAACTTTACTAGAGTCTGAAGATGAGCTTATCCGACAAACCGTGGTCAATGCTGCGGGAGAGATTGGAAAGTTTCATTTTGATAAGATTCAGCATGTTATGGATACAGGATTATTTGATGATCATCATCGCGTGCGAAATGCTGTCATTGGATCCATCAAAAAAATGGGAGAAAAGAATCCTGTTCCTGTTTTAGAATGGGCAAAATCATATTTAAAGCATCCAGACAAAGAGATTCGACGAGAGATTTGTCATGGGATTGAACTTCGAGGTAGAACACATCCTCAAGATGTTTTGCCGCTTTTAAAGGAACTTGAGTTTGATGAGACTAAAAGAGTTTCTGAAACGTTAATTCATGTCATTGGACAAATTTCATATAAGAATGGCTGCTTACAAACCGTTGTTTCACATCTTAACACCTGGGAGAACAAACCATTGGTACAAAAAGCATTAGACGAAATTGTAGATGTACATTACCGCTATAAAAAGTTTGCAGTTCTGAGCCAAGATGAAGCTATTGCCTATATCGATACTAATTATAGTCCTTCTTAATTTCTTCCAGAACTTTGCTGGCAATTTCGTTACCTTCATTATCGATATTGATAAACCATGCATTTGTAGTGCAAGTTCTATTCAATACATCTGAATTTGAACTACAATTTTGTTTTGTTCCTTTGATTAAATAACCAGAACTGGTGAGTTCGGCAGAGAATCCATATTCATTATAAAAATCACCATAACTGTTGCTCCATTGCTCTTTTCCTTCTCTGTTAACTTTTATCACATAGATATCATAATTCCCATTTCCAAAAGAACTTGTCGAACCAATGATTAAGTAACCATCATCTTTAGTTTTTAGTATTGAACTGGCTTTATCATAACTACTTCCACCAAATTGTTGTGACCAGATTTCGTTTCCGTTAGGGTAGTTTTTAGTTAATAGAATATCCGAAGTTTTGCCATTTCTAGAGCTAATGGTTGTGACATTAATGGACCCATTCTCTGTTGCTATTTTTGGTTGAAATTTTAAGTTTGTTTTTTTGATGAAGCTAATATTTTTAGCTCTACCATACGTAAGTATTATCTCTGTAACTCTATTAAATAAATCTTTTTTTACTTTCAAAAAAAAGTTATTTGCCTGCAAGTATTGTTTATTATACACTGTGACATCGTTAAACCCTTTATCAGTTGATAGTTTAAGCTGTAGGTTATTTTCTTTTGTTAATTTTAAATCAAAGTTTATATCCAATTCTTTGTTAATATATGTACCAACTAAGGACTCTAAGTCAGCTAAGGAACTTGGCGATTCAATAATTCTTTTATAAATCATAGTTTTACCTGTAGTATAATACTCCGTCATGTTATCCTCATAAAAAACAACTTTCAATTTTGGATTGTTTGTAAATGAAAACACATTTTTATCCTCAGAAACCATGCCTACAGTAAAGTTTCGCTCTTTCCAAAATATGTTGCCTTCCGTATCTATAATTTCAACAATTTTATCTTCATTTGGATAAATGTATTTCCCTAAAATAGTCACGTTATCTGCATTGTTCTTTTTATAAAACTGTTTATTATATTCTATCTTTTTGTTCGATTTTGGCAGAAGAATTTCAGCAATTTGTTTTGCAATCAAGTTGCTGCTTATATTTCCATTATTACTCATAATAAAAACGGTTAGGTTTTCTTCAGGAAAACGATATGTTTGCGAGTGAAAGCCATAAGTTCCTCCAGAATGGTGGACAGCAGGTCTACCTAATCTATTTTCCAATTCTAACCCAAACCCATAGGTTTTAATTTCACTATTGGGGATTGGTTTTTGACTTTCAATTAAAAGACGATTTTTATCTCTTTTTGCATTTTGAACAGCAATCTCATACGTTAATTGGTCTTTTAATGTTGTGTACAAAAAACCTTCGCCATTGGTTTTGGTTACCGTTGGTACTTCCCACCATTCTCCTCTTCCCCAATCAGAATAGGGGTTTGCTCTATTAGGAATTACTTTCATATATCTTTCTACAAAAGACGTTTCATTCATCCCTAAGTTTTCAAAGAACGTTTTAGAATAATCATTAAATGTTTTATCTGTTATTTTTTCAATAATTTTGGTCAGTACATTGTAGTTGGAATTACTGTAACCGTATTTTGAACCTGGTTTAAACCCTAAATCTTCTTGATTTTCTAACAACTCTAAAACATCATCATTATCATATCCAAACCTTCTCCACCAAACATCACCTTCTAAATCTAATAGTTCTACATAATCTCGGATGCCACTTGTGTGGTTCAAGAGGTGACGCACTTTAATTTTATCAGTGACATTTTCATAAAGTTTTGGAAGGTATTTTCGAATATCATCATCTAAATTGAGTTTGTTATTTAATGACAAATCTAAAATCATTAATGCCGTAAACTGTTTTGCAGTTGATGCAATATTTGACCTTGTCTTTTCATCAAATTTCACTTGATGTTGAAGGTTAGCTAAACCAAGATATTTTTCATAAACAATGTTTCCATCTTTTATAATGCCGACGGCAATGCCTGGATGTTTTTCTTCTATTTTTGAGTTGATTATTGAATCAATTGTTTTTAATTCCTGTTGTTGTGCATTAACAAAAAATGCTAGAAGCAATAATGATAAGGCGATAATTTTCTTCATAACTACAATTAATAATTTGACACAAATATGAAGTATTATCCCATACCAAACGCTTCAAATCTAGATTTGAGACTTATTTTTAGGATAATTTAACAAGAAATTCTTTTGGAGAAAGTGAAGTATTCTTTTTAAATGCTCTGTTAAATGTGGCTTTGCTGTTAAAGCCGCATTCTAGGGCAATACCAAGAAGTGTTTTGGTGTTTTGTTCTCCTTTTTTTAACTGCTCAATTACGGCTTCAACACGATAGTGATTAATAAAATCATTAAAATTCATTTGAAAGCCATTATTAACTACCGAAGACACAATCTTGGTATTTGTATTCAATTGATTAGCCACATCAGATAAAGTTAAAGTTGGATTTTCATAAATCTTATCTTCATTAATCAAGACAAGTATTTTTGGCTTCCAATACGCAATATCTTTTTCGATGGAATTATCCTGAGTTGTCGATGACGGTTTTTCTACCTCATAAAAAACATCCGTTTCTTTTGAAGTTATAGAGGATAATATTGAAGATTTTACAGCATGAGAATATCCGTTAACAGAGATGTAATAAAAAACGAAAGAAAACGAAATGTAATGCCAAAACTGACTTCCAAATTCGCCCCAATCTGGATTCAAAATAAAGAACAGCACTCGTAAAATAAGAATCCCTAAAAAGGCAATCATGAAATTTCTGATCCATTTAAATAATACAGTATCTGCATAACTAACGGTTTCAAAAATTAAGACTTTATAGTTTGCATAATATTTCAAACTCAATATCAGATAAAAACTCATAGAAATCAATCCAGATGCCTGATACCAGTTAGCTAAATCTTTATCTCTACCATCTGCGTAGAAATAGTATTCATCCAAAATAAGTTTATCAGTAACAAAAATAATCAGGCTATAGATGAAATATAGGATTGCTGGAATAAAATGAATCCAATCTTTTTTAGATAAACGAAAGGACTTATTTAACAGGCTTTTTGTGTAAAAATACACTACAGGTCCAATAAGTAGTACTTGCATAAAAGGCACAAAAAATAAGATGTCACTTGTGATTTCTCCAGCATACCAATTCGCATAGCCTAGCATATAAGGTGTGATATACATAGCGTATAAAAATAGCAGCAGACTAAGCCATTTACTGGATTTGTTATTGTGATCAATCCCATTTTTTAATAATAGAAACGAAAAAACGATTCCATGAAAAAAGAAGATCAGGAGTAAGGAGCTTTTTTGCCCAAAACTAAATGGAAAGTCTAATAATGAATTGATGAACAGATGTTTTTAAATTGATATCTTAAAAGTAATACTATTTTTCTATTTTAGTGATATGGCAAGCCACAATGACTTAGGAAAAATAGGAGAAGATTTAGCGGTAGATTTTCTGGTTACCAATGGATATGATATCATCACCCGAAATTATGTATATCAAAAAGCCGAAGTAGATATCATAGCACAAAAAGGAGATACATTGGCTATAGTTGAGGTCAAAACAAGAGCCAATACTAATTTTGGTAATCCTCAGGATTTCCTTAAACCAAAACAAATACAACGCATTATCAAAGCAGTCGATGAGTTTATAAGTTCAAATGGTTTAGATGTTGAGGTAAGATTTGACATCATAGCTATTGTTAAAAACGGAAGTCAATACGACATTGAGCATTTAGAAAATGCTTTTTATCATTTTTGAAACTATGAACAGTATTTATTTGTAAGAAAAATCTTTTAAATACTAATATTTTGTGTCTTTCATCTATTTTTTGTGTTTATAATCTGTGTTTTTTTTAGATTTATTATAGTATTTACCCCAAATAATATTAATGATGAAAAAAAATTACTTACTAAAACTTCTCATATTTTCATTTCTGTTTTCAGCTTGTACTGAGTCTCAAATTATAGAGGAAGAAAATCGACAAGATAATCTTAACGCTCAAAATTCAACGTCTGAAGACCCTTGCTTTACTACAAATTTAATTGCCGGACAGCATAATGACGCAGGTATCGTGACTATAGATATTGATGGAGATGATTTAATCGTTACGTTTTCCAGTAATGGAGAGTGGACAATAGAACTCACTCATTTAGCTCTAGGAAATTGTGATGATGACTGGGTACCTCTAACAGGATCTGGAAACCCTCAAATTGGACAATTTGAGTTTACAGAGCCATATTTAATAACCCCATATGAAGTGGTTTACATTTTGAATTTGGAAGACATGGATTTAGATGAAACTTTCTGTTTTGCTGCGCATGCTGAAGTAGATGGACCTACTGGAGGTGAAACCGCATGGGCAGAAGGATCACAATTTGATGGTAATAGCTGGGCTATGTTTTCTGAGGTTACTGAGTGTACAGAAGACGAGGGTAATGGTGGAAATACTCCTTTTTAATACTATATTTTAAATTTTTACCATAAAAATAATCATCCATTTTTATATTTATTAGATACTACCTAAGTTTATCATTTTTAACCTAAAGAGATATCTCTAACAAAATCTAAGAATACATTTTTGTGTCGTTCTAAATCCATATTCGGAGATAGTGCTACACGAGCTATATAATCTTTGTCACCTTCTTTAGTTGTGCCTTGCGTTGAGGTGGCAGGGATTGTCCAATAACATCCTTTTAATTGACCATAGCTTACACAATACTTACTTTCATTAGGAATTTCAGTGATCATTAAATGGATTAATTTATGATTCAATGCCCTTTTGTATGATTCTTTTTCTTCAGCAGTAGCACCTTGAGTTGGAAGGTCTAATGAAAATACAGATGGCGTAAACCCTTGTTTTGCTAGTTCTTCTGAAACAAAATTGATTTTTGCAGTAGGTAACGTATCTTGAATAAAGTTTACAAATGCTCTCGTGTTTTTATAAGCATCACGTATTCTTTGATTCATTGAAGGTAATTGTTTCGACAATATCTCCATTTGAAGATCTGTAGCTTCATTATCACAAAGTATCAAATGATGTTCTATTTTTTCCAACAATGTTTCAGCTTTAGTATTTACAACACAATAGCCAGCAGTGCATTGTCCGCCACTTGGAAATTTTGATCCACTAGCATAAGAAATGGTCCTTACCGCTGAAAGCATTTTACCCTCTCCTAAAAATTGGACGTTAGGGCAAAAGGTTTGATCTAAAATAAAAACGGGATCGATAGCAATAGCATTTGCTGAAGTTTTACGAACACGACTTAACACTTCTTTTAATTGTACAAGATCTGGAACTTCAACTCTTGGATTTGTTGGAATTTCAGCTATGATATAGGGAACAGCATCTTCATTTGCAATATGGTCTAATACTGTATCAATGCTTTGAACCATATCATGATTGCCATCAACAGGCAAATCCACAATGTCTACATTATCAAAGCAAGCAGCAAGTCGTCGTGCTTGATCATTTGTTCCACCATAACAATTTGGAGGCACAATGAATTTTATATCCTTTCCTTTATAATGCTCTTGAGCATGATCTACTAATCCCATCATAATAGCGTACTGAATGGAGAGTCCACTAGAACCAACCAAAGGCTTCGCTGTAGTTCCAGTAATAGATTTAATTGTATCTAGCACTATTGTTTTATTGGAGCTATTTTTATGAATATCAATAGGAGGCTTATCAACAAAAGCTTTAAGTGCTTTAAGACAATTGCTAGGTGTCATTGCAATGGTTTCTCTTCGTCGCACATGTTGAATTTTTGAAATATAGTCCGTGTTTTGAATTCCATTTGTTAGCAAAATACTTCCTAAAGAACCATGAATATTGACATAAAAGTCAATGTTAGGGTTAGCCTCTCTTTGAGAAATTTCATGTTGTTGCGAAATGAAAATAGTACTGCCATTAAACTCAGAATGTTCATTTAAATTTTCAACTTTTTTTAATTCAAATTGATAACCATAAACACGTTTGAGTACTTCAATATCAAAAGCATCAGGTAACTCATCCTTGTAAATAATTAGTGTGTTTTTATGTTCTAACAAATTGCTTCTCAAAACAGCCATTACAGGCATTGTATTTGAGGAGAAACTTATCACTTGTTCTGGGTTGACATTATTATATTTTGCGATGGTCCATTCTAAGACACAAGATAAAGGGTGTCCTAATCGTATATAGTCGTATGCTGTAGGCAATTCATTGAGTGCTGAAGGTTTGGTATTATTAGTTGCGAATAATGTTTCAAACTGTTCCAAAAACTCAGTTTTAGCTAACGTTTCGTTATAAATATCTAGTCGGTGAGTTGTAAGATCTAACCAGTTATTAGGTAAGTGTTCTATAACATTCTTAATATAATTTAGCACGCTATGGTCCTTCATAAATTATTGTTTTGGATAACAGTGATTTTTTACCTGTAAAAATTCATTTCGTCTAAATATCCCCAAACATGTTCAGGTAGCATCGGACGAACATTTTTTCCGTCTTTGATTGCTTTCCGGATAAATGTTGATGATAATTCCATAATAGGTGCATCTATTTTATGGATTTTATGATGCTTATCAAATTGGGTTTCTACTTGTCCTTCAGAAATTCTTGGGTACACATAGATATGATGGTTTTCTAGGATAAGTTCATAGTTTTTCCACTTATGAAAACTTTTTAAGTTATCCTCTCCCATAATTAAGGCAAACTCATGCTGAGGATATTTTTCCTGAAGATAAGCTAAGGTATTTATGGTGTAATTTGGTTGTGGTAAGTTGAACTCAATATCACTTGGTTCTAGTTTGATGTAATCATAGGTAGCACGATAGACCATCTCATAGCGCTGTCGGTCAGCAAGCAGTGAGTTTTTCTTTTTAAACGGGCTATGAGGCGTAACTACAAACCAGACCTTATCTAAGTCGCTATATTCTGCTATATGATTTGCAATGGTGAGGTGCCCAATATGTATTGGATTAAATGTTCCAAAATACAAACCTATTTTCATTACTTATGAATTTATAAAGTTTGACACTAAGTTATAGGCATCATCCAATGCTTTGTCCAGATCTTTGTTAAGTACAATCTCATCAAACAATGGTGCTGTAGCTAATTCGGCAGGTGCTTTAGCAACTCTCATGCTTATTTTTTCCGGACTTTCTTCTCCACGTTCTTTAAGCCTAATAATCAACTCGTTTAAATCTGGTGGTTTAACGAAGATTGCTATGGTTTCTTCAGGAAATTTTTTCTTAATTCTTAAACCTCCAGACACATCAATATCAAAAATTACATGTTTTCCTTTGGCCCAGATGCGTTCAATTTCAGTTTTTAATGTCCCATAAAAATTATCACGATATACTTCTTCCCATTCTAAAAACTCATCGTTCTTAATCTTATTTTTAAATTCTTTTAGATCTAAAAAATAATAGTCCTTTCCATGAACTTCTTGTCCGCGTTTTTCTCTGGAAGTTGCAGATATTGAAAATTCTAAATTGAGTTCTTCTTGTTTTAGAAGATGTTTTACAATAGTAGTTTTTCCAGATCCCGAAGGCGCTGAAAATACAATTAATTTACCCTTTTTCGTGTTGTTATTGTCTTTCACAAATGAGATTTAAAATATAATATTACAGAACATTCAATAATTGTTCCTTAATTTTTTCCAGCTCATCTTTCATTTGCACCACCAGCTTTTGCATAGGTGCATAATTAGATTTCGAGCCAATAGTATTAATTTCTCGGCCCATTTCCTGTGTAATGAAGCCAAGTTTTTTTCCGTTAGAATCAGCAGATTTTAGAGCTTTAGAAAAGTAATCTAAATGATTAGTTAAGCGCACTTTCTCTTCAGTGATGTCAAATTTTTCGATGTAATAGACCAATTCCTGTTCAAAACGGTTTTCATCTACCTTTTCTTTTATTTCTGAAATGCCCTTAGCAAGTCGTTCTCTTACTCCTTCAATACGATCAGGATCCATAGCGATGACCTCTTCTAATAAACCTGAAATATTCTGAACCCGATTTAAGAAATCATTTTCTAAACTCTTACCTTCATCTAACCTGTATTTGTGGATCTTTTCCAAACTACTGTCAATTTCTTTAGCGATTAGTTTCCACTCATCTTCATCAATATCATCTCTTTCAGTAGTTATGGCGTCTGGCAAACGAATGGCCATTTTTAATAGTTCTGTATCATCACCATCTACAACATCTCTTAATTGTTTCATATACTGATTAACAACCGTTTTGTTGATATGTGATGAGGTTGCTTCACCAGTAATTTCCATATAAAGTGAAAAGTCAACCTTACCTCTTACGAGTTTTGAAGCAATCAATTTTCTAATCTCTAACTCTTTTTCACGATACATTGAAGGCATTCGTGTGTTGAGATCTAAATTTTTACTATTGAGTGATTTTATCTCAATTGATATTTTTTTGGTTGGGAGTTGTAATACAGATTTCCCATAACCTGTCATTGATTGTATCATGAACACATTTTAAAAGTTGAGCAAAGGTAACGAAAATCATAAAGTTATAAATGATAGATATACTTTATAAAAAACTATAACTTTGCAAACTTTAAATTTAATCAGGATGTACAAAAAAGATTTTGAAATACGATGGAGCGATGTAGATGCTAACAGTCACCTCGCAAACTCTGCATATGTAAATTTCATGAGTCATACACGTGTTGGATTTTTAAATGAACATGGGTTTTCTATGAAAAAGCTTATTGAATATGGTATAGGGCCTGTGGTGTTTTCTGAACAGATTTACTATTTCAAAGAGTCGTTTTTAGGACAAACATTAACAGTAACACTTGCTGTTTCAGGTTTAAGTGAAGATGGAATGTTCTTTAAATTTGAACATAACTTCTACAATCAAAAAGGCAAGCATTTGGCCACTTGTGATATTTTAGGAGCTTGGATCAATCTAAAAACAAGACGTTTAACGACACTTCCAGAACAACTTCAGGTACTGATAAAAACCTTTCCTAAATCAGAAAATTTTAAACTGTTAACCAAAGAAGATACACGTGGATCTGGTAAAATACCTAAAGATCTAGACTGATACTTTCGGTTTTTTAGTAACAAGATAGACACCAGAAAAGATTAGACTCATTGCTATAATTTTTACGCTATCAACAGAATCTACTCCCATTATCAATGCGAAGATTCCAGCAATTACAGGTTGTAAATAGATAAATACACCAACTGTTGAAGCTTTAAGAGATCTTAGAGCTAGTGGGTTTAAAAAATACGTGCCAAATGTTGCACCAATAATTACAAATGCTACCGAAAACCATATGTAAGGTGAAAATGTTTGCCATTGTACCTCAACAGATTCAGAATAACCAAAAGGTAAGACCAAAACTAATCCAAATAAGAATAACCATTTAATAAAAGTAAAGGGATGGTATTTGGCTGTTAATTTTTTTACGATAATCACATAGATACTGTAGGATACAGCATTGATAAAGATAAAGAGATTTCCTAAGGCTACATTGTCTCCTACACGATCAGACTTTCCAAGAGCTGTGAGTAAAACACCTCCGCAAAATCCTAAAAATACACCAAGTATTTTGAGCTTGGTCAATTTTTCATCTAAGAAAAACGTTGATAGCACTAAAATGATTATAGGTGTTATGGTCATTATAACTGAGGCATGTATGGGAGAGGTTAATTCAAGACCTTTCAAAAACAATAACATATTTATAAAAACACCAAAGACTGCTGCAAAAAAGATGGTGAGATAGTCTTTCTTTTCAATTTTTTCACTCTTAACAACCAAACCTAATAACCAGAAAAGAACAGTGGCTCCAGCTACTCTCAGTAAAACAAAACCAAAAGGTTTAATAAAGTTTTCATTCATTACATTTTTAGCAAATGTATAATTCAAACCATATAAAAGTTGCACCATAAATAGCGCAATTAATGCATAGATACGTCTATTCATGTGCGTGTATAAAAGCTTTGGCTGCTTCTACGGTTTTAGAACTATTTCCAATAAAAATTTTGTCATTGTAGACAATGACCGGACGCTTTAAAAACGTATAATGATCTAATATGTAATGTTTGTAATCTGCTTCGGTTAAGTTTTGGTCTTTAAGACCCATTTCTTTGTAAAGTTTAGCTCTTCTACTGAATAAAGCCTCATAACTTCCTGCTAATAATTTTAGTGCTTCTAATTGTTTTACTGTAATCTCTTCTTCTTTAATGTCTTGAAACATAACGTCATTTGGTAGCTCCAAACTTTTAATAATCCTTGCACAGGTATTACACGTTTTTAAGTGGTAAACTTTTTTCATAGTGATGATAGATAAAATCAAAAAACTAATGACTTTTAACGATGCAAAAATAAGTTAATTTACAGTTATAAACGAGCTTATCTCTTCGAAAGGAATGGTAAATTCAATTATGCCTTGAGCATACGATGCAATTTCATATGTATTGTATAAAATGATTAACCCTTCGTCACTGTATCCTATAGATTCTGGAAGTTGAAAATCTTTTCCGAAGAAAACATCTTCCATAGATTGATCATCTGCGTTTGCTTTGATTTCGGTCTTAAGCTTTTTTTCAACAACCTTAGAAAGTTCGTCAGTATTAAGAATCAAATCTTCTTTTGAGAGCAATTTACCTGTTTGGGCATCAAAATTTAAAAACTTGATATGTGTATTTCCATGAGCGCCACCAGTATCTAAATAAGAATTTACAGCTATGCAGATAAGTTCGGGAGATTGATAGGTGATTTCGCCATCAATAAAAGCCTCCCATTTGTGCGATACCTCAGGAAACTCTTCTTTAAAGCTAATAAACTCATTATTAAATTGTTTTAAGGCGTCTTCTATTTTAGTATTTTTAGAGAGTTCATCACCCAAATTAAGCTGATTGGCGATATAATTTTCCAAAGTTGAATTGATTAGTTCGCTACCCTCATTTGTACTAGTTGCTTTGGGATAATTTACAGAGATTTCAGCACCAGCAGAAGATTCGATATTCTTTTCTGAAAAGATAATAGAGATGTCTTCTTTACAGGAAAAAAGCACCAGAATACAGATAAAAAGACAGTAGGTTTTTTTCAAAATTGAAGTGATTTTGTTAAACATTCAATAAAGGTATTACTTAGATTTGAATAGAACGAATTAAACCTTAATTTTGTTGTTTACTGCAATTCTTTGAAATGATATCGTGGGTTTAAGACTTATGATTTTTAGAAAAACATAGAGAAATTATAATGAAATTCAACACAAAAACAATACATGGCGGACAAGAACACGATCCAGCCTATGGAAGTGTAATGCCTCCTATTTATCAAACATCAACTTATGCTCAATCTACACCAGGTGGACATAAAGGATATGAATATTCCAGAACGCACAACCCAACACGTAATGCTTTGGAAAATGCGTTTGCTAGTATTGAAAATGGGAATCATGGTTTAGCTTTTGGTTCTGGATTAGCAGCTATTGATGCAGTGATTAAGTTACTAAAGCCAGGAGATGAGGTAATCTCAACAAATGATCTTTATGGAGGAACCTATCGATTATTCACTAAAATCTTTGAAGACTTTGGAATCAAGTTTCATTTCATAGGAATGGAAAATGCATCTTATATAGAAAACTATATCAATGCGAAAACTAAGTTGATTTGGGTAGAGACACCAACTAACCCAATGATGAATATTATTGACATTAAGACTACTGCAGTTATTGCCAAAAAGCATGGTGTTTTGTTAGCTGTAGACAATACATTTGCAACACCTTATTTACAGCGACCACTTGATTTAGGTGCTGATATTGTGATGCATTCTGCAACAAAATACTTAGGTGGGCATAGTGATTTGGTTATGGGAGCATTGATAGTTAAGGATAAAGAGTTAGCAGATCGTTTGTATTTTATCCAAAACGCAAGTGGAGCTGTTTGTGGACCTCAAGATAGTTTTTTAGCATTAAGAGGAATAAAAACACTACATATTAGGATGCAACGTCATTGTGAAAATGGTAAAGTTGTTGCAAAATATCTAGCAAATCATCCAAAAATTGAACATGTATACTGGCCAGGCTTTGAGAGCCACCCTAACCATGAGATAGCAAAAGATCAAATGGATGATTTTGGCGGAATGGTATCTTTTACGACTAAAGGGAATAATTATGAAGAGTCTATCAGAATAGTTGAAAATCTTAAGATTTTTACATTAGCTGAATCTCTGGGTGGTGTTGAATCTTTAGCAGGACATCCAGCAAGTATGACACATGCCAGTATTCCTAAAGAAGAAAGAGAGAAAACAGGTATAGTTGATTCTTTAATAAGACTTAGTGTAGGAATAGAAGATGCAGATGATCTTATTGCAGATCTAAAGCAAGCTATAGGATAAGATTTCAATATTAAACAAAAAAAGACCAAATGTGAACTTGGTCTTTTTTTGTTTAATTTATAGTCTCGTAGTTTAGTCTAAGTAATAGATGTATCCAAAGTTTACCCAAACCAACCAATCATTGGCTTTATTAGAACTAAGATTGTGATCTAATCCATCAACCTCATTATTGAAAAAATACTGCCATCGTATATCTAGCATTAAATCTGAAAGTACTGTCAGTTTGTATCGTGTACCTAGACTTCCAACCATAGACCAAGTAGTACCATTGCCATTAAATAGGAAAGGGTCTTCATTAGTATTTGGATCAGCAGCATTTACCCATGGCTGAAAAAAGTTATTCATATTATTAATATTCCCATCACCATAGGTGGTCTCTACTTTAGGATTGTAAGCCGTAAAGTGAACCCCTAAACTTATAAATGGAGCAAAAGAATAGCTAAAAGCTTGAAAAGCCCTTATACTTTTAGGAAAAAACTCAATTTGAGTACCAATATCGAAATTTTGTGCAATACCAGAGTGACGACGCAAGCGTTCAGCATTTTCACTGGTTCTTGATGCATCAACCCATTTCCCGAAGTGATTAAGTGTTGTTTTATTCCAGGATATTTCGTTTCTCAATTTGAAATGGTCGTTAAAAAAAGTATCGGTTGAGTAACAGTTACAGTCAGCTCTGTATGCAAAATTTATGTAGTGTACGACACCAATACCAATACCAGTATTTCCTGCATTAGTTTCAAAATCACGTCTCACACCAAAATCTGATTGAAAAGCTACTGGACCAGCGATGACACCAATTTCATGAGAAAAACCAAGTTGCGAATAGCATTCGTTAATACCAAGTATGAAGACGAACACAAAAGTTAATTGTTTAAAATTAAGCGTCATAGGTTTTATTTTACAGAGGGCTTGTTGGGTAACAAATATATAAAAACTAGATAAACTACCAAATAATTAGACGAAATGTAAAAATATCCGAACAACTGCTTAATAATTAATTAACATTGAATCCTCTATAAATTGATAATATGAAAAAAAATATGCAATCATTTTAAAGATAATGTATCTTTGTGGTACAAAAATCAACATACATTATTAATACTTTAATAAATGAAAGAAAAAATTGAAGCTTTTCTAAAACTTGTAAAAGATAAGAACAGTCATGAAACTGAATTTTTACAAGCTGTACATGAGGTTGCAGAAACAGTGATCCCTTTTATTGAGGACAACCCTAAATATCAAGGTAAAATGCTTTTAGAGCGTATGGTTGAGCCAGAACGTACTATTATTTTCAGAGTACCATGGATTGATGATGAAGGACATACTCAGGTAAACAGAGGATTTAGGGTTGAGTTTAACTCAGCAATAGGACCTTATAAAGGAGGTTTGCGTTTTCACCCATCTGTAAATTTAAGTATCCTAAAGTTTTTAGGATTTGAGCAAGTGTTTAAAAACTCACTTACTACATTGCCTATGGGTGGAGGTAAAGGAGGATCTGACTTTAACCCAAAAGGGAAAAGTGATAATGAAGTGATGCGTTTTTGTCAATCATTTATGACTGAATTATTTAGACATATTGGGCCTAATACTGATGTGCCAGCTGGTGATATTGGAGTAGGAGGACGCGAGATAGGGTTCTTATTTGGTCAATATAAAAGACTTCAAAATGAATTTACCGGAGTTTTAACAGGAAAAGGTATTAGTTATGGCGGATCTTTAATAAGACCAGAAGCCACAGGTTATGGTTGTGTGTATTTTGCAAAAAATATGCTTGCCACTAACGGTGATTCTTTTGAAGGTAAAACAGTAGCTATATCTGGATCAGGTAATGTAGCACAATACGCTTGTGAAAAAGCAACACAATTAGGTGCTAAAGTATTGACAATGTCTGATTCTGGAGGATATATCCACGATGCAGATGGTATAGATAAAGATAAATTAGCATTCATAATGAATCTTAAAAATGTAAAACGAGGAAGAATAAGTGAGTATGTAGATGAGTATCCTTCAGCATCATATCATTCTGGTGAAAGACCTTGGTCTGTCAACTGTGATATTGCATTGCCTTGTGCAACGCAAAATGAATTAAATGGAGAGGAAGCAAAACAATTGATAAACAATAATGTTATTGCTGTAGCAGAAGGAGCTAATATGCCAACAACTCCAGAAGCTATAGAAGCTTTTCAAAAGGCTAAAGTTCTATTCTCACCAGGAAAAGCGTCAAATGCAGGAGGTGTTGCAACCTCTGGGTTAGAAATGAGTCAGAACTCTTTACGTTTGAGTTGGACAAGAGAAGAAGTTGATGAGAAACTAAATAAGATCATGGATGATATTCATGAGTCTTGTGTTGAATATGGAAGAAGAGAAGATGGTTATGTAGACTACGTCAAAGGAGCTAATGTTGCAGGTTTTGTTAAAATTGCTGATGCAATGCTTGCTCAGGGAGTCGTATAATATATTACATATGAATATAAAAAAGCTTTCAGAATTAATCTGAAAGCTTTTTTTATTGAGATCAACTATATGATTTTAGATAAAATGTCGTTAGATATAAATATATTTGATAAAAATAACTGATATGCTTAAAAGAGTAGTATTCATCCTTTTAACTTTAGTGTCATTTAAAAGTACCTCTCAAGATTTTTCATCATTATGGGAAGGGTACTTCTCATATTTTGAAATTAAGGATGTAACACAAGGAAATGATAAAATATTTGCTGCCTCAGAAAATGCTATTTTCAGTTATGACATCTTTACCAATGAAATAGAAACAATTACTACTATTAATGGTTTATCAGGAGAAACCATATCTACAATTAAATACAGTGAAGATTTTGACCTTTTAATAGTAGGATATGAAACCGGACTGATTGAGATTGTTTTCAATACTGATTCTGAAATATTATCTGTAGTTGATATTTTAGAGAAAGAGACCATTTCACCTGTATTAAAAAAGATCAACCATTTCCACGAAAATGAAGGCCTTGTTTATATATCAACAGATTATGGAATTTCAGTATATGATCTAGATCAATTAGAGTTTGGAGATACTTACTTCATTGGAGATGGAGGTAGTCAAATTTCTATTAATCAAACAACAACATTTGGTGGTTTCATATACGCTGCTTGTGGATCTAATAGTGGTCTTAAAAAAGCCTCTTTAGATAATCAAAACCTGATAGATTTTCAGCAATGGACAACAATAGTTCCTGGGAACTTCTCTGCAGTTCAAAACGTAGGGGAAAACCTTTATACAGTTAGATTCAACAACGTACTTTACGAAATCATAAATGATAATATTTTTGGTTTAATTACTTATTCATTATTACCAGAAGATGTCAGATCTGTTGGAGACAAACTTATTGTGACACTTAGAGAAGAGGTTTTTGTATACGATCAGAATTTTATAGAAATACAAAGTGCTGCAACAAATGAAAATTATGATACCGATTTTACATCAGCAACACTATTAGAAGACGACATTTACATTGGGACTACAACTACAGGTGTTCTAAAAACTATAGAAAATGTTCCTAATGAGTATGATGTTATACTGCCTCAAGGACCATCTAGTAATCGTGCATTTAAGTTACAGGCAGGTAATAATCAACTATGGGTAACTTATGGAGATTATACAGCATCATTTAATCCTGCACCAGTACGTCGATTTGGTATTAGTGTTTTTAGAGACGAAGAATGGAATAATATTCCGTTTGACAGTTTGCTTGTTGCTAAAAATTTAGTTGATATTGCAATCAACCCGTTTAATCCAAGTCAAGTATTTATAAGTTCTTTTCAAGATGGGATTTTAGAGATGAATAACGAGGAAGCAACCGTTTTATTAAATCAGAATAATAGTGGTTTAGAATCACTGGTAGTGCCTAATAATCCTAATGTGATTAGTATTAGACAAACTGCATCAAAATTTGATAGAAATGGATTGATGTGGACACTCACCTCAAAAGTAGATCGTGGCTTAAAGTCTTTTAACCCTTCAACTGGGCAATGGCAAGGCTATAGTCTCTCTGACATAATTCCTGTTGCTTTAACAGGAGAAAAAGGCTTTGGAGATCTCGAACTTGGAAGTGGTGGTGTAAAGTGGATATCATCCAATGATAACGGTTTAATTGGTTACAATACTGAAACTGGAGAAAGCAATAATGTGTTTTCCGAAGAACAAAATATGCCGTCAACTAGAGTGAGAGCTATTGCTTTAGATAGTAGAAATCAACTTTGGATTGGTACAATAAAAGGGTTAAGAGTTTTATTTAATACGTCTAACTTTATAGATAACCCAGATCCTAGCGTTAATGAAATTGTTATTTTAGAAAATGGAATACCAACAGAGCTATTGTCAAATCAGTTTATCACTGATATAAAAGTAGATGGTTCAGATAACAAATGGGTAGGAACTATAGATTCAGGGATTTTCTATTTTTCACCTGATGGCCAAGAAACCATATTTCAGTTTACTACTGATAATTCACCTCTTCCGTCTAACTCAATAACTGACATATCTATTGATCCAGAATCTGGAAGAGTTTATATTGCTACAACCAGAGGCTTAGTTTCATTCTCCTCTGGAGGTACAAAGCCTAAAGAAACACTAGACGAAGCATTTATATATCCAAATCCAGTAAGACCAGAATATAATATTCTTGGATTTGACGATTTAAATGATATTAATAACGGAATAAAAATTTCGGGATTGACAGAGAATGTCAATGTTAAAATTACAGATATTGAAGGTAATCTTGTTGCCGAAGCTCAATCTAGAGTAAATCAGAGATCATCAAATGCCAATTATAATTTTGCTATTGATGGTGGTACTGGTATCTGGAATGGAAAAAATTTAAGAGGTAACATCGTGGCTTCAGGAGTGTATTTGTTTATGATATCAGATTTAGACTCTTTTGAAACCAAAGTTTTAAAATTACTTATTGTTAGATAATATCATCTCAACATGCTTATCAAAACTAAAGCTATAGTACTCTCTAAACTTAAGTATAGAGATAATGATCTTATTGTAAAGTGTTTTACATTGCATAGAGGCGTAGTTAGCTATTTGCTTAGAGGTGTTATGAATAGTAAAAAAGGGAATTCTAAAATTGCTTATTTCCAACTATTATCACAACTTCAAATTGAAGAGAATTTCAGAGAGAATCAGTCGTTGCAAACTATTAAAGATATACGATTAGACTCGAGTTACACAAGTTTACATACCAATATATTGAAGAGTTCAATTGTGATGTTTTTGGCTGAGGTGTTATCATCAGTACTCAGAGAAGAAGAAGAAAACCATCAATTATATAATTATTTAGAAACAGCGTTTCTGTGGTTAGACGCTACAGACGAGTTCTCAAACTTTCATTTGTTGTTTTTACTTAACCTAACTAAACATCTTGGTTTTTACCCTGATACTTCAGATACAAACCAAATGTATTTCAACCTCAATAACGGGTTATTTCAATCTAAAAAAGAGGATGTTTACAGTGTTTCAGGAGAAAATTTAACAGTGCTAAAACAGTTATTAGGCACAAATTTTGATAATCTAAATGATATAAAGTTAAACTCAAAACAAAGACAATCATTTCTTGCAATGTTATTGTTATATTTTGAATTACATTTGGGCAGTTTTAAAAAACCAAAATCTCTACAAATTTTCAATCAGGTATTTAATTGATATTTATGAAGTTTACGCTTTCAGTCATATTTTTATTATCATTTCTAATAGGGAGCTCTCAAACTGTTAGAGTTTTAGAGAGTACCACCAACATACCAATATCTGGAGTAACTTTATTTAATTTTAAAAAAGATAAATCAGTTATAACTGACATAGATGGTAAGGCCTCTTTAGATCAATTTGATGAGAATGAAATCATCTATTTTCAAAACATACTCTATACAAATATATCTCTAAAGAAAAGTGAAATCAGAGAAAACGGATTTACAATTTACATGCAGCCTAGCATTGAAGATTTAGGTCAGGTTGTTATTTCTGCATCAAGATTTGAACAAGTTAAAAGAGATATTCCCCAAACGATAGTTAATATTAATGCTAATGATATCAAATTTGAAAATCCTCAAACCAGTGCAGATCTCCTGGAAAGTACAGGAAATGTATTTGTTCAAAAAAGTCAATTAGGAGGTGGAAGCCCAATGATTAGAGGTTTTTCTACTAACCGACTTCTAATTACTGTAGATGGTGTTAGAATGAATAATGCAACGTTTAGAGGTGGAAACTTACAAAATGTAATTTCTATTGACCCCTTTACTATTCAAAACACCGAAATTACTCTTGGAGCAGGTTCAGTAGTCTATGGTAGTGATGCCATTGGAGGTGTTATGAGTTTCTACACTCAAAAACCACAATTGTCTTATAAAGACTCTTTGTATTTTAATTCTAATGCTGCAGTACGATACGCTACTGCCAATAAGGAAAAAACAGGACACTTAGATTTTAATTTCGGATTAAAGAATTGGGCATTTTTAAGCAGCATCAGTTATACAGATTTTGATGATCTAAGAATGGGTAGATATGGTCCAGATGATTATTTAAGACCAGAATTTGTAGAGACAATTAATGGTGAAGATGTGATAGTAGAAAATGAAAATCCTCGCATTCAAAAGCCTACAGCGTATAATCAAATTAACGTTTTACAAAAAGTTAGATATGAGCCAAAAGAAGATTTAAGCTTCGATCTTGGATTGTATTATACAACTACGTCTACATTTCCTAGATACGATAGATTGATTAGAAATCGAGGTGATAATTTAGGCTCAGCAGAATGGAACTATGGTCCGCAACGTTGGGTAATGGGTAATTTTCAAGTTACAAAGCTTAGTAGTAGTTCCAATTTATATGATAAGATACAAGCTACTGCAGCCTATCAAAATTTTCAAGAGAGCAGAATAGATAGAGATTTTCAATCTGAAAATAGAAGAGTTAGAGAGGAGGCAGTCGATGCATATTCATTAAATATTGATTTTGAAAAAGGATTTACAGCAAAAAGTACATTTTTTTACGGTTTAGAATATGTGTTCAATACTGTGAGTTCAAGTGCAAGTGAAATCAACATCACTACCGATGTGAGTTCTCCAACTGTATCCAGATATCCCAATGGATCTAATTGGCAGTCTATGGCAGCCTATGCAAGTTTTAAATACAAACCTAATTCAAAATTTGTTTTCCAATCGGGTTTGAGATATAATCATGTCATTGCCAAGGCAGACTTTATGGAGAACAATCAATTTTTAAATTTGCCTTTTAATACTTCGGAAATAAATACAGGAGCCTTGACAGGAACAGCTGGTATAAGTTGGACACCAAGTAAGATGATTCAATGGAAATTCAATGCTTCTACAGCATTTAGAGCACCAAATATTGATGATATTGGTAAGGTATTTGATTCTGAACCTGGTTCTGTAGTTGTGCCAAATGAAAATCTAAGACCAGAGTATGCTTATGGAGGTGAATTGGGATTACGACTTAATTTTGATGATGTATTTGTCCTAGATATGGCAACCTATTATACATTTTTAGATAATGCATTAATACGAAGTGATTTTACTTTAAATGGCGAATCTCAAATTGAATATGATGGCGAATTAAGCAATGTACAAGCCATACAAAATGCCTCGAAAGAATGGATATATGGTTTTGAAGTTGGTGTAAAACTCAATCTTTCTAAGCAATTAAAGCTTACATCACAATATAATATTATTGGAGGAACAGAAGAGGATAATGCCATTGAAGTTCCAGTTAGGCATATTGCTCCAAATTTTGGAAATACACATTTTGTATGGAAGAATGATAAATTTTTAATTGATGCCTTTGCAGAATATAATAACGAATTATCGTTTGATCAATTGGCACCATCAGAGCGCGCTAAGGATTATATCTACGCACTAGATCAAAATGGGAACCCTTACGCACCATCATGGTATACTTTTAACTTGAGAACTCAATATCAGATCTCAAATTCAGCAACCGTAATTGCGTCTCTAGAAAATATAACCGATCAGCGCTATCAGACTTATTCTTCAGGTATTGCAGCTCCTGGTAGAAACCTCATATTATCGTTAAGATATAGTCTCTAAATATAGTTAGCTAAAAAAGGAGGTTTTAGTAATAATATACCAAAACCTCCTTTTTAATTTGTTTTTTATCGTAACGGTTATTGTCTTTTTACCGCTTTTTTAGATATTGTTTGTCCGTTTGAAAGCGTGACTTTAGCAATATAGGTTGCTTGACTCAAGCGAGATAAGTTATAGATTTCAACATTACTATTTCCTTCAAGCTTATAAATAGTTCTTCCAACAACATCAATGATTTCGACGTTCTTAATGATTAAATTAGTTCCCACTGAAATTTTAACGCTCCCATCACTAAGTTCTACTATTGTTACATCGTTAGGTGAAACTTCATTTTCATTTACTGAAAGTGATTCAGGTTGAAATACAATTTCAAAACGATCGTTGAATTCTCCAGTCTCCGAAGTAAACGAGTAATCATTAGCACTTAAGTCATGCGTAGTGTCTAATTCATAATCTTTAAGGTATACTGTATTTTGAGTCATAAAGTTACCTTCTAATTCTGAAATCGATAACGTGTAAATTGTTGGTTCTTCAATTATAGTATAGAAACCTAAAGGAATCACCTCTTCTAAAGATAGACTAGTCGATGCTTTTCCTTGAATTGCATATTTTTTATTGCTATTATTATCTATTAGTGAATAAATCAATGAGTTTGCATTTGCTGATAAGTTTTTATGAGCATCGAAATACATGCCGTCATCATCATCAGTAGCACCTTCAATATATCCAATTAATATTTGATTGAAAACACCATTATCTGACGTTAAATCTAATCTAATCTTGTTTGGAGTATTAATGTTAGATGTTCTAAAGAACTGATTATTATTACCAGTTACTCTCATACTATTATTGAAGATAACATCTGTCGTTCTTATACTTCCAGAAACAACACTCGAAGGAGCTGTATCTGTCATTGACACAAAGAAACCTTGACCTGAAGGAATAAAACGAGCAGGAACTACACCATCACCACCAGCAGTTGCTCCAGTTCCATTGATAATAGCATAATCACTTTGTGAGTAATTTAATACTTCATTACCATTAGTATTACCATCTGCAGCTGTATTGTGAGACCAGAAGAAGATAGCTCCACTTGTAGCACCTACAGTCTGATCAATACTTGCATTTGCAGCTAAAAACAAATCTGCATCTATTGCAGAAGGGTAAGGGTTTCCTATAAAGTTCCAGTTATTATCATTTGTCTCTGCATCATTTCTATAAATAGGAACATTATAAACACCGTTATTAAAAGGTCCTTCAAAGGTGTATTTATATCGTGCCGGATTAATGTATCCAATAGCATCGTGAGTAGACGCATATCCAACTCCAGTTAGCATTGTTGAAGCGGCTGTGGCATATTGCCAATCGTTAGCATCATCATCGATATCATCTTGTCCAGCAACGGCTGTATTATCATTATTAGTTTCTTGAGTTGAATCTCTAAAGTTTTGACCATTATACCAGAAACGTCTTTGTACTTCAGATTCACTTAAACCATCACCTATAATTTCTCCGGAAACTGGAGAACTCCAATAAGTATATTCCTGATAAGAATTTAAAATAGCTGTTTCTTTTTCTACAGTTATTCTTGTTTTATCAGATAAAACAGCACCATCTACAATACCACTGTCATTGTTTTGTACAAAAGAACCGTCTGTTTCTACTAATATATTGCCATTAACAGTCAGGTTATTTTCTACTTCAACATAGAAGTTATTTGTAATTGTTAGTAAATTAGAAGCATTAACAATTAATTGACAAGCACTAAAACTTCCTTCTGTACTTGTATTGTAATTGGCATCAATAACAGCAATAGTTGAAATTCCTGGAGCACCATTACTCCATTCTAAAGTTCCAGCATTATCATACCAAGTGGTACTAGAAACATTAAGTTTAACAGCATTTGAAGCGGTGTAGCAGGTTGCATCATCTTCTCTCACCTGACAGTAATATTGATAACCATCCAAAGCTAATGTATTGAGTATGTCTAATGTAGCCAGAGTAGCACCAGAGTAAGTAGCTCCATTTGTAACAGCAGTCCAGTTGATGTCACTAGGCGCAGCAAAATACCACTGATAAGCTAAAGTGTTTCCACCAGAAAAACCTTCGGTGGCAGTGACGCTAATTGATGCTGCAAAATCACAATTTACAGATGGTAAATTAGGCTGTAATGTTATGGATGGAGGGACACCAGTTGAAAAGTCATAAATTCCTATGTCTGTATAATCATTTGTACTTACACATGAAGTCATGCCTGAGCCTGCCCAATCGATAATATTCCAATCGGCAGTATCAAATGTAGTTGTTGGGATAGGAGTTGCCGTATTCAGTCTTCTAAAGTTAAACCCTCGATCTCCCGTAATAGCTGTTGAATTCATCCAGTTGTTGACGCCAAATTCTCCAAAAGCATCTATAAGAGTCCCTGTGTTGTAAAGACCAATAAAATCATGCTCATTAGTTCTGACATTAACACCAGATAAAGTTGAACTGATGAGGTCTCCATATGTACCGTCACCTCCAGGTGTAGCACAAAGCGCGCTTGCTAAAACTCCAGAAGTACCAGTAGTTACAACAAAGGTATCTCCAGCATTTATGGTGCCGCTTAAGGTTTGTGATGTAAATGAAGAAGTACTTCCGTTGGCATATATTCGTATCTCATAATTGGCAAGATTTACATTAGCACCAGTAGCATTGTAGATTTCAATATAAGTTAAACTTCCATAAGTGGCATCTGTAACTTCACTCATAAATAATTCACCCAGAGCAGAGCCACCTTCACAAGTACCAATTTGATTGTCTATTACTGTGAAAGGCGCATTACCGGGACAACCCAGATTGTCTGTAATTTCTAAATTACCTGTTAAGGCACCACTTGGAACAGTCACTTCCATAACTGTGTTGGATATGTTATTAACGGTAGCAGCCAAGCCATTAAATGATGCAGTAGCACTGCTTAAGTCTGTTCCGGTAACAGTTACAATTGTTCCCTCTGGTCCTGATGTAGGAGTTAAAGATATGGCATTAGCGACGCAATTTCCAGTACCCTGAACCCTGAAATTATAAGTGCCTTCATCATTGTCGTCATTTGTAATAATAATATCTGCTTGCCTTACACCAGCAGCTAACGGTGAAAAAGAAACTTCAAAGATTGTTACACCTGAGATAGCTATACTTGAAGCAGGAGCAACAGTTATGGTGAAATCTCCAGGATTAGTTCCACCGACAGTGATATTAGAAATATTCAATACATCTGTACCTGTATTTTGAATTCTAAATGTTTTTTCTTGAGATGAACCTATAAATTGAGCAGCAAATAATGTGTTGTCAGTACCACTCGGTGTAGTGTCGCCATCTGCAATGTCAGGAAATGCTCCAATATCTCCTTCTACATTTATTTCCGGAGTTGGTGATGTTCCTGTCCCTTGTAAAATGATTGTACATGCTGATTCATCTGAATCATCGTTATTAATTGTAAGTGTTGCACTTCTAGAGCCTAGTGCACTAGGCGTAAATCTTACAGTTACGGTTTGTGTGTTTCCAGCTGTAACAACAAATGGTGTAGCTGGAGAAATGATAGAGTAATCACCTGCTGCTGCTCCAGTTATTGCCATTGAAGATACCGTTAGATCAGAAGCACCATCATTATCAATATCAAAGGTAAGGTCTGTGTCAAATCCAGTGGCTTGAGATCCAAAAGCCATGGCAAATCCACATGCCTGATCGGTATTTGAAGCATCAACTAACTGTATTTCGGGAGCAGTACATGGAGAAATTAAAGTGTTATCTCCAGGCGAACCACCAGTTAATACAGCTTGCCAGTTAGTATCTGTGTCTGAGTTATCTGCAGTTGCGTCTATCACGTGAAAAGAACTACCATTGCCATTTGTAGGATTACTGTCTGCATCATCATAAGCTACTGAGTCTGCCACTACATTAGTTGGAGTTTCCAGTGTGATCGTTGCTCCACCATTAGTCAGGAAATTTGTAGCTCCAATAGGATTAGAATAGTCAGGAGTAAATGGACATTCTGGTGCAGGAGATGAACTTAAATGCCCTAATAACACAGTAATACAGCTGTTTGCTGGAATTGTAGTGCTAGAAGGAAATGTAAACCTTGTTGTGCCGTTAACATCAATGGTATAGTCACTAACGTCTTGTGCTGTCCCATTAAGGTTACAAATTTCTATCCATTCATAATCATTAGCTGCAGGTGGATTGTACATGATTTCTGTGATGACTACGTCGGCTACAGGGAGTGTAACAGTACCATTCAACCCAATATTTCTTGTAGTCGCTCCTGTACTTGTACAAGTTACATTACCTGAAAATGGTGAATTAACATTTAGTAATCCTGAAACCAATCGTGTATAAATCGTTGTATTTGCAACTGTACCACTAGCTTGATTTAAAGTAATTGCTGTAGTTTGATATGGACCTCCTGAAACTGTAGAAATTTCCCAGTTAGTTGGAGGAGATATAATAATATCATTTGTTAGATCTGAACCCGAAACATCGAAACTTTGCTCTGCTGAAGGGCCAAAAGTTTCTACATAAGTGAAACCAGATAAACTGCTTGGGCTAGCAGTAATTGTTGGTGTTGGAGAACCTCCAGATTCTGTAATAACAATATTATCTATTAAAATGCCTTCTCCATTGGAGGTCAAATTATTGAATTGAAAGTCAATGTCTAAAGTGGTGTTAGCAGTAAGTGTAATTGATGAGGTCGTAAAAGTCGTGAACGCAGTAGTTGACAACTCCTGACCAGGATCACCATTACCATTAAAGTCTAAATCTAATGCCGCAGGATTATTAAAGGCATCAGTATTGATATGCTGTACAGCCATCAAATTTTGATATGCTCCACCATCAATTGAGTAAGTAATTAGTAGCTCATCAGTTGCATCCCATTGTGCTGCATTGTCATAAGACAAATCGACAGCAAATGTAAAAGATGTTGATCCTGTTACATCAATTTGATCCAGTGTAATAGATGGGTTTCCTGATATGTCTTCTGCAGCCCAGTGAAAAGTAGCATTTCCGTTAATAGCGGTTCCAGTTCTGTTAAAGGTGTCTGTGTTTCCTGTGCCAAATGTAGTAGATGGTGTATAACCAGCACCTAAAGTTTCAAAGTCGATGGTGGTGACCTGTGCATAGCTTGTAATGACCAGACACAAGAAGGCAATCAAGATAAGGGAGTAATTCTTTTTCATAGGGATGAATTAATATTTTTTGCTTTTAAGCAAACGTGCAAATTTAACCAAAAATACTTAAAAATGAGGATTTTAATATACGACATTTATTAACAAATTGTTATACTTTCGCACAATGAATCCATCAAAAACATATACTGTCGATGAAGCGCAGAAACGGCTTGAACGCTATTGTGCATATCAGGAACGTTGTCATAAAGATGTGATACAAAAGCTATATGAAATGAGAATGATTCCTGAGGCAAGAGATCAAATTATTGTACACTTACTTAAACATGATTTTTTAAATGAAGAGCGTTTTGCTAAGGCATTCGTAAGAGGAAAATTCAGAATAAAAAAATGGGGAAAGCAACGTTTAAAGTTGGAATTAAAGCGAAAAGATATTAATAGAACTTTGATAGATATAGCACTCAAAGAAATAACTGACGAGGAATACTTCAATACCTTTCAGGAGTTAGCAGCCAAGAAATTGGATTCAATTAGAGAAACTAATCTTCAGAAGAAACGAAAAAAACTAGCTGATTATTTATTATACAGAGGTTGGGAAAGCCATTTAGTTTATGATAAAATAAGGGAGTTAATTCCATAAAAAAACCTCAAATTACTAGTTTGAGGCTTTTTAAAATAATTGTGTGTTTTATTTATAAATTGAACGTAGCACCGAGGCTTACTGTAAATTGATTATGGAGTTTTTCAGCAGGTGTTAATGTTCCTGTGTCGTATTTTGCAAAAGGCGCATTGAGTTCAGTATAAATACCAAAGCCATCAGTGAAAAAGTAACGAGCTCCTAAATGACCACCAAAATTCTTAAGTCCGAAACTCAAGCCAGGGTATAGATCAAAATTTTCATCTATGTTGATCACATTACCTAAATTAGCATTAAAGCGAGCCCTTATATCAAAACGATCTCCGAAATCAGCATCTAACTCACTTTTTACTCCTAAAGCATAAGTAGAGGATATACCTAATGAGATGTTTTCTCCAACACCAAAATCGTAACTCACATTCAAACCTGTGGCATTTTCCTGTAAGTTAGCTCCAACTTGAAATTTAGTATCGCCTTTTCCTTTGTATGCTTGTGCATTTACTAACGATACAGATACTAACGCGATAATTAAAAGTAATTTTTTCATAATAATTATTCTAAAAATTTGAGGTGCAAATATATTACAACTTTTTAATAATGAGGGGGTTTTTAATTAATTCTCTTTTGAGTTCGAATAATGGCTTGTTGATTTTTCCAGTCAATCCATTTTTGCCCTTTAACTCGTCGCATAAGATTATCAAAATGACGCATGATTAAAACATTATAGATGGCTTTTCCTAGGTTTTTTGGATGTCTAGCTATAGCTCTTAAACTCATAGAAAACCCAGGTGTTAGGTATTTCATATAATGCCAATAGCCTTCAGGCATGTATAATACTTCGCCATGGTGAAGTTCGCATTGCCAACCTTTTGCGTTTTCAAGTGCAGGCCATTTGTCAAAATCGGGATTTGAAAAATCAATGTCCTCTCTGGTAATCAGAGAGTGTGGGATTTTATATAAATGGTCATTCTGTTTTTGATCGAAAAGAATACACAGTTTTTTTCCTTCAAAATGAAAATGAAATATGTTAGCTAGATCAATATCGTAGTGCATGAATGTATGTGAGTCCCTTCCGCCAAAAAAAAGCATAGGAAGACTTTTCATAAGTTTTAATCCAAAATCAGGATATGTAAAATCATTCTGTAATTGTGGGATTTCCTTTAAGATATTCCAAAGAAAAATACGATACTTTGTTGGCTCCTTTTTTAGTAAATCCACATATTCACTCATCTTCATCTTGGCATGAGGTTCATTAAAACCGTCTTTGTAATCTACAGGTCTGTCATCGTAGAGCGGCACCGTTTTGTCTCCTGCAATGGCTTTCATATAATCTAGGTTCCATTTAGAATAGGCAGGCCAATCTTCTGTAAAACGTTCAATAACCACAGGCTTTTGCGGTTTGAAATAGTTAGTTATGAATTCCTCTTTGGTGATGTTTTTTACACGAGGAATATGTTGAAGATTCAATGTGGACATCAAAAAAAATTAGGGTTCAAAGTTAAGAAAACGTTATGAAATGCAATTAATTGTATGTTAAAACTTCTGAAGTCAATACAGAAACCGGAAATTAGTTCTCCTTGTCAACCTTGTATTTCCCTGAATTAGAAACGATGAGCAGGTATGGAAGTCCGATAATTACAGCAATGATAACACCATACACTTCTAATTTAGGGTCTTTGAGCCATATGGATAATACATAACCTATGATCATTAATAAAGCCATTCCAAACATAGCGTTTCTAAATACTGTTGCAATACCATCAATGTCGTATTTAGCTTGTTCTTTTTTAGACATCGTATTGTAACCCGCAATGAGATAGTACATCTTGGCATACTTGATAAGAACACCCAGAATAATAAACAGGATAGCAACACTAATCGCCATGACTCATTTTAAAGCTTTAGCCTTTTGTTTGGCTTCCTCGTTGCGTTCTATTTTATGTTCTGGTCTTGACCATTTTGGTTTTTCTCCTAGTGCCTGATACTGAGAATTCTGTGCCTCAACAGTTTGAGGTTGCATTTTTTTAATGAATGGTTTTTGAGGATTTAAACCAAGGAGTTTAAACATCTCCATATCTTCATTAACATCAGGATTAGGTGTTGTTAATAGTTTGTCACCAGCAAAAATTGAGTTGGCTCCAGCAAAGAAACACATGGCTTGTCCTTCGCGAGTCATTTCTGTTCGACCAGCACTTAAACGTACTTGCGTTTCTGGCATAACAATTCTTGTGGTAGCTACCATTCTTACCATATCCCAAATAGAAACAGGTTTCTGATCTTCTAAAGGCGTACCTTCAACAGCTACTAAAGCATTAATTGGTACAGATTCTGGTTGTGGATTTAATGTAGATAAAGCCACAAGCATTCCAGCTCTGTCTTCAGTTTTTTCTCCCATACCAATAATACCACCAGAACAAACTGTAACATTGGTTTTTCTTACGTTATCAATTGTTTCTAAGCGGTCTTCGTAACCACGAGTAGAAATTACTTCTTTATAATAATCTTCGGAAGAATCTAAATTGTGATTATAGGCATACAAACCAGCTTCTGCGAGACGTTGTGCTTGGTTTTCGGTGATCATACCCAATGTACAGCACACTTCCATATCTAGTTTGTTAATGGTTCTCACCATTTCTAATACTTGGTCAAATTCTTCACCATCTTTTACGTTTCTCCAGGCAGCTCCCATACATACACGAGAACTTCCTGATGATTTTGCGCGTAAGGCTTGAGCTTTTACTTGCTGAACCGACATTAGATCATTACCTTCAATGTCTGTATGGTATCTTGCAGCTTGTGGACAATAGCCACAATCTTCTGGACAACCACCTGTTTTTATTGAAAGTAGCGTAGATACCTGAACCGTATTTGGATCATGATGCTTGCGATGAATCGTTGCCGCATCATATAACAATTCCATTAGAGGTTTATTGTAAATTTCTAGAATCTCTTCTTTGGTCCAATTATGTCTTGTTTCGCTCATAGTAATGTCGTCTTTATGAAATTCAAAAATACCTATTTTATGTTCATAAAAACATCAAAAATTGCATAAAATTTTTCGGATTCTTCCAGATAAGGATTATGACCACTTTGCTCAAACATTTCAAACTGAGCCTGAGGCATAAAGGTTTTGTATTGTACTGCAAACTCTGGTGTAGAAACACCATCATATCTGCCAGCAACCACTAAAGTTTTAGCTGTTACGTTTTTTAAATCTTGTCGGTAATCCTGATTGATCATACTACCCGAAACGTCAAAATCACCATCAATACCAATAATAGTTGTATATACATCTCCAGCCCAACCTCTGTATTTGGTCTTTGGTACTTTAGATCTTAGTTTGGTATTGTGGTAGTAGATATATTTTGTAGGAAAGTTACCATAAACTGTTTTTAATGGCTCCTGACTTGAGACATAACCTAATGACCTAAGTGAATCCACAACTTTCCATTTTTCAGGGAAATGGGTTTTAGCATAATGGTTGTAGCTATCGCAGTTGGCTTGCCACATAGCTCCGGAATGGAAGCCATTGATCAGTACCATTTTATCAACATTTTCTTTGTATTTGATGGCATAAGCTTGTGCAGGAACTGTTCCGTATGAATGACCAACAAGTGATATTGTATCAAACTCTAAGAGTACACGAAGTTTCTCAATGAGTTCGACATCATTCTCAACACTATATTCTGAAATATCCTTTGCATTATCACTTTTACCACGACCAAGCCAATCGAAGAAGACTACTGTGTTAGTTTTGTAGTAGTGTCCGAAAGCCCCTTGCATATAGTCATGAGAATTTCCTGGACCGCCAGGTAAAAAGAAAATGGGATTACCTTCTCCTAGCACTTCAACGTTGATTTGATAACCGTCAATGTTGTAAAATTTCGATTCAAATTTATCAAAGATCTCTGGATCGGTTTGAGCGATTAAGTACTGTCCAGTAAGAACTATGATGAGTAACAAAAGTTTGAAAATGGATTTCATTGTGATGATTTTATCGTAAATATAATTATAAACACAGGAACAAAAAAAATCCGCCAATTGGCGGATTTTTAAACATTAGCTGTCACTATTTTCCTCAGTATTAGGAAGTGATTTTGCATCGTCTTCAGGCTTTGCTTTGTCTTTGCCTTTTAAGTACTCAGGCAAGTCCATACCAGCCATATTGAACATGTCTTGTAATGGAGGAACTGATTTATACATTCCCGACAAAAAGTTTGCTGTAGATGATTTTCCATCTTCACCATTTCCACCATTATCCCAGACTGTTACTTTATCGATCTTAATGTTCTTAATTGCTTCAGCTTGCGTTTTGACTAACTCAGGTAACTTATCTGCTATCAATAACAACACAGCATCTTTACTGCTGTTTCCGGCAGCTTTAACAATTTCTTGTAAACCAGCAGCTTGTTTAGTTAAGACTTCAAATTGTCCTTGAGCTTCAGCCTGAGCTTTGAAAAGTATTGCATCTGCTTCACCTTTTGCTTTACGGCGAATCATTTCAGCTTCCGCTTCAGCATCAATTTCTACTTTGCGTTTATCAATTTCCGCTGGAACAATAACATCTGCCATTTGAGAAGAGCGCTCACGTTCAGCTCTTGCAGCTTCCGCTTGTTGCTCAGCAGCATATGATTCTTCCAAGGCTTTTGCGCTTTGTACTTTTTCAGCTGCAATTGCCACACGCTCAGCTTCAGCTTCACGCTGACGACGTAACGAATCAGAATTCGCTACAGCAATTTTTGCGGTGTTTTCACCTTCTACAGCTTGAGCATTAGCCGCTGCAACCTGTGTTCTTTCATCCTGAACTGCATTAGCCTCACCAATAGATCCGTCTCTTGTTTTTTCAGCAACCGATTTACGAGCGGCATTGATGGCATGTGCAGCAGCTTCTTTACCAAGTGCTTCGATGTATCCAGACTCATCAACAATATCTGTAATGTTTACGTTGATTAGTTTAAGTCCAACTTTCTTTAATTCAGACTCTACACTTTGAGAGATGTTGGTTAAGAATTTATCTCTATCGCTGTTAATTTCTTCAATATCCATTGAAGCTACTACTAAACGTAATTGACCAAAAATGATTTCTTTAGCTAATTCTTGTACATCTTGTTGTGCCAGACCTAATAAACGTTCAGCAGCATTTTGCATGATACCTGGTTCTGTAGAAACACCAATGGTGAATCTTGAAGGAACATTAACTCGGATATTTTGCTTAGATAAGGCGTTGACTAGGTTTACTTCAATAGAAATAGGTGTCAAGTCTAAAAACTCATAATCCTGAATAACAGGGAAAATGAAGGCGGCTCCACCATGAATACATTTAGCCGATTTTCCACCACCCACTTTTCCGTAGACGACCAAAATCCGGTCTGAAGGACAACGCTTGTAGCGTTTGATAAGGATGATTAGGAATACAAAGACTATTAATACCGCAACCGTAATCACGATAGGAAAGCCTAGATCAAAGTTTTGTTGTGTCAGAAGGTAGTTCATATGTTTCTGTTTTAATTGGTTCTATTGGTTTTTTTGTTTGTTCTACGATTAATATGCCATTACTGGTGACATCGACTACTTTAATAAGCGTACCTGATTTAAGTTCGATGAGCGAATCTGAAAGTGCTTCAAGTTCTCTTAAAGTACCTTGAACCCGAACACTTACTTTCCCCATTTTAGAGCGATTTGCTCCAACAGTGAGATAAATTTCTCCAATGGCACCAATGGCGTTTTTATAGTTTAATGTTCCACTGTCGGCTAATTTCCGCATAGAGAAAAACATAGCAGCCATAATAGCCATCATTAAGAGTCCTGCGCCAAAGGCAACAATGACACTTATGGGTTTTGACATTCCTGCATTAAGACATGCAATGCCTGTCCACCCAAAAATTGTAAAGAAGCCTACGAGATTTTTAAATGTTATAAATTGAAATCCAATTCCTGTGTCTGCGTCAATGTCTGAGTCCAGATCACCAATATCATCTCCACCATCAATACCAGCAAAGGTTGTAATGATTACAAAAACGAAGACCAGTGAGCCAATAAGCGCGACAATCCAAAAGAATTGTGAGAATCCATCTAAAGCTGAAAACCATTCCATAATAGGTTAGTGTTTAAAATTAATACTGAAAGATAAGACCTTTAAAAGTGCCTTACAATAGATTTCAAATGTTATTTTGAAAGTAAGATAGATACTGCATTTCCACCGAATCCGACTGCATTGATCAGAACTTTTTTGATGTGTTTTGGTGTTTGAACTTTTAGGTAAGGTACTGAAATGAACTCCTGGTGTTGCAACATCATAACTGCCATTTCAATATTTAAAAGTCCGGAAGCACCAAGGCTGTGACCTATCTTCCACTTGTTAGTAGTTAATGCAGGTGTTTTGTTACAAAAAATCGTTTCAATAGCATTAATTTCTGCCTGATCACCTTTAATAGTACCAGGTGTATGGGTCACGATAATATCAATATCTTCAGGGTTTAGACTACCTAATGCCATGGTCATGGAACGTTGAAAACAAAGTGCATTTGTAGATAATGATGCATTGTGCTCTAAGATCTCAGTTGCATAACCAATACCCATAATTTTAGCCAACGCTCCATCAATCTCACCAGCTTCTAAACAGGCCATTGCTGCACCTTCGCCAAGAATCATAGTGTTTTCTGTTTTGTTGAGGTCGAGAGATCTATTAGGATAGGGAGAAGTGTTTGCCCTAGCATAAATCTTTAAGGCTTGCATTTGAGCAATTGTAAATGGTGTTAAAGGCGCTTCACTACCACCAACTAAAAATTGTTTGCACATACCCGAATTGATCCAAGCAATACCATTGAGCACAGCGTGTAATGCTGTAGAACAGGTTATGGAATGTGATATTTCAGGGCCATTGGTTTGTAAGTCGTGAGCTACCCATGACGAGATATTTCCTAAGGTCGTTGTGGGAGACGTTAAGGTATTGGCTTTTTTGTTGGTTATGAATTCTTGATGATAGTTTTCGAAAAGCGCAGTCGCTCCACGTGAAGAACCAATATTAATTCCGAAATTATCTGAAGCGTTCCAATTTGCATTTTTTACAGCTTGTCTGGCCGCATATATAGCGTACAATACTGAATCATCTAAAGCTTTGTATTTTGTATTTGATTGTCTTAAATGTTTGATCTCTTTTTTGGCTTCAGTAGAGATTTCAGCAATAAAAGCGCCATCTTTAGATGTGAAATGGTGATTGTTGTTAGTATAGTTATTCCAAATGTCTTTAGGTTGAATTCCTAGAGGAGACATAGAGGCAAGCGCAGTTATGGAAATGGGTTGTTGCAAAATACATTGAAATTTATGCAAAAATAGGATATTGTATATTTATGTAAACATAAATTACAGATAGATTAAGTAACAAATTCTAAATAAAGTACACCTATCAAATAAATCAATCAATATATTATGGAAAACGGACGTCAAAAAAGCTGGTTTGGACGAAATTGGCTCTGGGTATTGCCTTTGGGAGGATGTTTAGGAGTGATTTTATTATTTGTATTTGGAGTAGGAGCCGTGTTTTTTGGTGTTTCAAAAATAATTAAAGAATCTGCTCCTTATGAATATGCAGTAAATGAAGCTACTCATAGCATTGAAGTAAAAGAAAAATTAGGAGATGTTATAGAAACAGACGGATTGTTTGAAGGTAACATTACTATAAATAATAGTACAGGAGAGGCTGATTTAAAAATTCCAATTAAAGGTCCAAAAGGCAAAGGGACTATTATTGTTGTTGCTGAAAAGCAAGGTAATGATTGGATGTATGAGAAACTTTATGTTTTAATTAAAGAGAATCAGGAGGAAATCAATCTTTTAGATCAAGTTATGGAAGGAGATTAAAATCGTGTTATAAATTATCTAGTGCCTCTTCAATGACTCGATAGACTTTTTGTAGTTGTTCATCTGAAATCACATAAGGTGCCAGAATGTATATTGTATTTCCTAAAGGTCTTAAACACACACCGTTGTCCATAAAAAAGTTAAAGAGTTTATCGCGCAAATTTCCGTAGCGCTCCATTTTAATATCGATATCTAAAGCAAAGATAATACCTGTTTGTCTGACTGAAGCTACTTTAGGATGCTCTTGGATATGCTTTGCAAATTGTTTATGAGAACGAATAATACGATGGATATGAGTTTGAATGTCATCAGATCGTAATAATTCAATTCCTGCCAAAGCCGCTGTACATGCTAACGGATTTGCAGAATAGGTATGTCCATGAAATAAACCCTTACTGATTTCATCACTATAAAACGCATTATATATCTCTTGAGAGCAGCTGGTAATCGCCATTGGAAGTAAACCTGCTGTTAAGGCTTTACTCAAGCAGATGATGTCTGGTTTACTTTCCATATGGTCTGAAGCAAAATATTTTCCTGTTTTTCCAAAGCCAGTCATGACTTCATCAGCAACAGTAATGATTTGATTTGACTTACAAAACCTCAGAATAGCTTCCAAGTCTTTTGCATCATGCATTTTCATGGCTGCAGCACCTTGAACTAATGGCTCGTAAACAAAACCTGCTACGTTGTGATTTGCGATAATAGCTTCCAATGCTTTTAAAATGAAATCATGATTCTTTCCATTAGGTGTTGGAATACGTTTAACATCTAAGAAGAACTCTTCAAAGGGACCATTGTAAACAGATAATCCTGAAACACTCATTGCTCCAAAAGTATCGCCGTGAAAGCCATCTTCAAAGGCAATAAGAACATTACGTTGATCATTGTTATTAAAGTGATATTGTAATGCCATTTTAATCCCTATTTCTACTGATGTCGACCCATTATCACTAAAGAAGATTTTGTTTTGATTATCTGGAAGAATAGCAATAAGAGCTTCGGAAAGTTGGACTGCAGGTTCATGTGTGAATCCACTAAAAACCACTTGATCCAACTGTTGCATTTGCTCAGAAACACGATGAGTAATATGAGGATTGCAATGCCCATACATACAGGTGTACCAGGATGCAATAGCATCAATATATTCGTTTTCGTTCTCGTCAGTTAGGATACATCCAGACGCTTTGATAATTGCTGTAGTTTCTGGATGTAATTTGTGCTGTGTTAACGGATGCCAGATGTGTTTTTTATCTCTTTCTTTTAGGCTCATATCTTGTCTCTAAATATATCAGCATATTCCTTAATCACATTCTTGTCAAAATAAGGTTCCTCATTAATTCTGCCAATGACGTTTACTTTAGTCATTTTGGTGATGATCTCTTCTGTGGTTTTATGCTCATTTCCGCTGAAAATAACAGAGACATTAAATCCTTTTTCTTTAAGCAAATTAATGGTTAATAGCGTATGATTGATACTTCCTAGATAATGTCTAGATACTACAATGACTTTGTATTCTGGTTTGATAAGGTCTAAAATAGTTTGCTTATTATTTAAAGGAACGAGTAGACCGCCAGCTCCTTCAATAACCAAGTGGTTTTGAGTTTTTGGAGCTTTTATGGTTTTTAAATCTATAGTAATACCATCGATATCTGCAGCTGCATGCGGACTCATAGGTGTGTTCAATGCATAGCTATTTTCATGAAATTTTGATGTGGAATTAGATACTAAATGTTTGACCTTTTTAGTATCGCAATGATCTAAATCTCCAGCTTGAACAGGTTTCCAGTAGTCTGCTTCTAATGCTTCAGTAACTATAGCTGCGGCAACTGTTTTTCCTACGTCTGTTCCAATTCCTGTGATGAAATATGTGCTCATTTTTGATTAAATTCTGTATTACAGTTTTCGCATGTGTATTTATAACGTGTGTGAAATGGGAGTGTTCCAGATAAGAACCCAATTATAAATGCAAAAAACGATTTAAAATCACTTATAGTTGAAAATAGTTCTACTTTTTCGCTATCGCAATTAGGGCATTTGATCATATTGCCATCATCATCTAATGAGTATTGTTTGATGGTACTCAATATGTGCTGAGCTTTCAAAGCATCTTTAGCCAGCACTTTTAATTTCACACCTCCAATAGCATTGCTAACCAATGGATCGGTATCTATGGTAAGATGATCTTGTAAAAAGACTTCGATACCATCGGCTTCTAAACGACCTTTGATGATCTGAGCTTCGGTGGTATATTGAAATCTAGCTATAGTCTTAAATGTTGGGCTCATTTACAGTCCGGAAAAGAATTCTCTATTACGTTTACACAAAGGTAGTGAGTAAGAACAAAACTTCCGATATTTCTTTTTCAGTATTATAAGCATGAAGGCAAAAGCGCAAACGTTCTTTCCCTTTCGGAACAGTAGGAGATAGGATGGGCTTAACGTCAAATCCACAATCCTGTAATTCTGTAGCTGCCTGTTTTACAGATTCATTTCCTGAAATAATACAACAATGAATTGCTGAATAACTATCGATAAATACATGCTGAAGATCAAGACGCTTTAATTCTGATTTAAAGAAGACGATATTATGCTGAAGCTTACTTCTGTCTTTTAGGTCTTGATTTTGTAATGTATCGTATGCCAATTTTATGGTTGACAATGCATGTGGTGGTAATGCAGTTGTGTATATGAATGGTCTTGAAAAATTAGTGAGGTATGTTTTGAGCGCTTTACTTCCTAAAACTGCGGCCCCATGACAACCTAGTGCTTTTCCGAAGGTAATAATTCTTGCAAATATGTCGCTTTCAAGATTAAGTTCACTGATTAGCCCATTTCCCTGATTACCAAAAATACCAATAGCGTGAGCTTCATCAATGATTAGCTTGGCGTTGTGGGCTTTACTGATTTGTGATAATAGCTTTAGATCGGGAGAATCACCATCCATAGAGAAGACAGATTCGGTAACGATATAGATCTCTATGTCTTTTAAAGCTTCCTGGTAGTGATTAAGATGATGTTCCAGATGAATTAAATCATTGTGCTTGAATTTGATGGATTTCGCATTGCTCATTGTAATACCATCTCTAATGGATGCATGACAAAACTCATCATATAAGATTATATCGTTGCGTTGTGGCACACATGAGAAAAAACCTAAGTTGGCATCATAGCCAGAGTTGAAAATTAAGGCGGCTTCCGAATTGTGAAACGTACATACTTGTTGTTCTACAGTTTGATATAAGCTATGATTTCCAGATAATAGTCGAGATCCTGTTGCTCCATTTTGAATGATATTATGGTTAATAAGGTATTGATGCGCTTGATTAAAGATGATTTCAGATTTGGAAAACCCTAAATAGTCATTAGATGAAAAATCTATACGATTGGAAGATGCACCTAATTGTCTCAGAGATTGGTCATCCTTACGCTGATTGATTTTATGTTGGAGTTTTTTAGGAAGCATAAATTTCAGTTAGTCGATATAGCAAATTTCTCCTTTCTCTCTAAGTATGTTCTTGTCTACCCATTTATAATCTCCTTTTTCGGTTGCATCTAATAGATCAATCATTAACGCATCTGCAATATGAGAGGCAACTTCAAAGGCATCTTTGACGTGTTTGGTTTTATAGACTGTTATTTTTTTATTTCTTTCATAAAAGATATTAAGAACTATAATAGGAAAACTATTGGTGGTTTCGGCAGATAAGGCTCTTACTGTAATGTCTTCAGTAGTATTAAACACCGAAATGTATTCTGGGTTTTGTAATGGTTGCCATTTTCCAAAATGAACACCTAAAAACGAATTAATTTTTCTATAGGTTTTTGACTCTAGATTAATTTCTGATCCTTCGGTTTTTAACATCATAACACCAAAGAGAAGAGGCACAAGAGCAAAGTAGACGAAATTAATAAGGCCTAAAACACCAATTAGTATTGCTGCGAATCCAATTATGATCTTCCAAAATGGGACTTTTCTAATATATGTAATTGTAGCATCCATGGTTACAAATATAGCCAATGCAAGCTATAATCTAGAGCGATTTATAATTAAAAAATTACTCTTTAATGATAAAAAATTATTGTTTATCAATAATTTTTATATATTTGTCTCAATCAAATTGTAAAACAATGAGAACAAAACAAATTTTTAATACAATGAACATTGTCTCATGGATTGTATTCATTGGGTATTGCATTAAGGCAGGTGCCATTACTCTAGTAGCACTTCTTAGTGTATTTGGAAATAAGAACGCTACCGAAAATTTGTATATGGGTATTGATCTTTCTAAACTATATGATTTAAGTGTTGGACACTTTGCTTGTGTTGTTATAGCACTTGTTGTGCTGGCAGGATTGAAGGCCTATATCTTTTATCTGCTTATAAAGATTTTCAAACGTATGGATTTTAGTAAACCATTTAGCCGTCCTGTAATGCAATTAATTTTTAAAATAAGTTATGTGGCTTTAAGTGTAGGGTTAATAGGAGCTGTTGCAAAGACATATATGACGTGGCTATCATCAAAGGTAGTGTTTACACAAATAGATCTAGGTGCATCAGCCTACATATTCATGGCAGGTGTGGTATTTATTGTAGCCGCTTTGTTTAAACGAGCTATAGAGATTCAATCTGAAAACGAACTAACGATATAAACTATGAAAGACAATACTACTATTTTGACGATCATCACTTGGGCTGTGCTTCTGTCTGCTGTTTCAGTATTGCTCAATGATTTACGCGAGTTTGATTTTAATCAGTTTAAGGCATTTCAAAACTGGGCTAAAACAGCAGATAAAAGTGAATCTTGGTTCACTTCTAAAAACGCGATACAATGGAGTTATTATGTGATTAGCGCAGGCTTGTTTTTCTGGAGAGGCTATTTGATTTATGGATTTTCTTATTTTTTATCCATTCTGAAAGAAATAGAGCAAGGCCATTATTTTAGTGATAATAATATCAGGTATTTCAAAAAGATTGGTACTATTTTTATTCAGTACACCATTAGCGTTTTGATATTAAGATTTCTTCTTGCTGCAATAGGCGAGTCCACCTTTAACTTTTTTAACGAACTCAAAGCAGAATTTACCTTTTTAATTCCGGCAGGATTAGCATTTTATATCCTTGCTGAAATCTTTAAACGAGGGAAACAAGCCGAAGAGGATAATGAATTAACCATATAATTATGAGAAAAATCAGATTTCTAAATAGCTTTGTAATCATACTGATTATGATTTATATCATTCACTTTTTTGGCAATTTTTATCTCACCTTTTTTACTGATTTTACAGATCAATTTGAAGACCTATATAAGGACTTTATTTTTGGATACTATACACAGTTTATAAGTATAGCATTTTCTATACTAACGTTTATAGGTTTATTATTTATCAAGAATGGTTTGGGTGTAATTATTAAAGAAGGATTCTTTAATCTTAAAAGTGCTACTAAATTTAAAACAGGAGGAAAGTTGTTTTTAATCTCAGGTTGTTTAAGTTTAATTTTTAGTATTGTACTAACTTATAGTTCTCAAGAATTAATATTATTTGGTGTAATGGGACAAGATTTTCTTTTATTAGTCATAGGATTTAGCTTATATATAATAGCAGATATTTTACAAAATGGAAACCAGCTAAAACAAGAAAACGAATTAACCATATAAGTATGCCAATAGTAGTTAATCTTGATGTAATGCTCGCTAGACGAAAAATGAAAAGCAAAGACCTAGCAGAAATTATTGGTATTACCACAGCAAACTTATCGATCTTAAAATCTGGAAAAGCTAAAGCCATCCGGTTTTCAACATTAGAAGCTATATGTGAAGCCTTAGATTGTCAACCTGCAGATATTTTAGAGTATGTTGAGGACTAAATAGTTAAGAATCTTACGAAAATAGAATACTAAAACTCAAACATTTTATTGTATATTTACACATATGTTTGCATTAGTGGATTGTAATAATTTCTATGCCTCTTGCGAGCGTGTGTTCGACCCTAATTTACAAGGGCAACCCATTGCCATTCTTAGTAATAATGACGGTTGTGTAATCTCACGTAGCGATGAAGCAAAAGCTATGGGCTTACCTATGGGAGCTCCTATATTTAAATGGGAAGCTTTCTGTAAGGCCAATGGCATTCATGTGCTGTCATCAAATTATCCTTTGTATGGTGATATGAGTAGTCGTGTGATGAATATTTTAAAACAGTTTACTCCAGATGTTGAAGTGTATAGTATTGATGAATCATTTCTAGAGTTTAAGGGGTTTGATTATTATAATTTTAATGACTACGGAAATGAGATGCGAAGTCGTATTTTGAAATGGACTGGCATTCCTACCTGTGTTGGAATAGCACCAACCAAAGCACTTTCTAAAGTTGCAAATAAAGTCGCTCGAAAATTTCCTAAGCATACAGGTGGTGTATATGTCATAGATTCTGAAGAGAAACGAATCAAAGCACTAAAATGGATAGACATTGGTAGTGTTTGGGGAATTGGTTATAACTTACAAAAACGCCTGAAAGCTAAAGGCTGTAAAACAGCTTATGATTTTACACAATTATCTGATGATTGGGTTCGAAAATCATTTTCTATTACCGAATGGAAGCTAAAAAAGGATTTAGAGGGAAACTCTAAAATTTTGCTAGATGAACCCCGAAATAAAAAAGCCATAGCAACTACAAGAAGCTTTGATTTTACATATTCTGATATCAACTATATAAAAGAAAGGATCTCTACGTTTGCAACCAGTTGTGCTGAAAAATTGCGTAAACAAGGTTCAAGTTGCCATGTTGTTATTGTAAGCTTACGCAGTAATCCATTTCGAAAGGAACACAAACAGCATCGTACAAGTACAAGTGTTCACTTGTCGTATCCAACAAATTCATCTTTAATCATAAGTAATTGTGCAGTTAGTGCAGTAAGTTCTATATTTAGAGAGGGAATTGAGTATAAAAAGGCAGGTGTCATTGTTACAGGAATAGTGCCTACAGACAATCATCAATTACATTTATTTGATGCTGAAAATCCAAAACATCAACCACTAATGAAATCTATTGATTTCATAAACACAAAATATAAAAGCCATAAAATTAAATTAGGTAATCAAGATTTGAAGCGTACATGGAAAATGCGTCAAGAACGATTATCTCCAAAATATACCACGAATATTAACGATATTATTGTAGTAAAATGATTACACACAAATCAGGAAGTTTGACCTTCTTTACACCCGAAACTATTGATGGTGCAGCAGCACAATTTTTTGATGCAGGAATTTCCGCAGGTTTTCCTTCTCCGGCAGACGACTTTAAAGAACAGCGTTTATCTTTAGATGAGGAGTTAGTTAAAAATAAAGAAGCTACGTTTTATGCTCGTGTTAGCGGACAATCAATGATTGGAGCAGGACTGGAGGATAATGATTTACTCGTTATTGACCGAAGTCTGGAACCAGCAAATAATAAAATAGCCGTTTGTTTTTTAGATGGCGAGTTTACAGTTAAGCGCTTACGTGTTTCGGATGATCAAGTGTGGTTGCAACCAGAGAATCCAAATTACCCGATTATCAATATCACAGAAGACAATAATTTTTTGATTTGGGGTATTGTTACCAATGTGATCAAAAAGGTATAACGACTGCCCTGTGGTAAAAAACAAAAAAGCCAAACATCATGTTTGGCTTTTTTTATATTTAACATAAAGAATTGCTTAGTCGGCTAATACAATAACTTTATTATCTTTCATTTCAATTGTTCCAGAAGTAATTGGTAGCCAAAATCCTTTATCAGTTTTGTTGAATAAGGCTTCAACCTCTTCTTCCAAAGTAATAGTACCATTAATTTTAACGTGACCTTCTTTTAATAACGAGATGATAGGTGCGTGATCATTTAGCATTTCAAACTCACCCATAACACCTGGAACGGTAACGCTGGTTACTTCTCCGCTAAATAATGTAGCTTCTGGTGATACAATTTCTAAAAGCATATTTCTGTAATTTTAGATTAAGCTTCTGCAAGCATTTTTTCTCCAGCTTCAATAGCTTCTTCGATAGTTCCTTTAAGGTTAAAAGCAGCTTCTGGTAAGTGATCTAATTCACCATCCATGATCATGTTAAATCCTTTGATCGTTTCTTTAATATCAACTAATACACCAGGAATACCTGTAAATTGCTCAGCTACGTGGAAAGGTTGAGATAGGAAACGTTGTACACGTCTTGCTCTACCTACAGCCATTTTATCTTCTTCAGATAATTCTTCCATACCTAAGATGGCAATAATATCTTGTAATTCTTTGTAACGTTGTAATAACTCTTTTACTCTTTGTGCACAATCGTAGTGATCATTCCCTAAGATATCAGCCGTTAAGATTCTTGATGTAGAATCTAATGGGTCTACTGCAGGATAAATACCTAACTCAGCAATCTTACGAGATAATACTGTTGTAGCATCTAAGTGAGCAAAGGTTGTTGCAGGAGCAGGATCGGTTAAATCATCTGCAGGTACATAAACCGCTTGAACAGATGTAATAGATCCTTTTTTGGTTGAGGTAATACGTTCTTGCATAGCACCCATTTCAGTTGCTAATGTTGGTTGGTAACCTACCGCAGAAGGCATACGACCTAATAATGCAGATACCTCAGATCCAGCTTGTGTAAAACGGAAGATGTTATCTACGAAGAAAAGTACATCTTTTCCTTGTCCGTCACCAGCTCCATCACGGAAATATTCTGCTATAGTTAATCCTGAAAGTGCTACACGAGCACGAGCTCCAGGAGGCTCATTCATTTGTCCGAAAACGAAAGTGGCTTTAGAGTCTTTCATAGCAGATTTATCTACTTTAGATAAATCCCATCCACCTTCTTCCATAGAATGCATAAAATCATCACCATATTTGATAATTCCAGATTCTAACATTTCACGAAGTAAATCATTTCCTTCACGAGTACGCTCACCTACACCAGCAAATACAGAAAGTCCACCGTGTCCTTTCGCAATGTTGTTAATTAATTCCTGAATTAATACTGTTTTACCTACACCAGCACCACCAAATAATCCAATCTTACCACCTTTAGCATAAGGCTCAATTAAGTCGATTACTTTAATACCAGTAAATAAAACTTCAGTAGATGTTGATAAATCTTCAAATTTTGGTGCTTGTCTGTGAATTGGTAAACCGTTATCACCAGACTTTGGTAAATCTCCAATACCATCAATTGCATCACCAATTACGTTAAAAAGACGTCCGTAGATATCTCCACCTATTGGCATTTGAATAGGAGCACCAGTTGCAACAGCTTCAGTTCCTCTACTTAAACCATCCGATGAGTCCATCGCAATAGTACGTACAGTATTCTCACCAATGTGAGATTGTACTTCAAGTACTAATATAGAACCATCAGCGTTTTTAATTTCTAAAGAATCATAGATTTTTGGAAGTTCAGCACCAGCTCCGAATTCAACATCGATAACTGGACCTACTATTTGTGCAACTTTACCTGTAACTTTTGACATTACTTATGTGTTTAATGTTTAGATATTTCGATTGAAAAAACATTCGTTTTTCGCGCTGCAAAGATATATCTTTTAATTTAAAACTAAAGTAATTTTTGAGGCTTTTTTGCGTATAAAAAAACACCTTCATTCGAGGTCTCGAAATGAAGGTGTTTTTAGAGTATATTTTTTGTTGCTATTATTGCAATGCAGGCGAGTAATTTGTTGGATAATTTCCTAGATCTACAAAATTACCAGACGCTTCAAAATTTGATCCATAGGTTGCATCAATAGCTCTCATAAACTGGTTTGCAATTAGTGCATAACCTCTAGCTGTAGGATGTACTCCATCTAAAGAAAAAGCACCACCTGTAACTAAACTAGATGTTAATGTAAAATCTCCATCAGTTATTCCTCCACTAGCTAGTTGATTGAGAAGAGCATTCGCATCTACAAAAGCTAATCCAGCTTGATTTGCACTAGCAGCAATAGTAGCATTGAAGCCTGAAGTAGCCTGAGCAACTTCAGCTTGTTCTGATGGTAATAATACCCATTGATCTGATAATGGTAATGATACACCCTCAACAGCAAATTGACCTGCAAGAGCAGGAGGTAAGCCTTGTGATCCTAAAAATGCCGCAAAGTCTTCATTTACTGAACCTATTACAGAGGCGCTTGTTAAAACCAATAAATCGTCAGAAGTTGCTTGTCTTGCTTGACCATAAACCAAACCTAAAAGACCTGCGACTTGTGGAGCTGCTTCAGCAGGTAATCCGAAAGATTGTACGAAGGCAGGAAAGGTTGGGCTAGCAAGAAACACATTTGTAATGTCATTTGCTAGGTTTGGTAAGCTTTCATCTTGAACAACTACTGCGCTAGCAGCTGTTTGAGAAAATACAATACTACGTTCTGGGACACCTAAAAAAGCAAATACTTGATTTAGTTGACCGAAAATACCATTTAGTGTTGGGATTTGTGGACCAAAACTAGGGTTTGTTGGGTCTAAAGGGTTATGTGGAACTGTTGTAAAATATGGTATAGATGTAACATCTGGGATGTTAGCAACAACACCCTGAGCTCCAGATGATGTTAAGGTTGAAATTAATGTACTATATGCAAAATCAAAAGTACCTTGATCTGTTAAAGCACCTGTAGAACCACCGGAAGTTGCATAACCTAATACATCATTATTACCAATCCATAATGAGAAAAAAGATGGCGATTGCGCCATAGCTAATTCTAATATAGATGTGTCAGTATTACCAGCTACTCTGATAGCATAAGGGTTAGCAGCAGCTGGAAAATTTGCTAAGCTACCATAACCAGGAGCAAGTAAATGAAAACTTGCTGCTCCAGGAACACCTAAGTTGTTAAATGGACCGCTTGGATTATTCAAAGCAAAATCAGTTGTAGACATTGCTGCAGGATTTAAACTTTCTAATGGTGCAGGTCCTGAGCCATTAAAAACCAATCTTGGAGCAAATAATCTCTCACCAGTTACTGGATCTAGAACAGGGCTTCCACCCAGTAACAGGCCTCCAACATTATCACTAGCTAAAGGTTGCGTGAAAGTTCCTCCGCCAACTAATGCAAATTTTTGTGCTAAGGTATTAGGAAATGAGTTTTCCTGACCAGCTATAAATAATGCATTATCTGTAAATCCTGCTGTTAAAGAATTTCCAAGAGCTACATAATTTGATAGATTAGCTGAACCAGCTGTTAGCTCTGGTAATGGTTCATCAACCATTGTGTTGTCATCATCACTACAAGAAGTGAATCCAATGAGGATTGCAGAGAGCAATATATATTTAATATGTTTCATTGTTATAGTATGTTTTTTAGTTCTTATAAGTTATTGATTACCCAAGACACGTAGTATATTGATCCTACATTACCTGTACCGATTGCTGTTCTGTACTCATCTTGTAATAAGTTAGAAGCACCAACTTTAAACGCAGATTTTAAGCTAGGGATTCTATAGTTGAGCTGTGCATCCACAACATGGAATGCAGGAATTTGTCCATCACCAAAACCAGCTTCCCAGAAATAAGTATCGCTCCATCTCCAAGCGACATTGAAACCAAAGTTTTTAAATAACTCAGTATTGCCAAAAGAGGCTTTTACTTTATGTTCTGGTGTGTTGAAGTTTGTTTGGAAATCAGGATTATTCTCTTCGTCAAAATCTAACTTAGCATAGGTGTAATTAAGACCAAGGTCAAATCCGTTAAATACTTTAGCAGTTAAACCAATGGCTGCTCCATAGGAGTTGACATCAACATCAGAATTTGTATATGTTCTGTATACATCGAAGTCACCATTTGCAATTGCTGCAACAGCTAGAGGTGTTACACCATCTGGAGCTGTTTGTTGTAATTGCACATCTCCATAGAAAGGTGCAATAACTTGCTCATTTGATAAGAAGTCTGTATAGGCATTGTAGTAAGCTGAGGCGTCAATAATAATCTTGTTTAACTTTCCTCGATATCCAACTTCAAAAGATTTCACCTGTTCAGGTTTTGCAAAATTTGAATTAGCAACTTCTAAGTCGGCTGGGTTTTGAGATTGACTAAAATTAGATACAGAACTTGAAAAGAAAGAATTCGTGTAAGCTCCTTGTCCTGAGAAATCAATAGAATTTTGACCTAATAATGCTGCTCCGGTTGGACTTAAAGCATAGTTTCTAACAAAACGATCTGGATTGTCTTCGGCTCCACCAACAAGGTTGATAATACCTAAATTTAAACCAATGTAAAGATCTTGTGTTGTTGGGTTTCTAAATCCTGTTTGGTAAGACGCTCTAATATTATGATTATCGTTAATGGTGAATCCTGCTGAAAGTCTTGGTGAGAAGAATCCGTCAAATAATTCTGATTTATCATATCGCACAGAACCTGTCAATTTTAAATCAACAGTTTCAGAAATTTCTAATGATTTTTGCACCTGAGTATAGATACCTACTTCAGAATAGTTAATAGGCCCATCAGCATCTGTAAAGATTGTTCCAGATGAATTTAATGAATATTGTCTGTAAGATCCACCAACTTGTACTTCAGCAACATCCCAAAGATGTGTAAAGTTATAGTTTGCGTCTGCATGATAGATTCTTGAATTGTCTTGGAATTTAGATCCTGTATTTAAATCTGGATCACTTGTAATTCTATCAAAAGTTTGTTGGAATTCAGGAGTCCCTGGAATTAAACGTCCAGTTTCAGCGGCAGCTCTACCTGCAGCATGTGCAGCTTCGTTTGTTGCTCCTGCTAATGTAGCCAGAACATAACCACCAGTATATTCGCCAAACCATGTATTGTCATCTTTCCATGCTCTGTTAATATTGATACCAGTAAAGAACATATCGTAAGAATCTCCAGCTTTATCTTCAGTCATATAACCTCTTACAAAGAAGTTATCATTCTTAATTTCTAGTTTATGTTGTTGTAAGAAGAAATTTCTGATTGAATATCTATTTCCTCCTTGATATATTGTTGATCCTGAACCAATTTTACCAACATACTGAATTTCAAAGTCATCTTCAAAAGGGCGGAAGTATAATCCCCAATCTGCTTTAATACTCTCTGCTCCGTAGTCTGTTAAATCGCGTTCATCGTAACCTGTTCTACTCACATCTACCGATGGTACTAGTGCATTAGCTCCAGATGGTAAAACACCTAGACCTTCTAAAATAACAGCAACATCTTTGATATTGGTACTAACTTCATCACCATAGACATTAATACCGTTATAATTGATATCGTTAGCTCTGGTACTGTTTGGATTGATTAGGTTATCATCATCTTTACCTGAAGTATCTGTAGCAAACCAATCGGTTCCTTTTAAGTATCCAAAATTCACTTTAGCTGCAAACTTATCGCTGAATTTGTAACCCATTCTAATACCCAAATCTGTGTATGTATTATCTCCTGCAGCTTCTTGTGAAGTAATACCTCTTTTTACGTAACCACTAATGCCTTGGTGATCAAACGGGTTTTTACTTCTCATAAATAAAATACCGTTAAAGGCATTTGCACCATAAAGAGCAGAAGAAGCACCAGGTAATAATTCTACGCTAAGGACATCTGTCTCTGTCATCCCTAGTAAGTTACCTAATGGGAAGTTTAAAACAGGAGCAGAGTTATCCATACCATCTACTAATTGCATAAAACGTGTATTAGCAAATGTTGCGAAACCTCTAGTGTTTATAGATTTAAAGGTTAAACTGTTGGTATTGATATCCACACCTTTTAGATTTTCTAAACCATCGTAAAAGTCTGCAGAAGCTGTGTTTTTGATTTCTTTTAAACCAAAACGTTCTACAGTTACTGGTGATTCGAAAATACGTTCAGGTGTTCTGGAAGCTGAAATTACAACTTCATCCAGAGTTGTGCCTTCAACCATTGTGATGTCTATGGTTTGAGGGTTTGTTGTGACTTCTCTGGTAACTGTTTCAAATCCAACACTACTTACTTGAATTGAAAAAGGAGGATCTCGATCAACAATTAGCATATAGTTTCCATCAAAATCTGTAATGGCACCCGAAGTTGTTCCTATAATAATGATATTGGCTCCAGGAAGAGGGACACCATTATTATCTGTAACTTTACCTTTAACTGTTGTTTGTGCAAAAGTAAACGCACAACAAAACAGCATCATAATCTTTAAAATTGTCTTCATTTTAGGGAATTAGTTAAATTTAGTAAAGCAATATAAATAATTTAATGATACTGAAATGAAAAAAAGTATAAAATTATGCGTGCATAATAGTCATTTCATAAAAAAAGAAGCTAAAAACGATATTTTTGCAAAAAAGTAAAGCTAAAAATGATGATTATCTATTTTTAGCTTTTTTGACATTCTAGAATTTGTATTTAGTTTATTCTACAGTTACTGCTTTTGCTAAATTACGTGGTTGATCAACATTTTTTCCTAACATGAGTGCTATGTGATAAGATAATAGCTGTAAAGGAATAGTTGTCAATAGAGGCGTTAATGATTCTATAGTTTCTGGAACTTCGATTACATGATCAGCAAGTTCTTTCACTTGTTTATCACCTTCGGTTACAATACCTATGATTTTTCCTTTTCTGGATTTAATCTCCTGAATATTACTTACCACTTTTTCATAATGCCCTTTCTTAGTTGCTATAACAACTATTGGCATATTTTCATCTATTAGGGCAATGGGACCATGTTTCATTTCTGCTGCTGGATAACCCTCAGCATGGATGTAAGAGATCTCTTTCAGTTTTAAAGCACCTTCTAAAGCTACTGGGAAATTATAACCTCTTCCTAAGTACAAGAAATTATGTACATCTTTATATATGGCTGCGATACTTTTGACATAATCGTCAGATTCTAAAGCTTTTTTTACTTTCTCAGGAATAAGCTCAAGTTCAATTAGGTGATGTCTGTAATCTGAACTTGATATGGTTCCTTTAGCTCTTGCTAATCGCAGAGCCATAAGAGTTAAAACAGTTATTTGTGTAGTAAATGCTTTTGTAGAGGCTACACCAATTTCTGGACCTGCATGCGTGTAAGCCCCAGCATGAGTTTCTCTCGCTATAGATGATCCAACGACATTGCAGACTCCAAAGACAAAAGCGCCTTTAGATTTGGCAAGCTTAATTGCAGCAAGTGTATCTGCTGTTTCTCCAGATTGAGAAATAGCAATTAACACATCATTTTCTGTTATGATTGGGTTTCGGTATCTGAATTCGGAAGCATATTCAACTTCAACAGGAATTCGAGCCAGATCTTCAAAAATATACTCGGCAACTAATCCAGCATGCCATGAAGTTCCGCAAGCTACGATGATAATTCTATTAGCATTAAGGAATTTTTTCATATTGTCCTCAACACCTGCCATTTTTATGATGGCTTTATCAGTAAGCAATCTGCCTCTAAAGGTGTCTAAAATAGCACTAGGTTGCTCATATATTTCTTTCAACATGAAATGTTCGTAGCCTCCTTTTTCAATTTGCTCTAAATTTAATTTTAGAGCTTGAACATAAGGATCTACTAAAGAATCATCATGAATTTTTCTAATTTTAACACCTTTATCACGACGTATAATTGCCATCTCTTCATCTTCAAGATATATAGCATTTTTGGTATACTCAATAAAAGGCGAAGCGTCACTGGCTATAAAGAATTCATCATCTCCTATACCAATAGCTAATGGGCTTCCTAAACGGGCAACCACAATTTCGTTAGGCTTATTTTTATCAAAAACAGCAATGGCATATGCGCCAATTACTTGGTTTAGTGCAATTTGAACAGCTTTTCCAAGTTTGATGTTTTCATTCTTTTTAACATCTTCGATAAGGTTTACAAGAACTTCGGTATCAGTATCAGACTTAAAGGTGTAGCCTCTCTTTATAAGCTCTTTTTTTAGAGATTCGTAATTTTCTATAATACCGTTGTGAATGATGACTAAGTCTCCAGAATTAGAATAATGTGGGTGAGAATTGATATCATTTGGAACACCATGTGTAGCCCAACGTGTATGCCCAATGCCTAAAGATCCAGTAGTTGATATTTCCTTTTCAAGTTTATCTTCCAGATCTGCAACTTTACCTTTGGTTTTTGATAATTTTATATCTGTACCATCATAAAGCGCTATACCTGCACTGTCATATCCTCTGTACTCAAGTCTTTTAAGCCCTTTAAGTACTATTGGGTAAGCTTCTCTATGACCTATGTAACCGACGATTCCACACATAATAATTTAGTTGTTTGGTTCTGTAAAAAATATTTCTAAATATAGCTTTTTTTCCTCATTAGAAGTATTGTTTCCGATCAGTATCGTTCCTCTTGGCGAGGTAATAGAACTTAGTGGCACAGTTTCTTCAGTATCTGAACCGTTGAGCACATCAAATTGCTGAGCGTTACCCTCTAAATTTACATTGCCAGAAATTGAAAGGCCGAGTTTAACATTTGTCGAATCTCTTAATAATAAATTGTTAATATGTTCGGTGATTTTGATCTTATACTTTTCTCCTTGGGCAGTTGGCTCATCTCCGTATCGTTGTAATCTACCTAAATGATTGATTAGCGAAAATTCAGGAAAAGAGGTGTTTGCATTATCTAAAAAGTAGTCAGTTAACGGAGAGTTATTATCAACATCGTATAGATATATTCTTTCAGGTTCATCAGCATTTACCAAATCTTGATTGACATAAAACACGAGATTGGCTTCATTTATAAGTTTCTTACTGCTTATAAAATTTCCATCCTCATCAGTTTCAACAAATTCTTTTTTGAAAGTTTCAAAAGCATTATCATTGGTGTTGTCATCATCAAGATCTTCTCCATTGAATAGCTTTATTTCAGCAATTGATCCTTGTCCACCTTTTAAGAATAGGTTTTCATCACCTGTAATGTCATTACCAGATTGGATATTAAAGTCGTTGGAAATAAAATTAACTCTATTGCCTCTGAAGTTTATCACAAGGGTTGAGTTAACAGGATCTTCACCCTCAACATCATTATCTCTCCTGTAATGGATAGTTATATTTGCATTTGGAGCGACTAGATTAAGAAGCGATAGGTTACCGTTGTTGTTGATAGCTTCTGTTTTAAAATAGATGCCTCTAAAATAATCGTTGAAGTTATTGGCGTTACTTAATTCAGGCTCACCTTCTTTATCAAAAATTTTAGTTCTCCAATACGTTGTGTCTAATTTCACTCGTAGTGCTGGAACAATTCTGTTTACTAATTCTCCTTCTTCATCTTCTAGTCTAATCTGTTCTGGACTTGGAATAAAATTATTTATGATGTTTACATTTGCTTCGTCTGGATCATCGTCTTCTATTAGTATCGGAGTTGCTTCCAATTGAGCTGAGCTTATAAAATCAAGACCAGTACTCATGTTTGAATAATAGTTTTGAGTATCACTAATCTCTCCCGAAGGATCAAAATCTCTTAAAAAGTAATTGCTTTCAAAAATGGATAATTTGATAGGAGCACTTCCAAACACTGAATCTAATTCATAAATAGTTTCGCCGTCATCTTCAACAGATGTGGGTGTGCTAAAGTATGGGATATTCAATATTACAGAGTCTAAAACGGCATTAGTACCAAATGTTGGATTAATAATAGACGATTCTACTTCGGTCACAATACTAGCGGTTGTTGTTCCGTAGATAGGATCTCTATAAACTCCTAAAAAATTTACTGGTAAGCCATCAGTTTGAACTGGACCTAGCGATTTAGTGTAAGCAATAACATCAAAATCTCTTGAAGTTGTATTGAAATGCGTTGCATTCTCATTATTAATAATATCAGAATCGATATTAGCAAAATCCTTGTCACACGCAATAAAACAGCTTACTATAAGCGTTAAAACTGCCAAGTTCCTTAGGGCATTTTTCTTATTTTTCATAAATGTTTTTTGACTAATCTAGTACTTTAGTGTTGTAAAATTCTGTGTAATGGTCAGCAAAATCTTCTAATGGGAAATAGTCTAAAACAGGCTTCTCAGAACTATCGAGATAGTCATCAAGCTCTTTTGGTAAATCCTCAGAACCTTTTACTAAGGCGTCAGAGTGATCTATAGCTATCTTCATTAGATTGTTATAGGTTGGGTTTTCAAGCGACTTGATTTTCTCTTCATCTACGTTATCGAACTTTACTTTATTGATCATGTTCTTATCTAACGTACCATCAAAGCTTTGATTGTATATGGAAGTCACAATTTTACTTTCTGTAAATAAAGGCTCATTCTTGTAAAATTCCTTAAGGTACAGTGGTAATAATGAGGCTAGCCATCCATTGACATGGATAATATCTGGTGACCAGTTCAATTTTTTAACAGTTTCTATGACACCTTTAGCAAAGAAAATAGCACGTTCGTCATTATCTGGGAATAATTTTCCGTCTTCATCTGTAAGTGTTGCTTTTCTTTTGAAGTATTCTTCGTTATCAATAAAATACACTTGAATTCTTTCCTTCGGAATTGAAGCCACTTTAATTATTAACGGCATATCCAGATCATTGATTACTAAATTTATACCAGATAATCGAATCACTTCATGTAGTTGATGTCTTCTTTCATTTATATTTCCGTAACGTGGCATAAATATTCGTATTTGTCCTCCTTGTTTGTTTACCATTTTTGGAGCTTCAAATGACATTGAAGAAATCTCAGTTTCTGGTAAATATGGTACAACCTCAGATGACACATACAATATTCTCTTATCTTTCATAAATCTATCGTTTTTGGAATTATAAATAAAAAACATGCAAAATTACAAAAATTTATGCAGATTGCTAGTAAAATATTAAGTTTGCAGGCTGTTAAACTTTTGTTAGTGTATGAAGATTTTTAAAAATAAAACAGACTTGATCGCTCATGTTGATCAATTAAAGTCTGAAGAAAAAACACTTGGTTTTGTTCCAACAATGGGAGCTTTACACCAAGGACACGCTTCATTAATAATAGAAGGTTTAAAACACAATACTAGTGTCGTGGTTAGTATTTTTGTAAATCCGACGCAATTTGACAACCAGGAAGATCTTATAAAATACCCGAGAACTTTAGATAGTGATGTTGCACTTCTCAAAGATATTTCCGAAGAAAGAATCATAGTTTACGCACCTACCGTTGAAGATATTTATGGAGCAGAAGTTTCCTCTAATTCCTTTTCATATGATGGTTTAGAACATGAAATGGAGGGCAAATTTAGAGATGGTCATTTTGATGGTGTAGGAACTATTGTGAAACGACTTTTTGAAATTGTTAGGCCAGATAATTCTTATTTTGGAGAAAAAGATTTTCAACAGTTAATGATTATTAAAAAATTAGTTGAAAAGTATCAGATTCCAGTAAAGGTCAATGGTTGTAAAATATACAGAGCTAAAGATGGATTGGCCATGAGTTCTCGAAATACAAGATTGAAACCTGAGTATAGAGCAGCAGCACCGTTTATTTACAAAACCTTAAAGACAGCCAAAGAGAAGTTTGGCACAAAAAGTGCTAATATGGTGACAGAATGGGTTGAGAAAGAATTTGCTAAACATGAGTTATTAGAATTAGAATATTTCATTATTGCAGATGCTAAAACCCTTAAAACTGTAAAACGAAAATCAAACAAAAAGGCATACAGAGCATTTATTGCTGTATATGCAGATGATATTAGACTTATAGATAATATCGCACTAAATTAATTATCTTTGCCTCATGCAAATTCAAGTAGTAAAATCTAAGATTCACAGAGTAAAAGTAACAGGAGCCGACCTTAATTACATTGGTAGTATCACTATTGATGAAGATCTAATGGAAGCTGCAAATATTATTCAAGGTGAGAAAGTTCAGATTGTCAATAACGACAATGGCGAACGTTTAGAGACATATTGTATTCCAGGACCACGCAATAGTGGTGAGATTACTTTAAATGGAGCTGCAGCTCGAAAAGTAGCTGTAGGAGATACTCTGATTTTGATCACTTATGCGTTTATGGATATTGAAGCCGCTAAAGTATTCAAACCTTCATTAGTATTTCCTGATGAAGCCACTAACTTATTAAAATAGACTTTTGGACAAAAAGACAGCTAAACTCCTAAAAATAACACTACCCTTATTATTAGGAGTTGCCTTAGTATGGTATTCATTGTCGAAAATATCCATTGAAGAACTTATTTTCTATTTTAAAAACGCTGATTATACCTACATAACATTTGGTTTGTTATTTGGGCTTATGAGTCATTTATCAAGAGCCTATCGCTGGAAATTTATGATAGAGCCAATGGGTTATACGCTGAGATTACCCAATAGTATTATGGCTGTTTTTGCAACCTATCTGGTTAATTATACTATTCCAAGAGCAGGCGAAATCACTCGAGCAACTATTTTAACCAATTATGAAGGTGTGCCTTTTGAAAAAGGTTTTGGGACTATTGTTGCTGAACGAATTGCTGATATGGTTGTGATGTTAGGCATTATTGTAGTAACCCTCTTTCTTGAATTTGATTTTATCTATCAGTTTTTTTCTGAACGATTCGATCCCTACAAAATCATTATAGCTGGTATAGGTCTTTTGGTGTTAGGTGGTCTCTTTTTATTATTTATCAAGAGGAGTAGCTCTAAGTTTGCAGTTAAAGTAAGAACCTTTGTTAATGGATTAATTGAAGGAGTTCTTAGTATATTTAAGATGAAACATAAATGGGCATTTATTTTTCATACGCTTTTTATTTGGGCTATGTATATATTAATGTTTTATATTACTACTTTGTCAATTCCAGAAACTTCAAATCTTCCTGTCGCTGCGGTTCTTATTGGTTTTATATCTGCTAGTTTTAGTATTGCTGCAACAAATGGAGGTATTGGGTCTTACCCTGTAGCTGTTTATGCTGCATTTTCAATATTTGCCATTGCCAAAGAACCAAGTTTAGCTTTTGGTTGGATCATGTGGTCCTCTCAAACATTTATGATTATTGTATTGGGTGGATTGTCTTTAATTTATCTGCCGATTTATAATAGAACTAAATAATTTTTTACCTTGCCTTTATTAAACTAGATTGTCATGAATAAAATTACCTTATTGATATTGTGTGTTCTTTTTTCTAAAATAGCGACTTCTCAAGTTATTTACGAAACTATTGAATCTTCAAAACTGGGAGAATCTAGAGAAATTAAAATTCAGCTTCCAAGGAACTATGACCCAGAAGGTGATATTCTATATCCTTTAATTGTGGTGTTAGATGGTGATTATTTATTTGAACCTATGATTGGGAATGCTGATTATCATTCGTATTGGGGAGATATGCCAAAATCCATAGTAGTTGGTGTTAATCAGTCAAAAAGTAGAAATGCTGATTTGTCTTACAGTCAAGAAACTAACTTTCCTTCAGATGAAGGGGGTTCGCAGTTTTTTGAGTTTATAGGAATGGAACTCATCCCATATGTAAATGATAATTATTTAACGTCTAACTTTAGGATTATAGTAGGTCACGATTTAAGTGCTAATTTCCTTAATTATTGGTTGTTTAAAGACAAGCCACTATTTAGAGGATATATTGCTTTTAGCCCTGATCTATCCCCAGAAATGGTAAATCGTCTTCAAGAAAGACTATCGACTACTGAAGAAGATACATTTTACTATTTAGCCACTGCAGATAATGATGTAAAAAGCTTAAGAGAAGACGTTTTGGCATTTAATTCGGCTATGGGTACTATTGAAAACTCTAAACTACATTACAGATTTGATGATTTTACTGATGCAGACCATTATTCTTTGGTAGGATTAGGAATACCAAAAGCTATTAATGAGATCTTTGGGCTTTATAAGCCAATAAATAAAAAGGAATACAAAGAAAAAATGCTCACTTTTGAAGGTAGTCCTTATGAGTATCTTATGAAGAAGTATCAAGACATTGAGTTCTTCTACGGATTTGAAAAAAAGGTAGTTGAAAACGATCTCAGAGCAGTTCTTGCTGCAAGTAAGAAGAAAAATAATGAAGAATCACTCAAGAATTTATCAAAATTAGCCAGAAAAGAATATCCAGAATCAATGATCAGTGCTTACTATGGCGGACAATACTTTGATTTTATTGGTAATACTAAAAAAGCACTTCAAAGCTATCAATCTGGTTTGCTACTAGAAGAATCAGAATTTATTTCTAAAGACATGTTGTTGGACTTGATTTATGATATTCAAGACCAAGATTAGGTCAATTTGTGCATTTCGTCGAATAAATTAGTAGTTTAACTTATTTTAGGTATATTTACTGTCCCTAAACTTAACCTACTGAAGATGAAAAATATCTTAATTTTTATCATCTCATTGTTGTGTTGTGCACAAATATCTGCACAAGTAACATATGAGAAATTTGAATCCCGAAAACTCAATTCAACCAGAGAGCTAAAAATAAAGCTTCCTGAGAACTACGATCCAGAATCAGAATTAAAACATCCCGTAATTATTGTCTTTGATGGTGAATATTTATTTGAACCAGTTAGTGGTCAAGTAAGTTTTCAAACCCATTTTGATGAAATGCCCGAATCAATAATTGTTGGTGTAATTCAAGGCGAAGAACGTTTTTACGATAGCTACTTTGATGAGGTATCAGGTTTACCGTTCGAGTCTGGTGATCGTTTTTACAAATTTGTAGCTCAAGAACTTATTCCGCACATAGATGCTAATTACAATACCAGTAAATTTAAAGTCGCTGTAGGTCACAACCTAATGGGGAATTTTATTAACGCATTCCTGTTTCATGAAGAACCTGTATTTCAGGCTTACATAAATATTAGTCCAGATTTCAAAGGCACGATGAGCCAAAATGTGGCCAAACGATTAGAATGGTTAGACAATGATATTTTCTATTATATGGCAACATCTGATAAGGATATAAAGTCCATTAGAAATACTGTTCGCGGTACTAATGATAATTTAAAAGCCATTGAAAATCCACATTTAACATATTATTTTGACGAATTAAAAGGAGATTCTCATTATCAATTAGTAACAGGTGCTTTGTCTAAAGCTATGGATAGAATTTTTGAGCTTTATAAACCTTTAGATGAAAAGGAACTTAAAGAAAAAGTCTTTCCTTATGAAGGCACGTTAGATGATTACATTGTTGACCGTTACAAACGTATAGACGAGCTATTTGGAATTTTCAAGCCTATTTCCGAAGAAGAGCTTCAGCAGCTTATCACTGTTGCAGAAGAGCGTGAGGATTTAGAATCAGTATATAAGATAGGAAAGTTGGCTAATAAGTTAAACCCTGATTCATCCTTTGGAACTTACCATATGGCTTTGTACGCTGAAAAATTAGGAAAAACAAAAAAAGCTGTTAAGCTCTACGAATCTGCATTGACTCTTCAAGATATGGCACATATTGATCGAGAGTTTATTATGTCTCATGTTGAGGGCTTAAAAGTAGTTGAAGAAGATACAGAAACTGAAGATGAGGAAGATGAAGAAAACTAAAATTAGTATCTATTCAACAGATTATTTTTTTGAATGGTTGTATCGTAAATTAAAACGAGTTGTCGTAACAATTATTCCGTCAAAACTAGCTGCTTTAAAAATCATATCTGTATTAACCTGGTTTAAGGATATCAATTAAAAATATCTTAATTTAGCTGAAATTTTTAATTCAAGGACATCCGGTATTCCGGATTATAAATATGGCTAAATTAAAGACAACCTTCTTTTGCCAAAATTGTGGTAGTCAATATTCTAAATGGCAAGGACAATGTACATCATGTAAAGAATGGAATACAATCACAGAAGAAGTCATTCAAAAGCCAGAAAAGAGCGATTGGAAAACTCCTGAAAATGCTAGAAAACGTGTTTCAAAACCACTTAAGATAAACGAGATTGACACCTCTAAAGAGGCAAGATTGAACACATTAGATGATGAGTTTAATCGGGTGCTTGGAGGGGGTTTAGTTCCAGGATCATTGACACTTCTGGGAGGAGAGCCAGGTATTGGAAAAAGTACATTATTACTTCAAATATCATTGCAACTACCTTATAAGACCTTATACGTGTCTGGTGAAGAAAGTCAAAAACAAATTAAGATGCGTGCCGAACGTATCAATCCAACGTCTAGTAACTGTTACATCCTTACCGAAACTAAAACTCAACATATCTTCAAACAAATTGAAGAGCTTGTACCTGATGTGGTTATTATAGACTCAATTCAAACACTCCACAGTGATTATATTGAGTCCTCTTCTGGTAGTATTTCTCAAATTAAAGAATGTACTACAGAGCTTATCAAGTTTGCAAAAGAAACAGCCACACCAGTAGTTTTAATTGGTCATATTACTAAAGACGGACATATTGCTGGTCCTAAGATTTTAGAGCACATGGTAGATACAGTATTGCAATTTGAAGGTGATCGCAATCACGTGTTTAGAATACTTAGAGCCAATAAAAATCGATTTGGATCAACCAATGAGTTAGGAATCTATGAAATGCAAGGCTCTGGGTTACGTGAGGTGTCTAATCCTTCTGAAATTTTAATTTCACAAAAAGACGAGGAATTATCAGGTCATGCTATTGCTGCTACATTAGAAGGGATACGTCCATTAATGATCGAAGTACAGGCACTAGTCAGTACAGCGGTTTATGGAACACCACAGCGAAGCGCAACAGGTTTTAATGCAAAACGACTGAATATGTTACTTGCAGTTTTAGAAAAGCGGGCAGGATTTAGATTAGGAGCAAAAGATGTGTTTCTAAATATTACAGGAGGAATCACTGTAGATGACCCAGCCATAGATTTAGCTGTTGTTGCTGCTATTTTGTCGTCTAATGAGGACGCTGCTGTACAAAAGGATTTTTGCTTTGCTGCCGAAGTCGGATTGTCAGGAGAAATTCGTCCAGTGCAACGTGTAGAACAGCGTATCCTTGAAGCAGAAAAACTAGGGTTCTCAACTATTTTTGTCTCAAAGTATAATAAGATAGCTTTAAAGAACACTACTATTAAAATTCAATTGATCTCCAAAATTGAAGACCTAATTGGGATTGTAGTTTAAATTTGATTTACAAATTACAGATTATCTAATTTAATAATGAGTTCATAGTCATTATTTGTGTTTGATAAATTAAATGAAGACATTGATGTAAATCAATCAACCAACCAAATAAACTATGAAAAATCCTAATTTTGATTTTTTCAAGTCAAAATTTAATGTTTCAGATGAGACATTCGCTATTCTTCAAAGTATCGCCACAAGAAAGTTTTTAAAACGTGGCGAAAAGACAGTAAAACAAGGAGGAATGAGTACTAAAGTACACTTTTTAGTCTCAGGCTTGATGAGGGCTACTTTAGTGCTTGAATCTGGTAAAGAACTTACAAAAAATATATATTCTCCAATCAGTTTTGTAACACCCTTTACTTCAATCTTGAAAAAGGAACCATCTCTAATGTCTTATGAAACCTTGACAGACTGTGATATTTTTGAAATCGACTTTTATGAGTTTTTGAAACTCACAAAAACAAATATTGACATCAGTAACCTGTATAATAGAGTTCATGAGTATGTTTTTATGATTTATGAAAAGAAACAATTACAAACCATGTCTTTAAATGCTACAGAGCGATATAATATTCTCAAAACACAAATACCAGATATTGATAATCTCATCCCTCAATATCAAATTGCATCGTATTTAAATATAACGCCTGTACAATTAAGTAGAATACGAAAAGCATTATAACGAAAATTAACATATGTTAATTCTTTTTAAACTTTTACTAACTACGTTTGTAAAATCGGTCAGTAAATTAAATAATCCCTAATTAATAGCAAACTGAAAAAGAGCAAGTGTCATATAGACCTTGCTTTTTTTATTGTATTTACCCTTGTCATTTACCGAAGTTTTAAGTATTTCATTTTTCGCAAAACGCACATTAGCGATTTTTACAGTTCTTTAATCGAATATTTGACAGCCTTTGGCTCATAATTTTCTCTTAAAGTCCTAATATTGCTTAATAAACTAAACCTTATTAGGGTTTATTTTTAGAAACTTCCCTCAGAGTATATCCATTAAACTAAGAATTTTAGAGTACATAATTATTTATAGTCCCAAACTATTTATACTATGAAACTAAAATTATTTTTGTTTAACCTACTTTTCATTTCCCTGAGTTACTTAGGTTTTTCTCAAACTAACGCTCCAAGTATTCAATCTGGAGTTACATTCAATTGGAGTGATAATCAAACGCATAGAGATAATCCTGCTACAATAGAAAGCATTACAGTTAATGGAACACTTTACTATAACTTTGGAGTACCTTCTGCTTATGAACTAACACAATTAGGACCAGGTGGTCATGACAAGAATAAGATCAGACTGAATGGAAATTTTGTTGAGAATTCAAGTGCTAATGCTACTTGGAATACTTCTGCTCTTGCAGCTTATCAATCTTTAAACCTCAATCATTATTTTGATTCTAATGGAAATGGAGACAATATTTGTGATGATTATACTGCTGAAGAAACAACCAATGCTCAACGACAAACTTTATATTATGGCGATGGTATAAAATCAAACTCAAGTGGTTTAATTGCAATTACTGAGCGTAATGCTAATAACTGTTACCATCTGGAGTTCTTCGGAATTCCCTTTGGTGGAAGCGTCGAGCAATCCTTAGGTGAAACTTTTGTGAATCAGGGTAATGCTACAGAATATGGCTTTGGAGGAACAGGAACAGGTGCCAACTTAGGAACACCAGGAGCAGTAGATCCACCAGTGCCTGGTGGAAGAGATTATTGGTTGAGTGATCGTGTAGTTGATACAGGAGGTACTATAGGAATTGCCTTATTCTATTTAGATAATATTGCGCCTTTTGGTTCTACAATTACTAAAGTGCAATTAACTGCTGCTACCAATGATAATGGTGATGGAAAGCTTTTCATTTTAACATTTCCTGATTCTGACGAAGATTCATTAAGTAATATCGATGATTTAGATGATGATAATGATGGAATCTTAGATACTGTTGAGTCTGGTGGAATAGATCCTTCAGCCGATCATGATGTTGATGGTGTTCCAAATTTTCAAGATGCCGATTTCTGTACCTTGAATAGTTCTGGTATTTGTGCAAATCTTGATTTTGACTCAGACGGGATACCTAATCATTTGGATTTGGATAGTGATAATGATGGTTTAACAGATGTATTAGAGTCTGGTGGAACCGATGATAATGGCGATGGAATTGCAGACGGAGTTATAGGAAAAGATACTACAACATTTGGAGTTCCTAGTTCGGCTGGAACTGGAACCGTTCCAACCAATACGGATAATTCAGGAAATTTTGATGCTCTTGATATTGATTCAGATGATGATGGAATTCCAGATAACGTTGAAGCTCAATCTACAATTGCATACAATGCTCCAAGTGGATCAGGACTTACAATAGTCGATATAGATAAAAACGGTATTGATGATAACTACGGAAATGGTCTAAGACCTGAAGATTCTGATGGTGACAGAGTTTATGATTATATAGATTCCGACTCAGATAATGATACTATTCCAGATATACAGGAAAATGGAATGGCCAATAACATTTCAGGAAATGATTCCGATGCTGATGGTTTAGATAATAGTTTTGAAACTAACGGAGTTAATGATGTCTTGCTTGATGTCAATGAAGGTATAGAGGTTCCCTCAAGTTTATTAATTCTCCCAGACACCGATGGTGATTTGTATTCAGGAGGGGATTTGGATTACCGAGATTTATTTGATGTTAATCCACCAGTAGAGGCTTTCGTAGATTTTGATGGCGTAGATGATTATCTGTCAACCGATCGATTTATAGAGGGAGAAGGAAAAGTTACGATAATGGCATGGGTAAAAGCCGATACCCAAAATGGTGTTCGAGTTATTGCAGGAGAAGATTCAGGTTGTCGATTATGGTTACAAGATGGAAACAAGCCTACATTTACAATTACAACAGATGGAAATGCGACCAAATCAGCTGTTGGGAATTCTATCAGCACTAATGAGTGGCATCATATTACAGGAACCTATTCCAATACTACAGGACTGATGTCCATATATGTTGATGGGGTATTAGATCGTACCAGAGATACAGGTAATGATGGGAGTCTGATAAAGAACTCAACATCATCCAATGACGCCTTCGAGATTGGAAGATACTCAGCTAACATAGCTAATCAACTATACTTTGATGGTTCTATAGACGAGGTTAGAGTATTTGATATTGCCTTAACTCAGGATCAGATTCAGCGTATGGTATATCAAGAGATCCATGAGAATGCCAGTTACGTTTGTGGCTCAGTAATAGCAAAAGACATAAGAGATATCACTACAGATGTTAGGATTCCATGGAGCAACCTAATTGCTTATTATCCAATGACAGCAATAAAGAACAGTACTACAGAGGATAACTCAGGGAATAGTCGCACATTGAAACTAAGAAATATTACTACTGTTCAGGCGCAAACGGCTCCAATGCCTTATGAGTCAGTTAATAATGGTAGCTGGACCACAGAGAGCACATGGTTACATGGCGATGTATGGGATATAGAAGATGTCAATTCTAATAAGGATTGGAGTATTGTACGAATTAATAGTAATGTTAGTACCTCTAACTCTCATACCCAATTAGGGATGATTGTAGAATCAGGTCACACATTGTCAGTTAATGGCGATAATTATATCAATAACAGTTGGTATTTAGAATTGAAAGGCGCTATTGATCTGGCAGACGATTCTCAATTATTACAAACTCAGCATAGTGATTTAGTGACCTCCTCAACAGGAAGAATACTTCGAAGACAAGAAGGGAATACTAGTGTATATTGGTATAACTATTGGTCATCACCAGTAGGGCAACTAGGCTCGAGCACATTGACAGATAACAATACTAACACTAATAATACCAACAATACCGCTTACCGCCTTAGCATGCTAAAAGAGGGAGATGGTTCATCTGTAACGTTTACCAGTGCACATGATGAATTAGGAAAGGTTAGTACGCGCTGGTTATACACTTACAAGAATGGTGTAGAGTATTGGGATTGGGCTAGTTTATCATCTAACAGCGATATAGAGCCAGGAGTAGGATACACCCAAAAGGGAACCGGAAACTCAGGATCGAGTCAACAATTTATTTTTGAAGGCAAGCCAAACAATGGTACCATATTAATCGATGTTACTGATACAGGAGGTAGTGGATCAGTACCAGCAGTATCCAAGACAGATTACTTATTTGGAAATCCATATGCATCAGCTTTAGATATTCACAAGTTTATAGATGATAATGCAGGTGTTATTGATGGGACCATACAACTATGGCAACAGTGGAGTGGTACTTCACATAATTTAGATGAGTATGATGGTGGTTATGCCCAGGTGAATAAGTTAGGATCAGTTCGAGCCTATCAGTTTGTAGGGATAGAAGGCGATACTAATGGCAATCAGGATGGTACAAAAACACCAACACGATATTTACCAGTAGGACAAGGATTCATGACTGAGATTGTAGCAGATGGAACCGTAGAGTTTAATAATAGTCAGAGGGTATTCAAGAAAGAATCCGACCATAATGGGAGTTATAATAATGGTTCTGTATTTTTTAGAACAGGACAAGCAGAACAGGATACAGATACACAAGAGGCAGAAACAGAGGAACAACTAATGCAAAAGCTACGCTTAGAGTTTAGCTCAGTAGATGGTCCAGCAACACGTAAGGAATTGTTATTAGGATTTAGCAACTACACATCTGATGATTATGACTATGGATATGATGCAAAACATGCAACACCTACAGAGGATGATCTTCATCTGGTCTTAGAGGGAGATCCAATGAGCATGCAAGCTTACGGACCAATAACAGAGGATAAAGTTGTGCCATTGACCTTAAGAGCATCAGGAGCTTATAACTACAGAATACGACTAACTGAATTAATAGATATAGAAGAGGATCAGCAGGTGTATTTACGAGATAATCTCACAGGATACTACTTTGATCTAAGGACAGATCAGGCGTATGAGTTTTCTACCGAATCAGGAGAATATGCTAATCGTTTTGAGATCGTATTTGAGTCAGAAGAAGCTACCTTATCAGCAGAGCAGGAAGACTATCAATACTATTTGATATACTTCACAAATAACGCCAATAAGTTATTTGCAAAACACCTCACTAGAGATGTAGATCAATTACAAGTGATTAATATTCTTGGACAAACCGTTAGAGAGTACACAGATGTGAGCGCAACAACTTTAGACAATGGATTGGAGATTTCTAACTTGAGTAGAGGAACTTATGTTGTATACCTCAAGATGGGAACTCATGTGGAGACCAAGAAGATTGTAATCAACTAAACAATAGTGTTATAGTAAACCGCTAAAAAAAAGCAAGGGTCTTAGATGTTAAGACCTTGCTTTTTTTATGTAATTCAATAGTTCTAATAATTTCTATGTTTTTGTGACTTTTTCTGGATTTTAGTGTCTTAATTATTGAACATTAATAATCTCTTGCCTTGAAGAACACTAAAAGAATTCTATCAATAATTACACTTCTTATCTTGCTTAAGTTGATCGTTTTTTAGTAGGTTTTTATCATAATTTCAACCTATAGTCAGTTCTCGAAAATAAACTGACTGCTTATGTTGGTCTTACATTCTGTTTTTTAGTGGCAACACACTTATAATTTTCCCAAAATTCCTTAATTTCGCGACTCGATAAGAATAATGATATCATGAGCGCTAAATTTCCTGAATATAAAGGACTTGACTTACCAAAAGTTGCAGAAGACATTCTTAACTATTGGCAAGAGAACGACATCTTTGAAAAGAGCATCTCCACAAGAGAAGGTAATGAGCCATTTGTCTTTTTTGAAGGGCCTCCTTCAGCAAATGGATTACCTGGTGTACATCACGTTTTAGCACGTGCCATTAAAGATATTTTTCCGAGGTATAAAACCATGAAAGGTTTCCAGGTTAAGCGAAAGGCTGGTTGGGATACTCATGGCTTACCAATTGAGCTCGGTGTTGAAAAAGAATTAGGAATTACAAAAGAAGATATAGGTAAAACCATCTCTGTTGAAGATTATAATGCTGCTTGTCGTAAAGCGGTAATGAGATATACCGATGTTTGGAATGACCTTACACAAAAAATGGGTTATTGGGTTAATATGGATGATCCATACATTACCTATGATCCTAAGTATATGGAAAGCGTGTGGTGGTTGCTCAAAGAGATTTATGATAAGAAATTACTCTACAAGGGCTATACCATCCAACCGTATTCTCCAAAGGCAGGAACAGGTTTAAGTTCTCACGAATTAAATCAACCAGGAACCTATCAGGATGTAACCGATACTACTGTGGTTGCTCAGTTTAAAGCTAATGAAGAATCTCTACCTGACTTTCTTAAAGATGAAGGTGATATCTTTTTCTTAGCCTGGACAACAACGCCTTGGACCTTACCAAGTAACACAGCTTTGACCGTTGGTCCTAAAATTGATTATGTATTGGTAGAGACCTACAATCAATACACATTCAAACCTATGAATGTGATCTTAGCTAAGAAACTCGTCAATTATCAATTCTCTGGAAAGTTCAATCGAGTGGAAGAGAAGTCTGAGTTATTAGCATATACATCTGGTGATAAGAAAATTCCGTATTGCGTAGTAAAAGAATTCAAAGGAAAAGATCTGGTAGGAATTACTTATGAGCAATTATTACCTTATGTGTTACCAAATGACAATCCGCAAGACGCTTTTAGAGTGATCTCTGGAGATTTTGTGACTACCGAAGATGGTACAGGAATTGTACATACAGCGCCAACATTTGGTGCAGACGATGCTTTAGTAGCCAAACAAGCCACACCAGAAATTCCGCCACTATTGGTAAAAGATGACAATGGAAATTTAGTACCATTGGTTGATCTACAAGGGCGTTTCAGACCTGAAGTTGGTGAGTTTGCTGGAAAGTATGTTAAAAATGAATACTATAATGATGGTGAGGCTCCTGAACGTTCAGTAGACGTTGAGATCGCCATTAAATTAAAAGAAGAGAACAAAGCCTTTAAGGTTGAAAAATATAAACACAGTTATCCAAACTGCTGGCGAACAGATAAACCAATTTTATATTATCCGTTAGACTCCTGGTTTATCAAAGTAACTAACGTAAAAGATAGAATGTTTCAGCTAAATGAAACTATTAACTGGAAACCAAAATCAACAGGTACTGGACGTTTTGGTAACTGGTTAGCTAATGCAAACGACTGGAATTTATCACGATCTCGTTATTGGGGAATACCATTGCCAATTTGGCGAACTGAAGATGGTAAAGAAGAACGCTGTATAGGTTCTGTTGAAGAACTTAAATCCGAAATGTCTAAAGCTGTTCAAGCAGGAGTATTATCGAAGGATATCTTTGAAGATTTTGAAGTTGGCAACTTTTCCGAAGAGAACTATGCAAAAATAGACTTGCATAAAAATATTGTTGATGAGATTGTTTTAGTTTCTGAAAGCGGACAACCTATGACACGTGAAAGCGATCTAATTGATGTTTGGTTTGATTCTGGTTCTATGCCTTATGCACAATGGCATTATCCATTTGAGAATCAGGATTTAATTGACGAAGGAAAATCATATCCAGCCGATTTTATTGCTGAAGGTGTAGATCAAACACGTGGTTGGTTCTATACTTTGCATGCTATTGGTACAATGGTATTTGACTCGGTTGCCTACAAGAATGTAGTGTCTAATGGACTGGTTTTGGATAAGAACGGACAAAAGATGTCGAAGCGTTTAGGAAATGCTGTTGATCCTTTTGAGACCTTAGGAACATATGGAGCAGATGCCACGCGTTGGTACATGATTATGAATGCTAATCCTTGGGATAATTTAAAATTTGATCTGGATGGAATTGAAGAGGTGAAGCGAAAGTTCTTCGGTACTTTATATAACACGTATTCATTCTTTACGTTGTATACCAATTTAGATAAGTTTACTTATGCTGAGGCAGATATTGCCTTAGCTGATAGACCCGAAATTGATCGTTGGATCTTATCTGAATTGCATACATTAATTCAGAAAGTAGATGATTACTATGCAGAATACGAGCCAACTAAGGCTGCCAGAGCAATCTCAGATTTTACCCAAGATTATTTGAGTAACTGGTATGTGCGCTTAAGTAGAAGGCGTTTCTGGAAAGGCGATTACCAAACAGATAAAATATCGGCTTATCAAACACTTTACACATGTATGGTTACAATAGCTAAGTTAGGATCGCCAATTGCTCCATTCTTTATGGATCGTTTGTATATGGATCTAAATAAAGTTACTAATAAAGAAGTATTTGAGAGTGTTCATTTAGCAGATTTCCCAAAATACGATGCCGCCTTCATAGATAAGAGCTTAGAGCGTAAAATGGAAAGTGCGCAAACAATTTCTTCATTGGTATTGTCGTTAAGAGCTAAAGAGAAGATTAAAGTACGTCAGCCATTACAAAAGATCATGATTCCTATTGATAGTCAAGAACAAAAGGATGAGATCTTAGCGGTTTCAGATTTAATCAAATCGGAAGTCAATGTTAAGAATGTTGAAGTTTTAGAAGATGCTTCTGATATATTGGTCAAGCAAATTAAACCAAATTTTAAAGTTTTAGGACCACGATTTGGACAAGACATGAAAGCTGTGGCTCAGGCAGTTAACAGTTTTACTGCAGAAGACATCAAAAAAATCGAGCAAAACGGTGTTTTAGACGTTGAAGTTAATGGAAAAAACATTACTTTAGAACAATCTGATGTTGAGATTACTTCAAAAGATATTGAGGGATGGCTCGTAGCAAGTTCTGGAGCCTTAACAGTTGCCTTAGATGTAACATTAACAGACGATTTAAGAAAAGAAGGTATTGCAAGAGAGTTGGTAAACAGAATTCAAAACTTACGTAAAGATTCTGGTTTCGAATTAACCGATAGAATTGCAGTTCAATTTAAAACAGATAAACAAATTATAAACGCCATAAACACAAATTTAGAGTATATAAAGACTGAGACATTAACAGATGAATTAGAGATTTTAGATGACTTAAATAATGGTATAGAAATTGCTTTTGATGATGTAAATACCAAATTGTTTATTAAAAAAATATAAAAAGATGGGAGAAAATAATACTGTAAGATATTCTGATAAAGACTTAAATGAGTTCAAAGCACTTATTCAAGAAAAAATAGATAAAGCACAACATGATCTGGAATTGATTAAAAGTGCCTATATGAACGATCATAATAACGGTACTGACGATACATCACCTACATTTAAAGCATTTGATGAAGGTAGTGCTGTGATGAGTAAAGAGTCTAACTCTCAGTTAGCTATTCGACAGGAAAAGTTTATTCGTGACCTAAAGAACGCCTTGATTCGTATTGAAAATAAAACCTATGGTGTGTGTCGCGTAACTGGAAAACTAATAAACAAAAAGCGTTTAGAATTGGTGCCTCACGCGACCTTAAGTATTGAAGCAAAAAACATGCAGAAGTAAAATCTGCTTCAGATAGATAAACGCCTCAATTGAGGCGTTTTTTTATATTACAGTCGTTGTTCATTACAATCAAATTTAGAATATTAGCCCTATTTTTGTTCCTGTCAAACTCAAATACATGTCTTTTAAAAAAGCCACTATTTTAATTATACTCATCCTACTTATCGACCAAATAAGTAAAATTTATATAAAGACACACTTTACGCTCAATGAGAAGTTAGAAGTGTTCAGTTGGTTTCAGATTGCATTTGTTGAAAATGAGGGCATGGCTTGGGGAACAAAAATCAGTGATTTTGTGTCCTTTATTTCTGATAGAACCGCTAAAGTGTCGCTCACTATTTTCAGGATTTTGGCAGTTGTTGGTATTGGCTATTGGTTGCACAAATCTATTATTCACAAACGTTCCAGAACCTTAATTTTTGCAGTTTCACTTATTTTGGCAGGTGCTCTGGGAAATATTATTGATTCAGTATTTTATGGAGTGATTTTCGATTCCAGTGCAGGTCAGGTAGCTACATTTCTACCAGAACAAGGTTATGACTCATTGTTTCATGGTAAAGTGGTAGATATGCTGCATTTCCCTATGTGGAGTGGTGTTTTACCGAGCTGGATTCCATATTATGGCGGCACCTATTTTACTTTTTTTGATCCTGTATTTAATATTGCAGATATGGCAATAAGTACAGGAATTGGGATTTTAATTTTCTTTAATAAGCGTGCATTTCATGTTTAGTACTTCCTTGTAAGTTATTTCTTATTTAAATTTACGGAAAAGCCGTAATGATATCTTTTTATTTTTTCTAAATGAAGCTTTAAATTGCTTGTAAATAAGATTCATGGGAGAATTAAATTTCAATATTTATAATATTATTATTTTTTCAGGAATAATTCAAGGGTTGATATTTAGTTCTGTTGTTTTGTTCAATAGAAAGTACAGATCCCTTACTAATTCTTTCATAGCGATTACTGTCTTAGTATTATCATTGAGTAATTTACAATATTGGATAATGGATGTTGGATTTAAAGGAATTTTGAGCATTTTTGATAAGCTTAGAATTCCTTGTGACATGCTAATAGTTCCAAGTTTTTATTTATATGTCATTAGTTATTTACAAGAAAAAGTAAGTCTGAGATTAATTTATTTTTTCTTAATACCATTTGCGTTAGCACTAGTTTTTAATCTTTTCTATTATTACGATTTAATTTTTACTCCAGATGGATTCATTAATGTTAATATAGCACTTGAATCATTCTCATTACTATTTAATCTAACGTTGATAGTCATGATTTTGATGAAAATTTTCAATTACGAAAAGACAAATAAGTTTTACAATAAGCGCCTGGTGAGAGTTGAAACTAAATGGTTGAAGCACATTCTCTATATTGGAGGCATCATGTGTTTGTTCTGGATAGCCGAAATTATTTACATGCAATCAAGTTACAATAAAGGAGGATTAAGTATATATTATCCATTATGGATTAGTATTTCTTTTCTTGTATATTGGATTTCATACGTTGGGATTTTTAATTCTAAAATACATAAGGAGCGATTAAAAATTAGGTCAATAATTTTACCAAAAGAATCATTAGCTGAGAAGCATATTAAAAAATCCAATGACAAACTTTTTGTTTCCATTAAGAATTGGATAGAGGATGAAAAAAAATATTTAAATCCTGATTTAAATCTCGGAATGGTGGCAAATCAATTTAATATTAGCAATGGATATCTATCACAATTATTGAATAAGCATAATGATTTAAATTTTAACGATTATATCAACTCTTTAAGGATAATAGAAGCAAAAGAAATGTTGAAGAATTCTAGTTTTGATAACTACACGATTACAGCTATTGGTCTGGAAGCAGGGTTTAATTCTAAATCTAGTTTTTATTCGTCGTTTAAAAAGTTTGTCAAATTAACGCCTTCTCAGTATAAGAAAAGTGTCCGAAATTATTAGCTATCTATGAAATTCGTACGTTATATCTTGCAATTAAGTTTAAAATTGTCTTTCACTTTAAATCACAAACAAATGAAAAACAAAATCTTAATTTTTATTGTATTGATAGGACTAACAATCTTAAATTTCAGTTGTCAAAAAGACGATGAAGTTTTAAATGAACAAGCACAAACTCGAAGTGTCATACTTGAGACCACCTCATTGTCAAGAACCAGACACAGTATTAATCTTAAAGATTTTTTTAAGCCTACTGAAGGAGTTAAAGCCAATAATAGTGGACTGTTAGGACGTTCGTCTGAAGCTTTTTTTAACGATTTTGTAGTAGATACATCCAGCGTAAAATATATTGAGGGCCCAGTAAGTCATAGCTATACGTTTGCGCTAACAGCTAATTATGATAATCCAACATTAGTGCAAAACTTATTACTAGCAAAGCATAACAATATGGATAGTTATGTGGCTTTACTTGTAACTTATAGCTTGACTCAAAATGAGTTAGAGCAATTAGAAAATGGAGTCTACCCATCAAATTATACTAATCAGCCCACATTTGAAGAAATAGATGATCTAGATCAGAATATGTTAGGTATTGCAGCTCGTATTTGTATAGAGTTTACAACGACCTATACATACGAATTTCCGTGTACATGTTGTGCGGTACATGCTGACCCAAGCTGTAATCATCCAGATGTAGTCTCAATAACCGTTTCAGAGGTAGGCGCTTGTAGTGGAGATGGAGGTACTGGTTCTGGTAGTTCTGATGGCGATGGTTCAAGCTCTGGTGGCGGTGGAGGTGGAATTGATTGGGGAGGTTCCGAGTATAGTCCATACGATCCGAATGATGTTGAAAATAGTGGAGATTTATTAGCTGAGGGTCCTTTGACTCAAATCAATGTGCCAGCGAGAAGTTTGGTTAGAGAGCAAATGTCTAATTTATTAGATGATCAAGATATTAATTTCATTAATAATTATCCAGATCTTGAGTCTGCTTTCAATTCGTTTTTAAGAGGGAACTCAGACACTTTCAGATATGACTTTATAGATTGGTCCATAGATTATTTACAATACCTTTATATTTCTAGTCATTCCCAAGTACCTGGAATACCTCCCACTTCACCAGAGAATGCAGTAATTTTCGATTCAATTGTTAATAATCCAAGTTCAGAAATAATTGATGCAATTGAAGGTCAAATATGGGAAAATGCAAATTTATTTCCTGAAGATGATGATTCAGGAGATGAAATAAGCGATATAGTTGATTACATGAGTTGTTTTGATTTAACTCAGCCTGCTGAAATTACTTTATACGTTGATCAGCCTAAGCCCAATTCCCCTGATCCATATAGAATTACATTAAATCCATTTGACCCAGTAGATGTTGGTCATACTTTTATTGCTATAAAGCAAGGAACTATAACCAGAGTACTTGGTTATTATCCAATTCCTGATACAATTAATCCAAGCAATGATCCGAGCGAAAATGTAATTTCATGTGCTAGTATTTTAAGAGATGATAGTGATCATGAATTTGATGTAAGTATCAGTAATACTAACGTTACTCCAACTCAGTTAACAAATATTTACAACTCAATTACTGGATCTGAGCCAACATATAATTTGAATACTTACAATTGTACTGATTTTGGAATCGATATAATAAACGAAACAAACACTAATGTTCCTAATACCGATGGAACTTGGCCTAGAGGAGGAAATGGAAGTAATCCAGGGAATTTAGGACAAGATATTCGAGGAATGACTAATTTACCATCTGGAGTTACTACTAACACAACAGGAGGAACATCAGTTTCGAATTCGGGAACTTGCAATTAAAAATATAAAAATGAAAAAAATAGTTTTATTAATTGGTGTAATTATTTTACTATCGTCTTGTAATAACCAAGACCATATCATCACTAACCAAGGTGTTGCGGGAATTCAATTAGGTAAAGCATATGATCAAGACTACGATACGTCTGATTTTGACATCACATTTGATGATCAAAATCTAGTTAAAACAATTATTATATCAAATGCTAACTATATAACGATAGATGGATTTGGAGTAGGAACCTCGTTTGATGAGATGATGACTAAGTATGATTTCTTGACAATTAATGAAGATTTTAATGCTTCAAAAGGAAAAACGCCAATTATAAAATTAGGAAAGACTATAGTTCATGATAAGATCATTTTTCTTGATAGTACAGAAGATGGGATTGTAGATCACATAATTTTAAATGATTTTGATCATTAAATAGTATTATTTCATTTATCTTTAATTAAATCAACCCTCGATAGTTTCTATTGAGGGTTAAAAAAACTTTTAAGCACAATCTTATGAGAAATATTTTAATTGTCATCACTATTATTTTTACATCAATTGTTAATGCACAAATCAATGCTAAAACCTATTATGAAAACTTACCAGATGGCAGTATTATTATGTATGCTGATAACAACGAAATCTGTCCAGTTTCTATAGAAATAAATTTAAAGTTAGAAAATCTTAAATCGTCTAAAGGCAATAATAAAGTATTTGTCATTCCTGCAAATACAAAGGCGCATAAAATAACTACTCTAACTAGAATTAAACAGAAAGGAAAAGCTAATGTGAGTTCATCAAATTGGAACAATTATGGCATTCATCAGGCTAAAGATTACAAGAGAGATTTTGTATATATTCTTCCCTTTGAGAAAGATACATCGTATAAGTTATCTCAGGGATATAATGGAACCTTATCACATCAAAATGAAAATGCTTTAGATTTTTCGATGCCAGTAGGGACTGATATCGCGGCAGTTAGAGATGGTATTGTCGTAAAAGTGATTGATAAAAATAATCGAGGTTGTCCAAAGAGCGACTGTCAAAAATTTAATAATGTTATTCTTGTTTATCATAATGATGGCACATTTGCAGAGTATGTACACTTAAAACAAAATGGTGCAAAAGTCAAAGTTGGTGATACTATAAAACAAGGTCAAATTATTGGAGAAAGTGGAAATACAGGTTGGTCCACAGCACCTCATTTACATCTGGTCATTTTTGTGCAAAATGTTAAAAGCAGGACAACATTAAAAACAAAATTTAAAGTTGATGATGGGAAGCAACCTAAATTTCTAATTGAAGGTGAAACCTACGCCAGACATTATGACTAAAAGTTATAAATAGTCTCGGGAGTCACGCAATAATCAAGTTTGACGTCATTTTCAAATGTATCAGAAATGTCTTCAACAGGCTCAAAATAAGACAATCCAATCTTAATCGTTTCAGGTTTACATGTCGCTAAAAATTTGTCGTAAAACCCTTTGCCATAACCCACGCGATGACCAGAAGTGTCAAAAGCTAATAATGGAACAAAAACTACATCAATTTGATTAGGAGCAATTGAAATGCCATTAACAGGCTCAGGAATGTTCCATTCATTTTTTTTGATGGTTGTACTATCTGTAAGTAAAAAATGAGACATCTCAAGAGTTGCAAAATCACTTTTAGAAATCACAATATGCTTATCTTTCCCAGAGAGAATATTTAAAATATAATCGGTGTTGACTTCTTTATGTTCTATAATAGATAGAAACAGATGATAAAACTCATAATCCCAAATAGATAAGGTGAGTAGCTGATTGGCTATATCCAAACTCAGCGTTTCTAAGTGTTCTTCGGAAAGTTCACTTCGTTTTATTTTATACGCTTTTCGTAAGGCTGATTTAGTCATCTTTTAAAGCTGTTGAAATATGAAAAATAGCATCGCCTTGATAAATGATTGGTGATTCATTGATGTTAAAAATATAGCCGTCATTTGGTGATTTTACAAAATGATTAAAACTTCCATAGGGATCAGTAATATGACCAATAACATCACCTTTAGATACATGAGAATTAATAGTGACAGTTGGCTTGAACATACCCGAATAATTAGCACGTATCCATTTACTTTCAGCAACAAAAACACAGGTCTTTTTAGGTTGTGAGACTTTAAATTTACTGTTGAGCATTCCTAAATGGTGGAGTACACGTTTGGCACCATTAACACCTGTATTAGTGATGGTAGTGTCAATGTTGAATGATTTACCACCTTCAAAAAGTAATACAGGTATGCCAAGTTTATAGCAAGTGTTTCTGAATGATTTACTGATATTTTTAGAATACAATACAAATGGAGCTCCAAATACCTTTGCTAATTCTTTAAGACTTTTTTCGCCTTTTACAATTCTAACTTGGGCTGCATTAAAACGATCAGCTCCGCCAGTATGGAAATCCATTACTAAATCGGCATGTGGTAAAATTTCAGTCACTAATTTAAAAGCCACTCTACTGGCTAGCGAACCGCCTTTAATTCCTGGAAATACCCGATTGAGATCACGACCATCTGGAAATTCTCTATCCATATGTATAAACCCAAACACATTAATAACAGGAACACAAATGATTGTTCCCTTTCTAGGTTTATTGATGCCTTTGGCAATAATTTGCCTTACAATCTCAACACCATTAACTTCATCACCATGAATGCCAGCAGTAATTAAAACCGTTGGTCCAGGTTTTTTTGAACGCTCGATAATTACAGGAACGTCTATCCTATTTTGAGTATGTAGTTTGGCAACGTTAAAACTTACCGTTGCACTTTTACCTAAAGGAACTTGCTCTCCCAAGATTTCTAAAATATCTTTATTACTCATTTATGTTCTGTTGCGTTCAATAAAAGTGATGATAGCTCTGGCAATATTTTTTCCTGTTGCTGTTTCAATACCTTCCAGTCCAGGTGTTGAATTAACTTCTAAAAGTAAAGGGCCTCGTTCAGATTGTAACATATCTACACCGCAAACAGGTAATTTTAAAGCTCTCGAGGCATTCATAGCCACTCTCAACTCATCGGTGTTTAATTTGATAATGTTTGCACTTCCACCACGATGAAGATTAGATCTAAACTCACCTTCTTTGCCTTGCCGTTTCATTGCGCCAACCACTTGACCATCAACAACCAGTGCTCTAATATCAGCACCTTTGGCTTCTTTAATGAATTCTTGTACAATAACTCTGGCTTGCAATCCATTAAAGGCTTCCAGAACAGATTCGGCAGCATTTTTAGTTTCAGCAAGTACGACACCAAGCCCTTGAGTACCTTCCAAAAGCTTTATGATTACAGGAGTACCACCTACATGCTCAATAACTTCTTCTACATCTCTGGAATAATTGGTAAAGACTGTTTTTGGCATTCCAATTCCAGCCTTACTTAAGCGTTGTAAGCTCCTCAATTTGTCTCTTGATCTTAAAATAGCATCTGAAGTCACAATAGTAAACACACCCATCATTTCAAATTGTCTAACAACAGCACAACCATAGAACGTCACTGAAGCTCCTATTCTTGGCACAATAGCATCAACATAATCCAGATATCGGTCTTTGTAATAAATCGTAGGTTTTTCCTTTTCAATTATAATGTCACATTTAAGAGGATCGATAACCTCCATCTCATGACCTCTTGATTCTCCTTCCTTTACGAGTCGTTGCGTAGAATACAGTTGTGGGTTTCTGGATAAAATGACAATGTTCATATAAAGTGCTTAAAGTGTTTGCCTGGCAGTACCATCCAAACCCAATTTACTATGTTGCAATATACTAAAATACGTTAGGATTTAATTTTTACAGTATAAGCTTTTCATTTACCTTTGAGTGATGCAAAAACCTACGCTAGATATTCAATTAAAAACATTGCCTCACCAACCTGGTGTATACCAGTATTTTGATGCCGATGATAACTTAATTTACGTAGGTAAAGCAAAAGACATTAAAAAACGGGTAAGTTCTTACTTTACTAAGTCGCACGATAATGGTAAAACCCGAGTACTGGTAAAAAAGATTGTCAACATCAAACATATTGTTGTTGAGACAGAAACCGATGCGCTATTACTTGAGAATAATCTCATAAAAAAATATAAGCCACGATATAATGTGTTGCTCAAGGATGATAAATCCTATCCATGGATCTGTATTAAAAAAGAACGTTTCCCAAGAGTGTTTTCTACACGTCGAGTGTTTAAAGATGGTTCAGAATATTTTGGCCCATATACCAGTATGAAGACTGTTCATACCTTACTGGATCTGATTAAAGGCTTATATAATCTCAGAACTTGTAATTATAATCTTTCCAAAGAAAAAATTGAAGCTGGTAAATATAAAGTGTGCCTAGAATATCATTTAGGCAATTGTAAAGGCCCTTGTGAAGACTTACAAACTGAAGACGAATACAATAAAAATATTGTTGCCATAAGAGAAATTATTAAAGGAAATTTTAAAGACTCTCTCTCACAGTTTAAAACACAAATGAAGCAGCTGGCTCAGGAGATGCAGTTTGAAGAAGCGCAACGTATCAAGGAAAAAATTGAGGTGTTAGAGAATTATCAGGCCAAATCAACTATAGTCAACCCAAAGATCAGTAATGTAGATGTGTTTACGATCATGAGCGATGAGAGCTATGCGTATATCAACTTTTTACAATTATCCTACGGAAGCATTATCAGGTCTCACACTTTAGAAATTAAAAAGAAATTAGATGAAACCGATAAAGAGTTGCTTGAATTATCTATTACTGAGATCAGACAGCGATTTAACTCAACATCAAAAGAAATTTACGTGCCTTTTAAGGTAGATTTGGGTGACGATATCAAGGTTACAATTCCTAAATTGGGTGACAAAAAACACATTTTAGATCTATCACTTCGGAATGCAAAGTATTACCGAATGGAACGCTTTAAGCAGGTTAAAATCATTGATCCAGATCGACATGCCAACCGAATCATGGCGCAAATGAAATCGGATCTTCGGCTATCTGAAGAACCACGACACATAGAGTGCTTTGATAACTCAAATATTCAAGGAACAAATCCAGTTGCTGCTTGTGTTGTATTTAAAGATGGTAAACCTAGCAAGAAAGACTACAGACATTTTAATATTAAAACGGTTGAAGGTCCAGATGATTTTGCCTCGATGGAGGAAGTAGTGTATCGTCGGTATAAACGCTTGTTAGATGAACATCAACCGTTGCCACAATTGATTATTATTGATGGAGGAAAAGGACAATTATCATCAGCATTGAAGAGTCTGGATGTCTTAGATCTTCGGAATAAAATTGCTATCATCGGAATTGCAAAGCGTTTGGAAGAATTATTTTATCCAGATGATCCAATTCCGCTATATTTAGACAAGAAAAGTGAAACTTTGAAGATCATTCAGCAATTGCGAAATGAAGCCCATCGTTTTGGTATTGAACATCATAGAAATAGACGAAGTAAAAGTGCACTCACAACAGAACTTGAAACCATTCCGGGAATTGGTGAGCAGACGGTTTTATCGTTGATGAAACAGTTTAAATCAGTCAAGCGCATTTCCGAAGCAAAACAAGAAGATCTTGAAAAAGTAGTTGGTGCATCGAGAGCTCAAAAAATAGTAGACTATTACAGTAAGAAGTGAAAAATTATATCCTAATCATATTAATATTGACTTGTGTGTTTTCAACGAAAGCACAAACAGAGGATATGAGGCAACCCAAAATTGGCTTAGTCTTAAGTGGAGGAGGTGCCAAAGGGTTTGCTCATATTGGAGTGCTTAAAGTTATTGATAGTTTGGGTGTTAAAATAGATTATGTTGCTGGTACGAGTATGGGAGCTATTGTTGGGTCATTATATGCTTCTGGGTATTCTGGCAAGCAGTTGGATTCTATATTCAGAAGTCTGGACTTTGATAAGGTCATCAATGATAATTTACCACGCTCATCTAAAACATTTTATGAGCGCGACAATACCGAAAAATATGCTATAGCTCTACCATTTAATAATTTTAAACTTAAACTACCTTCAGCATTATCTCGAGGTCAAAACGTATTTAATTTATTGTCTAGATTAACATTGCATGTTAATGAAATAGATGATTTTGAACAGTTGCCAATTCCGTTTTTTTGTATCGCAACCAATGTGGAAACAGGAGAACAAGTAGTATTGGATTCTGGAAGTTTGCCATTGAGTATTACAGCTAGTGGTGCATTTCCATCACTATTTCAGCCAGTTAACATTAACAATCAATTGCTAATTGATGGAGGTGTTGTTAATAATTATCCCATAGATGAACTTAGAGCCAAAGGCATGGATATCATTATAGGTGTTGATGTACAAGATGACTTGGCGAGTAGAGAAGATATGACTTCAGCTCCAGATGTACTACTACAAATCAATAATTTTAGAACAATCAATGACATGAAATTAAAGTCTAAAAAGACAGATATTTACATCAAACCAGATATTACCGATTTTAGTGTGGTTTCGTTTAGTGAGGGAAAAAAAATTATTGAAAATGGTAAAAAAGCTGCGCTTGAAAAAACCTTAGAGTTGAGTACCTTACCAAAATTAAATACAAATAATTACAGAACTCAGCTCAATCTGATTCATAACGATAGTATCAGTATTAATGGAATAAGTCTTGTTGGGAACGAGAGGTACACCAGGTCTTATATTTTGGGAAAACTCAAACTTAAAGGAGATGAAACGGTCAGTTATACTGATTTTAACAGAGGAGTAAATAATCTGGTAGCCACTAATAATTTTGATTCATTTCATTATGATTTTGAAAAATCAGATGATAAAGAAGGTTATGATTTTGTAGCCGAAGTTGAAGAGAGTACTACCACCACGTTCTTAAAATTAGGATTGCACTATGATGATCTTTACAAAAGTGCAGCCTTAGTAAATTTGACAAAAAAACGATTGTTGTTCAATAATGATATAGCTTCGTTAGATGTTATTTTAGGAGATAATGTGCGATTCAATTTTGATTATCTAATTGACAAAGGCTTTTATTGGAGTGTTGGATTTAGATCAAGATACAACCAGTTTGAAAAAAATGTAAATGCAGAGCTTTTACTTGATGAAACTCAAATAGAAGATACTGGTATTAATAAGTTAGAGGTTAAATTGCGTGATCAAACCAATCAATTTTACTTACAAACACTGTTTAGAAAAGATTTCGCTCTGGGTATTGGAGCAGAACATAAACGATTAAATATTAAATCTGAAACCATTACTATTAATGATGAAACTGACGAATTTGAATTTGAGAACACCGATTATTTTAGTGCTTTCGGAACGTTGGTATTAGATACATATGACGATAAATACTATCCGTCAAGCGGTGTCTATTTTAATGGCGATTTCCATACCTATCTCTTTGCGTCTAACTTTAATAAAGGTTTTGATAGGTTCTCCATCGCTAAAGCTGAAATGGGCTACGCCTTTCGAATTTCAGAAAAGATATGTTTTAATCTCCAAACCAGTGGAGGTTTCAAAATAGGAGATAATTCTACAAATACCTTAGATTTTGCACTTGGCGGATATGGAAATAACTTCATCAATAATTTTATCTCGTTTTTAGGTTATGATTTCATATCCTTAACAGGAAATAGTTATGTAAAAGCCTACGCAAGTGCCAATTATGAGATTTTTGATAAACACCATATTACCATAGAAGGAAACTGGGCCAATGTAGATAATGATATTTTTGATTCTGGCGAATGGTTTACCTTACCAGATTATAGAGGGTATGGTTTTGGTTACGGTATAGAAACCTTTTTAGGGCCAATTCAAGCTAAATTTAGTTACTCTCCTGAACAACGCAAAAGTATCTGGTACTTTAATATTGGATTTTGGTTTTAGAATATTTTTATTCTTTTATGTCTCCTTTTAAAGTAAGTATATTATATGGAGGATTAGTGTTAGCTTCAACTACAATAGTCTTTTCAGAATAGCCTAATTTATCTGGTATAAATTGAACTGTAATTTTAGCTGAATCATTCTTTACTATTGCATCCTTAGAAAATTCAATAGTAGTACAACCACAACTGCTAATAGCATCTCTTATCAATAGTTTATTTTTTGAAATGTTTTTAAGAAAAAAAGTATGTGTTAGAGTGTCTTTTATTGATAGAGTTCCAAAATTATAATTACCATTTATAAATTTGATTTTAGAAAAATTGTTTTGGTTTTCACATGAAAATATAACTGTAGAACTAATCAGTAATAGCAAAAGGCTCCTTTGTTTTATTTTTTTCATTACGTATTATTTGATTTATATTATTATAAAAGTGATACCACTTATCATTGAGTCTTCCGATATATACGACTTCCGAATTAGAATTTATAACAATATATTTAGGTATTTCTTTAACTCCTAATTCTTCCCAACTATTAACATTTAACGTATATAATTTATTGAAACTATATCTTTTGGTAATCTCATGGTTATAATTTCTTCCTTTAATTGGTAGGCATAATGAATAAAATTCTACATCAGGTTGATTTATATATTTTAGATGTAATTCTTCAAAATCTGGAAACTTATCAATGCATGGGGCGCAGGCTAAAGACCAAAGGTCTAACACATAAGTTTTTCCTTTTTCAAAACGGAAAGCCTTTTCATTGATATCAACGATATCAATTTCAGGAAAAATAAAATTAGTATCTGTAGATTTATCAGATATATAATTTAACCAATTTGGCATTCCAAAAAAACCCGATAGAAGGACTAAAATAGCGTAACATGCTGATGATTTCAGAAAACGATGACTTTTTATTTTAATAATAAAAGCAGTACCTACAGAAATAATGGAGATAAATAAAATTGGATAAACATGAGTTGAGTGTTTCCAAAAAGCAGGGATTCCATATAGAATAAAGAACGGAAGGATTAAAAATAAACCTGCTTTAATATTTTTATTTAAAGTGTAGTTAGTATTATACACACAAAATCCTAAAATAAGGTAAATAATCCCAACTGCAATAAATTGATAATGCCATCCAAGTAGACCTGAGAAAAAGGCCAGAACTAAACCAATTAGAGATGGTATTAAATATTTCAATTAATATAAGGTATATAAAATATTTCAGCCGTGATTAATCAGAAATAAAAGGATCTTCATCGTCAGTTGTTGCACAAAACCCATTGCAATCCTCCTGAAGCCACCATCCGCAGCCAATATCCTTAATATCTCCTTCTCCACATACCCATCTGAAACACTCACCAGAGTTACACCAATCATCATCAACATTACATTTACAATGTACTCCTTCTCGATTTAATATAGAATCGTCAAAAATAACTTGATCAGCTTTGATATTTGCAACGACGTGAGGATAAGTTGTTTGGCTGTTAAAATTTGAAAAATATGTGTTCATTTGCTCCATTGTAAATAGCTTTAAACCAACCTCTTTCATTTTTGGGAGATATTCATTGAAATATGCAGAAAAAGTGCTTTCAGAATTTGGAACAAAGTATTCTTTCTTTAAGCTAGAATACATTTCATTAATAAAATCAATCTGTACAGGGCTTAAAACATTTTCTTCTGAGCTTAAAATTTCTTTATGTCTTAGATTCCATAAATATGCTTTTTCTTAAGAGTTTAGCATTTTGTACGCAAGTAATCGTGCTTCGCCAGAAAGTCGATTTACATTTTCAATTTTCAAAAAATTAATTGAATCTTCTTGGTTCGTTGTTAAGTCTTCATCAACTTGGCACGAAATAAATAAAAAGGTCAAACAAAATAAGAATAAAATATTTTTCATGAAGTTATAGTTTTTATGAATTAATGCTTCATCGAAATTACAATAAAAAATATAAAATCAACAAAAAATATTAATATTTTAATGATTAAAACTATTAAAATCAAACTATTAGATGTCTTGAATCTCAATGTGTTTGGAAATGATAGAAAAAGCGTAATGCACATTGTAAAAGATTATGTCTAAAACTTTCATGTATTTTATTCAAAATTTTAACGATATTTGAGTCATGTTAAAACTTCACTTCAAAGGGTTATTACACTACCTTCATTTTCTTATCAAGAGAAATCCTGAATAAGCTAGCATTTTTTGTATCTTTAAAACACATTTAATTTATACGAAACGACGTATAAAAATCAACTTTTTAAACTTAAAAAAGATGCCTTTTTATCATAAATTAGGAAAAATTCCATCCAAACGACATGTTCAATTTCGAAAAGAAGATGGAAGCTTATATGCCGAACAATTATTTGGCACCATAGGTTTTGATGGCATGTCAACCAATAGTTATCATGAGCAGCGACCAACTCAGGTCAAAGCAATCAAAAACCAATATAGCGTTGCACCTAAAATAGCAAAGTCAAATCACATACAATCCTATCGCTTTAGAGGGTTTCAAGTCAAGCCTGAACAGGATTATTTAGAGAGCAGAAAAGCCGTATTGACCAATAGTGACTGTACCATCATTTTAGCAGCGCCTAAACAATCTACAACAAATTATTTCTATAAAAACTCTGATGCAGATGAGCTTATTTTTGTTCATAAAGGAACTGGGAAATTGAGAACCCATCTGGGAAATCTAGATTTCAAATATGGAGATTATTTGCTTGTTCCTCGAGGAATTATTTACAAAATAGATTTCGATACTGAAGACAATAGATTATTTATTGTAGAATCCCGCCGACCAATTTATACACCAAAACGTTACAGAAACTGGTTTGGTCAGCTACTGGAACATTCCCCATTTTGTGAACGGGATATTCGTCAGCCACAAGAATTAGAGACCTACAACGAAACAGGTGAGTTTCTAATAAAAGTTAAAAAGCAAGATGATATATTTGAAATGGTCTATGCTTCCCACCCTTTTGATGTGGTAGGTTACGATGGCTACAATTATCCTTATGCATTTTCAATTCATGATTTTGAACCCATTACAGGAAGAATTCATCAGCCACCTCCAGTGCATCAAACCTTTGAGACCGATGCCTTTGTAATCTGTAGTTTTGTGCCACGTTTATACGATTATCACCCAGAAAGTATCCCAGCACCTTACAACCACAGTAACATCGATAGTGATGAGGTATTGTACTATGTTGATGGTGATTTTATGAGTAGAAACGATATTGATGCTGGACACATTAGTTTGCATCCTGCTGGAATACCTCATGGGCCGCATCCAGGTGCAACAGAACGTAGTATCGGACAAGTAAAAACAGATGAGCTTGCTGTGATGGTCGATACATTTAAACCATTGCAAATAACAGAGGAAGCCTTAAAAATAGCTGATGAAGATTATTTTAAATCTTGGCTAGAGTAATTTTTTTATAATGATGACGAGCTATAACCTGCTTTCCGTTGTATCTTTTTTGAGAAAAACAAAAAAGGATGCCGCTGCAAATGCGAAGCATTCAACGAAACAGAAATAAATTAAAGTCAGTGAGTTAATCAGGGCTAAAATAACATATAAAACATCCGCTACGAATTAAACATCGTAACGAATCAACAAAATAAATATAAATATTATGGCAAAAGAAGTAAAAAGCGTCAATTACGGATTAGAAAAGATCTTTGAAGATGCTCAGGATTTTTTACCACTATTAGGAACAGATTACGTAGAATTCTATGTAGGAAATGCAAAACAATCTGCACACTTTTACAAAACTGCATTTGGCTTTCAGTCTCATGCATATAAAGGTTTAGAAACAGGATCAACAGATTCTGTAAGTTATGTATTGAAACAAGATAAAATACGATTGGTATTAACAACTCCGCTAAATAGTAAATCTCCAATAAATGATCATATTGTTAAACATGGAGACGGTGTCAAAGTTGTAGCATTATGGGTTGATGATGCAAGAAAGTCTTATGAGGAAACAACTAAGAGAGGCGCGAAATCATACATGGAACCCATTGTTGAAACTGATGAGTTTGGTGAAGTTGTAAGAGCAGGAATTTACACATACGGAGAAACAGTACACATGTTCGTTGAACGAAAAAACTACAAGGGTACATTTCTTCCAGGATTCCAAAAATGGGAATCTGAATATAATCCAGAACCTGTCGGACTCAAATACATCGACCACATGGTTGGAAACGTAGGATGGGGACAAATGAATACCTGGGTTAAATGGTATGAAGACGTTATGGGATTTGTAAATTTCCTGTCATTCGATGATAAACAAATTCACACCGAATACTCAGCACTGATGAGTAAAGTGATGAGTAATGGTAACGGTCGGATTAAATTCCCAATCAATGAGCCAGCTAAAGCGGCTAAAAAATCACAAATTGAAGAGTATCTTGATTTTTATGAAGGTGCAGGTGTACAACATATTGCAGTAGCAACCGATGATATCATTAAAACTGTTGCTCAGCTTAAAGCAAGAGGTGTAGAGTTTTTACCACCTCCACCACAGGCGTATTACGACATGATTCCTGAGCGATTAGGTGAACATCGTGATATGATGAAAGAAGATATTAATAAACTTCAAGAGTTGTCTATCTTAGTAGATGCAGATGAAGAAGGGTATTTACTTCAAATATTTACAAAACCAGTTGAAGACAGACCTACGCTGTTTTTCGAGATCATACAACGTATGGGAGCTAAAGGTTTTGGTGCTGGTAATTTTAAAGCGCTTTTTGAATCTATAGAACGAGAACAAGCAAAACGCGGTACACTGTAATTACAGTCACATGATTTAAACGTCATCTTTTTAGATGACGTTTTTTTGAAATCTAACAGAACTATAACACCTTTGTATCTAATGGTTTCAATAAAATTTATATTTTTGGAATAGTAATTGTAATTCTTCATTACAAATAATGAAATGTGATGATGTTAGTTACATTTACAATACGATAAAAAATGAAAAAGCTACTACTTATAATTGGTGTTTTATTTTGTATGCAAATTTCTTTTACCCAAGAGAAAAGTGCGTTTCAAGATGGTGAATGGTTTAAATTCAGAATGAGTTACAGTGGCTGGATGAAGGCAGGAAATGCCACGCTTACAGTTAATGAAACCAAATTAAATGGAAAACCTGTATATCATGTTGTTGGAAAAGGATGGACTACAGGCGCTATCAAGTGGGTTTTTAAAGTAAAAGATAGATACGAAAGCTACTTCGATAAACAAACGGGAATGCCTTATAAATTCATCAGAAAGATAGATGAAGGTGGCCATACCAAAGATATTGAAATTGCTTTTGATCACAGCCAAAATAAAGCTTTAGTAGAAAATAAAAAGTATAAAACCAAAAAGACTGTTGCTATTGAACAAAATGTTCAAGATATGGTTTCTGCATTTTATTATTTACGTAATAATTATGATACTGATAATATTAGAATAGGAGATGTGGTGTCTTTAAATATGTTCTTTGATGAAGAGAATTATAATTTTAAACTCAAGTTTTTAGGGCGTGAGACCATAGAAACCGATCTTGGAAGTAAAATAAAAGCATTAAAATTCAGACCATATGTAATGGCTGGACGCGTGTTTAAAGAAGAGGAAAGTTTAACCCTTTGGGTGAGTGCTGATAAAAATAAAATCCCTTTAAAAATTAAAGCAGATCTTGCAATTGGTTCTTTGAGAGCAGACCTTGAAGCATTTAAAGGCTTAAAGCATCCTCTGGCTGTTGTATTTGATGATTAACTAAAATGGACGATTTACATAAATTTGACGATATCGTCAAACAGATTCACGAAAAGTATACAGAAATAGATCAAGATACAGATGATCACCTATATGGCTTGCTTTACAGCAAGCCTATTACTTATTGGGACTATATTCAAACAGATGCACTTTTAAATCTTCAAATACAAAGAACAACGCTTCCTGATGAAATGGTCTTTATTGCATATCACCAGATCAATGAACTTCTTTTTAAGATGATTCTTTGGGAAATTCAACAAGTGGCCGAAAAAGAAAATTTAAATGCTGTTTTTTTTGAAAGCAAAATCATGCGAATAAGCCGTTATTTTGATATGCTCACTACTTCATTCAATATCATGCGAGAGGGTATGGAAATTGAACAATACATGAAGTTTCGATATACATTAACTCCAGCTAGTGGGTTTCAAAGTGCGCAATACAGGATGATAGAGTTTGCCTCTACGGAGTTGATAAATCTTATTGATTACAGATTTAGAAAAACCATTGATCGTAATACGCCTTTTGAACATGCATTTGAACATCTCTACTGGCAAGCCGCAGGTAAAGACTATAAAACAGGCAAGAAATCTACACTTTTGGTCAATTTTGAAAAGCGCTACAAAGGAGATTTTATCCGATTTATGCAAACCTACAATACCAAAAACTTATGGTCGCGTTTCAAGGAGCTGCCAGAAGAGCATCAACAAGATGAAGACCTTGTAAAAGCTATGCGTCATTTTGATTACACCGTAAATATCACTTGGGTTATGGCGCATTATAACGCTGCAAGACATTATATAGAAAGCGGAACAGGAGATGGAGAGGCCACAGGAGGCAGTGATTGGAAAAAATACATGCATCCAAAATATCAAAAAAGAATATTTTTTCCAGAACTTTGGAGCGAAGAAGAAATAAAAAATTGGGGAGAAAACATATAACACAAAAATGCTAATGCAGCCAAAACAATTATTAATAGCACTTTTTATTTGTCTTGGTTTTTTTTCATGTAAAGAAGATGATAAAAAACCAAATACTGAAGAATTACAAACTTATGTAGAACCAGAACCAAATAAGGAATTTGGATTTGTTCTGGAAGATTACATCGTAAAGCGAGACACCATACGAAAAGGAGATAGCTTTGGCGAAATTTTAGAACGCAACCATATTGGCTACCCAAAGATTTTCAATATTGCTGAAAAAGCTAAAGACTCATTTGATATTAGAAAATTAAAAATAGGTAAACCTTATACCTTACTGTGTGCAAAGGATTCGCTTCAAACACCTCAATGTTTTATTTACCAGCCTAACAGTATAGATTATGTGGTCATAAAAATGACCGACTCTATCGAAGCTTACAAAGGCAAAAAGCCAATTACTATAGTGCAAAGAGAAGCTTCAGGTATTGTTATGAATAGCTTATCTGAGACCATGGAAGCTCAAGGATTACCATATCAGTTAATAAATGATATGAGCGACATTTATGCTTGGACAATAGATTTCTTTAGATTACAAAAGGGAGACCGATTTAAGATAATTTATAAACAACGTTTTATTGAAGATACTATTTATGCAGGAGTTGAAAGTATCGATGCTGCTTATTTTGAGCATAAAAGTGAACCGTTTTATGCGTTTAATTTTGAAGTAGACAGTACAAAAAATATATCCGACTATTTTGATGAAAACACCAAGAGTTTACGACGTACTTTCCTTAAAGCACCAGTTAAATTTAGTAGAATATCTTCACGCTACAACTTAAATCGTCGTATCAAATATTATGGCTATAAATTAAGACCACATCGTGGAACTGATTTTGCAGCACCTATTGGAACTGAAATTTTAGCAACAGCCAACGGTACAGTAACTGAGTCTACAAGACGAGGAGGAAATGGTAAATACGTTAAAATAAAGCATAACGGAACTTACAGTACTCAGTACCTTCACATGAAAGCTCAAAATGTTAGAAAAGGTGATTTTGTGAAACAAGGCGATGTCATTGGTTGGGTTGGAATGACTGGAAATACTGGTGGACCACATGTGTGTTATCGTTTCTGGAAAAATGGAAAACAAGTGGATCCATTTAAAGAAAAATTACCTGCAGCAGAGTCTATTCCAGATTCATTAAAAGCGAACTATACCGAATTTATAAAACCTTTAAAATCTCAGTTAGACAATATTCAGTTTGAAGATAATAAAATTGAGTTACCAACTGAAAACGAAGAATTAACCTCCAAAATACAGTAATGGCATTAAAAACGATTAATCCAACTTCAACAAAAGCGTGGAGTAAACTACAAGCGCATTTTAAAACAATAGAAAATACACATTTAAAAGACTTATTTACTCAGCACGAAAACAGAGCAAGTGAGATGACCATTCAATGGGAAGACTTTTATTTTGATTATTCAAAGCATCGAGTATCAAAAGAGACGCTAAATTTATTGTTGGAGCTCGCTGATGAGGTTGACCTTAAAGATGCAATGCACCAATATTTTGGAGGAGAAGTTATAAATGCTACTGAGGGAAGAGAAGTGTTGCATACAGCGTTACGAAGCCCTAAAGATGCTGAGGTCATAGTTGACGGTGAAAATGTAATACCTGAAGTATATCAGGTTAAAGAAAAAATCAAAGATTTTTCAGATAAGGTTTGTAACGGTACGTTTAAAAGTTATACTGATCAGCCGTTTACTGATGTTGTAAATATTGGTATTGGAGGTTCAGATCTTGGACCTGCTATGGTTGTTGAGGCACTGTCTTTCTACAGCAATCATTTAAAAACCCATTTTGTAAGTAATGTAGATGGAGATCACGTTAATGAGGTTGTCAAGAATATTAATCCTGAGACTACATTGTTTGTAATTGTTTCCAAAACTTTTACAACTCAGGAGACATTATCTAATGCCAACACCATTAGGGAGTGGTTTTTAAAGCACGCACCTGAGACTGCGATATCAAAACATTTCGTAGCCGTATCAACAAATATTGAAAAGGTTAAAGATTTCGGTATCGATGAAAATAATATCTTCCCAATGTGGAATTGGGTTGGTGGCCGATTCTCGTTATGGAGTGCTGTTGGATTATCCATAAGTCTGGCTGTTGGATTCGATAATTTTGAGAGTCTTTTAAATGGCGCTCATAAAATGGATGAGCATTTTAAAACTGAGGCTTTTGAGAAAAACATTCCAGTTATTACAGCACTTTTGAGTGTTTGGTATAATAATTTTTTTAATGCTGAAACCGAAGCCATCATTCCTTATTCGCAATATTTGAATCAGTTTGCCACCTATCTTCAGCAAGGCATTATGGAGAGTAACGGGAAAAGCGTAGACAGAAATGGAGATAAGATCAATTATCAAACCGGAACAATCATTTGGGGTGAACCAGGAACCAATTCGCAACATGCATTTTTTCAACTCATTCATCAAGGCACAAAATTAATTCCAGCAGATTTTATTGGTTTTACTGAATCCTTGCATGGTAATAAAGATCATCAGGATAAATTGATGTCTAGCTTTTTTGCGCAAACTGAGGCTTTAATGAATGGAAAGTCAAATGATACTGTAGTTGAAGAGCTAAAAGATAGTTCTATTTCCGAAGCACATATGAAGTTCTTAGCACCATTTAAGATTTTTGATGGGAATAAACCTACGACGACCATTTTGATTAAAAAATTAACGCCCGAAAGTTTAGGAAAGTTAATAGCAATGTATGAGCATAAAATTTTTGTTCAAGGGATTATTTGGAATATTTTTAGCTACGATCAATTTGGTGTAGAATTAGGAAAGCAACTAGCAAATACCATCCTAAAAGAGCTAAAAGACCCAAATGTTATTAACAATCATGATGATTCTACCCAAAATCTTATTAAATACTACCAAAGCAAAGCATAGTTATTGTTAAGTACTTCTTTCGTTTTCAGTTCAGTTTAGCTTTCTTTTAGATTTTTTTTTGGTTAAATTTAAGTGTTAACAATTCTTAACATTAAGGTAATATAGTATCGTTAAGACAAGCGTACTTTTGCCGAAAATTAAAACTCTTTAAATTAATTTAAGATGAAAAAAATTACTCAATTTTTATTTATTGGACTATTACTGCTTTCATCGGCAATGATGGCTCAAACTACACTTAAAGGTAAAGTAGTAGCAGATGGTTTCCCGCTTCCTGGTGCTAACATTTTGGAAAAAGGAACTTCAAATGGAACAAGTACCGATATTGATGGTAACTTTACTTTACAAACGAATGCTTCAAGTGGTTCAATTGTTGTATCGTACGTTGGATATTCAAGCGTCACGTTAACTTTCAATGGATCTGCAGATTTAGGAAGTATAACATTAGAGGCAGATAACTCTTTAGAAGAAGTTATTGTTGTAGGAACAGGAGTTATTGATATTGCTGAGGCAAGAAAAACTCCGGTAGCAGTATCTACAATTAGAGGGAAAGACATTCAGCTTAAAATTTCTGGTAACTCAGAATTTACTGAATCTATGAAAAACACACCTTCTGTTTATGTGTCTAACCAAGCTGGTGGATTTGGTGATAGCCGAATTTTCTTAAGAGGTTTTGATGATACCAATACAGCATTCTTATTGAATGGTCAGCCAATCAATAGTGTTGAAGATGGTAGAATGTTCTGGTCTAACTGGGCTGGTATGGCAGATGTTGCTAATGCAGTACAGGTACAAAGAGGATTAGGGTCTTCTAAACTAGCAATTTCGTCAGTAGGTGGTACAGTAAACATTGTATCGAAAACTACTGAGCAAAGAAAAGGTGGTTTTGCAAGAGTTATGGGTGGTAACGATAGCTTTATGAAAGCAACCTTAGCTTACAACTCTGGAGTAAACGATAAAGGATGGGCATTTTCTGTATTAGTTGATCACTGGCAAGCACATAGAAAGTATTCAATTGGTACTGCTGGTCAAGGTCAGAACTACTTATTCTCTGTAGGTTACAAGCCAAATGAACAACATACATTCAACTTCTTATTAACTGGTGCACCACAATGGCATGACCAAAACTTCTCTAGCGATTTAGAAGAATATGAGATGTTTGGAGAAAAATACAATCCAAATACAGGGTTTAGAGATGGAGAGCGTTTTACTGAAAGACGTAACTACTACCATAAGCCAGTAATGAACCTTAACTGGGATTTCGATATCAATGACAAGTTAGATTTATCTACAGTACTTTACGCGTCTTGGGGACGTGGTGGAGGAACTGGAATGTTAGGTAGCAGTAGTAATAGAGTAAGAAACGATATTGGTGAAGTAGATTTTGATCAAATCGTTGAAAACAATATCGCAAATGCTGATTCTAATGGTTTTGCTGGTTTTAGTGATGGTTTTGTAAGAAGAGCTTCTGTAAATAACCACAACTGGTATGGTTTACTATCTAACTTAAATATTGAGTCTGGTGAAAACTGGTCATTTAATGTTGGTTTTGATGGTCGTTTATATAAAGGTGATCACTGGAGACAAATCAATGATTTGATGGGTCTAAATGGATTTACAGATAACTTTAGAACAGATCGTCCAGATGATTACACATTTACAAATACATTTGAAGCTGATCCATGGGCTGCTTTATTTGATTTTGCTGGTGAAGCTGATCGTACACAATTTGATTACTCTGAAAACATCAATTATATTGGTGGTTTTGGTCAGGCTGAATATGCAACTGATGATTTTTCTGTATTTGTTCAGGCAGCACTTTCAACACAATCATTCCAAAGAACAGGTCGATTTACTGGACGAACTGTTGATGGTGTAGATGGATTGGGTAAATCTGAAAAAATTAGTAAAACTGGATACCAAATTAAAGGTGGTGCGTCTTATAACTTAGATGAAAATCACTCAGTATTTGCTAATGCAGGTACCTTCTCTAGACAACCATTCTTAGATAATATCTTTGCCGATATTAGAAACTCAAATGCTTTAGTAAAGCCAGATGTTGATAATGAAGAGATTGTTGGTCTTGAAGCTGGATATAGATTTAAAAATTCTGCATTTCGTTTTAACTTAGATGTCTACAGAACAGAATGGGGTAACCGTTTCTTAACTTTTGGAACAGCATTACCTAATGATGAGTTTGGGATCTATCGTTTTACTGATGTAACTCAAATACACCAAGGTGTGGAGTTTGATTTTGAATACCGTCCAATAGGAGGTAAGCTTTCATTGAGAGGTTACGGATCTTTAGGAAACTGGAAATATGAAGGATCAACACCATTTACGTTACAAAATGACGACACTCAGGAATTTCTTGAGGCTAGTGGAGAAGTTGATATTACTGATGTAAAAGTTGGTAATGCACCTCAAACATCATTTGGTGCTGGTTTTGTATACAATATTACAGAGGGACTTTCTGTTGATATGGATTACAACATTTTTACAGACCTTTATGAGTTTGTTGATGTAGAGGATGTTGTACAAGCTGCGTTAGACGGAACAACTTATGAGTCTGAGAGATTACCTGCTTATGCTCTTGCTGATGCTGGTTTAACGTACAGATTTGATCTTGGAGATAACCCAATGACATTCAGAGCTAACGTTAACAACTTATTCAATACACCTTATATTAACCAAACAGATAACTTTGGTACATTCTTAGGTATTGGAAGAACATTTAACGCAAGTATCCGTTACAACTTCTAATATGAAGTATATAGCATACAAAAAAAAGCCTATCATTACTGATAGGCTTTTTTTATTTGTAATCTGTATTATTCTTTCCATTCTATCGATTCCATTAAATGCTTGATATCATTTTTTAGATATACTGCAGCTGGATAAATAGAATCATAATTTGGTTTTGCGTAGAAGTACAATGAGCCACTTAGAAAGTGATTAGTACTATCGGTGACATAAAATTGTGATTGTGACGCTGCATTACCTCCAACTTCGTAAAACATTCCAAACACGTCCTGTTTTGGGTTTTCATAGACAATGGCCTCAATTTCATCTGCTTTAATCGTGTGCTTTTGGGTCAGATTTTGTGCATCCCTCAATAAGGTATCCAAGTTATTTGAATTGACTTCTTTATACGTAAGATATATAGTGCCTTTCATCTCAGAATAGTTAATATTCACACCAATAGCATTGTTTATACCATCTAGCTTTATATTGGAGATCTTATCGGCAACGGTGTTCTTTTCAAAAGTGAAAGGCAACCTGATATCTACTGTTGTATATTCTGGTTTCTGATAGTCTAATCTGAGCATCGCCTTGGGTTTTGGTAAAGGATCTTTTCCGCAAGAGATTAAAGCAGCAGCGATGGTAGTTAATAATAGTTTTCTGATAGTCATAGTAGTGCTAGTTTAATCTAAAATGGTAAACTTGATCTGTTTGATTCTTTTTTTATCGATAGCTTCTATTGTAAAAACGTAATTTTTGAAATTTATTTTGCTTTGACGTCTCGGAAAAATCCCTGAGATTTCTAAAACAAATCCAGCTATGGTTTCTGCCTCTCCTTTGTGATCTTCAAATTCAGCTTCGTCATCTATCTTAATAATCTTATAAAAATCTTTTAGTGTTGTTTTTCCTTCAAACGAATAATTGTTATCATCTATTTTAGTATAGATAACATCATCATCGTCAAACTCGTCACTAATATCACCTACAATTTCTTCTATAACATCCTCTAAAGATATTACACCAGATGTGCCACCATATTCATCAACAACGATAGCAAGATGTACTTTTTTATCTTGAAACTCAACCATCAAATCATCTAGTTTTTTGTTTTCAGGAACAAAGAACGGCTCCCGAAGTAAGGCGGTCCAATCAAACTGTTTCCGTTCTATATGTGGTAAGAGGTCTTTGATGTATAAAATCCCTGTGACATTATCAATGCTATCTTTATAAACAGGTATTCTTGAATAACCATTTTTAATAACTTCAGGAATAATTTCAGCATACTCTAATTCTTCGCTTAATGCAAAGATGTCCATACGAGGACGCATAACTTGTTTGGTGTCTGTATTTCCGAAGGATACTATTCCCTGTAAAATCTTATGCTCCTCATCGGTTGTGTCGCTATCACTAGTTAATTCTAAAGCTTGAGATAATTGGTCAACACTTAAATTTGATTTTTGTCTGCCAAGCTTATTGTGGATGGTTAAAGTTAAATGACGCATTGGTGAGCTAATTGGAGAAAAAATAACATCAAGCACTTTTAGAGGAATAGCCATAAACGTCGAAAACTGTATGCGATTTCTACTGGCATATATTTTAGGAACAATTTCACCAAAAAGTAAGATTAAAAAAGTGATGACTACAACTTCAAGCAAAAATCTTACCCAAGAGAGCTCTACAGAATTAAAAAGGGTTTCTCCTAAATATGCAAAGAGTATAACAATTCCAATATTTATAAAATTATTAGCTACAAGTATAGTTGCTAAGAGTTTCTTAGGTCGTCCTAATAGTTTTGAAATGATATTGAACTTTTTTGGATTATCATCCAAACCTGTATTGAGATCAGATTTTGTCAACGAAAAAAATGCGACTTCAGCTCCAGATATCAATGCAGAGCAAAGCAATAAAACGAACAGCAGTATGAGCCCGGAAATGAAAGACACATTCACATTGAGCATTGTTATTATTAAACTCGAGGGTTCAGGATCCACAGTAAATAATTTAAATTTAGTTTAATGTATTAAAACGGAAGATCATCATTGTCTTCTGTTGTGGGTTCAGAAACCGAATTATTAGCTGTATGTTGAGAGGTTGGTTGAGGGCTTACAGCTGCAGTATTTCCACCTTGATTCTCATTTTTAGTTGACAAAAATGTAAAATCTGTACACTGTATTTCTGTCGAATAGCGATCAGCTCCTTTATCGTCTTGCCATTTTCTGGTTTTTAACCGACCTTCAATATACACTTTATCACCTTTAGATAAGTACTTCTCACAAATCTCAGCAGCCTTGTTACGCACCACAATATTGTGCCATTCGGTATTGGTGACTCGTTCATTGGTTTGTTTGTTGGTATAGGTTTCATTGGTTGCTAATGGGAATCGCCCAACACAATTTCCACCATCAAAATAATGCATCTTTACTTCATCTCCCAAATGCCCAATTAGCATTACTTTATTTAATGTTCCTGACATAGTTATTGTTGTTTTGAATTACAAAATTAAACATTTTGAAATCACTGTATTAAAAGTATGAAAAATTTATCAGTTATCTAAAATGAAGCTCCAAACTCATCAATAAAATTTCCAATCAAAATAGGAGTAGGGTAGGTTTTTATTTCTGAAATTGGAATCCCAAGTTTTGGTAATTCGTTGACTTGGACAATCCAAAATTTAGTGTATAAATGTTGGTGTGATAGCTTATGGACTAATTCTGAGGTATTGTAAAGGCTGAATTCAAATTTCATCTTTTTAAAAAAGGAACTGACTTTTGGGTGTGCTTTAAAACTATCAGCAAGTAATTCTTTTTCGGTTTCAATCAAAGGAAATTGATATAGATTTTGCCAAATGCCTTTTGAGGTTCGTTGTTCAAAAATAGTTTTTTTATCTGCGGAAATGAGCACCAAAAAGTTGAAGTGCTTTTTAGTGACTTTAGTTTTCTTCAATTTCACAGGTAATACATCAATCTTCCCTTTTTGAACTGCGACACAACTATCTTTTAACGGACAAACAATACAGTATGGGTTTTTAGGTTTGCATTGGGTGGCACCAAATTCCATAACGGCTTGATTGTAATCTCCAGGGTTTGAAGTATCGATTAGCGTTGTTGCAAGTGCTTTGAATTCTTTTATGCCTTGAGTAGAGTTAATAGGAGTATCAATTCCAAAATAACGAGACAGAACTCTGTAAACGTTACCATCAACTACAGCTGTTGGTTCATCGAAACAAATAGAGGCTATAGCACTGGCTGTATAATCACCAACACCTTTAAGTTTTATAATCTCTTTGTATGTGTTAGGAAATATACCATTAAGTTCTCTAGCTATGTATTTTGCTGAAGCGTGTAAATTTCGGGCTCTGGAATAGTAACCTAAGCCTTGCCAGAGCTTTAAAACGTCTTGTTCTTCGGCATTTGCTAAATCAAAAACAGTGGGGAATTTATTTACAAAAGCTTCATAATATGGTAAACCTTGCTTAATTTGGGTTTGTTGCATAATTATTTCAGACAACCAAATATAATATGGATTCTTGGTTGTTCGCCATGGTAAAGATCGCTTATTGTCTGAGTACCAATATGTTAAAATTTCCGTAAATTTCATTTAAAATAATTAATCTATGCAAAAATAAATCTTTACTAGGTTAAATTTTAATTAATTACGCTTGAAATATTGAAATTAAATTACCTATATTTGCATCCCTTATAATTAATAGATAACCCTAAAAATTAATAACAATGACAAAAGCTGATATAGTAGCTAAAATTTCTGATAAATTAGGAATTGAAAAAGGAGATGTTCAAGCAACAGTAGAAACATTCATGGAAGAAGTTAAATCATCTTTAGAAGGAGGAGATAATGTATACCTTAGAGGTTTCGGAAGTTTTATTGTAAAAACTAGAGCAGAAAAAACTGGACGTAACATTTCAAAAAACACGACAATTAAGATACCTGCTCACAACATACCTGCATTTAAACCTGCTAAAGTATTTGTTGAAGGTGTTAAGACTAACGTTGAAGTAAACTAAAACATTAAAACAAATATTAATTTAAAAAGACTTATTTTATGCCAAGTGGTAAAAAAAGAAAAAGACACAAGGTAGCGACGCATAAGCGTAAAAAACGTAGACGCGCTAATCGTCACAAAAAGAAATAAATTAAGAAAAGTAGTTTTTTAACTACTTTTCTTAATTTTAAAAACAACGTTCTTTGATATAAAATTCATGAGTTTATTACGTTTTACCTGCGTAATACATGAATTTACTGGATTAAATATCCTGTGTCAAAAAAAGTATTATCCATCTATCTCGAAATGAATCGGGATGGATTAAAATTAACAACATGGAAAAAGAATTGATTATAAGATCGAGTTCTGATATTGTTGATTTTGCCTTATTAAAAGATGGAAAACTTATCGAATTACACAAAGATGAAGATGATAACAACTTCTCGGTTGGTGATATATTTATTGCCAAAATACGAAAAGCTGTTCCTGGTCTAAATGCTGCATTTGTTAATGTAGGCTATGAGAAAGATGCGTTTTTGCATTATCATGATTTAGGACCAAAATTGCCTTCACTTTTAAAATTCGTTAAACGTGTAAGCACAGGTAGACATACCGATTTTTTACTGAAAAATTTTCAGTTTGAGAAAGATATTGATAAAAACGGAAGCATTGCTAACGCTTTAAAATCAAATCAATCTCTATTAGTACAAATTGTAAAAGAACCCATTTCAACCAAAGGGCCTCGCATTAGTAGTGAGTTGTCCATTGCTGGTCGTTATATTGTCTTAGTACCATTTTCTGATCGGATTTCAATTTCTCAAAAAATTGAATCCAAAGAAGAAAAAGATCGCTTAAAGCGATTGGTAAAGAGTATCACACCTAAAGGATTTGGCGTTATAATTCGTACAGTTGCAGAAGGCAAAAAAGTTGCCGAACTCGACAAAGATTTACAAAACTTGCTGAATAGATGGACAGCAATGTGTAAAAAATTAAACAAAGCACATCATCCTAGTAAAGTGTTGAGTGAAATGAACAAAGCTTCTTCTATTTTGAGAGATATTTTTGACGATTCATTCACAAGTATTACAGTAGATGACGAAGTGCTTTACGGACAAATCAAAGATTATGTCCAAGAAATCGCTCCCAAAAAAGAATCAATAGTCAAGTTTTATAAAAATGGCGTACCAGTTTACGAAAAATATGGTATTGAACGTCAAATTAAAACCTCATTTGGTCGCACAGTCTCCATGGCAAAAGGAGCCTATTTGGTAATAGAACATACCGAAGCGATGCATGTTATTGATGTTAATAGTGGGAATAGATCTAACAAAGAAAAAAATCAAGAAGACACTGCTCTGGAAGTCAATTTAATTTCTGCTTCAGAAATTGCTCGTCAGTTACGTTTACGTGATATGGGAGGGATTATCGTTGTAGATTTTATTGATATGGGACGAGCAGAGAATCGAAAAAAATTGTACAATCATCTTCGTGACGAAATGAAAGATGATAAGGCAAAGCACAAGATTTTGCCACCTAGTAAGTTTGGTTTGATACAAATTACCAGACAACGTGTTCGCCCAGAACGCAACATTAAAACAAAAGAAGAAAATCCAAACTTAGGAGAAGGAGGAGAAATTGAAGCACCAATTAAAGTGATTCAAAACATCACTCAAGATCTTGAGAGGCTTTTCAAAAAAGACTATAAAAAGATAACCTTAAACGCGCATCCATTTATAGCAGCCTTTCTAACCAAAGGGTTTCCATCGGTACGTTCTAAATGGTTTTTAGAACACAAAAAATGGGTAAAAGTTTTACCTAGAGATGCTTACACTTATCTTGAATACCATTTTTATGACAAAAATGGTAAGGAAATCAAATAATATCTAAAACCCCCTTTTCACTTAATGTGGAAAGGGGGTTTTGTTTTAAAACAGTTTATGAAATTAAGGTTTGTTTTTCTTCTTAATGATGGTGTCTTTCGCTTTCATTCTTACATTGGCTGCAATTATACTGTCCATGTTTTTGATTAGCTTAATGGCTTCATCAATATTTTTAGCTTTTAAAGAATTCCTATTAACATTTTTATCATATTCTATAGGCTCCTTATTTGGAAATTCTCTGTCAAATCGTGAAATAACTAAGAACACCTCTTTCGAATAGGCGTCTGAAATTAAAGAGTCTAATCTCCTATTTATTAATTTTGGCTTGACTTTTTTGTTAATAGATTTTCCTATATCGAATGAAATTGAATCGTTTTTTTGAAGAAAATCAATCTCTGCTATATTAATTTTTAAGTAACTTTTAATGGTTTTCAAGTTTTGTTTCCTATTGGAATTACTTGAATAAGGAGAATAGCTCCTGCATGAAATAAATAATATAAATAAAAGAAATGCTTTTAATATTTTCATAAACTCTAATAATCTAATGGATACCAAGTACTATAATTTTCTAAAAACTCACCTGAAGAATAATTGTAATGCAGACTTATTTCTGCAGATTCAGAAAAACTAAATAAACCATTCAATATATCAAGTTGTATGCCTGCCTTAAATTTTCCTTTTATTTTAATTATTATTCTATCGTAATCTTCATAAATTTGAACATCAATTCCTTCAGGGTGATTTGGATCAGGATTTGATATTTGTGTCCAACTTAAAAAGGTCTCGTTTCCTTGTATATAACTGTTTCCGCTAATTATATTCAAACACTCATATTGATTGTTGTCGTCAGGTATAAATGCTCGAACTACACTTACTAGATCTGCATCAAAAAAATCTGGGCCGTCCATAACATGTCTGTCAACTCTTATTGTACCTGCTTCTTCAAAGGTGGTTGTAGTATTTATTGTACTGAATAAATTGTCATGAAAAACTTCAAATTCATTAAAATTACTAAAGCTCATATAATCATCATTGGGATTATTATCAGGTTCAAAAACAGCTGATGGATGCTCCATCATAAAGTTAATCATATCCAACGCCAAATCCAAAGCCTCCTGCGAAATTTCAGTCATTTGGTTTTGATCTACGCTAGTATCGTCAAAGCCTTCTGGTGTATCATCTCTATTGATGGTACGATTATCATTTAGAAAATCGGCAATAGACTGAAGCTGTTCTGCATTAGCTTCATTAAGTAGCCATTGTGCTTCTGGAAGCGCCATGTTTTCTATCTCTAAAGCTAAAGCTATCGAAAGTCCGTTAGGCGTTACTGTATTTTCCAACCACCATGGACTACCTATAGCTGTGCTACTTCCCGATGGAGATCCTTCTAAAGGCGGAATATTAATACTTGGATTCCCAAGGTCTGTGTCTATGATATAACCTCCAGTACTAGAATCGCCTGCTGTAATTTCTACAGTATCATTTTGTATATATCCAGAAAGACCAAACCAATCACCACCAATCCATTCTATGAGACAACCGACACTATCAAATGGAGATTCACAGTCACCATTACCATCAGTTCTATTGAGATTCGTATTTGTCAAGCCTGGTAGTCCGCTGGCCACTTGTTGCCCGTCTTCATATCTATAGGAGTATTCAATTTGACCATCTAATCCATAAATGAGCATCACTCCCGAAAATGCCATTCTGTTATCACTTTCAGTATAAAGAAGTACAAAAATTTTAGAGTGCATGTCTCCATTAATCTCTACAGAACCAATAAAACCTTTGGCATGACCAGACGTTGGTAAATAGATAGGTGTATAGAGAATGTCTAAATTTTCCTCTGGTTGATCCTTATAGGTTTTGGCTTTAGAATTCTCCCAATCGGTTTGTAATGCATTGCTTGAGGTCCTAAATTGGGGATTAGATCCAAATGATGAGAGGTCGATGTGTTCATTGACATGCTGTCGTGCCTTATCAATACTAGGTACTTTATATCTGTTTTGTTCTTGAATGATCTCGTCATTATTCTGACAAGAATATAAGATGCTAAACATTCCAAAGAAAAGGAATGCCGTTTTAAAAATATGTCTCATTGTGTTACATGATTTAAGTTAGTGTTCAGTGAATATAATTGATCAATTAGTGTATATAGAAAATATTCTACATAATCAAATATAGAAAATATTCTACACAAAAACAATTATCAGATTGATTTTGTGAGTTTTAAAGTTATTCTATAAGTAGAAAAGCATTAGAATTTAACTAATAATCAATCACGTTCGAATATATAAAGCAAAAAAAATCTCAGATATACATCCAAGATTTCTTACCATTTTATGAATAATTATAAGGAGAATGGTTTTTAAGCACTATTTGTTATTAAGTTCTCTTTGCATGAGTTGGTTCTTTAATTTAAAGTATTTCATAACTCTGAAATACAATAGTATAATACCGATAATAAAGGCTATTATTAGTATTATATATAATATAGACCAAGCAGCCATAAATTTCATTCCTGACGACATTTCAACATCCATATGATATGAATCAGGTTCTTGTAATAGTAGATAGATTATAATTGGTGTGTCCATGATGCTTAATTTAGTGCAGCTCTAATATAGAATATAATCTATATAATACCAAACTAAATTCATTTAAATATATTCAGGGAATCATTTTAAGGCGCAGGATTAGGAATCACCGCATGTACTTCGTTGATCGCTTTTAAGATTTCATCACTTAACTGAATATCTATACTGTCAATATTTTCTTCCAATTGCTTTAAAGAGGTGGCTCCAATGATATTACTAGTCATAAAGGGCCTGTCGGTTACAAAGGCTAACGACATTTGAGCTAAGGTCATACCATGGTCTTCAGCAATTTTTAGATAGCGCTTTGTAGCTTCTGTGGATTGTTCGCTACTGTATCTTGCAAATCTTGGGAAGAGCTTTAATCGCGCATTATCACCTTCTGTACCTTTAATATATTTACCTGATAATACACCAAATGCCATTGGCGAATAGGCTAATAAACCTATCTCTTCACGAATAGCGACTTCAGCCATATCGCCTTCAAAGACTCTGTTGAGCAGTGAATATGCATTCTGAATAGTAATCATTCGAGGTAAATCGTGTGCATTAGATTCTTCTAAGTAACGCATCGTTCCCCAAGCTTTTTCATTAGAAATACCTACTTGACGTATTTTTCCAGACTTGATGATCTCATCGAGATTGTGTAAGATCTCATTAAAGTTATCTGTCCATGGATCATTAGGATTATGATGATAATCTCTTACGCCAAAAGTGTTCGTTTGGCGCTCTGGCCAATGCAACTGATATAAATCTATATAATCGGTCTTAAGTCGCTTTAAACTATTATTCACAGCTTCATTAAGCGCATCTTTACTAAACCCTGTAGTTCTAATATGAGCTGTGTAATCACCTGTGCCAGCAATTTTTGTAGCCAATACAACCTTATCTCTATTGCCTGTTTTTTCAAACCAATTACCAATAATGCGTTCGGTTTCAGCATAAGTCTCTGCAGTAGCAGGAACTGGATATAATTCGGCAACATCAAAAAAATTGACGCCTTTATCCAACGCCATATCCATTTGAGCAAAGCCTTCGTCTTGGGTGTTTTGATTTCCCCAAGTCATGGTTCCTAAACATATTTTACTGACTTTTATATCGGTTTTTGGTAAGGTGGTATATCTCATGAGTGTGGTTTAATATTACAAAAGTGCAAAGATAAGAAGATGGTTCTGTTTTTATTAAGCAGAACCATCTAAAACTATGTTAAGGTTTTTACTTTCGAAATGTGAGTTTTTATCTACACTTCGACTGCGCTCAGTGTGACATCTTTTCAGTTTGACAATTGAGACTTCATTTTTGACTATGTCATTTCGAGCGCAGTCGAGAAATCTCATAATCTCCTTTACTGTCTGAAATAGCAGATTTATATATCATTTAATAATTTAGAAATCTCATCTAGTTTTGGTGTTAGAATCACTTCTATTCGACGGTTTTGGGCTTTACCTTCGGCAGTATCATTACTTGCAATTGGTGCAAATTCTCCTCGGCCTGCTGCAGTTAAATTTTCTGGATTAATAGATTCGTTCTCTCTTAGGATATTAACTATAGCAGTAGCACGCTTTGCAGATAGATCCCAGTTCCCACTTAATTGTGCATTACCTTTGTAAGGTACATTATCTGTGTGGCCCTCAATCAAGATTGCAATTTCAGGATTATCGGCTAAGACATCACCAAGTTGTTTTACAGCTTGCTTTCCTTGTGTGCCAACAGCCCAACTTCCAGATTGGAAAAGGAGTTTATTTTCCATAGATACATATACTTTTCCATTACGTTGTTCTACAGTTAATCCTTTGCCTTCAAAGTTGGTCAGTGCTTTTGAGATGGCATTTTTAAGTTTGGTCATGGCTGCATCTTTAGAGGCAATTACATTTTCTAATTCAGCAACACGTTGTGATCTGGCTTCCAGTTCTTTTTTAAGTTTTTCAAGTCGTGCATTCTCCGCAGCTAGTGCTTGCTCTTTAGCTTCCAGCTGAGCTAACAACTCTCTGTTTTTCTTTGAGTTTTCTGCAATTGAAGCACTACTGTTTTTTTCTAATGCGTCATAAGAGGCTTTTAAATTGTCTAAATTAGACTTCGTAGCATCATAATCACTCTGTAATTTGTTGCGTTGGGCTACAGTGGTATCATACTCTTTTTGTAATCTCGCCAGATCATTTTCAGCTGTATTTAAAGCTGTTTCGAGATCTTGATTTTGATCAGCAAGTTTGCGGTTTTCCTTTTTTAAATTGGCATACTTATCTTCCAGATCTGTATATATTTTTTTGGAAACACAAGAAGTTGTTAATACTAAGCTAAGTGCTATTAATGACAATTTTTTAATCATATTGTTTAGGTTAAGTTCCACCTTTAGTTAATTTATAGTGGACAGGTTGTTATTATAATTACTATTCAATTTCTACTAAGATCGGACAATGATCACTGTGGACCGCTTCCGAGAGAATAACGCTACGTTTAATGTTTTCTTGTAATGGCTCACTTACCATGCCGTAATCTAAACGCCATCCTTTATTATTTGCTCTGGCATTGGCTCTATAGCTCCACCAGCTGTATTCTTGTTTTTCAGGATGTAAATATCTGAATGAATCTATAAACCCGCTATTGATAAAATTGCCAAGCCATTCACGTTCTTCAGGTAAAAACCCAGAAACACCTTTCATTTTTGGATTGTGGATATCAATAGGTTCATGACAAATATTATAATCGCCAAGGACAACTAAATTCGGTTTGTCTTGTCGTAAGTTATTTAAATACTCATGAATGAGATCCATGTATTCAAACTTGTGCGCTAATCTAGCATCATTAGTTCCCGAAGGTAAATACATACTCATAATGGAGAGTCCGTTAAAATCTACTCTTAGATTGCGACCTTCAAAATCCATAGATTCTATTCCAGTTCCATATTCTACATGGTCTGGTTCTGTCTTGCTTAAAATAGCAACACCACTGTATCCTTTTTTTTGAGCACTAAACCAATAATGATAGTTGTAACCAGCATTTTCTATGGCTTCAATATCCACTTGCTCTTTCATAGCTTTGATTTCCTGTAAACAAATCACGTCAGGATCAGCACTTTGAAGCCAATCGATAAAGCCTTTATTCATGGCAGCTCGAATACCATTTACGTTGTATGAGATGATTTTCATTCTGAATAGTTAAGATTTCAGCTAATTTAAATAATATGGTACTTTTACACTATTATTTTAAGGGCATTTTAACCATAAAATAATTTCTGTCTTTAGAAGTTTATATAAGGAATGAAAATTGCTATTTCACTTATTTGTTTTATGATGTCTTTTTGTGCCTATGCGCAAGAGGATAGCTCTAATTATAAAACTAAAACCGTAGCAGTTAGAGATGCTATCAAAATAGATACAGTGAGTATCAATTCCAGTTTTTTTATTCTAAAACGAAAAGATAAAACAACTATCGATTCGTCTTACTATAAAGTCGATTTTTCAAAAGCCCTGTTGACCTTCAAAAAACCTATAGCTCTTGATTCTGTTGAAGTGAGCTATTTGCGATATCCCGATTTTTTAACACGGAAATATTTCCAACTAGACGATAAGATCATTGTAGAAAACACCGACAACTTACAACGTCTTTATAAGCTTAATCAATCCACACTTGACAAAACTTTTAAACCATTTGATGGCTTGAGTACTTCCGGAAGTATCTCAAGAGGTGTAACCCTTGGTAATAATCAAAACTCGGTTTTAAATAGTGAATTGGATTTACAAATTTCGGGGAAATTAAGTGATAAAGTGTCACTTAGAGCATCTATTCAAGATGCAAATATTCCACTACAGGAAAGTGGGTATTCTCAACGTCTGGACGAGTTTGATCAGGTATTTATAGAGCTGTTTAGTGATAATTGGAATATAAGAGCAGGTGATATTGACCTGACCAATACCAATAGTTATTTTGCTAATTTCACCAAACGTGTTCAAGGTCTACAAGTAAGCGCTAATCTTGATGGTGAGGAATCTCAAACTAATTTATTTGCTTCTGGAGCTTTGGTTAGAGGACAGTTTACTACAAGTCGGTTTATTGCTCAGGAAGGTAATCAAGGACCTTACAAGCTTACTGGACCAAACAATGAGTTATTTGTACTAATTGTTTCTGGAAGTGAAACAGTTTACGTTAATGGAATTCCTATAGAACGTGGTGAAAATAAAGATTATATCATCGATTATAACGCTGGAGAGATTATTTTTAATTCTACCTATCCTATTACTTCGGAAATGAGAATTACTGTAGACTATCAGTTTAGTGATCGAAATTTTTCTCGTTTTACGGTTTTTGGAGGTGGTGCTTATGAATCTGAAAAATTAAAATTAGGGGTTTCGGTCTATTCCGAAGCAGATGCTAAAAATCAACCTTTACAGCAAAATCTATCTTCAGAGCAGGTAGAGATTCTATCTAATGCAGGAGATGATCAATCCTTGATGGTTGCACCTTCTGATGTGGCTCAGGCTTTTGATGATAACCGAATTTTATATCGGAAAGATGTTGTTAATGGTGTTGATATATTTGTGTTCTCTAATAATCCAGATGACGAATTGTTTAGTGTTCGATTTACACTTGTTGGAGCTAACCTGGGAAATTATGTACTTATCAATAGTAATGCAGTTGAGAATATTTATGAATATGTAGAACCTCTAAATGGTGTGCCTCAAGGAAATTATGAGCCTATAGTGCGATTAATTCCACCAGAGAAATTACAGGTGGCTGTTCTTAATGGAAGCTATACGCCATCAGACAAAACAGATGTTTATTTTGAATTGGCTGGAAGTAAAAATGATCTCAACCTGTTTTCAAGTCTTGATGATGGAAATAATGATGGTTTTGCTGCTAAACTTCGTGTTAATCAAAGCCTAATCAAAACCGATAGTCTCTGGAATTTAAATGCCTATGTAGACACAGACATCATTAATAAGAATTTTAAAACCATTCAGCGTTTATATAGAGCCGAGTTTAATCGGGATTGGAATCTGGATGATCCATTGGGAAATCAAATTCTATTTGCTTCTGGAGTAGATCTATTACATTCAAAAAAAGGTACAGCCTCTTATAAGTTTGAGCATTTGAATTACTCTGAAAATTTCAACGGAAATCGTCATAATATGCTGGCAAATCTTCAGCTTAATAAATTTAATATCTTTTCGAATTCTAGTGTCTTGAATAATACCAGTAGCGTATCAACCTCCACGTTTGTCCGTTCTTTTAATCGGGTGACCTATAATTTTAAAAAACAATGGGTTGGTGCTAAAATTGCTTTGGAAGATAGTGAACAACGTGAGAGAGATACAGATTTGTTAACTAATTTGAGTCAGCGATTTAATTCCTACGAAGCCTTTACAGGTTATGGAGATAGCACAGGTGTTTTTGTTGAGGTTGGTTATAAATACAGAGTGAATGATAGTTTACGTAATAATCAAGTGAAGCGTGTCAATAGGTCTAATACCTACTATTTAAAGTCGATGATTATTCAAAACACTAAAACTAATTTAGGGGTTTATGCCAACTACCGAACTTTAAAAAGTGAAGATGAAACTGTAGCTGATGAGAACTCTTTAAATTCTAGATTGAATTATAATCAAAAACTCTGGAATAACCTTGTACTTTGGAACACCGTTTTTGAAACCAACTCCGGAACCTTGCCTCAACAGGATTTTACCTATGTTGAGGTAGAACCTGGTCAAGGTGCATACACTTGGATTGATTACAATGAGAATGGGATACAAGAATTGAATGAGTTTGAAGTCGCCCAATTTGCAGATCAAGGGAGTTATATTAGAGTGTTGTTACCTAATCAGGTATTTGTAAAAACACACCAAAATAGATTTAGTCAGACTTTGACTATTAATCCTAAACAATGGTCAACTTCCGAAAATAAATTCAGAAAATTCTTGTCGCATTTTTACAATCAGACCTCACTTTTAGTAGATAGAAAAAACAGAAGAGTTGGAAATGACTTTAATCTTAATCCCTTCTCTTCTGAGGAAGAGAATCAGCTAGCATTGAATAATAGTATTAGAAATGTCTTATTTTTTAATCGAGGGAAACAGAACTACACCACATCTTACACGTTTCTATCAAATACCAATAGAACTACATTATCTATAGGCTTTCAAGAGAATACTTTGCATAGTCATCAGTTACAATTCAATCATAAATTTGCAAAGAGTTGGTTGATCAATTTACAGTCTAGTTTGGATATTAATGAAAGCACCAGTGAAAATTTTCCAACACGAAATTTTAAACTAGATGAAATTAGATTTCAGCCTAAACTCTCATATATTTTTAACGAAAATGCACGTTTTGATATATTTTATCAGTACACGTCAAAAGATAATACAATAGGCGAGATGGAGCAATTGCTACAAAATAATTACGGATTGTCATTCACCTATAATAATGCAAATAAAATAGCGCTCACTGGTGAAGTGAATTTCTTTAAAAATGATTTCACAGGAAACGCCAATACACCTGTATCCTATCAGATATTAGAAGGTTTACAACCAGGAAATAATTTTACCTGGACCCTGTTAGCTCAAAAAAAACTGACCAAGTTTTTAGATTTAAATCTGAATTACTTCGGAAGAAAAACAGAAACAAGTAAAACCATTCACACAGGAACTGTTCAGCTCAAAGCTTATTTTTAATTTTTTTAACGCAACCTTTAAAACATATTACCATCATTATGGTATACTTGTAATACGTTTACACATTAACCTTAACAACTATTTTATTATGAAAACACCTATTTTATGTGCACTATTTCTGATATGCACTTTCAACTTAAGTGCCCAAACAATCGAGGAAACAAACGACAATGACCACACTAGCAATGAGGTAAAACTCAATGCCCTTTTTATGATTATAGGTGCTTTTGATGTGACTTACGAACATTTACTCAATGAGGAGTCAGGTATTGGCCTTAATATCTTTATTCCTTTTGATGGTGATATTAATGACGATATTAATTATTTTGTATCACCTTATTACCGATTGTATTTTGGTAAGAAATATGCCGCAGGATTTTTCTTGGAAGGTTTTGGGATGTTAAATTCAGTCAACAATGTGGTACGTAATGGTTTTTTTGGAGGTGGTGATGTTATTGAGGTGGTAAACGAAGATATTGTTGATTTCGCACTGGGAATAGGATTAGGTGGAAAATGGGTGACCAATAATGGATTTATTGGAGAACTCAACATTGGTTTTGGTCGAAATCTATTTAGAGGCGAAGATGAGGGTGGAGATGATTTTGTTGGTAAAATAGGAATTACAGTAGGTTATCGTTTTTGATAATTAAAGTTATAAATGAAAAACTCCTAAGCAGACACTTAGGAGTTTTTTTATTGAAAAGATTGCTCTATGTCATTTTCTGAAGCCAATGCTTAACATCAACTTCTTTTTTGATAATCTCTCTTAGGTTTTCAATCTTTACACGTTGCTGTTCCATTGTATCACGATGACGAATGGTTACAGTGTTGTCTTCTAAAGTATCATGATCTACAGTAATACAAAACGGTGTTCCTGCAGCATCCTGACGCCTGTATCGTCTACCTACAGCATCTTTCTCGTCGTATATCACATTGAAGTCCCATTTCAGGTCATTTATAATTTGTCTTGCGATTTCTGGCAAGCCGTCTTTTTTTACTAAAGGCAATACAGCCGCTTTTGTTGGTGCCAGAACTGCTGGTAATTTTAAAACAGTTCTCACACTTCCATCCTCTAAAGTTTCGTCTTCTAAGGCATTTGAGAACACAGCTAAGAACATTCGGTCTAAACCAATAGAAGTCTCTAGCACATATGGTGTGTAGCTTGCATTATCTTCATGGTCAAAATACTGTAATTTCTTTCCTGAGAATTCTTCGTGTTGTTTGAGGTCAAAATCGGTACGAGAATGAATCCCTTCCAATTCTTTAAATCCAAATGGAAATTTAAACTCGATATCTGTGGCTGCATCAGCATAATGAGCTAATTTCTCATGGTCGTGGAAGCGGTAATTGTCATCTCCCATTCCTAGGGATAAATGCCATTTCATACGTGTGTCTTTCCAGTGCTTAAACCATTCGCCTTGTGTTCCTGGTTTGATAAAGAATTGCATTTCCATCTGTTCAAACTCGCGCATTCTAAAAATGAATTGTCTGGCAACGATTTCATTTCTGAAGGCTTTTCCTGTTTGAGCAATTCCGAATGGAATCTTCATACGTCCTGTTTTTTGAACGTTTAAGAAATTCACAAATATACCTTGAGCTGTTTCCGGACGTAAATACAAATCCATGGCGTGTTCTGCAGAAGCACCTAATTTGGTGCCAAACATCAAATTGAATTGCTTTACATCTGTCCAGTTTCTGGAACCAGTCATAGGATCTGCAATTTCTAACTCTTCTATAAGTGCTTTAACATCAGCCAAGTCCTCTTTTTCTAAAGACTGTCCCAAACGTTTTAAAATTGTATCTATCTTTTCCTGATAGCCTAGAACTCTTCCGTTTGTACTTATAAATTCTTCTTTATTAAAAGCATCACCAAAGCGTTTTGCAGCTTTTTTGACTTCTTTATCAATCTTATTTTCAATTTTAGCACAATAGTCTTCCACTAAAACATCAGCACGATATCTTTTTTTAGAATCTTTATTATCAATAAGCGGGTCGTTAAAGGCATCCACGTGACCAGAAGCTTTCCAGGTCGTTGGATGCATGAATATTGCCGCATCAATACCTACAATATTTTCATTCATTTGTACCATGGCTCTCCACCAATAGTCACGAATGTTTTTCTTTAGTTCTGCTCCATTTTGAGCATAGTCATAGACTGCACTTAATCCATCGTAGATTTCACTACTTTGGAATACGTAACCATACTCCTTTGCGTGAGAGATTACTTTTTTAAATTGATCTTCATTTGCCATGATGCAAAAATAAAAAACCGCTCCAATTAACAGAACGGTTTTCAAGAAATTATATCGTGTTGGTTATTTTAATTTTACTTCGGTACTTCCTAGTTTTCTGTCTTTATGAAATATGGAGATGTAATATGTGCCACTCACTAATGGTTGTTCATCTATATCAGCATCAACATCGAGACAAACTTCAGTGACCTGGTTGTTATAATTGATGACTTTTTTTGCACTGTAAATCAGAGAAGAGCTTTCAAAATTGATTGCCCCTTTATCTGCAACAACATTATTTTTCGGATTGAGAATTTGAACGTACAGTTCTTTTTCACCTGCTTCGGTTAATGAATTTTCAGCCAAAGTAAAACAAACTTCTATACTTGATACACGTTTGGCTTTAGAACTGGAACGTCTGGCACCAAAGAATTTCTCAAAACCTTTAGCACGAAACGAATTAGCTGTAAGCTTTGCGCCTTTTTCAATACTTTTCTCTAGGTTTTCGTTTTCCTTTAGTAGTGAAGAATTTTCACGTTTTTGTTTTCTTAATTCGTTGTAGGCCAGTAGTTTTTGTTGTTCTAAATTCTTATTGACTTCGTCTAAAGAGTCAACAGTTTTAAATAAAGCCTTATTTTTAAGTTTAAGATTGAATAGCTGCTGTTTGAACTTACTAAGTATAGACAAGTCGCCACGAAGCATCCTAAGCGAATCCAAAGCTAATTTGGTGTTTCTTTTAGCGTCTTCCAGTTGAGAAGAGATTAGATCATTTGAAATTGAAACGTCATCATAGCGGGTGATCATTTGGGAGAGTTCACTTTCAACTAGCTTCTTTTCCTGTTCTATAAATTGCTGATGCGCTACAATGGATTTATAACTTGTAAAACTGTAAACAGTTAAAACGGCTACCGCAATAATTAAAGAACCAATAATTAATCTGTAGTTAAATGATTGAGGGTTAACTATCATTATTAATATCGTTATTTTATCTTGCGAAACTAAAGAATATGTATTCGATAATTGATTTTAATCGTTGAAATGATAAAAAACTTGTTAAACTTATTTTTTCCTCAAGTTTGTAGCGCTTGCAGTAATCATTTGTCTGATAATGAATTGCATATTTGTACAACGTGTCGACATCAATTACCATTAACCAATTTTCATGAGGATCGGGACAATGCAGTTCATAAGATACTCTACGGAAGAGTAAAACTAGAACATGCTACAGCTTTGGTTCATTTTTCTAAAAAGGGAATCGTTCAGCAACTCATGCACAACTTAAAATACAGAGGACAAGAGGATATTGGTAAGTTTTTAGGAGAATGGCTGGGTGAAGAACTAAAGGCTATTCCATCGTATCATACCATAGATGTTGTGGTCCCTGTGCCTTTGCATAAAACGAAACTTAAATCCCGAGGTTATAATCAAGTTGATAAATTTGGAATGGCTTTAGCTCTTGCTTTAAATGCTGAATTCAATACCGAAGTCTTAATTAAGACAACCAATACTAAAACTCAGGTTTTTAAGGATAGATTGAAACGAAATGCAAGCGAAAAAAGTAATTTTCAAATCATTAATGGAGCATCTCTACAGCATAAACATGTTCTTTTAGTTGACGATATCATTACTACTGGAGCAACTGTAGAAGATTGTGCTAACAGATTGCTTGAGGTTGAAGGCGTGAAATTAAGTCTTGCCACAATGGCAATTACTGATTAGGGTTGTCAAAACGACGTTAATTGTTTTGAGGATAAGGTGGTTTGTTGTTAATTTGTCGAAATTTGAAACACCAATGCATAAAAAAGTTTTACAAGGCTTAGTTCTAATAGCTATGATGATTATGATAGCTAGCTGTGCTAATAGAGGTAATCCTTCTGGTGGTCCAAAGGACGTAGAGGCACCTTTAATAGTGAGATCATCACCTGAAAACTTTACCACTAACTTCAAAGGGAAAGAAATACGAATTTATTTTAATGAGTATGTTAAAGTAAAGAATCTGCAGAAGCAACTTATTATTTCGCCTCCAATGGATCCTGAGCCTACAATAACACCTTTGGGAACTGCTAGTAAATACATTAAGATAATTATTAATGACACTCTTGAAGAGAATACAACCTATGCCTTTAATTTTGGGCAAAGTATTGTTGATAACAACGAGGAGAATCCATACGAGTATTACAGATATGTATTGTCAACAGGAGATTATATCGATTCATTATCTGTAAAAGGACAAATACTGGATGCCGAAAATCGAAAGCCTGACAGCTTTGTCTCAGTAATGCTATATGAGAGAGATTCGACCTATTCAGATTCTATTGTTTACAAACAAAAGCCAAAATATATTACCAATACATTAGATAGCTTGACGACATTCAGTATTGATAATATAAAACCAGGATCATACAAGTTAATGGCTTTAAAGGATGAGAATGGTAATTTTACGTATCAGCAAAAAAGTGATAAAATAGGGTTTTATGAAGGTTTTATTTCAGTACCAACAGACTCACTTTATACCATAAAATTGTTTAAAGAAGAGTTAGATTTTGAGGTTAAACGACCAAAACAAGTTGCAGGTCAAAAAATTGCGTTTGGATATGAAGGTGATTATAAAGACATGCAAATAGAGCTCTTAGGTGACAAACCTGAAGGCTATCAAACCAGAATTACAAAAGATGAGAAAACCGATACCTTATACTATTGGTACAAACCCAAAATAGAGTTAGATTCAGCTAAGTTTGTAGTTAAAAATAAAACGTATATAGACACACTCAAACATCGGTTTAGGTCTATTGATAAAGATTCTTTGATCATCAAACCAGTATCATCTGTGACCTTAAATTTTGATCAGGATTACAGTATTTCAGCAAATATTCCTTTTGAAAAATTCGATAAAGAAAAAATCACTGTTTTAGACAGAGATTCGGTTAATGTGCCATTTGAGAGTAGCTATGATAAATTGACCAACATATATGGTCTTCAGTTTAAAAAAGAAGAGTCTCAAAAATATACTATTCAGATGCTTCCTGGTGCTTTAGAAGATTTCTTCGGAACTATAAATGACACGCTAAATTATAGCGCTAGAACTAAATCTTATGCCGATTTTTCTAATGTGCGAGTTACACTAAGAAATGAATCTTATCCAATAATTGTACAATTGATGACCGAAAGAGGGGAAATTAAATACGAACAGTTTGCTACTGAAAAACGATTGTTTGATTTTAGAAATATAAGTCCGGGAAACTATTATCTAAGAGTTATTTTTGATACCAACGGCAATCAAAAGTGGGATTCAGGAAACTACCTGAAAAAACTCCAGCCTGAGCGAATTAGTTATTATCCAGAACTTATTGATGCTAGAGCCAATTGGGATCCTGTCATTGAATTTATTTTAGAATAAAGTGGTCCCTGTCCTTTAAAAACCCAAGCTTTTCTCTGTATTTGATAATATGATCTTTATGAAGGGTAACAATACCTACAGTTTCATGACTATAAGGAATATCGTCTAAACGCTCACCTAAAACATCATAAGCTGCAGAATGTCCAGTATACTCATAGTTGTTTCCATCTAAACCTACGCGATTTACTCCAATACAATAACTCATATTTTCAATAGCACGTGCTTTTAAAAGTGTATCCCATGCCGAAATTCTAACCTTTGGCCAATTAGCTACATAAATTAGTAAATCATAATCTTCGGTATTTCTTGCCCAAACAGGAAAGCGAAGATCGTAGCATATCAAGGGTTTAATTTTCCAGCCTTTGTAATCAACAATCAAGGTATCTGTACCAGCAGTATAAGCTTTGTGTTCTCCAGCTAAAGTGAAGGTGTGTTTTTTATCATAATATTGAATTTCACCATTAGGAAAAACGAAGAGGAGTCTGTTGTAATATAAGCCATTGTCTTGGATTACTAAACTTCCAGTTAGGGCTGCATTTTTCTCTTTAGCTTGCTTTAGCATCCAGCTAATGGTGTCCCCATTCATAGTTTCAGCAACAGTTTTTGGGTTCATGGTAAACCCAGATGTAAACATTTCTGGAAGTACAATCAGGTCTATCTGTTGTTCGATAGATGCCATAGTTTTTGTTAAATTTGAACGATTTTGTTCCGGGTTTTCCCAAACTAAATGGGTTTGAATAAGTGCAATATTTAATTGATCTTTCATGTCCTAAAATTACAAATTTTAAGTCTATTAAAATTAATTGAGTAATTTTAAACATCACTAATTTTTGTTAGTCTATGAGAACTTTTACACTGTATTTATTAGGATTTTTAATGCTTACTTTTTCATATCATGCTATTGCGCAAGTTTCCTATTTTCCTGAGCGACATGCCAACTGGGAAGAGCGTCAGGCGACAAGTTATGACATGGCTCTTTTAAACGATGCTGTTGAATTTGCCAAATCTAATGAATATACCGGTTCGAGGGATTTACGAATAGCAATTCTTAAAGGTTTTGCTAGAGAGCCTTTTCATGAGGTTTTGGGTCCGACAAAAAAACGAGGAGGTCCAGCAGGAATGATTCTAAAGGATGGTTACCTCATTGCTAAATGGGGAGATATCAAGCGTGTAGATATGACTTTTAGTGTTACCAAAAGTTTCTTATCGACGGTTACTGGTTTGGCGGTTGATCGCTCTTTAATTAAAAATGAAACAGATCAAGTAAAAGATTATGTTTGGGATGGAACCTTTGATGGCCAGCACAATTCAAAGATCACCTGGCAGCATTTGTTACAACAAAACTCAGATTGGTCTGGAGAACTTTGGGGAGGTAAAGATTGGGCAGATCGACCACCAAGAGAAGGTGGTTTAGATGATTGGAAAAACAGAGATTTTAAGGAACCTGGTACTGTTATGGAATATAACGATGTTCGTGTTAATGTTCTGGCCTATGCATTGCTTCAAGTCTGGAGAAAACCATTGCCTCAGGTTTTAAAAGAAGAGGTTATGGACAAAATTGGAGCTTCTACAACTTGGAGGTGGTTTGGCTACGATAACGCATGGACAGTCATAGACGGTGTTAAAATGAAATCGGTTACTGGTGGAGGGCACTCAGGTGCGGGATTATTTATTTCCACTGAAGATATGGCTAGATTTGGTCTACTTTTTTTAAATGATGGAAAATGGAAAGGTGAACAAATTATTAGCAAATATTGGATAGAGAATGCAATTAGCCCTTCTAAGCCAAATGTTAATTATGGGTATATGTGGTGGCTGAATAACAAAGGACCAAGACACTGGAAAAACGTTTCTGAAGATATTTATTACGCAGCAGGTTTTGGAGGTAATTTTATAGTTGTAGACAAGGCGCACAATGTCGTTGTAGTTACGCGTTGGTTGGAACCGTCTAAAGTGGGTGAGTTCATGCAGAAATTAACTAAGGCTATGGATAAGTAGTTAAAGAAAAAATCTATTTCAGTCTAAAAAAAGTTAGCCTGAAATAGATTAAATTATATCGCAAATGATGAACTCTAGAGTTTCTTCTTTGCCTTGGCTATATCCTCTCTAAGTTTTTCTAATTTTTCTAGCCATTTTGCTTCGTCCTGAGGAGATAATTTGCCTTTGCGTTTTAGTTTGTCATATTTCTTTTGGCTGTTCTTTAGCTTTTTCGTGGCTCTATCAAATTTATCCTGAGCTTTTTGTTTTTTCTTTAAAGCTTTCTCTGCGCGTTTTTGCTCTTTTTCTGCCTTTTTTTGAGCTTTTTCGGCTTTTTTCTGTTGTTTTTCAGCTTTTTCGACCTCTTTTTTGCTTTTTTCCTGCAGTTTAATTTTTTCAGAAATTAGTGCAGCTTGCTTCAAAATGATTGCTCTGTCTTCAACATTTAACGTTTCAGTGATATCTTTTCCATCAAGAAAGATTTTTTCTTTTTTAACCTCATAGGTCTTTCCATCTTTTTGAACTTCTTGAGCATAGAAATTAATACTACAAACGAGTGCTATAAGTACTGTAAAAATTCTTTTCATATTTAATCTGATTATCTTAATTTATCTAAAGTTTCCTTAGCTTTTTTTACTTCTGTCTCGAGATCTTCGATTTTTTTGATCCAATCCTCTTGTTCAGAAGCATTTAATTTACCGTTTTCTTTTAATTTTTTGTAAGCTTTGCGCTCTTTTTTTAGTTTATTTTTTGCCTTGCCATAGTTGTCTTTAGCTTCTTTCAAAGCTTTTCTTTTATCCTCTAACTGCTCTTGCTTCTTTTCAAGCTCTTTTTCTTTTTTTCTTGCCTCTTTCTGAATTTTTCGTAATTCAGCTTGTTCATCTTCTAAAGCCTTCTGACGTTCTTCAGCAGCTTTTCTGGCAGCTATCTTTTCTTTCAATGCATCTTCAACTTCATCTCTTCTTTCCCTTGATAAGCTTTCTGAAACATCTTTGCCATCGCTTTTGATGATATTTCCTTTAACCTCGTAGATGCTACCATCATCTAAAATTACGCGTTCGGAAGAACCACAAGAGGTTAAGAGTCCGATAAATAGGCTCAATAGTAATGTTTTATATGTCATCATTAATTTATTTTGTGTTCTAATTAATAAACACATAATTGTTAAAAAAGTCACTTAAACATTCGTTAAATTTTATTCAAAATTTCTGAAGCTTGTTTCAATGTGTCATCGGTTTTAGCAAAGCAGAAACGCAATACTTTATCGTCACGTTGCTCATCATTAAATACAGATAATGGTATAGATGCGATCCCCTTTTCTATGGTTAAACGTTTTGCCATATCTACATCATACTCGTTTGATATATCAGAATAGTCCAATACTTGGAAATAGGTGCCTTTTGAGGGTGTGAATTTAAACTTCGAATCTTTTATTAAATTCAGAAATATGTCTCGCTTTTTTTGATAAAAATCAGAAAGACCTAAATAATGACTCGGTTCTTTTAGGTAGTCTGATAATGCTTTTTGAGTGGGATGATGTACTGAAAAGACATTAAACTGATGTACATTTCTAAACGCTTCCATTAGTGTTTTTGGAGCACAACAATAGCCTATTTTCCATCCTGTATTGTGAAATGTTTTACCAAAAGAAGCTGTAATAAAACTGCGTTGTTTCAGGTTTTTAAACCGACATACGCTTTGATGTTGCTTGCCATCAAAAATAATATGTTCATACACTTCATCACTTAAAACAATTATATCTGTCCCATTGGTAAGTTCTTCAAGTTTAAGCATATCAGATGTGCTCATCACTGTGCCACTCGGGTTGTGAGGTGTATTTATGATAATCAGTTTTGTGTTGCTGTTGATGTTTTTTTTAACCACATTCCAATCAATTTGATAGGTAGGTGCTTTGAGAGCAATAGCTCTTGTTTTTCCACCATTGAGTTCTATAGCTGGTTGGTAACAATCATAGGCAGGTTTAAAAATAATCACTTCATCACCAGGACTTACAAACGTTGAAATTATAGTGAAAATAGCCTGAGTAGCACCAGCTGTTATTGTGATTTCCGTTTCAGGATGATAACTAGAACTGTATAGATGTTCAAATTTTTTTGATATGGCTTGCCGCAACTCAAAATGTCCAGGCATTGGTGCATATTGATTATAACCAGAATTCATAGCTTTTGAGACGGCATCTATAAGTTTTTGATCACTTTTAAAATTTGGAAACCCTTGAGATAAATTGATGGCATCGTGCTTATTAGCTAAAGCACTCATGACTGAAAATATAGATGTTTCGACGTTGGTAAGTTTTGGCTTTACTTGCATATTGTAAATATACTAATGATAATATTTAAAAGAAAAAAGAGTTGTACTGTTAGTAACTAATACGCTTAACTATCAAAACACTTCTGCCTTTGCTGCTTGTCTTAGTTTTTTCATGTCAAATAAAGACTGAAAATTCTATTGTCGTGAATCAAAATATTACGGAAGAACCACAGATAGAATTTGATATTGATGGAGAAGAGGCACCTTCTCTAGATTCATTAAAACTCCATATTAATTTTAAACCAAAAGGGAATTATAACTCTATAAAAAATACTATTGCAAGAGATAAAGCCTATTTCAAAAGGGTATTTCAAACCAATAGCACTAAAGCTATTGATAGTGCATCTCATTATGTGTACTCAAAATTGTTAAATGATATTGTACCACATTGGTATGGTACAGAGTGGGATTTCAACGGTCATACCAATACACCTAATGATGGTGAAATAGCTTGTGGTTATTTTGTGTCTACCACCTTGAAGCATTTAGGATTTAATCTAAATCGTTACAAAATGGCTCAGCAAGCTGGTCTCACAGAAGCTCGTATGCTTCAATCCAGAGATGAATTAAAGATCTATTCTGGACTCTCTTTTGAATCCTTAAAGCAGAACATAAATTCGGTATACGCTAACGGGATTTATTTTGTTGGCCTTGATAATCACGTAGGTTATGTGCTTTTAAAAGATAAAGAACTTTACTTTTTACATTCTAGTTATTGTGATGACAAAGTGGTAATTGAATTGGCTAAAACTTCACCTTGCTTTTCTTCAAATATTTATGTTTTTGCAGAAATTACAACTAATAAAAATCTTATTTCAAGTTGGATTGTAAACAAACGATTGAATGTGCCAGCTAATTAAGTGAACTTTCAGTATCTTTTTTATCTTTATGCACATTAAATTAAACACACTATGCGATTCTTAAAATTTATCCTCTTTTTTATTGTTCTTCAACTGTCAGCTCAACAAGGTGGCATGTGGATTCCTTCGTTACTAGAAGGTATGAATGAAGACGAAATGCAAAGTCTTGGAAGCAAACTTACAGCTCAAGATATTTATGATGTCAATAACTCTAGTCTTAAAGATGCAATCGGTCATTTTAATGGTGGTTGCACCAGTGAAGTGATTTCTCCAAAAGGACTATTATTGACTAACCATCACTGTGGTTTTAGTCAAATACAATCTCATTCATCACTAGAGAATGATTATTTGAAGGATGGATTTTGGGCCATGTCTCTGGAGGAGGAAATTCCAAATGAGGGATTATACGTAGAATTCATCGTTAGAATTGAAGATGTAACTGATGCTATGCTTGCAGGTGTAACAGACGCTATGAGTCCGAGAGAGAAGCAATCAAAAATTGATATCAATAGAAACGGTGTTGTAAAAGCAACTCAAAAAGAAGCATGGCAAGGCATAAAAATAAGACCATTCTATAAAGGAAATCAGTACTACCTATTTGTTACAGAGCGTTTTGATGATGTACGATTGGTTGGCGCACCTCCAAGTAGTATTGGTAAGTTTGGTAGCGATACCGATAACTGGGTTTGGCCAAGACATACTGGCGATTTTTCGATGTTTAGAATCTATGCCGATAAAAATAATCGTCCTGCAAAATACAGTAAAGACAATGTGCCTTATACACCAAAACATTTCTTGCCAGTGTCTCTAGATGGCATAGCTGAAGGTGATTTTACAATGGTTTTTGGGTTTCCAGGTCGTACCAATGAGTATCTTCCTGCCGTTGCTGTAGAGCAGATCACTCAAAAATTGAATCCGTCAAATATTGCTATTAGAGAAGCAGCTCTAAAAGTAATCGATGCCAATATGAAGGCTGATGATCAGATTCGTATTCAGTATGCCTCAAAGCAAGCTAGAATTGCTAACGCTTGGAAAAAATGGATTGGAGAAAATCTTGGAATCGAAAAAAGTGGCGCTGTAGCTATTAAACGTGAGTTTGAAAGTGAGTTTGTCAAAGCTCTAAAAGCTCAAGGAAAAACAGAAGAATATGGAAATCTCCTGCCAGAATTTGATCGTTTGTATGCTGAGTTTGAATCTGTAAATGTAAAGCGAAACAACTTTATTGAAGTATTTATCAGAACAAATGAATTGATGCAAATGATGTTTCGTCTTGCACAAATGGAAATGGCTGGTAGTAGAGGAGATGCTGCATTTGAAAAGGCTCGGGGATCTATGGTAAGTCGTTTAAAGGGTATTCATAAGAACTACAACGCGAAAGTAGATCGAGGTGTATTTGAATCAGTAATGCCGTTATATGCAAAAACCTATGATGCTTCTATCTATGACCAAACAGCATTTACTAATTTAGATAGTGCCTTAAAGTTACTCGAAGGCGATGCAGCTACTGTGATTAAAAGATTAAATGAAGATGCAGCGTATACATATGCAAAGCCTATGGTTCAAGAATTTTACAACACTCTAGAGCCACAGTTTCAACAAATTAATACAGAGATTAATGCGCTTCAAACCACATACATGAAAGCTTTAATGGAAGTGATGCCTGAAGAACGTTATTTTCCAGACGCTAATAGTACACTTCGTGTGACCTACGGAAAAGTGAACGGTTATGCACCCAGAGATGCAGTGTATTATAACCCTGTAACTTATCTGGATGGTGTTATCGAGAAATATGTACCAGGTGACTACGAATTTGATGTGCCTCAAAAATTAAGAGATTTATATGAAGCGAAAGATTACGGACAATATGCAGACTCAAACGGAAAACTACCAATTTGTTTCTTAGGAACTAACCATACTACAGGAGGAAACTCTGGAAGCCCAGCGATTGATGCTGAAGGAAATTTAGTAGGATTAAATTTTGATCGTGTTTGGGAAGGTACTATGAGTGATATCTACTACGATCCTGAAATTTGCCGAAACATTATGGTCGATTTGCGTTATGTACTTTTCATTGTAGATAAGTATGCTGGTGCAACCCATTTGATTGATGAGATGAAGTTGGTTCATCCGAAGAAATAGAATAATTAAAAACGTTAACTAAAAAACCTTTCTAGAGATAGAGAGGTTTTTTTAGCGACATATATCATCAATTATTTTAAGGTGGTGTTGGGTGTGTAATTTGATAAACTTTAGCGTTTGTTTCTTATTTAAAACACCAAAAACTGGATGTTTGAAATTTGCATGTTTCGGTACATCTTTCAAAGGATCAATGTTGCTTTTCGCTTGTTCCAGTTGTTGTTTGATATCTTCAACCTTTACAATTTCAGGAGGACGAACCACTTTAGGAGCTTTGCCTCTCCCTCTTGGAATAAAGTTAAACCCAAAACAAATCAAGCGCCATTTATTAAAGTTGCTCTTATAATCTTTAACATCAGATTTGACCAGCATTCCAGTCACACCATTAACTACTTTTAGACTATGATCTAAATGCCAGGCTATATTAGATTTGGAAATATTTAAATCTGCTTTTTGAGCATCAGGAATTCGTCGTTCAATCTCAGTTAAGAGGTTTTGTATATTGGTAACTAATTTCAAAAAATACTGTTTGATATCTAAAAGTACTAAATTACTTTTCGATGTGTGAGACTTTTACAATTTAATACTATTTGTAATGAATTGGTCGTTCTATAATTATGAATCGAATATTATTTTTTACATTGTATCTTTTTTATGCCACAGGATTTTCACAACAGATTAAACCTGTAAAGACCATTCACGTATTTGTTGCGTTATGCGATAATATCAACCAAGGTATTGTTCCTGTTCCATCTAAGCTGGGGAATGGTCAGGACATAAAAGGCAATCTGTATTGGTCTGCTTTGTATGGTGTAAAAACACATTTTAAGAATAGCAAGGATTGGACGTTTATCTCTTCGGAAAAGAATACTGGACATCCTATTTTAGAACGTATATTATTCAAACATAAAAGGAGTAATACATATCTTTTGGCTGATGCTTATGACGGAAAATACATCAAGCAAACTATAAAAGATTTTTTAGAAGCTTCTGCAGGTAGAAATCCGGTTAATATCGCACATAAAAATAGTACTTTAAGTTTTGGTGGTGCATCGCAATTACAAGCTTATATTGGTCATAACGGATTAATGGAATTTAATGTTCAAGGAAACTTCAGTTCTTTAAATAATGATAAACGTGATGCAATAATTTTGGCTTGTATTAGTAAAGATTATTTTAAATCTTATTTGGAGCAGACTAAAGTAAATCCATTAGTATGGTCAACGGGATTGATGGCTCCAGAGGCCTACACTCTGAAATGGGCTATTGATGGCTGGATTTTAAATGAAACAGATGCACAAATTAGAGAGCGTGCTGCCAAAGCTTATAACCAGTATCAAAAATGTGGACTTAAAGGTGCAAGAGGTTTGTTGGTGACGGGGTATTAACTTCTCGATACAATGCCTCGTACTTCGTCATTACTCGAAGTGACGATGGTATTTGTTATTGCAATAATGATTGCAGTGGCATCCTTTTTTGAGGCACGAAAAAAAGATACAACGGAAAGCGTGGTGCAACGACGCTTTAGTGGAGTTGGAATTGCCCAAATAAAAAACCCTCACATTGCTGTAAGGGTCTTCAAATAAATATTGAGATTCTTTGGTTACACTTCGACTCCGCTCAGTGTGACATCTAAAATTGTATTAGTATCTGTAATGCTCAGGTTTATAAGGACCTTCAACAGTTACACCAATATACTCAGCTTGGTATTCTTTAAGTTCTGTTAACTCAACACCAATCTTTTCTAAATGTAATTTAGCAACTTTTTCATCTAGGTGTTTTGGTAACATATATACCTCGTTGCCATAGTTATCACTATTGTTCCAAAGTTCAATTTGTGCTAAGGTTTGGTTGGTAAATGAATTACTCATTACAAAACTTGGATGACCAGTGGCACAACCTAAATTTACTAAACGACCTTCAGCTAATATGATGATGTCTTTTCCGTCTACGGTATATTTATCAACTTGTGGCTTGATGGTATTTTTCGTATTTCCGTAGTTCTCATTTAACCAGGCCATTTGAATTTCGTTATCAAAATGTCCGATGTTACAAACTATGGTTTTATCTTTCATTGCTTTGAAGTGCTCTGCACGAACAATGTCTTTATTTCCTGTAGTAGTAATCACAATATCAGAATTACCTACAACGGTCTCTAAACGTTTTACTTCAAAACCATCCATTGCAGCTTGTAATGCACAAATTGGATCAATCTCAGTTACAGTAACAATACTTCCAGCTCCTTTGAAAGAAGCAGCAGTTCCTTTACCAACATCTCCATAACCACAAACTGTTACACGCTTTCCAGCAAGCATTACATCTGTAGCACGACGAATGGCATCTACTGCACTTTCTTTACAACCATATTTATTGTCAAACTTTGATTTAGTCACAGAGTCATTAACGTTAATTGCTGGCATAGGTAAAGTTCCGTTCTTTACACGCTCATATAAACGGTGAACACCAGTTGTTGTTTCTTCAGATAATCCTTTAATTCCAGAGGCTAATTCTGGATATTTATCTAAAACCATATTAGTAAGATCACCACCATCATCAAGAATCATATTAAGTGGTTGACGATCTTCACCAAAGAATAAGGTTTGCTCAATACACCAGTCAAACTCTTCTTCGGTCATGTCTTTCCATGCATAAACAGCAGTTCCAGCGTCTGCAATAGCAGCAGCAGCTTGATCTTGTGTCGAGAAAATATTACATGAACTCCATGTTACTTCAGCACCTAAAGCCTGAAGCGTTTCTATAAGAACAGCAGTTTGGATGGTCATATGAAGACATCCGGCAATACGTGCTCCTTTAAGTGGTTGAGAATCTTTGTATTCTTCACGAAGGCTCATCAATCCTGGCATTTCTGCTTCAGCTAATTCAATTTCCTTTCTTCCCCAAGCAGCAAGAGACATGTCTTTTACTTTGTATGGTACGTAAGTCATAGTTTTACTCATTTGTCTATTTTTTGTCTTTCTAAATTTTAAATGTACGAGACCTTTGGCTTTAGAGCTTAAAATTGGTTAAATTCGCCTGTCTAAATTGTTTATTTCGCCTAAGGCGCTGCAAAGATAACCATTAAGTTTCAGATAATTAAATGCCACTTTATAAAACCCTTCATCCTAACTCACAAACTACTGTTAAAATCTGGAAGATTACAGAGTCTTATAATGATCTTCTAGAACCTTTAGATTTAAAACCGAATAGTTTAGAACGCGTATCAGGAATGAAAAGCGAGTTACATCAACGTGGGTTTTTAAGTGTTAGACATCTGCTTAGAGATTTTGGATATACTGATCAGGATCTGTATTATGATGATAATGGTAAGCCACATTTAAAAGATGGAAAGTATATTTCGATTACGCATTCATTTACGTTTTCGGGAGTGATTATAAGCGATTCTGAAGTAGGTATTGATATAGAAAAACAACGCTCAAAAATTGCTATCATAGCTAAGAAGTTTATTGATTACGAGTTTAATTATTTATCTGAACACGATACAGAATACATAAAAAAGCTAACAGTGATTTGGGGTGTTAAAGAGTCGCTTTATAAGTTGTTTGCCACACCTGGTATGTTGTTTAGAGAGCACTTTTTGGTCATTCCTTTTATGTTAGCTGATGGAGAGACTGTTGCATGGATTGATTATGAAGGAAAAAAATATAGATATAAGACGCATTTTTTAGAATTTGAAGGATTTACATGCGCTTTTGTTACAACTTAGATGAAAGAGATTTATAATAACATACTGCGTTCTATTTCAGATAAAAAAAAGTTGTTAGCAGTTTTAATTGATCCTGATAAAATGTCCATTGAAATGGTGGATGATTTTATTAGTAAAGTTAATAGATCTATTGCGACACATATTTTTGTTGGTGGAAGTACTGTAGCTGATCATGTGACCGATCATTTAGTTTCTGAAATTAATAGACATACTAATTTACCTGTAGTTTTATTTCCAGGTGATGTGACACAGATCACTGATAATGCAAATGCGCTTTTGTTTTTATCACTGATCTCTGGTGATAATGCTAATTTTCTTATTGGAAAACATGTTGAAGCAATTTCAAAGCTTAGAGGTTCAAATCTAGAGGTAATTCCAACAGGTTATATATTGATAGAAAACGGGAAGCCAACTTCAGTAGAAAAAGTAACGCAAACTCAACCTTTACCCAGAGATCAGTCTCAATTAATTGTTGATACGGCTAAGGCTGGAGAACTATTAGGAATGCAACTCATATATCTTGAAGCGGGAAGTGGAGCACTGCATCCAGTACCAGAGGAAATTATTAGTTTTGTTAAGCAAGATTTAAATATACCGCTTATAGTTGGAGGCGGAATACGAAGCAAGCAGCAATTAGAAGCAGCTTATAATTCTGGAGCTGATCTGGTAGTGATAGGCACAGCATTCGAAAACGACGACAACTTTTTTGATGAATTAAAAACCAATCTATGAATATATCTGTAGAATTGACATTAACACCATTGCATGACAATTATGAACCTGCAATTATTCATTTTATAAAACAGCTACGAGCTTCAAATTTGAAAGTGCTTGAAAATCCTTTAAGTACTCAGGTATATGGAGAATATAGTGAAGTGATGTCTGTCTTAACCACCGAGATCAAAGGTGCTTTTGAACTTATTGAAAATGGCTTATTGCACATGAAAATTGTTAAAACTGATCGCTACGACTATGAACCCCATTTTTGAGTTTTTTTTTGGTCAGTATGATACGTATTCTAATACAGACATTGCATTAGAAATTATTGCTGTTATTTTTGGATTTCTATCTGTTTGGTTCTCAAAACTTAACAAGATTTGGGTATTCCCAACAGGAATGATTAGCACAGCTATTTTTGTATACCTGCTTGTAAAATGGGAGTTGTTAGGTGATATGATGATCAATGCATATTACTTTATAATGAGTATTTATGGCTGGTATATTTGGACGCTTAAAGTAGATGATACACATGTAACTCCAATTACAAGAACCACTGTAAAAGAAAAGCAAATTAGTGGGTTTATCTTTATTGCCACATTACTTTTTGTGTATGCAGTCTATAACACCTTTGATAAATGGACCAGTTGGGTAGCTTATGTAGATACAATAACCACAGCTATATTTTTTGTTGGAATGTGGTTGATGGCTCGAAGAAAAATAGAAAACTGGATTTTTTGGATCGTTGGAGATGTTATCTCAGTACCATTATATTTCTATAAAGGGTTTACCTTTACGAGTTTTCAATATTTAGGATTTACCATTATTGCCATTTTTGGTTATTTAGCATGGAAGAAACACTTAAACAAATCGGTCACATTAACCCAAACTGTATAAAAGTTGTATTGTATGGTCCGGAATCTACAGGGAAGAGTTCTCTAGCAAAAGAGCTGGCTAATTATTATGATACGGTTTATGTAGAGGAGTTTTCTCGTAGTTATGCAAATTCAAAAAAGAAAAATAATGAATTGCTTACTAAAGAAGATGTCTTGCCAATTGCTATAGGACAAATGAAATCTGAAAATGAGCAATTAAAAAAGGTAAATAGACTTTTGATTTGTGATACAGATTTGTTAGAGACCAAAGTGTATTCTGAATTTTACTACAATGAATTTTGTCCAGAACAGGTTAAAAAATATGCGCAAGAAAACACTTATGATTTGTATTTTTTAACTTATATTGACACGGTTTGGGAAGCAGATGGAATACGTGATCAACCAAACAATAGGTTGCAGTTGTTCAATAGGTTTGAACAAGCATTGATCGATTTTAAAAAGCCATACATTTTGGTTAAAGGTCGGTTTGAAGAACGATTAAATACCTGCAAAAAACATATAGATGAACTTTTAAAAGAGGCACATTGAATTTTTCTGAAAAAGACATACAGCAAATACAAAATAAAGACATCACCTTAAAACAGGTTGAGCAGCAAATACAACTTTTCGAGAATGGCTTACCTTACGTTAATTTAGTCTCTGAGGCCACAATTGGAGATGGTATCATAAGCTTAGCAAATGATGAAATATCAAACTTCATTGCTCTGTTTGAAGACAAAAAAGATGAGGTTTCTATTTTAAAGTTTGTCCCTGCATCTGGAGCTGCAACCAGAATGTTTAAATTTCTGTTTAAGTTTTTAGAAGAGTATAATATTCAAAAGGAAAGTATCAACTCATATATTAATAGATATAACAATAAGGATTTATATATCTTTTTTATTGGTTTAGAGAAATTTCCATTCTACAATACAGTTAATGAAAAACTAAAAGCGCTGTATCCAGAGTTTGATACTCTATCCATAAACGAACAACGTTTGAGGTTTGTTCAAATGATGTTGGAAAGTGATAAATTGGATTATGGTAATTATCCTAAAGGATTGTTTCCATTTCATGAATACAAAAACAATGTACTATCCACTGCTTTTGAAGAACACCTGTATGAATCTGCATTATATTCTTCAACTAATGAATCTACTAAATTGCATTTTACAATTTCAGAAAGGCATAACCACAGATTCGATAGTGAGTTTGCAAGAATTGAAAAAAAAGTAGAAGAAAAAACAGGGTCTAAATTTGATATTTCTTTCTCTTATCAGAAAGAATCTACAGATACCATAGCGGTAACACCTAATAATAAACCATTCAGAAATGATGATGGCTCTTTATTATTCAGACCTTCAGGTCATGGTGCTTTGCTTGAAAACTTAAACGATCTTGCTGCTGATATTATTTTCATAAAAAATATTGACAATGTAGTTACTTATAAATACAAGACTGACGTTGCAAAGTATAAAAAAATGCTCGCTGGGATTTTATTAGACATCCAAACTCAAGCATTTAAGTACCTCAGATTACTTGATAATGGCGGTTTGTCTGAGGCTATGCTGATTGAAATTGCTGAGTTTCTCTCTAAGAAAATGAATGTACGTATCAGTTCAGAATTTGAGAAATATTCGCTTAAATATCAAATCGAATATCTGTTTGAAAAATTGAATCGTCCAATTCGTGTCTGCGGAATGGTAAAGAATGAGGGAGAACCAGGTGGAGGACCATTTTGGATTAAAGATGAAGCTGGTCATTCGTCATTGCAAATTGTAGAGTCTGCACAGATTAATAAAAAGAGCAAGCATCAAAAAGAGATATTAAAAGGAGCAACACATTTTAATCCTGTAGATCTGGTTTGTGGGATTAAAAATTATAAAGGTGAAAAGTTTGACCTCAAAAAATTTGTAGATGCCAAAGCAGCATTCATCACCATGAAAACGAAAACAGGAAAGGATTTAAAAGCACTTGAACTGCCTGGCCTTTGGAATGGAAGTATGGCCAACTGGAATACTATTTTTGTTGAAGTCCCTTTATTAACCTTCAATCCCGTCAAAACAGTTAATGACTTACTTAAACCACCACATCAGATAAAATAGTAATGTTTGATGAGGAGCTCATATTAAAAGAAGTACAATTTAAAGCCATTAGAAGTTCTGGTTCTGGTGGTCAACATGTTAATAAAACAGCTTCTAAAATTGAACTTACTTTTGACTTGCTCAATTCTCAGATGTTGTCTGAAGAACAAAAAAAGTTACTTCAAAAGACTATTCAAAACAGATTATCCAAAGAAGGGTTACTCATTATGCAATGTGGAGAGAGTAGGAGTCAGTTCAGAAATAAATCCATTATTATTCAACGGTTTTTGGAACTACTAAAAACTAATCTGGTCGAAGAGAAATCTCGTATTCCTACCAAAATACCTAAAGCTGTTGTAAAAAAACGACTCTCTAATAAGCGCAGAAACTCTGAGAAAAAAGCCAATCGTAAACCACCAGAAATCGATTGATTGAAAAAATCAAAAATTCTTGATGCTCAAATCATAAATCTGGTTTATCTTTGCAACGTTCTCAAAAAAGGGGTGCCTATTATCGGCTGAGATCATACCCATTGAACCTGGAACAGGTAATGCTGTTTAGGAAGCGAGCGTAAAGAAAAGGTCTAGTAGACCTTTTTAGCGAGTGCAAAAGTGAAGCAGAGCTTCACGTAACAAATGTTCAATATTATTAACCAAGAATAATGACCTCTTTTTATTCGATTATATTTTTTTAATCGTAATGAAAAATTTATTCCCGAGATTGTCAATTCGAGCTGCGTCGAGAAGTCTCAAAAAACAATGTATTTTTTCTTTTTTTCTTTTTTTATCAATCCTGAGTTTTGCACAAGACAATCAAAAACAACAAGACTCAACCAAAACTGAAAAGCTAGATGAAGTCTTAGTCAAAGCTGTAAGAGTTGAAGCTACCTCTCCAATTACGCATACTAATGTGACTAAAAAGGAACTGGCTAAACGTAATTTAGGACAGGATATTCCTGTGTTATTAAACTATCTGCCTTCTGTAGTTACCACAACCGATGCTGGTGCCGGAGTTGGTTATACTGGAATTAGAGTTCGTGGTATCAATGCACAATCTACCAATGTTACTATTAATGGAATTCCATATAATGATGCTGAATCTCTCGGTACGTTTTGGGTAAACTTAGGCGATTTTGCATCTTCCGTAGAAAGCTTACAATTACAACGTGGTGTTGGAACATCAACTAATGGTTCTGGAGCTTTTGGCGCAAGTATCAATGTATTAACCGATGCTGTTTCAAAAGAATCTAATGGAGAAATTTCAAATTCCTTCGGAAGTTTTAACACGAGAAAACATACAGTAAAGTTCAGTACAGGTTTAATTAATGATCATATTGAAATTGCTGGTCGGTTGTCAAATATTTCTTCTGATGGTTATATAGACAGAGCAAGAACCGATTTAAAATCCTATTTCTTACAAGCTGCTTATATTGACGATAATACCTTAATCAAAGCAATTACTTTTGGTGGAAAGGAAGTTACTTATCAGGCATGGAATGGTATTGATGCCGAAACTTTAGCTAATGATCGTACGTTTAATCCTTCAGGTATATATACAGATGCTGATGGTAATACACGTTTTTATGACAATGAAGTTGATAATTACAACCAAAATCACTATCAGTTACATTGGAACCAACGTTACAACAATAGATGGTCTACAAATTTAGGCTTAAATTATACTTATGGAAGAGGATATTTTGAGCAATATAAAGAGGATGAAGATTTTGCCGATTACGATTTGACACCAATCGAAATTGGAGGAGAAACTGTGAACACAACCGATTTGATTAGACGTCGTTGGCTTGATAATGATTTTTATGTGTTGAATGCTAGTGCCAACTATAAAAATAATGAAGTGAATTTGATCTTTGGAAGTTCATATAGTTTTTATGATGGTGACCATTTTGGTGAAATCATATGGTCAGAGTTTGCCAGTGATAGTGAAATAAGAGATCGTTATTATGAAGGTAACGGACAAAAAACAGATTTGAGTTTCTTTTCAAAAGCCACATATCGCCTAAATGATAAGATTAGTTTATACGGTGATTTGCAATTGCGTATGGTAGGTTATGAAACTTCGGGATTAACCTCAGATCGTATCCCGTTTAATGTTGATGAAAGCTATAATTTCTTCAACCCTAAAGCAGGAATTACATATAAAGTGAATTCAAACAATAGTTTATATTTTTCATATGCCAGAGCCAACCGAGAACCAAACCGGAGTGATTTTGAGAATAATGCCACTGTAAAACCAGAGCAACTTAACGATTTCGAGTTGGGTTGGAGACACAATCAACAAAAGCTCAGGTTAAATATCAATGCCTATTATATGTTATATAACGAGCAATTGGTATTAACAGGTCAAATTGATACTACAGGAGATCCAATACGAGCTAATAATGGAGATAGCTACCGATTAGGATTGGAAGTAGATGCCGCAGTTGCTATTACCAATCAGTTTTCTGTACAACCTAATTTTACCATCAGTTCTAATAAGAATAAACAAACATTTGAGTCGGTTAATGGCGTATTACAAGATCTGGGGTCAACTGATATTTCGTTCTCGCCAGAATTCGTAGCTGCCAATGCTTTTGTGTTTCAGCCAAGAGAGGGATTTCAGATGTCATTGTTAAGCAAATATGTGGGCGAACAATTTATGGGAAATACAGAAAATCCAGACTCTAAGTTAGAGAGCTACTTTGTAAACGATTTTAATATTACTTATGAGTGGACACCAAAATCCATTTTTAAATCTGTAGTATTTTCTGGCTTGGTGAATAATATCTTCAATGAGAAATATGTATCAAACGGTTATTTTGGATCTTTTGACTTTGACGATAGTTCGAGCCCTACAGGAACCACAACAGGGTACTTTGCAGGATTTTATCCGCAAGCTACTACTAATTTTTTGTTGGGCGTAACCCTAAAGTTCTAGTGAATTAAAGCTTATAAAAATTAAAAAACCTCTTAATTGATCAATTAAGAGGTTTTTTAATTTTTTTCAATTCAAGCTGTATTAATTACTAATTACAATATCAGAACCAGAAACCGTAACGCGATATTCTTTAAGTCCACATGGCAAAGGATCTCCAAGAGATTGACCTGTAAAGAGGCTATATTCATTTTGGTCTTCACAACCACAAGTGACATTAACGCCATCTCGTTCTAAAAAGGAACAACTTGAAGGCACGTGATTAGGATCATAAGCATCCCAGGCTCTGTAACTGTTATTACCTACATTAATCACATAAACGCCACCATTTCCCTGATTTGGGATGTATACCGAATTACTAATAAACATCAACTGACTATATTCCGGCAGGTTCAAATTAAGTGAGGCATTCACACCAACATTGAGCAAGAAATTACAATTATTGATAGTGTCGTCATTTCCGCAATTAGTTAAAAATAAGAGTGATACGATAAGGAATATTCTTTTCATGAGTAGACTTTTAATAGAAATGAGTGGTTTTAGCTAAATGCCCATTTTTGGGTCGCAATTTACAATAATTTAAATGTTGAAATAAATATTTTGTATCTTTGTATTTCAAATCTCGTGATAGCGGGATTTTTTTTATGCTGAACAGGTTTAGCTATGGCCACAACAAAGATTTCAGTATATTTTATTAATAAACGATTGAATTATGAGTAAAGTATCTTATTACACTGCCGAAGGGTTAAAAAAGTTAAGAGACGAGTTACAACACTTGAAAGATATAGAGCGTCCAAGAGCCTCGCAAGCTATTGCTGAAGCTAGAGACAAAGGGGATTTGAGTGAAAATGCCGAATATGATGCAGCAAAGGAAGCTCAAGGAATGCTGGAGATGAAAATTGCGAAGTTAGAGGAGACTTTAGCAGGTGCTCGTGTAATTGATGAATCACAAATGGATACCTCAAAAGCACTAGTTTTGTCAAAGGTGAGAATAAAGAACCAAACCAATGGTATGGAAATGACCTATACACTTGTTGCCGATGGTGAAGCAGATCTTGCCTCAGGAAAGATTTCAGTGAATTCTCCTATTGGGAAAGGGCTTTTAGGAAAATCGGTTGGTGAAGTTGCCGAAGTGCAAGTTCCAAATGGTGTAATAAAATTTGATGTTTTAGAAATAACCAGATAGTCCTATTGGACCTGTTAAACAGATTAAAATATGAGAAAAGATTCCTAATCATTAGGAATCTTTTTATATTTATAATCTATTGTCAGGTTAAGCGAAGTCGGAACCTATATAAGTTTTTAAATACATCAACTTTCGACTTTGCTCAAGGTGACACAAAGCACTAAATTATGGCATCAATCTTCACAAAAATTATCAGTGGTGACATACCATGTTATAAAGTAGCAGAGACCGAAAATTATCTGGCATTTCTAGATATCAATCCAAACGCTAAGGGTCATACTTTATGCATTCCAAAAAAGGAAGTGAACAAACTATTTGATCTAGACGAAACAACATATCATGGTCTTATGGAATTCTCAAGACAGGTTGCTATTGCCATTGAAAAAGCTGTGGATTGCAAACGTGTTGGAATGTCGGTTATTGGTCTGGAAGTTCCTCATGTGCATGTGCACCTTATACCATTAACTACTATGGAGGACGCTCGATTTACAAGTAAAACTCAAATGGATAAAGAGGCGTTTGAAGCAACGGCTCAAAAGATAGCCTCGTTTTTGTAATTAGATCGATATAATTCCAGTCATAAACAAAATGACTACAATCAATAGTATAACATCAGCAATGATTAGAATCCATGCTAATTTCTTCAGTTTAATCGATTTCGGTTTAGGAGTAGCGGCACGTTGTTGATAGGCTACAACTTGCTCAATATCGTTGGTCCATCGTACAGGGAAAATATCAGTATTACAGGTCTTACAATGCATTTCATTAATAGTATCAGTAGTAATAGCTTTGTAAAAAGCATTTTCAACAAATCGCTGTTTGAATGTCAACTCTAAACCCTCATTAGAATAACATTCCGGACAGTTATTATTAAGCTGAACTTCTTTTAATGTAAAGTATTGCTGTTGTTTCATGATCGAACTCTAAGATAGTAATTTCAATGAAATTTGCATGGTTGTCCCTTTTCCTATTTCAGATTGAAGCACTTTAATTTTTCCATTATGATAGTCTTCAATTATACGTTTTGCTAGAGATAATCCTAATCCCCAGCCTCGTTTTTTAGTGGTATAGCCTGGTTGAAAGACTGAGCTGAAATTTTGTTTAGAAATTCCTTTGCCTGTGTCTTTGATAGTTACTTTCACAAATTTATCATCATGAGTGATAGCCAATTTTAAGTTTCCTTTACCTTTCATGGCATCAATGGCATTTTTCACCAGATTTTCAATGGTCCAACTATACAATTGTTTATTGAGGTTGACCTGTAATGTTTTTTCAGGTGCAATGATTTCAAAATCTATTAATTTAGAAGAACGTGCTTTTAGATATTCGTAGGTATCTAGTGTTTCTTTTACAATATCAGTTTCTGCTAGAGTAGGCACCGAACCAATCTTACTAAATCGATCTGTAATGGTTTGTAATCTTGAAATGTCCTTTTCAATTTCTACAAGATATTCTGGGTTAACTTTTTCATTTCTTAATATTTCGGTCCAACCCACAAGAGACGATAAGGGTGTGCCAATTTGATGTGCTGTCTCTTTTGCCATACCAGTCCAGAGTTTATTTTGATCGGCAGTTTTTGAACTTTTATAAAAGAAATATGCAACTGCAGCAAATAGAAAAATGATTAGTAATAGTGCCAGTGGATAGTACTTCAGTTTATTTAGTAGAGGTGAATTTCCGTAGTACAAGGTTCTGTTTAGGTTCTCAAGAACAACAGGTTCATTCTCTGCGCTAAACTTTGCAATCAGTTTATCAAAATTCTGGGCAACATAAGCAGAATCTTTTTTAATGTCTTCTGCCTTGCCACTATTGCTGTAGGGAGAGATATTCCTCGAGCTGAGAATTTTATTATTTTCTCCAAGTAGAAGAAGAGGCGTAGTAAGTGTAGAATCGGTAACAATACCTTCTGCTACAATATTTATTTCAACATCATCTGTTCCAGATTGTATGTCGTTTAAATTATTCGAAAACTCTACATATGCATTTGTCCATATCTTCATTTTTGCTTGCTCTTCAGACTTAAAATACTGAAAAAACACGTAGGTATTCCATAGAATCAATGAGATAATAATAAAGGAGGAGACGATGATAATCCATCGTGTCATATTTCGGTTTATGGTTAAAGCCATTAACTATAATTTTGAATTTTAAATATAAAGGATTTATGTTAATAATATTGTGTTGAGATACTTGAATTCATTTTTATAACATTGACAATATGGTTACATTTGCATTTCAATATCTTGAAGCGGTTATCTTTAAGGGGAAAACAACAACAAATGGCATCTTTTGATCCAAAAGACATTTCGACAGCACGATTACATGGTTATTTGCTTAGTGCAGTAGCGCCAAGACCTATAGCCTTTGCAAGTACTGTAGATGCAGATGGAAAACCTAACTTGTCACCTTACAGCTTTTTTAATGTGTTTAGTGCCAATCCGCCTATTATGATTTTTTCTCCAGCACGTCGTGTTAGAAACAATACTACGAAACACACATTAGAAAATGCTGAGGCTACCAAAGAAGTTGTTATCAACGTTGTTAATTACGATATTGTTCAGCAAATGTCTTTGAGTAGTACAGAGTATGCTAAAGGCGTAAATGAGTTTGAAAAAGCAGGACTAACCATGTTAGCGTCTGATATTGTAAAACCGTTTAGAGTGGCTGAATCTCCTGTTCAGTTTGAATGTAAAGTAAATGAAATTGTGCATTTAGGAACCGAAGGTGGTGCAGGAAACTTAGTGATCTGTGAAGTGGTTAAACTACACATTTCTGATGAGGTACTTGATGACAAAGAAGTTATAGTGCAAGAGAAATTAGATTTAGTGGCCAGAGCTGGTGGTAGTTATTATAATCGTGCTAAGAAAGGATTTTTTGAAATCCCTAAGCCTTTGTCAACTCTAGGTATTGGAGTAGATGCCATGCCAAGTCAAGTTAAAAACAGCATGGTGCTAACAGGAAATGATTTAGGCATGTTAGGTAATGTTGAGAGCTTGCCAGAACAACAAGAAATTGATGAATTCATAACTAATGTAAGTGAACGTTATCCAAACATTAAAGATATGTCTCATCACGAAAAACATAAAATTGCCAGAAACTATTTGAGCTATGGCGATGTAGATAGTGCATGGAAATTGCTCCTATCTTAGGAATTAAAAACAATCTAAATTAAATATAAGTAATACAAAAATGGAAGTACAAGGAAAAATCAAAATGATTGGAGAAACTCAAACGTTTGGAAGCAATGGGTTTAGAAAGAGAGAATTGGTAGTAACGACAGAAGAACAATATCCACAACATATTTTGGTTGAATTTGTTCAAGATAAAACCGATCTATTAAATAACTATCAAGTAGGACAGGCTGTAAAAGTAAATATCAACTTAAGGGGAAGAGAATGGGTTAACCCTCAAGGGGAAACTAAATATTTTAATTCTGTACAAGGATGGAGAATTGAAGCTTTACAATCTGAGGCAGAAAATATGCCACCAGTAGCTCCAACAGAAGCTTTTGAACCAGCAACAAATTTAAATGAAGAAGATCACGATGATCTACCGTTTTAAAGACCTTAAAAAATTAAATAGAAAAGCTTCAATGATCATTGAGGCTTTTTTTTATGTAAAAAGTCCCAAATTTCTTTGGGACTTAGTATTGTGGTTTTAGGTTTGACCTTTACAAACAAACTCAAAAAAAAGCAATGATGAACAAAATTTAATTCACAAAGGTCATATCAAAGATGACAAAAAATGAAAAATTTTCAAAGTTAATTGCTAGATTTAACACACAATTTATCAACTATAACGTTGTAGTATCATATGCATTTTCTTAATAAAGACATAGAATTTCCAGATGTATCAACTGCTTCAAAAGAGGGTATAGTAGCTATTGGAGGTGATTTGTCGCCCAGAAGGTTATGTCTTGCCTATAAAAAAGGCATCTTTCCATGGTTTGATCAGGAAGAGCCCATTGTTTGGTGGTCTCCAGATCCAAGATTTGTTTTGTTTCCAGAGAAACTAAAAGTGTCTAAGAGTATGAAGCAAGTCCTCAGGAATACTGATTTTATAGTTACTCTAAACAAAGATTTTGAGGCTGTTATTGAGCAGTGTTCCAAAATTAAGCGAGATGGTCAACAAGGCACCTGGATTACTAAAAGTATGAAAGCGGCTTACGTACAAATGTATAAATTGGGATATGCTAAATCTGTTGAAGTTTGGTTAGATGATCAGTTAGTTGGTGGATTATATGGCGTGGATGTTGGAAATGGTATTTTTTGTGGTGAGAGTATGTTTAGTACTGTTAGTAATGCCAGTAAAGTGGGTTTTATCTCATTTGTTCAGCAGTCTGATTACAAGCTCATAGATTGCCAGATCTACACTAACCACCTAGAGAGTTTAGGAGCAGAGGATATTTCAAGAGCAGAGTTTTTAAGCTATTTAGACTAAAGGTCATACTCAATTGAGGTATTAAAAAATAAAGTCTCTTCGGTGTTTATGTTTAATTTGTCCAGACGTAATTCCAGACCAAATTCGATATTTAAACCCTCTGATAACAGCATACCAATAGAGGGAGATAAGCGATATTCAATTTCGGGTTTATCAATCTTAGAATTGGTTAGCAAACCTTCATTAGATACGACGAGATAGGTTTCGCCAACATCTAATTTTAAACCTTGCAATGGTAGATCTAAAGCCAATCGATATCGAAACCTAAAAGCAGTGTAATGTTCAAAAAAACGTTGTTCACTTCTAATTCGGTGTCCGAGACGTAAAGTTCGAGAAATGGTTTTTTTATTAAACTGTTGTGTGAGTCTGATTTCATTGCTGGAGTCTTCAAAAAGAGCTCTGTTTCTGAACATTACACCTAAGGCAATACTGTGTTTTAAGTCTAGTTTTACTGTAGAAAAATGACTAATTTGTATTTGACGCATTCTATAAGAAAGCGCATCATCTGTGTAAATAAAGGCTCGAGAACCCAGTCCGAAATTAGCACTGTAGTTCTTGCTAAATTTATGTCGGAATGCAAATTCATGTTCATGAAAAGCTTCAGTGTTATCTTGTGCCTTGCTGGTTGTAGCTACAAACATAAAAAGCACGACTAGAACTCTAGTACATGATATATTCATAGCTATCTTGTTGTATATTTCGGGTGCTTAAAAAATGACCTTGACTGTTAAAAGTGATTTCGCGTAAGTTCCAGATTTTATCTTTTTTTAATGCAATCATAATTTCATAGTTAGACGCCATTTTTTCTCTTTTTTCGAGTACAGCACTTAATAATTCTGCTTCGGAAATTTTAGCCTCATAAACATATTGCTCTTGTATTTTTATAATGTCGTATTTATCAGAATTGTTCTTTAAATGCATGTTAATAGCATCAAGAACAGGATTAGGAATTTGTTTCTTTTTTATATTTACTTCGATGTCTTCCAGATTTCCATCACTATCAAATTCAACACTGTGCCAATGATGCTTATACTTGAATTTACTTTCAAAACTTTCCTTTATGCTATCCGTTTCTTTATAAAATTTTACCCGTTTTGCTTTTTCAGGAAGTGTTCTCAAAATGCTTTGGGCATGCTCTGGAAAATTAGAAATATCTATTCTCAGCTCCTTTTCATTTTTCGTTTGTGCTGTAAGACTTACAAAAAAAAAGAAACCAAATATCGTACTTACTAGTTTATACTTCATCATATCTAAAACAATTAATCTCATGATCATTGACCATTCCTGTAGCTTGCATATGTGCATATACAACTGTAGAACCCACAAACTTAAATCCGCGTTTTTTTAGATCTTTACTTATGACATCACTCAAAGGTGTGTTGGCAGGTGCATGTTTGTAGTCTTTAAAAGCATTTTTAATAGGTTTGTCATCAACAAAGCCCCAGATATATTTCGAAAAAGAACCAAATTCATCTTGAATAGCCATAAAAGCCTGCGCATTAGTAATAGTAGCATTTACTTTGAGTTTGTTTCTTATAATGCCTTCATTTTGCAATAAGCGGTCAATCTTTTTTTGATCATATGCTGCAATTTTTTTGTAATCAAATTGATCAAAAGCTTTTCTGAAGTTTTCTCGTTTTTTTAAAACAGTTATCCAGCTTAAACCCGCTTGAAAGGTCTCTAAAATTAAAAACTCAAACAAGGTGTCATCGTCCTTAACAGGAACACCCCATTCTGTATCGTGATAAGCCTCATAAAGATCATCACCAAGACACCAGCCACATTTATGTTTTGTCATAAGTATTCTATTGAAAACTAAAAATAGTAAGTTTTTCACAAAGAATCCGTCTTATAATGAAGCACTGTCAAAACAGGTCTATAGTTTGTAACTTAAATTACATGATTTTGATCTGTTTTGATGTAATTTTGAGTTTTTAAAACTATGATAACATTGGAACACATATCAGTACAGAACATCATTTCAGATAGCTTAAAAAAAGCCATCTCTTATGATGATTATCGCGCATTAGTAAGCGAATTAGTTGAGCAAGGGTCTACTTCAGGTTTAGATAAAACAGAAGCATTAGCCAACTACACCATGCTTAACGACCGTAGAATGAAGCGTTGGGATAAAACCGTTAAAATTTCCGAAGACATTGAGGAAAAAGTATCAAATTTCAGTGGAAATGTAACTTGGTTGGTCATCACCGAAAGTTGGTGTGGTGATGCGGCTCATGTGATTCCCGTATTAAATAAAATAGCTGAACTTTCTGAAAACATCGATTTGAAACTGGTATTTAGAGATGAAAATGAAGCATTAATGGGCCAGTTTCTTACCAATGGTGGACGTGCTATTGCTAAACTGATCATGATCGATAATACAACTGGAGAGGTATTAAATACCTTTGGTCCAAGACCAAGTGAAGCAACCCAAATGGTCAATGATTTCAAAGCTAAGCATGGCACATTAACTCCTGAGTTTAAAGAAGCGCTGCAAGGCTGGTATAATAAAAATAAAGGACAGAATATTATTAGTGATGTCTTACAGCTTTTAGAACTGTAACTACCTTTTGCCTTGAAAATAATAGGTGATTGAACCAATCTGGCTTTTACGCTCAGCAGAGGAGAATCGGGCATTTTTTGCATATTCTAAGGCATGATCAATCAAGCATTGGTTTTTTGAAGACGATGACGAATTAATATAGGTGTTGGTCACAATACCCTTAGCATTCACTGTAATATTTACTATAATTTTCCCATTTTCCTCACAAAGGTAAACAGGAGGAGGCAGACTAATTTTTGTTCTATTACTCAATGAAAAAGAAACGCTACTACTGGAATTTCCTTTGGTGTTTTTATCGTCTTTTTCTGAAGAATGCATGGCCAAAATATCATTAGCTTTATTGAAAGTTTTTCGCTCCTCGTCATTTAAGGCATAGCGTTTTGATGTGCCAATAGTTTCATTAGATGTCAATACATCTTCTGGATTTTCAGAGGTGTCTTCTGAAGGCGTTTCGGGTGTTTCCGAAGCATCTTCAATGTCATTGCTCACCGATTTGAAGTTTCGCATAATTTTTTTAAACTCTTCATCTTCATTAAATGCCTGATTGGTTTTTGGAGACGTGTTTTCTTGTTCTTCAAGGGCTTTCAAACGTTCAAGTTTCTCAAGCTCTTCAATGGTTTGAGGTTCGATCTCGTAATAACTTTCAGCAATAAATTCGGTTTTTTTCTTAATGTGAAAACTAAACATCGCAAGAAGCAACGTGCCTGTTATTAAGGACGTTATTAGAAGTGCTTTATGTTTTTCAATAAAGGTCAAGTAGGCGTAATTTTAATTAAAGTTGGTCTATTATATACGTTAAGATACACAAATTGGATCAAATTGAGTGAAAACTAGCTATTGTCAGTACTTAAATTAGCAATAAAATCCTGAGGAGATATGGCATTTTTTACATCAAAATCGCCAATTTTTGTACGTCGTAATACCGAAAGGTGAGCACCAGATTGTAATGCCTTTCCGAAGTCGTGAGCCAAAGAACGAATGTAGGTTCCTTTACTGCACACTACTCTAAAATAAATGTTTAGACCATCAATTTTCGTGATTTCAAATTCTGAAATGTGAACTGTACGCGATTTGATCTCCACGTGTTCGCCAGCTCTGGCATATTCATATAAGCGTTTTCCGTCTTTTTTTAAGGCTGAGAATACAGGAGGAAATTGTTCAATATCACCAATAAATTGTTTAGTGACATTATGTAGCATTGCCTCGGAAATGTGCTCAGTTGGAAACGTTTGGTCTATTTCAGTTTCCAGATCGTATGAAGGTGTGGTACTTCCTAAAATAAAAGTACCTGTATATTCTTTGTCCTGACCTTGAAACGTATTAATCTGTTTGGTCATTTTGCCTGTGCAAATAATAAGTAATCCTGTAGCTAAAGGATCTAGTGTGCCTGCATGACCCACTTTTATTTTTTTTATGTTAAAGGCTTGCCGTATTTCCCAACGCAATTTGTTAACCGCTTGAAAAGAGGTCCAAGTAAGAGGTTTGTCTATGAGTAAGGTCTGACCATTCTTGAAGTCTTCAGCAGTCATGGAATTAGGTATTTAAAAGCGAAAAAACAATGGTAATAAGACCAACAATAACACAGTAAAATGCAAAATAGGATAGCTTACTTTTTTTAACCAGAGCAATCATCCAAGTGCAAGCAAATAATCCAGCCACAAATGCCGCTATAAAGCCAACGCCTAAGCTCGTAAAGTTTGAGCTTTCGTAAGTAATATCTCCGCTTAAAACGTCTTTAGCAATTTTTCCAAAGATTAGAGGAACTACCATTAAAAAAGAAAATCGAGCAGCTTTAGTTTTATCATTTCCAAGTAATACAGATGTTGAAATTGTAGCTCCAGATCTTGAAATTCCTGGTAACATGGCGACAGCTTGAGAAATACCAATTACAAAAGCATTGGCAAAACTTACTTTTTTATTAGTGTCTTTAGCTCTGTCGGCTAAGAATAACAATAAAGCAGTAACGATAAGCATACAGCCAACGAGTAGAATGTTTCCACCAAATAGTTGTTCTAATTGTTCTTCAAAAAAAAGACCTACAATAACTGCAGGAATCATAGATAAGGCAATTTTTGAAATAAATTGAAGATCTTCATTCCACTCAAATTTCAAAATACCTTTAATGATGTCCAGAATATCTTTTCTGAACACGACCATTGTACTTAGTGCAGTAGCAAAATGTAGAACTACAGTAAATAAAAGGCTTTCTTTAGGAACAGATTTATCACCAAGAATAGCTTTTCCTAGCTCCAGATGACCACTGGAAGACACAGGTAAAAACTCGGTAAGTCCTTGAACAATTCCTAATACAATTGAATCGATGATATCCATGAGGCAAAAATATCAAAATAGAGTTACCAATTGATAAAAAGAATTAGAATTTATATAGAAGTTTTAAGATTTAGAATCCTTGTTAGGATTTAGTAGAATAGCATACACCTGAATACCAAAACCTATAAGGACCAAAGTAGGAGCTAGTCTGATGCGTCTCCAGCTAAATACATCAGGATTCCAGACATTTGGGTCGTCGCTACCACCACCAGACATCAAAATAAAACCAAGTACAATACAAGCTAAACCAATAAGCATAAACTTGTAGTTTTTCTTTCCGAAGATAAAATCGTCTTTAGTTGTTTCTTTTCGTTTCTGTTCTCCCATAATGTTAACTTAATCCTCTGTGGCTTTTGCGTTAGAGGGGAATTCTGTAAATATAATTTCATCACAAATTGCCAGTTGTACAATATGTTCTGAAGTACCGAAAAACAATTTTGGTAAATGCAAAGTAACGGTTTTATTTAAAACTTTAGCGTTAAGAGTATCTAAATTTAGTTAGCGTTTTCACAACTGGTTATGGTTGGAGGATATAAATACTATCGTTTAAAAGTAGATGTTATTATACTATTTAATTTTTCTTTTTAGATTTTCCATCTGTAAAAGACATCTTATTTATGGCTTCCATTAATTGGTTTAATTGGTCATCAGAGTTATAAGATAAAATAAATGACAGGCTAAATCCCTTCGTTATGGTTGACATATATTTTTGACTAAACTGATTTCCCATGTAATTACCAGTAACGTTCATGATGTCAAAACTTTTTCCATCGATAATTTTAGGTTCTGTTCCCATTTCAAACTCGTACCCTAAAGAAGTGCCTTTTAGTATTTTTTTAGCCTCAACTAAATAATCACTTCCTCTTGTGACTTGTGGAAACATCTTAATGTTTTCGGCAACAATTATTATTGAAGGATTATAGGTAAAGACACTTCCCAATTCGTAGAAATAGGCAACAAACAAATTAGCAGTATTAACTTCTGAAGCTTTGATGGCGCGTTTTATCCTATCATCGGTAATAATATCCTCGCCTGAATCCATAATATTTTGGATCTCATCTTTTGACTGTACATCCCATGATTCATCAAAAGGGAAGCGCATATTGAAATAATTGTTTGTATAGACGCTATTTTCAATAGAGCCATAATCAAAATTTTCAGGCATTTGAGGTTCAGTCTTGCAAGCAAAAGTAGACAGCGCTAAAAAAAGGAATAAGAGTTTTTTCAAAATATGTTGAGTTTAATAATACAATTGGTCGGTCTTCAAATTTAAGAAACGTTGTGTGGCAATGAATGTACTAATCCAAGTAATCAAAATACCAAGAAGAAAAACTCCAATAAATAAGGCGCCAATCAATACTGGTTTTTGTAAAAGCTCTAATTCTGGGAACGTTATATTCAGATAGTACAATACAACACCCATTCCAATCAAAGCAACGATAGCTCCAATAATTCCTAACTGAATACTTTTAAACACAAATGGTCTTCTAATAAAGCGTTTGGTAGCTCCAACCATTTGCATAGTTTTAATGATAAATCGCTTTGAATAAACTGCTAATCTGATAGAACTATTAATTAATAATACTGCTATTAATGTAAACAGTGCACTTAAAATAAGCACCCAAAACGTGATCTTTTTCACATTGTTATTCATGATCTCAACCAGATCATTATCGTATTTAATATCTTCAATAAAGGCTTTATTAGCGAGTTCGGATGTGATACCATCTAAAGTTTCGTTGGTGACATAATCTGCTTTTAGGTAGACATCAATAGAATTTTGAAGTGGATTAGCTCCTAAAAACTCCATGAAATCTTCACCAATATCAGATTTGACAATTTGAGCAGCTTCCTCTTTTGACACATATTTGGCGTCTTTAGTATATTCAGCCATAGCCAAACTTTTTTGTAGTTGATTTACTTCCACTTCCTTTGCAGAATCGTTTAAGTAAATGGTTACAACTACCTGCTCTCTAAAATGATCGGCTACTTTTTTAGCATTAAGAACTAATAATCCAAGACATCCCAATAAAAACAAGACCAATGCAATGCTGATCACCACAGAAAAGTATGAAGAAATTAATTTTCGTTTTTGATATCTGTCAAAAGATGTACTCATAAAAGTGCTGGATTAATGCTGTAAAAATAAAAAACAATTTGTTTGTATAAGGTTTACAACGCTTAAACTTTTAATTGTGTTGCAATACCTGTAAATTTGCGAACTTTAAATGTCATTTAGAACAGATCAGTCTTTTCAACTGTCACATCGAGCGTAGTCGAGATGTTAGTGAAGAAAATAATAAGATGTCTCGACTGCGCTAGAAATGACATAAAACAACGATTGTTTATATAAGTTATGAAATACAATTTCAACGAGATAGAAGCCAAGTGGCAAAATTATTGGGCAGAGCATCAGACATTCAAAGCTGAAAACAATAGTGATAAGCCTAAATATTACGTATTAGATATGTTCCCTTATCCCAGTGGAGCAGGATTACACGTTGGTCACCCACTAGGTTATATTGCCAGTGATATCTATGCGCGCTACAAACGCCACAAAGGGTTTAATGTGTTACATCCTCAAGGTTATGATAGTTTTGGTTTGCCTGCCGAGCAGTATGCCATTCAAACAGGTCAGCATCCAGCAATTACTACCGAAACCAATATAAAAACCTATAGAAGACAATTAGATCAAATCGGGTTTTCATTTGATTGGAGTAGAGAAGTACGTACCAGTAATCCTGAGTATTACAAGTGGACCCAATGGATCTTTATTCAGCTATTTGAGTCTTGGTATTGTAAAGTTCATGAAAAAGCATTTCCAATTTCGGAACTGATAGCTTTGTTTGAAGAACAAGGAAATTATACCTTAAATGAGTCTTGTAATGAGAGTGTTGATTTATTTTCTGCGGAAGAATGGAACAGTTATTCTTCTGAAAAGCAACAAGAGATTCTTTTAAATTATAGATTGGCATATCTTGCCGAAACTGAAGTGAATTGGTGTCCTGCATTGGGAACTGTTTTGGCTAACGACGAGATTGTTAATGGCGTATCTGAACGTGGTGGTCATCCTGTAATCAGAAAAAAAATGACCCAATGGAGTATGCGGATTTCTGCCTATGCTGAACGCTTACTTCAAGGATTAGATACTATTGACTGGACCGATTCGCTCAAGGAAAGTCAGCGTAACTGGATTGGGAAATCGGTTGGTGCTTCTGTGTCGTTCAATGTTAATGATCACGACGAGGTTATTGAAGTGTTCACCACACGACCTGACACCATTTTTGGTGTGTCATTTATGACCTTAGCTCCAGAGCACGACTTAGTATCAAAAATTACTACTGAGGATCAAAAAGCTGAGGTTGATGCCTATATTGAAGCTACAGCAAAACGAAGCGAACGCGATCGTATGGCAGATGTAAAAACCATTTCTGGTGTGTTTACGGGTGCTTATGCAGAACATCCATTTACTAAAGAACCGATTCCAATTTGGATTGGTGATTATGTGTTGGCTGGCTACGGAACAGGTGCAGTGATGTCTGTACCATGTGGAGATCAACGTGATTATGATTTTGCTAAACATTTCAATATTCCTATTCCTAACATTTTTGAAGGTGTAGATATTTCCGAAGAAGCCTTTGGAGATAAAGACAACACCATTATTGCTAATAGCGATTTCCTTAACGGAATGAACTACAAGAAAGCTACAAAACGCGCCATTTATGAATTAGAACAATTAGGTCAGGGCGAAGGAAAAACAAACTATAGATTGCGTGATGCGGTGTTTAGCCGACAACGCTATTGGGGAGAACCCTTTCCTGTGTATTATGTGAACGGGATGCCGCAAATGATCGAGCAGAAACACCTACCAATTCTATTGCCAGAAGTTGAAAAATATTTACCAACCGAAGAAGGTGAACCACCTTTAGGTCGTGCAGATGTTTGGGCGTGGGACAAAAAAAATAACAAAGTCGTTTCAAATGAGTTGATAGACAATGAAAATGTCTTTCCTTTAGAACTCAACACCATGCCTGGTTGGGCAGGAAGCTCTTGGTATTTCTTTAGATACATGGAAGAGGTTGCTAATAGAGATGGTGCTTTTGCTACGGAAGACGCATTAAAATACTGGGAGAATGTTGATCTTTATATTGGAGGAAGCGAGCACGCTACAGGACATTTATTGTACTCGCGTTTTTGGGTGAAGTTTATGCACGACAGAGGTTTTGTTGGAGTGGATGAGCCGTTTAAGAAGCTGATTAACCAAGGCATGATTTTAGGTACGAGTGCTATAGTATATAGGTTAAGCTTTTATGGTTGTCAAGGCCAAAGAAATAAATATGGAAAAGATACTGTTGGAGACAATTTGAATAAAGTATTTCTTTCTTCAAAATATATTGATGAAATAGAAAGAATATTTTCTGAAAATAAACTTGATAAGGAATTTAGATTAACACTTCGAAGAAGTAAATTAAATAATGGATTATCACATTCTAATACTAATATTCTTAATAATTTAAGTGATTTATTATTTAGTATAACCACTGAGAATACAACTCAAATTTCTATTGGAATGAATAGCTTTCAAAACCTGTATTCTGATGTTTCTTTTATAAATGCATCGGATGAGTTAGATATTGAAGCTTTTAAAAATTGGAGAGAAGAATTTAATGATGCAATTTTTATTGGAGAAAACGGAGAAATCATTGAAAATAATAATGACGTTTACAAGGTTGGTCGTGAAGTTGAAAAGATGTCCAAGTCCAAATACAACGTTGTTAATCCAGATTCCATTTGCGAGCAATACGGAGCCGATAGCCTTCGTCTTTATGAAATGTTCCTTGGGCCTTTAGAACAAGCCAAGCCTTGGAATACGGCTGGTATTACAGGTGTGCATGGTTTTCTTAAAAAGTTATGGAAGCTATTTGTAGATGACAATGGCTTAAAAGTGAATGATGTTGAACCGACAAAAGACAATCTGAAAACACTTCATAAAACTATTAAAAAAGTTGAAGAGGATATTGAAAACTTCTCTTTCAATACGTCTGTGTCTACCTTTATGATCGCAGTAAATGAATTGACAGCGCAAAAATGTACTAGTAAAGCAATACTAGAACCGTTACTTGTTTTGATTTCACCTTATGCACCTCATATTGCTGAAGAGTTATGGAACAGACTTGGTAATGACCAATCAATCTCCACAGCTCCATTTCCGAAGTTTGAAGAGAAACATTTAGTAGAGAGTAGCAAGAATTATCCAATTTCGTTTAATGGTAAAATGCGATTTACCATAGAGTTGTCATTGGATTTGAGTAAGGAGGATATTGAAAAAGCAGTGATGGCTCATGAGAAAACTATTGCTCAATTAGATGGTCGTACTCCTAAAAAAGTGATTATCGTACCTGGGAAAATTGTAAATATTGTAGGATAGGATACATGAATTTTGGCTTCAAAAAATATGACAAGGTGTTATTGTTCTTTTTTGTGGCATTTATCTCTGCAAGCTCTCTAATTTGGTTATTTGAGGAGCGATTCAATGAAAAGGAATGGCGTTCAAATCCTACCATGCGGTATAAAATGTGCGAGGATATTGTTGATAATGAATTGCTTTTAGGGAAAACCGATGTTGAAGTCATTTCACTTTTAGGCGAACCAGATCTTTTTAGTTCAGAACAGAACTTTCAAATGATTTATGAAGTTGGAAAAGGACCGAGCTTTTTTGAATCTGAAGAAGACCAACTCATAGTGATCTTTGAGAACAGCAGAGTCGTAAAAGCAATTTATGCTGAAGACTGATAGCCATAACTTTCACGGTATTTATTGAAACAATAAATTATGTATCAACAATTAGAAAATACATCAAGCGAGTACAAATTGAAAATTTCATAATATGAGCTCTCAAATTTGAGAAATTCATAAAAATATTTAAGAAGTTATACTTGCTTGGCTTCTCTTTTAATATTCATTGTATTTTTCTTTCTGAAACCATTAAATATGTAGTCAATGATTATAGGTGTTCCGAAAGAAATTAAAAATAATGAAAGTCGTGTAGGTATGACTCCTTCTGGTGTTTTTGAGTTAACAAAAAGCGGTCATACTGTATTTGTCCAGAAAAATGCTGGTTTTGGTAGTGGTTTTTTTGATCAGGATTATATTGATGTTGGAGCTCATGTACTTGAGACTATAAAAGAAGTTTATGCATCAAGTAAGATGATTGTTAAGGTAAAGGAACCTATTGAAGAAGAGTATCCTTTGATTACCTCTGATCACGTCATTTTCACCTATTTTCATTTTGCGTCAAGTGAAGCTCTTACCAAAGCAATGCTTCAAAGTAAAGCTGTTTGTATTGCCTATGAAACAGTAGAAGATAAAGACGGTTCTTTGCCATTGCTAACGCCAATGTCTGAGGTTGCAGGTCGAATGGCAGTTCAGCAAGGCGCTAAGTATTTAGAAAAACCTATTAAAGGTCGAGGTGTACTCTTGGGAGGAGTGCCTGGTGTTCCTCCGGGAAAAGTTTTAGTTTTAGGTGCTGGAGTTGTGGGTATTCAAGCTGCTAAAATGGCTGCTGGTTTAGGAGCTCATGTGACCATTATGGATATTAATATGAAGCAATTACGTTACGTTAATGATGTAATGCCTAATCATGTTGTAACTGAGTTTTCAAGCGAATATACTATTAGAAAACGTATAAGAGACCATGATTTAATTATTGGAGGTGTCTTAATTAAAGGAGCAAAAGCACCTAAATTAATAACAAGAGACATGTTAAGAGATATGCGACCAGGTACTGTCATTGTTGATGTTGCCGTTGATCAAGGAGGTTGTATAGAAACCACAAAACCCACAACACACGAAAATCCTACCTATATAATTGATGATGTTGTACATTATTGTGTGGCAAATATGCCTGGAGCTGTTCCTTATACGTCAACACTTGCCTTAACAAATGTTACTTTGCCATATGTTTTGAAATTAGCCAATCAAGGCTGGGAAATAGCTTGCGCTAACGACGAGGTTTTAGCCAAGGGATTAAATATTGTCAATGGTAAAGTTGTCTATGAAGAAATTGCCGAAGCATTTAATTGGTCTGTGTCTGCTATATGAAATAGATTTTGAGATGCAGTTTACTGACAAAATTTCCTAAGCTAAAATTGGCTTACTTTTTGTTGATATATCTACAATAATTATAATATAAAATGTTATGAGTGGAATGATGGGATATTATGTACTAATTGGAGCTATAGCTTTAGTTAGTGCACTAGTAAGCGGTCAGTTAAAACGAAAATTTGCTCAATATTCAAGAGTACAATTGCGCAATGGTATGAGCGGAAAAGAGATTGCTGAGAAAATGCTTATGGATCATGGTATTAGTGATGTTGAGGTCATCTCGGTTAGAGGCCAGTTAACAGATCATTACAATCCGAAAAATAAAACGGTAAATTTAAGTGAAGCTGTTTATAACCAGAGAAATGCTGCTGCTGCTGCTGTTGCAGCACATGAATGTGGTCATGCCATTCAGCATGCTCAAGCTTATAGTGCACTACAAATGCGATCAGCTTTAGTGCCTGTAGTTTCTGTAACTTCAGGAATGTCAACTTGGTTGGTTATTGGTGGATTGGTTTTAGGTGCTGGAGCAGGTGTTGGTCTTGGCTATTGGGTAGCTGTTGCAGGATTAGTATTTATGGGAGCAGCAACCTTATTTAGTTTTATAACCTTACCAGTAGAGTACGACGCCAGTAATAGAGCTTTAGCCTGGTTAAAAAATAAAAACATGGTGACACCAGAAGAGTATAAGGGATCTCAAGATGCTCTAAAATGGGCAGCAAGAACTTATCTTGTGGCAGCCATTGGTGCATTGGCCTCACTGTTATATTGGGGACTTCAGGTGTTTGGTGGAAGAAGAGATTAAGTGTATTTAGAAATTTTCGATTTTTTACACATGAATCACTGTCATTTTTAGTATTTTGGATCTTACTTAACTAATTTTATATATGGAAAATTCAACAGAAAACTCTTTTGATAATTTTGAAGGTAAATTATTAGTCAGTCACTTGACTAGTGAGGCACGTGTGGCCTTTTATAAAAAAACCTATGCACATGTTGCAGGTGGTGTTTTAGTATTTATACTATTTGAATGGTTGCTTCTTCAAAGTGATGCTATAGTTAATTTTGCCTTGTCAATGACGCAAGGTATGCGATGGTTATTGATGTTAGGTGGTTTTATGTTGGTGACAACCTATGCAGAGCGGATGACAATGAAAACTCAGGACAAGACCAAGCAATATTTGGCTTATGGACTTTATGTTTTTGCTCAAGCATTTATTTTTGTGCCAATGATTTATATTGCTGCGTTTTATATGGAATCAGGACCAGAGATACTGAATCAGGCAGCCATTGTAACTCTTGCGCTTTTTACTGGAATTACTGCAGTAGTCTTTGTGACAAAACGGGATTTTTCTTTTTTGAAAACGGGATTGACTATTGCCTTTTTTATTGCTTTAGGTCTAATAATAGCTGGATCTTTATTCGGATTTAGTCTTGGCTTATGGTTTTCAGTAGCCATGTGTATGTTAGCAGGTGGTTCAATTTTATATCAAACATCAAATTTGATTCATAAATATTCTGAAGAGGATTATATTCCTGCATCATTAGGATTGTTTGCATCATTAATGCTCCTCTTCTGGTATGTTTTACAGATTTTTATGTCAAGAGATTAAAGATTTCCGAAGACATCATATATCAAAGCATTCTTAACAGGATGCTTTTTTAATTTTAAAACTTCTCTTCCAAATTAACTAACTTATTCTGAATAGCGTATACCACAAGTCCTGCGAGATTTTTGGATTCAGTTTTTAGTAGGAGGTTATTGCGATGCCCATCAACGGTTCGTGGACTAATAAATAACTTTTCGGCAATTTCATTAGTGGTGAATTGTTCGCAAATCAATCCGAGCACCTCTTTTTCACGCTTGGTAAAATAAGTGGTGTCAAAATTTGACTTTTTAAGTTGCTCATTACTATTGAGTAAGCCTTCATGAATAAATTTCATAACCTGTTCATCATAGTAAAAACCTTTTTCGGCGACCTCTTTAATGGTTGTTAGCATTAGCTTTGGAGTACTGTTCTTTGCCAAATAGGCTACAGCACCAATAGAGATCATGTTAATGATAAAGGGTTTACTGAAATAACTGGTGAGCGCAATGATTTTTATATCTGGAAATTCTTTCCGTATCAATTTAGTGGTTTCTACTCCATTAAGACCAGGCATTTTTAGATCTGTAATTACAATCTCTGGAAGTTGTTCTGCTGCTCTTAATTGGGTCATGAGATCATTTCCGTCTTCAGCATCAAAAAGAATATCTAAGTTACTTTCTTTGCTTAAAATAGAGATGAGTCCTTGTCTAAATAACAATTCGTCATCTGCAATTGCAATGGTGATTTTAGTGTCCATATGTCTGACAGTTTATAGTGAATGTACTTCCTGAATGTTTTGAGCTCTCAACAAAAAGTTGCCCATTTAATATAGCAACTCTGCTCTTTATATTTTGTAATCCGATACCAGATTTTTTATTATTGGCTTTAACATCAAAACCGATACCGTTATCTTTAAATACTAGTGCAAATCCCTGGTTTTGTTTTTTTAGTTCCATTATAAGCTGATCTGCTTTTCCATGTCTAAGCGCATTATTAATGAGCTCTTGTGCTATTCTAAACACATGTAATTCATTGTGTTTATCTAGCTGGTCTAAGGTGTCAATATCGTGACTAATCTTAATAGATGTATTGGATGTAAACTCGTCAAATAACTCCTCTAAAGCAACTTTTAAACCAAATTTATCTAATATTGGAGGCATGAGTTCATGTGCTATTTTTCTGGAGCTTTCTAAGGTTCTTGTTGTGATATCCAGAATGTGATTTAAAGCGTCTTTATGTTCATTACTTATAGAATCATCATCAATTAAAACATTTGTTGTTAAGCTTACTACGTTGAGTTTGGAGCTAATCGCATCATGTAAGTCCTGTGCTATTCTATTTCGTTCTTCCTCCTGAACTTTAATTGTGGTTTGTAATATTTTTTTCTGATGATCGAGTTTGATATTGATTTTTTCCACTTCTTTTTCAATGATTTTTTTTCTGGAATAGTAGAAAAACAGAATGAGTCCCAGTGTTACCAAGACCAGAAATATAATACCATAAACAAGTGCGCCTATGATTTGCTCTTGACTTGCTGAAATTTCGTTTTCCATTGGATTAATATTAAAATCATGTATATAACATAGAGTACTTTGTTAATGAACCAAATATTTTTTACTGCTGGATTGTTACTGAAAATTGATAAATAGTCTCCTAAAATAAAAATTAGTGTGCTTGTAGATATGTAAATCAAAATTCCAGCATTAATATACATATAACTAGAGGATTTATTAAGAGAATTATACAAATGTATTATAGAGTAAACTACCAAGGGAAATGAAGTGATAAAAATTTCAGTAAGATTAAATTTGAAAAATAAACTTGGATTATAGGCATATTTGACAGCGAGAGTTGTTAATACTATAGCTAGAACAAATAGAGGGTATTTTTTTTGTTTAGGGTTGAATAAAGCTCTAAAAAAATAGGTTAGAAGAATGAATTGTGTTATGAAATAAACATGTGACAGGTATAGATTATTGATTACAAATTTATTTAAAATAAAAACAGATAAAGATGTTAAAAATGAAATAATAAGATACCAGGTGAAAAATTTATAAGCTACAGCCCTCTCATTAGTTCTGTAGCTTATAACATATAGAATTGCATTAATGAAAATCAATATAATTCCTGTGTATTCAAAAAAGGTATTTATTAATTTCATTAATAATTTTTTAATTACTTTATGTCATGATAAAGAATACTTCCCTTATCACAGTCGCTTGGACATGGAGTTGTGAAATCATAAATAGCAGAATTTCCCCCAACCGATGTGATGTCTTTGTAATTTTTTCCATCTGTTGTAGATGTTCCTACAACTAGGAGCATATCTTCTCCTTTGTCATCTGTTGCAAGATATCCTCTCAAAGAAGGATTAAAAGTACCTGGTATCAATGTTAACTTGTTAGTAGATGTGTCAAGAGAAAACTTAAGGTTCATCTCATTAAAACAAGCTACTAAATCATCTACTGGGATTCTGAAAGCTTTAGGCAATGTTTTGTGATTTTTTTGCCAGTTTTCTGTCCAATCTGTACCTTCTTTAAGCGTTCTAGTTAAAGGTGTTGTACTCATAATAATTAGTTTTAGTTGATTAATATTCCTTAAAGCTACTCAAATTGTAGAAAATAAGAGGTGTGAATATGAAAAAACAGGTATTTCTACGTGTTTTTAAGTTATAGTGATTTTGCGGTAAAATTTCATAGGTGATAATCTCACATTTGTAACATATTAATCACAAAATAATTAGACTATTATGGATCAATTTTTAGGAGAAATTATCATGTTCGGTGGAAATTTTGCACCACGAGGGTGGGCATTATGTAACGGACAATTACTATCAATCGCGAGTAACTCAGCATTATTCTCAATCTTAGGAACAACCTATGGAGGTGATGGTAGAACTACTTTTGGATTGCCAGATTTAAGAGGTCGTGCACCTATTAGTGCAGGTCATGGACCAGGATTAGCTGATTTTAGATTAGGCGCAAAAGGAGGAGCAGAAACGCATACGCTTACTGTACCTGAATTACCTGCTCATAGCCATGATGGAAGTCAGTTGAAAGGAACATTAGGAGTGAATGAAGAAGATGGAACTTCTGAAGATCCACAAGGAAAAACGATTGGTGTTGCTACAGATGGATTGCTTTACAATACTGATGCACCTGACAAAACAATGACAGCTAACACAGTGAGTGTATCTGGAAATACAGGGAATACTGGTGGTAATCAAGCATTTTCTATAAGAAATCCTTATCTAGCTGTTAACTATATCATTGCAGTTCAAGGAACATTCCCATCAAGAAACTAAATAGATGTGTGCTTTGGTTACGTTCGAAATTGAATTAATATTTAGATGAACGTACCATATAAATTAAACAAATAACCAATTTAAAAACATACATTATTATGAATCCAATGATAGGACAAATTGAAATATTCGGAGGTAATTTTGCACCACGCGGTTGGGCAATATGTGCAGGACAATTATTACCGATCAATCAATATACAGCATTATTTTCAATCTTAGGAACCACTTACGGAGGTGATGGAAGAACAACTTTTGCATTACCTGATTTGAGAGGGCGTGAGGCTGTTAGTGCAGGAAATGGACCAGGTTTATCGCCAATAGTATTAGGGCAAAAAGGTGGAGCGGAAGTACACTACTTAAACTCTTTAGAAATGGCTAATCATGGTCACGATGCAGGACAGTTGAAAGGAACACTTGGTGTAAATGAGGAGGATGGAACTTCTGAGGATCCTCAAGGTAAAACTATTGGTGTGGCTACTACTGGAATGCATTTCAATACTGATGCACCTGATAAATCAATGACAGGAAATACGGTTAGTATGTCTGGAGCAACAAGTATAAATGGTGCAAGTCAGCCGTTTTCAATAAGAAACCCGTATCAGGCTGTAAACTACATTATTGCACTACAGGGAATATATCCTTCGAGAAGCTAAGATACCGTTTATCGAAAATCCATATTATACCTGAGGTACTGGAATCGCATTCAGTACCTTTGGTTTTCAACTTTTTAAAAACTAATTATTATGAAAACAAAACTACTCTCTTTAGCATTTATTGTAAGTGCTTTTATGTTTAACACTAATACCAATGCGCAAACAACACTAGCGCCTGGTGATATTGCTGTATTCTGGAATCAAGCTGATACGCCTGATAGTTTTGCCTTTGTGACTTTTGTAGATATTGTAGCTGGGACAGGAATCTACTTTACCGATTGTGGTACTACAACATTAGCTGATGGGTTTAGAATGCCTGCTTGCACTGAAGGAGCCGTAAAATATACTGCACCATCTGGAGGTTTATCAGCAGGTGACATTATTCAGTATGTAGATGGAGCAGCTGGTCCAGATTTTGCTCCATATAGCGATTCTAGAATTACTGGATCCCTAGGCTTAGCGACATCAGGAGATCAAGTGGTTGTATTCCAAGATGCTACAAGCGCAGCAGGTGGAACTAATGCAGGGAATACTCCAACTTATCTTTTTGTAATCCACAATGCTTCTACACTATTTACGGGAGATCCTAGCGATAGTAATGAAACCTCTTTACCATTTGGATTAACCGATACTGGATTGCCAAGAACGGCTTTAGGAGTTGGTGCAGGTCCAGGAGTAGATGTGGAGTTTGACAACACTGTGTATACAGGAAGCTATACCTTTACAACTATTGAAGATGCAAAAATAGCATTGACAGATCCAGCTAATTACTACGGATCTAACCCTAATCCACCAGGTTTAGATGCTACTTATGATGCAGCTGTAGCTGCTATACCAGCAGCATTAACTATTACAACTTTGTCAACTAATGAGTTGGGTTTAAACGCCAGTGTGACCTTATTCCCTAATCCTTCAAACGGGCTTATAACTATTAAAAGTGAAGGAGTAGCTTTAGAGTCTATGCAAGTAGCTGATATTAATGGTCGTATTGTGAGTACTATTGATTTGGAAGGGGCAACTCAAGATAAAGAAATCAATTTAACCAATGCGTTAACGTCTGGTTTGTATTTAGTAACAATTCGTTCTAATGACGCATCAATAACTAAGAAATTAATTATACAATAATCTTAAATCTATCTCCTATTACCTGCAACTAATTGTGTTATGTAGTTTAATTGTTTAATAGCAAAGGAAGGTTTTATCGTCGAATTGTGTAATTCGTAGAATAAACCAAATAAAATAGCAATAATGTGCTGATATACAGTACATTTAGTATCTAACTTAAACCATTGAATTATGAAAACAAAACTACTTTTATTAACATTTAGTGTTAGTGCACTATTGTTTAGTGTGAAAACAAATGCGCAAACTACATTAGCTGCAGGTGATATTGGTGTATTATGGAACCAAGCCGATACACCTGACAATTTTGCTTTTGTGACTTATGTCGACTTGGCAGAAGGGACAGGAATTTATTTTACAGATTGCGGTACCACAACTTTAGCAGACGGATTTAGAACGCCTGCTTGTACAGAAGGTGCACAGAAATATACAGTACCTGCTGGAGGTCATGATGCTGGTGAAATTATTAAGTTTCAAGGAAATCCAAATTTTGCACCTTACACTGATTCTAGAATTACGGGCACTTTTGGATTAGCAACATCGGGAGATCAGGTTGTAGTATTTCAAGATGCTACTGATGCTGCTGGAGGAACAAATGCGGCAAATAATCCGACCTATATTTTTGTGATTCACAATGCCTCTACTCAATTTGCTGGAGATCCAAATGATAGTAATGAAACATCTTTACCTTTTGGTTTGACTGATACAGGTTTACCTAGAACGGCTTTAGGTGTTGGAGCTGGTTCTGGTGTTGATGTAGAATTTGATAATACTATTTATAATGGAACTTATACATTTACTACAATAGAAGAGGCCAAAATAGCATTAACAAATCCTGCTAATTATTATGGTACAGATCCTAATCCACCAGGTTTAGATGCTACTTATGATGCTTTAGTAGCAGCAATACCCTTAAAATTGAATATTCCAAATTTATCAACTAATGAGTTTGATTTAAATGCTGCAGTTTCGGTATTTCCAAATCCCTCTAATGGTAGAATTACAATTAAAAATTCAGGTGTAGCGCTTGAAATGGTTACTGTTACTGATGTTAACGGTCGTACAGTATCGTCTATTAATTTAGAAGGAACAACTGTAGATAAAGAATTGGATTTACGATCTGTGTTATCTACAGGAATGTATTTTATGACCATTTCTTCCAACAATGCTTCAACTGTTAAAAAGCTGGTAATCCAATAAAAATATATTTATTATATAATACAAAAAAAGGCAATCTTATGAGATTGCCTTTTTTTGTTATTGTCGATTTTTAGATCTTTATTTGACGCTCAATTTGTTGATCCAGTGAAATAAAAGTTTCAGTTCTTGAGACACCTGTTATGGATTGAATATCATGATTAAGAACATACATCAAGTGTTCATTGTCTTTACATAAGACCTTTATGAAAATACTCCAATTTCCAGTAGTATAATGACATTCTAAGACCTCAGGAATTTTTTGTAATTGTTTTACAGCTTGCGGATTACTAATGGCTTTGTCTAAGTATATGCCAATAAAAGCCATCGTTGTGTAGCCTAATACTTTTGGATTGATCACAAATTTTGAACCAGAGATGAGACCCGATTTTTCCAATTTCCTAAGTCGCTGATGTATCGCAGCACCAGAAATACCAACTAATCTGGCAATTTCTAAAATAGGTGTTCTGGCATCGGCCATCAAAGCGCGCAATATCTTTTTATCGATACCGTCAATTTGAATATTTTGGTTAACTATTTTCATGATGATTTAAATAATGTATGCCTGGCTCATTTCAGTAATAATGGTTTGAATTTAGTTATTCAACGGATTATAACCTAAATAAGGCACTTCTTTTTCGGTAAACGCAATACCATAATCTTTCAATTCGTCAAGAATAGGTTCATACACTTCTTTGGTAATTGGGATTTGAACACCAGGTGTTGTAATTTTTCCATTTAAGATATCTAGCGTAGCCATAGCCACAGGCAATCCAACCGTTTTCGCCATTGCAGTGTAGGTTTGGTCTTCACCAATGGTAACCATAGTTGAATCAATTTGATGCTTTTTACCGTCTAATTCGTATCCAAATTTGTGGTACATCACAATCATGTCTTTGTCATCTGTTTCAAGCGTCCAGCTATCCATTAATATCTTTTGAAGAATTTGAGCTGGAGTCGCTTTTTTAAGTTCGACCATTTTTGTTTTACTGAAAATATCTAACTCCTCTAGCTTGTCCCAAACAATATCATCTTGGTCGATTTTAAGTGCATGTCTAAACTTTAATTCTACAGAATCAGTATGACTATACGATAAGAAGGAGTTGACGAAGTCGCGATAACTCATGTTCTCACTATCATCAATAGTATAGCTGTCATCTGTCATTCCTAATTGTACAAAAATATTCCAAGCACGACTAAAACCTACTCTTCGCATTGTACCTCTATATAAGGTTTTGACATCATTTAATCCGTAAACCGACTGATATTTAAGAGAATCTCTGTTGGCATAGGCTTCAAAACGGCCAAAATTATCAATTTCTAAAAACTCTGTTCTTCTAAACAGTCTGTGGTATGGAATATATTTATAAGCCCCTTCTTGCAAAAACTTTGCGGCACTACCTTGTCCGGCAACCACAACATTTCTTGGATTCCAGGTGAATTTATAATTCCATAAATTATTGTCGCTTTCAGGAGCGACTAAGCCACCTGTAAACGATTCAAATAAAATCATTTTGCCTCCTTTATCACGAATTTTGTCTATAACTTGCATAGCACTCATATGATCTATTCCAGGGTCTACTCCAATTTCATTCATAAAGACTAATCCTTTTTCGGTAACACGATGGTTTAATTTTTGCATTTCATCGCTTACATAAGACGCAGTGACCATGTTTTTTCCGAAGGTAATACAGTCTTTAGCAACTTCAATATGAAATCTTGCAGGAAGCATCGAAATCACAATATCTGAATTTTCAATAGCATCTTGTCTTGATGATTTATCAAAAACGTCTAGCGTAATTGCATTTGCATTCTCATGATCACCAATGAGCTTTTTTGCATTTGAGATATTAATGTCTCCAACGATAATATGTAATTCCTCTTCTACAGATTTATCTAATAAATACTTTATAAGGTATGAAGCAGATTTTCCTGATCCAATAACTAAAATCTTTCGCATAATGGGTTTTGTTGAGTAGTTTTGTGTTCACGAATTTACTAAATACAATGGGTTATAAAAACCTAAATTAAATTAATATATGAACAAAAAAATTCTCATTACTGGAAGTGTTTTAGGTCTTACTGCAATTGCTCTCGGTGCTTTTGGCGCTCATGGATTGAAGGCCTTGATTTCTGTTGAATCACAACAAACCTTTGAGACAGGTGTACGTTATCAAATGTATCATGCGCTATTTTTGTTATTTGTTGGAAGTTACTCGGCACTTAACATAAAGTCCAAGCAAATTATTTTTTATCTAACAGTTTTTGGAGTTTTATTTTTTTCAGGCTCTATCTATGGGTTGGCAACTAATGAGCTTTCAGGTTTTGATTTCAAAACCATTGGTTTTGTAACACCAATTGGCGGACTCATGCTAATTATTGCTTGGGCAATATTGTTAATAAAGTTTTTAAAAATCAATACCGATAAATCTTAAAATTAACAGGCTACTTTAAAATAATGTGTAATTTTGCATCTTAAACAACACAAACAAATTATGGTAAACCATACACAAACTACGAAAACGATTTCGTTAGAATCATACGGCATTAAAAATGCTAAAGTTAAGTATCAATTATCTCCAGAAGAGCTTCAACGTATTACTGTTGAAAAAGGCATGGGAAAAGAGACCAGTAATGGCACACTGGCGATAAAT
>NZ_CANMVN010000007.1 GCF_947501425.1 uncultured Psychroserpens sp. | reverse complement strand
GGTTTGTAGTAGAGTATAATGAACCTAATACTGGTACACGTAAAGAATTTAAAGCCCATTTTACCCTGAAAAGATAAAATCAATATGAATCTAAAAAAGTATTGCTTAATAGCAAGTATGGCACTGTTCTCATTTATTGGGACAGCTCAAGAAGGATTACCCATTTATTCAGATTATTTAACAGATAATTATTATCTCATTCATCCATCTATGGCTGGAGTAGCAAATTGTGCTAAAGTTAGATTGACTGCTAGGGCTCAGTGGTTTGGTCAAGAGGAAGCGCCTAATCTACAAACGCTAAGTATTAATAGTAGGCTAGGAGATTCTCCATCTGCCCTAGGTGCTATAGTGTATAATGATAAAAATGGATACCATTCACAAACTGGTGCATATTTAACTTATGCACACCATTTGATGTTTTCAAGAAATGAAATCGATCTTAATATGTTATCGTTTGGATTAAGTGCTGGATTCATTCAGTATAAATTAGATGAAACCGAATTTTTAGCTGACGGTTTTGACCCAATTATTGCAGGAATAGAACAAAGTGCTACCAACTTTAATGTCGATTTTGGATTTTCATATCACTTAATTGATTTCTATGCACACGCAACTGTTAAGAATGTTTTAAATAATGATGGAATCAACTTTAATGAGCAAGGATTAAGTTATGATAACTTAAGAACCTATTTGTTTTCTGCAGGAAATACGTTTAGTAAGTATAATAGCGATTGGAGTTTTGAACCTTCTATCATGTTTATGTATCGTGATGCTACAGAAGAGGCTTCAATTGATATCAATGCGAAGGCTTATAAAACTATGGATTTTGGTAAACTTTGGGGTGGATTATCTTACAGAAGAAGTTTAGATGGTGCAGAGTTTTTAGATGGTTCTGGAGTAAGCAGTCAAAAACTACAGTACTTTACTCCTTTTGTTGGTGTAGATTACAACAATTTTGTTTTTGCTTACACCTATTCTTATCAAGCCAATTCTGTTGTGTTTAACAATGGTGGTTTCCATCAAATCACACTTGGGTATAACTTCAATTGTAGACGAGAGAAGTATGAGTGTAACTGTCCGGCAGTTAACTAAGTCAAGTATTTAAAATATAACATAAAAGTCTCGATAGTATCGAGACTTTTTGCGTTAGCGATGGAGGTATTGTTGAAGCTCTCCAAACTGTTTTGTTTGGAAGCGACTACCGAGAGCGCGACACTCTTTAAATGAGTTAGATTTAAAGAGTGTAACGCCCAGTTAATATTACCAAGTGTATTTCTTTTGTTTGGCTTGCGTTTTAATGGCTTTGATCATAGCGTTTTCTAATCCGTTATTACGTTCTGTTTCTTGGGACTTTAAATACAATCTGCGTTTTTCATTCAATTGCTGAATTTCATTTTGTATTTGTTGACGCTCTTTACGTTTATAGCTAATGTATTGTTTTATTTCTGAAACGCTTTTGTCTTTGAGTTCTTGTGGTAACTCTTCTTTTTTTAAGTCTTGATATTTGAACGTTTTATCTTTTGTAGCATCTACTAGGTCCCATGTTGAGTTTTTATACAAATGAGAACTTTTACTTACGGTTCTACTTACGGCATTTTCTTCGCTGTAACCCATAGCATTGGCATCTTGTTCTGCTTGCAGCTCCATTTTTTTTCGTCCAGCACTACCATAGGCTACATAGGTTTTGTTTAGGTTTTGGTTAAGCTTCAAAATTTTGTCATCATATGGTGTCGCTACATAAGTGGTTGAATGATTATGGTTAATAGCCATATAATCACCATGTGATAAATCTGCACCATCTTTCCAATAGGTTGCTATGCCTTGATTGTAATCGCCACAAAATATTGTATTGACACTAACATCATTTTTATGCGCTTGTTTAGCTGCATCCTGATAGTTTATTTTTCCTTGTGAAAAAGGTTCGTTTCCTGCTATAAAAATGAGCTTTAGGTCATCTTCATTCTTTCCCCAATTTAATTGATTTAACGACGTTTGAATGACTTGACCACAGTATTCATTTCCACCATTAGTTGTTAATGAAAACAACTGTTTAGAGATTTCATCAAGGTCATCACTAAAAGCAAGTACTTGTCTTATAAATCCTTCCTCTCCATTAAGGTTATCGTTTCCGTATTCATAAAGTGCAATTTGGAGGTTAGGTTTATTCGTTCCGCACTTGGCATATGATAATTCATTAACAATATCCCAGAGTTGTGCTTTAGCTTGGTCAATAAGTCCGTCCATACTATTACTAGTATCCAGTAATAAGGCTACTTTGATAAATTGTTTATTAGGATGATGAGTTTTAGTTTCGGCCATAGCCATGTCCTTAGTTGTCTTTTTATCATTGGCGTTGCATGATAAAAAACTAATCATGAACAATGAGATTGCGAATGTTTTAAGTATTGTTTTCATGGGTTTATATTTAATTATTAACGGTCTTTTGTTGTATCGTAGAACCTTCATAGGTTATTCTTTGATCATAAATTGATATGAGTTCTGCTAATTCGTATACATTTTGATAACCATATCCATATAAATTGATATAGGTTGGAATGTTTAGTGCCAGAGTAATGGCTCTTTTTTTCTCTTTTTCGATTTGTTTTTGCTTACTTTTTGGTAAAGCGACTTTACTTGCAAAATTAATTTCATCTCCACTGAAATTATTGTTGCAGTAAATTAGTATGGTTGTGTTTTCATCAGGAATTAGTTCAGCAAGATTATCCTGAGTGAAGTCGGAAAAATTTAAATGAATAGCTCCCTTAATATGTTTTCTATCATACATTTGTTTAGAACGTGTATCTAAAATAACAACACCATCCATTTGGCTTTTCTTTACGAATTCCGCACAGCTAATCAATCTGTTTTTACGATGTTTTTTTACCTTTTTCACTAAAGTTTCAAAATCAGAATAGCTCACTTTAGCCTTTTTAAATTCGGCAGGTCTTTGATCTGTTGTTGAGTTCATCATGATGAACATAAACAAGAATAATGCAGTTGTTTTCATACTATTAATTATTGGTATTTAATGCTTTTATATCTAGTGTTCCATTAGGAGATACGACGTAGTATTTGTGCTTTATTTCAGTTTTAACAATAGGTTTTGGTCCTTCTTCTATTGGTTTAGGTGTATATTGAAGTCTAATATTCATTCCAATTTGTACCACAGGTTCTAAAATGGAAGGATTTACAACAACATCGTAGTTTTCATAGGATAGCGGTTGGTAATAATATGAGGTTTGCTTTTTGGCTGATGTAACTCCTTTTTTCTTCTTAATAGCTTCAAATGACACGCTGTTAAAGGCTTGATAGCTTTGATAAAAGTCTTTTGGAAAATAACAATATTGATCGTCTGCTATTGCAACATTATAATTGGCCAAATCAAAGCCTAAAACTTTATAATAGGCTTTCTTTTCTTCGATAAGCTTTAAAAGTTTTGTTTGAAGATTTTTATACACTTCAGCTATATTTTCAATGTAGTAATCAACCTTTATCAGATTGTAAATTTCACTTTTCGCACAAGCAGTTAAAATACTTTCAAACTGATTGGTTTTTGTAAACTGAATGTGTAGATTTTGTTGTAACTCGAACCCGTTAGGCACTTCAGTATAGGTTTTACTGAACAGTTTTTTTTGAATTTCGATCTCATAATTAGGAACAAAAGAAATCACATCAATAGCAAAGTTATCTTCTGTAATGCCTAAAGATTTTAATTGGTTTTTGACTTTATCTATACGTTCATTCATTAATAAATTAGTACTATCTGCAGTTGCACCAATTTGCGATACATTAAAGATTGCAGTGTAAGTTGTAGCTTCTACATTTTGAAGTGCTTTTACATCGATGAATACTGAGGTTGATGGGCTTAATACCTTGTTGATTTGTTGCTGAACTGTAGGATTATAGATTGTAGCATTGCCAGAATGTAAAATATTCTGTCTTGATATTTGATCATAGTTTCCTTTGTGTTGCGCATTTGTCATTAAAGTACATAAAACGACTAGTAGTATGCTTAGGGCATAATTTTTCATTATTTTTTTCGATTTTTGATTAACAGGGTAAACCTAATAGGATCTTTTTTTAATAAAAATGAATAATGAGTGAGTGTGTATTATGAATGCGTGAAAAGAGGTTTTAGCTTAGTAAACACCTACATTAAGGCAGAAACTTCAAGACGTGTAGCAGTTGTCCATTTTATTTAATCAATTAAAGTGTGTAAGTTTAATCCATTGAAAACCTATTAATGAATAAAATACTAACATATAGTCTGTTCTTTCTATTATTTTTTTCTTTCGGAAATGTAATAGCACAACAAAATCGTGTAGATAAAGAAGAGTTGAAAAACCCTTTTTTGTCCATTAAAGGTTCGGTAAGAGAAAATGATACGTATAAAGCCATTCCAAAGGTAAATATTGAAATCAATGGTGGTGCTTACACAATGACTGATGCTAATGGCTCTTTTATTATTAAAGCTCGTATAGGAGACGAATTGATTGTTAGGCATAAAGATTTTGAAACACTCTACTACATTATTGTTGATAATGATATTATTAATGTAGTGGTAGAACCTGCCGAAGCAAAACCAAAGCAAACGAGTTTTAAAAAAGATACGAAAGCTTTTAATGCTCTGATAGATTCGGTTGGAAAGTATAAAAAAGTAGATGTAGATAAAAGTATTATGTTTGTTGGTGAGGCTTTGTCAAAGAGTACTTCTCAAAAAGAGAATGCAGAAGCTTATGTTATCTTAGGCGATGTATACATGCATTGGAAACAATATGATTTGGCGGTTGTCAATTACAGATTGAGTTTGCAAAATGTAGAAACCAATGAAACCAAATTAGCCTTAGCAGAGGCTTACGGACGTAATAAAAACTATCAAGAAAGTATAGAGACCTATAATGCGCTTAAAAACGAATCGCTGAATAATTATCAAAAAGTTATGCTATATGAAGGACTTGGAGATACTTATTTTAGAATCAAAAACTACGAATCTTCAGTAGATGCTTATAAGACAGGATTAGATATTGCAAACAAACACCTAATTAAACCCAAAATTGTAGATCTTAACTCTAAAATTGCTCAAGCTTACAATAGTGATGGACGAATAGATAAAGCAAAAGGCTTTTTTAATAATTCACTTAATCTGGCAGAAAAAGAAACAAAAAAAAGAGCCTTAGAAGAGAAAGTCACAGTTGCTGATTTTCAAAATACAAGTCGTAATTATTCCGAAGAAATAGAACTTAGAAAGCAGATTATTGAAGATGTGAAAGAAGTGGAGCGAGACTCAGTAATGGAGAATGAAAGTCCTCTAACTTTACAGAAGCAAAATTATAAGATTGGTAATGCTTACTTTTTACAGAAAGACTACGTTAATGCTATCCCTTATCTTGAAAAAAGTAGGGATGAAGCCGATGCTAAAGGAGATTTGGTAGTTAAAAAAGATGCCACAAAGAAAATATCTGATGTATATGCAGATGCTGGCGATTTTGATAAAGCGAGACTAGCTTTTGAAGAGTATAAAAATGTTGTTGACGAGTTGTATATCAAGCGAGAACAAGAACTATCACAAGCAGATATTTTTAGACGAAATATTATAGAGCAACAAAACCGTATTACAAGTTTAGTAGGCGACCGTAAACTTATTACAAGTTTAGCTAGTGAACGAAATAAAAATCAGAAGCTTATCATCTATTCCTTGATCACAGGAATGGTATTACTTCTAATTACAGGGTTTTTTATGTTCAAATATATCAAACAACAACGATTGGCTAATAACTTGCTGGCTTTAAAATCATTGAGAAGTCAGATGAATCCTCACTTTATATTTAATGCTTTGAACTCTGTTAATAGTTTTATTGCGACTAATGACGAACGCACTGCTAATAAATATTTATCAGATTTCTCACATTTAATGAGGGCGGTTTTAGAGAACAGTGAGGAGGATTTTATTCCACTGGAAAAAGAAATTGAGTTACTTGATCTTTATACCAAGCTAGAGCATTTTAGATTCCAGGATAAGTTTGACTACAATATAAAAGTGGATGACGATGTAATGGTTGGTGAATATCAAATTCCGCCAATGCTATTACAACCCTATATAGAAAATGCGGTATGGCACGGACTGCGTTATAAAACTGAAAAAGGACACTTACAGATCACTATTTCAAAGAAAAGTGACACCGAAATAAGTATAACTGTAGCAGATGACGGAATTGGAAGAACACGATCTAAAGATTTAAAAACAGCTAATCAGCAAAAACAAAAATCTAAAGGAATGGGTAATATCAAAAAGCGTGTTGCTATTCTTAACGATATGTACAAAGATAAAGTTGACGTATTTATTGACGATTACCAGGACGCTGAAGATGTCGGTACCAAAGTTGTTGTAACATTAAAAAAAGACTAAATGAAACTAAGATCCATAATTGTAGAAGACGAAGAAACTAGTAGAGCAATACTGAAAAATTACCTCAATAAGTATTGTCCTAATGTTGAAGTGTTGGGAGAAGCTTCTAATATTGAAGAGGCTTTAGTACTCATAAGAAATAATGAGTTAGATCTTGTTTTTCTTGATGTTGAGATGCCTTACGGTAATGCTTTTGATTTGCTGGAAAAGGTTGGAGACATAGACTTTGAAACCATTTTTGTAACTGCGTACAACCACTATGCAATAGATGCTTTAAATGCTCATGCGTCGTATTATTTGATGAAACCTATATCCATAGATGAACTTATTAAAGCTGTAGATTATGTTACCGAAATTAAAACAAAAGAAGACGCATTACAAGATCAGGTATTGGTTCCAAAAACAAATACAGTTAATGGAAAAATCACCATTCCGCAGCAAGATGGGTTTGAGATTCTAGAAACAGCAGACATCTTATATTGTAAAGCAGATGATAACTATACTGAGATCTATCTTAACAACAACAAAAAGAAGTTAGTGAGTAAAACATTAAAGTATTTTGAAGAAGCACTAAGAGATAGTAGTTTTGCGAGAGTTCATAAAAGTTATTTAGTCAATGTAAATGAGGTAAGGAAATACGTGAAAGGTAAAGGAGGAAGTGTGATTTTAAGTAATGGTAAAGAAGTCATGGTGTCTGCCTCTAAAAAATCTGATCTGTTGTCTTACTTTAAGTAATCTTTTTTTTAATACAGGAATTTTTCTACCAGAGTAGCATTATGGTATAAACAATATAAAAATTGAATTCAACTAAAAACTAACACGTGCCAATAATAAAGCCAGTCAATGGCAAACATCCACAAATCCCAGAGGATTGTTTTGTAGCCGAAAACGCAACCATAGTAGGAGAAGTCACCATGGGGAATCATTGTAGCGTATGGTTTAATGCTGTTATACGTGGCGATGTCCATTTTATAAAAATGGGTAATAAGGTCAATGTGCAAGATGGTGCAGTGATTCATGCAACTTATCAAAAATCGCCAACTACTATTGGAAATAATGTGTCTATTGGTCATAATGCACTTGTTCATGGTTGTACCATTCATGATAATGTATTAATTGGAATGGGAAGTATTGTTATGGATGATTGTGTGGTGGAGAGTAATAGTATTATAGCTGCTGGAGCTGTGGTTACTAAAAACACACATATTGAATCTGGAAGTATATATGCTGGTGTTCCTGCAAAAAAAGTAAAAGATATTAGTGAGGCGTTAATTTCGGGTGAGATAGACCGAATAGCCAATAACTACGTCAAATATTCTGGTTGGTATAAATAATTTCTTCGGAAAGGGAGATTTTTAAAAGTCCAAGTACTTCACGGAAAATCTATCATTTAAAATAGCTTTCAGGATTGCTACATTTCCGTTGGAATAAAATGTGTTCTCAGGTGTTTTGTTGCTTGTGTTTAAAAGATTATGAAACTTTAAAACAGCGTGAGTTTGTTTCGCAACAGCTAATCCTGAATCAATGATCTTGATGTGTTTAGGAAGTAATTCTAAAAGCATAGGTATGAGATAAGGATAGTGTGTACAACCCAAAACCAAATAATCTATATTGGCCTCAAGCATAGGTTTCATATAGGTTTGTAAAAGTGCTTTCATTTCATCACTATTGGTTTTCCCCGTTTCTATTAACGGAACAATACCTTCGCCAATCTGTTCAATGATTTTGATACCATTAGCGTATAGATCTGTAGTATTATGAAATAACTCACTGCTTAAAGTTCCTTTTGTAGCAAGAATACCTACCGCTTTTGTTTTCGTATTTAAAGCAGCAGGTTTAATTGCTGGTTCGATACCAATAAAAGGGACATCGTAGGTCTCTCTCAATAATTTCACAGCATTTGTTGTCGCTGTATTACAAGCTACTACAATCAGCTTACAGTTTTTCTCAAGAAGTAGTTCTGTGTTTTTAATACTAAGCTCAATAATCTCAGTATTACTTTTGTTGCCATAAGGAGCATTTTTGCTATCGGCTAAATAGATGGTGTGCTCATTAGGTAGTTGCGCATGTATCTCTTTGAAGATAGATGTGCCTCCTATTCCAGAATCAAATATGCCAATAGATTGTGTGCTCATGTTACATGCTACTTACAAAAATAAAAAAGCCACTTAGTAAAAGTGGCTTCTTCGATTATTTATTTTGAGTATTCTTTTAATTAGAATCCTAATTCTTTCTTTACATCAGCCATTAAATCTGTTCCTGCAGCAACAAGCACACCTCCACCTTGAGTAGAATCTAATACATATTGAAATCCTTGAGCTTTAGCAACTTTATCAATTGCAGCTTTAGCTTTTTCAAAGATAGGCTTTAATAAAGCAGCTTCTTTCTTTCCTAAATCTTCTTGAGCCTGAGCTTGAAATTCACGAATACCTTGCTCCATTTGCTGTACTTCTTGAGCACGCTTGTTATTTTCTTCTTCTGTCTTAGTCTCAACTTCAGCTCTATATTGAGTAACTTTATTTTGAAGTGTCGTCACCATTTCTTTGTATTGTACATCGTAGGTTTTAGATAACTTCTCGATCTCAGCCTGTGCAGCTTTCATCTCTGGCATTGCCTGCACAAGTTCAGTAGTGTTTATATGAGCAACTTTACTTTGTGCTGTTGCAAGACTTGTTGTACCAACAAATAGTATAGCTGCAAATAATAGGGTTTTTAAGTGTTTCATTTTAAAAATTGTTACGTGTTATAATTATTGTTTTTAGTTATCATCAGGAACGGAGTCTGTTTTTTTCTTTTGAGCCTCACGTTCTTCTTTTGCTTTTTTTCTAGCTTCTAATATTTTTCTTTTTCGTTCTTCGAGCGCTTTTTTACGTTCTTCACGATCTTTAATTTTTTGTTGTCTTTTCTCTTCAGCAATTTGTGCAGGCGTTTTAGTACCTGTGTTTGTTTTTGCTTTAGTCGAATCTTGTTCTTTAGTGTTTTTAGCTCTTTCAGCAGTTGGAGTATTTTTTGCGGTATTCGCACTATCTCTTTCTGCTTTAGCCTTAGCTCTCTCGTCTATAATCTTTTGTCGTCTAGCAGCAGCTGCAGCTTTTAAAGAATCTCTTCGCTTTAATTGAGCGGCTTGTCGCTCGGCAATCTGCGCTTCACGAGCTGCTTTTTTATCATCTATGGCCTTTTGGCGCTCGTCTAATTCTTTGTTTGCTACAGGTACAACATCTTCTTTTGCCGCTTTCTTACGATCAGCTCTGGATTTAGCTTGTGTTCGTTTAGCCGAACGCGTAATACTTCTGATTACTAGTTCACTAAGATCAAAACGTTCAGCAGAAAACAACATGACTACATCTGCAGATTTATCAAAAATGAAATCGTATTTTTTACCGTCTGCAATTTCCTGAACAGCTGCAAAAATCTGGTCTTGAATAGGCTGAATCAACTGTTGCTTTTGTATCATCAAATCACCATTTGGTCCAAAACGTTTTTGTTGATAGTCAAGAATTTCAGCTTCTTCAAACGATATATCTTCCAGGCGTTCTTCGTATAATTCTTTGGTTAACAAAACACTTTCGCTGTTTAATTGTTTCTTTTTAGAATCAATATCTGCCAGTCGTTGCTCAATTTCTGTCTTCCATTGTTGAACTTTTTGTTCTAATTGTGCGGAAGCTTCCTGGTATTCTGGGATGTTTTCTAAGATATATTCTGTATCGATATAACCTATTCTAACACCACGTTGTGCATTGGAAACAAAGCTCATTAGACTTATTATGGTCACTAAAAAAAGAACTTTACTTTTCATCTGTAATATTTTATGATTTATGATATGGTCTATAAACTTTAAAACGACAGACTAATTTTACGATTCTGTCATTGTGTTTAGTTTTTCAAATTAACGAAATAAATTCTGAAAAATTTTAACACACGCCTTAAATCGTTATTTTGTTAATAGAAAATATCGTGCCAAAATTAAAATTGTTGTCCGATAATAAAGTGAGTTTCTAGTCCGTTTCTTACAGTTTGCCCTGGTAGAGCGTCAAAACCATAACCAAAATCAATACCTAATAATCCAAATGCTGGCATGAATACTCTAATACCTGCACCAGCAGAACGATTCACGTTAAATGGATTATAGTCTCTAAAATTATCAAACGATGCACCTGCTTCTAAAAACGTTAGTGCATAAATTTTTGCCTGTGCTCCTAAAGTAATTGGATAACGCAATTCAAGAGAGAATTTATTGTAAATAGAACCACCATCTTGAGAAGATAATGATTGGTTTGGATAACCACGTAGTTGAATCACCTCTCTACCATCAAGGGCAAAGTTTCCTAAACCATCACCTCCTAAGAAGAAACGTTCAAATGGGATAACACCTCGATCCTGATTGTAAGCACCCAAAAAACCAAACTCAAAACCAGATTTAAAGACCAGTTTGTCAACAATTCTTGTATACCAATCACCTTTAAATTTAACTTTATAAAACTCTAACCAATTAAAACGTTCCTGATCAATTTCACCAATTCTTTGAACATCATCTGCATTTGTTGGATCTAACGAATCACGCTCATCAGCCAATGCTTTATAATCTACATCATTAAATAATGAATACGGTAAAGACATTTTAGCAGAAATAGCAAAACTTGATCCACCCATTGGATAAATTGGGTCAGTGTATAAATTATTTCTGGTTAAACCAATAGTATATGCTAAGTTATTTGAGTATCCATCTCCAAAAGTAAATAGACCTGTATTGTAATTCTTTAGGTCATAATGTTGAAAACTCAATGCCTGTGATAGCTGGAAATAATCATCTGGTTCTTTTAATCGTTTAGCAATTCCTACAGTAATACCTGTAATATTGAAACGTCTACTTTTATCAGCTCTTCTAGTTAGAGGGTCAAATAAAAATTGTCTTGTATGTGACAAAGACGTCGATAATTGTACAGGACGTTTGCCTCCAAGCCATGGTTCTGAAAAAGAGAAGCTATAGGTTTGAAAGAATTGCGATGCTTGTAAACGCAATGCCAAACTTTGACCATCTCCTGAAGGAATTGGCGTATACGCTTCTTTTTTAAATAGGTCTTTGATGGCAAAATTATTGAACGACAATCCTAGAGTTCCAATAAAACCTCCACCACCATATCCTCCTTGGAGTTCAATTTGGCTAGAACCACGTTCTACAACTTGATATTCAATATCAACAGTACCATCCTGAGTATTGAAATTTTTCATGTTTGGTGTTAATTGCTGAGCATCAAAGAAACCCAATTGACCAAGTTCTCTCAATGTTCTAACAACATTACTCTTACGGTACAACTGACCTGGTTTTGTTCTTAACTCTCTGTAGATAACATGGTCATTTGTTTTATCATTACCAGAAACAGTCACGTTATTGAAATAGGCTGGTTTTCCTTCGGAAATTCTAATCTCCATGTCAATCACATTTCCTTCAGCACTAGTCTCTACTGGGTTAATAGTTGAGAACAAATAGCCACTATCTTGATATAAGTTGGTCAAATCTTGTGCGTCTGGTCTGCTATCATCTGCAATACGTTTGCGTAATTCAACACCATTGTATGTAGAACCTTCCTTTATTTTGAGATAGCTTTCTAAATATTTATCAGAGTATACAGTATTACCTACAAACTTAATCTTACCAAATTTGTACTGTTCTCCTTCCTCAACATTGATAAAAAGCGTAATGGTTTTGTCGTCTTTGTAGACAATTGAGTCTGAAATCACTCTGGCATCTCGATATCCTCTCTCTTTGTAAGCGTCAACAATGCTTACTAAATCTTCTTGGAAATCTTCTTCAATGTATTTAGAGCGTTTTAAGATACGTATCGGATTTTTTTGTTTTGTGTTCTTCATGGCTTTTCTTAGTTTCTTATCAGAAACTTTATCATTGCCATTAAAGTTGATTTTATTGATTTTTACTTTTTCACCTCTATCAATATAGATAAGCATGTCAACTCTGCTTTTTTCGATAGAGTCGTTTTTAACCTCTTTGGTATTGACCGTAACTTTAGTATTTAAGAAGCCTTTTTTCTTATACTTATTGGTGATGTAATTGCGTGTTGTAGTAATTAAGTTTTCTGTAACTTTTCTACCTTGACGTAGGTCATTTTCCTTTTTAAGTTCTTCTACCTTTCCTTTTTTTACACCCTGAATGTTCAGTTCATTAAGTTCTGGAAGATCAAATAGGTTGATTTCAAGATAGGCTTTATTACCTTCAGTTTTTGCCAGATAGACATCTATACTACTAAACAGGTTAGAATCCCAAAGTTTTTTTATGGCATTACTAATTTGTTCTCCGGGAATAATGATCTCTTCTCCAACTTTCAATCGTGAAAAAGAAATAATTGTTGAAGGATTAAAATTGGTGTTACCTGTAATTTGGATGTCTTCAAGGATGTATTTCTGTCCTCGGTTAAAATCGGATTGCTGAGCAGTCACAACAATAGAAGTAATAAAAATTAATACTGTAAGTAGTGACTTAATATATGTTTTCAAAAGTAAGTAGTTAGCTAAGTTGTTCACTTGTTTTTCCAAATCGTCGTTCTCTATTTTGATAATTAATCAAAGCTTCATAAAGGTCCTTTTTCTTAAAATCAGGCCAAAGAATGTCTGTAAAATATAATTCTGCATAAGCAATTTGCCATAATAAAAAATTACTTATCCTTTGTTCACCACTAGTTCTGATTAACAAATCAACATCTGGTAAATCATGCGTGTAAAGATGCTTATTTATAATTGATTCGTCAATACTTTCAACGGAAATTATATTATTTTTAACTTTATCTGTTAATTCTTTTATAACCTTAACAATCTCCTCTCTAGAGCCGTAACTAAGCGCTAAAGTCAGGGTCATGTGGGTATTGTTTTTTGTTTTGTCAATGACTTCTAATAGCTCTTGGTAGGCTTTTTTTGGTAAATCTTTAAGATTTCCAATAGCTAATAAGCGAATATTATTGTCTTGAAGTGTTTTAATCTCTTTCTTCAAAGATTTTACCAGAAGTTTCATAAGTGTTTGTACTTCTAGTTTAGGACGTTTCCAGTTTTCAGTGGAAAAAGCGTAGAGTGTTAGGTTTTTAATACCAATTTCTGCACTGGCCTCTACAACATCTCTTACAGATTTGGTTCCATTTTCATGACCAATAACTCTAAGCATTCCTTTTTGCTTAGCCCAACGACCATTACCATCCATTATGATTGCAACATGATGTGGTAACTTTTTTGGGAGTATTTGATCTTTCAGGTTCATTTAAAAATTACAATAACAAGGTCTTTGACCAAAGGTGTAAGTTAGTGTAAAACCGGTAAATACATACCAGTCATTACTATTAATATTTCCAAAACTAAATTGTTCTCTAAAGTCGGCATCGGGAACGCTTCCATCTAATTCATCAGAGAATGTATAACGTGCTCCGATTTCAAAGCCCAAGATGAGATGATTTGTGATATTTGATTTGATTCCTAAGACCATCGGAATTCCAAAAGCCCAACTATGAGTGTTTTCAGAAGTGTATTCACCAGCATTATCAAAAAAATAATTTGGATGTCTGGCAGTGCTTACTCCTGAAAATAAATATGGAGTCACTTTCAATCCTCCTGAGTGTAAATCAAAATCAAAAAAGGTAAATTCCATTCCAGCTGAAATCTCAAGCAGGTTAGAATCAAAACTATAATCACGAGCAATTCGTCTAGGATCATCAGAATTTTCATCATATCCTTTTAAATCTGAATACATTACAGAAACTCTCCATGAATGTCTCGGACTACGATTCCATTTCAATAATAAACCTAAAGTAGCTGTATTTGGATTGATATAGGTTGTTGGGCCTACATCACCAATTAAATTACTTCCACCAGCAAACACACCAACTTCGTATATTTGAGAGTGGCTAGTTTGGGCAAAACATATACTCAATAAAAATAAGATTAAATACCTCATAAATTTTTAAAAGTTTGCAAATATAATAAATATGAATTGCCTACGGTAATTTGTGGCAAATAGTCTTACAGAAAACAGATTTTGTAAGGTTTTATTGCATATTTGCTGCTTAATTACGCTTGTCTTCTCCCCAAAGCATTTTCTTTCTCAATGTGTCTATAAAACTTTCGTCGAGAAGTTCAACCAGTTTCACATTAAAACTCGCTTTTTTTATGGTAATGAGTGTGGCATTTGATAGCGTAACTATTCTAGAATCTAAAGACATGAGATGTTGATCTTCTCTGCCGTCTACTTTTAACTTTATGATGGTGTCATCTGGAATGACAAGAGGTCTGGCATTTAAATTATGTGGTGCAATAGGTGTTAACACAAAACTATTAGCTTCTGGAGTTATAACTGGTCCTCCACAACTCAAAGAGTAGCCAGTAGAGCCAGTAGGTGTGGAAATGATTAATCCGTCAGCCCAATATGATGTAAGGTATTCATCGTTTAGATGTGTTTCGACAGTAATCATAGATGTCGTGTTCTTTCGGCTTACAGCAATTTCGTTGAGTGCAAAATTTGTTTCTTTTAGTTCGCTGTTTCCAGGATTGGTTTCAACACTAAGTAGTGTGCGTTCAGAGGTTTTGTAATTTCCGTTTAAAACATGAGTTATTGCTGTTTCTATTTCATCAGTTTGAATAGTAGCCAAAAACCCCAATCTTCCTGTATTGATACCAACCATAGGAATTGATAATGCTCTAACATAGGTCACAGCTCTTAAGATCGTACCATCTCCTCCAACACTAATCAGTAGATCAAAGCTTTCATCTAATTCTGAAAAAGTACTGGTAGATTCAGATATTTCTAGACTGGTACAAGCCTGTTTAAAAAAATCTGACTCTATATATATATCAACCTCATGTTTTTGAAGCACATCAATAAGATCTTCAAAAGAATTTAAAGATTTTCCTTCATAATATTGACTATAAATAGCTACCTTCATAATTAGATGTCCAGGTATTTCTTGAGATATTCAGAACGTTCTTTTAAGCTTTCAACATAAGTGTCTTCCTCATGTCCAGATATGATATTATAACTGTAACGTCTAAATGTTTGTATGACATCATTAAGTCCTGAGTTTCCAATTTTTAAAGTGATCTGTACCACATCGCTTTCCATTTTAGAAATAAAAGCACCAAGAATTTTAGCATCATTAGATTCTACAATCTGACTTATCTCACTGAAGGAGTAGTCCTGAACACCTTTTTCAACTATTAGAATGCCACCTGGTTCAGCAAAAAATGGTGTCTCATTAAATAGACCAATAATATCACTTAATTCATAATATCCTAAATAATTGTTACGTTCATCAAGCACAGGCATGATATTACAATTATTTTGTGCAAATGTCTCAAGAACATCTAACCAATTAGTATGAGGTCTTACAAAAAAAGCTTCGAGAACATAGTTACAGTCAGCAATCGTTTTTGTGGCTTCAAAACAGTGCGCATCAGTTTCCGAAATGCAACCTTGATACGTACCATTATTTTCGACAGGTATGTGCGAATAAGTCAACTCGTTAAATATCATTTGAACATCACTTACCATATCGTTTATGTTAAGTGGTTTGATGTCGTTAATAATGTATTCTCTTAAAGGCATAATGATCTAAAATTCTTGTGCAAATTAATTAAAAATAACCATAAAAATGCATGAACTTGTTTGTATTTTTGTGAGACAAATACAAGTTATGACAAAGTTAAGTGTAAATATTAATAAGATAGCTACGCTAAGAAATTCAAGAGGTGGAAATACACCTAATGTAGTTCAGTTTGCTAAAGATGTTCAGCGTTTTGGAGCCGAAGGTGTTACTGTTCATCCAAGACCTGATGAACGCCATATCAGATATCAGGATACAAGAGATCTAAAGCCAGTGGTATATACCGAATTTAATGTGGAAGGAAATCCCATCCAATCCTTTATGGATTTGGTTTTAGAAGTCAAGCCTACTCAGGTTACTTTGGTTCCTGACGCTGTTGATGCGCTAACCTCAAATGCAGGTTGGGATACGATTACTCATAAATTGTTTCTTACTGAGGTGATTTCAGAATTTAAATCTAATGGTATTCGAACCTCTATATTTGTAGATCCAGTTCTAGACATGATTGAAGGTGCAAAAGCTACAGGAACAGATCGTATCGAATTATACACCGAAACATTTGCTCATCAATACGGCTTAGGAAATAAAAAGGCTATAGAACCGTTTACTGAAGCGGCTCAATTAGCTAATGATATAGGTCTGGGTGTCAATGCAGGACATGATCTATCCTTAGATAATATTCAATTTTTTAAACAGAATGTTCCGGGATTATTAGAAGTGTCTATTGGTCACGCTCTTGTTTCTGAAAGTCTATATTTAGGGGTCGAAAATGTAATTCAAATGTATCTACAACGTTTAAAGTAAGTTTGCTGTTGCATCGAGGGCTGTCGAGAGGTCTTCTAAATTCAAAATAAAATGACATTACATTCAAAAATTATAGGCGAAGGTCATCCTTTTATTATACTTCACGGTTTTCTTGGTATGTCTGATAACTGGAAAACGTTGGGAAATAAGTTTGCTGAAGCCGGATTTCAAATGCATTTGGTAGATCAACGAAATCACGGTAGGAGTTTTCATGATGATCAATTTAATTACGAAGTTTTAGCCGAAGATCTCATAAAGTATTGTGATGCACATAACCTTGAAAACATAAATCTTCTTGGACATTCCATGGGAGGAAAAACAGCCATGCTCTTTGCTTCTGAATATCCTAATCTTGTGTCAAAATTGATGGTGGCAGATATCAGTCCGCGATTCTATCCAGTGCATCATGATGCCATACTTTCAGGATTGAGTGCTTTAGATTTTTCGGAAATTAAAAGTCGAGGTGAAGCCGATAAATTATTGTCGAAATATGTTCCTGAAATGGGTACGCGTATGTTCTTGCTGAAGAATTTGTATTGGATTGAAAAAGGACAACTCGCACTAAGAATCAATCTGGATACATTGAAAGAAAACGTTTCCGAAGTTGGTGAAGCCTTGCCACTACATTCAAAATTTGAAAAACCAACCTTATTTTTAAGAGGCGATAAAAGTGAATACGTCATGCCTTCCGACGAAAAACTTATCAAACAGCATTTTCCGCTTGCAGACATAGAAACAATATCAAATGCAGGGCATTGGTTGCATGCTGAGAATCCATCTGATTTTTATGATGCTGTGATAAATTTCGTATCTAAATAAAAATCTGATATCTTTAACTTAACCTAACATTTAAAATTTTATGAAATTTATTCTTACTCTAAGTGCTTTTTTAATAGCATGCCAATTGTCGTATGCTCAACCCAATGATGGACCTTTTAAAGATTATTACAAAACAGGAGAGCTAAGAACCGAAGGGCAGTATGTCAATAAAAAGCGTGATGGGAAATGGGTGGATTATTATAAAAACGGACAAATATTACAAGAATACGAATATGCAAATGGAACCTATCTTCTCAATTCTAAATCCTATTACGAAGATGGTACATTGAGATATGAAACTAAAAAAGAAGGAGGCAATAGTATTGGTATTGGATACTACGAAACCGGAAACGTAAAGTATAAGAGGCAGTTGGGTGACGGCTTTTATGAAGAGTATACCCAAGATGGTCAGCTAAAGATTGAAGCTAACTATATAGAAAATGAATTATCAGGTCTCTGGAAAACTTACCATCCTAATGGTAAAATAGCTTGGGAAGTTAATTATTATAAAGGCTACAGAAACGGTAAGTATAGGCAATATTATGACAATGGTCAATTACAGTTGGAAGGTGTCATTTTAAATGATATAAAGAAAGGTGAAGAAAAGCGCTATACTGAAAACGGTGATTTAGAATGGAAAGGTTCGTATGATAATGATAATTTTGATAAAACTTGGGTAAGGTATGATGCTAAAGGGAAAAAGGTGGAAAAGCTCAAATTTAAAAGTGACAATTCTGAGCAGCCTGAAGTAAATTTAGTGCTTACTAAAACTGAGGTTCCTGATGGTGTATTAGAGCGCGTACCCATTTATCCTGGATGTGAAGAAGTCTATGGTAATAAGGCTAGAAAGAAATGTATGAGCATTGCAATCTCCAGATTTGTAAGTTCTAATTTTAATACTAATATCGCTAAGCAAAAGAATTTAACAGGAAGACAACGTATTTATGTTATTTTTAAAATAGGGAAAGACGGGGAGGTTTTCGCTATTCAGACCAGAGCGGCACATCCAGCTTTAGAAGAGGAGGCAAAACGAATCATTAAACTATTGCCAACATTTAAACCTGGATATCAAAGAGGAAAACCAGTAATTGTGCCTTACTCGTTACCTATATTATTTCAAGTTCAAAAATAAAAACACAGTATTATGAATCTATTAATCAGACTTTTAGTTACCGCAGGAATTGTGATGTTGCTATCGCATTTTTTATCAGGTGTTGCTGTGAGTGGTTATACTGCTGCATTTATTGTAGCTATCGTTTTGGCATTACTCAATGCTGTTGTAAAACCTATTTTGATCATCTTAACCATTCCTATTACAATATTAACCTTAGGCTTATTTCTATTTGTGATCAATGCTTGTATTATATTGTTAGCCGATCAATTTATAGATGGTTTTGCAGTCAATGGATTTTGGACAGCGCTTCTGTTTAGTATCTTGTTATCTATATCACAATCTATTGCGTATTCCTTATTAAAGGAAGAGAAGAAAAAATAGTCTCTATTCTTTTTTTAAAATAATTTTCAAACACAAGGTGCTTGTCGATTATATTCTATATATTTATAATCCCTAATAATTAATAGTTGAAATAACTCGATTTACAAACGTGTCATTTTTAAAACTATTTATACTTATGAAACACCTATTGAAATGTACCTATTTAGTATTGGGCATTATGCTTATGATCTATGGTTGTCAAAACGATAATTTTGACGACTCCAATCCTGAACATCTTCAAGACACAGGCAACGACTTGTTTAGAAAAGGGAAGCTTTCAGATTACAGTGAGGTTAAAGATTTTGTGAAATCTCTCAAAAACTCAAAGCCTAGCAGTGATTTTGCTTTGAGATCATCCTTAGAAACCTCAAACAATTTTATTATTCTAGAGCATCAAGATATGGCGATTCACAATGGTGATGACTTTAGTACGTATACCATTCCAATTGTTAAGTTTCAGCAGCAAGAAGATACTTTTAGTAATCTGGTGGTACAATTTAGTGTAGCATCAGATTCAACCAGTGCCTATATATTAACTTACTATCCAAACCCTGGTTATTTAGATGACTATGCATTAGATAATCGTACCGCGTTTTCTGGTGAAGTCACCTATGAGCCTTTAGATTATGATGGGAGTTTGGATGGTCTGCATGCGAGAATGCTAGGTACAAGCATTAGTGTAACTTATTGTAATTGGGGAGGAGAAACGCACCTAGCAGGTCAAGAATGTACGCCCTCATATATGTGGACCGAGACCTACCATTTTTATTATGAAACTAATGATGGGTTTGATTCGGGTTCAGAAACTATAGAGCCACCATTAGGTCCTTTAGGTGGAGGTGGAGGAGCAACAAACGGTGTTAACACTGGTGCGAGTACTTCAACAATTCCTGCAAATCTTATTGATGAACTTGATATTGTTTTAAATCTTTCTACTAATGAAATAAGCTGGTTATCAAATAATTTTCAAGAGGCAATTAGTATTCACTTATTTTTACAAGAGAATGTTGATGCCCAAGGGGATATTGATCAAGAGGCTTTGGATTTTGCTGAGGAGGCTTTGGAGGCTTTGGAGGAAGATGATGAGCTTGACTTTGAATCCTTAGTGACTATTTACAATGGAATGGATAAAGAATGTCAAGCATTAGTTTTGTTTCGATCATTAATAAAAGTAAATTCAACTTTTACAAATATGATTAAGGTTAAATATCTAAAAACAAGCGCCAATGACATTATATTGAGGGATTTAGCGATAGGTGAGGGTAACCCTTTAATGACTGCTGAGACAGGTGCTAGAACTGATCCTAATCCAGATACAAATGCTGTTACAGATGCAGACATTATTTATGTTGAGTTTAACAAAACTTATTTAAATCAATCCACTGATCTTGGTTATGTTGCGACTTTTTATCATGAATTACTACATGCTCATATTTACCACTTATACCATGACGACGCATTACTAGATGAGTATCCTAATTACACCACATTAAATGCCGCACTAGATGATTGGTTTGCCAACCCCAGTGATACAACTAAAAAAGAAATAGCTGATCAAGAAATGCATAATATTTATGCCGATTTTATTGATGACCTTGCAGATAGTTTGGTTGAATATTGCAATGTAAATAACATTTCGGGAGTAAATCTAGTTTATGCCAAGAAATTAGTTTGGGGAGGCTTAAATGGTTATGATATATTTGAGAATAGTTTAACACAACCTGAACAAGATGAAGCTCAAGAAAAATTAGCATATGAAAACTTTAATCATACACAACATGCAAAAAGTCAAAAAACTTGTAATTAGTACATTAATGTTGTTTCTGTTAATGATTTTTAACAGTTACTCTCAAGCTAATAAGAATGACTATATTTTATTAAATAAAGTCATTGAGCTTACGAAAGAAGGAACAGATATATTATACAACTTAAATGAAAAGGTAAATACTGAGAACTTTTTAAAAGATTATTATGATTATAGATTCTTTGATAGACCTTTTTATTCCAAATTTGTTTATGATAAAGAGAAAGACTCTGCTTTTATTGATAATGATAATAAAGAGATACGAACACAACGTAATTTAAAATGGGATAAAAAATGTAAAGTAATTGATAGCTTATTTTCAAAAAATGATATCGAAACGTTTATCAAACCTCGCAGAAAGATATCGTATTGGAAAAAGAATAGTATAAATGTGACAAATGTGAAATTTGTAGAGACCTATTATTTATCAAATTTAATTTCTAAGCCTTACTACAGAAAAGATAATAAATATGCATTAGTGTTACATCGTTTTAGAGGAACTAAGACGCTATTCGTGTTTGCGAAGAATGATAAATCTCAATGGGAATACTTTTCACAAGTTGATAATCTTTGGTGGTAAATTAATAACTCAAACACAATCACTTAAACTGTTGTTGGGTTGCAAAAAAAGTCGTATTTTTGCAGCCCTTTTTAACGTATAAAAGTAAATGCCCTTTTGGGTTAAGAGTAGATACAATGAATATTACAAGAGAAAACATCGATGCATTAAATGCCGTGGTAAAAGTAGACATCGCTAAAGAAGATTACAGCGATAAAGTAGAAAAAATATTAAGCGATTACCGTAAATCGGCTAATATCCCAGGATTCAGAAAAGGTCATGTGCCAATGACACTGGTAAAAAAGCAATATGGTAAAGCGGTTTTAGTAGATGAGGTGAATAAGCTTTTACAAGATGCTTTAGGTAAATATCTAACTGAAGAGAAATTAGACGTTTTAGGTAACCCATTACCAAAACCTCAAGATGATTTAGACTGGGACTCCGATGCCTTTTCTTTTGAGTTCGAATTAGGATTAGCGCCTGAGTTTGAAGTGAACTTAAAAAGTAAAAAAGCAATCACACATTATAATATTGTTGCTGATGATAAAATGCTAGACAATCAGGTTGAACACATCAGAAAACAATACGGAAAGATTGTTTCTGAAACTGAAGTGGCTAAAGATTCTGAAATTACTGGTGTTTTCAAAAATGAAGAGAAAGGAATTGAAAACTCAACGACTATCACTTTAGATAAATTTAAAGGAAAAGCCACTGAAAAGAAATTTATTGGTGCTAAAGTTGGAGATGAAATCACATTAAAGACAAAGGGTTTATTTAGTGACGATCATGACCTTATGACATTTTTAAAAGTGTCTCATGAGGATGCTCATGGATTAGATATCGAGGTGACGTTTACAATAAACGAGATCAATTCAAGAGAATTAGCAGATCTAGATCAGGAATTGTTTGATAAATTATTTGGTCCTAAAGTAGTAACTTCTGTAACAGAGTTAAAAGCGAAGATCAAAGAAGATTCTGAAAAGCAATTTGCACAACAAGGCGATCAAAAACTATTAAATGATGTTACTGAGTATTTAGTAGAAAACACAAAATTTGATTTGCCAGCAGAATTCTTACAGAAGTGGATGCAAACTGCAGGTGAAACTGAAATGGATGCAGAGCAAGCTAAAGAAGAATATGAAAAGTCAGAGAAGAGTATGCGTTACCAATTAATTGAAGGAAAGTTAATTGAGAAGCATGACTTACAAGTGAAGTTTGAAGATCTACAGGCACATGCTAAAGAGATGATCAAAATGCAAATGGCACAATTTGGTCAAATGGATCCTTCAGACGAAGAGTTAGATGGAATTGCTGCACGTATCTTGTCAAACAAAGATGAGGTGAAGCGTTTATCAGAACAATTGATGAGTACAAAATTGTTAAACCTTTACAAATCTGAAGCTAACTTAAAGACAAAAGAAATAACTTACGACAATTTTGTAAAAGAGTTCTACAGTTAATCGTTTACAGTATAAATTAGTATATTTGAGCGTAAGACTGATAGGTCTTACGCTTTTTTGTTCACACTAAAAAAAATTGAAAATATTATATGGATTACGGAAAAGAATTTGAAAAATTCGCGATAAAAGATCAAGGCATAAGCAGTACATATTACAACAAGATTATTAGTAGTATGTATCCTACCGCTTTAACACCTAATATTATTGAAGAACGTCAAATGAACATTGCTATTTTTGATGTATTCTCACGTTTAATGATGGATCGTATTATTTTTATGGGTACTGCTATTAATGATCAGGTAGCAAATATCATCCAGGCACAACTACTGTTTTTGGAAAGTACAGATGCTTCTAAAGACATTCAAATATATATCAATTCTCCAGGAGGGAGTGTTTACGCAGGTTTAGGAATCTATGATACCATGCAATTGATCAAACCTGATGTAGCTACAATTTGTACAGGTATGGCAGCCTCAATGGGAGCTGTATTATTATGTGCAGGTGAAAAAGGAAAGCGTAGCGGTTTAACACATTCTCGTGTGATGATTCACCAACCCTTAGGAGGTGCTCAAGGTCAGGCGAGCGATATTGAAATTACAGCACGTGAAATATTGACGCTTAAAGAAGAGTTATATAAAATAATAAGTAAGCATTCAGGTCAGGATTACGACAAAATCTATGAAGACAGTGATCGTGATTACTGGATGAAAGCTGATAAAGCTAAAGAATACGGAATGATAGACGAAGTGCTATCACGAGGATAAAAATTATATCGAAAATTACAGGAGTGAATACAATTTCATAAATGAAAAATAGCTGCTGTCATTTCGAGCGAAGTCGAGAAATCTCATTGTTGAGTTTTCTGAATAGAATTTAAATTGATATATGGCAAAGGAAGAATTAGAATGTTCGTTTTGTGGAAGAAAAAAACCTGAAACCAATCTGTTGATTGCAGGTCTGGATGCACACATATGTGATCGATGCATTGAGCAGGCTCACGGTATTGTTTTAGAAGAATCTAAACAATCTGATAATGCAGAATTATCTTCAGAATTGATGCTCAAAAAACCACAACAGATCAAAGCATTCCTCGATGAATATATTATTGGACAAGAGTACACTAAAAAAGTGATGTCTGTTGCTGTCTATAACCATTATAAACGATTATTACAACCACCAACGGATGATGATATTGAAATTCAGAAATCAAACATCATCATGGTTGGTCAAACTGGAACAGGTAAAACCTTAATGGCCAAAACTGTAGCTAGAATGCTTAACGTGCCTTTAGCCATTGTTGACGCTACTGTGTTAACTGAAGCAGGTTATGTAGGAGAGGATGTAGAGAGTATTTTGACACGATTACTACAAGCTGCAGATTATAATCTAGAGAAAGCAGAAAAAGGTATTGTATTTATTGATGAGATCGATAAAATTGCTCGTAAAAGTGATAATCCATCAATTACAAGAGATGTATCTGGTGAAGGGGTGCAGCAGGCTTTATTGAAACTTCTTGAAGGTACAACCGTTAATGTGCCTCCAAAAGGCGGCCGCAAGCATCCTGATCAAAAATTTATTGAAGTCAATACAGAACATATTTTATTTATTGCTGGTGGTGCATTTGATGGTATTGAGCGAGTGATTTCTAAACGATTGAACATGGCAGCTATCGGTTTTAAAGCATCACATGATGATGAAATAGCCGATCCTGATAATATGCTGCAGTATATTATTCCTAAGGATTTAAAAGACTTTGGATTAATTCCTGAAATTATTGGTCGTCTTCCTGTATTAACCTATATGGATCCTTTAGATGCTAACACATTAAGAGCAATTCTAACAGAGCCTAAAAATGCCATTATCAAACAGTATAAAAAGCTGTTTTCTATGGATGAGATCGAATTTGCGATTACTGAAGGTGCATTAGACTACATTGTAACAAAAGCTATAGAATACAAATTGGGAGCAAGAGGGTTACGATCACTATGTGAAGAGATCTTAACTGATGCTATGTTTGAAATGCCAAGTTCAGATGATAAAAAATTGAATGTTACTAAAGCTTATGCTGAAAGTAAATTGACTAAAACAAAACTAAAGAAGTTGAAAGCTGTGTCTTAGTCTAGAATTTCAAAATACTTATAAAATAAGAAACCACTCTTTCCCGAGAGTGGTTTTTTAGTTGGATTTAAAAACTAATATTGCTAAACAATATTTTGAATATTTTTATCAAGTTTGAGTCAGAATTGAAACATAGCTCTATGTTTTTTTAAGACAACGTAAATATAGCTGCATTAATTTCAGAATAAAAATGACTTAGGCCTGTTTTGGATGAACACTAACAAATACTCGTTGTGTGGATTTGTAGTTTGTAGTTCATCGGATTTTTAATTTAATAATAACTCTTAACGTTCAACGGAAGTCACTTTAGACGATAACTTTAGAACTTCCTTGTAGATAATAGCATCGGTTTGATAAGATGAAAACCTAGATTCGAAAGTTGAGAAACCTCGCTTTAGTGCTTTGATAGAATAGTTTTCATAAGCTTTAACTTTGAAACTGTAAAATGCGTCTATTCCTGTAGTTTGTCTTTCAATTTCATGACCTTCTTGATCTAATAATACAACAGTAGTATTTGGCAGTGGTTCATTTTTGTCGTTTACAACAATTCCTTGTAACTGTTGGTATATAACATTCGCTTTAAAACGATACATGTCAAAACCACCTTTACCATCTTTTTTGTTTGAAGAGAAAAACCCTTGATCGTCATTAATAAACATGAATCCAATCTCGTCAGATTTTGAATTGACCTGGCTACCTAAATTTCTTGGGGTTTTAATATCTTCGGAAATAGAACTTACAAAAATATCAAAGCCTCCAATAGCATTATGTCCTTTAGAGGAGAAAAATAGTTTTTTGCCGTCCTTAGACAGATGTGGAAATTTATCATCAAATCTTGTGTTGATCTTCGGACCAAGATTCATAGGTTGTCCTAAAGTTCCATCAGGATTAATATGAGCGACATAGAGGTCATATCCTCCAAATGTACCAGACATATTTGATGAAAAGTAAAGCTCTGAGCCATCAAATGATACATATGGATTCTCTATAGAGTAATTGGCATCACTAATTGGTAATTTGGTTTCATTGATCCAATTTCCATTAGAATCTTCTTCCAGTACTGCTTTATATAATTGATAATTGTTTGAATTCGCTCTACTACTTCTGGTAAAATACATGGTTTGCTCATCTGGTGAGAATGCTACCTGACCTTCATTGTCCTTCGTGTTGATGATTCTTGAAAAGAAGAGTGGGTTTTTTGCAGCACCATAAGCATCAACATCTAAGCAAAATAACTCTGTGTATGGTTCGTTGGTATACTTATCAATACCATTACCTAATCCACCAATTTTTTTGGAGGACACCATAATTAACTTATTTCTGAATATAGCTGAAGGTATTTCAGAGTACTTGGTGTTTATTTCAGCATCATAAACATAAAATTCCATTCCGCTTTTGTTGAGTTCATCAACTCGCTTAGGGTCATTGCCATTAAAATGTAAGTTTGTAATCGAAGGGGAGTATACCATACAAAAAAGTAGGGTAAACACCGTGAGGATAGGCGTTTTCATTGTGAGGGATTTTGGGATTAATTATGTATTAAAATTATTACCTAGAACCTAGAAAGGCTTCTTTTATTATGTTTTTTAGATGAAATTGATTGTAAATCCGACAAGTTTAGGGATACTGCGAATTTTACCGACGAATGGACTAGGATATTGAATTTAAGTTGAGTAACTCATCAATATACTCTCTACTATTTGATAATCTTGGGATCTTATGTTGGCCACCAAGCTTATCGTGATGCTTAAGCCAATCATAAAACAAACGCTCTCTAGCCACATGAACTGTAGGCATATTTAATGTCATGTTATTGAGACGTTTTGCTTCATAATCTGAATTTAAAGATTTTAGTTTGTCATCTAATAACTTGTTGAATACTGTAATATCCTGTGGTGGTTTTTTGAACTCTATAAGCCATTCATGAGACCCTTTGTTTTTTCCGTTCATGAAAATCGGTGCAGCTGTATAGTCAACAATTTCAGCCTTTGTCGAACAACACACCTCACGAAGTGCATCTTCAGCATTTTCTATGATTAGTTCTTCTCCAAAAGCATTAATATGGTGTTTGGTTCGTCCAGAAACTTTAATTCGATAAGGGTTTGTAGATGTGAATCTTACAGTGTCTCCAATTTTGTATCTCCAAAGCCCTGCATTTGTGGTAATGATAACAGCATAATTTTTACCAATTTCAACTTCACTTAATGGGATAACTTTTTGCTGAGGTGTTCCGTAATGATCCATTGGAATAAATTCATAGAATATCCCGTAATCAAGCATAAGTAGAAGCTCGCTACTGTTGTTTTGATCTTGAATAGCGAAAAACCCTTCCGAAGCATTATATATTTCATAATACTTAAAATCTGACTTTGGCAATATGGTTTTATATTGGTCTACATAGGGTACAAAACTAACACCTCCGTGAAAATAGACTTCCAGATTAGGCCATATGTCAAAAAGGTTATCTTTTCCTGTACTATCCAGAATATTGTTAAGTAATACCAACATCCAGGATGGAACTCCTGCTAAACTGGTCACATTTTCATTACGCGTTTCTTCTACAATAGCTTGCATCTTTACTTCCCAATCACTCATTAAAGAGACCTTGCTACTTGGTGTGCTGCTAAACTCTGCCCAAAACGGCATATTGTCAATCAATATAGCAGACAGGTCTCCAAAGACAGTTCCGTTTTCTTTGTAAAGTTCTTTACTACCTCCTAAACGTAAGCTCTTACCTGTAAATAATTGAGAGTCTTCATTGTTGTTAAGGTACATGCATAACAAATCTTTGCTTGCCGCATAATGACAGTCTTCAAGAGATTCTGTGCTCACAGGAATAAATTTGCTTTTTGCATTGGTAGTTCCGCTGGATTTAGCAAACCATTTTATGGGATTAGGCCAAAAAATATTGTGCTCACCACGACGCGATCGCTCAATCATTTCCTGACAATCCTCATAGGATGAAATTGGAATACGTTCAGAAAAGATCTCATAGCTGGAGATGGAATTAAAGTCATACATCCTACCAATTTCAGTATCCTTTGCAGTTGAAAGAAGTTGAAATAGTAATTCATTTTGAACTTCATTTGGGTATTTTAAAAATAATTCGATTTGATGAAATCGCTTTTTTAAAAACCACGAAGCTATAGAATTTACTAATGGAATCGGCATTTTTATAGTATCTTTAAGCACTAAAAATAATACTTTTTTTAATATGTTTTATCAAGGTGTTTTAACAAAAATGGAAACCGAGTTTTCAGAACCTATCCAATATTATCTAATACTCGAAAATGATTTCCTGAATATGAATCAGTTATTAGATAAAACGATAACTATGGAATTTGTGAAATACCAATGTTTAAAATGTGGATTAGATAAACCAATTTATCGTCAAGGCTTTTGTAAAGACGATTTTTTTGATATTCCTCAAGCTGGAGACTGGATCATGCGACCTGAATTAAGTACTGCACATTTAGATAAAGAAGATAGAGATTTAGAGTATGAGAAAAAAGTGCAACTACAACCTCATATTGTTTATCTGGCTAATTCTAGTAATGTTAAAGTTGGTGTGACACGAAAATCTCAAGTGCCAACCCGGTGGATAGACCAAGGCGCACATGAAGCTATTGAAATAGTTGAAGTTCCCAACCGATATCTTGCAGGAATTACAGAAGTGGCACTCAAAGATCACGTAGCAGATAAAACCAATTGGAGAAAAATGTTAAAGAATGATATAGAAGATGAAAACTTGGTTGAATGGCGCGAACGACTTAAAGAATATATTCCTGAAGAAGCCTTAGAGTATTATATAGCCTCAAACACTGAAACTAATCTTGTGTTTCCTGTACATAAATACCCTGAAAAACCCAAAAGTCTTAATATCATAAAAGCACAGCGATATACAGGAAAACTTACTGGTATTAAAGGACAATATCTGATTTTCGAAGATGATACTGTTTTTAACATTCGTGGGAATGAAGGCCTGGTGATTAAGTTCTCAATTGGCTAAAGATTAACTTTATTTTATAATTTATCAGACTTCTCAAATAGCTGTTATTTAGTATCTTGTAAATAAAAATGCTATGAAGTTTCCAGTGATGTTTTATGTGGTTTTAACCACAATGCTATTGATAACTATAACAATTGCAGCTGCCTTAGATATGCCCTTAAATTGGGTGTTTTACTTAACTTGTTTGGGTCAGGTTTTTGTCGTTATTATGGTGTATAAGGTGCTTACCGATAATTATACAACTGAGAAAACGTTTGAGGATTATTACGAAGATCACCCAATTGGTAGAATGGAAAACTATAGGTAAATTATTAAAAACTCAGTTTTATGGCTTGTGCTAAACCAATGATTATTAGTAATACACCAGTTACTTTATTAATGACAAGCGTTATATTCTGAACTCTGTTCTTAATAGCCAAACTAAACTTACTATACAAATATAGAGTAGCAACCTTTCCTGTGTAAACACCTGCAAAAAATAAGAATAGTACAAATAACGAAGAACTCAATGAAAGTATTAAGTTATTATTGTTGATGGTGCCAAAAGCTACAATCCAGTAAATTAAGACAGGAGGATTTAAAATACCTAATAGAAAGCCTGTAGCATATTTAGATCTTGAAAGTCTGCTAGGCTTAACGCGTTCTTCTTTCTTGCTTTTGAAGATAAGATAGCTGCCAATAACCATTAAAATGATCACAATTACAATTTGAATCCACATGTTTCTGTCAAAGAAATCTTTAACGGCCATATTGCAATGCAATGCATAGTAAGAGAGTATGACCTCAGATATACCAGCAGTAATTGCTATTTTAAATGCTTGCTTAGTATTCTCTTTAATGGTTGTATTGATTACAGCTATATTTGACGCGCCTAAAGGCAGTGCTCCAACAGTACTAGCAATTACACCAATTATGAAAAATGAAATAATCATAACTTGTTTGTAGAAAAACGCCAGTAAAACTTACAGTGAAAAAAGAATAAAAAAAAAGCCCTAACGAAATCATTAGGGCTTATGTGATTATTTTACGATAATCTTGGTTCGGTAGTTATAATTGTCTTTGGTTTGTAAATTGAGAATATACATTCCAGTATCTAAATTTAACGGAAGTGTTGTTCGGCTTTCCAATGTTTGATTGGAGTTGAATACAATTTTACCTGTAATATCAACTAAAGCAATATTCACATTATCAAGTACTTTATTACTAAGTATAGCTAATTCGTCTTCAATTGGGTTTCGTTCAATTTTAATTGAAGTGATATTCTCAAAATCAGTATTAGATAATGTTTCTGGAATAATTTCACTTAGCGCAAAAGCAACATTTTGTTCTGTGAGTAAGACATGATTTTCATTGTCATCAGGCATATACCAGTTAACAAAAGGCGTGCTGTTTACTGTATCTCCAGAACTACCTGGATCACCCAAATTAATATTGTGAAACCAGTTCACTTCACCATTAGGAACAGACTCTAAAGCCATACCACTTACTGAAGGAATAAAACTAAATTTATCTAGCATTAAAGCAGATAAGAAATTATCAATTAATGGATCTCCTCCAAGACCTGAAGTAAATGCACCCAGATCAAAAAGTCCTCCTGAAGCGGCATCAACACCATTTGTAAATGTAGGTGCTTCAGAGAAAGCTATCTCATCAAAAAGTGTTATGAATCCTAAAAACTGAACTAGTACTCTACTCACCTGAGCAGTTGATCCAATAGATGGTGTAAGGTTGATTTCAATTGTAGCATCAGTAGATGGTCCAACGTCTTGAAAGGTGCCTGATATTACAGGAAATCCTGACGTAACATCAGTTCCGGCAATTGATTGATAAGCATTACCAATTCCACTACCATTTATTATAGATACATTTCTTGTACTCTGTGGAAATCCTGTTGGTGTCAACGAATTGATGTCTGCATCAAAAACACCTCTGTAAGGATGCGCCTCAGGTAATAATTTCGTAGGATCAAAGGAGACTTCACTTCCAGACGCTAAATGGGTTTCAAAGTGATCTACCAATAATTGTCTTGCAGCTGGCGACTTCAAAAGTCCGTTTACAATACCTTGAAGCTCTGTAACGTTTAGGTCTTCACCTAAGCCAAAACCTAGAAAATTAAATTGATGTTGAAATCCAATAGGCACATTAGCGCCAAGATGAGGTGAGTCAAAAGAAATCCATAATCTTGTTTCAGGATCTTGACTGTCTTCTTCCATAAAATTCAGAGCATATCGAGAAATCAAACCTCCCATACTTGGGCCAATAATAACGAGTTCTTCATCTCCTACTTTATCTGCATTCAATGTGTTGATTAGATCAATGAGAAGCATGGAGTTTCGTTCTATAAAATCAGCTCCACCATTAACAAGAGTACTACCAGGATAATCTGCTTCATCAATAACAGTATCAGCATTAACATCTGTAGCATCATCAATATTTAATAATGTATTGTCACTGAGCCTAAAGTAAGATGGGAAATTTAAGATTACCACATCAAATCCTTGAGCTCTAACAAGATCGGCAAGATTTTGGTTGCCTTGAGATCCAGTAAAATCTAATAAACTATAAAGTCCAGGAATAGTTCTAGTGTCTCCTGGGTCAAATCCATCCACAAGAATGATTGGCTTATCTAAGACGCCAGTATCAGTATCGAGGAAAATTTCATATTCCCCAAGACCAGCAAAACTTGTCACAGTATTATCGATTGCTGTATAAGCACTCAAATCAGCTGCAACAGTAGATTCAAATTCTACAATTTGTGCTTGCATGAAAAGAGGGAGGGTTAGAAAAAATAAAGTGTATTTTTTTATCATAATCGATTAATTAATAGTTATGACAAACAAGATACAAAGTTTCACTTAGTTAATTAAGTGTTATTGAATGTTTTAGGATGAAAAGCAAAAAAAATCCTCAAACTGTTAAGTAAGAGGGTTTTTTTAATCGTTATTAATTATTTTAACCTAAGAACGGATAGCGATAGTCTGTTGGAGTTACAAAGGTCTCTTTAATCATTCTTGGCGACACCCAACGCAATAGGTTAAGGGCGCTTCCCGCTTTGTCATTAGTTCCAGAGGCTCTGGCACCACCAAATGGTTGCTGTCCAACAACAGCTCCAGTAGGTTTGTCATTGATGTAAAAATTCCCTGCACAATTTTGAAGTGCCTTGGTCGCTTCCTGTATGGCATATCTATCGGTTGCCAAGATAGCTCCAGTTAGAGCATATTCACTGGTTTCATCAACAAGTTTTAAAGTCTCAGAATATTGGTCCTCGTCATATACATATATTGTGATTACTGGTCCAAATAACTCTGTACACATCGTCGTGTATTTTGGATCTTTTGTTACAATAACTGTAGGTTCAATAAAATAACCTTTACTCTTATCGTAATTTCCTCCTATGATGATTTCAGCATCAGCATCACTTTTAGCCTGATCAATGTATTTAGCTAATTTGTCAAACGAACCTTCATGAATTACTGCAGTTATAAAATTACTTAAATCTTCTGGGGAACCCATTTTAAATGATTTTACATCTTCAATAACACGAGATTTCACTGTGTCCCAAAGATTTGATGGAATATAGGCTCTTGAGGCAGCACTACATTTTTGTCCTTGAAATTCAAAAGCTCCTCTTGAAATAGCAGTAGCTACTTGTATAGGGTTAGCAGATTTATGTGCAACGATAAAATCTTTACCACCAGTTTCTCCAACAATTCTTGGATAAGTCTTATAGTTGTGGATGTTATTTCCTATTTTTTTCCAAAGTTCTTTGAAGATAAATGTTGACCCTGTGAAATGTAGACCTGAAAAGTCTGGACTATCCATTACAGTATCAGTAATCATAACAGGATCACCAAAAACGACGTTTACAACTCCCGGAGGGACTCCAGCCTCTTTGAATACATCCATGATGACTTTTGCAGAGAAAATCTGACTGTCACTCGGTTTCCAAACTACTACATTCCCCATCATTGCCATACAAGCAGGTAAGTTTGCAGCTATAGCTGTAAAGTTAAAAGGTGTTACAGCATAGGTAAATCCTTCTAATGGTCTGTACTCTAATCTATTCCAAGCATCACTTGTGCTTTCTGGTTGTTCATGATAGATATCTGTCATGAACTGAACATTGAAACGTAAGAAATCTATCAACTCACAAGCAGCATCAATTTCTGCTTGATGTACTGTTTTTGATTGAGCAATCATAGTTGCAGCATTAATTTTTGCTCTATATGGTCCGGCAATTAATTCTGCTGCTTTTAAGAAAATTCCAGCGCGTTGTTCCCATGGTAACTGAGACCACGTTTTTCTTGCTTCTAATGCTGTGGAAATAGCATCTTCAACATGAGATTTTTCAGCTAAATGATATGTTCCAACAACATGTTGGTGGTCGTGAGGTGCAGACATGGTATTCGTATTGTCTGTCTTAACATCTTTACCGTTGATATACAGTGGAACATCAGTTTTAGTATTCCACATGGTTTGGTAGGCCTCTAAAACTGCATCACGCTCAGGACTTCCTGGAGCATAAGATTTTACAGGCTCATTTATAGCTACTGGTACGTTGAAAAATCCTTTTCCCATCTTAAATTTTAGTTTAAAAATTGGTTATTCTTTTGAAGCTGCAAAGGTACGATTTTTTGATGACTAATAGACAAAGGACTATTAAAACAAGGTTAAAATACTGCGTAATTTTTTGTAAGTTGCTGTCAATATTTTTTTTATGAACGACGGAATAATCCTAACACTTGCTTACCCTGAAACTATTGTCTCTCATGCAGAAGAATGGTATTCTCCTTTTCTGAGGTTTTTATTTGTTGGAAATAAGAAGCATGTCAGAGCAGGTCATGCAGCTTTGGTTTTAATCAATAAGTCTACAGGAGTTTTAGAATATCACGATTTTGGTAGATATATAACTTCCTCACCTAATGGTCGTGTTAGAGGTAGAGAGACTGATTTTGAGTTGAATTTTCCATTGAAAGCTGAAATTGAAAATGATCAGATCAAAAATTTGGATAAGATTCTAAAGTTTTTAGGAACACATCCAAAACTTACTCATGGTGATGGCGATTTGTATGCTTCAGTTTGTAATGCTATTGACTATAAAAAAGCAAGAACTCATATTACTAAAATGCAGAATTTAGGATTTATAAGGTATGCTGCTTTTATCAAAGAGGCTTGTAATTGTGCAAGATTTGTAACGGATAGTCTTATTGCTAGCGTTACAAATGCCGATATTAAATCTAAACTTATCAAGTCTAAGAGTTTTACGCCAAGCACTATAGGTAATGTTGTTATTGCAGATACAGAAGATCATGTGTATCTCGTGTCTGATAAAGGAGCGATTTCTGAATTTGATTCAACGGTTAGTAAAGAGAATAGACGCTTATTTTTAGATACACTTACCGATTATAATCCAAGCTTAGTTGGAACGTTGGAGCCAAAACACAACGATATAAAAAATGATCATGCACAATGGTTAAGTGGAATTGCTGCAGGAGCCTGGTTTGAGTTACATCATATTGGAAGTCATGAGGAATTTCGTTTCAGACGAATTTCTCCCTACGGAAATGTGGATTGCGATGGTGTTTACAAAATCTCATCAAAAGGGTTTGAGTTTGACGACACTTATCAATTCATTCACTATTCAAACTGTCAATTCTTTCATATCAATCAAAAGAATGACACATTTAGATTTGAATATTTAGGAAACTATGATTAATATTAATTGAGAGCAAAAGGTGCACTTAATTTAAATGAAGGAATAATGACTTTAAACTTATTGGTATTCGTGAAGTTTACCATATTATAATGTCCTTGCATGGCACCAAATGGAGATGTTAATAAACATCCAGAATTATAAGTGTGGGATTCTCCTGGTTTTAATACAGGCTTTTTACCGATAACACCTTCGCCTTCTACAATGTCAACATTGTTGAGTGCGTCAAGAATTCTCCAGTATCTCGAATTTAATTGAACAGAGTCTTTACTTTGATTTTCAATGGTTACTTTATAGCCAAAGGCGAAGTGCACTTTATAGTTTTTATAAAATGTACCCTCAAATGATGTTTCCACCGAAATTTTTATGCCGCTTGTAACCTGTTGAACCATGGGGTATTCTCAATAATAGCATACAAAAATAACTAATTTTCCTTCTATTTTTATTGCTTTTTTAAAATTAAGCAAATTTTTAACATAATTTAAGTATACTAAACGATTAATGGTTTCATAAATCGGTTGAACTTGCAAAATTTTCAATGGTTTTAAAGAAGTTTAAGATATCTTTCTCCTTTAAAACGGTATTAATGGTCACCATTCTTACAAAGTTTTGGTCTTTAAAATTTCCGAAGCCAACCATAAGCCTAGAGGCTTCATACAAAGACGTGCATAAGGTTTTAGCTGAAATATTTTTATAGTTAAAGCATACAGAAATAGAGTTTTCAAAACTATACAAGGTGTAATCAGGATGATTATTGATGTAATTGCGGGCTATCTCTGCTAATTTAAACTGATGGTCAACGATAGTTTTCAATCCTTTACTTCCAACCGATTTCCAAAGTGTCCATAGTTTTAAAGCATCATTTCTACGACCACACTGAAGCGATGTTTTTCCTAAGTTAAAATCGTCATCATTAGTTTGATAAAGGTATTCTGCTTCATTTGAAAACGATTCATAAAGATGCTTTTTATCTTTTGTTACAATAATAGAGCAACTTAAAGGTGTGCCTAACATTTTGTGAGCATTAACACTAAATGAATCTGTATGTTCAATCCCTTTAACCAAGTGTTTATAGGTGTCACTAAAAATCACTGCACCGCAATAAGCACCATCTAAATGAAGCCATACATCGTGTTTTTTACAGACCTTACTTATGGCTTCTACATTATCAAAAGCGCCTAAAACTGTAGTTCCGGCAGTAGCATTAACAAAAAACGGTTGATATCCGTTTTCGATATCTTTAGAGATTTTAGCATCTAAATCTTCGACTAGCATTTCCCCTTTAAGGTTTGTTTTTACTGTTCTAACCTGGTGTCTTCCAACGCCAATAAAAGAGGCGTTTTTTGCAATTGAGTAATGCGAAACTTCCGAAGTGTAAAGGGTCATTGTATTTGAAATACCTTTGGTTCTCGCTAATGGATTGTACTTATCCCGAGCCATTAAAACTGCCATATAATTACTCATGGAGCCGCCTGGGGCAAAAGTGCCATCTGCAGATTCGGGATATTTGATCATATCGCAAATAGTTCTGAGAATAATTTTTTCAATACCAACTTGAGGTCCAGCTACCTTGTAAGTATACATGCTATTATTCAGCATAACTGCTAAAAGATCGCCTAAGGTTGCTCTACCTATTCGTCCTCCAAATAATTGATTAAAAAATGAGGTAGATGCTGTTTTTGGGGTCGATTTAATGATATCTTTTAATGTGCTAATAAAATCTTTATCAATACTTGGTTCATCATTGAGTTGAAGATCTAAAGTGCTATAAAGTTTATTGGTATCAATTGGAGTTGCTACTGGATTGTTTTTTTCTTCGGAAATCAGGAGTTCAACAAGTTCGGTAAACAAGTTTAAGTCGTTTTGCATAAAATGTGGTAATTCTGAAATTTTGGCGTTTTGTAAATTTATTCCTATTTTCCGATAAATTATGAAAATACCCTCAAATATCAATAGTTCATATTGAAATCTCCAAAGCACATTCAAGATTTAATAGATGTATTGTCGAAATCTTCTAAAGAAGATTACAGTATTTTGTTACGAAGTTTTGGATTAGATGGTATCGACTTTCAACCTGTTGAAAGTTGGTCTTCAGAAAAATATACGAGAAACTGTATCTACAGAGATGATGTTTTTGAACTTATTTTATTATGTTGGGAAGCTGGACAAGAAACGCCAATCCATGGTCATGATGGTGAAGATTGTTGGGTGTACATGATGAAAGGTGAATTACAGGAAGTGTATTACACTATAGATACTCAAAATTATTTAAGAGAAGAGCGCTCTCAAAGATTAGCACCTAAGCAAATATCATTCATGAATGATAAAATAGGATTTCATAAACTTAAGAATGTTAATCAAGGCCGTTCAATAAGTTTACACTTATACGCGAAACCTATTGAGCATTGTCGTTCGTTTGATGACACCTCAGGACGTTTTATAAAAACGAAACTGAATTATGATACCTACCAACAAGTTGTGTGCAAAGATTAATTAGAAATGTCTACAGACGTAGCTTCTCCAAAACCAATAAGTTGATCAAAACGAGCTCCAAGATCTCTGTAATATACCAATACTTTGTAGTTGTTTTCAGTTTGCCAAAAGTCGCCACTAATTTTACCTTCATCTAAATTTCCCTGCGCATCAACTACAACATACTTATAATTGTAAAATCCTTGTTTGAGTTTAAATGCTACTTCGTATAACCCACTTTCACTATTGAATGTGAGTTTGTTTTCTTCATCAAGTGCATAGTTGTTATAATTACCATAAACATAAATTTCACTACCATCAGTGAGTCTAGGATAATCTAATGAGAAGTGGATCATTGTGTAATCTGCTTCAATATCGACGTTGTCAGCGTCAATTGCTGTGATTAAAAAATTACCATTAATATCTGGATTATAAGTGTAAGGCTGATCGTGTCTTGATCTTGCTGTAAACAGATAATTGTGATAGATGTCTTTAAGGTCTATGAATTGAACACCAACATTAGCTGCCCGTACATCTTTATTTTCAAAAAAGAGGAATTCATTGCTACCCCAAAATGATGTTTCATTGACATATCTATATATGAGTTCTTTTCCAATGGTGTATTGAGGTTTAACATTTTTTATCGCTGTGTGTAGATTGTTATTCTGTATGATTAAAGTTTTAACTGTTTCTTTTGGGTTATTTAAATTGAGACTTCCAGAATTAATAACAATGTCAACAGTTTGCTTTTCATTTATAAAACGTACATCACGCTTTCTCTTAATATCTACACCAACACCAAGAAGATCTTTATATATCATAAATTTTCTGGTAAACATTAGCTCTTCATTCTCATTAAAAACAGAGATGATATAATTACCTGTTTTTGTTAGGGCTCGTGTTTGCCTGTTTGGGATTGGAAGTCTATAGTGTGAATACAATTGAAATGCATTAAATGAATTTTGATAATCTACAATTCTAAAATTATCAAATCCTTGCATATATTCCATCTTTACTAAATTGGATTTTGTCCAATCATAATTGTAATGTTCTATGGTGTAATAAAAATCTGGCTCATCAGTTGTTAAGACATCAAATTCAAGATAAAATTCTTCACCAAGTCTTAAGATAGGCAGTTGTCCTTGTGCAGAACTTCTACTTTTGAAAGTAATGGTTTTGATATAGCTTGGTGGATTAACTTCTTCAACTTGAGAGAATCCCTGAAATGAGATTAGAATTGCTAACAGGAAAAAATAGATGTTCTTAATCATTATAATAGTTTGATGTACAAAGATAAACAAAATCTATGCCTTAATATTGTGTAGCTTATTTAGAACCCTTAAAAATAACAAACTTCGTTAATATGCTGTTTTATTACTCAATTAATTCGTAAATTTGCACGGATTTTTAGACAACTAATTTCAATATAAAGCGTATGTCAAAAGACATTAAAATTAAAAAAGGTCTGGATATAAAACTTGTTGGTGAAGCTGGTAAAACAGTTGAACAAGCCATTATAAGTAATTTCTGCACTATCAGACCTGAAGATTTTCACAGCGTTATTCCGAAACTTGTAGCAAAAGAAGGTTCTACTTTACAAGCAGGAGATGTTATCTTTTACGATAAGTCAAATGAAGATGTAAAGTTTGTATCACCTGTTTCAGGAACTGTGGTAGAAGTATTAAGAGGTCCTAAGCGTCGTATCGATGCTATTAAGATTCAGGCAGATAAACAGCAATCCCATAAAGATTTTGGGAAGTTTAATATGAATTCAGATGCTGAAGCTACTAAAGCTCATTTGTTAGCATCAGGATGTTGGCCTTTTATCAAGCAAAGACCTTACGATGTTATTGCTAACACTGAAAAGTCACCAAAAGCTATTTTTATTTCAGGACATGATACAGCACCTTTAGCGGCTGATCTTGATTTTGTGTTACAAGGTAAAGAAGCTGAATTGCAAGCTGCTGTTTCTGCACTAGCTAAATTGACTGACGGCAAAGTGCACATTGGTATTGGTTCTAATAATTCGCCTCTTTCTGGTATGAATGATGCAATTATCCATAAAGTGTCTGGTCCGCATCCTGCTGGAAACGTTGGAACACATATCAACAAAATTGATCCGGTTAATAAAGGAGAAGTTGTATGGACAATCAATGCACAAGACTTAGTTGTAATTGGTGAGCTGTTATTGACAGGTAAATTTAATTCAGAACGAATTGTGGCTTTAGTTGGCTCATCTGTAGAGAAACCAAGATACTTCAAAACCAAAATTGGTAGTGAAGTTGCTACAATGATTTATGACAAAGGTGTTGAGAAAGATGGTAATGATCGTATCATATCAGGTAATGTATTATCAGGAAAACAATTAAAGCCAGATGGTAGTCTTGGATTCTATGATAATGTTATTACTGTAATTCCTGAAGGTGACGATTACGAGTTTTTCGGTTGGAACAAACCTGTTTTTGATAAAATATCAACCTCAAGAGCATTGACATTCTCTTGGATGCAACCTAAGAAAAAATACGATTTAAATACGAATACTAATGGAGAGCATCGCGCTTTTGTGGTTACTGGTTCCTATGAGCAAGTATTCCCATTAGATATTTATCCAATGCAAATTCTAAAGGCATGTATGTATGAGGATCTTGACGAAATGGAAGCCTTAGGAATGTACGAAGTTGCTCCTGAAGATTTTGCACTAACAGAATTTATATGTGTGTCTAAACAGCCACATCAAGATATTATTAGAAAAGGTTTAGACTTAATGCTTAAAGAGATAGGATAATGGGTTTAAAAAGTAATTTACATAATTTAAAAGAAAAGTATAAAGGAAAAAAAATGGCACCTGCGTTCAACGCACTCCATACCTTTTTATATTTACCAAATGAGACCACTCACAATGGAACTCATATAAAAGCGGCTGATGATCTTAAGCGTACTATGAATACCGTAATCATGGCATTAGTGCCTTGTTTGATTTTCGGAATGTTCAATGCTGGATATCAACATTACGTAGCTTTAGGAGAGATTGAAAGATCTTCAGGATTTTTAGGGTCTACATTTTGGACACTGGATAATTTAATTGTCGGACTATGGCAAGTATTACCATTAGTAATTGTTTCTTATGGTGTTGGTCTTGCTGTAGAGTTTTTGTTCGCAGTAATTAAAGGACACGAAGTAGAAGAAGGCTACTTAGTTACTGGTATGTTAGTACCATTAATTGTTCCTGTAGATATCCCGTTATGGATGCTTGCTGTAGCAGTTGTGTTTGGTGTTGTCATTGGAAAAGAAGTATTTGGTGGAACAGGAATGAACATCTTAAATCCTGCATTAACCATTAGAGCCTTTTTATTCTTTGCTTACCCAACCTGGATGTCAGGTGATAAAGTATGGGTTCATGGTGCTGTAGCAAGAGATCAGGCAATTGCAGCTGGAGAAAATCTGGATGCGATTTCAGGAGAAACGATTTTGGGATCTTATGCTCAAAACAATTCAGTAGTTTATGATTATTGGGACATGTTCTGGGGATTAATTCCAGGATCTGTTGGAGAAACATCAAAGTTCTTAATTATTATTGGAGCCTTATTCTTGATTTTTACTAAAATCGGAAGCTGGAGAATTATTGTCTCTACCTTAATAGGTGCTTTGGTGATGGGATTAATCTTCAACGGTGTTGTAGATGCAGGATGGATTGGAGAGTCAAGCAAATTCTACGGATTAATGAATGTTCCTTTCTGGCAACATTTAATAATAGGAAGTATTTTATTTGGTGCGGTATACATGGCTACAGATCCTGTAACGGCATCACAAACCAATAAAGGAAAGTGGATCTATGGATTCTTAATAGGTTTTATATCTATCATGATTCGTGTATTTAATCCAGCTTACCCAGAAGGTGTATTCTTAGCTATATTATTAATGAACGTTTTCGCACCAACCATTGACCATTATGTTGTTCAAGGAAATGTAAAACGTCGAATGAAACGTCTAAAAGTTAAAACTGCTTAACGATGGAAAAGAGAACAGATAAAAATTCATATACTGTAATTTTCGCCATAGGTATGGTGTTGGTTGTAGGGTCACTGTTGGCCTACTTAGCGTCCACATTAAAACCTAGAATTAGTGAAAATCAACGATTAGAGAAGCAACAGAATATTCTGTATGCTATGGGTATTAACGATAATGACGAGACAAGTGCAGTTTTCATTTCTACAGAGAAAGCACCTGAGGCGTTCACATCTAATGTACAAGACCAAATAGTGATCACGATTGATTCTAACGGAAAGGTCTTAAAAGAGCAAACTCGTGATGAATATTTCAACGAAACAAATCAAGAACCTTACCTGATTGATGTTAAAAAACAACAGGCTAGTGCTAAAGATGGTGGAGAAAGAAAATTACCGCTGTTTGTTGGAAAAAACAAAGATGGTAAAATGGTGTACGTTGCACCAATATACGGAAAAGGACTTTGGGATGCGATTTGGGGTTATGTAGCTATGGATGAAAATATGGTTGTACAAGGTGCTTATTTTGATCACAAAGGAGAAACTCCTGGTTTAGGAGCAAACATTAAGCAACGCTATTTTATGGATGATTTCTACGGTGAACATTTGCTTACAGAAAATGGTGCCTTTAAAGGTATTACTGTAGCAAAAGGAAATGCAGATCCAAAGAATAACGATAAAACAGATAATGAGGTAGATGCTATTGCAGGTGCAACAATTACAGGTGATGGTGTGTCAGCAATGATTAAGAATGACCTTAAATTGTATAAACCTTTCTTTGATAACTTAAAAAAACAAGCTAATTAATATGGGACTACTTTCAAAAAAAGACGCGAAGTTAATTACAGATCCATTAGCAGATAATAACCCAATTACAATTCAGGTACTTGGTATATGTTCGGCTTTAGCGATTACAGCAGAGCTTGAAGCTTCAATCGTGATGTCAATATCAGTTCTATTTGTAATGGGTGTTGGTAACGTTGTTATTTCATTAATGCGTAATATCATTCCTTCAAAAATTAGAATTATTGCTCAACTTATCGTTGTAGCAACACTTGTAATTATAGTTGATTTAGTGCTTAAAGCTTTTGCTTACGAATTGAGTAAAACACTTTCTGTATTTGTAGGTTTAATTATTACCAACTGTATCATTATGGGACGTTTTGAAGCTTTTGCTTTAGGTAACGGTCCATGGCGATCATTCCTTGATGGTATTGGTAACGCTTTAGGATATGCAGTAATATTGATCATCGTTGGATTTTTCAGAGAATTATTAGGATCAGGTACCTTACTAGGTATTCCGGTATTAGGAGATCCTATTGAAAAAACAGGGTTGTATTCTATTGGTTATGAGAATAACGGATTTATGTTATTATCACCAATGGCATTGATAGTAGTAGGTATCATTATTTGGGTACAACGTACAAGAAATAAAGCATTAGTAGAAGATTAAAAAGTGAATTGTTATTCTGTATTCATTTCAGAATTACATCAATACATATCATATGGAACACGTAGAATTATTTTTCAAATCGATATTTATAGATAACATGGTATTTGCAACATTCCTTGGGATGTGTTCTTACTTAGCGGTATCTAAAAAAGTGTCAACTGCAGTAGGTTTAGGAGCAGCTGTAATTTTCGTTTTAGCTATTACAGTACCACTTAACTGGTTATTGGATCAGTATGTGTTACAGCCTGGAGCGTTAACTTGGTTAGGACCTGAGTATGCAGATTATGACTTAAGTTTCTTATCATTTATCATGTTTATTGCAACTATCGCAACCATGGTACAATTAGTTGAAATAGTGGTTGAGAAATTCTCACCATCATTATACAATTCACTAGGTATCTTTTTACCATTAATTGCTGTAAACTGTGCAATTTTGGGTGGTTCATTATTCATGCAATCACGAGAAATTGCAACTTTAGGTTTAGCATTAAACTACGGAATAGGTTCAGGTATCGGATGGTTCCTTGCAATTCTTGCAATTGCTGCCATTCGTGAAAAGATCAGATATTCAAGTGTTCCACCTGCATTAAGAGGTTTAGGAATCACTTTTATCATCACAGGTCTTATGGCTATTGGGTTTATGAGCTTTGGTGGAATGTTAACTGGAGGTGACGAAGAAGCCAAAGAAGATACAACAGTAGAGGTTATTACACCTACTGAAAACAATAAAGAATTAGCTAACAACACTAAAATAGAAGAGTAGTATGATATTAGCAGCAGGTACAATAGGAACAGTAGTAGCAACAGTAGCAGCTTTTTTACTAGTGACATTGGTATTAGTAGCACTATTATTGTTTGTGAAACAAAAATTATCACCATCAGGTCCTGTGACCATTAAAATCAATGGTGAAAAGGAAATACAGGTAGCTTCTGGTGGAACTTTATTATCGACCTTAGGAGCTGAAAAAATATTCTTACCATCTGCATGTGGTGGTGGTGGAACTTGTATTCAATGTGAATGCCATGTCCTTTCAGGAGGTGGTGAAGCATTGCCTACAGAAACACCCCATTTCAGTAGAAAAGAATTACAACATGGCGCACGATTATCTTGTCAGGTTAAAGTAAAACAAGATATGGAGATCACCATTCCTGAAGAAGTCTTCGGAATTAAAAAATGGGATGCCGTTGTTGTGCGTAATTATAATGTGGCATCATTCATTAAAGAATTTGTAGTTGAAATTCCTGAGGATATGAACTACAAAGCTGGAGGATATATTCAAATTGAAATTCCTCCATGTGAGATAAAATATTCTGATATAGATATCACTGCTCACCCAGAAGAGCATGAAACACCAGATAAGTTTCAGGCAGAGTGGGATAAGTTTGGTCTTTGGCCATTAGTGATGAAGAATGATGAAACAGTGGAAAGAGCTTATTCTATGGCCTCTTATCCTGCTGAAGGACGAGAGATCATGTTGAATGTTCGTATTGCAACTCCACCATGGGATCGTGCAAAAAACGCTTGGATGGATGTCAATCCAGGAGTAGCATCATCTTATATTTTTGCACAGAAACCAGGAGACAAAGTTGTAATTTCAGGACCTTATGGTGAATTCTTCATCAATGAGTCTGAAAGCGAAATGTTATACGTTGGTGGTGGTGCTGGTATGGCTCCAATGCGTTCTCACTTATACCACTTATTCAAAACCTTAAAAACGGGTCGTAAAGTAACCTATTGGTATGGTGGACGTTCTAAACGTGAGTTGTTCTATATTGATCACTTTAGAGAATTGGAAAGAGACTTCCCTAATTTTAAATTTTACATGGCGCTTTCTGAACCGTTAGAAGAAGATAACTGGAAAGTTAAAACAGATATTAATGATGAAGCAGGAGATGGTTTTGTTGGTTTTATTCACAATTGTGTAATTGATAATTACCTGAACCATCACGATGCTCCTGAGGATATCGAGTTATATTTCTGTGGTCCTCCATTAATGAACCAAGCCGTTCAAAAAATGGGAGAGGATTTTGGTATTCCAGATGAACACATTAGATTCGATGATTTCGGGGGCTAGTTGTTCATTAAGTGACATTTAATTATAATTGTCATTCCGAGCGTAGGCGACGAATCTCAGATAATAAAAAACCAACTCAATTGAGTTGGTTTTTTGTTATCTATGTTTTCTAAATTTTAATAGGCAATCTCATATTTTGGTTGGTTATTCTCAACTTCAAAAAGTTTTGTGTAATCCATAACATTAGGCACATGGTCTAATTGACACAGGAATGTCACAACATGACACAGACCTTTAAACAGTAGGTCTTTGTCTTTTGGGTTTTCAGGTCTTTTGTTATTCCTATGAAACGGTAATTCGTAGCCACAGGCCTCAAGAAATGTTGCTTCAATTTGCAGCAATTCATAAGGCGTATAACCATTAAATCGTCTTCCAAAACCTTGGTGTACTTTTCCAATATAATTGAGCTCTAACGAGCCATGAGCATCTGATAAATGTCTCCAAGCATCTGTACAATCGAGGATGTTTCCAACAGCGCAACTTTTACAACATTCAGGATGGAGTTCGTTTTTATGAAAAGCGACATATAATTTTTTAATCGCGTTTTCTAAGCGTTGAGGCGTTTGCATGATATGATGTTTTCTTTTTCCGAAGTAAAAGATACAAAAAAAGTAAATAGTTTAAAAGCTATTTGAAATCAGCTATCTTCATGAGCGTCTTCTTTTTGCTCCTTTTTCATTTTAATATAGCCTGTAACTAATCGCATACCTAATCGTGCAAAAAGGATGATAGCAATGACCATTACAATGTCAAATCCGCTCATATATTATTTATATTCAATAATTAAAAATACAGCTGTACTATCACCAATGTTGAGTACTTCATGTGTGCTAATTTCATCTTTGCTGAAACTATAATCTGTTGGAACATGAACTTCTCTTATCCCAGTAGTGTCCTTAATCTTAAATGTACTACCTGCTAATGTATAACCAAAATGTGGATTGTGATAATGTTTTTCATGACCAATACCAGGAGGAAAGGAACATTTTAAAACTCTGATGTTGTCATTATCTTCTAAGACTTCACAAACTGCTTTGTTGTTCCAGCCAGCTTCGAGAGGATCTGGTAATGTGTTTTGATGCTTACAGCTAACTATAGGTAGAATAATTAATAGAAACGTTACAAGTTCAAATAGGTTATTCTTTTTAATGTGTGTGATAATCGACATGAAGTTAGACGTCATTAATTTCCATAAAGGGCTTTACCTGCTGCTTCATATTTATCACCAGAAGTCCATACAGGTGTTTTTGAATCATTGCCAATGAGTCGACCAGACATGACATAAGCTCTAAAAAACTTCAATAGGTAGTCGTAATCTAAGCTTTCAGGTTCGTCCCCTGGTCTGTGATAGTATTTTGTGACTGTACCGTTAAAAGCTGAGAATCCTAAGGAAAATGTTGGTGCAGGAATTCCTTTTCTGGCAAAGTGAACATTATCACTTCGGTCAAATAAGCCTTGCTCTGGCGCTGGATCATCAATAGCAGTTAAACCAAAAGTTGTAGCAGCATCTTTAATATGTTGTGCTGCTGTTGTTCTTGGTAATCCTATAATAGTTGCTAATGAGGTGTCATTATAACCTGCATTATCACTATTAAAACAGTAGACCATTTGCTTAAGCGGTAGTACGGGATTTTCTACATAAAACTTACTACCTAAAAGTCCTTTTTCTTCTCCTGTAAACAGAATGAATAATGCAGAACGTTTTGTTGGGTATTTTGCTAGGTTTTCTGCCATACTGAGTACAGTTGTAGTCCCAACAGCATTGTCTCTCGCACCATTGTAAATAGTGTCTCCTGTTGCATCTGGTGTACCAATACCAACATGATCGTAGTGTGCCGAATAAATAATAAACTCATCTTTAAGTTTAGGGTCTGTACCTTCTACCATACCAACAACGTTGTATGAGGTCACAGCTTCTTCCATATTTTTTCCAATAGAGACTTTAGTGTTAATTTGCTTTGAAGTGCTAAGCTCATTAGCCATTATTCCATTTTTATCTAAAATCCAAACATGTGGAACTTTGTTACTATTATCATTGGCTTTTTCTTCATTTTCGGCAATCGTAAGTTTTGATGTATTGAAATTGTGATCAATATAACTCCACATATTGTCATCAGTATTTAATAGTTCTAGAATAGCTATAACACCATACTCTTCAGCTATTTTTTGCTTTTCTCTACGTAATCTAAAAGCTGCACGTGTATCTTTTGTGTCTGCGCTTCCTGCTTTAATAACAATTACTTTTCCTGTGAGATTTTTTCCTTTGTAATCCTCCTCCATTCCATAGTTTAGATATACCGCTTCAGTTTCAGTAACTATAGGGTCAGCCACTACTAAAGCAAGATCTTTGATATTCTGACCATTAATCTCAATACCTATTTCAGATGGAGGAGACACACGTTTCAGATTGACTTCCTGGAAGTAATTTCCAGTTTTAGGATTTGGTTTTACACCATAACTACGCATTGTATTTGCCAAATATGAAGCTGCTATTTTATTTTCTGGTGTGCCTGTTTCCCGACCTTTGAGTAGATCATCAGCTAAAAAGTAGATGTGCCCTTCAATGGTAGCTTTATTTGTGGTTTCAATTGCTTTTGCTTCTTCAGTTTGTGCAAACAGAGAAACAGTACATGCTAATGTTATTACATTAAAAATTATTACTTTCAATTTCATATTTAGAATTTTTATTGAATTCAATCTATTGTTAGTAGATAGATAATTTAGAGCAGTTGAAGTGATAGAATGGGAGTTTAAATGTACACTTTTTTGTCGACTGTATAACAAACCTGATATTTTTGACGTTTAGTTAATTATGAAAAAAACAATATTTATCCTTTTAATTCTGACGTCTCTTGTTGTTTTAGCATTTCAGCTTAAACCAGTTAAAAAAGCAGTGCATGTGGTTACAGTTAGTCTTGAAACACCTAGTTTAATCAATAAGGATAGTGTAACAATCAAATCTCGAGTAAAAGTACCTGAAGGCTATAAACGCGTTTCCTACCCTGAGGGAAGTTTTGAAACTTACCTGCGGAATTATGACTTAAAGCCTTTTGGGAGTAAAATTATCAACTATGACAGTTCTGAATATTTCTGGCAAGGTGGTCACATAGGAATTCTGGAAGTTCCAGTTCCTGAAAATGGGTTGCAACAATGTGCTGATGCCTTAATTAGAATTAGAAGTGAATACCTTTGGGATAACAACAGAAAGAATGAAATAGGCTTTAATTTTACTTCTGGACATTATTGCTCGTGGCAAAAATATGCTGAAGGTTATCGTCCAAAAATAAATGGTAATAAGGTTGCTTTCAATAAAACAGCATCTAAAGATCATTCAAAAGCTAATTTTTATAAGTATTTGAATTTAATCTATATGTACTCAGGAACTTTGTCTTTATTCAATGAACTCAAATCTATTGATGATAAAGATTTGAAAATTGGTGATATGCTCATCAGAGGCGGTTCTCCTGGTCACATAGTTATGATATGCGATGAGATTGTTAACGATAAAGGGGAGAAGTTGTTTTTACTATTTCAAGGGAATACACCAGCGCAAAGTGTACACCTTGTGAAGAATCTTGAAAATTCAGAAATTTCACCATGGTATCAGCTAAAAAAAGATGTTGTAATACCAGTTTCCAACTATACGTTTAGCAGTTCAAAATTTGTGCGGTTTAAGTAGCAAGTTTGTATCTTTGCAATATGAGTAAACCATTATCAGATCAAGAACTTCATAACCTGGCAATGAATCATGTTGGAAAGGATTTAGAGCAACGTGGTTTTGAGTTTGTGGCTATCAATAGTAAATTAAAACGCCATCCGCAATTTGTCTGTATAGATAAAAATAGTCAGTATTTTTTTGTAATTGTTAGAGCTGTAAAGTTACCTCAGAATCCTAATAATTATGATGTGATTTGGATGGAGACTTTCAAAAAACACGCTCTGGAAAAAGATGCAAAAGTGTTATATGCTGGTGTTGGTTTAGGGAACCCAAAAGGAGAGGAGCTACCTGTTTACCTTAATGAAGAGTATCTTATAGAGTATAATGGAATACAAGTCATTGAAACTAATCTCAATTAGATGAAACAACTATCATACATTCTTATCCTATGCATTCTTTTTTCTTGTAAAGAAGCACCTAAAAGTAATATCCAAGAGGTAAAGAATACAAAAATATCTGGTCCTGTTTTTGGAACGTCATTTTCAACAATCTATGCTTCTGAAACAGACTATACTAAGCAATTTGATAGTTTGTTTAATGTCATCAATCAATCCATGTCAACCTATATAACAGATTCTGATATTTCGAGGATCAACCGGAATGAGAGCACTTTGATTGACGATCATTTTAAAAGAGTATTAATGAGATCGAAAGATATTTATGGTAAGACTAATGGTGTATTTGATCCTACTATTGGTGCTGTTGTAAATGCCTGGAGTTTTGGTCCGAAAGGTGAAGTTGTAGATCTCGATAGTTTAAAAATCAATGAATTAATGAAATCGGTTGGATTGCATAAAGTGGAATTGACATCAGTTTATAACATCAAAAAACCTGAAAACACGTTTATTGATTTTAATGCTATTGCTAAAGGCTACGGAGTTGACGTCATTGGAGAGTTTTTGGAGAGCAAGGGCATTCAGAACTATTTAGTTGAAATAGGCGGTGAGATTCGTGTTCGAGGTAAAAATATGGAGAAAGGAACATCTTGGCGAGTCGGACTAGACGAACCGCGTTTTGATGGTGGGCAATCAGTGTATAAAGCTATTAGTTTGACTGATGAGGCCATGGCAACTTCAGGAACTTACAGAAAGTTTAAAACTGATGCCAGTGGAAATCGCTACGCTCACATCATCAATACAAAAACAGGCTATCCTACAAAAACCAATATTCTTAGTGTGTCTGTAATTGCCAAAGATTGTATGACAGCAGATGCCTATGCTACAGCGTTTCAAGCCATGGGAATTGATAAGGTGTCACATTTTCTTCAGTCGCATCCAGAATTGAAGGTTTTCATCATTTTTGAAAATGAGAATAAGGAGTTTGAGACACTTAATTTAAATGAATTCCCTAAAAGTTAAGACTTAAAAACTACAGGAATAATTTCACCTTTAGCCAGACAATACTTGTCAATTTCTTCTTCGGAAAGTTGATCTGTATAGTCTACTTCTTCAACTTTAAATCCGATACTACGGAGTTTGTCAAAATAATCACGACCATAGACACGAACATGATCGTATTGTCCAAAAATCTTTGCACGTTCTTTACGATCAGTAATACTATCATCTTCAAAAGTTTCCGCTCTAGAAAGGTCTTGCGGAATTTGAAAGATGCCATAACCTTCAGGTTTTAGTACTCGATATAATTCATGCATGGCTTTGGTATCATTTGGAATGTGTTCTAACACATGGTTACATAAAATAATATCATAACTGTTGTCTTCAAAAGGTAAATTACAAATATCTGCTTTTACATCTGCAATGGGAGATTCCAAATCGGTTGTGGTATAATCAATATGCTTAAGTGCTTTGAACCGTTTTAAAAAACATTGTTCTGGAGCAAAATGTAACACTTTTTTTTCCGCAGAAAAGAAATCTGTTTCGTTTTTCAAATACAACCACAATAACCTATGACGTTCTAAACTGAGTGTTGAAGGTGACAATACATTATTGCGTTGATCTCCATAACCATATGGGAGGAAACTTCTGAAATGTCTACCGTCAATCGGGTCAGTAAATCGACGTCCTCTTAAAAAAAAAGCCAGAATAGGTCGAGCAACGTAGCTTAACCTTATCAATAAAGGTCTGGGGATGGTATTTAATATAAGTTTAAAAAGACGTTTCATTTTAGAGCACTAAAGCCTCTTTTCTAAATTCATCCTCTTCATCTGATGTAATACCTAGGGCTTCATGCACATAAGCAAAGGTGGATAAGATTTCTGGTTTACCGTCAATAAGTGCTACGTCATGTTCAAAATGAACGCTAGGTTTTCCGTCTTGAGTAACAATGGTCCAGCCATCTTTAAGTTGTTTGACACGATGTGTACCGCCATTAATCATAGGCTCAATGGCCACTACCATGCCTTCAATAAATTTCTTGCCACGACCTCTTCTACCGTAGTTTGGCATTTCAGGATCTTCATGCATTTTACGACCTATTCCATGACCAACTAATTCTCTTACTACACCATAGCCGTGAGCTTCACAATGATTTTGAATAGCATAACCAACATCACCAACCCGATTCCCAAGTTTAAATTCACGAATCCCAACATAGAGTGATTCTTTAGTTACCTGAACAAGTTTTTTGGTTTCAGGATTTACATCTCCAATTTCAAATGTATAGGCATGATCTCCATAAAAACCATTCATCAATGCACCACAATCTACAGAAACAATATCTCCATCTTTAAGAGGAATATCTGTAGGAAGACCATGGACAACAGCTTCGTTGACACTACACAGCAAGGTAGACGGACAATCGTACAAGCCTAAAAATCCTGGCACTGCGCCTTGAGCACGAATAAAATCCTCGGCAAGCTTATCTAATTGCATCGTTGTTACACCTTCCTTAACCTCTTTGGCAAGCATACCTAAGGTTTTTGAAACGACTAATGCACTTTGGCGCATTAGTTCAATTTCTTCTTTAGTTTTTACTATAATCATTATTCAAAATATTGTGTGGCAAAGATAGCTAATTATAATAATTCTAAAATTTTATAAAAATATGATATAAGACAGTTTTTCAAGCCTATTTCTGTTGTAATTTTGTAATCTAAATTATGACCAAATGTATAAAGTAGTTAGTGCCGAAGAAGCCTTAAAAGTTGTAAAGTCTAATGATAAAATTTATATTCATGCAGCAGCAGCTGTTCCTAGTGTTCTTGTAAATGCTCTTACAGCAAGACATGAAGAATTGCGAAATGTAGAAATATGCCAATTGCATACCGAAGGTGAAGCGCCATACGCAGATCCTAAGTTAGCAGATAGTTTTCATGTCAATTCATTTTTTATCGGAAAAAACGTAAGGCATACTCTAGAGGCAGGAAATGGTTCATATACACCTGTGTTTTTAAGTGAACTTCCATTATTATTTAAACGAAATATTGTTGATATAAAAGTAGCCTTAATACATGTCTCTGTACCAGATCAACACGGTTATTGTTCATTAGGTGTTTCTGTTGAAGCCACCTTAGCTGCCATTGATAATGCAGACCATGTGATTGCTCAGGTCAATAAACAAATGCCAAGAACATTTGGCGATGGTATTATACATGTCACTGAAATTGATGCTTTTGTAGAATGTGACGAGCCTCTGCCAGTACATCCGGTTACAAAACCAACAGCTATTGAAACTCAAATTGGCGATAATGTAGCAAATTTAATAGAAGATAGGAGTACGCTACAAATGGGAATTGGAAATATTCCTAATGCAGTATTATCACGATTACATAACCACAAGGATTTAGGATTGCATACTGAGATGTTTTCTGATGGTGTCATTGATTTAATTTTAAAGGATGTGATTAATGGTAATTATAAAGGCGTTAACCCTGGGCGAGCTATGGCCACGTTCTTAATGGGCTCTCAACGTTTATATGATTATGTAGATGATAACCCTTTTGTTGAAATGCGTTCATCTGATTTTGTGAACGATGTTTCAATTATCAAATTAAATCCTAAAATGGTAGCTATTAATTCAGCTATTGAAGTGGATCTTACAGGTCAGGTATGTGCCGATTCTATTGGTGCACGAATGTACTCTGGAGTTGGTGGACAAATGGATTTTATTAGAGGTGCATCTTTAAGTGAGGGAGGAAAGGCCATTATCGCATTGCCATCTACAACAAGAAAAGGTATTAGTAGGCTTGTGCCATCTCTTAAGCCAGGTGCTGGAGTTGTTACTACCAGATCTCATGTACATTATGTAGTTACTGAATATGGTGTGGCGAATCTTTATGGAAGAACAATTAAGGAACGAGTTAAAGCACTTGTTGAAATTGCTCATCCTGACCATCAGGAGTATCTTGCTAAATCCTATTATGATTTAACCGGAAATAATAATCATTAACGCTTAAAAAAAGAAAATAACCCTTTTTTTTGTTTTACTGAAGACATGTCAGGAGACTCATTGGTAATAAGTTGATAAACCTCTCCCCAACCTAGAATGCCTCCAATATTTCTGTCATCAATATAGATGTCGGCATAGATTTTTCGACTAACAGAGTTGTCGTATTTTTCCTCAGGAAAACTTTGATTTACAGCATAAAAAGTAATACCATTTTCTTTACAAAATGCAACAGCTTCGTCAAGTTTGGAGCCACTTCTGTAAGTCCAAAGAATAAGACGATGTCCATCTTGTTGTAAACGCTTCATTGTTTCGAAGGCAAAGATTCTTGGTTTCCCTACTTTTGGGAAAGCATCTTCAACAATAGTACCATCAAAATCTATGGCTATGACAAGTTTATCCTGAAAATTCATAAGTTAATTGTTGTAAAAAGGTAAATGTACAATTTTTAAAAATTATTTAGACAAGTGAATGTTGGGTCATAGCTTCGGGTTGTTCAATGCCCATAAGTTTTAAAATAGTAGGAGCAATGTCACCTAAAATACCAGATTTTATTGTTGGTTTATCATTATCAATCAAAATTACAGGCACTGGATTTGTAGTATGTGCTGTATGAGGTGTTCCATCAGCATTAATCATAGTTTCGCAATTACCATGATCTGCAATTAGGATGGTACTATAGCCATTATCTAATGCGGCTTCTATAACATCTTTCACACATTCGTCAACAGCTTCACATGCTTTTATGGCAGCTTCCATAACTCCAGTATGTCCTACCATATCACCATTAGCAAAGTTGAGACATACAAAGTCTACATCTCCTTTTTTTAGTTCAGGAACCAAAGCATCTTTCAATTCGTAAGCACTCATTTCTGGTTTTAGATCGTAAGTGGCAACCTTAGGCGAATTTCTTAATATTCTGGTTTCGCCTTTGAAAGGTTTTTCTTGTCCACCAGAGAAGAAAAAAGTAACATGAGGATATTTCTCAGTTTCTGCTATTCGTATTTGAGTTCGATTATTTTTTTCTAAAACCTCTCCTAATGTTTCAGTTAAGTTGTCCTTATTAAACACAACATTAATTCCATGGTATGAATCATCATAATTAGTTAAGGTTACATAATGCAAGTTGAGCTTATGCATATTTTGTTCATGGAAGTCGTTTTGAGATAAGGCTTCGGTTAATTCACGTCCGCGGTCTGTTCTAAAATTAAAGAAAATAACTACATCTCCATCTTGTATTTGTGCCACAGGTTGCTCATCTTTATCTACCATGACGATTGGTTTTATAAATTCGTCTGTGACATTGTTGTTGTAACTGTTTTCTATAGATTCTGTTGCTGAGTTAGAATGTTCACCTATACCATTTACCAGAGCATCATAAGCAAGTTTGATACGTTCCCAACGTTTATCTCTATCCATTGCAAAATACCTTCCAGTAATAGAAGCAAGCTTAGTATTTGTCTCTTTGATATGCGTTTCTAAAGAGGTAATGAACCCAAATCCAGATTTTGGATCTACGTCTCTTCCGTCTGTAAAGGCATGAACATACGAGTTTTGAACTCCAAAGTTATTAGCTGCTTCAATTAATCCAAATAGATGATTAATGTGAGAGTGGACACCACCATCACTAACCAAACCTAAAAAGTGAATAGGTTTTTGATTGTCTTTTGCATACTGAAATGCATCGATAAGTACTTGCTCATCTTTAAGGGTGTTATTTTTTACAGCAAGATTTATTTTGACCAGATCCTGATAAACAATACGTCCTGCACCTAGATTCATATGCCCAACTTCACTATTTCCCATTTGACCTTCGGGTAGACCAACATGGAGTCCATCTGTTCTTAAGGTTGCATTAGAATAGTTGTGATATAGAGAATCTATAAAAGGTGTTTTTGCATTATCAATGGCAGAGACCTTTGGGTCAGGAGACATTCCCCAACCATCAAGGATCATTAAAATAACTTTTTTGTTCATTTGAATGGTATTAAAAATCAAAGATAAAAGTTTAAAGCTGTTTATTTGAAATTGACAATACAAAATACTTTGAATTACTATTTTTTTAAGTCAATGGATATTAGATGTTAATGAGAATATTCAATTTAGGATACTATTAACACATTTGTTTACAAATAGTTAAATATATGTTATTAAAGAAATTTCATGTAACACATTGAAAATTAAGTCGTCTCTTTAGTGTAATCAAAAAACAAAAATCAATTAATTAAATCTTTCATCATGAAAAAATCAGCAGTAATTTTAGCCTTAGCATTAGGCTTTTCAATTTGTAATTTAAATGCAACAACCGAAACCTTACATTCTAATACAGATGAAGTAACTGTTTATGTTAATGAGGTAAGTCCACTTTGTAAAGCAGTTGCCACTGGTAATTTAGCAGAAGTCAAGAGACTCATTAAAACAGGAGTAGACATCAACAAAAAATCAAATGGAATGCTACCAATACATTACGCAGCGAAATTCAACAGAGTTGATATTATTAAAGTTTTAATAACAGCAGGTTCTGAAATACATACGGTTTGCGATAAAGGCTTAACAGCATTAAGACATGCCGAAAAGTCAAACGCTAATGAAGCAGCACTGTTTTTGAAGCGATTTAAAAAAGTAAATAAGAGAAATGTCTGATAGAAAAGACAATTATTTGAGTTAGTTAGTTAATGAAAACGCATCTTTTAAGATGCGTTTTTTTTGTAATCTCTTATAACTTCTCTGATTTTTTCCATACGGTTTTCAGGGTCTGGATGCGTACTTTGGAATTCAGGAACACGATTAGGACCAGCGGCCGATTTCAATATTTCCATAACACCAATCATTTCCTCTGGATCATATCCTGCCTCAATCATAAAAATAACTCCTAATTCGTCACTTTCAAGTTCATCTTCTCTTCCATTTTTCAGTAATGTTCCCTGGCCCACTTGTTGTGCCACACTTCCTAAGTCTATAGAAGATGCACCCATTGTTAGAATTTGCCAGAATTTAGAATCTGTGATACGTTCATTAGAATGTTTTCCTAAAACATGCCCAATTTCATGACCTAAAACTCCAGCAAGTTGAGATTCATTTTCTAGTTTAGAGAATAAGGCATAAGTGATAAATATTTGTCCGCCAGGTAATGCAAAGGCATTAATAGTGTTAGGATCTCTTAGTAGATGAAATTCGTATTTGTATGGCGTGTCCTTAGCAATGCTATTATTGACCAATTTTTGTCCTACATTATCGACTGTGGCTTGGTATTGATTGTTAGGGTGTAATCCACCATGTTGTTGTGCCATGTTTGGAGCACTTTGTAAACCAATAGCAATTTCTTGCTCAGGGGATAGCGAAATTGCCTGTGTACGACCAGTATATGGGTTTACCTCTTGTTGGCTACAGCGCCTTACAAATGCAAAGGCAATTACAGCTACTGCGATTAAAAGTCTGATTTTGAACGATCTTCCTCTCATGATTGTGTTAATTAGTGTGGTTTAAATTTACAAAAGTTCTGGATTTATATCTAAAATATTTTCGTTTAGATAGTTAGAGATGAATACCTCAGAAAAATTATGGTATCCCATTAATTGTTCAGATGTAATAATGTCTCTTATATTTAATTTTTGATAGGCGTCTAGGTATGGTTTTGAAAGTGGTTTGTAACTATAGTGCCAAGGTTCATATTTAAATCCTTTACGACCTTCTTTTTTGGTATATACTAAGTAAAATCCATAATCATTGGCATACTCATCCATCCAAAGTTTAAATTTTGAAAAGCAACCATCATTTTCAAAATGATTGGGATTGAGAACATTTTGAGGTCGAGATACATTAGCATCAATAAGATCTAAATCTGTAGCCCAATGATGGCGAGATGTCCCTGGAATTGTTGAATATTCTATAATCTTCTTTATACTTTCTTTTGAAGTCAAACCTCTGTCGATATAGTTCTTGTATTTACGTTCCCAAATTCTATTTTGGTGATCAAAGCTTCTATAACTAGACACAACTTGAACCCGAATGTCACTTTTTAAAGCATCGGCAGATAGTCTTAAAAACGCATCATACGCTTCTTTTCTAAGTTTAAAACTATCTCCAAAAAGTTTTGGTTTGCCTTTTCCAATAAGTTCCTCATAAGGTATAATGGTATCAGAGTTTTGAAAAGCTAACTGCGGAAAAACCGATATTCCTACACCTGCCAAAGATGCTATTTTTATAAAATGTTGTCTGTTCATAAGGTAGTAACTAATACATAATATGTGCCAATCTTTTCTAAGTGATGAGCCATTGTAATTTTGAAGCTCTGTTCACGTCAAACTTAACCAAAATATTTATCTTCACTTAAAATAGTTAGTCATGCCATTTCAATTTAAAGTGTTAGCAGCTTCGGAAATTCATAGTGTAATACCACTCATTCAAAAACTAACCAATTACAAATTTTCAGACGATCTACTAAAAGAACGTTTTACAGAAATGTCCTCTCAAAACTATGAATGTGCTGTAATATATGATGATGACCAGCTTATTGGAGTCACAGGGATGTGGTTTTGTACTAGACATTATGCAGGAAAAACTGTGGAGATCGATCATGTTTACATCGAAGATATTTACCGAAGCAAAGGTCTAGGAAAACAGTTTTTGAGTTGGATTTATGAATATGTCAAAACCAAAGGTTGTAATACTGCTGAGCTGAATACTTATGTTCAAAACTATCCATCGCATAAGTTTTACTATAATGAAGGCTTTGAGATTTTAGGCTATCACTTTTTAAAAAAGTTATGAATTCCTATGCTACTTAAAGCAAAAAGATATTTATATTTGCGTTCGGAATGCGAGAGTAGCTCAGTTGGTAGAGCGTCAGCCTTCCAAGCTGAATGTCGCCGGTTCGAACCCGGTCTCTCGCTCAAAGGCCTCGTCATAATTGACGAGGTTTTTTAGTTTAAAATGGGTTTAATATTCTGGAATAGTGCTGAGAAGTTTATGCTGAGCGTAGTCGAAGTAAACCCGGTCTCTCGCTCAAAGGCCTCGTCATAATTGACGAGGTTTTTTTATTTTAAATTACTAAGATCTGAGCCAGATTTTATTTCATAGGGAGTTTGATCATATTCGAAAATTCTGGCATCTAATGATCCTCTCAATGTAATTGTCTCTCCTTTAACTTCAAGCCAACTGCCTTCTCTTATACCAACTACAGGTTGGGTGTTGAATTTATGGAATTCCTTAATTCTGGTTTCTCTAGTTTCACCCATGTGTTTGCTTGTTGGATCAGGATCAAGATAATGCGGATTGATATTAAAAGGAACAAAGCCAAATGTTTTAAAACTTGGAGGATATACAATTGGCATATCGTTGGTTGTATTAATTGTTAGACCACAAATATTGCTTCCAGCACTTGTACCAAGGTAAGGTGTACCATTCTTGACTGTAGCTTTAATAGTTTCAATAAGATCTTTTTTATAGAGTTGATTTACCAGAACAAAAGTGTTTCCGCCACCTGTAAATAGTCCTCCAGCATTTTCTATAGCTTTTTTCGGGTCATCAAATTCGTGGATTCCAATAACTTTTTTTCCAATTTTATCAAAAGCCAAATTTACTTTTGAAGTATATTCATCATGTGTTATTCCACTAGGTCTGGCATAAGGGATAAAGAGAATTTCCGAAGTATTTTGAAAAAAAACTTTTAATTCATCTAATAAATAATCAAGTGGAGCACCACCATGAATGGTTGTCGTACTGGCTATAAGAATATTTTTCATTGGTTATAATTTATTGTAAATTTAGGTAAAGCTTTAATTTAACAAAAGTTTAGTTAGGCTTTATTAATAAATTAAGTTTTCAAGTCTTTACTTTACTAAACTAAAATTTCATCTATGAAAAAACTACTACTTCTGTTTATAATATTATCGTCTTACACAGTAACATCTCAGACATTTCAACGTATAAAGGTTGATGGTAAAATTATTGTTGAAGGTAATGATGTTGAGGGGATAACAGTATTTAATACGTCTTCAAACAAAGGCGTGATTACTAATGAAAAGGGGGAGTTTACCATAGAAGTGGCACTTAATGATTTTATTGAGTTTAGAGCTTTGCAATATCAAAACTTTGATTTACAAGTCAACAAGGCTATTATTGAATCAAAACGTATACGAGTATTTTTGATAGAAGAGATTAATAAACTAGATGAGATTTTGGTGTTAACCAAAGGGTTGTCGGGAGATTTAAATACAGATATCGGTACAGTAAAAACCTTTAACCCTAAACTAGATGCACTTTATTTTGGTATAAAAAGGAGTGATGAATATGAATTTCCAGATGATGATCGATCTAAGATAAAAAATCAGGGTATTCATTACCAATCTCAAACCATGGTAAATGGACTTAACATTGTTAATGTAGTAGATCAATTATTGCTTCCATTGTTTAGAAGTGAAGTAAAAGATAAGAAATCTTCAGGTGTTCCTGATGTTCCAGTAAGTTCAGTTAAATATTATTTCGGGTCAGAGTTTATTATAGATAATTTTGATATTCCCGAGCATCGTGTCGAGGAGTTCATAAGATATGTCGAAGATGACGAAAATTTTGATATGTCACTACTCAATTATGGAAAAGAGCTAGAGTTTCTTGAAGTACTTTATGTGAAAAGTAAAGCATTCTTAAAAGAGAAACGTGGCAAGAATTAAGTGGTTTACATGTTTTTTTGTGTTACTATTTACCACTGAAGTTTTTACACAAACTACAGATATTACAGGTAAAGTTGTTGCAAGTAATGATGTTGTTGGGATACATGTTATCAATATTACGGCATTAAAGTACACCATTACTGACGACTATGGTAGGTTTGAGATTCCAGTGCATCTTAATGACACAATTACAGTGTCAGCAGTTCAATATAAGACTAAAGACATTGTAATCACTGATAGTATCTTACAAGCTAAAACCATGACCGTTTATTTGGAAGACAAGATCAATGAGCTTGATGAGGTAGTAGTAGGTAAAATGTTAACTGGGGACTTATTATCAGATATTGAAAACAGTGACGTCAAGCGTGATATTAATTTTTATGATGTTGGTATTCCAGGATATACAGGGCCACGCAAGACACAAAGTGAAAGACGATTGTATGAGGCAAATAGTGGTGGAGGCATATTGCCACTTAACCCTTTGATTAATTGGATTACAGGTCGGACAAAACGTTTAAAAGCACAAGTGAAACTAGAAAAACGTTTAAAAGCTTTAGACGCCGTAAGATCTAAATATTCTGAAATGCTTTTTGAGAATGATACATTAGATGAGTCACTACACTTAGAATTTTTTTACTTTGCATCTCACGATCCAAATTTTGTAGTGTATAGTAACACAAAAACAGAAATGGCTATGCTAGAGTTCTTACATGAGAAACTAAAAGCATTCAAAATCCAAATTGAAGACGACTAAAAACATATTATGCTTTCTTTTTGCAGTCCTTAGCTGTGTAATTTATAATGCCCAAACCATTGAACTTAAAGGTGAAATCTCTGCAAGTTCAGACCTTGACGGGATACACGTGTTAAACCTAACAGCACAAGAGTTTACAATTACTAACGATAAAGGAGAATTTGAGGTACTTGCCAGATTAAATGACACCATACTTATTTCTAGTATACAATACACTCCAAAAAATGTTATTGTATCTAAAACTATTTTAGCTTCAAAGTTTATAGCCATAACACTTACTGATAGAGTTAATGAGTTAGACGAAGTAGTCGTAGGGAAAGTGTTAACAGGAAATTTGCTAACAGATATCGAGAATAGTGATGCCAAACGCGACATCAATTTTTATGATGTAGGAATACCTGGTTATACAGGAAAACCTAAGACACAAAAAGAACGTAGGTTGTATGAAGCCGACGCTGGAAAATCTATTGTTATTGCGCCATTATTTGTTGGGATTAATATCCATAAGATTTTGAATAAAATTTCAGGACGAACTAAAAAGCTCAAGAAAGCTGTAATGCTAGAAAAACAGATTGATTGTATGAATAAAATGAAATCTGAGTTTTCAGACTTGCTCTTTGAGAATATGGAAATTGAAGAACATTTAAAAATAGATTTTTTCTATTATGTTGCTGAAGACCAAAAATTCCAAGAGCTCTGCCAAAGCGATGATAGCTTTACAACCTACGAATTCTTACTCAAGAAATTATATTTCTACAATGGTGAAGAACCATTATCGGAAGATTGATTGTCAAAAACTTTATCAATTTTATTAACATTTTTTTAGAGTATGTTTTTTATCAAAAAAGCTATTTTTACGAATTAATGATTGTTATGAAATTTTTTAAAGTCGCTTTTCTAGCTTTAATGTTTCCTTTGTTTTTGTCATCTGCCCACAAATATTATGTGAGTGTGATGCAATTAACCTATGTTGAAGACAAGCAATCAGTACAGATGATTTCAAGAATAGATGTAGCAGATTTGGAGTATACACTTCAAGAACGCTATGATAAAAAGATCACACTTACAGATATCAACGAACATCCAATGGTTGATGAATACATTAAAAAATATCTGAATCAAAAAATTGAAATCAAAATTAATACTCAAGACACACCATTTAATTTCATAGGAAAAGAATACGAAAATGATCTCGTAGTGTGTTATCTGGAAATAGAAAATATAAAAGCTGTTAATACCATCGAAATAAGTAACAGTGTTCTTTTTGATCTATTTCCGAAGCAAAAAAATGTTGTAAAAACTAAAATAAACTCAAAAACTAATAATTTGATTTTTACAACAGAAGACAGAAATCAATATTTAAATTTTAAATAATCAACCCTTTAATAATGTTTATGAAACTAGTAAAATACCTTTGTTTGTCTATTGCATTTATATCCTTCAGTGCAATGGCTCAAGATCAAGAGCGTAAGCCTGGTCATACAAACCAGAATAAGTTTAAGCAACTCTATGATGAGTTTGCTACCCCTAATATGTATAGAACAGGTTCTGGTGCTCCTGGTCCAGCTTATTACCAGCAACAAGCAGATTATAAGATGGATATCGAAATAAACGATGAAACAGCTGTTTTAAGTGGAAACGAGACCATCACTTACACCAATAATTCTCCAGATGAGTTAAGTTATTTATGGGTACAATTGGATCAAAATGTGAGACAAAAAGATTCACCCTCAAAAGATATTAATTCAAGCAGAGTGACTCCAGCTTTGTCACCTTCAAGATTTGCATCATCATACATGAGTGAGCGTTTTGATGGCGGTTTTAATGTAGAATCTGTTACAACAACAGATGGGAAGGCTCTTCCACATATGATAAACCAGACAATGATGCGTGTTGAGTTGCCTCAACCAATGAAAACTGGTGATAAGTTTTCCTTCAAGATCAAATGGTGGTATCAAATAAATAACCACGTTACAGATGGTGGACGTTCAGGGTTTGAATTATTTCCTGACGGAAATAGAAACTATGTGATAGCTCAGTTCTATCCAAGAATGGCAGTGTATAATGATGTTGAAGGTTGGCAGAATTCTCAGTTCTGGGGTCGTGATGAGTTTGCATTACCATTTGGGAATTTTGAAGTCAATATCACTGTACCTGCAGATCATCTTTTAGATGGTACTGGGAAATTAACAAACAGAAAGGAAGTATTCTCTAGTGAGATGATGAAACGCTACGAAAAAGCGAAAAAATCATACGATGAGCCAGTAGTTATATCAACTCAGGCAGAAGCAGAAGCCAGAGAGAAAAAACGCTCTAACAAAAAGAAAACTTGGAAACTATATGCTGAAAATGTAAGAGACTTTGGTTTTGCCACTTCGAGAAAATATATTTGGGATATGATGGCTGTAAAAATTGGTAACAAAGATGTTTTGGCTGTGTCTTTATACTCAAAAGAAGGTAATCCGCTATGGGAACAGTGGTCGACAAAAGCTGTAGCTAGTACTTTAAAATCATACTCTCGTATGACCTTTGATTATCCTTATCATAAAGCGATATCTGTTCACGCTAGACGTCAGGGAATGGAGTATCCTATGATTTGCTGGAACTATGGTAGGCCTGATGAAAACGGTAAGTATAGTGATCGTACAAAATATGGAATGATGAGTGTAATCATTCATGAAGTTGGTCATAATTTCTTTCCTATGATTGTTAACAGTGATGAACGTCAATGGACATGGATGGATGAAGGATTAAATACATTCATGCAATATGTAGCTGAGCAAGATTTTGGAGAGTGGTATCCAGATGCTCTATCACCAGGCGATGATAAATACCCTTCACGTCGAGGACCAGCAAAGAACATAACAAGGTACATGGGAGGAAATCAAGATTATATTGCTCCTATCATGACCAAAGGATTAAACACATATCAGTTTGGAAATAACGCTTACGGAAAACCTGCAACAGCATTGAATATCCTAAGAGAAACGGTTATGGGGCGTGAGTTGTTTGATTACGCATTTAAAGAATATGCTCAACGTTGGATGTTTAAACACCCTACACCAGAAGATTTTTTCCGTACTATGGAAGATGCCTCTGCATTTGACCTTGATTGGTACTGGAGAGGATGGTTCTACACAACTGATTGGGTAGATATAGGATTAAAAGATGTGAAGAAATATTATGTGTCTTCAGAACCAAACCAATATGCAAAAAACTATGCTGAAAGTAGAAATTTAAGCTTAGATGACTTAGATCTGGTATATCTGGTTGAAGAAGGTAGCGAAGAATTTGACGACAAGTTACGCAAAGGGACATCGGCAGATAACTCACCTACACTAAAAGAATACATGATGGATAATTTTACTCCTGAAGAGCGTAAAAACATCAAGCAGCCTAAGTATTTCTATAACCTTACATTTGAAAAGCCAGGTGGATTGGTTATGCCAATAATTGTGGAATTTACTTATGCTGACGGAACTTCAAAAACCGAAACCTATCCTGCTCAAATATGGAGGTTTAATGACAATGAGGTGAGCAAAGCTATAGCATCTGAAAAAGAGATTATCTCTATCACTGTTGATCCTAAACTGGAAACTGCTGATATTGATACATCAAACAACTCTTGGCCGAGAGAGGTTAAAGAGAGTGACTTTGATAAGTTTAAAAATAAAGTCAAAGGATAATTTATAGATTCAAAACAGATAAAAGCCGATTGTGAGATCGGCTTTTTTTATATCGTTAATTGTGTAATTAATGTCAAAACATCTCATTATATTTGCAATGTGATACAGTTAACAACTTTTTTATTCATTGGTGCTCCAGAAGTGGTATTCATACTCTTTATTGTGGTAATGGTTTTTGGTGCAGATAAAATACCAGAAATCGCAAGAGGTCTCGGTAAAGGTATGCGTATGCTTAAAGATGCTTCATCTGATATTAAAACTGAAATTACTAAAAGTGCAGAAAAACAAGGGATTAATACCGATGTGACTAAAGATATTACTAAAGAAATCAAAAAAGTTAAAGACGACTTAGAGGATTTTACAGGTTCGATAAGTAGAGATCATTAATTATTATATTCTTACATTTTACTTTGTTATTTTATCGAAATCGTATTTTTTAATGCGATTAAATTTTAATAATTTAATATATTTAGAAAATCATTAACCATCTAAATCATATTAAATGAAAAAAATGTACTTAAAGGTATTGCTTCTTATGGCAATTACCATTGTGTCTTGTGCCAAAGAGGACGCTATTATTGAAACCGAATCTCAAGATCACCAATTTCCAAAAGAACCCCTAACAGTTCAACAAATTAATAATCGTATTAGTGAAACCATTAGAGCAACTGGTGATTTCGACTGGAGTAAAGAAGATGCTCATTTTTTGTGGAGCGCTGTAGTTCATGGTCAAAAAGTCTTGACTATTGGGTATGGAAACGAAGGTCAAAGTTTTAGTGAAACCAGAGATCCAGTTTTAGAAGCAAAAAAGAACACCTTGATAGATCTGATTGTTGACAAAGAAAAGATCAGTAAAAGTGATTTAAAAATTGTAGAGCAGGATATTCTAACGGTTATTGATGTTGGAGTTGAAAACATAGAAACCATTATTGCATTAAGATCACACAAGGATGTTCGTTATTTAGAACCAAATGGATATAACCTGTTTACCTATGACGAAGTTCGTGAACGATCGAGTTCAGGATGTGATAAAAATGCTGATTATATCAATCCAGCGCATTATACGACCACAAGTCCAAATAACGCACAAGTATCATGGCATTTTAATGAGCACAACATTCAGCAAGCTTGGGGATTATCAACAGGTTCTGGAGTAACAATTGGATTAATTGATACAGGTGTATCTCAATCTCAGAGTTTATTGAATTCATCAGGAATCAATGATGGCTATTCAAACGGGAGATTTGTTCAAAAGTATGGGACGTTTATAGATTCTAATTGGTGGTGGTCCAGTAATTATGATGGTCCGCATGATAAATGTGGTCACGGAACTGCTATGGGATCTACAATGGCATCACCACGAAATGATAACGGTATGCCTGTTGGTGTAGCTTACAATGCAAATTTAGTTGCCTATAGAGCAACTGAGGACGTGTTATTAAACGATTATCACGAGCGAAAAGGTGTCTCAAAGGCATTAACGCAATTGGGAAACAGAAGTGACGTTAAAATCATTTCAATGTCAATTGGATATGTATGGTCTATAGGAAATATAAAGGATGCTGTGAGATATGCTTACAGTAAAGGCAAACTAATATTTGCAGCAGGAGGAACATCTACAAGCTTTACCAACGGCTTTGGTGTTATTTTTCCTGCCACTATGAGCGAAACTGTTGCTGTAACAGGAGTAGATGATGGTAGTAATTACGATCGTTGTGATACTTGCCATAGTGGAAGCAAAATAGACTTTACAATTATAATGGAAGGCGATAATAATACCAGTAAAGCACCTCCAGTTCTTGGGTTTTATAACGGACAAAGACGTTATACAGGTGGATCGTCTGTAGCAACTGCTACAACAGCTGGAATAGCTGCTTTAGTTTGGTCTAGACATCCTAATTGGAGTAGAACTCAGGTGTTAAATAGATTGAAGCAATCTGCCGATTTCTATCCATACAAAAACAGTAGTTTTGGTTATGGTAATATTGATGCTTGGCAAGCGGTTCAATAAGCTTATATTATGATATATCTTAGCAAGTCCTCTTCAAATTTTGAAGAGGACTTATTATTTAAAATAGTAGGATTTAGAGTGCATTTTATTGGTAATTGAGTTGGTTTTGTGAATTTCAACCTAAAAAGGGTGCTTTTAATGATGTAATGACCAAGCCTTTTGATAATTACGAGTTTTTTCAAACCATATCTGAACACATACAAAGAACAAAGTCTTTAGAGAACAAACCAGAAATGAAGCTGGTTAAGGTATCTTAGATTTAAAGTTTTCTACTAATAGTTAATCCATCTCTTATGGGTAATAAGACGGTTTCTATTCTCTTATCGTTCCTTAAGAGTGTATTGTAGTCTAATACTGCCTTAGTTGAGATGTCTTTATCCTTTAAAGGTTCTACAACTTTACCATGCCACAAGACATTATCTGATAATATAATACCACCCGAATTTAATTTATCAATGATCAAATGAAAATAATTAGAATAATTTGGTTTATCAGCATCAATAAATACCAGATCAAAAGTCATATCTAATGTTGGTATGATATCAATTGCACTTCCCAAATGTTGATGTATTTGTGTTCCATAATCTGATTTATCAAAATATTTTCGTTGAAAATCAATAAGCTCTTCGTTAACATCTATTGTGTGGATTTCCCCATTATTTTGCAAACCTTCCGCTAAACACAACGTGGCATAGCCAGTAAAGGTTCCTAATTCTAATATGGTTTTAGGATGAATCAATTTAGAGATCATGCTAAGCACTCGACCTTGATATGGACCGCTAAGCATTATGGGTTGCAATATTTTTTGATAGGTCTCTCTGGTGAGCTGCTGAAGCAATTCTGGTTCTTCTTCAGAATGTGCAACTACATAGTCGTCTAATTTTTCAGGTAAAAAGTACATTATCCTAAAATACGCTTTACTAATTTGTCTTTTGCATCCTGATCATTACCGCAAAGCCATTGAATCACATTATCTTCCCAGATGGCATCACGTTCAGATTCTGTAATAATATCACGTTCAATAGCAAGGTCCAAAATTTTTCCAGGATAAGATGATTGTTTCTCACTTTCCATTTCACCTAAAGGATAAGGATCATCTAATCCCATTAAGACTTGTTTAGAGGTTTGGTTTTTTATTAAAAGCTGTAAACCACCAGTATCATGAACTAAGGTGTCAAAAAATATGTTTGGATGCCCAACGGCTTTCCTTGGATGTGTCTTGCCTTCAAAAAGATCTGGACGGCCATCAAAGCCTTGGATACGTCGTCCCAGATTAATCTGAGCTAACTGTCCGCCATGAGCAAAACATGTACGCATATTTGGATATTTTTCCTGATACCCATTAAGGGTTAAAAAGTGATAGGCATCTGCACATTGCGCTAACATCCATATCAAATGAAAACGCCAAGATGTATTTTCCAGTTTAATAAATTTTTCGCCATCATAAGGGTGAACCTCAACAGCCAAATTGTACTTGTTAGCCAATTCAAAAATGGGTTCATTTTCTTCGTCAAAAATACAACGCCAAGTGCCAATAGTATCCATGTAATGCGTAGGTAAGCATAATAATTGCATGCCAAGTTCTTCGACACAACGTTCAATTTCCCAACATGCTCCACGAACAAAACCAGGATGTACTACAAAACCACAAGTAAATTTACTCGGATTATCATGTTGGATCTTTGCATTAAAATCATTCTGAAAGCGCAGCGCTTGCTTCATTTCTTCAACCCGTAAGCCATTTCCGTAAAGCTGTGACAGATTTAAAACTACAGCATGGTCAATATTAAAGCGCTCCATCCAGGCCAACTTTTCATTTAAAAAGAAACTGGAATCTGTAATGGGACGGTTCCAATCTTTTTGAAGCATGAATTTACGGTCTTTATCCACCCAGAAAATTCCCTTATCTTTCATGAATTGCGGTATTTCCTCAGGATAAGGTAATAAATGCGAGTGACCGTTTATTCGTAGTTTTCGTTTTTCCATAGTAATAACTTCCTTAAAAAGATGGCTTTAATTCTTTTTGACCTTTAATTGTCTTCAAGCTGCACTTTTTTTGGTGGTTGCATGACTTCTCCACAGTTTGGACAACTGCGTTTGTCTTTGTCACCATAGTACTTGTCAAAAATGGCAGGCATATCAGTTTCAATATTGTCTAATGTAAAATCTTCTTCGTAAAGTTTGGTTGTACAGTTTTCACAAAACCATAATAACGCGTCTTGAACACCTTTTTCTCTTGGGTATTCAATAACTAATCCAACAGTATTGGCACCTCGCTGAGGTGAATGTGGTACTTTTGGTGGTAATAAAAAGATCTCACCTTCCTTAATGTGAATGTCTTTAGGTGTCCCCTTGTCGATGACTTTTAGTGTAATATCACCTTCAATCTGATAGAAAAATTCTGGTGTTTCATTATAATGATAATCTTTACGACTGTTCGGTCCTCCAACAACCATCACAATAAAGTCGCCATCTTTCCATACCACTTTGTTGCCAACGGGTGGTTTAAGTAGATGTCTGTTTTCTTCGATCCAAGCTTTAAAATTTATAGGTGGATATAATTTGCTCATAATGTATGGTTTTGGGCGTTTTCTCCTTCACTAGACTCCTTCGCCATAGTGGCTACGTAGGCCGAAAAGTTTCAGAGAATCAGGCTTTCGGTAGTCGCTCTTTTCAAGGAGCTCCAACAATACCTCAATCCTTAACGCAGATTCGTCAATTCAATAAAATTAATAATAAAATATGGAATTTCAGACTTATAATGACTTTGTTCGTCCGCCATCTACAGGAAGATTGATCCCATTGATATAAGCAGCGCGTTCACTAGCTAAAAATGTAATGGCATCAGCAAGCTCTTCAGGTTTAGCAAAACGCTTTGCTGGTACTGCATTTTTCATAGCGTTGGCAGCTTCCTCTTGAGTTTTACCAGTTTTAACCGACTTGTTTTTTATGATTTCAGTCAGGCGTTCAGTGCCTGTAGCTCCAGGAAGTACATTGTTAACTGTAATTCCAAATTGTCCCAATTCATTAGCCAGAGTTTTACTCCAGTTAGCTACAGCTCCTCTAATGGTGTTACTTACACCTAGTCCGTCTAAAGGTTGCTTTACCGAAGTTGAAATGACATTAATAATACGACCGTAGCCTTCAGACTTCATAAATGGAACAACAGATTGTGCCAATACGTGGTTGCATTTTAAATGTTGCGTAAAGGCGTTCTCAAATTCTTCAATTTCCGCAGAAAAAACTGGTCCGCCTTTTGGTCCGCCAGTATTATTGACCAATACATGAAAGCCATGGTGATTAGCGATATACGCGCTAACTTTCTCTTTCAGTTCAATCGGATTAGAAAAATCGGCAACAATATAATCATGGTTCCTATGTTGCGGTAATTCGGCAAGTGTAGCTTTTAATTTGTCTTCATTTCTGGCTATTAAAGTAACTTGTACACCTTCTTCTGCAAAGGCCAAAGCTGTAGCTTTGCCAATACCAGCTGTACTACCACAAACTAATGCATATTTATTATTGAGTTCTAGGTTCATATGTGTTGTTTAAAATCTTAGTTGGAAATACGTATTATTTTCAAAAAGGGTCTTTAGATCTTCATCTCCTTCAAATTGTTCTAAATAATTTCCTTCAACTGGAAGATCATAAGGGTTATAACCTAATTGATATAGTTTTAGATGGTATAAATTTTGAGCCATTCTAGACAGTGAAAACGATTTAAGACCTGGGTTTTTTTCGAGCATTTTTTCAAAATCAGCATCGTAAGATTGCACAAATTTTATAGCGCTCACAAGATCTTCTTTAGTAAGTTCTGCTATACCTTTATAGCTATCTATATTTTTAACTTCTTGTTCAGAAAGGTACACACGATGGGGTATTTGTTGGCCAGGTAGTTCTTTGAGAATATCAATAGTTCCGTATTTTTCGTTTGGTGTATGCACGATAAGATATTTGTTATCTATCATTGTAAAGACACCACCAGCTTTGTCTCCTTCTGGAAGATCAAATACCATGTATGAGCTGTTGTCTTCAATGAGTGTCTTACTTATTTTAAGAGCTCTATTGCTTTCCCAATATGGTGTGTCTACACCGTAAGTTTTGTAACGTTCTGCAGAAATACTGTCTTTAGAAAATATCAAGCGTTCGTTAAAATCAACATCTGCTTTGTACCAAATGCCCTCCTGTGCCAAAGTGATACCTGATGACACACATATGTAAAGAATCAATAAAAGTTTTAAAGTCGCCTTCATGAGTATTAATTATTTGATTGTGAAGCTATTAATGATTTTGTCACCTCTTGTAATGAAATCATCGTAAGTGTCTTCTAATGCTGTAAAAGTTAGGATGTAAAATGTGTTATTTTTTAAGATATAAACCTGTTTGAATTTTAGTTTGGTATCGTTCATTTTCCCTTTGACAACCATAGTGTGGCGTTCTTTATTTCCTTCACTTGATATAATTTCACCATCATTGAGAGAGGATGATAACTGACTTTTAGTGATGTCAACAAACTCAGCCATGGTCATTTTCATATTCAGCTTATTTAGGTCCTGAATAATTAAATTGATATTTTCTCTAAAGAGATCATCTTCTTTTAATTCAGAGGATATCAATAAGCTTGTGCTATAGTCACCGCTGGTATTTACTTCCCAATTTTTAGGATGCTCTATAGTATAACTGTCCCCTTTAAAATTGATCCACTCTTCTTGGCTGTAGTTATAGTTAATAATCAGTAATGCAATAATTGTAATTAGTTTTTTCATGATAAAGTTATAGTGTGTAAACGATATGGTCAATTACACAAATTAATATTTAATACATACATTTTTAGCTTCTGTAAAAAAGCGTAAAGCTTCAAAACCTCCTTCACGCCCAACACCAGAAGCTTTAACACCTCCAAAAGGTGTTCTTAGATCTCTCATCATCCAGGTGTTGACCCAAACAATACCAGCCTGTAGTTGGTTACTCATACGCATCGTACGTTTGAGATTATTCGTCCAGAGCGTTGCCGACAAGCCGTATTTTACCTTATTAGCCATTTGTAACACATGGTCTTCATTACTAAACGGCATGATGGTTACCACAGGACCAAAAATTTCTTCCTGATTGACACGACATTCGTCTGTTGGCACTTCAATTACTGTAGGTTCAAGATAGTAACCGTTTTCATAGCCTTTAACTGTAACTTCGTTTCCACCACATAGAATGGTGCCATTTTCGTCTTTAGCAATTTGAATATAGTCTTTTACTTTTTCTAAATGAGGCTCAGAAACCAAAGCACCAATATTGGTGTCGCTTTCAGAGGGATGACCTACTTTAAGTTGTTTCACTCTAGTTACAAAATCAGTTTTAAATTTATCATAAATACTGGCTTCTACGAAGATCCGACTTCCGCAGAGACAAATCTGACCTTGATTGGCAAAAGACGAGCGTAAAGTTGTATTTAACATATCGTCATAATCACAATCGGCAAAAATGATATTTGGATTTTTTCCACCAAGCTCTAATGATAACTTTTTAAACATCGGAGCTGCAACTTTAGCAATATGAGCTCCTGTAGCTGTACCACCTGTAAACGAAATGGCTTTGATGTCGTGATGCTCAATAATGGCCTGACCTGTTGAACTGCCAAGCCCGTGAACAATATTCAAAACACCTTTAGGTAAACCAGCTTGGTTACAAATTTCACCCAAAAGGTATGCTGTCATTGGTGTGACTTCACTAGGTTTAGCAACTACACAATTTCCTGTGGCTAATGCTGGTGCAATTTTCCAAGTAAATAAATAGAGCGGAAGATTCCATGGCGAAATACAACCAACAACTCCAATAGGTTGACGCAAGGTGTAATTGATGGCTTGCATTCCAACACTTTCATGACTTTCACTGGCAAACTGAGTAATGGCATTTCCAAAGAAACGAAAATTACTTGCAGCTCTGGGAATATCAACACTTTTGGCTAAAGCGACAGGCTTTCCGTTGTCTTTACTTTCGGCTTGAGCAAAACGATCAAGGTTGGCTTCTATTAATTCTGAAATTTTAATCAGAATACGACTTCGTTCTTCTAAGGTGGTTTTTGACCAACTAGGGAAAGCTGATTTCGCGGCGATATAAGCATTCTCAACATCGGCTTTTGAAGAATTAGGAATTTGACTATATACTTCGCCAATAGATGGATTGTAATTATCTAACCAATCATCCTGAATAGGATCATGAAAGTTGCCGTTGATGTAGTTTTGAATGTTCATTTATTCGAAATAAAGGTCTAGTGATTCTAATTGATTATATAAAATGGAAATCATAATTTTTAAGCTTACGTAGCTCTTCCATTGTTATTTTTTGTAAGCCATCACTTTAATTTCAACCACCAGATCGGGATGAGGTAATTGATGTACCGCAACCGTTGTACGTGTTGGTCCTGTTGATTTGTCAAAAAACTCAGCGTAAGCCTTGTTGTATCCCGCGAAATCATTCATATTAACTAAAAATGAAGTGACATCTACCACATCTTTAAGTGATGCACCAACTTTAGCTAGATTCTTTTCTATATTTTTTAGAACCTCACGAGTCTGTGTCTCTATATTGAGGCGTTTGGTTCCCATGTCATCTATAATATCTACGCCAGCAATTGTATTATCTGGTCTGCGTGAACTCGTTCCTGAGACAAAAATAAAATCGCCTACTTGTTTTACATGTGGATAGGCACCTCTTGGTGTAACTATTTTTTCACTCATACTTTGTTTTTTTGTCATTCTGAACTTGTTTCAGAATCTCATTTTTTTCAATAATTATTTTTCTCTAACAACTAATCACTTCAATCCAGCAACTCTGTCATCTTCTAAAATTGCTTCGGTTTCTTTTTTTACTGTCTCTAGGAGCTCTTTCAAATCATCAGAAGGTGAGATCACACCATCATCCAGCATATTTAAAATCGCTTTGTCTTGTGCGCGTCCTCTCAACATGGCTTCTCTGTAACCAATGTGTTCATTAAATGTGACTAGGCTATATTTTGAAGAGTATTCATCTGGAAATGCTTTCTCTAATGCCATTTCAATTTTACGCTTTTCCTGAAATATTGGATTTGCAACATGATCTTTCATTTCATGGAAATTATCAATGGCCAGATCTGCAATAGCGTCGGTATCTTTTTTTCTTGTCTTTTCATATTCATGAAATATTCGCTCCCAATCACCTTCGTACTTGTCTAAAACCGCATCAAACTCAACCACATCTTCAAAGGAGGCATTCATCCCTTGACCATAAAAAGGCACAATGGCATGAGCAGAATCACCCATAAGTAATGTGTTGCCTTTGTAATGCCATGGGGAACATTTAACGGTTCCTAGAGGAGCAGTTGGATTATCAAAGAAATCATCAATCAGATTTGGCATTAAAGCTAAGGCATCTGGAAATTCTTTTTGGAAGAACTCCGTAACAATCTCTGGTGTTGTGAGATTGTTGAAGTTGTATTCTCCTTCATCATAACTTAAAAACAAGGTTACTGTAAAACTGCCATCTAAATTAGGTAAGGCAATTACCATAAAATCACCACGTGGCCATATGTGTAAGGCGTTTTTGTAGGTTTTATAATCGCCATTTTCCGCAGGTAAAATAGTAAGCTCTTTATAGCCATGAGTTAAATAGTTTTGAGAAAAACTAAATAAAAATTTACGCTCTAAATAGTAGCTTCTTCGTAAAGCCGAACCAGCTCCATCAGTTGCTATAATAGCATCTGCATCTTCTATAAACTCGTCTTTGGTGTCGTAGTCTTGAAATCGCGCTGTAGTATGTTCAAAATCGACCGATAAACATTTTTTATTAAAATGAATACTGACATTTTCGTGTGTTTCTGCTTCGTCCAAAAGTAAAGCATTCAATCCTCCTCGAGATATAGAGTTGATGTATTCGTGTTCACGACCACTATAGTTTGATAAGAAGGTATTTCCTTCTTTGTCATGAAGCATACGACCATTCATTGGAATGCATAGTGCCTTGACTTTTTCTTCCATGCCTACGAGTTTCATGCCTTTGTTTCCACGATCTGAAAATGCGAGATTAATGGAACGTCCTGCTGAAATATCTGTTTTACGCAAGTCTGGACGCATCTCATAAACATTGACGTTATAGCCACGTTGACCTAGACGCAAAGCAAGTAAGCTTCCACAGAGTCCTGCACCAATGATTAGTATATTTTGTTGTTTCATATTAATTTAGAATCTTTTTCAAACGTTCTACAAATTCATAAACATCTATGAACGAATTGTATAAAGGCACAGGTGCACATCGTATAACATCTGGTTCTCTCCAGTCGGTAATAATACCAGCTTCAGTTAACTTATTATGTAAACTTTTATCTGCATTTTTGACTTGAATAGAGAGTTGGCACCCACGTTCTTTTGGGTTATCAGGTGTGATGATCTTTATGTCTTTATGGTTTAAAGCATTGATTAAAAACTCAAAGTAACCTGTTAGATGTTTAGATTTTTTACAAAGTTTATCAAATCCAGCAGATTTAAAAACATCTAAAGCGGCTCTAATAGCAGCCATAGATAAGATAGGAGGATTACTTAATTGCCAACCTTCTGCTCCTGGTAATTGATCAAATTCATCACGCATTCTAAAACGTGTTTGTTTGTTATGTGACCACCATCCTGTAAATCTATTGAGATCTTTTCTGTTAGCATGTCGCTCATGTACAAATGCGCCAGACAGACTTCCAGGACCCGAATTTAAGTATTTATAGGTACACCAAACGGCAAAATCTGCTCCAGAGTCGTGAAGGTTGAGTTGTACATTACCAGCACCATGAGCACAATCAAATCCAACAACACAGCCATGAGCATGTCCTAAATCTGTAATGCGTTTTAAGTCGAAAAACTGACCTGTATAATAATTGACACCACCAATCATGATAAGCGCAATCTCATCACCATGGTCTTTAAGAATTGATTCGAGGTCGTCATAGTTTGCCAGCTCCTCACCGTCTCTGGCTTTCCACAAGATCAAGCCTTCTTTGTCATCATAACCATGATGACGTAATTGAGATTCTACAGCATATTTGTCACTTGGAAACGCATCAGCTTCAATTAAAATCTTATAGCGTTTTGGTGTAGGTTGGTAAAAACTTACCATCATAAAATGAAGGTTAGCTGTTAACGAATTCATTACCACAACTTCTAAAGGTTTTGCGCCGACAATATTGGCCATGGTTTCATTAAGAAACTCATGGTAATGTAACCAAGGATGCGAACCATGAACATGACCTTCAACACCAAGATTTGCCCAATCTTTAAGTTCCTGATCAATGTAGTCTTTAGTGATCTTTGGTTGTAAACCAAGTGAATTACCTGTCATGTATATGAGCTCGTTTCCATTGCTATCCTTTGGTATATGAAACTGAGTTCTGAATGATGAAAGTTCGTCATTTTGATCTTGTTGTTTTGCAAATTCAAGACCTAATTGATAGTTTGACAAGGCTGTTGGTTTTATGTTGTCTAACAAAAATAAGAATAATTATGCTAGTAATAAACTGTTGAAAGCTGCATTTTTGGGATGAAAAACAAATACTTTTTTTAGTATCTTTAGAAGAAATCACAAACATATGGGAAAGACAAAAGAATATACTAACGGTGAGGTTACGATAGTTTGGAAACCTGATGCCTGTATCCATTCTGGAATTTGTGTTAAAGGATTAGGCGATGTGTTTCAGCCAAAAGAGCGTCCGTGGATTAAGATTGATGCTGCTTCAACCGAAGCCTTGGTAAAACAAGTTAAAGCTTGCCCTTCAGGAGCTTTAGGGTATTATATGAATGGCGAAGAGAATAAAGAAGCCGAATCTCTTGAAACAAAAGTGGAGGTATTAGCTGATGGACCGCTTTTAGTCTACGGCACTTTAAAAGTGACGTATAAGGATGGAAAAGAGGAAACTAAGAACAAAACTACAGCGTTTTGCAGATGTGGTGCTTCTCACAATAAGCCATATTGCGATGGTACTCATGTCAATGATGGGTTTAAAGGCTGATTTTTGTAGTATGACTAAAAAGTAAAAGGCGCTTCAACTCTAAAGTTCAAGCGCCTTGAATATATATGGACGCAATTGCGGAATATTCTATATGTTATACGTCTTTTGTCGAGAGTTAGATGTTCTCATTACAAGAGATATCTAACTTTAATATTTTTTTAAGATTTAGATCAATTTTGTTTTAATTTACTTTGATGTTTGAAAAGTAAAGATTGAAGTTTCCTTCAGCTGTTTTATGGTCTTTAGCAATTTTTAATCCGTTGAAGTCTTCATAATTTTCAAAAGTGGTGGTCATAGACGGTTCTTTGCTATTCCCTTTTCTGTAGATCCATTCTCTGATGATGTGATCATTATCAAAATAAATGTCATAGGCATCGCCTGGTGTATAACCACCTTCATTTCCGTAGGTTAATGTGATTTTATTTAATTCAGAATTTGAGATAGGAGCCTTTTCTTTTACGGCATCTGAAATAGTTATTCCTTCATCCCAAATTAATTGAAATGGGACAAGTAGCCAGTATTTGTCATTAATAAATGCCTGATCATAGTCTAAATTTATAGGGTCTACCTGACTTCTTTTAAACGTAATTATTGAGTCTTTCGAATTTGAAAAACTGATACGATTCTCTTTAGGCTCCCATGACCAACTACGCTCAAAATGATTGTCGCCTCTGTCTACATTAAATGTAAATTCAATGGTGTTGACGTCTTTCCACGAGTCAAAACCATGAGCTTTAGCAATTTTTTCAGGTGTTGTCAATTCCTTTTTTTCTTCGGAAATGGTCTCAGAAATTGTGTTTTGGTCTTTTGTTTCAGATTTACAAGCTATCATCAAAGTAGCTAGACATAGAATAGTAAGAAGTTGTTTCATTAGTTTTTTTGCAAAGGTATGACAATCTTTACATTTCCGAAGTTATTATTACTTTAGAGCCATAAACATTTAAATTATGAGCAAGAATCATTTTGAAGTCAATAGACAAACATGGAATGAGAAAGTAAAAATTCATTCAGAAAGTGATATGTACGATTTGGAAGCTTTTAAAAACGGAAAGTCGTCATTGATGCCGTATGAATTAAATGCTTTAAAAGATGTAAAAGGAAAATCTTTATTGCACTTACAGTGTCATTTTGGACAAGATACATTGAGTTGGAGTAGGTTAGGTGCTAAATGCACAGGAGTAGATTTGAGTGATGAGGGTATTGCACTTGCCAATTCATTAAATACAGAGCTCAATCTCGATGCTGAGTTTGTACAATGTAACGTATTAGATACTTCTACATATATAAAAGACACTTTTGATATTGTATTTACCAGTTATGGTGTTATTGGTTGGTTGCCCGATTTAAAACCCTGGGGACAAATGATTGGTGAGCGATTAAAAAAAGGAGGTACATTTTATATGGTAGAGTTTCATCCTATCGTTTGGATGTTTGATTATCTAGACGGGAAATCTGTAATGCGATATGGATATATGCAAGATGAGGCCATCTATGAAGAGTATGAAGGCACCTATGCTAATCAGGAATCAAAAATGATTAGTAAGGAATATGGTTGGAATCATGGTTTAAGTGAAGTAATCAATGCACTTATTGAGGCTGGATTACAAATAGAGTATTTAAATGAATACGATGAAAGTCCCTATAACGTATTGCCAGACCTGGAAGAAACCAAATCTGGCAATTATGTAACAAAGGATCAATTGTATCCTCTTATTTTTGAAATTAAAGCGACTAAACTCTAGTTTTTTACGATTAGCTTTGATCCTGCTGATTGTCCGTCAATAAAGAAAGTCAGTAAGTAAGATCCACTTCTTAAGTTTGATAAATCAACGTTTGATTGATTGCTATTGATAGCTTTTGTCATTAAACGCTGACCAAGAACGCTATATACTTTTACTTGAGATATTTGAGTGTTGGATTCAAAATTTACAATTCCCGTTGTTGGATTAGGGTATAATCTAACTGACAAAGATTCTTCTTCTGAAACACTTAAGCTATCATCTGTTATTTCAATAGATCGTGAAGAATTATACAATCCATTTGGACTGCTCATTGCAGATATAGGACCTACAGAATATGTTACTGTATAATTTCCTACAGCAGAGGCAGACACATCAATTGTACCTGTGTTTTGATCAATTATTAATCCAGCAGGTGAGCTTAAATACATTCCTCCTGAAATTCCGTTGGTTAGGGAAGGTGTAGGATCAGTATCTGCGATGTCATAGGTGGCTGACGCATATTCAAATTCAGAAAAATTGTCATAGTGTATGTTTAGGTATTCTAAAACCACATTAGCATAATCTATTGCAAATGGTTCTAATGTATTAGGTCTTGAATCATAAGGAGCACCTAAATCTGTTAATCGGCTATTAACTTCAAGCATCACACCATCAATGTTCCCACTGCCACCAATACTTGCAGGACCACCTGTTCCATCTCCAGAACCGTGTCTACGATTATTATAATAGTTGCCATCAAAATAAGAATTACTGTAAGGTCTCGTGTCGTCACAACTGGTGTCACCATAATCTGAATTGCTTGGTACGGCTCTATATCCTGAAGATACGCCACAACCAGGATAGCTGGTTGTCGAACCTGATGGATCAATGGAGTTATAAAAGGTTCCGGGAGCGTTCTGAAATAATTGTCCTAGACTATTAACACCTCTAATCAATTCTTCATGGTTAAGAGCGTTTAAATTGGTTGACACTAAGTTTTTAATGGTTGATTTGTCAATGATTGCAGTGCCATTAAGATCACTTGAATTAAGTTCGGCAGCTGAAATATTATACCCTATTTCAATTCTGGGAACGGTATGGTCATGACAATGTAAATCAATGTATAGACCTTTTCCCCAGTTGGCTTCAACAGCTTGACTAGCATCATTAATAAAATTTTGGAAATCACTCCAATAAGATGCGGCATGACTATTTCCGCAGGACCCTTGACTAACAGACATGTTTGCATCCATTTTTGATCGATGTAAGTTATTGAGAATCATATGTGCATATCCTCCGGTTTGAGCATATATTTCATCTTGAATTCGTCGCGCGAGTATAACAGTATTGAGATCTCTTTGAGTATTTGCGTTATTGCATGTGCGATCTGGTAAGTTGGCATCATCATCAGGATAGAAAACACCTCCAATAGTTTCACCAGATTGGAGCACGCCACCATGTGGAACAGATATAATTATAGGTAAGTTTCCTGGAATGTATTCAATATATTCATTTTGAAAACTACTGAAAATCGAAACACCTGGTGTTTGAGCATTTACAAAGCTAGATAACAAAACAAAACATAGTAGGTACGTAATTTTTTTCATCATAAATGTATTTTAGTTTTGGGCAATCAGTAATGACTGAATGGCTAAAATACACTTATTGTCGATTAATAACCAAATATTATCGATAAAGAGAAAAATTTAGTGAGAATTATCTTTCAGAACTTTTGGCATTTTTGCTTTAAACCGATTTAGTCTAGGAATTGAAACATTACGTATGTAAGGGTTTCCAGGATTTAGTCTTTCATAATTTTGGTGATAGTCTTCACCAACCCAAAATTTTTGAAATGGATAGACTTCGGCAGCGATTTTAGCATCTAAAGCTTTGGCTAACAGTGCTTTTTTGTTTTCTATAATCTTTTTTTGAGCTTCGTTCTGATAAAATATAATTGACCGATATTGCGAGCCTCTATCTGGACCTTGGCCATTAACCTGAGTTGGGTCTTGCGAAGCAAAATATACATCAACTAAAGTTTCAAAACTTACAACCTTTGGATCATATATTACTTCAACAGCTTCAGCATGTCCAGTGGCGCCAGTATTGCTAAGTTTGTAGGTGGGATTTTTGGTAAAACCACCAGAATAGCCATTTATTACTTCGTCTACACCTTTTACACTTTCATAAATAGCTTCAACGCACCAAAAACAACCACTTGCGAAATAGGCTCTTGCCTTACCGTTTTTTAAAGGGACCTCAATGGGATCTGCATTGATAACTGCTAGTTGTTTGTCGTTAATTTGTGCATTGTTTTGGCAGCTAAATAGCATGGCTATTGCCAATGTAAATAATAATCGTTTCATCTTTTTTTTTCTTTTTCAATAGGTCGAATAAAGATAAGAAACCTTAATATCAACTTTGTGAAAGTTTTATTAAAATGAAAAAGCCTTTATCAATAACGATAAAGGCTTTTGTATGCATTGGAATTTGGATTATAGTTTTGCAAACATTTTCTCCATTTTCTCTTTTTCCTCTTGTGCTAATTGTGCATCAACAAGAATTCTTCCACTGTGCTCATCTGTAATTACTTTTTTACGAGATGCGATCTCTACTTGAATCTGAGGTGGAATAGTAAAGAATGAACCTCCAGAAGCACCTCTTTCGATTGGTACAACAGCTAATCCATTTTTCACATTATTTCTGATGCGTAAATAAGCATTAACTAAACGCTCATCTAATTTCTTTTGGAAATCTTCAGATTTTTTGATCAATGCTTCTTCTTCTTTTTGAGTTTCAGCTAAAATAGCGTCTAGCTCACCACGTTTATGCTTTAAATGTGTTTTACGATCTTTAAGACGATCTTTTGTTTCATCAATGACTTCTTTCTTTTGTTCGATTTGAACTTTGAATTCTTTGATGTGTTTTTCAGCCAATTGAATTTCTAATTCCTGAAACTCAACTTCTTTTGTTAAAGAATTGTATTCTCTGTTATTTCTAACATTCTTTTGTTGCTCAGTGTACTTTTTGATAAGTGCTTTAGCTTCTTCAATTAAATTCTTTTTTGATTTAATCTGGTCGTCAATTAATTCTAGATTAGTTGCCAACTTTTCAAGTCTCGTATTTAAACCTTCAACTTCATCTTCTAAATCTTGAACCTCAAGAGGTAATTCTCCTCTTACGTTTCTTATTTCATCTACTCTAGAATCGATTAATTGTAAATCATAGAGTGCTCTTAATCTATCTTCAACAGATGCTTCAGCTTTTTTTGCCATAATTATAAATACTTTACCGGATTTGTATTCGTCGTTGATAAAACGACTGCAAAATTAGTAATTTTTTTCGAGAGATAGTCTACTAAAAAGTTTTTTGTGAACTGTTCGCTTTCATAATGACCAATATCTGCTAATATGATGTTGTTTTCAGCTGAAAAGAAATCATGATATTTTAAGTCGGAAGTAACTAAAATATCGGCTCCTGAACGTTTTGCTGCTGAAATAGCAAAACTTCCAGATCCTCCTAATACTGCTACTTTTTTAATTGAACTAGTAGAGATTTCAGAATGTCTGATACAGGATACATTCATTTTAGATTTAACAAACTCTAAAAATGTTTCGGTAGGCATCCCTTCTTCAAGCTCACCAACCATACCTATTCCAATATTTTGGTTGTAGTTGTCTAATGTTGTAACTTCAAAGGCTACTTCTTCATAAGGATGATGTTCAAATAGAGCATTGAGCAGTTTAGATTCGATGTGTTTATTAAAAGTTACTGATATTTGAATTTCATTTTCTTCATGTAATTCTCCTTTGTTTCCAAGAGTAGGATTTGAATTTTCATTTCCTCTATAAGTCCCTGTACCTTCTGTGTTAAAACTACAGTTGTCATAATTTCCAATATTACCAGCACCAGCTTTAAAAAGTTGAGATCTTAAAGCATTAGCATTTTTAGAGGGAATATAGGTGGTTAACTTTTTAATAGTGCCTTTTTGCGGGATTAGAATTTTTTTATTGACCAATCCAAGCGTATCACATATGATATCATTAACTCCTCTTAATGCATTATCAAGAGCCGTATGAATGGCATAGATTGCAATGTCATTCTTAATTGCTTTGAGAACAGTTCGCTCCACATAGTTTTTACCGGTTAATGATTTTAAGCCTTTAAAAATAATTGGATGGAAGCTAACAATGAGGTTACAGTTATTTTGAATAGCTTCATCAACAACAGCTTCCAAAGTATCAAGTGTAACTAAAACACCTGAGACTTCATTATTTTTATCGCCAACAAGTAGGCCGACATTATCAAAGTCTTCAGCATACTGTAATGGTGCTAGCTCTTCGAGGTAATTGATGACATCTTGAACAATCATTTTTATTAGGTGTTAAGTTTAAAAACAAATATAAAATATTAACTTCGTTCTAATGAAGCTACTCAGAAAAATACTTTTTCCTATAGTTCCTCTTTATTACTTCGTGACCTGGTTACGTAATGTATTCTATGACTTAGGTTGGAAATCATCTAAGTCTTATGAACTTCCAGTTATTTGTGTTGGTAATTTAAGTGTTGGTGGTACAGGTAAAACACCTACCATTGAGTATTTAGTTCGTCTAATTAAAGATCAGTATAAAGTAGCTATTTTGAGTCGTGGCTATAAACGGGAAACTTCGGGTTTTATTATTGCTAATGATCAAGCTACAGCTAAAACCATTGGAGATGAGCCATTTCAGTTCTACAACAAATTTGATGATGTGATTGTAAGTGTGGATGCTAATCGTCAACGTGGAATTTCAAAATTGATTGAACATAAGCAACCTGATCTTATTTTATTAGATGATGCCTTTCAACATAGAAAAGTAAAAGCGGGATTCAATATTTTGCTCACTGTTTACGACAATTTATATAGTGATGATATAGTTTTGCCAACAGGAAACCTTAGAGAACCTAGAGCAGGAGCAAAGCGTGCAAATATTATTTTAGTAACCAAGTGTCCCAATCGATTATCTGCTTCGGAAAAAAATCATATTATAAGTAAGTTACAACCATTAGAGGGTCAATGGGTTTTTTTTAGTGCTATTTCCTATTCTGAAACGATATGTAGTGCCAATGAACGCTTACCCTTAGAACATTTAAAAGGGAAAGCAGTGACTTTGGTAACCGGAATTGCAAATCCGTTACCTTTAATAGAATATCTAAAATCGAAATCTATTGATTTTGAGCATTTAAATTTTAAGGACCACCATACATTCTCAAATTCAGAGATTGCAGTTTTAAGAGAGAAAGAGGTTATTTTAACTACCGAAAAGGATTATGTAAGATTACAGAGTGAGTTTACATCTCATTCATCACAATTGTTTTATTTGCCTATTTCATTTGAAATAGACGAGGAAGATGAATTTGATGCGATTCTATTGTCGTATTTGAGTTCTAGTTTATAGATGCAGTTGAGTTTTGATTTGTAGCTAATACTTCGTAAAGTTTCTTTTCAAAGTCTTCCTGCTTAAATGGTTTTGAGATGATATCATCAAATCCAGCTTCATCAAATTCATGCATTTTGTCTTCAAGTGTTACCGCAGTAAGTGCAAAGATGGTCAGTTCCTTATCAAAAGTTCTGATAATTTTAGTGGCCTCAAGTCCGCTAATTCCTGGCATATGTATATCCATCAGAACGACATTATAAGTGTTCTCTCTGACTTTTTCTACAGCTGCTTCTCCATTGTCTACAATATCACACTGAAGATTCATTTTATTTAGAATCTTTTTGGTGATCATTTGGTTGATCTTATTGTCCTCAACAATCAAGATCTTAATGTTGCTAATGTCCAATTTGCTAATGTTTTTAGAATAATCTTCTTTTTCGATTTTAACAGTTTCTGGAGCGTAGGTTAATGGGATTTCAAAAAAGAACGTTGTGCCTTTTCCGAGTTCACTTTTAAGGTAGATTTTTCCTTTCAATATTTCAATTAGACCTTTTACAATGGATAGACCTAAACCTGTTCCACCGTATTTTCTATTGATTTGTATCGAGCCTTGGGAGAAGCTCTCAAACATATTGTCTTGCTTTTCTTTAGAGATACCAATACCATTATCTTCTATTTCAAAGCGCAAAGTATAGTCATCTCCTTTATTAGAGATACTATATACTCTCACCCAAATATCACCATCTTTAGTGAACTTAATGGAGTTGCCGATGAGATTGATAAGTATCTGAGATATTTTTAAGTTATCACCAATAAATGTTTCAGGTAGATTTTTTTGATAATCGTAATGCATTTTGACATTGTTGTCTAATGCAGAATTGTTAAGTGCGGAGCACACATTTTCAACCTTTGTTTTAAGATTAAACAATACAGGATCTAATTCAACTTTATTGGCCTCAATTTTATTAATCTGGAGAATATCATTGATAAAAGTCAATAGGTAATCACCAGAGAACTTTAAAGATTTTAAATGTGGAATTTGTTTTTCGTTAGGCTCTTCCTCTAGCAGCATATTAGTAAGACCCGTTACAGCGTATAGTGGTGTTCTTAACTCATGGGTTACTGTAGATAAGAAATTAGCTTTTGTTTTTGAGGCTAGTTCTGCTCGTTTCATGGCTTCAATTAAATCATCATTTTTCTCTTGAAGCATGTTGTTAGACTTTAATCTAATGTTATTGTTCTTATATAATGATAAGGTTAACAATGATAATATTGTAATTAAAGCTATACTTAATATGGTAGTAATCTTTGCGAGGTTACTATCAGATTCTTGTTCTTCTACTTTGGTTTGTAGTTTCTTAATTTCTTCTGCACTGTATGTTTCTAAATATTCAGCTCTTTTTTCTGGTGATAGATTTACACGTTCAATATTTAGAATAGAATCAGATAGTTTTACATGTCTTTGAAGATTTACATATGCTTGTTGATAGTTTTTATCATTTTCGTAGATATTACTCAGTGTCAAATAGCCTTCATTGATATGCTCTGTCAGATTATTAGTTTTTGCTATTTCTAAACCTTCATTTGCAAGTGCAATACCTTGATCGTTATTGCCTAATTTATCTAATGCTTTACCACTGTAGATTAAAGCACTAGCTAAAATGTCATTTTGATTATTCTTTTTTGCTAAGATGATGGTTTGCTCTAGAAGTGATTTGGCTGTTTTGTAGTCTTTTAATTTAAGATGGATTTTGGCCTGATTTAATGTTACTCCCGGAATATTAATTTCTAAACCTTCTTCTTCGAAAAGTGTTTTAGCAGAATTTAAATATTCTAAGGCGTTTTTATATTCCTTTTTTCCTGCATGAAGCACTCCTTTAATACTGTAAGTAACAGCTAGATTTTGAGAGTCATTGAGTTCTCTCTGAATATCGGCAGCTTTTATTAAGGATGCAAGAGCCTTATCAAATTCATTTACAGTAAATTGTAATTTTCCAATTTTGGCAAGGATGATACCTTGACTTTTTTTATCGTCAATACTAATAGCTAGTTCTAAAGCTTTCTCAAGATTATCTTTGGCATTAAAATAATCGCCTCTTTCAGAATCAAATTCCGATTGAGTGATTGTGTTTTGTATACGTAATTTCTGTACTTCAATATCCTCAACACCGCTGGTTTGAGCTGATATAGCACAAGTAAAACATATTAAAAAAGCAACTATGTAGTATTTAGTTTGGGACATATTTGGCCACTTTTATGGAACAAATATAAATATTTATTCGATAAAAGTCATGATTTCATCGATAAATTGCAAATTAAATCCAAAATTCTACTAGAATAACCAGTTTCATTATCGTACCAACCTACAATTTTAATCATGTTTCCAATTACAGATGTCATTAGGGCATCGAAGATACATGAATGTGTATTACCAACAATATCAATAGATACGATAGGATCTTCGGTATATTGTAAAATAGTTTTTAGATGTGTCTGAGCAGCATTTTTAAAGGCTGTATTAATTTGATCTATAGTGACTGTTTTTTCTACGTTGAATGTAATGTCTGTTAAAGAACCATTAGCAACAGGTACTCTTATGCCGCAACCACCAATAACATCGGATAGCTCGGGAAAAATTTTTGTTAATGCTTTCGCAGCACCTGTTGTTGTGGGAACAATTGATTGGCCAGCTGCACGTGCACGACGCAAATCTTTATGTGGTTGATCATGTAAACTTTGATCAGTTGTGTAAGAATGAACAGTTGTAATATAAGCTTGTTTAACACCGCAGAGTTTATTGATCACTGAGATCATAGGAGCAGCATTATTTGTTGTACAAGAGGCATTAGAAATAATGACTTCGGAGCCATCAATTTCGTTATCGTTTACTCCTAATACAACAGTTTTGATATCATCTTCAATTGGAGGAACAGAGAGAATAACTTTTTTTGCGCCATTGTTTATATGCTGTTTTAGCACTTCGGAAGTTTTAAATTTCCCTGTAGCTTCGATGACGAAATCCACATCAAAAGGAGTCCAATCAATGTCCTTAGGATGATGTTGATTAAGAAGTGGGATTACTTTTCCATTTATAATAATTTCATTTTCAGTAGCTGAAATATCGTGTTTGGATACACCGTGGATACTATCATATTTTAGTAAATGTGCAAGTGTCTTCGCATTTGCGATATCGTTAACAGCAACAACACACATATCATCTCTCTCTTGTATTAATCGACATACTCGACGACCGATACGACCAAATCCATTAATTGCAACGCGAATCATTAGTTGATGTGTTTTTGCGCTTTATATGAAGATCTTACCAAGGCACTACTTTCTACATGGCGAAACCCTAGATCTAAACCTATCTGCTTATATTCATCAAATTGGTCTGGCTGAATAAATTGCTTCACAGGTAAATGTTTTTTGCTTGGTTGTAAATATTGACCAATAGTTACTACATCTACATCATTTTCTCTAAGGTCATGTAATGTTTCTATAACTTCTTCACGAGTTTCACCCAAGCCTAACATAATTCCAGATTTAGTTCGGCGTTGACCTTGTGCTTTTAAGTACTTAAGCACATGCATACTTCGATCATATTTTGCTTGAATACGAACTTCTCTGGTTAAGCGTCTAACAGTTTCTATATTATGAGATACTACTTCTGGCGCAACATCAATAATTCTGTCTATATGGTGTTCAATACCTTGAAAATCTGGAATAAGGGTTTCTAGAGTTGTTTCAGGATTCATTCGTCGTACTGCTTTTACAGTTTCGCTCCACATGATACTTCCCATATCTTTAAGATCATCTCTGTCCACGCTTGTTAAAACAGCATGCTTAATTCCCATAATTTTGATGGATCGAGCCACTTTTTCTGGTTCATCCCAGTCTACAGTTTCAGGTCTCCCGGTTTTTACACCACAGAATCCACAAGAACGTGTACATACATTTCCTAAGATCATAAACGTAGCAGTTCCTTCTCCCCAACATTCTCCCATATTCGGACAACTTCCTGAGGTACATATTGTGTTGAGTTTATACTTGTCTACAAGCCCTCTTAGTTCGGTGTATTTTTTTCCGGTTGGAAGTTTTACACGAAGCCATTTCGGTTTGGGTTGACGAGCAACAACTGGTATAGAATTGGTGTCTGTATTCATCAGCAATAATTATAGAATGCAAAGATACAAAGTAAAATCTTAAATATAAGTTATAATGTTGTAAGGTACCAGACGCTGAAACCTATCAGAAATAAGATGCCTAACCAGCTTAAAACATGAAGCTTTAGAGAGGGTTGCCATTCTTTTGGTGTATGCTTGCTGCTAATTAATCGGTAATTTATAATGGCGTAAAATGGTGCTGTTAAAAATGATAATACAGTAGCGATCTTAATCAATAATCCCATTTCAGATTGAAAGTATAAGAAGATTAGAATCGTTCCAGAGATTAGAATCAAGATCCAAAATAGATAAGAACGTTTTATAATATTTCCAAATAAGAGTTGTGTAGTTTTGGCCATTGCTCTTGGCGAGGCGTCTAAGGTTGTAAGTGTTGTGCTAAACATTGTTGTAAACGCAGCTATACCAATAATAATATACGACCAGTTGCCTAGACTTTTAGTATACATCGAAATGAGTTGATTGGAAAACGTGCCTGCTTTTTCACTAAAATTATCTCCGCTTTGAAACATGACTAATGCACCTAAGGTCATAAAACCAAGTCCCAAAATAATTGTGGCCAGATATCCAACATTAAAATCAAAAAGTGATGATTTGACACTAAACTCTTTTTCTGATTTTTGCTTTTCTATTGCCCAAAGCGAGTGCCAGATAGAAATATCTAAAGGGGCTGGCATCCATCCCATAAATGCAATTAAGAAACCAAACTCCATAGCATTGGGAAATACCTGAGTTAATGAAGTTGGTCCAGATGCGTTCTTAAGTGCAAAAAATACAGATACAATAGTACTAATTGTAAGCGTGATAATGATAAACTTCATGAGTTTATCCAGAAAGTTATATTTTCCTATAATTAAAATTACAAAGCAGATAATCAGTATGATCACTGTCCATAATTCGGTGGAAATATAATCTCCAAAAATTGATGATGCTAATCCTGCAGTTACAATGGTTACAGCAGTTTGAATAGTAAACATTGTAGCGAAGGTTAAGATGAAGTAGACGATTAATACACCTTTTCCTAATTTTTTGTAACCGTCTAAAAGTGTTTCGCCAGTGGCAATAGCATAGCGTGGGCCAAATTGAAAAAAAGGATATTTAAATATGTTGACTAACAGCAGCGCCCAAATCAATCCAAATCCGAAATCGGCTCCAGCTCTTGTGGATTGTACTAAATGTGACACGCCAATTGCTGCGCCTGCAAATAATAGTCCTGGACCTATTTTTTTTAAACTAAATGCCATTATTCAGTTTTAATAATCTCAGCAAGCAGTTTTTTTGCTCTAAGTAGCTTAACCTTAACATTATTAATAGATTCATCTAACGATTCAGATATCTCCTTATAAGATAATTCTTGGAAATATCTCAGATTAATAACCTCCTGATAATGTGGTTTCAGTTGTTTTATATCTCTAAGTAGCTTGGCTAGATTTTGTTCTGTAATAAGTTTATCCTCAGGTGTTGGAGATTCGTCAATGATTGAATGATAGTCATTATCTTCACTGATATTGGAACGACTGGAAATAGTAGACTTTTGCTTTCTTACAAGATCAATATGAATATTTTTAGAGATGGTAATCAACCATGTTTTAAATTCGTATTTATCATTGTAAGTATGAATCTTATCAAACGCCTTTGAAAACGTTTGTATTGTAATGTCTTCAGCATCATTTTCATTCTGAGTACGTTTCAGTTGAAAACCATAGACGCTGTTCCAAAAGGTGTCTAATAGAAAATTAAAAGCAATTTGATCATTGTTTTTAGCCTTTTCTATCGCGTCTTTTACTTCCAATGCTGAGGTTTTGATGAGAGATTTTTTATAAATATAAAGAATTGAAAGAGAATCAAGAATAATTCGAGAAAAGGAACAAAAAAGATCAAGTCTTTTTCTTTTAGTTTTGCAGCAGCAGAATATAACGTTGTGTACTGAATGATAAATCGTAATGCAATTAGTCCAATAACAATTTCCCAACGAAACATAAAACTCATAAGTAAGGTCGCTAAAAACCAAAACAGGAGTTGAGAACAATAAAATAAGGCTAAAAGTATTTTATGCCTGAGTTTGTAATGAGATGCGGTACTAACATGTCTTCTTTTTTGCAGAATCCATGATTTATATGTTGTTTTAGGAGCTGATTCAGTAAAACTTTCTTTTGCAATACAAATTGTTGTATTCTTTTTTGATGCTACTTGATTTACAAATAGGTCATCATCACCTGATTTGACATGCATATGACTCATAAAGCCATTAGCTTCAAAGAATAATTCTTTCCTGTAAGCTAAATTTCTACCAACAGCCATATACGTTTGTCCTATTTTTACATAAGAAAAATATTGAACTGCAGTCATAAATGTTTCAAACCTAATAAGCAGATTAAGAAGCGATCCTTTAATTTTCTGATAAGGGCCGTAACCAATGACTAGCTTTTTTTCGGTATCAAATGGTGCAGTCATTTTGCTAATCCAATGTTTTGAAACAGGTTTGCAATCGGCATCTGTAAATAATAAGGTGTCGTATTTGGCGGCTTTAATACCAAGTGTTAGGGCATATTTCTTATTTCCCCAAAATGCTTCTATAGGTTTAACATTAACAATTTTAATATGCTCATGCTCACTCTTAAACGTTTGCATAACTTCCAGAGTAGTATCTGTAGAGTTGTCATTGATTAAAACGATTTCAAACTTAGGGTATGCCTGTGATAAAATACTTGGCAGATTTTCCTTTAAATTTTCAGCTTCATTTTTTGCACATATAATTACAGAGACTGGAAGATTTTTAGGAGAAATCTTTTTTTGTTTTAATGTTGCAAATTTACCAAAGATAAATCCGTAGTATATGATTTGAATTCCAACAATGACAACAAATGAATAGAAAAGAATTTCAAAAACGTACATCAACAGTTAAGAATGTTGAGGTTCATTACAATTTTCGAATTGATCTGGAGTTTTTCCACAGAAACCACAAGCTTCACCATCTTGATTAAGCATTGGATTTTGACTGGCGCATGTGCCAGCAAATTTACCATCTTTTTTAGCCCAAATTTTGATTGCAATTCCTGCTACGCCTAAACCTAATAGCACTAATGTGATTAGAACAAGTTTCATTTGAAAAATTTTAAGCAAAGATACAGATTTTAGAATGTTTTTTATCATTAAATGTTTGGACATTATTTAGAATCGATGTCTACATGTGACTTTGTACTAGATTTAAGTGTCTAATAATTAACGATTTAAATTTTACTAACTAATATTAATCATTATGAAAAAATTATTTGCAGAGTTCTTCGGAACATTTTGGCTTGTATTTGGTGGTTGTGGTAGTGCAATTTTTGCTGCTGCATATCCAGAATTAGGAATTGGTTTTGCTGGTGTTGCACTAGCTTTTGGTTTAACAGTTTTAACAATGGCTTATGCTGTAGGACATATATCAGGAGGACATTTTAATCCTGCAGTCTCTTTAGGCTTATGGTCAGCTGGAGAGTTTCCAGCTAAAGATTTGGTAGGTTACATATTGGTACAGGTAATTGGTGCTGTTACAGCAGCAGGTTTTTTGTATTTAATTGTATCTGGTAAATCTGATTTTGTAGATGTTGGAGGCTTTGCCTCTAATGGTTATGGTGAACTTTCACCTGATGGTTATAGTATGATGTCTGTTTTAATTGCAGAATTTTTATTAACCATGTTCTTTTTACTTATCATTTTAGGAAGTACAAATGTTGGTGCTCCAAAAGGATTTGCACCAATTGCTATCGGACTTGGATTAACGCTAATTCATTTAATTAGTATTCCAATATCAAATACTTCTGTAAATCCAGCACGTTCAACAAGTCAGGCGCTTTTTGCAGGAGGAGAATTTACAGCGCAGTTATGGTTGTTTTGGTTGGCGCCAATTGCAGGTGCAATAGTTGCTGGTTTAATTCATAAAGTACTATTTGATAAAAAATAGCTAGAAACCCATAGGAATAAAAAAAGCCACTTTTAAATATTTAAAAGTGGCTTTAGTTTTTATAACTAACGTCATTAGTTGTTTCTATTTTTTAATTCAATTTCAGCTACTGCGCTTTCAGAAGTATTATCTTTATTACCACTTGGCTCAATAGTAATACTTAATCCAAGAGCGTCTTCCATGTATGGAATGGATTGTAGCTCTCTTTCAGAAGGATCTAAAATACCTAAGTTAACCATTCTGTCTTGCATTTCTGCCCAGATTTGATAGGTGTGATTTTTAGGCAATTGAGGCAGTGAAATCACATCAATCATTGATGTTTTGTCAACTGCATTTATATAAGCTACAGTTTTTAAGTCCTTTGCACGTTCATTTCCTCTTAAAACATATTTTTCAGTTTCAGTGTTTTTGAGTTTCATGAATTTGCGCATGACATCATCAAGTCTTTTGTTGTTTTCGTCAATATCACTTCTAAGATCAAAAATTTCATCTACCACAACTTGGTTTTCTTTAAGAAGTAATTGGTTTTGCTGATACATCAATAGTGTAGAGCCAGCAAAGACAAGAGCAATAATACTAGCTGCAATGCTATACCAAGGCGTTTTTCGTCTAAAAGGCTTAACCTTTATTATTGGAGTGGCATCTTCTTCAACGTCATCAAGGATATTATCCAAGATAAACTGAGGTGCTTCTACTGAATGAGCTTTTGCTAATATTTCAAGATTATCTTGTAGTCTTAAATATTCTTGCTCAACCTCAGGATAGGTCTGAATATAATGTTCTACTTTCAGACTTTCTGAAGCAGATGTTTCATCCAGGACATACTTATCAAGTAGACCTGACTGAAGAAACGTATGTAATTTTTTTTCCATATCTAATTAATTTCTGGATCGTAGATTTTTTTAAGCTCTCTTAACCCAATTTTTAATCTAGACTTAATAGTACCTAATGGAATATCTAGTTCATCACTTGCTTCTTGTTGAGTCATGCCCTCAAAAAACAAGGCTTTTAAGACTATTTGGTACTTTTGGTCTAACCTTGCAACATGCGTTTTTAAATCTATTACATCTTGGTTTAAACTCGCTGTTGGTAAGATATATACGTTAGATTTATCAATTTGGACTTCTTTTTCAAATCTATTATTAAAACTTCTTAATTTATCTATGGCTGTATTTTTAGCAATTCGGTAAAGCCAAGTAAAGAGTTTTGCTTTCTTTGAATCGTATTTTTGAGCGTTTTTCCAGACTTTTACAAATGTTTCTTGAAGCGCATCTTGAGCTAATTCTTCATTAATAGTAACTTTTAGAATTACACCATATAGGCTGTCAGCATAATTTTCATAAAGAAGATTCAATGCCCTTTTATCGCCTTTAGACAATAATTCTACTATTTGTTTTTCTAGAGGAGTGCTCAAAAATTAATGATTTAAAAAAATTTAAAAAAAATGAATTTTAAAACGTCTAAAAATGAATTTCAGTCGTATATATGATTAAGATAGTAAAATTAGTAAAATAAAAACAACAAAGGAATTTAATCCATTATCATATAATTTCTGTGGAATAGAATTTTTTTCTTCCTTAAAGAAAATTGATTAATAGCTTTTTCAAAACCTATTCTGTAGTGAACATGAGCCTCATTTTATGAGGCTTTTTGTTTTATATGATGTTGACTTCAGCTTCTATAGTAATGTCAAAAATTCTTAATACTGTGCTTTGAATCAATTGAGACAGCTTTAGAATTTCACGACCACTTGCACCTCCATAATTTACTAAAACCAAGGCTTGCTTTTTGTGTACACCATAATTTCCGAAGATTTTTCCTTTAAAACCAGCGTGTTCAATTAACCAACCAGCAGGAACTTTTATTTCAGTTTCTGAAATGTTATAATGAGGCACTTCTGGAAAATTCTCTTGTAGCTTAATAAATGCTTTTTTAGACAGGATTGGATTTTTGAAGAAACTTCCTGAATTACCGATTTCTTTTGGATTGGGCAATTTGCTCTCTCTTATAGCAATAACGGCTTTAGAAACATCGTGAATGGTTGGGTGTTCTATATTCATTTTTTCTAATTCTGATGATATTGCACCATAATTAGTATGAAGTTTGTGTTTTGTGGTTGTTAATTTAAAAAGAACACTTACAATAATGAATTTACCTTTGGCGTGCTGCTTAAAGATAGAATTCCGATAGCCAAATTTACAATCTTTATTGCTGAAGGTTTCTATTTGTAGTGTTTCTAGATTTAGAGCTTTACAGGATACGAAAGTATCTTTCAACTCTACACCATAGGCTCCTATATTTTGAATAGGACTTGTTCCTACATTGCCTGGTATGAGTGACAAATTCTCGAGTCCGCCAAAGTTGTTGTCTAGTGTCCACAATACAAACTCATGCCAATTCTCTCCTGCATTACATTCAATAAGAACTTCATTGTCTAGTTGTGAGACTATTGTCTTTCCTTTTAAGTTCAAATGGATAACCAGAGCATCGATATCTTTGGTGAGTAGCATGTTACTTCCTCCTCCTAAAATGAATTTCTGAGGATATTCATCAGAAGAAAAGATAGATTTCAGATCTTTAACAGAAGTTACAGAGGCAAAATGCTTCGCATTGACATCTATTCCAAATGTATTGAAAGATTTTAAAGATATGTTGTGTTGAATTTGCACTAGTCCTTATATACTTTAAGTGCCTCTTTAAGAATATTTACAGATTTTTTTAAACTATCTGTGTTTAAAACGTAAGCAATTCTAATTTGGTTTAAACCAACACCTGGTGTACTGTAAAAACCTGCAGCTGGTGCAACCATAACAGTTTCACCATTAACATCAAAAGATTCTAGCAACCATTGAGCAAAAGCATCTGAATTTTTAATAGGCAATTCTGCAATACAATAGAAGGCGCCCTTAGGGTTCGCTACTTTCAAACCTTCTATTTTGTTGAGTTCTTCAATTAATACATTTCTTCGCTCAACATATTCGCCTATAACATCGTCAAAGTAGCTTTGTGGTGTGTCTAAAGCAGCTTCACTAGCTATTTGAGCTAATGTTGGCGGACTCAAACGAGCTTGGGCAAATTTTAAGGCTGTTTTAATGACTTCTTTGTTTTTTGTTACCAAACATCCAATGCGAGCACCACACATACTGTAGCGTTTGGAAACAGAATCAATAACAATAGCGTGCTCTTCTAAACCTTCTTCTTGAAGTATGGAATAATGACTTACACCATCATAAGCAAACTCTCTGTAGACTTCATCTGAAATTAAGAATAAGTCATGTTTTTTGACTATGGCAGCTAGTTTTTTTATTTCTTCTTTTGAATATAGATATCCAGTTGGATTTCCTGGATTACATATAAGAATCCCTTTGGTCTTTGGAGTGATTAATTTTTCAAATTCTTCAATTGGAGGTAAAGCAAAGTTATTTTCAATCTTTGAGATAACGGGTACTACCTTAACTCCAGACGCTGTAGAGAATCCATTATAGTTAGCATAGAATGGTTCTGGTATGATGACTTCATCGCCAATATCAGTAATGCTACCAAAGGCAAACATCAAGGCTTCACTTCCTCCTGTTGTAACTATAATATCATCATGGTTTACATGAATTCCGTTTTTATCATAATAGTTGGCCAGTTTTTCTCTAAACCCCTCAGATCCCTCAGATCGTGTATAGGCTAGAATTTCTAACGAATGAATTTTTACTGCATCAAGTGCAACTTGAGGAGTTTTGATATCAGGTTGCCCTATATTCAGGTGGTATACAGTTTTACCTGCTTTGTATGCCTTTTCAGCATATGGAACTAATTTTCGTATCGGAGATTCTGGCATTGAGGCCCCTTTCTTAGAAATTATTGGCATGATCTAAAATTTAGATGGTAAAGTTCTGAAAATAATCTTAAATTTTATTTAAAAAAGTGAGGTAAAAATAGAACGTTTGATAAAGATTTGTAACTTAGAACTAATACTTATGATCTTAACTGGAAAAAAATACATTTCATTACTGCTGGTATTCGTTTGTTTTAGCTCATCATTGGCTCAGGGAGATTTCAATTTGCCTAAGAAGAAAAGTGATAAGGTAAGATTCCAACTTATCAACAATCTTATTGTTTTGCCTGTTGAGATAAACGGTGTTAAGTTGTCTTTTATTCTAGATTCGGGGGTTAGTAAACCTATTTTGTTTAATATCACTAATACAGACTCACTTCAAATTAATAATGTAGAAACTATTTTTCTAAGAGGTCTAGGTGGTGGTGAATCTGTAAAGGCTTTAAGGTCAAAGAATAATTTTTTTAAAATAGGAAATGCGGTAAATATCAATCAGGATATTTATGTGGTTTTTGATCAAAATATAAATTTTACACCAAGGTTGGGAGTGCCAGTACATGGCATAATCGGTTATGATGTGTTTAAGAATTTTGTTGTTGAAATCAATTATAAATCAAAGTATATTAATCTCAATAGGAGAGAGACTTACAAATATAAATCGTGTAAAAAATGCGAATCTTTTAACCTTTCATTTTACAATAGTAAACCCTACATTGATACAGAAGTTGAAATAGGAAACAAGACTATTCCTGTTAAGCTTCTAATTGATACGGGAAGTAGTGATGCGTTATGGTTATTTGAGGATGATAGTTTAGGTATTTCCTCGTCATATAACAATAGTTTTCACGATTTTTTAGGACGTGGTTTAAGCGGAAATGTCTATGGATTGAGATCTACTACCAAATCATTAAATCTTAAGAGTTTTAAGCTAAGTGATGTCAATGTTGCATTTCCAGACTCTACTTCAATTAGTTTTGCTCGTAAATTCAAAGGTCGTAATGGTAGTATTTCTGCCGAAATTTTGCGTCGTTTCAATCTTATTGTTGACTATGGTAATTCTAAGATTACATTAAAAAAGAACAGCAATTTTAAAGCTTCTTTTGACTATAATAGAAGTGGTATTGTGGTGGAGCAAACAGGGTTAAGAGTTGTTAAAGAGCAAACCAGAAATAAAATATTAGATTCTTATGGTCAGTCTAATAAAGACAAAGTTGGTATTAACTTTATTCAATCATACGAATACAAATTAAAGCCTGCGTATACTATCGTCTTACTTCGAGAGGGGTCTCCAGCCGAAAAGGCAGGTTTAAAAATAAATGATGTTATTATTAGTATCAACGGAAAAGAAGCTCACCTAATTAAGCTTCAGGATGTTGTCAATTACTTTAGAGATCGACCAGGAAAACTGATCAGACTCAAAGTAGAGCGTGATAAAAAAATACTCAATTTTCAATTCAAGCTAGAAGATGTCTTTAAAAAAAAAGAACTCCCTTGATAGAGAGTTCTTTATAATTTAATGAAGGATAATCTTTTACAATTGCTCCATCACACTTTTATCTTTCTTTTCTAATACACTAGTTTTACTAGGATCGATAACCAAACCTTTAATTTTTAAAGCTACAGTTGGTGTATCAGCATTAGAGGTTACAGTAATTGTTTTTCTAATAGGATTTACTCTGTTAGTGTCATACTTTACTTCAATTTTTCCAGTTTCACCTGGTAAAATAGGACCTTCAGGTTTTTTTGGTACAGTACATCCACAAGTAGACTTCACATTAGAAATAATAAGAGGTGCATTTCCTGTATTAGTAAATTCAAATACTCTCACACCATCAGAACCTTTTTCAATTGTTCCGTAATCAATTACGTCTGTTTTAAATTCTATTTTGGCTACCTTTTCTTGTGCATAAGCTCCAAGACTTAAGAATGCTACACATAAAATTACTACTAAATTTTTCATCATTTAAATTTTAAATTGATACTATCAAAACTACTTACTTTTTAGGATTCTGCAAAATAAATTAGTTGTATGACCTCATAATTAACACTATTAGCGTTTTAGTTGGTCATTATTTCTCTGAATCATTTCGCAAAAAAAGAAATATAAGTACTTTTGTCAGCTATAAAGCAAAAACAATACCAAAGCATGGAAATTCCATCAAAATATTCAGCAAAAGAAGTAGAGGATAAGTGGTACGACTACTGGATGAAACATAATTATTTTCATTCTACACCAGATGAGAGAGAGCCATATACAATTGTAATTCCACCGCCTAACGTGACAGGTGTCTTACACATGGGACATATGTTGAATAATACCATTCAAGATGTGTTGATTCGTCGTGCGCGATTAAAAGGAAAAAATGCCTGCTGGGTTCCAGGAACTGACCACGCATCTATTGCTACTGAAGCCAAAGTTGTGGCTAAGTTAAAGTCTCAAGGTATTGATAAAAATGACTTGACCAGAGAAGAATTTTTAAAGCATGCTTGGGATTGGACCGAAGAATATGGTGGAGTCATCCTAGAACAGTTGAAAAAATTGGGTTGTTCTTGTGATTGGGATCGTACAAAATTTACTTTGGATGATGACATGAGTGAAGCTGTAATCAAAGTGTTTGTTGATTTATATAATAAAGGCTTGATCTACAGAGGATATCGTATGGTTAACTGGGATCCAGAAGCCAAGACCACATTGTCTGATGAAGAGGTTATTCATGTCGAAAAACAAGGACTGCTTTATTATTTAGAGTATCAAGTGGAAGGTAGTGATGAGAAACTGACAATTGCAACCACACGTCCTGAGACCATTTTTGGAGATACTGCTATTTGTATTAATCCTGATGATGAACGTTTTTCACATTTAAAGGGTAAGAAAGCTATAGTTCCTATCTGCGGAAGAGTTGTGCCTATTATTGAAGATGCGTATGTAGATATCGAATTTGGTACTGGTTGTTTGAAAGTCACTCCAGCTCATGATGAAAATGATAAAGTTTTAGGTGATAAACATCATCTTGAAGTTGTTGATATATTTAATGATGATGCTACGTTGAATAGCTTCGGAATGCATTATGAAGGTCAAGACCGATTTACAGTTAGAAAGGCAATTGCTAAAGAATTAGAAACTGCTGGGATTTTAGTTAAAACTGAGAATTATATGAACAAGGTTGGTACGTCAGAACGTACTAAAGCTGTCATAGAGCCTCGCTTAAGTGATCAGTGGTTCCTTAAAATGGAAGATCTGGCAAAACCTGCTTTAGATGCTGTTTTAACTACTGGTGAGGTCAAGTTATTTCCGAAGAAATTTGAGAATACTTACAGACATTGGATGGAGAATATTCGCGATTGGAATATTTCTCGCCAATTACTCTGGGGACAACAGATACCGGCTTATTATTATGGAGAAGGAAAAGAAGATTTTGTTGTTGCCGAAACCATTGAAGCAGCTGTTAATTTAGCTCAGGAAAAAACAGGTAATCCAAGTTTGAAGTCTGAAAACCTTAAGCAAGATTCAGATGCTTTAGATACGTGGTTTAGCTCATGGTTATGGCCAATAAGTGTGTTTGACGGAATACGCAATCCTGAGAATGAAGATATTAAATACTACTATCCAACCAACGATTTAGTAACTGGTCCAGATATTTTGTTTTTCTGGGTTGCTAGAATGATTATTGCTGGATATGAATATAAAGACCAAAAGCCTTTTGAAAATGTTTATCTCACAGGATTGGTTAGAGATAAACAACGACGTAAAATGTCTAAGCAACTTGGAAATTCACCTGATGCTCTCAAGTTGATTGAGCAATTTGGTGCCGATGGTGTACGTGTTGGCTTGTTGTTGAGTTCTGCTGCTGGAAATGACTTGATGTTTGACGAAGACTTGTGTCAGCAAGGAAAACAGTTTGCTAATAAAATATGGAACGCATTCAGACTCGTAAAAGGGTGGGAAGTTGATAGTAAAATTGAGCAACCTAACTCTAGTAAAATTGCCATTGAGTGGTTTGAATCTAAATTTCAAAAGACGATTACAGAAATTGAAGATCATTTCAGTAAGTACCGATTAAGTGATGCGCTTATGGCGACTTACAAGTTAATATGGGATGATTTTGCTTCATGGTTACTGGAAATCGTTAAACCAGCTTATCAACAACCTGTTGATGCAAAGACATTAAATAGTATTATCGAAATATTTGAAGATATATTAAAAATATTGCATCCATTCATGCCTTTCTTAACAGAAGAAATTTGGCAATACATCAAAGAGCGTAGTCCTGAGGAAGCTTTGATTATTGCTAAATGGCCTGAAACGAGACCAATAGACAATGAGCTTATCGCTGAATTTGATTTTGCTTCTGAAGTGATTTCAGGAATTAGAAACATCAGAAAACAAAAGAACATTGCATTTAAAGATGCCATTGGTTTTTCGGTAGTCAATAATGAAAAAGCACCAACAACTTTTGATGAGGTCATATCAAAACTAGGTAATTTGAATAGTTTTGATTATATCGAAGATTCTATTGATGGCGCATTAACATTCCGTGTTAAATCCAATGAATATTTCATTCCAATGGAAGGAAGTATTGATATTGAAGCCGAAATCAATAAGCTGAATGAGGAGTTGAAATATACCGAAGGATTCTTAAAATCTGTTCAACGAAAATTATCTAACGAACGCTTTGTTGCTGGTGCTCCTGAACAAGTGGTAGCTGCTGAAAAGAAGAAAGAAGCAGATGCTTTAGCCAAGATTGAAACTATCAAAGCTAGCTTGAGTAGTTTGAAATAAATTTTAATTTGAAATAGAAAAAAGCTGTCTGTAACGGGCAGCTTTTTTTATTACCATTCATTAATTTTATTACTATCTAATTTCACAAAAATGAAGAGTAGTATGGTAAAGCCCCAAAGTCCGGAGCCACCATAACTAAAGAAGGGAAGCGGTATTCCAACAGTAGGAATTAAACCCATTACCATTCCAGTGTTAATTGTAAAATGTATAAAGAAAATAGAAGCAACGCCATAGCCATATACCCGACTAAATTGGGACTTTTGAGATTCTGCTAGATACAAGATTCGAATTATGAGTGCCATAAATAATAACACAACTACCGAACTGCCGATGAAGCCCCATTCCTCTCCAACTGTACTAAAGATATAATCGGTCTCTTGTTCTGGCACAAACTTTCCTGTAGTTCTAGTTCCTTGAAGAAAACCTTTGCCTGTCCATCCACCAGAACTTATAGCTTGTTCAGATTGTATGAGATTATAAGCTTCTTCTTTTTTCATCTGTTCTAACTTGGCAGGATCTTTCTCTAATCGTAACCAAAGACTTATTCTGTTTTGTTGGTGTGGTTTTAAAACATGTTGGTAGAATAATTTCACACCTGCTGAAAAAGAGACACAAACCAATAAAATAACTACGGATTGAACAATTGATAGTCCTTTCTTTTTTCTTCGGAAGAAATATATTCCGAAGATCATTACAGCGGCAATAATTCCGGTTATAATAATCCCGAATTTTAATCCTAGAACTGCTAAAATAATAGTTGATAAAGCAATAGCTAAATAAATTTGTTGTAAGCCTTCACGGTAAAACACAAAGAAGAAAGACGAGTATACTAGAGTGCTTCCAGCATCGTTTTGTAGTAAAATCAGTATTGCAGGAACAATGATGATAGCTACGGCTCTTAATTGATCTTTTAAGGTGTTCATATCAGTTTGAAGATCACTCATATACTTGGCAACAGCAAGTGCAGTAGCAAACTTTGCAAATTCACTGGGTTGTATGGTCATACTTCCAATGCCATACCAAGATCGTGCACCATTCACATCTTTTCCGAAGATAAATAAACCAACAAGCGCGAGCATAGCAATGATGTAAATTATACTGGCAAACCGTTCATAAAACTTAGCTTCAATAGAAAGTATGAGTATAATTAAAACAAAAGTTAATCCTAGAAATACCAATTGCTTTCCGTAGAGTTGACTCATATCAAAATAGCTTGTTATTTCACCTTCATGTGAAGCAGACATGATATTTAGCCAGCCAAAACCCACCAAAAGAAGAAACAGAACAATGGTGATCCAGTCAAATTTCAAACCTCTATGACTTTCTCGATTCATTAGTTTTGATTGGTTGAATTAGCATTTATTTTTATTGAATTATTTAGGTCGTTATCTTTAGGAGGTTGAACTTTTTCAATAACTTGAAGTGTGGTTTCTCCATTGATTTTAAAGGGTTCACCAGAATAAGGTTTAGCGTATTCATTCTCTAAACTATGTGTTAGGATCCAGTGCTCCATATCTGTTCTGGTAATCTCACCTTTTATATATTTCTCGATCATTAAACTAGCCATTCGTCCTGCAAATCGACTTCCCCAATATCCATTCTCTACAAATACAGCAATGGCAATTGTTGGATTATCTTTTGGAGCAAAAGCAACAAAGATGGAATGATCAGTTAATTGTGTTTTTTCACCATCAATCTTTATAAAGTTTTCTGCTGTTCCAGTTTTTCCGCAGATATCAATTCCTGGAATTCGCAGAGTAGCAGCCGTACCTTTATTGTATACGTCAAACATCCCTTCAATTACAGGTTCAAAATGACGTTTATCAATGGTTGTGTATTTTGGCGTTGTATACTTGCTTGGTATTGTGTCACCTTCAATCTCCTTGATAATATGAGGTGTATAATAGTAGCCACGATTTCCTATAGCTGCGGCCATATTTGCTAATTGTATTGGTGTGGCTTCGACCTCTCCCTGACCAATAGCGTTTGATACAATATAGGTTGAGCCCCAACGATTATCGCCATAAGCTCTGTCATAGTAGTCACCGTCTGGTATTCGGCCTTTTTGTCCAACAGGTAAATCGTATCCCAGATAATTTCCAAGTCCGAAACTTTTAGCGTGGTTTGCCCAAATATTCATTCCCTTACCAGCGTCATCATATTTGTCAATAATTTTACGATAAGTGCTAACAAAATAGGCATTACATGATTGAGCAATTCCGTTATTCATATCTACTGGACTCTTATGGTGATGACAACCTGTGAGTCGTCTACTTCCGTAGTAATAGCCCATTCTACAAGTGACTTTGTCATCTGCATCAACAACCCCTTCCTGGAGTCCAATTAATGCATTAATGACCTTAAATGGTGAACCTGGAGGATATTGTGCTTGAAGACCTCTATCCCAAGTTGGTCTGGCGATTGTGTCTAAAAACAGCCTTGAGAAGTTTTTGTTTCGTTCTCTACCTACCAATAAATTTGGATTGTAACTTGGTCCAGTTACTAACGCCAATATCTCACCATTTGCTGGATCTATGGCCACAATTCCACCGCGCTTGTTGGTCATTAATAATTCACCATATTCTTGCAATTTAGAATCGATGGTTATTTTAATATCTTTTCCTGGTTGAGGTAAAGTATCAAATTTTCCCTCTTTATAAGGGCCAATATCTTTATTAAATCGGTCTTTTTGAATAAACTTAATCCCTTTGACACCTTTTAGGACATCTTCGTATGAAAGTTCTACACCTTGCTTTCCTATGAGGTCACCCATTTTATAGTAAGGTTTCTTTTCTATGATGCGTCTGTTAACTTCTCCAATATCACCCAAAACATTAGCGCCTATAGATGTCTGGTAATCTCTAAGTGATCGTTTTTGGATGTAAAATCCCTCGAACTTTCTCATTTTCTCCTGAAGTACAGCGTAATCAGTTTTAGATAATTGCGGTACAAAGGGTGAGGGTAAACGAGGTGAATAGTTATAAGCTCTATCGTATTTTTTTTTGAATTCTTCTTTGGTAATCTTAAGTAAGGCACAAAACTCTAATGTATCAAGTGGCTCAACTTCTCTAGGAATCACCATCACATCATAAGACGGCTGATTTGCAACTAATAATTTTCCATTTCTATCATAAACATAACCACGTTTAGGATAGTCATAGACTTTTCTAATGGCATTATCCTCAAACAAACTATAAGTTTCTTTTTTATAGACCTGCAAATAAAATAAGCGAGCAATAAATAAAAGTCCTACGGTAATTACAGTTAATAAAAGTAGAAGTTTTCTCATCGTTGTTTATTACTGAAAAGTATTGAGATTAGTATACAAAATATGAGTGTAAAAGTACTTGAAAATAACGTTTTTTGGAATACTAAAATTATGTTTGAAATGTTAAAAATTTCCAGTAAAAACATGATAAAGTGATGAATGGCAATTAGAATTGAAAAATAAATCACTCGATTGCCAAATTCAGTATTATTGAATTTAATATTTTGATGTTCGTAAACCATTCCGAAGGCAAATTTCAAAATAGCTGGCCTTATAAATGCAATCGTTACACAGGCGGCTGCATGAACACCTCCAGAGTCTGAAAATATATCTACAAACAATCCCAGCATAAAGCTCATAAAAATAAAGAGCGATCTATTGTTGTTTACTGGAAACAACAATATGAACAATATGTAAGGATACGGATTAACATAACCCAAGAAGTTGATATTATTAAATATCAAAACCTGCGCTAAAATGAGCACAAAAAACCTAATGATACTATTAAAATTGATGCTATTCATCAGTTGGGTTTTCTAACTGTTTAATTTCTTTAGTATCTAAATTTTCGAGAATATAAACATGAGATAAATTGGTCATATCATTAAATAGCTTGACTTCGATGGTGTAGGTGTCACCAGTAATATCTAAAACAAAGCTATCAATGGTTCCTATAGGAATACCTTGTGGGAAAATTGATGATTCACCACCAGTTACAATAGTATCTCCCTTTTTAACAGGAGCAAACTTTATAATATCGGTTAATTGTACTGTTGTTGGTGATGATTTCCCATTCCATTCTAATGTACCAATATGATTAGAGGCTTTTAATTGAGCATTAATTTTACTTTTTGTATTAAGTATTGAAAGCACTCTTGCATAGCCATTTGATGTATTGTCAATAATACCTACAATTCCTTTTGAAGTAATTACACCAAGGTCTTCTTTGATTCCATTTTTCTCCCCTTTATTGATAGTTAAGTAATTTTTTGAAGACGAATAGTTGTTATTTATGATTTTCGCATTGTTAATCTTGTATCTTCCATTATAAGAACTCGAATCTATGACGAATTCGTCTGTAGCGATTGAGTTTGCTGTATTGAGTTTTATAGACCTCAATCTTGTATTCTCCTCTAGTAGAATCTCATTTTGTTCTTTTAAATCGAAATAATTTGAAATGCCACTAGCGCCTTCATAAATACCACCTGTTAGAAAATTAGCTGAATTAATAAATTTACTTTTATGATAAGAATGTGATTGAATGGTTAAAGCTAAGGAAACACCAAACAACAGTAGAAACAAGAGGAAAGTTTTGTTTCTAATGACAAAGTTAATAATCTGTTGCATGTTAAGTAGGTATTCTCAGTTATTTAATCAATACACTTTTAAATTTAGGTAAGTTCTTAAGTGTAATTCCAGTACCACGTACAACAGCTCTTAAAGGATCTTCTGCAATATAAACAGGTAGATCGGTTTTTTGAGACAAACGTTTATCTAAGCCTCTCAACATTGATCCTCCACCAGCTAAATAAATACCTGTATTGTAAATATCTGCTGCAAGTTCTGGAGGTGTTTGTGATAAAGTTTCCATGACAGAATCTTCAATTCTTAAAATTGATTTATCTAAAGCCTTAGCTATTTCACGATATGAAATCTGAACTTGTTTTGGCTTACCAGTTAAAAGATCACGACCTTGCACACTCATTTCTTCAGGAGGAAGATCTAAATCTTCGGTAGCTGCACCGATTTGGATTTTTATCTTTTCCGCAGTACGATCTCCTACATATAGGTTGTGTTGCGTTCGCATGTAATAGATGATGTCATTGGTAAACACATCACCTGCAACTTTAACCGATTTGTCACAAACAATTCCACCAAGTGCGATAACAGCTATTTCAGTTGTACCACCACCAATATCCACGATCATATTCCCTTTAGGTTGCATAATATCGATACCAATACCAATTGCTGCTGCCATTGGTTCATGGATAAGATATACTTCTTTTCCATTTACGCGTTCGCAAGATTCTTTTACCGCTCGCATCTCTACTTCTGTAATTCCTGACGGAATACAAACTACCATTCTTAATGCAGGTGTGAATAATTTCTTTTTGAGAGCAGGTATGTTTTTAATAAACATACTAATCATTTGTTCTGAAGCATCAAAATCGGCAATTACTCCATCTTTTAAAGGTCTGATGGTTTTAATGTTTTCGTGTGTTTTACCTTGCATCATGTTGGCTTCTTTACCAACGGCAATGATTTTGCCTGAAATTCTATCTCTTGCAACTATGGATGGACTATCAACAACTACTTTGTCGTTGTGAATGATTAGTGTGTTAGCAGTTCCTAAATCTATGGCTATTTCTTCGGTTAAGAAATCAAAAAATCCCATTCGTTATTCTAATATTATGAGGGTGTTATTGTATATATTTTCTGGTGTGTTGTAAATGTAATAAAATTAATGTTTAAAATGGCGTGTTCCGGTCATTACCATTGCTAAATTATTTTCATTGCAGTAATCTATGGTTAATTGGTCCTTAATTGAGCCTCCTGGTTGTATTACAGCAGTAATTCCTGCTTTATCAGCAATTTCTACACAATCTGGGAAAGGGAAGAAGGCATCACTTGCCATAACTGCTCCTTTTAAGTCAAAATTAAATGACTGTGCTTTGTTTATGGCTTGGTTAAGTGCATCAACACGGCTTGTTTGTCCTGTTCCGCTAGCGCATAACTGTTTGTTTTTTGCTAAAACGATGGTGTTAGATTTAGTATGCTTGCAAATTTTTGAGGCAAATATTAAATCTTCTAACTCATTTTGCGTTGGTTTATTGTTTGTTGCATGAGATAAATCTGTAAGGCTATCAGTTTTATTATCCCGATCCTGAACTAAAACACCATTGAGGCAAGTTCTTACAGTAGTTTGAGGGAATTCTACATCATGTAAAATCAATAATATTCGATTTTTCTTGCCTTTCAGTATCTCTAAAGCCTCTTCAGAAAATGAAGGCGCAATAACTACTTCGCAGAACAGGGAATGAATTTCCTCGGCTGTGGCTTTATCAATTTCGGTATTGGCAATTAAAATACCACCAAAAGCTGAAACAGGATCTCCAGCTAATGCATCAACATAGGCTTGATGAATTGTGTCTCGTTGTGCAAACCCACAGGCATTATTGTGCTTTAGAATGGCAAATGTAGGAGCTTCACCTTTAAATTCGTTCATTAAGTTTACTGCTGCGTCCACATCAAGCAGGTTGTTGTAGCTTAGCTCTTTTCCGTGGAGTTTAGTAAAGATATCGTCAAAATTTCCGAAGAAAAATCCGCGTTGATGTGGATTTTCACCATAACGTAAAACTTTACCATTAGTCTCGCTTACTTTTAGAGCAGCAATCTCATGATCTGAATTGAAATAGTTGAAAATAGCCGAGTCATAGTGTGATGATACGTTGAACGCTTTAGCAGCAAAACGTTTTCTATCGCCTTCGGAAGTTACTCCATTTTTAGATTGTAATAGTTCTAAAAACTCAGAGTAGTCATCTACAGAAGATACGCAAATAACATCGGCATAATTTTTAGCTGCAGCTCTAATTAAAGAAATGCCTCCAATATCAATTTTTTCAATAATATCCTGATTAGAAGCGCCTGAGTCAACTGTTTTTTCAAAAGGATATAGATCAACAATCACCAAATCGATTTGAGGAATATCAAAATCGACGAGTTCTGCGACATCACTTTCGTTATTTTGACGATTTAAAATGCCTCCAAATACTTTAGGGTGAAGTGTTTTTACGCGTCCACCAAGAATTGAAGGGTATGACGTTACATCTTCTACTGGTACCACATCAATACCTAGATCTTTGATGAATTTTTCAGTGCCACCAGTGGAATATATGGTAACATTTTGTTCGTTAAGTTGCCTAACGATAGGTTCTAATCCGTCTTTGCTGAAAACTGATATTAATGCAGATGTAATGGTTTTGTTGTTGCTCATTGTTGTGTTGTTGTCGTTGCTGTTCCAAAAGATAGAACTATGTTGTAAAATTAAAGCCCAAAAATACATAATATCGAGTGTTATTAGGAGTTGAAATTGCAGTTTATTTAAGTTTTTTGTAACAATAAATTGTTGAAAACCTAGTATCTTTCAATTTTATAAAACCAATCTTATTCTATGCTTGTTTATCTGAGGTTATTTAGAGAAAGCTTTTCCTTTGCTATCAACGCATTGCGAAATAATAAGCTTCGTACATTTCTATCACTTCTGGGTATTACTATTGGTATTTTTTCAATTATCGCTGTTTTAGCCGCTGTGGACTCTTTAGATAGAGATATTAAAGAGCAATTGAGTGGTTTGGATAGTAATACGATGTATTTAGCAAAGTTTTCATTTGGACCAACAGATGTGCCTAGGTGGAAGCGTTTACAGTTTCCTGAAGTGTCATATAATGAATACAAGTATTTGAAATCCTCATTATCAGGTGCAGAACATGTGGCCTATCAGTTATTTGTTAGGAGAGAGACTGTAAGATATGAATCAAAATCAGTAAGTAGTGTTAATACGGTTGTGGTAAGTGATGAGTTTGATGATATCCAAGCTTTACAGTTTTCAAAAGGTCGTTTTTATAGTGAGTCAGAATCTAGCACAGGCAAGCCCGTTATTGTCATAGGAGATGAAATTGCCAAATCTCTTTTTGGAGAATTAGAGCCTATTGGAAAGAAAGTCAGACTGTATGGTCAAAAATTCACAGTTATTGGAGTTGTTAAAAAACAGGGTTCAGGATTATTTGGTGATAGTAATGATATTTCCATTTTTTTACCTGCTAATTATGTGAGAAATCGGTATGGTGATAATAATAAAAACATGAATCATATTGTTATTATTAAACCCAAGGATAATGCTGATGTAGCCGAATTAAAAGCAGATGTAATTCAAAAAATGAGAAGTAGGCGAGGTTTGAAACCCGATGAAATAGATTCCTTCTTTATTAGTGTCATCTCTGGTTTACAAGACGCTATAGATGGTATTATTTCTACCCTGAATATTATTGGTTGGGTCATTAGTGGCTTTTCTCTTTTAGTTGGTGGATTTGGTATTGCTAATATTATGTTTGTAAGTGTAAGAGAACGAACAAACCTAATCGGCATTCAAAAATCATTAGGCGCCAAGAATAAATTTATTTTGTTTCAGTTTTTATTCGAAGCGGTGATTTTGTCCCTTTTAGGAGGATTAATAGGTGTCATCATGGTATGGTTAGTCTCTCTTATTGCCAATTCGGCTGTTGAAGATTTTTCTTTTGTCCTCTCATTTACTAATATATTTTTGGGATTTGGATTATCTACTCTAATAGGTTTAATTTCAGGTGTGATTCCTGCTATTTCTGCGTCTCGTTTAGACCCTGTTGAAGCAATACGGACTGGAATGTAGTCTAATAAGAAAAATAAGAGAATTATTGATGTAACAATAATGGTGCAATTGCGTCATATTATTATAATTTTACAAATATCAACCAAGCTATGCTCGTTTATCTTAGGTTATTTAAGGAGAGTTTTTCGTTTGCTATTAATGCATTACGAAATAACAAATTGCGTACATTCTTATCGCTACTAGGAATAACCATAGGTATTTTTTCAATTATAGCTGTACTTGCCGCAGTAGATTCACTAGATAGAAGTATCAAAGATCAGTTAAGTGGTTTAGATAAAAACACAATGTACCTTACCAAATATTCTTTTGGTCCTACAGAAGTTCCTCGATGGCAACGTGAAAATTTTCCTCAGGTAGAGTATAATGATTTTGAATTCATTCAAAGGAATATTACAGATTATGATGCAATGGCCTACGTCATTTTTGGTGGTTCAGAAAACTTGAAATACGAAGCAAATACAGTATCTGGTGTTACGGTAACTCCAGTTTCTAATGGCATTTACGATATTGAAAATTTCAAAGTAGAAAAGGGTCGTTTTTATACCGAATCTGAATCTAATTCTGGTGCTCCTGTAATTGTTTTAGGGAGTGCAACAGCTGTTAACTTATTTGATAATATTAATCCTGTAGGTAAGACCATTCGTGTTTATGGTAGAAAAATGTCGGTGATAGGTGTGTTGAAGAAAGTTGGTAGTGGATTGGGTGACTCTCCAGATGAGCGCGCCTATGTACCAGCTAATTTCGTTAGACGTTTTAAAAATGGTGGTGCCGACGGTTTGCCAGGAGCGGTTATTATTAAACCAAAAAAGAATATTGATTTTGATGCGTTTGAATCGGTATTAAAACAAAAGTACAGAGCTTACAGAGGATTAAAAGCTGATGAGCCTGATAATTTTTTCGTGAATAAGCTATCTGGGCTAACTGATTTTATTGATGGAATTATCGGATTTATGAATGGTGCAGGTTGGGTGATTAGTGGTTTCTCATTACTTGTTGGTGGTTTTGGTATTGCTAATATTATGTTTGTGAGTGTGCGAGAAAGAACTAACCTAATAGGTATTCAAAAATCTTTAGGTGCAAAAAATAAATTTATCCTGTTCCAGTTCTTATTTGAAGCTGTAATTCTTTCAGTTTTAGGAGGATTGATAGGAATAGTTTTGGTATGGCTTGTGTCTCTGGCAGCTACTGCTGCAGTTACTGATTTTGAATTTATACTATCGTTCTATAATATTTTCCTCGGATTCTCTCTGTCTACCTTTATTGGTTTGTTGTCTGGAGTGATTCCTGCATTTTCTGCTTCCAGATTAGATCCTGTTGAAGCTATTAGGACTGGAATGTAACTTATAAAGCAGTCTAGCTTAATATTTCTGCTACTTTTTTACAAACAAATTCTAAAAAACGCTCGTCTTCCGAAGTAAAAGGATCAGGTGTATTGGAATCGATATCGATTTGACCAATATTCTCACCATTAACAAAAATTGGAATCACAATCTCAGCCTTTACAGTAATACTACAAGCAATATAATTGTCCTGAGCTGAAACGTCTGGAACAACAAAATTCTCATTTGAAACTGCTACTTGTCCACAAATTCCTTTTCCGAAGGGGATAATGGTATGATCTGTTGGTGCGCCAACATATGGCCCGAGTTTTAACTCATTCTTGTCTCCATTTTTGAAATAAAAACCAACCCAATTATAGTAATCTATTTGGTTTTCAAGAAGTTCACATATTGAAAGTAATCGCTCATCTACTGTTTTAGAAGTTGTAGATATTATAGTTTCAACTTGAGGTTTGAGGGCTTCGAATGTCATAAGTTTCAAAAATTTTGGTAAAAGTATCTAAAAAGTGCCATTTCTAGATTCATTTTATATAATTTTAACTTCAATGAAAGCACTTCTAACAAAATATAAGTCGGTCGTTACATTTATCCTGACCTTTCTTTCGGTATATTTTGTGTTAACACTTGCCTATAAGTTTTATTTAGATTTTTCTGATGGTTCAAAATACTATCCAGATTATGTGACCAATTTAGTAGCTCAGCAAAGTAAGCTGCTTTTAAATAGCCTGGATTATCGTGTTGAACTTGTTCCACATCCAAATGAGTCTTCCATGAAATTAATCATGAATGAAAAGTTTGTCGCCAGAGTTGTAGAAGGTTGTAATTCGATAAGTGTTATTATTTTATTTGTCTCATTTATTATTGCATTTGCAGGAAAACTGAAATACACTATAATTTATATTTTATCGGGAAGCGTACTTATTTATACGGTCAATTTGATACGAATCGCTATTCTGTCTGTTGGTTTGTATAATTATCCATGGCGACGTGATATTTTGCATACCGTTATTTTCCCCTTGATTATTTACGGCATGGTGTTTCTATTATGGATGTTTTGGGTTAATCGATTTTCAAAACTGAAAAAGAAACATGCGTAATCCAATCATCTACATATTGCTTTTAGTTTTATTTGGGTTATTGGTACTCATTAGAGTTTTTGAGAATGAACTCTTCTATGACCCTTACTTATTGTTTTTTCAAAGTGATTATTTGAGCATGGATTATCCGCGTCGTGAAATATTGAAACTTTCGTTGTATACCACTTTGCGTTATGTGTTAAATTCAGTCATCTCTTTAGGGATCATATACCTGTTTTTTAAAGACAAATCGATAGTTAAGTTTTCGATATTGGTTTATGTAATTGCCTATCTTATCTTAATGGTATTCTTCTTATATTTTGTTATTAATCCAAGTCAAGATGACTATTATTTATTTTTTAATTTTAGAAGGTTTTTAATTCAACCCATTTTTTTATTACTGCTTGTGCCAGCATTCTATTACTACAAGCTTAAGCAGTAACATGTTAATCTTTCATAAAGAAAATGGTTATCATTTCCTTTTTTATAACTTTGCAGTATGTTTAAAGAGGTGTTACATAAACTATTCTCCATGTCGATGACGATACTTTTGTTGATGTCAACGATGTCTTTTACAGTTGAAAAACACTTTTGCGGAAACCATTTAGTGGATGTTGCGGTATTTTCCGAAGTGAAAAAATGTGGAATGCAAATGGCTTCTGATACTGAAAAATCTGTAAATAATGGCTGCTGTAAAGATGAGGTGGAAGTTGTCGAAGGTCAGGACGATTTAAAATCGAATTCAATAGAAAGCCTTGATTTTAATGAGCAGTTTTTAGTAACCTCTTTTTTATTCACTTACAAAAATCTGTTTGAAAGCTTACCAAAACAGATTATCCCACATAAAGATTATTCTCCTCCTAATTTGATTGAAGACATACAGGTTCTCGATCAGGTATTTTTGATTTGATTTTATAATTCACTCCAGAATTTATAATGACTGAGCATTTATCAGTCCAATGTATGGTCAAATTAAAAATAAATCAATGAAATATATAGTAATTATACTATTACTGTTTCCAATGTTTTCAATATCTCAAGATAAGTTAGAAGGTATTGTATTGGAAGCAAATACTAATAACGAAACCCTACCTGTTGTTGGTGCCAACGTCTATTGGCTCAATACGTCAGTTGGAACTTTTACCGATCTTGATGGAAAGTTTAGTGTGTCTTACCAACCAAGCTATAAGCAATTAGTGATTAGCTATGTTGGTTATAAAACAGACACCTTAACCATTACTTCGCCTAAGCCCATAACGCATTATCTTACTCCAACAAGTAGTTTGGATGAAATCACAGTTACAGGTCGAAAGCAAACCACTTCAAAATCGTATTTAAATGCACAAAATGTAAGTACAATTAGTAGTGCCGAATTGCTCAAAGCAGCCTGTTGTAACCTGTCGGAAAGTTTTGAAACCAATCCGTCCATAGATGTTAATTTCTCTGATGCTGTAACGGGAACCCGACAAATTAAAATGTTGGGATTAACTAGTAAGTATATTCTAATTACCACAGAGAATATACCTTCCATACGAGGGGCATCTCAAGCCTATGGATTAAGTTTTATTCCAGGAACTTGGGTGGAGAGTATTCAAATTACCAAAGGTGCCGGAAGTGTTGTTAACGGCTTCGAAAGTATTGCAGGACAAATCAATGCAGAGCTTCAGAAGCCAACAACAGATGATCAACTCTTTGTCAATCTTTATGGTTCAGTAAATGGAAGGCTTGAGCTTAATACACATGTCAACACTAAAGTGAATGAAAAGTGGAGTACAGGTTTATACCTTCATGGGAACCTTAGAGACAAAAAGTTTGATAAAAATGGCGATTCTTTCCTTGATGTACCTATTAAACGACAAGTCAATGTGATGAATCGTTGGCAATACACAAACCCAGAGAAAGGATTCGTGAGTTTTATTAATGTTCGCTATTTAAACGATCAAAATCAAGCAGGTCAAATCGATTTCAATCCAGATACAGATCGGTTGACCACCAATGCCTGGGGAAGTGAAATTGATACCGAACGTTTTGAAATCTCAACCAAGTTTGGTTATGTTAACCCAGAAATTCCATGGCAAAGTCTCGGAATTCAATTTGCATTTAGTACGCATAGTCAGGATTCTTATTTTGGGTTAAACACATACAATAGCAATCACAACAGTGTGTATTCTAATGTCATCTACAATTCTATTATCAGTGATTCGCGACATAAAATCAAAACAGGTCTTGGGTTTACTTACGATCATTATGACGAGTTTGCACTAGATGCTAAATTTGAACGCAGCGAACGATCAGCTGGTGCTTTTTTTGAGTATGCTTATGACAATCTTGATAAGTTAACCTTAACAGCAGGCTTGCGTTTTGATACGCATAATTTGCTAGGTGAATTTATCACACCTCGATTGCATGTTCGATACACACCATGGGGAAAATCAGCTTTACGAGCCTCAGTAGGACGAGGAAAACGGAGTGCGAATATCTTTGCTGAAAATCAAAATATATTTGCTACTTCCAGAACGATTAATATTTTGAATACCAACGGAAATATCTATGGGTTAGATCCTGAAATTGCATGGAATTATGGTGTTTCCTATCTTCAAGGCTTTAATCTCTTCGGAAGAAAAGCAGATGTCACGCTAGATTTTTACAGAACTGATTTTAAGAATCAAGTCGTGATTGACTGGGAAAACCCACAAGAAGTGAACTTCTATAATCTGGAAGGTGATAGCTTTGCAAACAGTTTTCAAATAGAGTTAAACTATAATATGTTTGAACGTTTTGATTTCAGAACGGCATATAAATATTACGATGTTCAAACCGACTATACTTCAGGACGTCTGTCTAAACCGTTAATACCTAGACATCGCTTTTTTGCTAATGCGTCTTATGAAACAGAAGTTTCCGAAGGTGAATTTGCGAAATGGAAATTTGATGTTACTTATAATTGGTTAAGCGAACAACGTTTTGCATCTACCCAATCTAACCCAATAGAATTTAGATTGCCAGAGGAGTCACCTACCATAGGGACATTAAATGCTCAGGTGACTAAAGTGTTTTCTCCTAAATTTGAAGTATATTTAGGAGGTGAAAATATAACAAATGTGAGACAGCCTGATCCTATTTTGGGAGCAAATGACCCTTTTGGATCTAATTTTGATACCACATTTGTATATGGTCCGATTTTTGGAAGTATGTATTACGCAGGATTGCGATTTAAAATAAAATAAAACTGTCATTCAGAGCATGAGCGAAGAATCTTTTTAGAGATTCCTCATTTCATTCAGAATGACAAATTAAAAACAACTATCATGAAAAGAATAATTATAATATTGATGTTATTAGTGGCAACAGCCACTTTTGCTCAAAATAAAAATGCAAAAGCCTCTATGGAGGTTGATGGTGTTTGTTTAATGTGTAAAGAGCGAATTGAGAAAGCGGCAATTAGAACCAAGGGCGTTAAATCTGCTATTTGGAATGTAAAAACACACGAACTTAAATTAATTTTTGATGAACGTAAAACCAATCTGGAAACCATAAGTAAAAAGATAGCTTCAGTAGGTCACGATACCAAAACAATAAAAGCTACAGAGGAAGCTTATAATTCAGTTCATCCTTGCTGTAAGTATAGAGATAAAGAGGTGGTTGATGATCATGAGAATTAATACATCTTTAAAATAGTTAACAAACTATCACAATTTTTAATGCCACGTTCAGTGGCATTAATTTTTATATACAAAGCGCCATTGATACTCTGTAGTATGTTTTTTAACTGCTTTTCATTGCTGTAGCCAAATTTGCCTTGGCGCATGGCATCAAAATCAGAATTGTTGATGATGTATTTACCCAAGTATTCTTTATGAATGATATCTAATCGTTCATAGTCTTTGAGCATGATCTTGTAATCAGAGTAATGGGTTTCGATAGCAGCTTTCAGATCGAAATCATCAATGAGTTTAAAATCCCCTGAATTGATCATAGTTTGGTAAGTGATGTCTTTAGGATGAAAATTAGACGATGTAAATACACTGTAGAGTTTATTCATTGATGTCATCTTTTTTGGATTGTCTGTATTAATCAATGGTAAAACTTCTTTTAAGTTTTGAATTTTAGCTCCAATAGCTGCATAATTGGCTTCTAGATTTTTCTTGTCAACCTCAATATCACTTTTTATACTTTGCAAGTATTGGGTCTTTAGTGCCTCGTCTTTTTTGTTGTCGGCACATTTATTCAGGCTAAAAGCAATAGAGATTCCAACAATAACTATTAGTATTTCTCCTAAAGCATAACGAAGACTTTTTTTCATAATTAGCTAGTTTTCTTAAAGCTAAGAAAATTTATTATAAAAAATTCTTAAGAATCTGCTTTCACTATTAATATTCAAACATTTATGGACTAAATTTCTTACATTTAAGGAAACCTAACGTATGATGACTAAAAAACTACTTTTATCTTTTTTTATATTCGTCTCAATGTCTTCAATGGTGTTTGGGCAGATTGTTTTTCAAGAAACTGTTATTGATTCTACCAATGCCATTGGATTAAGTACAAGTAATCCACTTAGTGCAACATATATTCTGGAAGCTTCTTATTCTGCTGATATAGACAATGATGGTGATGATGATTTAATTCCTTATGCACTTCCGTTAAAATGGATGGAAAATACCGATGGTTTAGGCAGTTTTGATGCTGAACATATTATAGAAACTAATCTAATAAGTTTAAATGCACTTACTTTTGCTGATGTAGATAATGATGGCGATATAGATGTTTTATCTTCTGAACGTACAGAATTAGAAGGGTTTATCGTTTGGTATGAAAACACCAATGGCTTAGGTGTTTTTGGTACTAGACATATCATTTTAAATGATATCAATACGCCTTCTCGCCTTGAGGTTGCTGATGTTGATGGTGATACTGATTTGGATTTGATTTCTGTGAGTTTGGATGGTAAAATAGCTTGGTATGAAAATACAGATGGTTTAGGCGCTTTTGGAGCACAACAGCTTATTGCCTTTGCGTCTTCAGGTCCTACAACACAATATATCGAGATTAGAGCAGAGGACTTTGATGGTGATATGGATAATGATTTGATATTTGCATCAAACGGAAGTCCTGATGAGAAAGGATATTTATTAGAGAATACAGATGGACTCGGGACATTTAGTAGTCCGCAGGAAATTTTTGACATTTTTGGCGGACTCTTCTTTGTAAGAACAGCAGATTTGGATAATGATGGTGATATGGATCTTTTTGGTCTGAACACATGGGACGGTTTGGTTGCCTATAGAAATGATGGTTCAGGAAATTTTACTGGCTACGGAAACGCTTTTAATTCTACTTACGACGGATTTATAGGATTTGCTCAAGCTTTGGATATCGACAACGATAATGATGAAGATCTTGTGGCTTTTGTTAAAGATGAAGATGATACCAACATTGGAGCGCTCGTTTTATTTGAAAATACTGATGGTCAAGGAACCTTTAGTGCCGAACAGGTCATTAGTTCCATTAACTTTACCAAGCCAGGATTTAGGTTTAATATAGCCGATTTTAATGCTGATGGATACGACGATCTTGTATGTTTTTATCTCGATGGTTATGAGTTTAGTTGGAATCAAAATATGTCAGGTTCTGGAAGCTTTGGACCTTCTCAAGAAATTATTAATGATTTAAAAGGCGTTCGAAGTGTGATCTCTGCTGATATCGATAACGATGGGGATACTGATATTATATTTGCAGCAGATGATCATAATAAGATTGGATGGTATGAAAACACAGGTGTTTTTGGGGATTTTGAATCACAAAAAATCCTATCAGCTAATAGTTTTGGAGCTAATAATGTCATTGCAAAAGATATAGATGGTGATGACTTTTTAGATCTGGTGGTCTCTTCAACTATTGATAATAAAATTGAATGGTTACAAAATGATGGCTTCGGAAATTTTACATCTCAAGTTCCTATCTCTACTACTTCAGAGAGTGTAGATCGTATCATGGTAGCCGATTTGGATGGTGATAATGATATGGATATTATAGAACTTGAGTTAGTAGGAAATCATATAGCATGGTACGAAAATTTAGATGGACAAGGTAGTTTTGGAACAGAACAGATTATTGTGGGTAATATAGATGATGCCAGAGATTTTGACATTGGAGATATCGATAATGATGGTGATTTAGATCTTATTTTTAATGAACCTTTATCTTGGGTCATGAATGATGGGTTAGGGAATTTTGGTGCTCCTCAGACCTTTGTTTCTACAAATGATGGTACTGTTATTTTAGCAGATTTAGATAATGATTCAGATTTAGATGTACTTACTAGCGACCCATTTGGATGGTATGAAAATGAAGATGGAGTTGGTGGTTTTGGCGTATTTCAGTTACTTGATGATCAATCATTGTCGACAGATCATATGATGGTCTTAGATATAGATGCAGATGGCGATTTAGATATTATAAATACCTATGCAACGTCTTTGGATAATGAAGATATTAACCTCTACAAGAATTATTCGGGTGTATTTACAGAAGCCATTAATATTGGCGAAACCGATCAAAGAATTAGTTCTATTTTTTCAGAGGATATTGATGCTAACGGATTAATCGATATTATTTACTCCACGAAAAGTACCAGCGATAATGGTAAAATCGCATGGTACAGAAATTTAGGTATTCTAACTAACCAAATAAGTGGAACAATTACTTATGATAGTGATTCTGATGGTTGCGGCCCAAGTGACAATGGTATCTCAAACATATGGGTAGGTTCAGGAGGAGCTGGAGCGTCATTTATTACATTTACAAATCCTGATGGAACATTTGCAACTACGGTTAATCAGGGAGATTTTACAACAGTATTGTCACCTAGTTTGCCAAGTTATTTTACCGTATCTCCTCCATTATACTTTTCAAGCTTTGATGGTGAAAATCAAGTTGACAGCGGCGCAAACTTTTGTGTGGCACCAAACGCCTCAGCAAATGATTTGAATGTGAGTCTATATCCTGTTGGAGAACCACGACCAGGGTTTGACTCAACGTATGAATTGGTTTATAACAATATTGGAACAACAACACTTTCTGGTGCTGTGACCTTAACTTATGATGCCTCTAAAATGCAACTGGTGTCAACGTCTGAAAGTCCAACTACGCAATCGTCTGGCAATCTCAGTTTTGATTATTCCAATTTGACGCCATTTGAAAGTCGATCAATAAGTATAATCCTTAACGTGTTTGCACCTCCTGTGACTAATATTGGTGATGTTTTGGTATCAACAGCCTCTATAAATCCGATTGCAAACGATGTCACAGAAAATGATAATACGTTTGTTTTGGAAGAAACAGTCATTGGAGCTTATGATCCTAACGATATTAGTGTTTTAGAAGGTGATCAAATTCTTTTAGATCAAGCTGATGATTATTTACATTACATCATCCGTTTTCAAAATACGGGTAATGCTGAAGCTATCAATGTTGAGGTAACTAATATAATTGATCCAAAATTAGATGTATTGACCATGCAAGTTGAAAGTTTGAGTCACTCTGGTCGTATCGAAATTGAGGATACTATTCTGGCCAGATTTGTTTTTGAAAATATAGGTTTGCCTGGAGTTTCTCAGGATGAAGCAGGTTCAATAGGTTACATAGCTTATAAGATCAAACCAAAAGCAGGAGCAATGGTTGGAGATGTGTTTACTAATGATGCCGCTATATTTTTTGATTTTAATCCACCAATTTTTACAAATACAGTAAATACTGAAGTTGTTGATGCGCTTTCTGTAGCTGATGTCGACATACAAGATGTTGTGTTGTTCCCAAATCCTTCGTTGGATATCGTTAACATAAAGTCTGTTGCGCCTATCGATGCAATTGTAATAACGGATATTAACGGAAGACAAATAAAAGTCCTTACAACTACTAATGAATTTTCTGTAGTAGATTTAAGTAAAGGCATCTATTTCGTCAAGATTAAATCAGGCAATTCTTCTATTGTAAAGAAATTGATAAAGAACTAACACAACATAAAAAAGCCTTTGATAATTACATCAAAGGCTTTCTATAAAAGTATTTATTTTATGCTTGAGTGAGTAACTCGTCTGCAACGACTCGTTGCTCGCCATTACATCATGCCTGGCATTCCGCCTCCCATTGGTGGCATTCCACCACCTGCAGGAGCTTCTTCTTTAATATCTACTAAAGCACATTCAGTAGTAAGAATCATTCCGGCAACTGATGCTGCATTTTCTAAAGCAATACGTGTTACTTTCTTAGGGTCAATAATTCCAGCTTTTAGCATATCAACATAAGTTTCAGATTTGGCGTCAAAACCAAAGTCTTTCTTACCTTCTAAAACCTTATTGATTACTACAGAACCCTCACCACCAGCATTTTCTACAATGGTACGTAGAGGCGACTCAATTGCTCGGTTTACGATTTGTACACCAGTAGTTTCATCTAAGTTATCAGTTGTTAGTTTTTCAAGTACTTTTTTAGCTCTCACTAAAGCTACTCCACCACCAGCAACAATACCTTCTTCAACTGCTGCTCTTGTAGCATGTAAAGCATCATCAACTCTGTCTTTTTTCTCTTTCATTTCCACTTCAGAAGCAGCACCTACATAAAGTACAGCAACACCTCCAGCTAGTTTTGCTAAGCGTTCTTGGAGCTTTTCTTTATCGTAATCGCTGGTTGTTGTTTCAATTTGAGCTTTGATTTGATTCACTCTTGCTTTGATATCTGAAGATTTCCCAGAACCATTTACAATAGTTGTATTGTCTTTGTCGATCATTACAGATTCAGCAGTACCCAACATTGAAAGATCAGCATTTTCTAGAGAGAATCCTCTTTCTTCAGAAATCACTGTTCCGCCAGTTAATATCGCAATATCTTCAAGCATTGCTTTTCGGCGATCACCAAATCCAGGTGCTTTTACTGCGGCGATTTTTAAACCACCACGTAATTTATTGACTACTAAAGTTGCTAAGGCTTGTCCTTCAACATCTTCGGCAACAATTAACAATGGGCGACCAGATTGTGCTACTGGCTCTAATATTGGGAGAATCTCTTGTAAGTTAGAGATCTTTTTGTCAAATAATAAAATATATGGATTTTCAAGATCAGCAATCATTTTGTCAGAATCTGTCACAAAATAAGGTGATAGGTAACCTCTGTCAAACTGCATTCCTTCAACAACATCAACATAAGTATCAGTTCCTTTAGCTTCCTCTACAGTAATCACACCCTCTTTTCCAACTTTACCAAAGGCTTGTGCGATTAATTCGCCAATAGTATCATCATTATTAGCTGAAATTGAAGCGACCTGTTTGATCATTTCAGAAGAGTTACCAACTTTTTTAGACTGCTTGTCTAAGTTTTCAGTAATGGCTTCAACGGCTTTGTCAATACCACGTTTTAAATCCATTGGATTTGCACCTGCAGCTACGTTTTTCAATCCTTCTTTTACAATTGACTGAGCTAATACAGTTGCTGTAGTTGTTCCGTCACCAGCAAGATCATTAGTTTTAGAAGCCACTTCTTTAACCATTTGGGCTCCCATATTTTCAAGCTCGTTTTCTAATTCAATTTCTTTTGCAACAGAAACACCATCTTTAGTTACTTGAGGTGCTCCAAATGATTTACTGATAATTACATTACGTCCCTTAGGTCCTAATGTTACTTTAACTGCATTAGCTAATGCATCTACACCACGTTTTAATCCGTCACGTGCTTCAATATCAAATTTTATATCTTTTGCCATATTTTTATGTTTTAGCTTTTAGCTTTTAGCTAAAAGAATAAGTTATTTAATAGTTTTTATATGAATAGAGCTAAAGGCTAATAGCCAGAAGCCTAATACTGTTTATACAATTGCTAATATGTCACTTTCGCGCATGATGAGGTAATCTTTACCATCTAATTTTAATTCTGTTCCTGCATACTTTCCGTAGAGAACAGTGTCACCAGATTTGACAGTCATTGGCTCATCTTTTGTGCCTTTACCAACAGCAACAACTTTTCCTTTTTGTGGTTTTTCTTTAGCGTTGTCTGGAATAATAATTCCCGAAGCTGTTTTAGTTTCAGCTTCCATAGGTTCTATAAGAACTCTATCTGCTAATGGTTTAATGTTTAAGCTCATTGTTATGTATGTTTTTAATTAAAAATTTATTGTTAACGCTAAAGCGTTGTGCTAAAAATGTGCCAGCTATATTGAGACTGACAAAGTTGCAGAAATAAAAAATGCCAACTTTAAAGCTGGCATTTAGTATAGGTTTATCTGTATGCTATAAATTAACCTCCAATAGTGTCTATTGGTGTTGCAGCATCTTGTGTGTTGTCACTTGAAGGAATCGCTGGAGTTGTTGTTTGTGTTTCATTTCCATTAATCACTTTAGATTCGGCTGATCCACCTGCACCAGGAATAGCAAAGTTAGATGCTAATATTAATGCTAATAGTAAAGTGGCTAGAGCCCACGTACTTTTATCTAAAAAGTCTGTTGTTTTTTTAACACCACCTAATTGCTGTGTGCCACCACCACCAAATGATGAAGATAATCCTCCACCTTTAGGGTTTTGTACCATGACAACTACCACTAGTAAAAAAGATACTATGACGATTAGGATTAAAAATATAGTAAACGTATTCATTAGTTCTGTGTATTATTTTCTTGTAATTCTTTTACCGCTTTAATTTGGTCTGCAAAGAAACCACTTTTTTCTGGATATTTCAAACTTAATACTTTATAAGATTGAATTGCCTTTTCGTAATTGTGTTGCTCTAGGTAAATTCTGGCTAAAGTCTCTGTCATGAGTCCGTCATGAGCCACTTTATCCTGAGTCTCTAAATTGACTTTTGGTGTATCTTTAGAAGGTATAATCTTAGGGTTGCTTTCTAAAAACTTATCAATAAGCTCAAATTTCCTGTTCACTGTACTTAAACTGGTCTCATGGGTGTCTTCCTTCTCTTCGGAAATTGGCTCTGTTTCACTACGGTCTATAGGTTTAAAACTCGTGATCTTGAGCCATTCTGAAAACGAATGCGTTTCTTCTTTGTCAAACTCTAGAGGTTTTCCAATTTGTAGTTTTTCTTCAGGAGTTTCTTCGATATGTTTTGCATCTATATCGATGATGACTTGCTCAGGTGTGTGATCAGGAAGCGATAAGAAGTGCGCTACTTCTTCAGGTTTTATCTTTTGCTCAAATAGATTTGGATCCAGAACACCTTCAGTATTTTTAATGTGTTCTTTTAAAGCGTCATCAATAGTGACACTTCTATCTACCGAAATATCATCAGCCTCATTAACTGTGATGGTTTTGAGATGTTCAGAGTTTTTTTTGATAACCTGAGAGATCTCATTTTGATTGAATGTTTCTGAAGTAATATAATCAAACAGAATACTTCTATCTGTAGTATAAGCTGCGGTTGTTTTTAATTCCTGATTATACTTATAACTTTCTTTACTTTTAAGCCCTTTAAGGTATAATGCTCGTGCTGATTGAAAATACGGATACTTCAGTGTGAGATTGTGCAATGCAGTTGTTTGCTCACCAGTAATGTTTTGAGGGTTTTGAAGTATGTATGTGAAATCTGCGTTATTCATCTACCATTTTGCTAAAGTTGCATTAAAAATATCCTGAGTGAGACGTTCAAAGATCTCTTCGTGAGCCGTTTCTTTTTGAGCACCAGTTAGCAACTCACTTCCAGCGTAATCATAGAAAAAAGAGAAGCGTTGTTCAAACTCTTCATCAGGTTCGTTTTTATCATAAAAGCGCACATTTACTGCTACTGTTAATCTGTTTTGAGCTGCTCTGCTGTTGGCCTGAGCAGTTTGAGGAGAAATGCGATACTCAATAATTTCTCCTTCATAAACCAAATCACCATTGGTGTTGGTAAGACTCAAACTTGTTTGATTTTGAATGAGTTCCTGAAGTGCTATAGTGAAATCACGATCAAAACCTGGTTCAATTAGATTGGCAGTGTTTTGGAAGTAATTTACTTGAAACGTATCAGCATCAATATTCTGAACACCTGTAAATGAATATGGCCCACAACTAAATATGGTAAAGCAAACTAGTAAAAAGAGGTGCTTTAGAGATTTCATGTTTAAGATGCTTCGACTGCGCTGAGTATGACATTTAGTTTTCATTGTTTAATACGTATTAGGACGTTTCATTGTAATAAACGCATAAATTTTTCCACCTTCAATAGTAAAGGATGTGGTAATTAATCGATAACCTTGATAGTGTTTTTCGTTTATTAGGTCTTCAGCTTCTTTTCTGATAGCTTCAGAGCTGTTTGGACCAAACGTCATTCTCAGTCTAAATATTTCTACTGCTCGCATAAACTTTTGTTAAAGATCGTATTGTTTAATTTTTCTATATAATGTGCGTTCGCTTATACCTAATTCGGCAGCTGCTAACTTACGCTTTCCTTGGTGGCGTTCCAAAGATTTTTTAATCAGTTCTAATTCTTTGTCTTGTAAAGATAGGGTTTCTTCTTCCTCTATTTCTTCAGCAAAATGATATTTGTCCTGATTTTTATCTTCAGGATCGTAATGGTCTTCGGTTTGCTCAGGAATAGCTAGTATTTCTAGATCTTCAAATGATTCTGAAGTTGATTCCTTTTGAGGTGTGCCGTATATCTTTTCAATCAAACCTTCATTGTCTTTTTGTACGTCTGAAACATTGCCGCTTTTCATCAATTCCATAGTGAGTTTCTTAAGGTCATTGAGGTCACTTTTCATATCAAAAAGAACTTTGTATAAGATCTCACGTTCATTACTGAAATCGCTTTCTGCTTTTGAAGCATTGACCACAGCTGGAAGATTACTGCCTCCGCTTGGTAGATAACCTTGTAATGTTGCAGCGCTAATGGTTCGGTTTTGTTCTAATACTGAAATTTGCTCTGCTACATTTCGCAACTGACGAATATTTCCATTCCAACGGTGTTTTTGTAGCATATTAACAGCATCATCCGTGAGTTTTATGGTTGGCATTTTGTATTTAAGCGCAAAGTCACTGGCAAATTTTCTGAATAATAAGTGAATATCATCTTTGCGTTCCCGAAGTGGTGGAAGATTGATATCAATAGTACTTAATCTGTAATACAAATCTTCACGAAACTTTTCTTTTTTAATGGCGTCAAACATATTAACGTTTGTTGCTGCAACAATTCTTACATTGGTTTTTTGAACTTTACTCGAACCTACTTTGATAAATTCGCCATTTTCAAGAACACGTAGTAAACGTACTTGAGTGGTGAGTGGTAATTCGCCAACTTCATCTAAGAAAATGGTACCGCCATCGGCGACTTCAAAATAGCCCGAACGCGTTTGTGTGGCTCCTGTAAAGGCACCTTTCTCGTGACCAAATAATTCGCTATCAATCGTTCCTTCAGGTATCGCACCACAGTTTACAGCAATATACTTGCCGTGTTTACGATGAGATAATTGGTGTATGATCTTCGGAATACTTTCTTTTCCAACACCACTTTCACCAGTAACTAATACTGAAATATCAGTTGGTGCCACCTGAATTGCTTTTTCAATGGCTCGGTTGAGTTTTGGATCGTTTCCTATAATTCCGAAACGTTGTTTTATGGCTTGAATGGATTCCATGTGTTTCTTTCTTTATTAATTGTCCTTAGAATATCCGAGTGCTGTACCAATAAGAGTTGCGCTGGTGCAATCGGTTACTTTTACTTTGACCAGATCGCCTATGTTGTAGTGTTCCTTCGGAAATACTGCAACTATATTTTGTGAGGTGCGTCCAGACCATTGTTGGTCTGATTTTTTTGACTCACGCTCGATCAGCACTTCAACAATAGTGTCTAAATATTCTTTGGTTCTAATTTCACTATGATCACGTTGACGTTGGACGATTTCGGCTAATCGACGTTTCTTAGTCTCTTCAGGAACGTCATCTTCCATTTTTCTGCCAGCTAATGTTCCTGGTCGTTCAGAATAGGTAAACATATACCCGAAATTGTACTTAACATAGTCCATCAAACTTAAGGTATCCTGATGATCTTCTTCCGTTTCCGTAGGAAAACCGGCAATTAGATCCTGACTAATAGCACATTCTGGAAGGATACGTCTAATATTATCGATAAGTTCAAAATATTCTTCTCGCGTATGCAAGCGGTTCATTTCTTTAAGAATACGATTGCTTCCGCTTTGCACAGGTAAATGAATATGTTTGCAGATATTATCATATTTTGCCATGGTTTCAATAACATCCAGTGTCAAATCTTGCGGATTAGATGTAGAAAAACGAATGCGCATGTTTGGCTGTGCCTTGGCGCATAACTCTAGGAGTTGCGCAAAGTTAACTGCAGTTGCTTTTTGCATCTCTGTGGCATTGACAAAATCTTTTTTGAGTCCGCCACCATACCATAAATAGCTATCTACATTCTGACCTAAAAGCGTGATTTCTTTGTAACCTTTAGCCCACAAATCATTAACTTCTTCAATAATACTTTGCGGATCTCGACTTCGTTCACGACCGCGTGTAAATGGAACCACACAGAACGTACACATATTATCACAGCCTCTGGTTATGGAAACAAATGCAGTAACACCATTGCTATTTAATCTAACAGGAGAAATGTCGCCATAAGTTTCTTCTTTTGAGAGAATAACATTAATAGCATCTCTACCTTCATCCACTTCAGCTATTAGATTTGGTAGATCTTTATAAGCGTCTGGACCAACAACAAGGTCAACAATCTTTTCTTCTTCTAGGAATTTTGTTTTTAATCGTTCGGCCATACAGCCAAGAACACCAACCTTCATTTTTGGGTTGATACGTTTTACAGCATTGTATTTTTCAAGACGTTTTCTAACAGTTTGTTCGGCTTTATCACGAATTGAGCAGGTGTTAACCAAAACGAGGTCTGCATCTTCAAGACTTTGTGTGGTATTAAAACCTTCATTAGAAAGTATAGAAGCAACAATTTCGCTATCGCTAAAATTCATAGCACAGCCATAGCTTTCTATAAATAACTTACGAGTATTGCCTTTTTTTTGTTCTAATACTAGGCTTTCACCTTGTTTATTTTCATCTATTGTTTTCTCCATAAATCTCAGAAAGTCTTATTATATCAATAAGCATACAAAGATAGTATAATTTTAAGTAATCTGACAAAGTGTCAGTGTGTTATTTTTCTTAATTAGAATAGTTACATTTGATTAATACATAAATTAAATCATATGACTTTTCAAAACATTCAACATAAAATTAGGAACGCTCAACATTTAGATTTTGGAAAAATTCTGGATTTCTCAATTAAGTTATTCAAAGAAATGTGGTTAAAGGGATTTTTGATGATTTTAGTTCTAATGATTTTCGGAGGAATAATATCATTTTTACTTGTGACTATTGGACTTATTCCAAATCCTTATGATGTGAATTTGAATGAGGAGTTTAGTCTTTTTGGTTTTTACGGAAGCAGTGCAATTGATAATATCCTTCAAACATTAATTTTAACCCCCTTTTCTTTAGGGATGTTAGCAGGATTTTACAGAATGTGTAGGCAAGTTGATTTAAAGGAAACGCAAAATGGAGATATGTTTTATTTTTTTAGAGGTGAACACCTCAAAAGAGTATTTGTACTTGGACTCATTTATGCCTTAATAGCTTCTGTAGCTCAAGCATTATTTTTGATTCCATATTTATATGCTTTTATTCCGCTGTCATTTTTTTCTATTGTTTTTGCCAATAACCCAGAATTGACTGAGACTGAGATTGTAAAATTAAGTTTCAATTTAGGAACTAAGAAGTGGCTTATAACTTTTGGGTCAATGTTTGTCACGGGAATATTGGGAATGCTAGGGATAATAGCTTGCGGAATAGGATTACTATTTACAATTTCTATAGTCTATCTACCTGTGTATTTTATATATCGTGATGTTGTAGGTTTTGAAGATGAGGATGAAATTCAATACATAGGAGAAATCCAAGACCTGTGACGCAACCATTTCAAGAGTTTTGCATCTACATATAAAGAATCACTTTATGAGAACCGTTAAAATTGTTACAACCTGTATTTGTTTTGCTTTACTATTAATGAATACACAATGTGATGAGGATAATACCATTGATAGTCCTTGTGATCAAATTGCTATTATAGATAACGCTTTTTATCAATCGGCTGAATCAGACGAATTCAGTGTGGTGGATGTAGTGATCAACGATAATTGTTTAAGTATTGATATTTCAGCTAGTGGCTGTGATGGTAATACCTGGAGTATGGTGTTAGTTGACTCTGGTGATATTGCTGAATCATCGCCACCACAACGGTTTTTAAAACTCGTGTTTACTAACGATGAAGACTGCTTAGCTGTAATTGGTCAGGAACGTTCATTTGATCTCTCGCCATTGCAAACTAATGATGAGAATGAGGTGATATTACATATTGAAGGCTTCACAGAATCTATCACATATACCTACAATTAAATCAGTTAAAATGAAAAAATTAACCTTATTTCTAACCGTAATACTGCTTTGGTCCTGTAACAGTGATGATAAGCAATATGAAACATTTAACATTGCTATTCCTGAAACCATGAGTAAAGTTGAATGGCGAACAGCAGTAGAAGTTCAGGCTCCTAAACCTATTTTAGATGTTGGAAAGATTTATGCCTATCAGGATTTGATTTTTATCAATGAAAGATTTAAAGGCGTCCATATATTTGATAATAGTGATCCGCTATCACCTCAGGCTGTAAGTTTTATTAATATTCCTGGTAATGAGGATATTTCTGTTAAAGACGATTATTTATTTGCTGATAGTGCCATTGATTTATTAGTATTTGATATTTCAAATGTCAATACCATTACTGAAGTTGAACGTTTGCAGGAAGTGTTTACAGTATATGATTATCAAATACCAAATGACGCTGCAGGTGCTGATTTTAGTAATTTCGACAGAGAAACCCAAGTGATTGTTGGCTGGTCCATTGAAGAAAGACGAGAGGAGGTAAGCAATTCAGTAGATGTATTTTTTCCAAATGATGCAGGTGCATTTGAAAGCGGTGATGTTGGAGTAGGTGGGTCTTTAGCGCGTTTTCAAATTGTAGAAGACTACTTATATACTGTAGGTGTCAATGAGATGAATGTTTTTGATATTTCTAGTTTGTCACAACCTAATCTGGTTCAGACCAATTATGCTGGTTGGGAGATAGAAACTATGTTCCATGCAGATGGTTATTTGTATTTGGGAGGGTCAAACGGAATGTTTATTCATAGTATAGAAAACCCTGCAGCTCCACAGTTTCTGTCTGAGTTTAGTCATTGGCAAGGATGTGATCCAGTAGTTGTTGATGGCGATTATGCGTATTTAACACTAAGAGGTGGTAATGAATGTGGTCAAGAATTAAGTGTGTTAGAAGTTATTGACGTGAGTGATAAATATTATCCAACTCTAGTTGCACAGCATATGATGGATAGTCCTTACGGTCTTGGATTTAAAGATAATCGCTTATTTGTTTGTGATGGTGCTTCTGGGTTAAAAGTTTTTGATAAAACCAATCCTTTAGATCTTGAATTACTTGAGATATTTGATAATGTTGAAGGCAGAGATATTATTCCTTTAGAAGATCGTTTACTTATGATTTCGGCTAATGCTTTATATCAATATGAATATGATGCTGAAAATTCTATTCAACTCTTAAGTACACTTATTCTAAATTAACTAATTCTAGTTTTAAACTACCAAATATAATGCTAAAGAAGAACCTTGTATATCTCATCCTAAGTCTTTTGCTTTTTAGTTGTAATTCTGACGATGATACAGCAGAAGAGGTGTGCGGTGATTCAATTATAATCGATGCAACGTTATTTCAACTAGACTCTCCAAGTAATTTTGATATCATTGATGCAGAGATTACAGATGATTGTATAGCCATTACTATTTTTGCTAGTGGATGTGATATGTCCACATGGCAAGCAGATCTTGTTACCGACGGATTACAAACAGATTCAACACCTCCTTATAGATTGCTACGTTTAAATTTTTCGAGTCAGGAACCATGTGAAGCAGGGTTTCTTAAAACCTATCAGTTTTATTTAGGTAATGAAACCCAAACCGTAATATATTCTCTCGAGGATTGGGACGAACAATTAATTCACAATGAATAATTTTAATTTTGAAAATATAAAAATAGCTTGAAGGATTTCAGGCTTTTTTTATGACAAAAACATAGATAAATGCATCTGTTTTTCAGATAAAATACAATCGAAATGTATTAAAATTAGGAAGATAATTTATTTTTAACATACATTTGTAGCCTCAAAAAATCATATATGCCGAAGAATTTAGTCATTGTAGAGTCACCTGCAAAAGCCAAAACCATAGAGAAATTTCTTGGAAAAGATTTCAAAGTAGAATCTAGTTTTGGTCACATTGCAGATTTGCCTTCAAAGGAATTAGGAGTTGATGTCGATGGAGATTTTAAACCTAAATATCAGGTTTCAAAAGACAAGAAAGATGTTGTTAAAAAACTGAAAGATCTTGCTAAAAAAGCCGAAATGGTTTGGTTAGCTAGTGATGAGGATCGAGAAGGGGAAGCTATTGCATGGCATCTTGCTGAAACGCTGGGTTTAGATAAAGCAAAAACAAAACGTATCGTATTTCATGAGATTACAAAATCGGCAATTAAGAAAGCCATTGAGAATCCAAGAGGAATAGATTATGATTTGGTTGATGCACAACAGGCACGGCGTGTACTGGATAGAATAGTAGGATATGAATTATCTCCAATCTTATGGAGAAAAGTAAAAGGCGGTCTTTCTGCAGGTCGTGTGCAATCGGTTTCTGTTAGATTAATTGTGGAACGCGAACGTGAAATTCAAGATTTCAAGCCGAAGGCATCCTATAGGATTGATGCTGAGTTCTCTAATGAGGACGGACAAACATTTAAGGCGAAACTTCCGAAGAATTTTTCAACTAAAGAGGAGGCCTATAAATTTCTGGAGTCAAACGCAAATGCCGATTTTAAAGTTGCTAACCTCGAGAAAAAACCTGCTAAGAAATCACCTGCAGCACCATTTACAACTTCTACACTACAACAGGAGGCCTCAAGAAAATTAGGGTTTTCAGTTAGTAGAACAATGAGTAATGCGCAACGTTTATATGAAGCTGGATTAATTACCTATATGAGAACAGATAGTGTCAATCTTTCTGATGAAGCTCGTAAAGGAGCGCAAGCCGAGATTGAAGATGCTTATGGTTCTAAATTTAGTAAACCAAGAAATTATAAAGGGAAATCTAAAGGCGCACAAGAAGCTCACGAAGCAATTAGACCAACCGATTTTAAGAGACATTCTGTCAATATAGAAAGAGATCAAGCACGTTTATATGATTTAATCTGGAAGCGTGCCATAGCATCTCAAATGAGTGATGCAGAATTAGAGCGAACCAATGTAAAGATAGCAGCAACAACACATAAAGAAACATTTACAGCTAATGGAGAGGTCATTACTTTTGAAGGATTTTTAAAAGTATACCTTGAAGGAACAGACGATGAAGATGTTGAGCAAGAAGGAATGTTGCCTGCCATGAAAGTCAACGAAACCTTATTGAATAGTTACATTACAGCAACCGAACGTTTTTCACGTGCACCATATAGATATACTGAAGCCTCTCTTGTAAAACAGTTAGAAGAGTTAGGTATTGGTAGACCATCAACATATGCGCCAACAATTTCAACAATTCAAAATAGAAACTACATAGAAAAAGGTTCTAATGAAGGTGTGGAGCGTGAGTATTCTCAATTGTTACTTCAGCAAGGGCAGCTTACTGATAAAACATTGACGGAGAAAGTGAATAGTGATAAAGGTAAATTAGTGCCTACAGATATCGGAATGATTGTAACTGATTTTCTTGTAAATCACTTCGGAAGTATTTTAGATTATAATTTTACTGCGAAAGTTGAAGCAGATTTTGATGAAATTGCCGAAGGTAAAGAAGACTGGACTAAAATGATGAAAGATTTTTACAAAGGCTTTCATCCTAGGGTTGAAGACGTTGCTGAAAATGCCGAACGTGAATCTGGAGAACGTATTTTGGGTGTAGATCCTAAAACCGGAAAGCAAGTGAGTGTACGTTTAGGGAAGTTTGGACCAATGGTTCAAATAGGAACCGTAGATGACGAAGAAAAACCTCAATTTGCAAGTTTGTCTCCAGATCAGCAGTTAACCACAATTACTTATGAGGAAGCAATGGATCTCTTTAAGTTACCCAAGCAATTAGGAACTTACGAAGGTGAGCCTGTTGAGGTCAACAATGGTCGTTTCGGACCTTATGTGAAATTTGGGAAAAAATTCGTGTCACTTCCGGCTGGTACAAATCCAATGGATGTGGAAATGGAACTTGCAATAGAACTTATCAAAGAAAAGCAAAAAGCAGATGCACCTATATATATGTATCAGGATTTACCTGTGCAAAAAGGTAAAGGACGTTTTGGACCATTTATAAAATGGAACAATATGTTTATCAATGTCAATAAGAAATACGACTGGGATAATTTATCAGATAGTGATATTGTGGAGTTGATTGAGGATAAGATTCAAAAGGAAAAAGATAAGCTTATTCATCATTGGGAAGAGGAAGGTATTCGCGTTGAAAAAGCAAGATGGGGAAGACATAACGTTATTAAAGGAAAAATAAAAGTTGAGCTTCCAAAAACAGTTGATGTTTCAGAAATGACTTTAGAAGAAGCGAAAGCGCATATTGAAAAGAAATCCCCTAAGAAAAAGACAGCTGCTAAAAAGAAAACCACAAAAAAGAAAGCGACCACTAAAAAATAACAATAATGAATTTTAATTTTTTGTCTCCTGTTTCAGATGCAGTATTAGCTCATAACGAACTACTATCGCAACAAGCGCTCGGCAAAAAGATAAAAATTCATTCTACTCAAAATGGAATTCCAGATTTAGATGGAGTTAAGTTAGCCATCATAGGGGTTAAGGAAAACCGAAATGATGTTAACTATATGGGAGAAGAACTAGGTTTCGACACCATTAGAACTTCATTGTATGCATTGTTTCCAGGAAATTGGCACACTGGAATTGCAGATCTCGGTGATATTCCTCCAGGATCAACAATAGAAGATACCTATTATGCGGTTCGTACAATTATTTCAGTTTTATTAGAAAAGAAGGTCATACCTGTAATCATTGGAGGAAGTCAGGATTTGACTTATGCTAATTACAGAGCTTATGATACAATGGCACCTATGATCAATATTGTAAATGTTGACAGTAACTTTGATCTAGGAGATGCCTCTGTTGAAATGAAGAACAACAGTTTTCTTGGTAAAATTATTCTAGAGCAACCTTATAATCTATTTAATTACTCAGCCGTTGGTTATCAAACCTATTTTAATTCTCAAGAGGAAATAGACCTTATGGAGAAGCTTTATTTTGAAGCGTATCGATTAGGAGAGGTGACGCACAATATTAATATGGTGGAACCAGTAATGCGAGATGCGCATATAGTTACTATGGATATGAAGTCTGTTAGAGCAGCTGAAGTAGGTGCTAAACAAAAATATTCTCCAAATGGTTTTAATGGAAAAGAGATATGCGCTATTTCAAGATATGCAGGTATAAGTAATAAGGTGTCATCATTTGGTGTCTATGAATTTAAATCGACGAACGAACTAGATGCAACACCAATGTTAATCTCCCAAATAATATGGTATTTTATCGAAGGTGTTAATTGTAGAATTAATGATGACGATTTTACTAATGAAGCTAATCATCAGAAGTACAATGTGCTAATAGAAGATGATGAGTTGATATTTTATAAAAGTATAAAAACTGGGCGCTGGTGGATAGAAATACCTTTTTTACCAAATGTTAATAATAAATTAAAAAAGCATACGTTATTACCATGCACGCATGATGATTATGTCGAGGCAAGTCATGGTAAAATACCAGAAAGATGGTATAAAGCCTATAAGAAGAACAGTTTTTAGATGCATTTCATCGAATATTTTAACGCTTTTTTAATCGACGAAATGTTAACTTTTGGGGATAAAGTGCAAAAAAGATGAAAAAAAAATTGGTTTTTACTAAATATATATATATGTTTACTGCCTTGAAAAAAATCAAGACACTAATTAATACATAATTACAACTAAATAATTTAACCTCGAGTTTCTATGAATATTAAGAAGTTTGCTTTATTAACAGCTGTTTTAGCCCTACTAGTCAGCAGTTGTAACTCTGGTGACAGAGGACAACTTGTAGGAGTTAAAGGAAAGAAATGGCACCCAGAAAAACCTTATGGTATGGTACTAGTTCCTGGTGGAGCATTTATTATGGGTAAGTCAGACGACGATTTAGCAGGAGTACAAGATGCTCCTACAAGAACCGTAACAGTAAGAGCCTTTTACATGGACGAAACTGAAATCACTAATAGTGAGTATCGTCAATTTGTAGAATGGGTAAGAGATTCTACACTTAGAACAAAACTTGCAATTCTGGCTGATGAAATCGGTGAGACTCCAGGAAATGGAGGTATTGGTGAATTTGCATTCAAGGATTCAGATCCTGAAAATATGTCTGTTTACGAAAAGTACATGTACAATAACTATAGTGGTCTAGGTCCAACTGGTTATGAAGGTCGTAAATTAAACAAAGATGTTGATTTAATTTTCGATACGGCAGATTACCCAGATGAGTACTATGCTGAGGTCATGGACACTATGTATTTACCAATTGAAGAGTCATATAACGGACAGAGAACTTGGGATGTTAAAAAATTCAAGTTCCAATATAAGTATATGGACATTCAGAAAGCTGCGAAAGATCGTAGTTTAAGACGTAAAGATGTTATAGTTACAGAAGAGGTAGAAGTTTATCCAGATACAACAGCTTGGATTAGAGATTTCTCTTACTCTTATAATGAGCCAATGCACAATGATTATTTCTGGCACGATGCTTATGGAGATTATCCAGTAGTAGGTGTGTCTTGGAAACAAGCAAAGGCTTTTTGCCAGTGGAGAACCTTACACCACAACGAATACAGAAAACAAAAAGGAAGGCATTTTGTAAACTCATACAGATTACCATCTGAAGCAGAATGGGAATATGCTGCTAGAGGAGGTCTTCAAGGAGCAACATTCCCTTGGGGTGGACCATATGCTAAAAATGACAGAGGTTGTTTTATGGCTAATTTCAAACCACTTCGTGGAGATTATGCTGCAGATCAAGCATTGTATACAGTAGAAGCTGACTCATACGAGCCAAACGACTTCAATTTATATAATATGGCTGGTAACGTATCCGAATGGGTACAAGGATCTTACGATGCAGCTTCATATGAATATATGGCATCGTTCAATCCAAACGTAAATAACCCTGAAAACACACGTAAAGTAGTTCGTGGAGGATCTTGGAAAGATGTGGCATACTTCTTACAAGTAAGTTCAAGAGATTACGAATACGCTGATTCTGCAAGAAGTTACATCGGATTTAGAACTGTTCAGGATTATATGGGAACAGAAGTCACTAAAAATGCAGCTACTAATTAAACAATTAACTAAACTAAATAAACATTAATCTACTTAAGTTAATCGACTTAAAACTAAAAAAACAAAATTATGGCACAGAAAGGAAACATCACAATCACAAACATGGTCTATGGACTAGGAGCAGCAATCGTAATTGTTGGGGCTTTATTTAAAATTCAGCACTGGCCTTATGGATCATTGATCTTAACTATTGGTATGATTGTAGAGGCCTTGGTATTTACATATTCAGCATTTGAAAGACAGCAATCAGATTTAGATTGGTCTTTAGTATATCCAGAATTAGCTGGAGGAGCTACTTCAGCAAAGAAAGCTAAGAAAGAAGAGCCAAAAGATGCTGAAGGATTATTATCTAAGAAATTAGACAACATGTTAAAAGAAGCTAAAATTGACGGTGAATTAATGGCTAGCTTAGGAAACAGTATCAAAAACTTTGAAGGTGCTGCTAAAGGAATTAGCCCAACTGTAGATGCAATGAACGCTCAAAAGAAATACAGCGAAGAAATGTCTTTAGCTGCTGCACAAATGGAATCTTTAAATAGTCTTTACAAAGTGCAAATGGAAAGCGCTAATCGTCAAGCTGCTATTAATGAAGAATCAGTTGCAAACGCTGAAAAATTAAAAGAACAAATGCAATCATTAGCATCAAACCTATCATCTTTAAATGGAGTATATGGTGGAATGTTATCTGCAATGAACAAAAACTAATTGGTTTTTTGAACTATAATTACACAATTAATTAACTACTAAAAACTAATTAAAAATGGCAGGAGGAAAATTATCTGCAAGGCAGAAAATGATTAACTTAATGTACTTAGTCTTCATTGCAATGATGGCTATGAACATGTCGAAAGAAGTACTATCCGCTTTTGGTCTTATGGAAGCTAAGTTTGCAGATGCAAACGTGGTAACTGCAGACATGAATGAAAAGTTACTAGCTAACTTAGAAACTAAAGCAGAAGAGAAACCAGCTGAATTTGCTACAGCTGCAAACAAAGCGAAGCAAATAAGTGCAGCTTCTGATGAATTTTACAAGTATATTGAAACTTTAAAGAACGATCTTCTTAAGAAAGGAAAGTATACTGTTGATCCAGAAACTGGAAAGCTTCCTTTTGAAGCTATGGACAAAACCGATCTTTTAGATGAAGCTTGGTTTACTGGTGATAAATTGACTAAGAAAGGTGAAGAGGTTATGGCTAAGATTAATAGCTATAAATCTAAGGTGAAAGATATCATTGGTGATGATGTAAAATACGTTAAAGCTATTGAGAACTTTGAAAAAAGATTCAATACTGAACAAGTTACAAATAAAGATGGAAAGCCAATTGATTGGTTAGACTACCATTTCAAAGGTTTCCCAGCTATTGCATCATTTACAAAGTTAACTGCTATGCAGAATGATGTAAAGGTAACTGAAGCTAACATGTTTAATGTATTCCTAGGAAACACATTAGATGAGGCGGTATCTCTAAAAAATTATACAGCGATTGTAATTGCTGATAAATCTGCTTTCTTTGCTGGTGAAAAATTTCAAGGTAAAGTAGTATTAGGTAAATATGCTAATGTAACCCCTACTGGGTTAAGCATATCTGGTTCTGCAGTAGATTTGGAAAACGCTATTGATTCAACTGGTGCAGCTCGTTTAGATTTTAACGTTGGTGGTGTTGGAGAACATGAGATTGATGGTAAATTCACATTTTTAGAAGACGGAAAGCCATTAGATATTCCAATTAAAGGTAACTATGTGGTTGTGCCACGTCCTAATTCTGCTACAATTTCAGCAGATAAAATGAACGTTGTTTACCGTGGTGTTGATAACCCAATGACCATTTCTTTTGCAGGAGTACCTGATAATAAAGTACGTGCAACAGCTGCTGGATTAAGACCAGCTTCAGGAATGGGTAAATACGTGATGAAGCCAACTTCTGGTAGAGAGGTCACAATTAATGTTACAGCTACACTTGATGATGGTTCAACGGTAGGTGATAAAGCATTATTCAGAATTAAAGATATTCCTAAACCAACAGGAAAAATTAATGGACAAAGTGAAGGTAAATTACCTAGAAACAATGTTGAGATTGGAAAAGTTTCAGCTGAGTTAGACGGTTTTGATTTCGACTTACCATTAACAGTAACTAGTTTCAAAATTAAAGTACCTGGTCAACCATCTGTGTCTTGTTCTGGTAACAGATTAAATGGTGCAGCAAAAGCAGCTTTACGTAAAGCTAAACGTGGTGCAGGTATCCAGATATTTGACATTAAGTCGAGAAGTAATGGTCCGATAATCAAACCTGCAACACCAGTTGTAATAGAATTATCTAACTAAGTAGCTTCTAGTAACCCAAATTAAAAATTATAAAAGATGAATTATAAATATGTATTATCAATCATTGCCACTGTGTGTTTCACATCTGGTGTGTTCGCTCAGGCAAACATATTGAATGCTAAAACGCCTCAAGAAGTTGGTAAAAAGACTGAAGCGCAATTAGCATTAGATAATGACGAGCCTTTAGAATACGGTTATGTTGATGATAGAGACATACTGTTTTCTAAAATGACTTGGGAAAAAGTAGTTTTAGATGAACGTGTGAACTTTCCATTGTACTTTCCTGTAGATACTAACAATATCGGTAAAGAGCGTAGATCACTTTACCATACGTTGATAGCTGCAGTAAAAGATGGAAGAATCAAAAACGTTTATAATGATTCTTACTTTACTGAAAAGCGTACAATGAAGGAGCTTAAAGACATCACAACTAAAGTTGATACGCTCGATATCGGGTATGATCAATTAAATGCTGATGGCTATGTAGATCCTGAATATATCACTACCAGAAATATTGAAGCTTTTGATATTAGTGCTTACTTAATTAAAGGACTTTGGTATTTTGATAAGCGTCATGGAGAATTAAAGTATAGAATTCTTGGTATCGCTCCAGCGGCTCCAGATATCAACTTTATTGATTCTAGTGATGAAGCAAATAGAGTACCAAATGCATTGTTTTGGGTGTTTTTCCCAGAGGCTAGAGAAGCCTTGCATGAAGGAAAAGCATTTAATAACAAGAATAGCGCAATGCCTATCACATTTGATCATTTGTTGAATTCAAGACGTTTCAATGGCTACATGTACAAAGAAGAAAATGTATATGGAGATAGAGAAGTGAAAGAATATATTGCAGACAATGCTTTGATGCAGTTATTAGAGTCTGATCGAATTAAAGAAAAGATCAGAAACTTCGAACAAGATATGTGGTCTTACTAAGTAAAGACATAAATTAAAAAAAACGCTCACTAAATTTTTAGTGAGCGTTTTTTATTTACAGTATTTTTGCAGTCATGAAAGAGGTAGATTATATTGTAGTAGGTTGTGGTTTGGCTGGAATTGCGTTCTGTGAACAGTTAAGAGCATCTAATCGATCATTTGTTGTGTTTGATAACCAGTCGCAACACTCTTCACAAGTCGCTGCGGGTTTATACAATCCCGTTATTTTAAAACGATTTACTAAAGTTTGGAATGCTAAATCTCAGTTGGCATTAGCGTTACCAAAATATAAACTCTTAGAGACACTATTAAATATTAAACTAGATTATAAATTACCTGTTTATAGAAAGTTTGCTTCCATTGAAGAACAAAATGAATGGTTTATTGCTTCAGATAAGCCTGTTTTAAGTGATTTTTTATCCACTAAGCTGATACAGAATACAAATTCATATATAAGGGCAGATTATGGCTTTGGTGAGGTTTTACATTCTGGTAGAATCAGAACAACACAATTAGTAAAGTCATATAAGAATTACCTCCAGGATAATGGTATGATCAGTGAGGATAGATTTCAGTATGAATTGTTAGAGGTCTTTCCTGATGGTATTCAGTACAAAAATATTGCCTCAAAACATATTGTTTTTGCCGAAGGATATGGTTTGTCAAACAACCCATTCTTTAATCATTTACCACTCAATGGCACTAAAGGCGAAATGTTAACCATCAAAGCACCAGATCTTAAGATGAATTTTATATTGAAATCCTCTGTGTTTATAGTTCCGTTAGGAGATGATTTATATTGGATTGGTGCTACTTATGAAAGAAAAGATAAAACACATAATACTTCTGAAAAAGCAAGAGAAGAACTTATTGAAAAAGTAAAGCAGATCATTAGCTGCTCATTTGAAGTTGTTAATCAAGTAGCAGGTATTAGACCAACAACTAAAGATCGTCGCCCATTAGTAGGTTCACATCCAGAACATAAAAATGTATTCGTTTTAAATGGATTAGGAACTCGAGGTGTCATGATCTCACCCTATGTTGCTGAACAATTATTTAAACATATTGAATCGGGTGACGAGCTTGATTCTGAAATTGATATCAGGAGATTTCAACACTGATTATTTCTTCACTAGAGTTTTATCATAACTCATAAACATGTTGATCCATATATTTCTGGAAAGTCTCATAATAATCGGACCAAAGAGAATTAATGCGCCCACTATTGATAAAAAAGCTATAAATAAGGACGTTTCAATTATGAGATAGCTAATGATAAACGCAGCAACTGCAAATGCTATTCCAACACCATAACTTACATACATAGAACCATAGAAAAAAGAGGGTTCTAAACGATAGCGAGTGCCGCAATGAGAACAATGATCATTAATTTTTAATACATCATTCAATACATATGGGTTCTTAGTTTTATACATAGACTCCTGATGACATTTTGGGCATGCTCCTGTGAAAATACTATAAATTTTAGTCCCTTTTAACATGATATAAATTTGATTACTTTTGCGCTTTAAGTATGAAGTACAAATTTACGCTTTAATAAATAATTTATTGTAACAAAAGTAGCAAATGCTCAATATCCATAACCTTTCTATTTCATTTCAAGGCGAATTTCTTTTTGAAGATATCACATTCAAATTGAGTCCAGGCGATCGCATTGGTTTGATAGGAAAAAATGGAGCAGGAAAGTCTACTATGCTTAAAATTTTATCTAAAGAGTTAGAGCCTGATTCAGGGCAAATTGCAGCCGATAAGAATTTGAGTTTTGGGTTTTTAAAACAGGATATTGATTTTGTTTATGGAAGAACAGTCCTGGAAGAGTCTTATGAAGCATTTGAAGAGATAAAAGCTTTAGAGGCTAAGATGGAGGATGTGAATACGCAGTTAGCCGAACGTACAGATTATGAAAGTGAAGGATACCACCAATTAATGGTAGACCTTAATGAAGTGCAGCATCAATATGAGATTATTGGAGGATATAACTATCAAGGCGAAACAGAAAAGATCTTACAAGGGCTTGGATTCAAACGTGAAGATTTTGACAAGCTAACAGATACCTTCTCTGGTGGATGGCGAATGCGAATTGAACTCGCCAAATTATTATTACAGAATAACGATATTTTATTACTTGATGAGCCTACCAATCACCTAGATATCGAATCTATTATCTGGTTGGAAGGGTTCTTGAAAAATTATTCTGGAGCTGTGGTGATTGTATCTCACGATAAAATGTTTTTAGATAATGTCACCAATCGTACTATAGAAATTTCTTTGGGAAGAATCTATGATTATCCAAAACCGTATTCTAAATTTTTAGTACTTCGGAATGAAATTAAAGCACAACAGTTAGCCTCTCAGAAGAATCAACAAAAACAGATTGAGCAAACAGAGAAACTGATTGAAAAGTTTAGAGCTAAGGCCAGTAAGGCTACGATGGCTCAATCTCTTATCAAAAAGCTTGATCGTATGGAACGTATTGAAGTTGATGCAGATGATAATAGTGTAATGACGCTTAACTTCCCTGTTTCGGTCACACCAGGAAAGGTTGTGATAGAAGCTGAAAATGTGTCTAAAAGCTATGATGATAATCATGTGTTATCCAATATCAATCTCATGATTGAACGTGATAGTAAAACAGCTTTTGTTGGACAAAACGGACAAGGGAAATCGACATTGGCTAAAATCATTGTTGGTGAAATCAAATATCAAGGGCATTTGAAGTTAGGTCATAATGTACAGATTGGTTACTTTGCTCAAAATCAAGCCGAATATCTCGACGGAAGTAAAACGGTTTTGGATACGATGATCGATGCCGCTAATGAGAGTAACCGAAGTAAAGTACGTGATATTTTAGGTTCTTTTTTGTTTCGAGGCGATGAAGTAGAGAAATATGTTCGCGTGCTTTCTGGTGGAGAACGAAATCGTTTGGCTTTGGCAAAATTAATGTTGCAACCACTTAATGTGTTGGTGATGGATGAGCCTACAAACCATCTTGATATCAAATCAAAGAATGTCCTTAAAGAGGCACTCAAAAAATTTGAAGGCACACTAATTTTGGTGTCTCACGATAGAGATTTTCTACAAGGCTTAGCTAATGTTGTTTATGAGTTTAAAGACCAAAAGATTAAAGAGTATTTAGGAGATATTGATTATTATTTAGATCAACGAAATGTTGAAAACCTGCGAGAGGTAGAACGACGAACAGTAATAAAAGAGACACCTAAAACAAGTAATAAGCAATCTTATGAAGATCAAAAAAAGCTTAAATCTTTAAATAATAAACTAAGCAATATAGAATCAAAAATAAGTCAGTTGGAAAAGCAGATCAAAGAAGATGATGTTGAATTAGCTACCAACTATGATACTACTGTTGCAGATGAAACATTTTTTGATCGCTACCAAGCTAAAAAAGAAACACTTAAACAGCTAATGTTAGATTGGGAAACCATTCAATACGAATTGGAAGACTTATCCTAAATTGTGAGGATGCTCTTTTAAGTTTTTTTTAACTGCAATCCATTCGTATTTAGATACTTTTGTACCACAATTTTTTATATTGTTTTTTATACTGTAATTAACTAACCATTACATAAATTTATGCGCAATATTATCCTTTCCGTACTAGGAATTGTCCTCATTGCTGGCTCTGTTTTCATTGCTAACCGATTGATTGAGAATAAAAAAAAACCTAAACCAGTTCCGGAAAAAGTCATAAAAACGGTCTTTACAGATACTGTTCAGAATTCGACAGTTCAAATTGTAATTCCAGCAAACGGTAGTTTGGTGGCAAAACGTCGTATTGAATTGTTCTCTGAAGTTCAAGGTGTCTTTAATTCAAGTGGCAAACTATTTAAGCCTGGTCAGGAATATCGTAATGGTGAGACTTTAATTCGTATTGATGCTTCCGAATATTATGCGAGTGTACAATCCTCAAAAAGTAATCTTTACAATTCAATTGCAGCTATAATGCCAGATTTACGATTGGATTTTCCTGAAGTATTTCCGAAGTGGCAAAGCTATCTCAATAATTTTGATCTCAATAAAACAACACCCAAGTTACCTGAAATGACTTCTGAAAAGGAAAACTATTTTATTACAGGTCGTGGTATTGTCTCAAATTATTATAATGTTAAGAATTTAGAACAAAGGTTGTCAAAATATAATATCAGAGCTCCTTTTTCAGGTATTCTAACAGAAGCATTAGTTACTGAAGGGTCTTTAATTAGAAACGGACAAAAATTAGGGGAATATATTGATCCTTCGGTGTATGAGATGGAAGTTGCTCTAAGTAAAAGCTATGCAAGCCTGTTAAAGGTTGGAGAAAAAGTAGCACTTAACAATCTGGAAAAAACTCAAAATTTTTCAGGTGTTGTGTCTCGTGTTAATGGTAGTATTGATGCTACTACGCAAACCATTACTGCTTTTATTGAAGTTAAAGATGAAACATTAAAAGAGGGGATGTATCTGGAAGCTAATCTCAACGCAAAAGATGAACAAAATGCTATTGAGGTTGATAGAAATTTGATGTTAGATGGAGAGCAAATCTATATAGTTAGAGATAGTATTTTAGATATCATAAATGTTAAACCTGTGTATTTTTCTGATACTAAGGTCGTATTAAAAAATGTGCCTAATGGCACCATCATGTTATCAAAACCAGTTCCGGGAGCTTATGCTGGTATGTTGGTTAAGCCTTTTGAAACAAAACAACAACAAGACCAATCAACCAAAAACGAATAGGAGATGAGAAAGTTAATTGCCTATTTCATTCGTTATCACGTTGCTGTTAACGTCTTTATTTTTGCATTCTTTGTGTTTGGTATTCTTGGATATTTATCACTAAAGTCGTCTTTCTTTCCACTTGTAGATTCAAAGATTATCAATGTTAGTATTACGTACCCAGGAGCATCACCTCAGGAAATTGAGGAAGGAATTGTATTACAAATCGAAGACAACTTAAAAGGTCTTAAAGGGATAGATCGCGTTACCTCTACATCTCGTGAGAATAGCGGAACCATAACAGTAGAGATTGAGAAAGGTGAAAATATTGACTTCATGCTCCTTGAAGTCAAAAATGCTGTAGACCGTGTGCCAACATTTCCTACTGGAATGGAGCCATTGGTGGTTGCAAAACAGGAAGCTATCCGAGAAACCATTTCGTTTGCACTAAGTGGAGATAATATACCGCTATCTACTCTTAAACAATTAGGACGTCAAATAGAGAATGATCTAAGAGCTATTGAAGGTATATCTCAAGTACAGGTCACTGGATATCCTGCAGAGGAAATTGAAATTGCAGTGAATGAAACAGATTTACTTGCCTATAACTTGACATTTAACGATGTAGCACAAGCTGTAAGTACTTCTAATATTCTGGTTACTGGTGGTAATATTAAAACTGATGTTGAAGAGTATCTGATTAGAGCAAATAACCGTTCGTACTATGGTGATGAACTGTCTAACTTAATTATTCGAGCTACTTCTGATGGTAAAACAGTGCGATTAAAAGATGTAGCTATTGTGCGTGATCGTTTTTCAGAAACACCAAATGCAACCTACTTTAATCAGCAGTTGTCTGTCAATATTTCGGTTACAAGTACCAATAATGAAGACTTAATTGCATCAGCAGATAAAGTAAAAGAATACATTGAGTCTTATAATCAGAAATATGAAAATATTAGACTGGACGTTGTTAGAGATTTATCAATTACCTTAAATCAACGTACTGCTTTACTTGCTGAGAATGCTTTTTTTGGAATAGTTCTGGTACTTATTTTTCTATCTGTATTTCTTAATACCCGATTGGCATTTTGGGTAGCTTTTGGGTTACCTATTTCCTTTTTAGGAATGTTTATGTTTGCAGGTCAGTTTGATGTAACCATCAACGTATTATCACTTTTTGGGATGATTATCGTTATTGGTATCTTGGTAGATGACGGTATTGTTATTGCCGAAAATATATATCAACATTATGAAAAGGGTAAAACCCCAATTCAAGCAGCTATAGATGGTACCATGGAAGTGATTCCACCTGTAGTATCGGCCATTGTCACAACATTATTGGCATTTTCACTATTCTTATTCCTGGATAGTAGAATTGGAGAGTTTTTTAGTGAAGTTTCAGTGATTGTGATTCTTACATTGGCAGTGTCGCTCGTAGAAGCTCTTATTATTTTACCAGCGCATTTGGCACATTCTAAAGCTCTTAGGAAACAGAAAAAAGATGATAACCCATCAAAGATCAAGCAGTTTTTCGCCAAAATGAGAGGGATAAATGCTTTCGGTGATCGTATAATGGGCTACCTTAGAGATAAAATCTATGGACCTGTTTTAAGGTTTGTTTTAAAGTTCAAAATGTTATCACTCGGTATTTTTATTGCCTTGTTAGTGTTGACATTTGGTTCTATAGGTGGTGGCATTATTGGTGTGACGCTGTTTCCATCAATTGCCAGTGATCGTGTATCGATAGAATTGGATATGCCAAATGGAACCAATGTACAAATCACAGATTCTATCATTTCTATGATTGAAGAAAAATCATTCATAGTCAATAAAGAGTTTACTGAAGAGTACTTATCAGGAACTGATAAAGAGTTATTTGAAAATACCATTTTAACACTAAATAGTAGTTCTAGTGCTCAATTAGTAATAAATATGTTGCCAGGTGAAGAACGACCTGATGAAATTAAATCCTCATTAGTTGCAAACAGGTTACGAGAACTGGTTGGACCAGTAATTGGAACAGAGCGATTGATCTTTGGTTCTGGTGGAAATTTTGGAGGTAGTCCTGTTTCCGTAGCATTGTTAGGTAATAATATTGAAGAACTCAAAGCAGCTAAAGAAGAATTAAAACAGGTGCTCCAGGAAAATCCCCTCCTTAAAGATGTTGAGGATAATGATCCTGCTGGTATTAAAGAAATCCGATTGGAGCTCAAAGAGAGTGCTTATTTACTGGGCTTAGATCTCAGAACAGTCATGACTCAAGTGCGTTCTGGGTTTTTTGGTGCACAAGCTCAGCGTTTTCAGAGAGGACAGGATGAAATACGTGTTTGGGTTCGTTATGACAGGAACAATCGCGCATCAATAAATGACTTAGATGATATGCGTATTCAAACACCATCTGGAGAGCGTGTAACGCTTAAGGATATTGCAATATATACTATTGAAAGAGGTGATGTTGCTGTAAATCACCTTGAAGGTCAGAGAGAAATTCGTATCTCGGCTGATCTTAAAGATCCGAGTTCTAGTGCTACAGATATTCTGGATGATATTAGAAACAATACCATTCCAGATTTACAATCTAAATACCCAACAATCACAGCTTCTTTTGAAGGTCAAAATCGTGAAGCCTCAAAGTTAGCAAGCTCTCTGAAGTCTGCAGGAGGAGTAATCTTATTGTTGATTTATGTTACTATAGCATTTACATTCCGAAGTTATAGTCAGCCTATTTTATTACTGTTACTGGTGCCATTTAGTTTAACAGCTGTGGCATGGGGACATTGGCTTTTAGGGTTTTCCGTAAATATATTATCTCTTTTGGGAATCATTGCACTTATAGGAATTATGGTTAATGATGGCCTTGTACTAATAGGTAAATTTAATAGTAATTTGAAGGAGGGAATGAAATTTGACATGGCGCTTAGTGAAGCTGGTAAGTCAAGGTTTAGAGCTATTTTTCTAACCTCACTGACAACAATTGCTGGTCTTGCACCTCTATTGTTAGAAAAAAGTAGGCAAGCACAATTTCTAAAACCAATGGCAATTTCTATTTCTTTTGGGATTGGATATGCCACCATTTTAACCTTATTGGTATTGCCACTATTTTTGGCATTTAGTAACGATATAAAGAAAAATATAAAATGGTTGTGGACCAATCGTGAGGTAAGCAAAGAGGAAGTAGAACGTGCAATCAAAGAACAAAACGAGGGTCATTTTATAGAAGAACAACCGACATTGAAATTAGATGAAGGTCATAAGGTTTCTGACGTATCAGAATCTGAATTAAAAGAATAAAAGAAGACGATGGACATTAGAATTTATATCACATATACTTTAGTTTTCTTCGGAATGTATGCCAATGCTCAGCAAGTATTGAGCACTGAAGATGCTGTCAAACTTACTTTAGAGCATAACTATGGCATACAAATAGCTAATAATGCTATTGAAGTTGCCGAAAATAATACCAGTATTCTTAACTCCGGTTATTTGCCAACGCTTACAGGAAATGCAGGTGCAGTTTATAACATCGATAATACAGAAGCTGAATTTACAAACGGAGAGGTAGCAGTTTTAGATGGTGCGGAAAGTAATCGGTATAATGCGTCATTAAATTTGAACTACATCCTTTTTGATGGGCTAGGGCGAAAGTATAACTACAAGCAATTAAAAGAAGAATACCAATTATCTGAACTGCAAGCCCGCGAAACTATTGAGACCACGATACTTCAACTGTTCTCAGTCTATTACACTGTAGCTCAGCTTTCAGAAAACACAGAGGCTTTGGAGCAAACTATAGTGATATCAAGAGATAGACTTACACGTGCTGGTTATCAGTTTGATTACGGACAAAGCACCAAACTGGAAGTATTGAATGCTGAAGTAGATATCAACAACGATAGTATTAATCTTATAAATGCAAAGCAACAATTAAAGAATACAAAGCGTGATCTTAATGTGATTATTGGTAATCAGCTTTCAGAGCTCTTTGATGTTGATACCGACGTTAATTTTTTATTTCAATTAAATAAAGAAGATCTTCTTGCAAAAACAAAAGCTAATAACGTCTCGCTACTTCAAATTGAAAAGAATATAGCCATTAGTGCATTGGATGTCAAAATAAATAAAGCGACTCAAATATTGCCTGCTATCAGTCTTAACGGGACCTACGGTTGGAATAAAAATAATAACAATGCTGCATCTTTCGTAGCGGTATCCACCAATACTGGATTATCTGGCGGACTCAATTTAACATGGAATTTATTTGATGGAGGCGGAACATTAACTCGAATCAGGAATTCTAAAATTAATCTCGAGAATCAAAAGTTACAGAAAGAACAATTGCTTATAGATATTGAACGTAATTTTAATAATGCTTGGGATGATTATCAAAACAAATTAATCATTTATCAAGTACAAGAAGATAATATCAAAACCGCTCAGAATAATTTTGATCGAACTCAAGAGAAATTTAAGATCGGACAAGTAACGTCTATCGAATTTAGACAAGCGCAACTCAATTTATTGAATTCTGAATTGAGTAGAAATCAAGCCAAATATGATGCGAAATTGGCCGAGCTAACCGTCTTACAATTGAGCGGAGAATTGCTTAATGTAGAACTATAAGTTAGACCATGGAAGAGTATTTTTTTCAATGTCCATATTGCTGGGAATCCATATCCATGCTTATAGATATCTCTCAGTCTCAACAAACTTATATTGAAGATTGCGAAGTGTGTTGTAATCCTATTCAATTACATATAACTACAGAAAATCAAGAAATTACGGGTTTTGAAGCCCAAAACATAGAACAGTAGACAAATGTTAAACTACTGTTAATCAGATATTTAAATTTTTATTCGATGAACGGCTATGCATTTCATCGAAAAAAATTGTCATATATCCGATATTCTGCTACATTCGTGATTATAAATTGTTGTCCCTAAACAATCTATTATTATGAAAACCGCTAAAATTACACTATTAATGTGTTTCGTTGCCTTATTGTCCTTTGGTAGCGTATCTACAGAAGAAAAAGAAGCTTTACAAGCCTTATACAACTCAACAAACGGAAATCTTTGGAGAACAACTTGGGATTTAGAAAAACCTGTACAAGAATGGTATGGTGTTGTTGTAAAAGACGATAAAGTTATTGAGCTTAATTTAGAATTCAATAACCTTAGAGGCGAACTTCCTGAGGAATTAGGAAACCTAGTTCATTTAAAACATATCAATTTTTTTAGAAATAAGATTACTGGAGCAATTCCTACAACGATTTCAAATTTAAAATCTTTGGAAACATTGAATATTTCATTCAATATGTTGAATGCACCTTTACCTAATGAAATAGGAGAATTAGAATCTTTGAGAAAACTAAAATTGTTCATGAATGCAATTGGAGGTGAGCTTCCAACATCGATCGGACAATTATCAAATTTAAAAACATTAGAATTATACAATAATCAAATTACTGGAGAATTACCATCTACTATTGGTAACCTAGTCAACCTAAAAGAAATGTTGCTAAGTAGTAATCAGTTCTCAGGTAAATTACCATCCACATTATCTAATGCTAAAGGTTTAAAAAAACTTAGTGTGTTTGATAATAATTTCTTCGGAACTTTACCAAGCTCCATTTGTAGCTTAGTACATCTTGAAGAATTAGTAATTTCTGATAATGCATTTTACGGAAAGTTGCCAAACGAGATGGCTAATCTGGTTAATTTAAAAGTGTTATTGATTGGAAATAATGACTTTAAAGGTGAATTAGTAGAATTACAAAAACAGTTACCAAACTTGGCGCAATATGATTTTATTAATATCAAGTCTGAAGGCGTTATCGTAACCTTAGATGAAGAGGAAGACGAGGATGATAACTAATTATATAGAGTTTTAAATTAGAAAGTCGTAGCTCTCAGCACCTTAGTGTTGGGAGTTATTTTTTTGATATTATCATTGCAGAACTAAAAAAGGGTTGTATATTTGCAGTCCAATATCGCGGGATAGAGCAGTAGGTAGCTCGTCGGGCTCATAACCCGAAGGTCACTGGTTCGAGTCCAGTTCCCGCTACAAAGAAGCTCCTTGAGAAATCAAGGAGCTTTTCTTTTGAAGACAATAATAATTTTTAATTTAAATTGTCTGGAGATCAAAGATGTTTTGTAAAGCTAAAATGATTTAAAAGTAAATTCGTATAACAGCATTAGTAGTTAGTCCTAAAGAGAAACGTGTAAACCTGTTTACTACATCACTTTCATTAACTCTGTAATAATTATTAATAGCATTATCTCTATTAGAAAGGTTCCAAATTGAAGCTCCAATTTCTGACCTGAAGGTGTTACTTATTTTAAATTTATAAATGGCTGAAGCATCAATTCTCAAATAATTCATTAACCGTTCATTATTGGCTTCATCAAAATTCACATCATCATCAAAGATTTCATTTCCAGCTACAGGAATCGATGTAGGTTGTCCTGTTCTGTAATTGATTCCTGCTGAGATATTCCAAGATTTGTTGCTAAAGGTTGTTCCAAAAGTTATTGAATGTGTAATGTCAAAATTACTTGGGAACTCAATATCTTCAAGAGCTTCAAAAGTGTAAGTATTATTTATGTAGGAATAACTTAACCAACTATTGAAATTGCCGAATTTTTTTCTACACAAAAACTCAAAACCATAGGCATTATAGCTTCCTTTTTCTTTAGCAAATTCATATTTAGTAGTGAAACTTTGACTTTGAGTCGTGATACCATCAACAATTTTGTAATAGCCTTTGGCATCCAATAACCAACCACTATTTCTGTACATAATACCAACAGAGGCTTGTTTGCTTTGTATGATTGGAATACTATCGTTATCTGTTAGTTGCCAACGCCTTTTTTCAATTCCTAAAAAATCATTTTGGAAATTAACAATCTGTGAGGTGCTTTGATGTTTAAACTCACTTTGTGCTTCAATTTCAATATGATCTCCAATCGATTGTCTTACACTCAATCTAGGTTCAATAATCACTTTTTCAAATCTAGTGAGGTAATTTGCTCTAATACCTCCTTGAATTAAAAAATTATGGTCGGGATTTTGATACCAAGCCTGACCAAAAACGCCATGTTCTCGCAATATTTCTTCATCTCGTCTCACAAATCGCGGTAAATCAATATCGTTCAAGTTAATGATTTCTGTTTCTGTAAAATGATATCCTAGATTGAAGCGCCATTGATTTTGAATATATCTGTTATTTAATTTGATGCTCGTCTCTGAAACTATATTTTCCTGTAATTGTAGCTGATTATTTAACACATCGGCATTTAAGGCTTCAAGCTTATATTCATTATTATAAACATTTACTGTAGAGGATAGTTTGTCGTTCCACTGTCTTTTATAATTAAGTCCAGCCGCAAGAGTGTTTTGGGAGATATTACTGCGTCTCGTTCTTGATGTTCCATTAATAATAGCGGTTTCATTGAAGCCCAAATCATTATTAATAAGAATAAAATTTAATCTTATAACATCTTTTTCTGAGGGTTGATATAGCCACCGTATTGACGCATCGTAGAAATTAAATTTTTGGTTAGAATTAGTAACATTAGAAACATTGGTTTCAGCCTCAGTGTCTTGGGTTATCCTATCGAAATACACATCGTAAGTTGGTGTTCTAACAATATTATCTAGAGACTTTCTTGATGCAATCTGAAGTGATGACTTATCACTAATGGGAATGTTAGAAAATAATTCAGCATTTAAAAAATTAACTCCCAAAACACCATTGAATTTTGAATCAATCTGCTTATCTGTTTGCATATGAATTGTGCCAGAGATTCCATCGGTTAATGATACATCAGAACCATTATTAATTATATTAGCACTTTGTGTCATTTGTGGATTGAAACTTGAAATGAGACCAAAGAAATGCCCTGTTTGGTACATCTTTATATCATCCCACAGGATTAGATTTTGATCATTAGAACCTCCTCTAATGTTAATGTTAGAAACGGTTTCATCAACACTCAAAATACTTGGCAATGCCTGAACGGTTTGTAATACATCAGATTCAATAAGACCTGGTAAAAGACTAAACCGTTTGTAATCGATTGAGGTTGTCCAATCTTGACGTTTATCAATTCCTCTAACTAAGTAAGTTTCAATAAGAACGGGTGACATAACTTCCTCCTGAACTAGCATTGTAATTGTGTCACAATCTTCTAAATTAAAATGCTTTACTTGACGTTCAATGGTTTTAAAGCCAATGTGTCTTAAAGTCAATACTTCATTCTGAGACTTCAGCTCAATTTCAAAATAGCCATTCTCATCAGACACTGTATATGCAAACTTACTTGTTATAGTTGCTCTCATTAAAGGTTGTTGTAAGTCTGAACTTTTAATGTAACCGCATAGTTGTATAGCTTTTGAAATGGTATAAACCAGATTACTGACCTTATCAAAAATCAGATTAGTTTGCTTTTCGAGATCTTTAATCTTCGCTGATAAGCTTAAATCTTGCGATACTGGTAAAACTGTAATTCCTTTTAGTAAACTACTCTCATAATTAAATGTAATTGAATGTGTCTTTTTGATTTGCTGCAAAACTTCCAAAATTGGAACATTCTGCTTAGTATTTTGTCCTTGTGATTTTGATAAGACAATCAGGCAGAGAAATAGAAATATGTAGAGTTTAATCTTGCCCATTCTTAATGATGACCTCGTTAGTATTCTGAATTGTGTAGGTCAAATTAAGGGGTTTTGAAATAGATTTTAGAGCATTTTCTAGATTGTCATGCTCAAAAGCACCTGTGAATTTTATATCTAAATCAGATGGATATTGTACTTTAATATTGTATTGTTTTTGAAGTTCCTCAATGACTTCTGTAAAAGAAGTATTGTCAAAAACACTCATATTATTAAGCCAATAAGGTTCAGCGATTACAATATTTAACTTTAAGCCTTTTCCTGATGATACAATAAATTCTGTGCCAGCTGGTAGTTTTATTTCATCATCTTTATATCTAACTTGTACTAAACCTTCATAACAAGATACTTTGAAGATACTATCTCTAGATAGCACATTAAACTCTGTACCCAGAACACTTACTTTACCAAATTCTGTATTCACGTCGAATCGTTTTCCTTTTTCTACATCAAAAAAAGCTTCACCATTAAGGTCTAACGACCTGTTCTCATCCCAATTAGAACTATTGTATGTTAGTTGTGATAACTCGTTTAGGTTAACGATTGAGTTGTCAGGTAGGGTTATGGTTTCATTTTGAGCTACATCAGTATCAAACGAGCTTATTTGGTCTTTATTTATTAGTGTAAATAATGCAAATCCAACAACAAAAATAGCAGCTAAACCAGAGATGACTTTTATCCAGTGTATAGAAGTACTTTTTTTGGATACTAATTTATTATCCAATGCATCAAAGGATGCAACTTTGGCATTTGTATGTCCACTAAAGCGCTGAGCTTCCTCAATGATTTCTTTATACAAGTCGGCATCTTCCAACACATTGAAAGCCTTTGACTCCGTGTCGGAAAGATCATTATTTAACCACTTTTTTACTAATTGCTCTTTATTCATAACTTACTGTTATATATTTAAAACAACTTAAATTATAATTGTCCCAGAATTATTTTCGATTTAGCTCTTCAAGTTCATTTTTAAGTTTATTAAAAGCTGCATAAATCCTATGTTCAGCAACTTTTTTTGTAATGCTTAAAATTTCAGCAACTTCCTTATGAGTTTTACCATCAACCTTGTTAAGTAGAAACGCAGATCTCTCTTCCTCTTTTAAACTAGATAATACAGTTTCAAAACGTTTAAGAAATTCTTTTTTCCGTAGCATAAACTCTGGAGACTCATTTGTATAATCTTTAGGTTTTACTTGTTGGTATTTTAAAACTACTTTTTGATGTTTTACCTCATTAAGCATCATGTTATTTGCTGTTGTGTACAAATAAGATTTTGCAGTTTCTGGTTTTATTTTAGCACAGTTTTCCCATAGTTTAATAAAAGCTTCTTGTACCTTATCTGACGGGTTTAAGAGCTCACCATACTTGTAAAATAAGATATTGCTCAAGGTTTGAGCATACTTTTCATACAGTTTTGAAAAGCGAATTTTGTCGCAGATATCTTGATGCAATGATTTTGGCAAGAATTCAGTTTTTGATTTTACACAAGAAAGATAAATAAAAAAAAATCTATTTTTTCTTGGGACATTTTTTTAATGAGTTGTTTTAAGGATAAAGAGGCGATTATTAAAAGCCGATTGACAAACGAATTTAAAATTAAAATCATTCATTATGAAAACATTAAAACCAATCTTACTACTAGTTCTTGGTATTTTATTATCCATGACTTCTTGTAGAACGGAAGACGATCTAGCTATAGATCCACCTGTAGAGGAAACTATTGAGCCTAATTCAGAAGTAGCAATACTTATGAGTAATTTAGCATTAAATGATGGCTCTTATGATAATATCATTGATGGTGCTAATTGTCTAGCAGTACAATTACCTGTAACAGTAACTGTAAATGGGATTGTTTTAGAAATCAATGACGATGATGGCTATGAGGATATAGAAGACATCATAGATCTTTTTGACGATGATGTAGATTCGGTCGTTATATCTTATCCGATAACAGTGATACTGGTTGATTTTACAACTGTAGAAGTTAATTCTGATGCCGAATTAGCAGCGCTTACAGCCAACTGTATTGGAGAAAATGAAATTGATGATGATATAGAGTGTATTGATTTTCAATATCCAATAACAGCTTCTGTATTTGACGAAAATAACGACTTGATCAATACGATTACTATTAATAATGATAATGACTTACATGATTTTATTGAAGATTTAGATGAGTTTGTTGCAGTGACTATAAATTTCCCTCTAACAGTGATTTATCCAGATGGTTCTACACAAACCATTAACAATATTCAAGAGTTGGCACTAGCCATTGAAACCGCTGATGATAGTTGTGATGAAGATGATGATAATGATTTTGATGACGATGATTGTGATAATTGTACAACCAGCGACCTTGATACTGTTTTTGCTGATTGTTCTGAATGGACAGTTGACAAGTTAGAACGTAATGATGATGATCTTGAAGATAATTATGTAGGATACACATTCTCATTTGCCTCAGATGGAACTATAGCTGTAGTTCAAGGAACTAACAATTTTAGTGGGACTTGGTCAGCTTCAGGTTCTGGTAACTCAATCTCAGTAGCTATCGATATTACAGGTCTACCAGACTTTAATGACACATGGAATCTTCATGAAATAGAACAGGAGCCAGGTGAAGTTGAAGTAGATTTGAGGTTAGGTGATGACCGTTTAGAATTTGAGAGTGATTGCTCAACTGATGGTGGTGTTGACGACTCAGCTCTGGTTAATGCCCTAACCAATGGTGATTGGTATGTCACTTATTTCTTTGATGACACAGATGAAACTTCTGATTTTGCCGATTATGTATTCAATTTTGCATCAGATAATACTGCAACAGCAACCGATATGAACGGAACGACTAATGGATTATGGTCAACAACTTCTGGTGACGATACACTTCTTGGTCTTAACTTAAACTTTGGAACTTCTATACCTTTAGATGAATTGGCAGATGATTGGGATGTTCTGGAAGTGACCAACGATATTATAAGATTGAAAGATGTCAGTGGTGGTGACGGTTCTGAAGATTTCTTAACTTTTGAAAGAACTCCTTTTGATGGTGGTAATGGGAACGATGACTTATCAACAATTTTAGTCGATGGGCTTTGGTTTGTAGCATCCTATACTGAAGATGCTGATGACCAGACAGCTATTTATAGTGGTTATGAATTAAACTTTGATATGGCAGGAACTGTTGTTGCAACCAATGGTGATAATATCAATAACGGAACCTGGACTGTATTTAGTGGTGGTAACCAAATGGCTATAAACTTTGGAACCGATTTACCTTTCGAAGAATTTAATGATGAAGATTGGGACGTGATTTCTGTATCAAGCACAGAAGTAATTATTCAAGATGTAAGCGGAGGTGGTGGAGGAACCGATACCTTAACACTGCAAAAACTTTAAAAACAACATAACTTAAAACATAAAAATCATGAAAAAAGGACTTTATTTCGGAATTCTGATAATGATTAGCTTTTCACTAATGTCATTTAATTGTTCAGATGACGATGACGTAGTGAATCCAAATGATAATAGTCAGGAAATAGCTCAAATTGAAAACACCGCTGAATCTGGTACATGGCGTATCACAAACTTTAACGATTCTGGTCAGAATGAAACCTCAGACTTTGCAGGATATGATTTTTCGTTCAATACAGATGGGTCACTGGTAGCTACCAATGGTTCTAATACACTAACAGGCACCTGGTCTGTTACAGATGATAGTAATAGCAATGATGATAGTAGTAGTGATGATGATATTGATTTCAATATATTCTTTCCTGTACCTGAGAGCAATAATTTTGAAGATTTAAATGACGACTGGGATGTGGTTTCTACATCATCCACTAGAATAGAGCTCATAGATATTAGTGGAGGTAATGGTGGTACAGATATGTTAACTTTTGAGAAAAACTAAATTGAGTTTATAGTTAATCAAGTAGTCCCGTTTTCTGCCCCTACAATATTTGATTAATAGCAAGCCAACCATGAACTTCGTGGTTGGTTTTTTTTAAGCTTATTCAGAACAAACACCTACAAAGCATAATCACCTTTCGCATAAGACGCCAAAATACTGCTGTTAGGTGTTTTACAGTTATTAGGAAAGTCGAAGAAATACATACAATCAGGAAGTCCGTTTTTAAATGTAACTCTTACCCATCCTTTGGCACTATTACCAAAGCCTTTGTAATTATAATTCGCTTTGAGGTCTTTAGGTCTACCTTGACTATCCTTTGAGTGGATTGTCAGATTAGAAATACTTCCACTAATATATCTGTTGAAGCTCCATGTTTTAGACTGATCCGAAACTAGGTCATTTATGAGTTTGTTATAGTTATGCAATCCTGTAGGTCCTCCAGAGGTTTTCATTTTAGCATATTTACTTTGTTTAGTCATTCGTATAGAGGGTTTGCCTAGAGCAAATAGTCTTAGATTACTTTCAAACCGTTCTATTGCAGATCCATTACAGGCATTAAGATTAAAGATTTGTGCCATATCATTTTTTAAACCATTGGCCTTGTGTATAACATCAACAGAATTTCCTAAGGCATTAGGATCAGCTATCATTTTAAAAGCAGCCTGAAGACCATCTTGCTGATGAAGTTTCTCAACTTCTTTTTTGGCATAGTACAGATCTGGCTTAGCATAAATACCTGTTCCTATCCATTCCCACTCTACACAATACCTACTGGTCTCTACACCTAATCCATTAGTGGTTACATTTTCTACTGTACATACCAACTCTGTTATTTCAACTTTATTTGTAGGTAAAAATTTAGGACATTGTCTGCCAAATCTTCTGAGATATTGTTCAAATATCATTAAAAACTCTACGTCCATACGTTTGATGGTGAGGTTCTCAAAATGACCTCTATAGATATAATCATAAAATTCAGCAAAGTAAAGTCCGTCAGTCACTAATTCTTCAGGTTCTTGATCTATGATTGAAATTTTTGGATTTTTTAGGTCAGATTTACTGAAGGATGTTAAAACGATAAATAGGATACATGTGCCTAAAAACTTGAGTGAGAAATATTTTGAAAGCATCATAAGTTGATTTTGGTAATAGCTGATAATCAAATATATATACAAAATTTCAGTAAAGGGTTATCGTATTGTGTTTTAATTTTTACTGAACGTACGAGGTTTTATATTTTTGTAGTATGATTGATAACTTCGAAAATGAGTTCTTCGGAATCGGAATTCAAAATGGAAAAACGCCAGAAAACTTAGGAGTGTTGTGGCGCTCTGCGCAAAATCTTGGAGCTAGTTTTATTTTTACTATCGGAAATAGATATGCAAAACAAGCTTGTGATACCCATAATGCAGTCAAATCAATGCCTTATTTTCATTACGATAATTTTGAGGAATTCTACAAGCATTTGCCAAAAGGTGCTCGTATAGTTGGTGTGGAACTCACAGACGAAGCCGAAAATTTGGAAACATTTCACCATCCAAGGCGATGCGTATATTTGCTTGGAGCCGAAGATCATGGTTTGACTGATAAAGCGACTGCCAAAAGCCATTTCTTAGTCAAATTCAAATCTGAATTGAGTTTAAATGTGTCAGTGGCTGGTAGTATTGTGATGTATGATAGAGGTATCAGTAAGCCTCGTCAATAATTAAAACAAACCTGATATGTCTCCGCTGTCACTAATATCAATACCTTCTGAAGCAGGATGAGCTGGCAAACCAGGCATTCGCATTATCTCACCTGTAATTGGAATTAAAAATCCAGCGCCTGAGGCAATTTCAATTTCTCTAACTGTGATGATAAAATCTTTAGGCCTACCTAATAACTTCGGGTTATCTGATAAGGACTTTTGAGTTTTTGCAATGCATATTGGTAGATTATCTAAGCCCAGTGCTTTAATCTGTTTTAATTGACGTTTTGCGCTGGAATTATAATCCACATGTTCGGCACCATAAATCTTTTGAGCAATAGTTTCAATCTTAGTTTCAATATCCATATCCCAATCGTATAAAGGAGTGAATTTTGTATCACAGGATTCACAAACATCAATAACATGTTGCGCAAGTTCAATCGCACCTTTACCTCCTTTTGCCCAAACATTAGCAACAGCAACTCTTACATTTTTGATTTTTGCCAGATCTTTAATAAGTTGAATTTCTTCTTTGCTATCCGTTTTAAATTTATTGATCGCAATAATAGGAGTGACATTAAACTGTTTAATGTTTTCAAGATGTTTTTCAAGATTAGGTAAGCCTTGCCTTAAGGCTCCAACATTTGGGGTGTCTAACGATTTTAGATCAACACCACCATGATATTTAAGCGCTCTAATAGTCGTGGTAAGTACAACTGCTTTTGGAGAAATCTTTGCACTTTGACATTTGATATCAAAGAATTTTTCAGCACCAAGATCAAATCCAAATCCAGCTTCTGTAACGGTATATTCCGAATGACTCATACCCATTAATGTGCCAATAACTGAATTGGTTCCCTGCGCAATATTTGCGAATGGTCCACCATGTATAATAGCTGGATTACCTTCGATGGTTTGAACTAAGTTAGGTTTAATAGCATGTTGTAATAGTGTCGCCATTGCACCAGCAACTTTTAGGTCTTTGGCATATATAGGTTTTTTATTAAATGTATAGCCAATGAAGATATTTCCGAGGCGTTTCTTAAGATCACCTAAATCCTTTGTAATACACAAAATCGCCATGATTTCTGAGGCTGCTGTAATATCAAAGCCTGTCTCTCTCGGTATACCTGAGGAGGTACCACCTAAGCCCACAATGATTCGTCTTAAAGATCGGTCATTCATATCAACAACACGTTTCCAGGTAATGGTTCTTGGATCAAGACCTAATGAATTTGTTTTGCTTTGAAGATTGTTATCAATAATAGCAGCCAACAGATTATGCGCTTTCTCAATAGCTGAAAAGTCGCCAGTAAAATGTAAATTAATATCCTCTAATGGTAAAACCTGAGCATATCCACCACCTGTTGCTCCACCCTTGATTCCAAAAACCGGACCTAAAGAAGGCTCTCTTAAAACAACCGTAGTTTTTTTATGAAGTTGATTTAAGGCCTCAGATAGCCCAATAGAAATAGTAGTTTTTCCCTCACCAGCAGGAGTGGGAGAAATAGCAGATACTAAGATTAAATTGCTTTGCTTTGCCTTCTTCCTATTGATACAAGATAATGGTAATTTGGCTTTGTCTTTTCCATACATTTCTATACGATCTGGATCGACTCCAAATTTTTCAGCAATGTCTTTTATAGGCTTTAATTGTATACGTTTAGCTATTTGTAAATCTGTCATAAGTGCAACGAATTATATATCTATAAAATTATGGCTTTTGCAGTTCAAAAAGCCTGATTTTTGTCATGTTGTTAGAGGTAATTGGACTGTATTAGACTTTAAGCATTAAAGATTGTAACTTTGCAAAAAGTATTATTATGCACAAAGCAGGTTTTGTAAATATTATTGGTAACCCTAATGTTGGGAAATCTACATTGATGAATGCGTTTATTGGTGAGAAGTTATCAATCATAACCTCAAAAGCCCAAACGACTAGACATCGCATCTTAGGTATTGTTAATGGTGAAAATTTTCAAGTCATTCTTAGTGATACACCTGGTATAATCAAACCAGCATACGAGTTGCAACAGTCTATGATGGATTTTGTAAAATCGGCTTTTGAAGATGCAGATGTACTTATCTACATGGTTGAAATTGGAGAGAAAGAACTTAAAGATGAAGCCTTTTTCAAAAAGATTACCAATTCAAAGATACCAGTACTTTTACTGTTGAATAAGATTGATAAGTCTGATCAGGAGCAATTAGAAGCTCAGGTTCAACTGTGGTCTGAAAAAGTGCCAAATGCTGAAATATTTCCAATTTCAGCATTAGAAGGGTTTAATGTTAAAGAGGTATTTAATCGCATTATCGAGTTATTACCAGAATCTCCTGCATTTTACCCTAAAGATCAGTTAACAGATAAACCAGAACGTTTTTTTGTAAACGAGACCATACGAGAGAAGATCTTAATGCACTACAAAAAAGAGATTCCATATGCTGTAGAAATTGATACTGAAGAGTTTTTTGAAGAGGAGCAAATTATTAGAATGCGTTCAGTAATTATGGTAGAGCGTGATACTCAAAAAGGGATCATTATTGGTCATAAAGGAAGTGCTCTTAAACGTGTTGGTATTGAAGCTAGAAAAGACCTAGAACAATTTTTTGGTAAACAGGTGCATTTAGAATTGTATGTAAAGGTCAATAAGAATTGGCGAAGCGATCAAAGACAGCTGAAACGTTTTGGTTACAATCAGAAGTAAATCGTAAAGGTTTAGTGTATTTAAGTTAACTTTCATTTAAAATGCTTGTTTCATTTTTATGGTTCAATTAACAAACCAAAAAAACATGAAACATTTAAACAGATTTCTAGCATTATTTTTAATAACAATACTATGCAGTTGTGCAGATGACGATGATTCAGCATCAACGCCATCACCAACTGCAATTAATTTTCAGTTTAAGTCCACAATTAATGTTGGAGGTGAAGGATCTTCAGAAATTTCGGCCTTTGATCCAGATACCAATAAATTATTTACTGTGAACGTTGAAAGTAATGAAATATCGGTGTATGATTTATCTAATTTAAATTCCCCAGTTTTATTAACTCCTTTATCCATTTCGGCCTTTGGGACACCTAACAGCGTGTCGGTATATGAAGGTAATTTGGCAGTAGCTGTTGAAGCACCAGTAAAGCAAAATCCTGGTCAAATTATTGTTTTTAATACTGAAACAGGAATGATGATAAATCAATACACAGTAGGTGCGCTTCCAGATATGGTAACCTATTCTAAGGATGGAAATTTGTTGTTATCAGCTAATGAAGGTGAGCCTAATGATGATTATGATGTTGATCCTATGGGTACAATCAGTATTATCGATTTAAATGATGATTCTGTAACTATATTAGATTTTACAGCTTTCAATGCTCAGGAAGCAACTCTCGAAAGTCAGGGATTTAGAGTATTTGGTCCAGGAGCAGATTTAGCTACTGATGTGGAACCAGAATACATTGCCGTATCTGATGACTCTCAAACAGCTTGGGTCTCCCTTCAGGAGAATAATGGAATTGCAAGAATTAATCTAGTTTCTAAAACTATAGAAGCAATCTATCCATTAGGTTTTAAAGATTATAATAACCCGATGAATTCTATAGATGCATCAGACAAAGATCAGGAAGAAACACTTAAAAATTGGCCAGTCTTTGGGATGTATCAACCAGATGCGATTACTTATACAAGTATAAATGGCACTGAGTACATTATTTCTGCTAATGAAGGTGATGCCAGAGATTATGATGGATTTAGTGAAGAAGAGCGTGTTGAAGATCTGACTTTAGATGAAACAGTGTTCCCACAATCTAATGATTATCAAAATGAAGTGAACTTAGGTAGATTAAAGATTACAACTACATTAGGTGATACAGATAACGATGGTGATACAGATGAAATCTACAATTATGGAGCACGTTCATTTAGTATATGGTCAACAACAGGAGGGTTACTTTATGATAGCGGAAATGATATTTCTGAAATTGTATTGAGCCAAACTCCAGAACGATTTAACTGGGATTGGGAAGATAATGAAACAGATAAAAGAAGCGATGATAAAGGAGCAGAGCCTGAAGCTGTAGAAGTAATAAAAATTAATGAGAAAACCATTTTATTTGTTGGTCTTGAACGCAATAGCCAAGTTATGGTATTTGATATTAGTAATCCAATGTCACCTCAATATGTACAAATATTACAACGTGCAACAGATTATGCACCTGAAGGTGTTTTAGCAGTTTCAGCAGAAAATAGCCCAAGCGGAAAACCATTGGTGATTATTTCTAATGAAGATAGTGGAACCATCTCTATTTACGAGAACGAAGAATAAAAATTGACTTTTTACTATTTAAGGTCTTAGTGTTTTTTGCTAAGACCTTTTTGTATTGATGAATCCAGTTTTTATTCAATAGCATGAATGTCTTTACTTCTTAAGGTATCTCGCATAAAGTGATGCAACTCATGCATTTCACCCATTCCTGTTTTTTTTCCTAATCGGCCACCAAAATATAGAGCAAACCAAAGTACTATCATGAGTAATGTCACAAATAATTGGATGGCATAGTCTGTCTCTAAAGACCAATTGACATAAGTCCAGATGCCAAAGCCAATAAATAATCCAGCTACAATAAAATGAAAAAACATAAACATGGTCCAAACCGTTGGATTGGGTCCAAAAAGGCCATATATAGTACTGCCTTTTGTGTCCTCGTCTTCATTAATTTCTAAATGCAATTGTGGCGACCAAAAATGCTGTTTGGCTTTTGGTATTTTTATAAATACATGATCATCTACACGCGATACAACAAAGTTTTGTTGTGTGTTTTTTGTGTCCTCAAATATTTTTAAAAGACTTTCATTGTCTTGCTTGACCTTAAATTTAAAGCGAGGTCTTAAAACGATTTCATTAGTTGCGGTTGACATTTTTTATTTTGATATAGTATCTCAAATTACTATTTTTTATTCAAACATGACATACAACCTAATGTTTAACGTAAAATTTACGCTGCATCGTGTCATATTTAGTATTTTTGCAGACTATTCCTGAAGGAAAATAAAAGTTATGAGTAATATAGTTGCTATAGTAGGTCGTCCAAACGTAGGGAAGTCTACATTTTTTAATCGCTTGATCCAACGTCGAGAGGCTATTGTTGATGCCGTTAGTGGTGTAACAAGAGATAGGCATTACGGTAAAAGTGATTGGAACGGTAAGGAGTTTTCTCTAATTGATACTGGTGGATATGTTAAAGGTAGCGATGATGTCTTTGAAGCCGAAATCGATAAACAAGTCGAATTGGCTATTGATGAAGCCGATGCAATCATTTTTATGGTTGATGTTGAAACAGGAGTAACAGGTATGGATGAGGATGTTGCCCGACTACTTAGAAAGGTCGATAAACCAGTATTTTTAACAGTCAATAAAGTAGATAATAATAAACGTGCTGAAGACGCTGTAGAATTTTATTCTCTAGGTTTAGGTGAATACTACACGATTGCAAGTATAAATGGAAGTGGAACAGGAGACTTGCTCGATGCTTTGGTTGAAGCACTTCCTGAAAAAGAAGAAGAAGAAAACGATGAAGATCAGCTACCTAGATTTGCTGTAGTTGGTCGTCCAAATGCAGGAAAATCATCTTTTATCAATGCACTTATTGGTGAAGATCGCTATATAGTTACAGATATTGCTGGTACTACCAGAGATTCAATAGATACCAAATACAATCGTTTCGGATTTGAGTTTAATTTAGTTGATACTGCTGGTATACGACGTAAATCTAAAGTAAAAGAGGATTTGGAGTTCTATTCTGTAATGAGAAGTGTTAGAGCTATTGAGCATTGCGATGTATGCTTGTTAGTGCTCGATGCTACTCGTGGTTTTGATGGACAGGTTCAAAACATATTTTGGTTAGCTGAGCGAAATCGTAAAGGAATAGTAATTCTGGTAAACAAATGGGATCTTATTGAAAAAGACACAAAATCTACAAGAGATTTTGAACGTGTGATTAGAAAAGAAATTGAACCTTTCACAGATGTGCCAATTGTATTTATTTCAGTATTGAATAAGCAACGTATCTTCAAAGCTATTGAAACTGCAGTTGAAGTTTATGAAAACAGAACTAAGAAGATAAAGACCAGTAAGCTTAATGAAGTTTTACTACCCATCATAGAAAATTATCCACCTCCAGCTTACAAAGGTAAATTTGTAAAAATCAAATACATTATGCAATTGCCAACACCACAACCGCAATTTGCATTTTTTTGTAATTTACCACAATACGTAAGAGAGCCTTATAAACGTTTTTTAGAAAACAATTTACGTGAACATTTTAATTTTACAGGTGTTCCTGTGAGTGTATATATGCGAAAAAAATAATCGGTGTTTAATTATGAAATGGAAGTGGTTTTTGGTGTTAGTCATTATATTCAGTATTTCTGAATATAACTACGCCCAAAACGTTCCTCCGGCAATTACTGTAGAAGGGAATCAAGAATTCTGCGGAAGTGCTCCAATGAACATTGTAACCAGTGTTTCTATTTCTGATCCTGATGCTGGTGACAACACTTTGGAGAATGTGTTTGTTCAAATTTCCGAAGGATATACAATCAATCAAGATCTTTTAGTTTTAAACGGAACCTATCCTAACATTACGTCAAGTTGGTCTGTGACCGAAGGTAAATTGACATTAGCAGGTCCTGCGAGTTTCACAGAATTTACAGATGCAATAAGTAATGTCACATTTCAAACCACTCAAACTAATTTTACGCAGGACAAATTATTCTCAATCAATCTAGGAGATGCTAACTACTTACCATCTACTGGGCATTATTATCTGTATGTTCCTAGTGACGGTATTACCTGGACAGGAGCTCTCAATGCAGCTGAAGATCTTACATATTTTGGATTGCAAGGATATTTGGCAACTTTAACATCTGAGGAGGAGTCGCAATTTGCTGGAGAACAAAGTCCGGGAACAGGTTGGATTGGCGCTAGTGATGCTGGAGCAGAGGAGACCTGGAGATGGGTTACTGGTCCTGAGGCTGGTACCATATTTTGGATGGGATCGGTAAATGGTGAGCCTGTTAATGACGAGTTTTCATTTTGGAATGCTGGAGAGCCAAACAATTTCGGCGATGAGGATTATGCTCATATTACAGATCCTAGTATTGGTAATATTGGGTCATGGAACGACCTCCCGAATGCTGGAGATCCAGGAGGTCCTGACAGTCCGTATTATCCAAGAGGGTTTTTTGTTGAATTTGGAGGTATGCCCGGAGATCCTGAGGTTAACTTGTCGGCAAGTTCGATTATAATAACACCAAAATTAGTATATGACGATATTCTGATTTGTAATGAAGGTAGTGCAAGTGTAAGCTTAACTTCTAATACCGATACTGTTCAATGGTATGAAACACCGTCATCATCAGAGCTTTTGAATGAAGGCCTCAATTATGATGTTTTTCTAGAGAGCACGACGACTTTTTGGGTGTTGCCGCTTTTTGATGGATGTGCTAGTGGTCCGAGAACACCAATAACAGTCACTGTTCCTGATCTTCCAGATGCCATTGATACTACTATTGTGCAATGTGATGATAGTGTTCAGGATGGAATTACTTCATTCAATATCAATAATTCTTTCGAACTGATTTCTGGTGGTACAACTGAAAATAGAACTATTGAGTATTATGAAGATGTCGAATTAACGATTCAAATCAATGCAGGCGATTATACAAACACCTTAAATCCGCAAATTATTTATGCACAAGTTGTAGATACAGAAACTGGTTGTATAAATTTAGCAGAGGTTACACTGGAGGTTGTTGTCTCCGGAAGTAGTACCGCAGTTATTGAAACTTGTGATGATCTTGTTGAGGACGGATTTGTATTCTTTGATCTGTCTATGGCAGATAATCAAGTCTTGTCAGGAGCCCCTTTGGGAGCCTCAGTAGCGTATTATGCCACTTATGAAGATGCTTTATTAGAAGAAAATAGTTTGCCCGATATGTATTTCAATGAAGTTCAAAATGAACAAATTATTTTCGCAAGAGTTAATAATGACTCAGATTGTTATGGTATTAACGAAGTCACATTAAGGGTTAAAGGCTTACCACAATTGAATGATACTTTTGAAACCATTTATTATTGCCTGAACACTTTTCCTGAAACCATAACACTAAGTGGTGGCATAGTGAATGATATTCCTAATAATTTTTACTATAACTGGTCTACTGGAGAAACCACGATGACTATAGAAATTAATGAGGTTGGTACTTATACTGTTCAAGTAACAGAGCCTGATGGCTGTACCAATGAACGTATTATTAATGTACAGGCTTCCAATATTGCTACTGTAGAAGATATTATTGTTGAAGATGTATCCTCTAACAACTCCATTAGTATTTTGGTGTCTGGAGAGGGTGAATACGAATACTCTAATGTGAGTAGTGATGGTCCTTATCAGGAATCTAATACATTCCAAAATATCAATGCTGGAATCTACACGGTTTATATTAAAGATGTTAAAAATGATTGTGGAGTTGTAGCAGAAGATGTATCTGTAATAGGTTATCCCAAGTTTTTTACACCAAATGGCGACGGATTTAATGATACTTGGCAACTAAAAGGACTATCAGAACAATTTCAGCCCAATAGTAAAGTCTTTATTTTTGATCGCTTCGGAAAATTACTTTACACGTTAAACTCGCCTTTTGATTTTTGGGATGGCACCTTCAATGGAGAACCACTTCCATCCAGCGACTATTGGTTTTCAGCTACCTTAGAAGATGGTAGAACATTTAAGAATCACTTCACTTTAAAGCGATAAGACCTAATCGTTATACCTTTTAGCTCGATTTTTTTTGATGTGAAAAGTAATTATTTTTTACAAAAAGTAAAGTAAAGTTTACATTTTGTAAATTTTTGTTTACTTTTGTAATGTAATTTTAATTTAAAACTCATGAAATCAAATTATTTAATATCGAATAAATACAAGATTCCAGGTTGGATTTTATTGATAGTTGGTCTCGTTGTAGGTGTTTTTTTAATGCTGTCTGAATTTGAATCAGAGGTATTAAAAACAAATGTATTGGCCATTTACAACGATAATACCATTTTCTCAAATGATGACGAATCAGGATTTTTTAAAATCATTGAGAATAGTATTTTAGATGAAATCATTGCCATAGCAATTATTATAGGTGGACTTATGGTTGGGTTTTCCAAAGAAAAAGTTGAGGATGAATTCATTTATAAACTTAGAAAAGACTCCTTAGTTTGGGCAATAATCTTTAATTATATTATCTTAATGTTAGCCATAATTTTCATTTATGAGTTTACCTTTTTTGATGTCTTAGTTTATAATATGTTTACGCCATTACTGTTTTTTATTGTCAGATTTAACTTTTTAAAATACAGATCATACAATGAAGAATAATATCAAAATAGAACGTGCAAGATACAATATGACACAAGGTGATCTTGCTGAAAAGATAGGTGTGAGCAGACAATCTATTAATGCAATCGAAAAGGGTAAGTACGTGCCATCAGCATTATTAGCAATTAAAATTGCTAAGCTATTTAAATTGCCTGTTGAAGAGTTATTCTTTTTAGAAGAAGGAGAATAAGCTGTCTTTTATAAAAAAATTAAGAAAATTCATACGAAAATAGCTTTACTTGCGTTTTTAGAAGAACTATTAATCATCCATCAATCAATCAACCTCATGAAGAAAATCGTTTTTTTCATCGCACTTCTCAGTGTTTCACTATCCTTTTCACAATCTAAATCCTTTAAAATTTTTGGAACAATACTTTCCGAAGATAATAAGGAACCTCTAGAGTCAGCTACCATATATCTTGAACGGATTAAAGATAGTAGCTTAGTGACGTACACCATTTCAGATAAAAACGGAAAGTTTGAATTGATTAATGAAACTTATGATGATAAACTCAATTTATTTATAGATTACGTAGGCTATAAAACTTACTACAAACAAATAACAATTGACAAAGAGAATTTTGATTTAAAAACCATTCAATTGGAAATTAGTAATGCCTTAGATGAGGTTATCATTAAATCCAGATCACCTATTACTGTAAAAAAGGATACATTAGAGTTTAATGTAGCCTCTTTTAAAACTAAGAAAGATGCGAATGTTGAAGACTTACTGAAACAGTTACCAGGTGTAGAGGTCGATGAAGCAGGGAAGATCACTATAAACGGTAAAGATGTAAGCAAAATTCTGGTTAATGGTAAACCCTTTTTTGGTGATGATCCAACCATTACTACTCGAAATTTAACAAAAGATATCATTGAGAAAGTTCAGATTACTGACACAAAAACAAAATCTGAAGCCTTTGCAGGAGAAGAAGGTGATAAAGAAAATAAAACCATCAATCTTACCATCAAGGAAGAAAACAATAAAGGTGTCTTTGGACGTGTAGCTGCAGGAGCCGGAACAGATGAACGCTATGAGTTTGCAGGAATGATCAATTTTTTTAATAACGATAGACGCATTAGTGTGCTCGCAGGAGGCAACAATATTAATTCTCCCGGATTTAGTTTTGGAGAAATCCAAAACATGTTTGGTAATGCCAGTAGTATGAGTGTAAGTAGTAATGGCTCCTTTTCAATTGATGGTCGCGGATTTGGAGGCGGACAAGGAATTACAACGTCAAGAAATGTTGGTGCAAATTATGCCGATGCAATTGGCGAGAAACTCGAGGTTAATGCAGATTATTTTCTTTCTGCTAGCGATTCTGAGAATGAAACTGTAACGCAGCGAGAGAATATTTTACCTGATTCGCGTTTCTTTTCAGACTCCAGATCTAAATCTCTAAGCGAAGGTGAAAATCATAGTGCTAATGTAGGTTTTGATATTGAAGTTGATTCTACATTTCTAATCAATATTGACCCTTCATTTAGATGGTCTTCATCTAAAAGAGCCTTCGATCAAAATGAAGAAACACGAGATGAAGATAATAATCCAACCAACCAATCTGTTTTAGCTACGTTTACAGAGAGTACCGCTAAGAATTTCGGGAATCGTATTAATTTGACAAAACGGTTTGGATCAAATGGCGCTTTTCTTAAGTTTTCAATGAACAATGATTATGATACCACTGAGTCTGAAGATTTTCTAAACTCAGAAACCAACTTTTTTAATAGTACAGATGATGATATCATAAGAGATCAGTTTACGGATAGTGAAACCAGTTTTAGAAGGTTGAGATTGTCATCTACTTATCGATTGCCCATCAAAGCTAAAGAATTGTTTTTAGATTTTCAGTTTAGTTATAATGATGATAAACGTACAAGTCTGAGAAGTACCTTTGATAGAGATACTAATACCAATGAGTTTGATGATTTCAATTTTGACCTCAGTACAGATTTTGAGTATTTAAATCAAGAGAGTACACCATCGGTTAAGCTGACCTACAGAAAAGAGAAGTGGTCAACAAGCTTTACTACGCGATATGTGTTTCGAACTCTTGAGAATAAGGATTTTCTAAGACCAGAACTCAGTTTAAAACGAAGCTTTCAAGCCTTAGAATTACGAACAAATTTCAACTACAGATTTAGTGAAAAAGCATCAATCTACAGTGGTTATTCTTTAAATAATTCGCCACCTAGCTTAACACAGTTGCAACCTTTTGAAGATGTCTCTAACCCATTGAATACTGTAACTGGTAACCCTAATTTAGAACCTACTAACAGACATAGAATCTACGCTGGTTACAACGCATTTGATTTTCAGAAAAAAACAGGAGTATACAGTTATTTGAGTGCTAATTTTGAAAATAATCAAGTGGTGTCAAGAACCATAGTGGATCCTGAAACATTAAAGCGTACTACAACTTATGCTAATGTTAGCGGAAATTATAATATCTACGGAAATATCAACTACAGTAAAACCTTTAAAGCAGATTCTTTAAGAACGATAAAGTATGACCTAGGGTTTTCAACAAGTTTAAATCGAAATATCAACTTTAATAACGAGGTGAAATACAAAAGTAACGTGACGTCATTAACACCAAGTGCAGGTTTGCGTTTTACATGGAAAAAAGTACTAGAATTAAGACCGAGATACCGATTGACATTTACAAAGAATAGTTATGACATTGATACGTTTGAAGATGTTGATTTCGTTAGACACGATCTAGATTTAAACTTAACGACCTTTCTACCTAAACATTTTGAATGGACCAATAACATAGATTTTGCATACAACCCTAATGTTGCACCAGGTTTTCAGCGGAGTGCATGGTTTTGGAATTCTACCTTAGCCTATTCGTTTATGAAAGACAATGCTGTATTAACATTAAAAGTGTATGATTTACTAAATCAAAATACGAATGCAAGGCGAAGAGCTACACAAAACTTTATTCAAGATTCACAAAGTACAGTGCTGCAACAGTTCTTTATGCTAAGTTTTAGTTGGAAATTTAATAGTCTTGGATCGAAAGGTGAGCCTAAACAAAACAATTTCTTTTTCTTAGATTAATTGGTTCAATTTAGAGATTAGTCTTCATGGTAATCTTTGACTTAGGATTACCAACTGCCTGAGGCGCCACCACCACCAAATCCGCCACCACCGAAGCCGCCACTAAATCCGCCGCCGCCAAAGCTACCACCAGAAGAACTTCCGCTACCGAAGATACCGCCAGTTGAGCTTCCTCCTCCGTAGCTTCCACGACCCATATTACTGAGGATAATTGCATCTAGAAGGCTGGTACCATTAGTACGGCCACCACCACGTCTATTATTGCCGCCATCTTTTCGATTTTTTGTTAAAGCAATAAAGAATATGATGAAAAATAGAATCAAAAAAATGAAGATTTCAAATGGAAATCTGGTCGAGTACTGATCGCTTGTACCTTCAAATTCACCATTGAGTATTTGAAACATAGCATCTGTTCCTTTGTCGAGACCACCATAAAAATTACCATTCTTAAATTCAGGTATGATTATTCTATTGATAATTCGTTCAGCATCAATATCACTCAAACGGTATTCAATTCCGTACCCCGTATTTATATCTATTTCTCTATCATCTTTAGCGAGTAAAATAAGTATGCCATTATCTTCATTAGCTTGACCAATACCCCATTTTTGCCCCCATTCAGCACCAACTAAAGTGATATCATCATTATTGAGTGTACTAACTATAGCAACAACAATTTGAGTTGAAGTTGTGTCAGAGTATCTAATGAGTTTGCGCTCTAGACTTAAACTATCATTTTTTGATAGTAATCCAATATAGTCATAAACACTTTTTTGATCTTTTAATTTATTTGGTTTAGGAGGAATGTTATACTGCGCCTGAATAGTAGATGTTAAACCACTAAAAAAACTGATAAAAACAATTAACAATATGTGCTTAAACTTCAACATTTATCCTTTAGAGATTTTATTAGAGAGTTCGTTGAGATCGCTATGATCCCAAGGAAAATGTTTTTCTAATTGCTCACCAGCTTTTAATACGCCCTGAATAAGCCCCTGTTTAAATTGATTGATTTTGAAATGTGACTGCATGATGTCTTTGGTACTATTCCAAAAATCTGATGGCACCACATCATTGATGCCTTTGTCACCATAAATCACAAATGTTTTCGCATCAACAGCTACATAAATAAGGACACCATTTTGAAGTTTGGTGTTATCCATTTTAAGATAGTGGAAGACTTCTATGGCACGATCAACTGGATCAAGTTCAGCATCATGTTCTATGTGAATACGTATTTCACCTGAGGTGTTTTTTTCAGCCTCTCTTATGGCATCTATGATGTCTTGTTCTTCTTGTGGTGATAGAAAATCTTCAATATTAGGCATGATTGCTATTCTCTAATGCTATCATTAATATCTGGAGCAACTTCTATACCATCATCACCTTCAAATCGTACTTTCTTTTCAAAACCAAATACGGAAGCAAATAAGTTGTTTGGAAACTTTCTTACCAGATTATTGTAGGGAGTTATGGCCTCATTAAAGCGATCACGTTCAACTTTAATACGTTTTTCAACTCGGTCATAAGAGTTCATGACTTCTTTATAATTTTCATTAGCTTTTAAATCTGGATACCTCTCAAAAACAGCTAATAACCTAGATAAAGCAGAGGTCATAGAACTTTGTGCTTGCTTAAATTGTTCCAATTGTTCTGGTGTAATATTTGAGGGGTCTATTTGAATACTAGTTGCTTTTGATCTTGCTTCGGTTACGCTTTTAAAGGTCTCTTGTTCATATTCTGCATAACGTTCAGCAATCTTCATTAAATTTGGGATCAAGTCACTTCTCAATTGATAGGCACTTTCTACTTTAGACCATTGTTCCCCAATATTTTCTTCTTCAGCTATTACATTATTATAAAATCCAGAACCTTTTGAATATAATCCAAATGCGATTATTACGATAATAATCCATGGTAGCCACTTTTTCATGATGATATAGTTTTAAAGTTGTGTTTTAATTTTGATAAGTTGTGCTTTGATACCTTCCAGTTTTTCAATGATCTGAAATGTATCAAGTGATTGTTTTTTCCCTTCTTTAAGATGTGTTTTTGCACCTTCTAAAGTAAAACCACGTTCTTTAACCAGATGATAGATAAACTTAAGGTTCTTAATGTCTTCTGGTGTAAACTTACGATTACCTTTTGCGTTTTTTTTGGGTTTGAGGATATCAAATTCTTTTTCCCAAAAGCGAATCAATGAAGTGTTAACATTAAAAGCTTTAGCGACTTCGCCAATACCATAATAGCGTTTTTCGGGAAGGTCAATGTGCATAGTCTTAGTCTAAAGATTGATTTTCTAATGATGCTTTTTCTAATAATCGAGCATATTCTTCAGCAGTCAAATTTCCGTAGTAAAAATTTATAGGATTAATACGATCACCATCCTTAAATACTTCGTAATGCAAATGTGGAGCTTCAGAGCGTCCTGTACTGCCAACATAACCAATGAGATCACCACGTTTTACCTTCTGATTGGCTTTTACATTGTATTTGTACAAATGCGCATATAATGAGACATAACCATAGCCATGATCTATTCTGATGTGTTTTCCATAACCAGACGAATTGCTATCTGCACGCTTTACAACGCCATCTCCAGAAGCATAAACAGGTGTGCCTCGTGGTGCAGTGAAGTCCATACCAAAATGAAACTTTCTAACTTTAGTAAATGGATCGGTTCGATAACCATAGCCAGATGCCATATGTTTGAGATCTTTGTTTCTTACAGGTTGAATTGCAGGAATTGAGGATAAAAACTTCTCTTTATCTTCTGCTAAAACAGCTATTTCATCTAAAGACCTTGATTGTACCACAATGGCTTTTTGTAATTGATCAATGCGTTTATTCGATTCAATAATCAATTTAGAATTGTCAAATCCTTCATATTTTTGGTAACGGTTTACACCTCCAAAACCAGCACGTCGTTGCTCTTCAGGAATTGGATTAGCCTCAAAATATAGTCTGTAAATTGAATTATCGCGTTCTTCAACACTTTCTAAAGCTGCAAATGCATTGTCAACACGCTTGTTCAATAAGTCGTATTGTAACTGTAAATTGGTAAGCTCATGTTTTAAAGCGCGTTCTCGAGGAGATTCAATATACTGACTGGCAATAAAGACGAACAAAAAACCAAATAGTGCCGATGCTAATAAAAATACCATTCCAAACTTAATGGTGTTGCCTTTCTTTCGCTCTATTTTGCGGTAAGAAAGTGTTTCTGGATCGTAATAATATTTTACTTTAGACATATCTTAAAAAGTTCTATTTTTGCAAGAATAATAGAACGTAACACAAATATATAAATTGTTTCTTATTTAAAGGAATTAAATAGAAACAAGGTTTTTAACAACTGATTATGAAGTCTCAAGACATTCGAAAAACTTTTTTAAACTTCTTTGAAGAAAAAAAACACAGCATTGTGCCCTCTGCACCAATGGTTTTAAAAGATGATCCAACCTTAATGTTTGTCAATTCTGGTATGGCACCTTTTAAAGAGTTTTTCCTCGGAAATGCTCAGCCAAAGAACAATCGTATTGCAGATACTCAAAAATGTCTTCGTGTGTCTGGTAAACATAATGATCTTGAAGAAGTAGGTTATGATACGTATCATCACACGCTTTTTGAAATGCTTGGAAATTGGAGTTTTGGAGATTATTTCAAAAAGGAAGCTATTGCCTGGGCTTGGGAGTTGTTAACTGAAAAGTTTGGTATCGATAAGGATATTCTTTACATTACTGTTTTTGAAGGTAGTGATGATAAGGATAACCTGTCTATGGATCAGGAGGCTTATGATTTCTGGAAAGCTTTTATTCCTGAAGATCGCATTCTTATGGGAAACAAGAGTGATAACTTCTGGGAAATGGGAGATCAAGGTCCTTGCGGACCATGTAGTGAGATCCATGTTGATATACGTTCTGATGAGGAAAAAGCAAAAGTTGACGGAAAATCTTTAGTCAATATGGATCATCCACAAGTGGTTGAGATCTGGAACTTGGTATTCATGCAATACAATAGAAAAGCTAATGGAACTCTGGAGAATCTTCCTGACAAGCATATCGATACTGGTATGGGGTTTGAGCGTCTTTGTATGGTATTGCAAGGTGTTCAGTCTAATTATGATACCGATGTCTTTACACCAATTATTCGTGAGATTGAGACCATAACAGATAAAGATTACGGAACAGATGAAAAGATAGATGTCGCTATTCGTGTGATTGCTGATCATGTTCGTGCTGTTGCTTTTTCTATAGCCGATGGTCAACTTCCGAGTAATACAGGAGCTGGTTATGTTATAAGACGAATTTTACGTCGTGCCGTTCGCTACGGATTTACATTTTTAGATAAAAAAGAACCCTTTATTTACAGATTGGTTGAGGTGCTCGTTAAACAAATGGGAAAAGCCTTTCCAGAGTTAAAAGCACAACGTCAATTGATTGAGAATGTGATCAAGGAAGAGGAAAGTTCATTCTTAAGAACCTTAGATCAAGGTTTGGTGCTTTTAGATCGTATTATTGAAAATTCAAAAAGTAAAGAAATTTCAGGAGCAAAAGTATTTGAACTTAAAGACACTTATGGTTTTCCTGAAGATTTAACCGAATTAATACTCAGAGAAAAAGGGTATCAATACAACAAAACCGAATTTAAAAAACATCTAGACAATAGAAAAGGAGATGGTAGAAAAGCTACAGCTGTTAAATTTGACGACTGGACGGTTTTAATTGAGGATGAAGAACAAGAGTTTATAGGATATGATGCTTTGGAAGCTCAGGTTAAAATTGCAAAGTATAGAAAAGTAACCTCAAAGAAGGATGGTGAGCTTTATCAGTTGGTATTTAATATCACACCATTTTATGCCGAAGGAGGCGGGCAAGTTGGTGATAAGGGATACTTAGAAGATGCTCACGGTGATGTGGTGTATATTATTGACACTAAAAGAGAAAATAATGTATCGGTTCATTTTGCTAAAAACCTTCCAAAGGATGTCAATGGAACATTTAAAGCCTCAGTTGACGCTAAACAACGATACAGAACAGAATGTAATCACACAGCAACCCATTTACTACATCAAGCGCTTCGTGAGGTTTTAGGAACACATGTTGAGCAAAAAGGATCTGCAGTGCACTCTAAGTATTTACGATTTGATTTTTCACATTTTTCAAAGTTAACTGTTGAAGAATTACGTGAGGTTGAGAATTTTGTCAACAGACGTATTGATGGAAAATTGCCACTACAGGAGAAACGTAATATTCCAATGCAACAAGCTATCGATGAAGGTGCTATGGCGCTTTTTGGCGAAAAGTATGGTGATACGGTTCGTGCGGTACGTTTTGGGCAATCCATTGAGTTGTGTGGTGGTACACATGTTCAAAACACAGGAGATATATGGCACTTTAAAATTGTATCTGAAGGCGCAGTTGCAGCTGGTGTTAGACGTATTGAAGCTATTACTAGTGATGCTGTAAAAGAATTCTATTACGATAATAACAGAGCATACTTTGAAATGAAAGATCTGCTCAATAATTCTAAAGAACCTGTCAAAGCATTACAAAATCTACAGCAGGAAAACACGAATCTTAAGAAACAAATTGAGAGTTTATTAAAAGAAAAAGCCAAATCTATTAAAGGCGATTTAAAAAGTGAACTCACTACTATTAATGGTGTTCAATTTTTAGCTAAGAAATTAGATTTAGACGCTGGTGGTATTAAAGATTTATGTTTTGAATTAGGAAGCCAGTTTGATGATTTATTTCTGCTATTTGGAGCAGAAAATAATGGTAAAGCAATCTTGTCTTGTTACATTTCAAAAGAAATTGTAGCGAATAAAGATCTTAATGCAGGAACTATTGTAAGAGAACTTGGTAAACACATCCAAGGAGGAGGTGGCGGACAACCTTTCTTTGCGACAGCAGGAGGTAAACATCCGCAAGGTATTGAAACGGCTTTAATGGCTGCTAAAAATTATTTAAAATAAATTGTGTCTCACATTGTCACACTGAGCGCAGTCGAAGTGTGGGTATCGATAAGCAAATAGGATGAATCTTCAAACCAACATACCCCTTCCTCAACAACAGTATGATCAAATTGATTATCATTCTAAACTCGTATTGTTGGGTTCTTGCTTTGCTGAAAACATTGGCGAAAAGTTTGAATACTTCAAGTTTCAGAAGCTACAAAACCCCTTTGGAATTTTGTTTCATCCTTTGGCTATTGAGCGATTAATTACCAATGCCATCAATGAAAAAGTATACACAAAAAATGACATTTTCTTTCATAATGAACAATGGCATTGTTTTGATGCACACTCCAAACGGAGTCATAGTAGCGAAGATCAACTCCTAAATGATCTAAATGCTCAAATCAAGACTACGCATCAATTTTTAAAAGAGACCACGCATGTCATTATTACTTTAGGAACGGCTTGGGCTTATCGTTTCATAGATACAGATACAATTGTAGCAAATTGTCATAAAGTTCTGCAGAAACAATTTTTAAAAGAATTATTATCTGTTGAACAAATACGAGCGTCTCTCGATGCTATTATAAGTTTGATTAGGGGTATTAATCCTGAAGTGTCTTTTATATTCACCGTATCTCCAGTAAGACATATTAAAGACGGTTTTATTGAAAATACGCAGAGTAAATCTCATTTGATAACTGCAATTCATCACATTGTAGACCCGAGACATCAGTGTTACTATTTTCCGTCTTATGAAATTATGATGGATGAGTTACGCGATTATAGATTTTATAATCCTGATATGATCCATCCTAATCCTATTGCAGTTCAATATATTTGGGAGCGCTTTCAACAGGTTTGGATGTCATCGGATGCTCAAACCACAATGAAAGACGTCGAGGAGATTCAAAAAGGGTTAACACATAGACCTTTTAATCCAGAATCTGATGCGCATCTTACTTTTCTTCAACAATTAGAAACGAAGAAAACCCTTTTAAAATCAAGGGTTTCTCACATTACATTTTAAAAATACGACATTTGCCGTATTGTCTTGCCCTGTCTTAAAACGCAACTTTGTCTCATTATTAACCACAAAATTAATCAACAATGAGAAATTTAAGACAATTCATGTTACTTGTAATGACAGTTTCATTAGTAACATTCACATCATGTTCAAGCGATGACGATGGAGGTGCTCCAGGTAGTGCTGGTTCAGGCGTATTAGCTGCTAAAGTAGATGGAACTTCATTTCAATCTTTAGAAATATCATCATCGGCTACAGTAGCAAATGGAGGTCAAAACTTAATCATAATTGCTTCTAATAGTGATGGTAATGCCTTTGCATTTACCATATTGGGTTATGATGGTGTAGGAACTTACCCTTTAGGTGGAGGTGCGAATATTTTTAACTCTGGGTCTTATACAGAAACAGATGTCGATTTAAATAATCCGCAAAACTCTACAACAGAAATCTGGCAAGCGCCATATGATGATACTATGGTGGGTGAATTTAGAGTGTCTGAAGAAACCGACACTAAAGTAATAGGAACCTTTGAGTTTACATGTAAAAATGTAAATGGTGACCAATCTGTAAAAACAATCACAGAGGGTTCATTTAACTTGAATAAACAAGTAAACTAAACATTACAGTTAGTATGAAAACGCTATTAATTCAAATGAAGAGCTTAGTGACGGTTGCGCTTATTTTTGGCGTAACCTCATTATATGCTCAAAAAGCAGAGACTCCAGATCAGAGTTATGATTTGGGAGCAAAGATAAATGAGATGACCATCACAGAAGGAGGAACTGTTGTGGTTGCAACAAATGACGGTTTAGTTGGAATTAAACCAGGTCAAGATGGATTACTATTTAATTTTACAGATTATGGCAGAGTTAAGCCAGAAGAGCTTACGTTTATACCACAAGCACCTTACGTTATGGTGGGGCAAACTGGATTTGCAAATCTTTCTTCAAAAAAGGCGGTTATAGACTACATGTCTGGAAAGATACTGTTTACAACAGAATCTAAAGGTTGGAAAAACGTAATGACATGCAATATTATAATGCCAGAAAACAAACTTATTGTAAGTGGTTTTCAAAAAGGAGGTGGAAAAGCGGAAAGCGTTACGCCTAAAGTAGCTGTTTATGATTTAGTTACAGGCAATGAAGATTACGCTTTTTTTCTGATAAAACCTGGTAAAGTATCAATGAAGTATTTTGCTGTTACAGGACGACCACTATTGTTAAACGATAAATTACTCATACCTACTAGTCAGGGAGTAATAGCAAAATCTAAGTCGGGTGAAACACTTTGGGAGAATAAAATCAAAAATGTGAATTGGATGACAAGTGATGCATCTGAAAAAGATATATATGCCTTTGCAGCAACGGCTAATGGGAAAAATACCAGAATATATAAACTAAATTCTAATGGGAGCGAAGCTTGGTCTGAAGAAAGAAAAGTGAAAGGAAGTGTATCTAACTTTCAAATTTTACCTCAAGGATTGGCAGTAGTTAGTGATGTTGCAGATTCAGGGAAGAAAGGTTTAGCTAAATTGGCAGCAAGTAGAGCTGAATCAAAAATAACGATGTTTAGTGCCAGCACTGGAGAAGATCTTTGGGAAAAGGCGCCAAAAACGAAAGGTTATGTCCAACACTTTTATATCATGGATGATGGTATTCTCTTCGGAATAAAAGAAGGTGGTATAAATAAAATTTCTTACGATGGTCAAACACTATTTAAGAAGCCCTTAAAGACAGGAGAAAATATTTTAACTATGGCTCAAACATCTCAGGGCTTAATTTATATCACTTCTGAAGATGCTAATATAGTTAATCTCAAGACAGGTGATCAAGTATGGAAAAAGCCTTTAAAGTTTAAAAGAGCTGATGTTGTAAGTTCAGATTTAGATAAAACCCACAATAATTTTTTAATTAGTGCTGATGATAAATTATTTGCAATCAATGCAGATTCTGGAGACTATAAACTTTTAGCTGAATTGGATTTTGATGGAAAAGAGGATCCAACATCTGTTGAAGTTAGAGATAATGGGATTCTTTTAACATCATCACAAAATATGATGATGCTAGATTGGGATGGTGAAACCCAATGGCACGAATACTACAGAGCACCAGGTAAAAGTGCTTTTGGAGCTATTTTGGCTGGAGTAACAGCTGTAGCCACAGCTGCAGTCGCTTCAAGTGCTTATCAAGTGGCAAATCAAAATAGAAATATGTTAGGTAATTATACAACCACTGGTCAACGATATGCTAATTTAGGAAATGGAATGGCTGCTGCAACTGGAGCTTCGGTAGCAGAGATGCTTAAACGTTTTAAAGCCACTGCTGCTACTCAAAATTCTCAATTTGTATTAACAAAATTAGACGATGGCGTTGGTTTAGTTAAGCTAAATAAGGATAGCGGTTCAAAAGAAAAAGAGATCATATTAAAAGATAAAAAACCTGATTATCAAGTTGATGAGTTTGGAGGCTATTTGTATTACAAGGCAAATGATAGAACTATCTATGCTTACAATCTTAATAATTAAATCTTGTTGTTGAGATTATGATTAGGCGTGATTTTTTATAAGATTACGCTTAATCTTTTTTAATTGCTTCTTGTCGAAAAAAACTTACATCATAACCATTAAATTCTATATTCGCATTGCTATTAATCAATTTTTTAAAAGAGCGTCAGTTAATTTTGTTGTCCCAAAAAGGCCTATCAAATCTGATGCTTTTTTTATGCCTTAAAGTGAAGTTTGTTTTCAGAAGCTTCTCTACAAATTCTATTTACTTTATCTATTGCGAATTAATGATATTACTGAAAAGTAGTATCTTGAAGATGCTATTAATTAATCCTTTTTAACATGAGACCTGCATTTTTATTTTTTTTGTGCATCGTAAATGCTGTAAGTTACTCACAAAATCTTGATAGTCTTTTAACTGTTGCTAGAGAGACAAAAAATGATTCTGCTAAAATCAGGATGTTAAATAAAATAGCATTCAGCTATATTTTTAATGATACTAAGAAGGCAATAGAGGTGATTAATGAAGGTAAAACATTAGCTAAAGCAGCCCAATTTAATTTTGGATTAACAGAACTTACTAATACACATGGTATTTATATGGATGTTACTGGTAAATCTGATTCTGCAGGATATTATTTTAAAAAGGCACTCAAAATGAGTCGTGATTATAAATTTGATATCATAGAGTCTATGTGTGTTAATAATTTGGGGATGTATCATTGGAACAGGGCTAATTATGATGAGGCATTGAAGTATTTTTTTGAAGCTCTAAAAATGAACGAGGAAAAAGGTGATGAAAAGTCTACATCAGTATCTTTAAATAATATTGGTCTTATTTATCAAGAAATGAATTTTAGTGAAAAAGCATTGGAGTATCATAAGCGATCTCTCGTAATTAGAGAGAAATATGATATGCAAAATGAACAAATTACATCCTTAAATAATATTGGAATTAATCTTAAAGATCTTGGGAGAACAGACGAGGCAATTTTGATTTATAAAAAAGGAATTGATCTGGCTAAACGAAAAAATAATTTGATCGAATATTATAAACTACTCGATAATCTTGGTAATGCCTATAATGAAAATGGGAATCTTAATTTAGCACTTCAAACCTACCTCAAAGCTTTGAGCAAACCAGAGGACTATGATTCTGAACAAAAATCAGAATTAATAACACTAAATAATATTTCAGCATTATATAACGAAATGAACCAACCTCAAGTAGCTTTAAACTATGCCAAAAAAGGCTTTGAATTGGTAAAACTCTATCCCGAAATTGAGCTTATTTCTGCCGACTTACATTTAACCTGTGCAGAGAGTCATTACATGCTTAATAATTTTTCAAAAGCAAGAATGCATAGACAAAACTTTCTCACATTGAAAGACTCTGTTTTTTCTAAAAACAATGCTGATGCTATTGCAGATTTTGAAATTAAATATGAAACTGAAAAAAAAGAACGTGAAATTTTAGTTCAAAGAGCTGAAATTGCTGAGCAAGAATTAACCATCCAGAAACAAAATTATCAGCTATATGGTTCAATAGGATTTGCTTTACTATTAGGACTTTTGGGTTTTTTGTTCTATAATCAGCAAAAACTCAAAAATAATCAACTCCTTAAGGAAAATGAACTCAAGGACGCGCTCTTAAAAATAGAAACTCAAAATCGTTTGCAGGAACAACGACTCAGAATTAGCAGAGATCTACACGACAATATTGGAGCCCAACTGACTTTCATTATTTCCTCTATTGATAATTTGAAATATGGTTTTGATATCAAGGATGATAAATTGAATACAAAACTCAATACAATAAGTCAGTTCACAACATCAACTATTTATGAATTGCGGGATACGATTTGGGCCATGAACAAAACCGAAATATCAGTTGAAGATCTTAAATCCAGAATATCTAATTTCGTTGAAAAAGCAAATTTAGCCTCAGATGATATGAGTTTTAAGTTTAATTCTAATTCTTCAAAAGTGGAACACTTAAAATTCACCTCTGTTGAAGGAATGAATATCTATCGTATCATTCAGGAAAGTATCAATAATGCAATTAAATATTCTGAAGGAAAGCATATTTCCGTAGACTTTGACATAAGAGAGGGTTTTGTATACGCTTCTGTCAGCGACGATGGTAAAGGATTTGATATGACTAAAGTCGAGTTAGGAAACGGTCTAAATAATATAAAAAAACGTGCTCATGATATAGGCGCAGAGATTGAACTGAATTCTGAAATAAATGCAGGAACACAGATGTCTTTAAAGATAAGAATTGATTAAATACGTCATAAAGCGTATCGTTTCTTTATTGCTGAAATTGTAACTTTCTAAATCAAAATATAAATGATATGAGTATTAAGATAGCCATTGTAGATGACAATACCTTTTTAATAAATACCATTAAGGAAAAACTATCTTTTTTTGATGAGTTCAATTTGAAATTTACTGCAATGAATGGGTCTGATTTAATGATTAAATTAGAAGATAATCATCATTTGGATTTGATCTTAATGGATATAGAAATGCCAGTACTTAATGGTATTGAAACTACTGAAATAGTCAAACAAAAATATCCACATATTAAGATTATTATGCTTACTGTGTTTGATAACGATGAGCATATTTTTAATGCAATAAAAGCTGGAGCAGATGGTTATTTACTCAAAGAAATTAATGCGAAAGATTTACACGATGGTATTTTAGAGACACTCAATGGAGGCGCAGCGATGAATCCCTCAATAGCGCTAAAAACTTTGAAGTTACTTCGCAACCCGTTGAGTATAGAAAATGAAAAAGATAAAGAAGATATTAAATTAACAAATCGTGAAACTGAAGTTTTAGAACATTTGAGTAAAGGACTCAATTACATTCAAATTGCTGATAACTTGATTCTTTCAAAAGGTACAGTTAGAAAGCACATCGAAAACATTTACAAAAAACTACAAGTGCATAGTAAGCTTGAAGCGGTACAAAAAGCAAAACGCAATAATCTTATTTAACTCTCACACTTTTAGGAACCAATTTGGTGTAATCGCCATCATTCCTAATCACATCTCTCACAATTGAAGACGAAATGTATGACGTGCTAGCTGCAGTTAATAGAAATACCGTTTCTATAGGAGCCAAATCTCTGTTGGTATGTGCAATAGCCTTTTCAAACTCAAAATCGGCAGGATTTCGTAAGCCTCTTAAAATAAATTCTACATTATTTTTTTTACAAAAATCAACAGTCAGTCCTTTGTAAGTAACCACTTTTACTTTAGGTTCATCTTTAAACGCATCTTCGATAAATTGCTGACGTTCTTCTATTGAGAACATATACTTTTTATCTGCATTGATACCTATAGCTACAATAACTTCGTCAAAAAGTTTCACGCTACGTTCAATAATATCGTAATGGCCTAAGGTTATAGGATCAAAAGATCCAGGAAAGATTGCTCGTTTCATAGTTGGAGTGTAAAACCAGGTTTGTTAGTTACGTATTCAAAGATACTTAATATTATTGGAGTGCTTCTTCAATAGCATTTTCAAACAATTCACTCAGACTAATGCCTGCTTGTGCAGCTTGTTGTGGTAAAATACTAGCAGTGGTTAAGCCAGGGACAGTATTGACTTCAAGAAGATGAGGTTCACCATCTTTAAAAATGTATTCACTTCGGCTAAATCCTTTTAAACGGAGTACTTCATAGACTTTTTTGGCAATAATTCTAACTTTTTCAGCTTGGTTGTCATCAATTCTTGCTGGAGTTATTTCTTGGGATTCTCCTAGATATTTTGCTTTGTAATCAAAGAAATCATTGTCTGTGACGATTTCAGTAATTGGTAACACCTTAACCTGTCCGTTGTAAGTAATCACACCTACAGATACTTCAGTGCCATCTAAAAAAGATTCAATTATAATTTCATCATCTTCTTTAAAAGAATCGTTAATTGCCGTTTTGAGATTTTCTTTCTTATAGACTTTACTAATTCCAAAACTACTTCCAGCTCTATTGGCTTTTACAAAACAAGGTAAGCCAACTTTATCTACAATAGCATCTTCATTTATATCATCTCCAAGATTTAAAAAATAAGATTCGGCAGTTTTAATTCCATAAGGCTTTAAGGCACTCAAGCAGTCTCTTTTGTTGAAGGTAAGCGCTGCCTGATACATATTACAACTCGTATGAGGTATATTAAGCAATTCAAAATATCCTTGCATCATACCATCTTCGCCAGGTGATCCATGAATGGCATTAAACACACAGTCAAAACTTACCTTAGTACCATTTACTCTGATGGAAAAATCATTTTTATCAACAGGAAACTCATCGTTCTGTTCATTAACAAAAACCCATTTGTCTTTGAATATCTGTATGCGGTAGGGGGTATACTTAGACTTGTCTAAAGTATCATAAACTACTTGTCCGCTTTTAAGAGAAATTTCATATTCACTAGAAAAACCTCCCATAATGATGGCAATATTTTTTTTCATAATTTTTACCGAAAAGATAGTATCCTGTTTTAATTAGATTGTTAAGCAATATAGTTGCTCATTATCAGTTAAGCTAAAATACCAAATAAACCCATAAAAAAAACGCTTTCGTTTTTATATATTTGTCGCAGTATAAATTTATAACATGAGCCTCGTACAGTTTCTTAAAAGCAAAACATTTTTCAAACAGCTAGCATTAGCTGCTGTTGCGTTAGTGCTCATCATTTTTTTCACCATGCAATGGTTAAATAGTACAACTAATCATGGTGAGTTTATCAAAGTGCCTAACCTCAAAGGAAAAACATTAGAAACTGTTCAGATTGAATTGGACGATAATGATTTGGTTATGGAAATTCAGGACTCAGCCAATTACAATCCGAAATATCCAAAATATTCTGTAATAGAACAGTATCCAAAAGCAGGAACTCAGGTCAAAGAAAATCGAAAAATATACCTCACCTTAAACCCATCGGGCTATCGTAAAGTTGCTGTGCCAAATATTGTACGAAGAACATTTCGACAGGCAAAACCAACATTGGAAACTTTAGGATTTGTTGTTGGAGATGTGACTTATGTAGATGATATAGGAAAAGAAGAAGTCATTGCTATCAAACACAAAGGTAAAACGATTAAAGCAGGCGTATTACTCCCATTAACTTCAAAAATCGATGTTGTTTTAGGAAACGGAAAACGAGGATCGAACTAAAAAAATGACCACAGAACATACATCAGGAGATCAGAATGACGATGAGTTATTCGAGCACCATGCTTTTACAGTAGATAAAGGTCAGGCACCACTTCGTATTGATAAATACCTAATGAATCGTATTGAGAATGCCACACGTAATAAGATACAAACGGCAGCAAAAGAAGGAAGTATTTATGTCAATGATGTGCAGGTCAAACAGAATTATAAAGTCAAACCTTTTGACAAGATTCGTGTGTTATTTGAGCATCCGCCTTATGAATACTTGTTGACACCTGAAGATATTCCATTAAATATCGTTTATGAAGATGATGCACTTTTAGTTATCAATAAACCTGCTGGTATGGTTGTACATCCTGGTCATGGGAATTATTCGGGCACCTTAATCAATGCTTTGGTATTTCATTTTGAAAATTTACCTAATAACTCCAGCGAGCGACCTGGTTTGGTACATCGAATTGATAAAGATACTAGCGGATTACTTGTTATTGCTAAAACCGAACAAGCTATGACTCACCTGTCTAAACAGTTTTTTAATAAAACTAGTGAGAGAGAATACGTAGCATTAGTTTGGGGAAATGTTTCTGAAGATGAAGGTACTATTGAAGGTCACATTGGTAGGCATCCAAAGAATAGATTACAGAATACTGTTTTTGAAGGTGATGATCAGGACAAGGGTAAACCTGCTGTAACACACTATAAGGTGATTGAACGTTTGGGTTATGTCACTTTGGTATCCTGTAAGCTCGAAACAGGTCGTACACATCAGATACGTGTACACATGAAACATATTGGTCATACACTTTTTAACGATGAGCGCTATGGAGGTGAGCGTATTTTAAAAGGGACTACGTTCTCAAAATACAAGCAGTTTGTAGATAATTGTTTTAAGATTTTACCACGACAAGCATTACACGCTAAGACCCTCGGATTTAAACACCCAGTAACAAGAGAACAGTTAAGTTTTGATTCACCTATCCCAGACGATATGCAGCAGTGTATCGAAAAATGGCGAGATTACGCAAAGCATCAAGATAAAATGTAATTATTTTATTGTTACTATTTAAAAAATGCTATTTTTGTTTTGAACCATTATTTATAAAGGTATGAAAAGAAGGAACTTTATAAAAAAAGCAGGTCAGACGCTATTAATAACGTCTGTTGCTAGTATTGTTGGAATCTCTGTAACATCTTGTTCTACAGATTCTGACGACGATTCAATGTTTAATGATGGCTATTATGATGACGGATATTACGACGATGGGTACTATGATGATGGATATTACGATGATGGTTACTATGATGATGGTTACTATGATGACGGATATTACGATGATGGTTACTACGATGATGGCTACTATGACGATGGTTATTAGTATGAGCAGTCAATAACTTGAGTTAGCGATACAATATAAAATTCGAGATACAAGGTGTTTTTTAAGTTATGCTGTCAAGTGTAATTTGAAAAACACTTTTAGTTATGGCCGTATGTATTAAACTGTCACCATTCTATGAATGATAAAAAGCAATAAAAATGAACACTGAAAAAAGTGCTGTAGCAGATTCGATACTTGTCTATAAAAGTTATGGTGGTATAGGTGATATTTTCTTTACCTTGCCATCAATATACATGTTGAAACAGCAGTTTAAGACAATTACTTTTGCTACACAACCGCGTTTGGTCAACTTATTTCAAACTCATTTAAAAGGTATTTCAGTTATTGATGAAAATTCTGTTGATGAATCTAATTACGATACAGTTATAGAATTAGGTAATTATCCAAGGTTCAATAATGACCTTGAGAAACGACCACAAATAGTTTATCATACACATAAAAAAGTCAAGCAGCATTCTATTGAGCATTATAAAGATGGTATCGTAGCAGAGTTTCCTCATATAAAAAAAACTAACGAGAGGTATCCTTATTTTGATAAAGTTGAAGCCTCTGAGTTGTATTACACAATTCATCCAGGTGCTGGGTTTTTATTAAAAGCATGGCCAATTGACTACTATGCAGAGCTCATTGAACTTATAAACGAATGTTATCCATATCTTAAAGCTAAGATCATTATTGGTCCCAATGATCCTAATCCAGAGCCACATTTTAAAACCTCTAATTTGAATTATGAATTAGTTACAGGTGATATTGATGAGGTGGCCTTAGCAGTTTCTGGAGCACAATTTCATATAGGGAATGATGCAGGAATCACGCATTTAGCTGGAGCTTTTAATATTCCAATTTTGACCATTTATGGACCAACAGGTCCTGGTTCTTGGGGAGCTTTCTCTGAACATGTGGAACTTATCTGGGGAAAACGAGGTAATTGTTCTTTACGATGCAACTACAATGTCATTCTAAACTGCGAGGATAGAGTTTGTCTTAATAATGTGAAGCCGTCTAAAATGATGTTTTATTTAATGAAACTTCTAAATCGGATTTTAAATGAGACTTCCAATATGTATATGTTAAACCCAGATTATCAAATTCATATTGAAGACGATAGTTTTATTTTTAAAAGTCATGAAAACGAATACCTCATTGAGATAAGTGACCTAGACAGTAGAACGTTTATGTTAGATCACGTTAAGCAAATACCTTTCGATATTAAGCACATGCCATCACAGTTCAAATCTGTATTTGATGCCATGCTTCAATTACATCTTTTTGCCGCTATTCCTGAGTTTATTTCTAAGGTTAAAAGTTAATATTCCATGATTAATTTAGATAATGTTACCTTATTAGGAATAGATTGCGTAAATATTGATAGACTTATTTATGCCTCTCAGATTTCACAAAAGGAAATTAATTTTAAGTCGGTTAAATTATTATCCCATCTTGATTCAAAACATGAAAGTGTTGTTAAGATTCCTAAAATTGATTCTATAGAAGCTTATAGTCAATTTGTGATTGAGGAATTACATAAATATATTGAAACGGAGTTTGTTCTAATCATACAATTTGATGGTTATGTTCTTAATCCTCAGGCATGGACAAGTGATTTTCTTAATTACGACTATATTGGAGCTCCATGCAATTGGGGAATTGGAAATGGTGGATTTAGCTTGAGATCTAAAAAGTTGTTGAAGTTGTTGGCAAATGATCAACACATTAAAGAACATCATCCGGAAGACATTCAAATTTGTGTTACTTATAAATCGTATTTAGAGTCCAAAGGCATCAAATTTGCGACATTAGACATAGCTAGGCAATTTTCGGTAGAGAATGGTATTTGGAACCAACAGTTTGGTTTTCATAATGCAGATATTTCCAACTGGGATATTAATCGTTTTGCAGATCCTCAATTACACTCAAGTTATATAGAAAGATTTAATAAAAACTACGTGGCTAATGCTATAAAATTAACCTATATCGTGCATTTTTATATCGAAGACTCTAAAGTAGATCCTATTTCAGAATTGATTCAGATTTACAGTAGTTATGATGTAGATCTTTTAAAGAAAATACATTTTGTTTTTGTAGATGATCATTCAAAGGCGGAAATTCGAATTCCTGAAGACATCAATTTGAATTATACTTTAGTAAGAGTACGTGACGATATTACCTGGAATCAGGCTGGAGCAAGAAATTTAGGTGTAAAATATGCCAAGTCTGAACGTATAATCTTAACCGATTTAGACTTAACGTTTCCTGAGGTTTTATTTGAAAAACTTGTTGATTTCCATCCACCAAATAATTCGATTTTTAAGTTCAATACATTTTCGGGTATGGTTAGAACTGAACCTCATTTCAATGTATTCTTTTTAACACGAGATGTATTTATGAGAACAAAAGGAGTTGATGAAGAGTTTAGTGGTCGTTATGGATATGAAGACGTATTTTTCTACTTCTTAAACAAAGCATTGGGTGTAAAGTTTTATTTGTTTCGTCATCATAATATTGTGCACAGAGAACATAGAGAGAATACTGAAACGCAACATAACCCACTTACCAGAAACATGGATTATAACGAAGCGTTATTTGAACGGAAAATGGATATTATAAAAGCCTCAGATAATCCTTTAGACGCAAGAAGTGATGTATACCTCAATTTCGAATGGGATGTCATTCAGGAGCATAGCATGGCATAATTTATTTTACTTATAGTTCTATTGATATATTTAAAATACTTAAGTTGAAAATTCACCTGTAGTGTTGTAAATTTGACATAAATTCTCAACATATGAAGCTTGTATTATCTCCAGCAAAATCTTTAGACTACGATAGTAAATTACCAACTACTAAAACCACAGAAGCTTGTTTTCTGAATGAAGCTCAACGGTTGAATAAATTACTGAAGAAAAAATCGGCTAAAAGTTTGTCTAAACTCATGCACATTTCTGATAATTTAGGTCAGTTAAATTACGAACGTAATCAAGAGTGGAGTTTGCCTTTTACAAAAGATAATGCCAGACAAGCAGTGTACGCTTTTAGTGGTGATGTTTACAGAGGTCTGGATGCCTACACTATTGATACCAAGAAATTGGATAAGCTTCAAGATACTGTAAGAATTATTTCAGGTTTGTACGGTTTACTTAAACCCTTAGATCTAATACAGCCTTACCGATTGGAAATGGGAACCAAGTTTCCGGTAGGTAAAAATAAAAACCTCTACGAATTCTGGAAAAAGCAGGTGACTCAAGCCTTAAATGAAGAGTTAGATGATGAAGAATTGTTCTTGAATTTAGCAAGTAACGAGTATTTTAAAGCTATTGATACAAAGGCATTAAAAGTACCAGTGATTAACATTAAGTTTCAGGAGTTAAAAGATGGTAACTACAAAACCATTGCTATATTCTCGAAACTGGCAAGAGGTTTGATGACCAGATATATCATAGATACAAATGCTAAGACCCTCGAAGATGTCAAAGGTTTTGACTATGAAAATTATCGCTACACTGAAGCACTCTCTTCAGATACAGAGTTAGTATTTACAAGATAATTACTTCTTTTTATTAGGATTGATTTTATCTTCAGTTCTTGGTCGCTTTTTTATACGTGGTCGTCTTACTCCAAAGGTACCTCTGTGAATTTTACCTCGTTTGGATTTTCTATCGCCTTTTCCCATGGATCTTTGTTTTAAGTTGATTATATTTTAAGATAACTAATTTTTGAAACTTTACTTTAGTATTTTTAGGCTTTAATCTTAATTTAACATATGCAGTATTATTTAATTATTGCGCTTCAGGTGTATTGCGTTTATCATTGGTATAAGAACAAAAATGACTACTACTGGGTGTTCTTAATTATCTTTTTGCCAGTAATTGGGTGTATTGTATACCTCATTACACAAGTCTATAATAAGCGCGATGTAGATAAAATGCAGGAAGAACTCACAACCATCATAAATCCCACAAAGAAAGTTAGAGACCTTGAAAAAGCACTGGAATTTTCAGAAACATTCCAAAATAGAGTGAATCTGGCAGATGCCTATTATGATATTAAAGATTTTAATCATGCGATTAAGCATTATGAAGATGCTATTGCTAAAGATTTTCATAATGATAAGCATGTCATATTTCAACTTATAAAATCCTATTTCTTTATTGATAATTATCAAAAGGTTATTTTTTATGCTGAAAAAGTAAAAGATAATACCGATTTCAAAGGATCAAAAGCACAATTTTTTTACGGTTTATCTCTGGATCATATTGGAGAAGCAGAGCAGGCTGAAATTCAGATTCGACAGATAGATCAGCGGTATTCAAATTATGAGGAACGTTTACATTTAGCACAGTTTTTAATTGCTAAAGGCAAGGTTTCGGAAGCTAAAGACCTATTGAATGAGATCTATATTGAATCGCAGCATATGACAACTGTAAACAAACGAAAATACAGAACAACCATTAAAGAAGTAGAGCAACTTTTAAAAACGATATAAGTGTTTTTTCATAAGCATCCTTATCAACCTTTTATACATCAGGACACCATCAAGCTTATCGTTGGCACATTGCCACCTCCGCGTTTTAGCACTGGAGACTTGCTGGAGAAAGATGTTGATTTTTGCTACGGAAGTTACTACAATTCACTTTGGTTATTCATTGACGAAATTCATCAATTAGGATTGCGTTATGATAATTCTCAAGCAGCTATTAATGAACGTAAACAGTTTTTAATGAAGCACAAAATTGGCGTTTGTGATATTGTTGAAAGTGCAGAACGTCAAAAAATTGATGCTTCAGATTTGGGAATGATAAATATTAAGCTTAGAAACGTAGTAGGTTATTTGAAACAATTTCCAACAATAGAAACCATTTTATTTACAGGAGGAAATAGTAAAAACGGACCAGAATATTTCTTCCGAAGACATCTAAGAGATTACAACAAAACACTGGAACTTTTATCTAATGAAGTGCCAAGAGTTCATCAGTTTGAATTAGAAGGACGCCTTATAAAAACAGTATCGTTAACATCGGGTTCGGGAGCCGCAAATATTTCTATTAGTCGTTTGCCCTTGTACAAACAACTCAAAGCACAACACCCTGAATTTAATACCTTCGACTTTAGAGTTCTACAGTATCGGGAGTTTTTATAATTAAGATAAATTTGTAACTTTTGAAAGAGATTCAGGAAAAAGCATATGAAAAAAGCACTACAAGTATTAAACGGTATCGCATTGGTAGCAACTATTATTATGAATTATTTGTCTAATACTGGGCAAATGAATAATACGACCATAGGAGAGGTGTCTGGAAGATTAAGAAGCCTATTCACACCAGCAAGTTATGCGTTCTCAATTTGGGGAATTATTTATGTGTTACTCATCGGTTTTATCATCTATCAAGGGCGTAGTCTGTTTGTAAAGGTTAGAGATGACGATTTTATACTGAAAATAGGTTGGTGGTTTATTATATCATGCATTGCTAATAGTCTTTGGATTGTAAGTTGGCTCTATGAATATATAGGCTTATCCTGCTTTTTTATTTTTCTACTATTATTTTCGTTGCACAAAATTGTATGGAATAACCGTATGGAATTGTGGGATGCACCAATTTCTGTCATTGCATTTTTATGGTGGCCATTTGTAATTTACAGTGGCTGGGTGACTGTGGCAAGTATAGCAAATGTGTCTGCCTATTTGGTGAAAATAGATTGGAGTGGTTTTGGATTGTCTCCTGTGTTTTGGACCATTTCAATGATTGTTATTGCCACACTACTAAATTTGATTATTACATGGAAACGTAACATGCGAGAATTTGCTCTAGTCGGTGCCTGGGCGTTAGTTGCCATAGGTATTGCAAATCAAGATACAGAAAACAGTATTGCTTATATCGCATGTATTGCTGCAGGTGTGTTAGTATTGAGTAGTGGTGTTCACGGATTTATAAATCGTAACACAAATCCGTTTTTAAAGTTCAGGCAGTTTAGCTCTAAATAATTTTTCAGGGTTTATAGTTTTTATAATAAAACTAAGCTATCGAATAAATTAGCCCTACCTTTGTCAGCAATATAAGAATGACACTAAAATTTAGAAGGTCATTTACCAAACTAATTTTATGTCATTTCAATCTTTAGGCTTATCTGATGCCTTACTAAAAGCAATTAGTAAAAAAGGATACACTACACCAAGTCCTATTCAGGAGAAAGCAATTCCACCCGTTTTAGAAGGACGCGATGTATTGGCATCGGCACAGACAGGAACTGGAAAAACTGCTGGATTTACATTACCCCTTTTACATTATTTATCTGAAAATCCTAAGGCAAAATTCAGACCTATTCGCGCATTGATCTTAACACCAACACGTGAGCTTGCTGCTCAGGTATATGAGAGTGTTATAGCATATAGTGAGTTTTTGGATATTAGAAGTGCTGTCATTTTTGGAGGTGTGAATCAAAAACCACAGGTTGCTAAACTAAGACGTGGTGTTGATGTATTAATTGCTACTCCAGGTCGATTACTCGACTTAGAAAATCAAAACCTGTTATCTATTAAACGTGTTGAAGTATTTGTTTTAGACGAAGCAGATCGTATGCTGGACATGGGATTTCTAAGGGATATGGAACGCATCATGAAACTAATGCCAGAAAAACGTCAGAATTTGATGTTTTCAGCTACGTTTTCAAAAGATATCAGAAAGCTAGCTAATGGTATGCTCAATCAGCCTGTTAAAGTAGAAGCTACGCCTGAGAATACAACAGTAGAAGCCATCTCACAAAAAGTGTATCGTGTGGCTAAAAACAAAAAGACAGGTTTAATCATTAAGCTCATTTCCGAAGGCAACTGGAAACAGGTGTTGGTATTTACAAGAACAAAACATGGAGCTAATCGTTTAACAAAAAAGATGATTTCTGCAGGAATAAGTGCAGCGGCAATACATGGTAATAAAAGTCAGGGAGCAAGAACTAAAGCACTTGCAGGTTTTAAGAATGGAAGTGTTCGTGTGCTTGTAGCTACAGATATTGCAGCTCGCGGATTGGATATTCCGTTATTGCCACATGTGGTTAATTTTGAACTGCCTAATATTTCTGAAGATTACGTGCATAGAATTGGTAGAACAGGACGAGCAGGAGCTGATGGTCAGGCAGTATCTCTGGTTAGTGCAGATGAGACGTCGTATTTAAAAAACATTGAAAAGCTAATTGGAGAACAAATAGGCGTGGATATTGTTGAAGGCTTTGAGCCTGATCCCAATGCCTCTACAGAACCAATAAAGCAAGGTCAAAACAGACGACCACGAAACGCCAGAAATTCTGGATCTAAAAGTTCTGGAGGACACAGAAATAAGCGTAATAATTCCAGACGTCGTAACGATAGAAGAAGTTAAGAAAGCATATATGTCTCAGCCAAATAATCCGTTACATGGTGTGAAACTAGAGCAAATCGTTACCGAATTGCAAGCTCATTATGGTTGGGAATACATGGGTTACCAGATCAACATTCGGTGTTTTACACATGATCCTTCTATAAAATCTAGTTTGAAGTTTTTACGACGAACACCTTGGGCACGAACCAAAGTGGAGCAGATGTATTTGACAATGCTTAAAAATAAGCAATAGTAATTAGCGTTCTCTAAAAAAGTAAATAGAGTTATTTTTATCAAACTCGGTAGGTCTTTCTGAACCGCCAAATCCTATAGCCATATGCATTTTATTCTCGTTTTCAAACTCTACAATTCCAAGTATTCGATTTGATTGGTTAGTCTCAAGAATAGTGACTATAAAATCGAGTTCCATTGGTTTGGTCTCTCTATTAAGCACATAGGTCATTTTTGCTTTTTTTCCTTGTGTGTTATATTCTTTACCACCAATTTTTTGATCTCCAGTTTCAAACATAGCATAGCCTTCGCTGTCAAACAAAACAAATCCTATATCGCCTTTGTCTTCACCTTTCCATTTACCTATGATACTGTGTTCTGTTTCTACGGAATGAAAAGCAAATAAAGGAACGATACATAATAACAACACTAGTTTTTTCATAATAAGCTGTATTTATAGTCTTCTAAAATTAGTTATAATTTTTTAAACTCTAATTTGAGTGTGTCTTTATCGTCGTTTTGCTCTGTTTTGTCTACAGTTTTTCTTCAGCAATAAAAGAAGGAAGTTTTTTGTCTTTTTTCTTATTGAGATAACGTCTTAAGACACCTCCCTTTACACTATTAACATCAAACTCAACAATAAACGCATCATCATCTATACGTGATATGATTCTGTAGATCTTTTTTATATCAATACGATTGATGATGGTGTGGATGATGTCGAAATCCTGAAATTCGCCAGTGCTGCCAAAACCTCTTCTTCCCTTGTATATGGTCATTCCAGCACCTAGTTCTTTGATGATAGCAACTTTAATTTCTTCATAGTCTTTAGATACAATAGTCACACCAATAAAGTCCTCAAAACCTTCTATAACCAAATCGGTTACTTTTGCTGTAACAATGTAAGTGAGAATAGAATACATGGCTATTTCCGTAGAAATGAGAATAGCAGTAATGGCAAATAAAATCACATTGAACACCAAAATGACCTTGCCAATACTAATGCCAAACCTATCATTTACAAATACACCTAAGATCTCTGAGCCATCTAAAACAGAACCATTTCGTATAGCAATTCCAATTCCTGCTCCTAGGAATAATCCACCAAAAATAGAGATGAGGAATTTATCATTAGTTATGGTTTCAAAATTTTCAAAGTGAATAAATAGAGCTAATCCTAAAATACTGATGACCGATTTTATAATAATACGTTTAGAGACTGTAAAGTATCCCAGAATTAAAAAAGGAATACTAAAGGCAATAAGCAAGTATGAAATATTAATATTTACAAAGCTATTTACTAAAAGTGCAATACCAGTAACACCTCCATCCATAAAGCCATTAGGTAGTAAAAATGCTTTTAAACCAATGCTGGCCAATACAATCCCTAAAGCAACTTGAAAGTACTCTGAGAGAAGTTTGAAGTATTTGGTTCGTTTGGATTGCATTTTAAATCTAGGTTTAATTAGTTGTGTATGGTATTACTAATCTCAGTATTTGGTAATTCACTTTTCATTGATAAGCTTTCTAATAGCTTACTTTGTGCATTGATCTTTAAACTACTGGTTAGCAACAAGAGAATAATCATCATGTTTTCTATCATATTGAAAAGCGTTATAGTTTATTAAAGTTGTCTCAAACCTTCATAAATAACAATACTTACTGCATTAGCGAGATTTAAGCTTCTAATGTGTTCGCTGTATAACGGTATTTTATACAGATTGGCTTTGTAAATCTCGAGTATCGATTTAGGTAATCCAACCGATTCTTTTCCGAAGATAAGAAACATATCATCTTGAAATGGAATTTTCCAATGTGATTTATGACCATGACTAGAGAAAAAAGCAAAATCTTTATCCGTGTTTATTTGGAAAAAGTCTTCAATAGAGTCATAAATAACAACATCCAAATGTTTCCAATAATCTAATCCTGCACGTTTTAACCGACTATCATTTAATTCAAAACCAAACGGTTTTACTAAATGTAGTTTGGAGCCAGAGGCGAGAGCTAATCTACCTATATTTCCAGTGTTATTAGGGATTTCAGGTTCAAATAGTACAATATTAAGTGGCATTTTTTAGAATAGTTTTTACAATGATTAAGCGAATTAAAAGTAGCCAAGGGAAACCGTGAAATAGTACATCAAACCAATCTCTTAATTGCATACCAATAGCGCCACCTGCTATCCATTTTAATTTTCCCCAAATATGTGGTTCAGGAAAGAAAGGAGCCAGACCTAAGGTTAGGCAAAGCAAAAGTATAATTCTATAATCGTTGAGTAGTTTCATAAAAAGCCTGTCTAAAAGTAATGATTAGGCATAAGATATAAATTTATAGTCTTTCAATATCATAAATCCAAATTGAATCATACTCTGATAAGGTTTATATCTTATTTCAGTTTTTAATATTGAGGATGAAATCTTCAATCGCATCTAAATTGTGTTTTGAAAGATATTTAATAAAAGCACTGCCAATAATTGCGCCTTTAGCGTATTGGGTGGCTTGTTTAAAAGTTTTGTGGTCAGATATACCAAAACCTACAATTTGTGGGTTTTTGAGTTTCATATTTGCTATACGCTTAAAGTATGAGGTCTGTTCATCTCCAAATCCGGAGCTACTTCCTGTTACACTGGCGCTACTAACCATATAGATAAACCCGTTGGATAGTGAATCAATAAATTGAATACGTTCTACAGAAGTTTGAGGCGTAATTAAAAATACATTGATTAAACCGTATTTGTCAAATATGGTTTTGTATTGTTCGTTGAATACATCTACTGGTAAGTCGGGAATAATCAACCCATCAATACCAATCTCTTGACATTGTTTGCAAAAATCCTCTACACCATATTGTAACATCGGATTGAAATATCCCATAATAATCAATGGAATTGATACACTGTTCCGGATATCTTTTAATTGGTCGAAAAGAATCTGTGTGGTCATTCCATTTTCAAGAGCTTGGGTTGAACTGGCTTGTATGGTTGGACCATCAGCCAGAGGATCGCTAAAGGGTAATCCAATTTCTATCATGTCAACGCCACTTTTTTCAAGATTTTGAATGATACTAACTGTATCATTCAGATTGGGATATCCAGCTGAAAAATATATGGAAAGAAGTTTTTTGTCTTCTTGTAATTTTGATTGTATTCTATTCATCTTTGAATTCTTCTTTTAACTTTATAAATACGGCTTTTTGCTCATCATTTAGATTGTCAGCAGTAAAAATTGAAAATCCTTTAGCACCTTTCTCTTTAACAAGTCTGATCGCTTTTTCTAAATCTTTTGGATCTGTAAGGGCAGGACTATATAATCCTGCGTGAATTGGGAACTCTACATCGTTAATACCTTGCTCAATTGCAAAACCAATCCAACTGACATTCTCTCTGTAAAAATTATTGTAGACCATCGGAAATGCAGCATCTAAATTCCAATCGTTCCAAGCTTGCCTTACCATTTGACGTGACATTTCAGGAAAAGGAAATACTGCAGCAGTCATATTTTGATCGCTGTTATGAGCTATGTCTACAAGCTCATTGACTAAACTTGTAATAGCATTTAATCGATATTGACGCCATTCTGTACTCAGCTCTGGATGTTCCATATCTAAGGGGTCTTTGCCAAATATATCCTTGAATCCTTGTCGAGCAATTGGATGATAGTCATAGTCGAATTCAGGCATTTCACGATCTTGAACTAGTCCATATTTGGGTTGTAAATCGGCTCCTAAAATAACATCAACATATCTTACGTAATCCAGATGGATTGAGGCAAGTCCTCTTACTTTGGCAAGTTCTCTAACATTATTCTTTATGTATTCTCTAGCTTCTGGATGAAACGGGCTCAACCATTGATAGTAATCAACATATGCCCTGTATTCCAATGAGTTTTTACCCATTCTATTTACAGCATACCATTCTGGATGTTTGTTTGCTATTGTGTCATTTGGTCTGTTTAAGGTCCACATCCAGGCATGAATTTTCATGTTCTTCTTTGTAGCAAGTGGAATTAGCTGTTGATAAAATTCAGCATTCCCTCCAACCAGAATTTCTGAAATGCCTAGTGAGTCATAAGAAGCTAGTTTAGCTTCCCATAGGTCTTCGTTAAATTCACCTCCTGGGCTTGTCCATGTTGCAAAGGTGAAACTCTCATTGATATTGTCAGTGGACTCTGTATTGCTTGGCTTGTTTTTACATGACACCAAAATCAGTACCACAAGCATAAGTGTTGTTTTTTTCATAGTGCCTTCAGTGTGCCTTCTTGATTAATAATATAAGTTCTATTAGAATTCGGACTTTCAATACGGAATTCAAAGCCAAAAAATGTTTTATAAAACGTAGCCTTCAGAGTTTTGTTTTTAGCATAGGTCACCACTATTGATTTTGAGCTGTTTTGTTCTTCATCCAATAGGTACTTGAGGTCATTATATCTGGTTTTTCTGAATAAAGCATATGCGGTTTGCTTAATATCTAAATCTACATCTTCAATAAAGGTAATATTTTCAGAACTCGTATCTTCTGTAAACTGTAAGAAGCCCCATTTTTCAGGTTCATGCATATTTATGACCTTCTGATTACTCCAAACCCAGTTGTATTCTTTTAAGTAGTTATCATTGACTTTTTTGCGATGGTATTTTCCAGCGATAATGTCGTGATCCCATTGAACTCTGGAAAAGTTAATTCGCCATTGTTCCCCTTCCTTTGGAATGGTTTTAGGTCTGTTTTTTAAGGCTATCAATGGCTTTAATGGAATTGCCATTTCAACAGTCCAAATAGAATCTTTATCAACAGGATTGTTTAATGTGCCATGAATATTGACAGCAGTTTTTAATTGATTAAGATTCCATTCAAAATTTGCTTTTCCACCAATTCTGTAAGGTTTATTTAAATATAGATCCCATACTGTATTTAAAGCGTTTATTTCAATTTCTCCATAACCAATACCTTGACCAGCTGGATCTAAAAAAACCTCAAAATCGTTATTGTAAAATATAACAGCATCTCTTTGTGTCAAGGTTCCCCATATATGAGGTTCATTTAATTCAGCATAGACATAGAGATTTGTATCATCCCAAAGCATTTTAACTTGTGTATCAAATTTGGGTGTTTTAATGCCTTCAATATCAATAAACTTATCGCTAAATTCAGCAAACTCCCAAGCTTTTTCGTTAGCGTTTCCATCTATGATTATTGCGTCTGTAGATTTAGATACGATGTAATGCTTTGGCTTTACAATAACATTACTTACAGAAACCTGTATAGGTTCCGACTCCTGTTTTGTATGGCACGATACAATACTCAAGCATAAAACTATGTAGACGAAGTATTTCATTTATAGCTTAAAATAGTCGATATAATTTTGTAAATCTTTATCACCTCGACCAGACAAATTAATCACTACAATATCGTTTTCTTTAAATTTTTTTTGATCGAAAATAGCTAGAGAATGTGAGGTTTCAATAGCTGGAATGATACCTTCTAGCTGACTTAGTTCTAATCCAGCAGTCATAGCTTCATCATCTGTGATAGAAATAAACTCTGCACGTCCAGATTTATACAAGTGCGCATGCATTGGTCCAACACCTGGGTAATCTAATCCAGCCGAAATAGAATAAGGCTCAGTTATTTGACCGTCATTAGTTTGCATCAACAGTGTTTTACTTCCGTGAATAATCCCTTCACGACCCAATACTGATGTTGCAGCACTCTCACCAGAATTCACACCTTTTCCAGCAGCTTCAACAGCAATAAGTTTTACGTTGGTGTCTTCTAGATAATGATAAAAGGCACCTGCAGCATTGCTTCCACCACCAACACAAGCTACTATATAATTAGGCTTGTCTGTACCTTCTTTTTCTTTTAATTGCCATTGAATTTCTTCGGAAACTACAGCCTGAAAGCGCGCTACCATATCTGGATAGGGATGTGGTCCAACCACACTGCCGATGATATAATGCGTATCAACAGGATTATTTATCCAATCGCGAATAGCTTCGTTTGTAGCATCTTTAAGTGTTCGGCTACCAGAGAGCGCAGGTCTTACTTCAGCACCTAACATTTTCATTCTGGCTACATTTGGTGCTTGACGTGCAATATCGATTTCACCCATATATACAATGCATTCCATACCCATGAGTGCACAAACTGTTGCAGTGGCCACACCATGTTGTCCTGCTCCAGTTTCGGCAATGATTCTGGTTTTTCCTAAACGCTGCGCCATTAAAATTTGTCCGATGGTGTTGTTAACTTTATGAGCTCCAGTGTGATTTAAATCTTCACGTTTCAGATAAATCTTAGTCTTGTATTTTTCGCTTAAGCGTTTTGCGAAATACAGTGGAGAAGGGCGTCCAACATAGTCTTTTAGTAATTGGTCAAATTCCTTTTTAAATGATGGCTCAGCCATTACTTTAAGATAATTCTGACGCAATTCTTCAACATTCGGGTAGAGCATCTCAGGGATATATGCACCTCCAAATTCACCGTAGTATCCTTTGTTATTAATGTTGTAGTTCATATTTAAATTTTTCTAATTCATTTGTGTTTTTTAAACCAGCTTCTATTTCAAACTTACTGTTCACATCAATCGCATGGCAGTATTTTGCAGCGTCTGTTCTTTTAAAGTGCTTTAATTTTTTTATTTCATTTGGTCCAATGCCGCCACCTAAAAAGTATGGTTTTGTAGATGGGTAACTGTTAAGGACATCCCAATTAAAGGTATATCCATTTCCTCCAGGTAATTTCCCTTTGGTGTCGAATAAGAAATAATCGCAAATATCTTCATAAGCTTTTAATACCGAAAAATCAAAATGGTCTTTCATACTAAATACTTTGACAATTTCTAAATTATTAATCTCAGAACCTAAAATCATTTGTTTGAGATTATTGATAAAATCTGGTGATTCTTGACCATGTAGTTGAATACCATGTAAATTATGAGTATTAATTGTTTTAACAATATATTCTAAACCTGCATTAACAAACACACCAACTTTTTTTATCTCTGAGGAGATTTCAGGAATTTCCGAATCAAAAAAGCGACTTGATTTTTCATAGAAAATAAAGCCTAGATAATCAGGTTGCAACTGAGCAACCGCATTGATATTATCTATATATTTCATTCCGCAGACTTTCAATTTCATAGTTGTAAGTCTTTTATAAATTGAGCTGCACTCTCACCTGCATTATCTGTTTTCATGAAATTCTCACCAATTAAAAATCCTTTGTAACCATAGAGTTGTAAAGCTTTGATTGCTTCAGTACTACTGATGCCGCTTTCAGAGACTTTAACGAAATCATCAGGAATTAATGTGCTTAGTTGTTTACTGGTATCTAAACTGACTTCAAATGTTTTAAGGTTTCTGTTATTGACACCCAACATATCTAGGCTCGGCATTATAGATTTGTGAAGTTCCTCTTCATTGTGAACTTCAAGTAATACATCTAAATGTAACTGCTTTGCTAATTCTGAAAATTGCTTAATTTCTGCTTTAGATAATACGGCTGCTATGAGTAATATCACATCAGCACCATAGGCTTTAGCTTCTAATATTTGATATTCATCAATGATAAACTCTTTACGAAGTAGTGGCAAATTACAGCTGGAACGAGCTGTTAGCAAATCGTCTAGACTACCACCAAAATATTTTCCATCGGTTAATACAGACATACCACAAACACCAGCTTCTTCATAGCCTTTCGCAACGTCAAACACGTTTAAATTATGATTGATTACTTGTTTAGAAGGTGAGCGTCGTTTATGTTCTGCAATAATTCCGGTAGAGCTGCTACTTAGTTTTTTTGCAAGTGAAATTGTATCACGTGAAAAGAGGACCGATGTTTCTAATTGGCGTATTGGAATAAGGTCTTTTCGAAATTTGACTTCGACACGTTTATCGTTAACTATTTTTTTGAGGATATCCATTAGTTACTTAATTCAATGAGTTGGTCTAAACTAGCCTTTGCTTTTCCGTTTTCTAAACTTTCTTGAGCTAAAGCAAAGCCTTCCTTGTGCGATATCTGATGCACTGTTGCTATCGCTAATCCTGCATTGGCACAAACCACGTTATTTTGTGCTTGTGTTCCTTTACCATTAATAATCCTCTTAAAAATCTTAGCAGCTTCTTTTACGGTAGCACCTCCAAATATTTCTGATTGTTCTATTTGGTTTAAGCCGAGATCTGACGGACTTAACATTGTTTCTGAATGATTAGAGATGATCTTTGTATTTCCTGTTAGTGAAATCTCATCATAGCCATCTAATGCGTGAATAATGCTGTAATTCTTATCGGTGTTTTGATATAAATAACCATAAATACGTTGAAGTTCTAAATTGAATACACCTACCATTTGATTTTTTGGAAATGCAGGATTTACCATAGGACCTAGCATATTAAAAAACGTTTTTACGCCTAATTCTCTTCTTATAGGTGCTACATTTTTCATTGCAGGATGAAATAGTGGTGCATGCATGACACAAATTCCAGCTTTATCTATGGATTGTTTTAGTTTATCAATATTATTAGTGAATTTTACACCTAAGGCTTCCATAACATTTGATGATCCTGATGCTGAAGACACACCGTAATTACCATGTTTAGCTACTTTTACACCTGCTCCCGCAGTTATAAAAGATGATAGAGTAGATATGTTAAACGTGTCTTTTCCGTCACCTCCAGTTCCACAGAGATCAATAGCATTAAAATCTGATAGATCAACAGGGATACATAGTTCCAGTAAAGCATCACGAAAACCTTGCAGCTCTTCTAAGGTGATGCTTCGCATCATGTAAATGGTTAGAAAAGAAGCAATCTGACTTTGGTTATAGTGTCCTTCGGAAATATTAACCAAGACATTCTTTGCTTCGTCGCTTGAGATGCTTTCGTGGTTGATTAATCTATTTAAAATCTGTTTCATATTAACTATTGATCCAATTTTCTAAAATTTGTTTTCCGTTAGGTGTTAATACACTTTCGGGATGGTATTGTACGCCTTTTACATCGTATACTTTGTGTCTTAAAGACATGATTTGTCCGTTGCTATCAAAAGATGTGGCTTCCAATTGCTCTGGCAGATCTGTATGGACTACCCAAGAGTGGTAACGACCAACTTCAATGGATTTGTCCATGTTTTTAAACAAAGCTTCATCATCGACAGAGATATCTACTTTGGTAGCTACACCATGATATACTTCGTCCAGATTAACAAGGGAGCCTCCAAAAACTTCACCTATAGCTTGTTGTCCGAGGCACACACCCAATATGCTTTTTGTAGGTGCATAGGTTTTAATGATCTCTTTTAATAAACCAGCTTCATCTGGAATTCCTGGTCCTGGCGAGAGTACAATTTTTTGAAATGCATCGACCTCTTCAAGCGTGAGTTTATCATTTCGTTTGACAATAACCTCACAATTTAAGTCTTCTAAATAGTGCACTAAGTTATAAGTAAAACTATCGTAATTGTCTATGACTAGTACTTTCATATCTGTTCTGCTAATTCTATCGCTTTTGTTAAAGCGCCTAATTTATTATATACTTCTTGTAATTCGTGTTCTGGATTAGATTTGGAAACTAATCCTGCTCCAGCTTGCCAATGGAGTTTATGATTTTTACTCATAAAGGTTCTAATCATGATAGCATGATTATAATTACCTTCAAAGTCCATAAAACCTATAGCTCCTCCATAAAATGCTCTACTGGTTTTTTCGTATTGCTCTATAAGTTGCATAGCTCTATGCTTTGGAGCTCCACTAAGAGTTCCTGCAGGAAATGTATCTGCTACAACTTGCATTGTTGCAGTGTTGTCGTGTATTTTGCCGGTAACTTTACTTACCAAATGAATTACATGTGAGAAAAACTGCGCCTCTCTGTAAGTGTCTACTGTGACTTGACTTCCGTGGCGACTAAGATCATTTCTCGCAAGATCCACTAGCATGACATGCTCGGCATTTTCTTTAGCGTCTTCAGCTAATTTTTTTGCTAGTTTTTGATCTTCTTCATCGTTTCCGGTTCTTCGGAACGTTCCTGCAATGGGATGAATTTCTGCCTGGCCTTTATTGACCACTAGTTGTGCTTCTGGAGAGCTGCCAAAAATTTTAAAGTTTCCGTAGTCAAAATAAAATAGATAAGGAGAAGGATTGATGCTTCTTAAAGCGCGATACACATTAAATTCGTCTCCTTTAAATTCTTGAGTGAATTTTTTTGAGAGTACCAATTGAAAGACATCACCACGAGCGCAATGCGTTTTTGCTAATTCTACATGGTCTTTATATTCATCATCAGTTAGATTTGATGAAATATCAGAATTGGTTTGAAAATTATATGAGGCAAAGTTTTTAGAGCGAATTAATTGTAATACTTCATCAATATTATTTTCAGCTTCAAAACAATGCGCAAAAATATAAGCTTCATTTTTAAAGTGGTTTATGGCTATAATATTTTGATATACCGCATAATAAATATCAGGAATATCCAGAGAATTTGGCTTTTTATTGATCTCTATGTCTTCAAAATACTTTACTGCATCATAAGCTGTATAACCAAAAATTCCATTATTGATAAATTTGAACTCCCCATCTGAGTTAACTTTAAACCGCTTAGTAAATCTATGGATCTCTTCAGTGACTGAAATGTTCTTGGCTTTATTAGCCTTAGAGCTACCATCTGGATAATGTTGTTCTATGATGTGATTTTTCACCTTTATAGAAGCTATTGGATTGAAACAGATATATGAAAAACTGTTATCATTAGCATGATAATCACTACTCTCTAATAGAATGCTATTTGGAAATTTATCTCTAATTTTCAAATAAATACTCACAGGTGTAATGGTGTCTGCTAGTATCTTTTTGTAATGGGTGTATAAGCTGAATGTTTTCATTTATTGTTATTAAAAAAGGCTTGTCGTGATTGACAAGCCTTTTAGATATTTTGTTTTTAAATATACAGATAGGATTAGCTCACGAAGTTTGAGTTTCGAGAATTCCACCACCATGTATGATTTAAATTTATTATCATTTTCGATTTAAAGTTCAAATATAGAAATCAAATTTCAGTTTTCAAATTTAATTCTTTAAAAATGAAGAAGATTCCCGAATAAATGGGAATCTTAATCATTATATAGGGCTATTAATCAATTAAGATTAAAACTTTAATGTGACATTTAAATCAAACTCATCATAGATGGCTTTGTCTTTTAGATTATCGAAAAAGCTAGCAGAACCATATTTAATGTCATATTTTGTTCTGTCTACTTTTAAAGTTGCAGTTGCCTGATCTTTAGTTACCATCATATCAAATGTTGTTGGATGTGTTTTACCTTTGATGGTTAAATCTCCTTTGACTTTAAATTTTCCGTTAGATCCACTAACGTTTGTGATATTAAAACTCGCTGTTTTATGGTTTTCTATTCCGAAGAAATCATCAGACTTTAAATGGCCTTCTAATTTTTCTTTTCCTTTGCCAGCTTCTAAATCGGTAACATTAATAGTTGTCATATCTATGGTGAAGTTACCACCAGTAAGATTGTTTCCATCAAAAATCAATGTACCATCACTCAAAGCAATTGTGCCTTCATGTGATCCTGTAACTTTATAGCCTTTCCAGGTAATGGTTGATTCTTTAACTTTTACTTCTTTGTTTAATAGGGTTGTAAACGATGCAAATGTTAAAGCAAATACTAAAAGAAATGCGGTTTTTAAAATGTTTGTTTTCATTGTTTTGTGTTTTTTAGATGTTGTTTATATAGATGTAAATAATTTGGTTTCTGATTTTCTAACTTTCTTATAATGTTGAGTTTCGTCTTTTTCAGAGCGATAACCTAAGGTTACGACTACTGACGCATTGAGATTTTTTGAGTTGAGGTCTAAAATAGTATTGTAGTCTTTATCACTAAAACCTTCCATAGGGCAAGCATCAATTTTCAATTCTGCTGCAGCTGACAATAAATTACCAACCACAATGTAGGCTTGTTTTGCGGTCCAGTTTGCTTTTTGTTCCTGACTTAAAGCGCTTAATGTTGATTTCATCATATTGGCGTAATCTTGTAAGTCTTCTTTGTCAACACCTCTAGTTTTAGCCACATTATCAATGTAGTTATCCACCAATTCATCACCAAAATCAGTCATATTAGCAATAACGACCATGTGTGAAGCATCTTCAATTTGAGATTGATTCCATGAGGCTGCTCTAAGTTTAGAGCGAATGTCTTTGTTTTCAACAATTAAGATTTGGTAGGGTTGAAGTCCATAAGATGATGCTGTTAATTGCATGGCTTGTTTTAGTGTTTCTAAATCTTTAGGACTTATTGTTTTAGAACTATCAAATGTTTTGGTGGCATATCGCCAGCTAAGATTCTCTATCAGGTTACTCATTTTATTTTTTTTATTTGTTACTACTATTATTGTATATACAATTGTTTGTTTAAAAAAATATTAATCTCTTAATTTTGTCAGTAGGTGATTTAAGGTTTCAAGTTCTGAACTATCTAAATTTTTGGTAAGTTCATGTTCTTTGTTGTCAATTATTGGATCTAGACGGTTAAGTAGTTCTAAACCTTCATCTGTTATGAAGATATCTACTTTTCTTCTATTGTCTTTACAAACAAATCGTTTAACATAGCCTTTCAATATGAGCTTATCAACTAAACGTGTTGTATTGCTCATTTTACTAATCATTCGATCTTGAATATCTTGTAAATTAGTGGCATTACCATGTTTACCTCTTAAGATTCTTAAGACATTAAACTGTTCAATTGAAATATCAAAAGGTTTTAAAACCATCAAAATTCCATCTTTAAAACAAATGCTAGAATAGGCAATGTTTAACACTGTCTTCTTTTGGAGAGACAAATCTGATTTTGTTTTAAGTATGTTGGTTATATCTTTCATATACAACAATTGTATATACAAATGTAATATTAATTTTGAATATGTAATTTAATATTTTGTTAAATTTAATCTTGTATGTTTTTTGATTCATAAATTTATGATATGAAATATGTAGTACTCATTGTAACTATTGTCTTGTTTTCCTTTGGAAACGAGACTCATCGAGTTTCTCTTTCCGAAGAAAACACTCTTGAACTTACAGGTGATAGCTTAAAGATATTTGATTTTAATCAACTTCAAAACTACCTTAGTTCTAAGGATGTAAATAAAACGTATGTCGTGAATTTTTGGGCCACATGGTGTGCGCCATGTGTCAAAGAGTTGCCTTATTTTGAGCAATTGAATGCTAATTATTTAAATAAAGATGTTGAAGTGATTTTGGTGAGTTTAGATTTTCCGAAACAAATTGACAAGAAATTAAAACCGTTTCTTCAAAAGAATAAATTAAAAAGTGAAGTCATAGTTCTTAATGATGTAGACTCTAATACCTGGATTCCGAAAGTGAATGAAAATTGGTCAGGTGCTATTCCTGCAACAATTATATATAACAAGAGTAAGAAGAAATTCTATGAACGCTCATTTAATTACAACGAATTAGAAACTGAATTGAAACAATTTATTAAATAGAAACATTATGAAACACACACTTAAAATAGTATTAGCATTAGCTGTTGTATTTGCTACTTCAGCTTTTACTTCAGTAGGAACAGGTTATGATATTGGAGATATTGCAACCGATTTTGAATTAGAAAACATTGATGGCAAGATGGTCTCAATGAAAGACTTCAAGGACGCCAAAGGGTTCATTGTTGTTTTTACTTGTAATACTTGTCCGTATGCAGTTGCTTATGAGGATCGTGTAGAAGCATTGAATAAAAAATATGCAGATAAGGGGTATCCTGTAATAGCAATTATGCCAAATAACACCGATGTTAAACCAGGTGATAGCATGGAAAATATGAAAGCCAGAGCAAAAGCAAAAGGATTTACTTTTCCGTATTTAATGGATAAAGGTCAGAAGATCTATCCGCAATATGGAGCAACTAAAACACCACATGTTTACGTATTGGAGAAAACAAAAAAGGGACCTCAGGTAAAATACATTGGAGCTATAGATGATAACTATCAGGATGCAAGTGCAGTAACAAAAACCTATGTTGAAGACGCTGTAGATGCTTTATTAGAAGGTAAAGAAGTTCCTGAGCAAAAAACAAGAGCAATAGGCTGTTCAATCAAAGTATAATTGTAATTATTTTGAAATTTTAAGAATCCGAAGTGTAACACTTCGGATTTTTTTTCGTCTTTATCACAAGGAAATGTTAAATTTGCACGATTATTGATGTATAAAACTTATGGCTGATTTAACACAACAAGAATGGACATCCCAATTAGCTGCTGATGATAATGCAGTAATATTGGACGTGAGAACACCTGAAGAAGTTGCATTGGGAATTATACCCAACGCCATTACTATTGATATATATAAAGGTCAAGGATTTATCAACGAAGTTCAAGAACTGGATAAGTCTAAAAACTATTATGTGTATTGTAAAGCGGGTGCTCGAAGCGGTCAGGCTTGTAGTGTAATGAATCATTTAGGTTTTAAAAACACGTATAATCTTATTGGAGGCATTACCGAATGGTCAGGAGAAATGACTTCAATATAAAAATCAATCAAAATGAAAACTAAGGTACTAATTTACTGTTTTGCGCTTTTTGCATTTACTTTAAGCTGCAAAGAAGAGACACAAAATGAACTAACTAAGAGTGAAATTAAAATAGTGTCTCCCGAAGAAATAGATTCACTGTTAGAACTTGAAGATGTTCAGTTAGTGGATGTTCGAACACCTGAAGAATACAAGGAAGGCTTTATAAAGCATTCACAAAATATCGATTTTAGATCATCTACTTTTGATGAGGATATTGTAAAGCTCGATAAAACTAAACCAGTAATCGTTTATTGCAAATCAGGCAAACGTAGTGCTCAGTGTTCTAAAAAACTGAAAGAGGCTGGATTTGTCAAGATTTATGATCTTAAAGGCGGAATTACCCAATGGAAATTTAAAGGGTATGAAATAGAAACCTATCAATAAAACAAATTAACCGAACTAAATGTTCGGTTTTTTTATGTCTGATTACTTAGGATACTAATGATATCTTAATACAGTCGTATAATCTCTTTGTTTTTTTTAAATTAGCGTCTTTCAAACCCTAATTATTTCTGATGAAGAACTTAATTCTTACGTTATGTAGTTTGGTTGTGTTTTCAATGACTTCCACGGCTCAAGTATTTAAACCTGTGAAATGGAATACTTCAGTAGAGAAAATATCTGATAACGAATATGATCTTATTTCTACAGCAACAATAGATAGTGGTTGGCACTTATACTCTCAGAATGTACCAAAAAATGGACCAATTCCTACTACATTTCAGTACAAAGCTAATGCAGATTATGAACTGAGTGGGTCAACTTCGGAAGGTGAGGGACATACAGTAGACGATCCTGTGTTTCAAATGCAAATAAAGTTCTTTGAAGATAAAGCAGAGTTCAGACAACGTATTAAAGTACTAAATCAGGAATTATCTCTTGTTGAAGGGGAAGTTGAATTTATGGTTTGTGATGATGAAAAGTGCCTACCACCAAATTATGTTGATCTTAATTTCAATTTAAAAGATAGCGAAGCTCCTGATGATGAGGCGGTATTATCTCCGTTTGGAATATCTGACGATACTTCAAAGATCCTGGAACCTGTCAAATGGAAGGCATCGGTTGAAAAAGTTTCAGATACCGAATACATTCTGGTATCTAAAGCAACTATAGATGATACTTGGAAACTCTATTCTCAGAGTGTTCCTGAAGGCGGACCAATTCCAACCGAATTTGTATATGAGTTACCTGAAGGTGCTGAGCTTTTAGGTGATACTTCTGAAGAGAAAGGAAAGGAAGTTGAGGATAAGGTTTTTAAAATGAAGATCAAATTCTTTAAGAATTCGGCAGAGTTTAGACAACACATTAAACTTTCTGATCCAGCTGTAACTAAAGTAAATGCAGAGGTTGGATTCATGGCGTGTGATGATACTCAATGCCTGTCTCCAAGCTATGTCGATTTAATTTATGATCTTACTAAAAGCACTAAAGTTTCAAAAGCTACTAAAGCCACGTCATCAAATGATGATGACAAAGATGAAGGTAAAAGCTACTGGTCTATATTTATTATTGCATTCTTTTCTGGTTTTGCAGCATTATTAACACCTTGCGTGTTTCCTATGATCCCAATGACGGTTAGTTTTTTTACTAAACAAAGCCAATCGAAAGCTGCTGGAATTAGAAATGCTATTATTTACGGACTTTCGATTATTGTGATTTATGTACTTCTAGGTATTTTAGTGAGTTTGATTTTTGGACCATCAGCACTAAATGCTCTATCTACTAACGTTTGGTTTAATATCATCTTCTTTGTACTCTTGCTTGTTTTTGCAATTTCATTTCTTGGAGCTTTTGAAATTGTATTACCAAATTCATGGGCGAATAAAGCCGACAGACAAGCCGATAGAGGAGGTCTTGTTGGTATCTTTTTTATGGCATTGGCATTAGCCATTGTATCTTTTTCCTGTACAGGACCAATTGTAGGTACTTTGTTAGTTGAAGCTGCTTCTGGCGGAAGTCAGATGGGACCAATTATTGGAATGTTAGGATTTTCACTGGCCATTGCATTACCGTTTGGGTTGTTTGCAGCATTTCCAGGATGGATGAATTCATTACCTAAATCCGGAGGTTGGTTAAATACAGTAAAAGTGGTATTGGGTTTTTTAGAATTAGCATTGGCATTTAAATTCTTATCTAATGCCGATCTGGTGTCTCAATGGCATATATTAGAGCGTGAGGTGTTTATAGCGATATGGATTGCTATTTTTGGTGCCTTGTCACTGTATCTTTTGGGAAAGATCCAGTTGCCTCATGATTCACCTTTAAAACATATTTCCGTAGGAAGATTATTATTTGGTCTATTGACACTGTCGTTTACTATTTATATGATTCCTGGACTTTGGGGAGCGCCATTAAATTTAATCAGTGCATTTCCGCCACCATTAGATTATAGTGAATCACCTTATGGTGTTGGAAATTCAAAAGGGGGAGGTAGTTCTGCGAGTCATCAAGACTTGCCAGACGGAGGACATTTATTAGCACCTCATGATATTTTGGCGTTTAATGACTATGAAAAGGGCTTGGCTTATGCTAAACAAGTTGATAAACCTGTGATGATTGATTTTACTGGTTGGGCTTGTGTGAATTGTCGTAAAATGGAACAAAATGTTTGGGTAGAACCTGAGGTATTATCTAAACTGAAAAATAATGTGGTTTTAATATCGTTATATGTTGATGATAAACGAAAGCTTTCTGAAAGTGAGATTACAGATTCTAAACTAAAACCCGGAAAAAAACTAAAGTACATTGGTCAGAAATGGAGTGAACTACAAACCATAAAGTATAAGACCAATACACAACCATTTTATGTGCTTATGGATCATAATGAAGAGAATCTCACCGATCCGGTAGGTTATACTCCTGATGCTGACGAGTACCTGAGTTGGTTGTCGTCTGGTATTGAGAATTTTAAGAAGTAATTTTTGAAAAAAATTCTTGTCATATGGTTACTATTACCCTGTCTATGTATATCTCAAAATGATAACTTAGATTCTTTCTTTTATAAAGATGAAAATGGATTGGTATTCCTAACTGATATGTTCTATGACTATTTTCATGCAGAAGGAGAAATAACTGATGAACAAAAGCAAATTATGAAAAAGGCTTTGAAGGTGCATCAGAATTATATTAGTTCAAATAATTCAACAACGTCTGAAAAAATCAGATCTTATAAACAGCTTTTGGATTATAGTGGTTATTTGAATCAGGAAACAGAAATGTACTCTGAGGCTATTTATGATCTTATATCAAACGACATTAGGTATAAAATACATCTTTTTGATGTCGTACACAATTTAGTGACAAATTATAATTCACAGGGGAAATACAAAGAGTCTTTACAAATACTTGATAAGCATAGAGAGGTACTAGAGAACCATAAAAATTTCACTTGCGGTGTGGGAGCTAGAGTTCATTACAATAAGCTAGGGATGTTGTTTTTTGATACTTACCAAAACCTCAATTATGTAGATGAACAGGTGTATTATGGTTTCAAATACTTATTAAACAATAAAGTGTATTCTAACAAACTTGTTGAGTTAATCGCGACTCAATACTCCAAAGAGGATTTACAAAAAGCATTTAAAGCATTGGATAGTAGCTTTGTCGAGCAACCTAATAAGTTTAACTCATATTTTAAGTTTTTAGATTATAAGATAGGTGTTGATGGTGTTTCTGGTATTTTCAGATATCATAAAAAATCGGTAAGCGAACAGTTAAAGACTATTTGGTTTTATAAATCTCTATCTGCTTATCTTTCAAAATAAACATCTTCAAATGGCACTCTAAACCGAGGTCCATAGATGCCCTTGTCTTCGTTTCTGATACCACAACCAATAACCATATTGATTTCTGATCCTCGTGGTAAAGACAGGACCTGTTTGACTCTTAAGGTGTCACTACCTTCCATAGGACATGTGTCATAACCAATAGCCGACATGCTAAGCATAAAATTTTCAGCAGCTAATGCAGCACTTTTATGTGCCACAATTCTCATATCGCTTAATCGTGTTTGACGATATATAGGTCTGAATAATCCAACTATCTGAAACGCTAGATATTTTATGAAACCTAAAATTCCGAAGAGATCAGTATAGATGGTTGGGATAACCTTTGTGTAATAATTCATCGCCATTTTTTTGCGCTTTAGCCATTTTTCGTCAAGGTCGGGTTTGCTATAGATTTCATCGAGGAAAGCAACATTTGCTTTGGCACGTTTTCGCCATAAATCTTTCCTTGTGACTACAACAACCAATTGTTTAGCTGTTTTGGCTGCATTTTGATTAAAACAAGCTTTTGATAGTTTCTCCAAAGTCTCGGCGTCGGTAATGTGGTAGAATTCCCATAATTGTAAATTACTACTGGTTGGCGCTAATGAGGCATTATAAAGACACTGTTTTACTTTTTCGGTATCAATAGGGTCATCTTTATATACTCTTGTTGATCGTCTGTAATGTATTGCTTCAGTAACTGTTTTTTCCATATTGATTTAGATCTGTAACCATTTTTCTAATACGTCTTTTTTTGGATTGCGTAATTTTTTAGAACCAATAGTTATGGTTGGGAAGTTAAGCTTTTTATTTTCATAAAGACCACGCAGTTGTTCTGCATGGTCTTTATTGGTTTCTACATCTAAAAACTCATAAGGTAATTTGGTCTCATCTAATAATTTTAGATAATATTGCGTTTTATGGCAACGACTTGTTCCATAGAGTTTTATTGTTGGAATGTCTATTTTGGACATCTTAGGCCTTTCAGGTTACACTGGTTTTTAACTTATCGGCATGTAATTGTCTCAGTTTAGCCAGTTTTGGAGTAATCACAAAACTACAGTACCCTTGAGATTGGTTATTGGCATAGTAATTTTGATGAGCAGCTTCGGCTTCAAAGAAAGTGTCTAAAGGACTAATCTCTGTCACAATAGGCATATCATAATAAGATGCCAATTCATTAATCACGACTTCAGCGACTTCTTTTTGGTGTTCATCGTTATAGAAAATCACAGAGCGATACTGCGTACCAACATCTGCACCTTGACGATTCAATGTTGTAGGATCGTGACTGGTCATGAAAATAACAAGTAAATCTTCCAAAGAAATAATACTAGGATCAAAAGTGACCTGAACTACTTCGGCATGCCCAGTTAAGCCAGAACACACTTCTCTGTACGTTGGTCTTCCTGGAACTGTTCCTCCACTATAACCAGAGACAACCTTTTCTACACCTTTGACTTCATTGTAAACTGCTTCAATACACCAAAAGCATCCAGCACCAACAGTAATTTGTTGAAATGTTTTGTCTTTCATTAGTTTTTCTCCTCTACTTTTGAATCTAATTGCATAGATTCAGAATTTATACAATAACGCAACCCGCTCGGTTCTGGTCCATCAGGAAATACGTGACCCAAATGGCCGTCACAGGTGTTGCACATAACTTCTACCCGAACCATGCCAAAAGACGAGTCTTTTTCATATTTGATTGCATTGGGTTTGATGGGTTGTGTGAAGCTTGGCCAACCAGTTCCAGATTCAAATTTAATGGTAGAATCAAATAAAGGTGTGTCACAACAAATACAGTTATACTTGCCTTCATCATAAATACTACATAACTCACCACTGTGTGCGCGTTCTGTACCTTTTTGACGTGTGATTCTAAATTGCTCTGAGGTTAATTGTTGACGCCATTCAGCGTCTGTTTTTTCAACTCTACGATCTGGAATAGGGTTTCCGTTTACGGCGAAGTTGATGACTTCTTTCCATGTTAACATAGTGTTTTGTCCTTTCGTTTTTAGTTAATAATTCTATGTTTATAAGGTCTATTATTGGTCGTGAAAACTATAATTTTCTTACAGATTTTTTAATAAAAAACCCAATAACCAAAGTTATTGAGTTTTCATGTCTATTCAAAGACTTTATTCTTTATTGTATTAGTAATTATGGTTTATTGAAAATAAAAATAGGATACCATAATAGCGACTACTAATAATGCTAGAACACTCGATATAAAACGTGCTCCAAATATTGTTTTTTTGTCTTTTTGTAAAATATAATCTCTTCTCTTTTCATTTTTCTCTTTTATAAATTTCATTTGATTATGTGTTTAAATTAGTAATTTATTCTATTTAATATACCGTATTTATTAGGGTTTTCATAATTTTTGAACTGCTTTAACAAAATTATAAAGGTATTTATTAATGAATGTTAAAGTTTCGCATGTATGTTATGAAACTTTAAAAAGTTAACGAGTAAAACATCGATTTTGTAATTCTTTTCGTATATAAATGGTACTCTAGATTAAATCTTATTTATGAAATTCTCTTTAAAGTCGGTTTGGCTTAAACGCATTTTGATAGCTACATTAACAGGCTTGTCTTTAATCTTATTGTTCTGGTTTTCGGTTTATATCGGACTTTGGGGAGCATTACCTTCCGAAGAGGAGTTAAGCGATATAAAACAAGCTGAAGCATCATTGCTTTTGGATGCTGATAGTGAGTTGTTAGGTAAGTATTTTATTTTTGATAGACAAACTGTTACGTACGAAGAACTTCCAAAACATCTGGTAGACGCTTTAGTTGCTACTGAAGATGTTCGATTTTATAACCATGACGGCGTAGACTACAGAAGTTTTTTACGTGTGTTTTTTAGATCCATTTTGCTTCAAGATAATTCAGGTGGTGGTGGAAGCACTATTAGTCAGCAACTTTATAAAAATATTTATGGAAGAGAAAACCATGGTATATTCTCTATGCCTGTAAATAAAGTGAAAGAGATGATAGGTGCACGTCGTTTTGAGAATATATATTCAAAAGAGGACATTATTGCGCTATATTTAAATACGGTACCTTTTAGTGAGAATGTCTTCGGAATAGAAAGTGCCTCACAACGTTTTTTTAACACTAAAGTTGAAGACCTAAATTTAGCTCAAGCTGCTACATTAATTGGAACCCTAAAAGCTCCTCATGGATATAATCCAAGATTGTTTCCGGAACGTTCTCAGCTAAGGCGAGATGTGGTTTTGCAACAAATGGAAAAGTATGGATATATTGATTCAAATACTAAAACTGAAACTAGCCAAATTCCATTAACAATAGATTACCAAAAATTTAGTCATAAAGACGGCGTAGCGCCCTATTTCAGAGAAAAAATCCGAATGGAGGTGAAACATCTTTTAGATAGCCTCAACACAGCAACCAGCACAACGTACAATCTCTACAAAGACGGATTAAAAATTTACACTACTCTTGATATTGATATGCAACGCTATGCCGAAACAGCTATGAAGCAACACATGTCAGCATTGCAAGCTCAATTTGAAAAGGCCTACGGAAAAAATGCTCCATGGCTTAAGAATGCATCTCTTATTGATAAGCGCGTAAAGCAATTAAAACTTTATAAAGCATTAGAAAAGAAAAAATGGAGTCATCAACAAATTATGGACAGCTTGAATACCAAAGGCAATGTCAGTTTGTTTTCATGGAATGGCGAGTTTGTTAAAGAAGCCTCTGCTATTGATAGTTTGAAACATATGATGAAGTTTTTAAATACTGGTTTTGTTGCAGTTGATCCAGGATCTGGAGCTATTAAGGCTTATGTTGGAGGTATAGATTTTGAACATTTTAAATACGACCATGTATCTGTTTCAAAACGTCAGGTTGGATCCACATTCAAACCTTTTGTGTATACTGCAGCTCTAGAGAAAGGTATAGAGCCCTGTACCTACTATCCGGTTAAGGAGGTCACCTATACTAATCAGAAAGATTGGACACCTACTAATGGAGGAGAACAAGAAGAAGACCGACATCTCAACTATTCATTAGAGAAAGCTATCAGCGAGTCTGTAAATACAATTGCAGTAAAAGTATTAGAGGATGTTGGAATTGACCCAGTAATCAATCAAGCTCGAAAAATGGGAGTCACGTCAAGATTACCAAAAGTACCATCTCTAGCATTAGGAACGGCTGAGTTGTCTATGTTGGAGCTCATAGGAGCCTATAGCAGTTATGTAAATGCAGGCCGTAAATCCTTACCATTTTATATCACAAAGATTGAAGATAAATCTGGCGCCATCATTTATGAGCATTCAAAAGCTAAAGCGTTGCCTGTTGCATTTTCAGAGGACACAAGACAGGCTATGATCGAAATGATGAAATCAACGATCAATACTGGAACAGCGAAGCGTATTCGTTCACGATACGGACTTCAAAATGATCTGGCAGGAAAAACAGGTACAACACAGAATAATAAAGATGGATGGTTTGTAGGGATAAGCCCGAAATTGGTCATGTTGTCGTGGGTAGGACATGATGATCACAGAATTGGCTTTAGTCATACTTCCATTGGACAAGGAGCTAATTCGGCATTGCCAATTGCAGCACTGTTTTTAAAGCAGATTAATGACGATAAGCAATTTAATGGTATTACACGTGCTAAATTTGAAGAGCCATCAGATGCTGTGAAACAAGCTCTAGCATGTGAGGATGAAAAGCGTGATGGGTTTTTGAAGCGTTTGTTTAAAAAAGATCGAAAAGAACGCGAATTCGATATTGAGTCCGAAGAAAAGCCAGAAAAAAAGAAAAGAGGGCTGTTTGGGTTTTTAAAGAAGAAGGATAAAAAAGAAAGCAAAGATTAATAAACATCTCTCCAAAAATACGTAGTTCTACGTATTGAATTTTGTTCTATATAATTGTAGGTTTATAACTTTCAATTAACTGTTGTCCCGCGGCTATATTATTAGCATTTAGCCTACGCTAATTTTAAAACCCTCTTTGATGAACAAAAAAAATCCCTCTAAAGAATCTAAGAATAGAATTTTTGATCCTGCACAAAAGAAATGGGTTAATACTTGGGTTGAAAATAGTAATAATACTATGAGTGGCCTATGGGATGCCACTATGAAAGAAGATAGTTCTATAGAAATGCATGATGGTACTAGGCAATGGGTAATTGTGTTTTATAATATTACAAAAGATACTTTTGACTGGAAATGGGATTATTTGCAAGCTGATGGTACTATGAAAACTGTCTCTAAAATAAAAGCTAAAAGAAATACAAGCAATAATTAAACAAATTAGCTACTTAGGTTTATTGTTCAAGTCCTTTTTTAAAGTTATAAACGAGATCAGTGAGCATGCTCAAATATTTTAAATTAAACTAATATTTGATTTTATATTCACTCATTACATCTTTCTCTGCACGGTTATCAATTCTTTTACTGGCATCACAGAGAATGTATTCATTCTATAAAATACCATAAAACAAAAGGTATGTGGCGAATGCGTTAATATTGAAATGATTCAAGTTAAGACTAATTCCTGAAGTGACTTACTTTTGAAATGAATCAAAAAATTATACAAAGATGTCACTATTAACTATCATTTTAAGTCTTTTGCTGCCGCCTTTGGCTGTGGCCTTAAAACATGGCTTGGGAACTGAATTTCTAATTAGTTTATTATTAACGCTTATTGGATGGTTACCAGGTGTCATCTATGCATTTTATATTAACAGTAAATAAGATAAAACAATGGAAAATATATTAGTAGCAGGCGCTAATGGTAGCACTGGAAAAAAAGTAGTAAATCTTTTAAAATCATCTCAATACTTCAATCCCATTGCAATGGTAAGAAAAGAAGAGCAACAGAAACAGTTTGAGACTGAAGGTATTGATGTAGTGCTTGCCGATTTAACTAAAGATTTGACATCTGCAGTTAAAGATGTTGATAAGGTTGTTTTTGCAGCTGGATCTGGTGGAGAAAATGTAGTAGAAGTTGATCAGGAAGGCGCAAAGCGATTAATGGCAGTATCCAAAATGGCTAATGTCAAGCGTTTCGTAATGTTAAGTTCTATGGGAGCAGACCATCCTGAAAAAGCAGATGAACTTAAAGCGTACTTACAGGCTAAACATAATGCAGATGAACATCTTAAAGAAAGCGGACTCAAGTACACTATTGTAAGACCAGGAACTTTAAATGATTCCGAAGGTAACAGTAGAATAGAATTAAAAGAGAAACTGAATAAACGTGGTGAAATTAGCAGAGCAGATGTTGCACAAACCTTAGTGAAATCACTTCACGATGATGCACCATACAACGTCACCTTTGAAATACTAGAAGGCGATACCTTAATAGGAGAAGCTATGACGAATTTAAATGCTAATGTTATCTAGGGTGACCTATAATTACAGAAAAAAGCAAAAAAATTCAATTCAATATTAATTATTAAAAAATAAACATGGAAAATTTAAATAAAAAGACAGTAGCAATATTAGCAACAAACGGATTTGAAGAAAGCGAACTAAGAGCGCCTAAAATGGCTTTGGAAGCTGCAGGCGCAGACGTGCATATCGTATCATTAGAATCTGGTGAAATAAAAGGTTGGGCAGATGGTAATTGGAGTAATTCGTACAAAGTAGATAAAACTTTAGACGAGGTAAACCAAAAGGACTATAATGCCTTAATGTTGCCTGGCGGACAAATTAATCCAGATATATTAAGAAAGAATGATGCTGCTGTTGCATTCGTAAAATCATTTTTCGAAAATCACAAACCTGTCGGAGCCATTTGTCATGCACCTTGGTTACTAGCTGAAGCTAATGTATTAAAAGATAGAAAAATCACATCGTATAGCTCGATCAAAACAGATATGATGAATGCTGGAGCAAATTGGGTAGATGAAGAGGTTGTTGTAGATGAAGGCTTAGTAACTAGTAGATGTCCAGATGATTTGCCTGCATTTAATGCAAAATTGGTAGAAGAGGTCTATGAAGGTAAGCATGAAGAGCAAGTAGCCTAATAACTATAATTGCTAAAAAAGAAATTTAGAGATGTCATTGGCATCTCTTTTTTTTATGGAAACTGATATACTCAATTGTTGATTATCAATTGATCAGCCATTTTGAAAGTCTTGATTTAATTAGTTACAAATACGTTTGGGATTTGTCTATATTTGCCGCTTTGTATTTAACATTAAAAACTAAAACAAACATGAAATTATTAAAGTTCAATTTTATTGCATTATTCATTATCGCTGGTTTAGGTCTTACCTCTTGTAGTTCAGACGACGATAATTCATCTACTGCCGATGATACTTATATCAGATTTACGATTGATGGTACAAACTACAACTTCACAAATATAGCCACTGCTCAATCTTTGTCAATTACACTCAACGGAAATAATGGTGCAGATTTTTCAGATCCTGGAGATACGCAAATATCAATTTGGCTTCCATTAGCTCTGGAAACTGGAACTTTTGATGTAGAAGAAGGTTTTGATTCTGATTATCAGGTGTCGTTTACTTCAGATCCAATGGGATTTGATTTTGACTTTGCTAACGACGGAACAATCACATTAACCCAAACCACAGGCGAATATATTGAAGGAACCTTTACTGCTACGATTACTAATGATAATAGCACTACAATTACTTTAGAAAATGGTGAATTTAGAGGTTTAACTATCGAATAAGTTAAGTTATAATTTTACATCAGACTGGTACACCATGTGCACGTTGAACGTGTGATACATACGAGTAGTAATCTATATCAACTGTCTGTAAAATAAAAGCTCTCCTTCGCGCAAGGCTTCGGAGAGCATAGGTGGAGTCGGAGAGATTAGCTTCGCTGTTCTCAGTTACTCACATGCTGTAAATGTAGCTTCATATTTTACATCTTTAAACAATACCATCAAAGAAGTCTTTTATTTCTAAATGCAATACCTGAACCAGATTTAAGATAACGCTCAAAGTCATATGCTTGCTTTTTATTGATAAAGTAAGATATATAAACTAGTTTCGTAGGTTGCTTATCTTTAGTATAATGAACTTCTTTGTTTCTATGAGCTATCAATCTGTTATTAATATTAGTCGTAAAGCCTGTATAATAAGTGTTGTTAGCACATAATAGAATGTAGACAGCATATGGAGGTATCATTGAGAATATTTTCTATAAATATAGTAAATATTAAAAGATAGACAAGTCCAACGCACATCTTCGCTAAACCTATGATGTATTGCGGTGATATTTTGAATATAGAATATTGAGATTATGGACGAGTCCACCGCACTACTGCGCTCTTCATGAATTCAGAGCTACGAAGTACTGTGATTTTTTTAGAATTAAAAATAGATTATGGACGGGTCCACCGTAGCTCTTCGCTTGATAATCATGAATTGTAATTGGTGTAAAAATCGGTCTTTAAAAAGAAAAAGCTCTCCTTCGCGCAAGGCTTCGGAGAGCGTAGGTGGAGTCGGAGAGAATCGAACTCTCGTCCAAACAAGCTATTAAAGAGCTTTCTACACGCTTATTCTTTCATTAGATTTTCGATGCTGAGCTGGCAAAAGACAACCTACTCAACACTTAGCTTCTTAATCTCGAAAGTGCATCAAAGCGCTACACGATCTAAGTTAATATTTACGATGCCTCTAAATAGAACGCCATTAACCAAGGCTTTCTGGAGACATTTAGCTTTCCTACCTAGTAGGACGAGGCTTAATCTTACTGTAATTCAGATTATGCAGCTAAAGCGTAGTTATTCTCGCCGTTTAAAATTTGGTCTAGCCTTTAACGTGTATCAATGCCATTACACGACGTGCTTACCGTTTAATGAGTCTCGCTGTCAAAACCAGTCGACCCCTTTGGTAATTTTTATTTTTGGCGTTTCCCTCTTTCGTCAAGACTTCAGAGGATCAGGCTTTCGGTAGTCGCTCTCTGCGAGGAGCTCCAACAATACCTCAATCCTTAACGCACTTCTCTGAAGTTTTAAGCTTAAGTGCTCTGTAGCTTCAGCGAAGGAGTGCGAAATTACTAAAAATATTAACTCAAAAGCTATACCAATCTTGTTTTATCATTCTGTTAAGAAAAAATGTCAGTATTTTTTTTAAATTATAGAAAAGATTAAAACTATGATTAAAGAAGGAACACATGTAAAATGGAAATGGGGAAACGGAACAGCAACTGGTAAAGTTCAGGAGACTTACACTACAAAAGTAACTAAAACCATTAAAGGTAGTGACGTTACCAGAAATGGAGAAGGAGGAAATAAAGCCTTATATATTAAACAAGATGATGGCGATTATGTTTTGAAAAGCGAAAGTGAAGTCGAACGTAACGATTAATTTTAAATCAATATCCTGCTTGTGAAAGCCATAAAATCAGCTTATTTTCGTGGAAAATTTTCCATATGAAATTCGGAATTATCAGAGAGCGTAAAAATCCACCAGATAGACGTGTGGTATTTTCACCCGAAAAACTAGCAGAAGCGAAAGCTAAATATCCTCAAGCAGAATTTGTTGTAGAATCTTCAGATATTCGCGTATTTCCAGATGAGGCTTATCGTCATTTTGGGTTTGACGTTACTAACGATCTTTCCGATTGTGATGTATTAATCGGTGTCAAAGAAGTACCGCTTGAGCATTTAATTCCGAATAAAAAATATTTCTTCTTTTCGCATACCATCAAAAAACAACCTTACAACCGAAAGTTATTGGTTGAAATGCTTAACAAAAATATTGAAATGTATGATCACGAAACCATTATCAAGCAAAATGGTGCACGATTGATAGGTTTTGGTCGCTATGCAGGATTGGTTGGTGCCTACAACGGATTTCGAGCATTAGGACTAAGAGATGGATTATTCGAATTGCCTAAAGTAGAAACGCTTGCTGATCTCGATGCCGTTAAGGCAGAGCTGGACAAGATTACCTTACCTAACATTAAAATCGTATTGTCTGGAACAGGTAAAGTGGCTATGGGAGCCAAAGAGATTCTAGATCATCTTCAAATTAAAGAAGTTAGTGATGCCTTGTATTTAACATCGCAATTTACCGAACCTGTATATTGCATGATTGATGTGATGGAATACAGCAAACGAATTGATGGTAAGGTTGGTGATAAGTTTGAATTCTATAAAGATCCGTCAGGCTACGAAAGTAATTTTATGCCTTATGCTAAAGAAACCGATATGTTTATTGCTGGTCATTTCTATGGTGATGGTGCACCTTTTATTTTTACACGAGAAGATGCTAAACATCCCGACTTCAGAATCAATTTAGTAGCAGATATCTCCTGTGATATTGATGGGCCAGTGGCTAGCACAATTAGGCCATCAACGATTGCTGATCCATTTTATGGTTATGATCCACATACTGAAATCGAAGTGGCTTTTGACGCTGATGAAGCCATTACTGTTATGGCTGTAGACAATTTGCCTTGTGAACTTCCAAAAGATGCCAGTGAAGGCTTTGGAGAGATGTTCTTAGAACATGTGATTCCTGCATTTTTTAATGAGGACCAACATGGTGTTTTGAAGCGTGCTAAAATCACAACTTCAGATGGTAAACTCACTGAGCGTTTTAAGTATTTACAAGATTATGTTGATGGTTATTAGTTGGTAATTTCATTGCCTATATTTTGAATAGCTATTTGGATCTCTGGTGATAGTTCAAAAAAACCTCTTTGATCTGGTGTGTCAAATCCACTGGGTAGTAAATACGAAATTAATGCAATCACATCGTTTTCTGATTTAGCTAAACTGTAATAACTGTTGGCCATTGAAATTAAAACAGATTCGTCTAAACCTGCATCTGTGTAAAAATCTAGCCACTGGGATTCCATAATAATGACTAGTTTTTGATTTGCATTGGTGCGTTTAGATTTAATAAGTTCTAGACGTTGTAAATACTCTAGGTCATTTTTAGGATCTATGGTCCCGTAGCGATCAAAACCAATCCAATCAATATTATCTGTAATCTCTAATTGATCAATTGCATCAGGAGCTTCAATTACCATCAGAGGAATATCTGGAAACCTAGTTTTTATTGTTTCTGCAATTGTGGCTAGATCATTCATATTCATCTGGTTCCAAGCAGGTTCATCGGCAAAATCAAAGGCTGCGACAATTTCCGAAGACAAAAAACCATTATTTGTAGCCCAAATATTGAAAAGTGTTTGGTAGTTTTCTAACAATTCGTAACGAAAACCAGATGGTGAATTACTATCGAGAATAGCATTGATAAATAAACCCTGTAAGTGGATGATGACCTTATTGTTGTTCAATATATTTTCTGTGACTCGAGATTCAAGACTATTCAAATCTTCAGGGCACATATCAATCAAATTTACAAAGTCATCTACCTGATTAGTAAAATTTGTCCCACAGTCAGTAATAGCAAAACCAAAATACTTTAGATGAGATTCGGGTATGCGATTAGAATGCTCATTGTTAGAACAGGTAAGACAAAGAAGTATTAGTATGATCAAATGTTTAACTTTCATTACCATATAGACGTTACTTGATCAATTTTGGTTACAACTATTTAAATGGGATAGTATTCTACAACTTTAGAAGTATCATCATTAAGGTTTAAATAGAAATAGTGCATTTGATCTTTCTTATTAAATTTGCCATTATTATCTGAGTCTTCTATACTTTTAAAGAATAGCGTATTGGCTTCTAATATGATTTTCCAATTGACCATATCTTGAAGATTAGGAGATAGTTTTCTAAATGAGGAACCATCTAGATTACTAATATATAGTGTTTTTATATCCTTGAAATTATACTCTCCATCTGCATTGGTATCTTTATCAATAACGTCATATAATAAGTAATCATTACCTGTAGTTTTGTAAATATTACGTAGAAATAAAATCGATCTTATACTCAGAGTACGATTAGTCAATGAATTTAACTTGTTAGAGTTAATGTTTTGAAATTTTAGGTTTGAAATGTCACCAGTAATTCTATCACCATGACTATTTGAAACACCATTCATTTCTGAATAGGAGTCAGATCTATAGCTACCATATTCAGAATACTCAGATTTATTTCTACTGAGTACATAGCTTCCAATAGGATGAATCATGACATCTGTACTATCAATATGAATTGGTAAATCTGCTATAGTTACAGTCTTAATGTCGTTTTTAGTTTCAGTTTTGTTATCAACATCATTTACAACTTTTCTATTGTCACGTTTAGTACATGCTGAAAATGAAATAATGATGATGAGAATTGTAATTAATTTTTTCATTGTTTTAAATTTTAGAATTTGAGAATGCTTTTAACATCCAATAGGTTATGGCTAAAAAAGCACCAAACGTCAATGTGAATATCCAGGCTTCAAGATTGGGTTCAAATAAAAGGTTAATACTATCTGAAAAAAGATTTAAAGGATTGTTTATGATTTCCCAGGAATTATATCGTAGAAATCGTCCAAGATAGATTCCAAAGGCAGTTAAGCCAAAAATAGAAACTAGTATAGGAATGATGAACTTAACGTTTAATTGTTGTTTTAGAAGTTCTTCCATATCAGATAGCGATAAGAAAAATAGAATCAATCCGTTTAAAGCGAAAGATGTAATGACTAGTACATCTAGCCAAAGTAAATGAGGTTTACTGTTGGTAAGATGAAGTAAATCGGTAACAATGTATGGTGCATTTGGTAAGAAAAGTATCCAAGCGCTAAACGATATAAAAAAGGAGAATTTATTTGCTTTTGGTCTACTTGTTAGTCCTGTAGTTATTGCAAAAGGGATGATAGCCAAAAATAGATTCCACACTAAAAATAGCAGGTAAAAAGAGTGGTGGAGTTTCATTCTAATCATTAATAGCACGATACTCAATGCCATTGAAATGGTTAATAATGATAAGATTTTAAACCGATTGAGAATTAATGTTTTTATGGTTTCCATGTGATACAGATATATTTATCAATTAAAAAAATAGTAATGACACCTAAAGTATAGGCGATGAGGTCTGAGATATGAAATGTACTTCCTAATACAATTACAGCAAGTTCATTGTCTCTGAGATTTAAATAATCTAAAAGATTGAATAGTTGTAAAAACTCAACTAAAAAGGCAAACAAAAGAACAGCGATAGCGACATGTAACGGTTTTGTATCAATAACACTTCTTATAGCGCAATAGATCAAAATAACCACCAGGAAATCTCCAAAGGTATGTCTTATAAAACCTTCGGTTAAAAATGCTGCGATACAGATTTCAGTAGAAAGCAGCAACAGACTTGATGCAAAAAAATATGTATTGAACTTGATGGTCATTTGATTTCTATTTTGTCACCTAGAAATTTAGGAGATACATTAAACAATACATCTATTGAAGCTTTGGCTCTGGCTAGATATTCACGGAGCTGTACTTTGAGTCCGTAACGTCCCTGAACATCTTTAGCATTAAAAGCAATGGCCTTTATGTTATTGTGTTTGGCTAAGTATATGGCACGTTCATTATGAAACTCTTGAGAAATAATAGTAATGGAGTCTTGTCCGAAAATCTCTTTAGCTCTTATCACAGAATCTAATGTTCTAAAACCAGCATAATCTAAAAATATCTTATCCTCAGGAATGCCTTTGGCTATCAGATCCTCCTTAAATGTTGTTGGCTCATCATAAGTCTTTCGTCCATTGTCTCCACTCACTAAAATATATTCTATTTTATTTGCTTTGTAGAGGGCTACGGCTGCATTTATCCGATAGGTGTAATACAAGTTGATATTTCCGTTGGATAAAAATTTAGCAGTTCCCAGAAGCAGGCCTACTTTGTTTTTTGGAATTTTAGAGGTGGAAGTGTAGATTTTACCTTTTGCCTGATAGCTTACCATGTAATTTGTAATCATTAATGCGATCAACAGAAATACAATGAGTAGTAAGAAGAGTTTAAGTTTTTTCATAGGTTTAATGTATGGTATTAACTACAATATTAAAATAGAGTAGTGCAATTGGAATATTAATTAATAGAACTCCAATGGATTTCAAGGTTTTTGCTTTGTTGTTCTTCAGTAGTAAAATGAAGAGTAAGATCAAAACCAACAAACTATTGAATACTACACAGAATAACACATAATAGTATCCAAATATTATAATGACAAAACTATCTTTATCAAAAAGATGTAAGGCAAAAAGCATGGATCCAAAACCAAAAAATACTAAGGTGATCCATATGGTTAATTTAAGTCTATCCATGGCAGTGAAATACTAAGGTTTTAAGTTGTGATCTTGTAAAAATAGCGTCTCTAAAATCATCAATATTAATATGTAATAATTTTTTGTAGTCATAGTGATGAAACGGATTTGACGCTTTTCCTATACAGTACGAGCGATAGTAATATTTATAATAATCAGGCAGTATAATTATGCCTAATATCATAGCGCCATACAAATAGATACTACGTTTGCCGTTCCCGAAACACAGGCACTGTAAAGCAATCTCATCTTCTACTTTTGTTCCATAACCTGTTAGTGTGTGATAAGCATCGTGACGTTCTACTTTGGCAATGAGCTCAAAATTGTTTTGATCTAAAAACTCACCCAAATGTCTGCCAAAAGACGTTTCAGGATAGGTGAGTAGTTCCTCAGTATTAATTCCCCAGGCCTTATGATGTTTGAACATATTGGTGTATATGTTTTGTGAATGTTTAAAGAGCCATTCGATGAATTGTTTTCTCAATGTTTTCATATCAATCTTTTTCTTTTGCGAACCAAACCCAACATTGGCTCGTGGTTATAAAAGCGGACGTGAAAAAAGCAATCATATAGATGTCAAAATCTGAGGCTATGATCCCGAAAGAACAAATACCAAAAGCTATTATAGCATAGTATGGGTAAAAGGTTTTAAATATGGCTTTGTTGCCGAAAGTTTCAGATTTTCTAAGCCAAAAAATCGGACAAATACTACCAATAACTACAATGGTAACTACAAAGAATATTGGAATTAACGATACAAACATAATGGGCATCAAGCCTATGTCTTTCTCTTCAGTAGCAATGATTATCCAGAAAATGACTGCAGCTATCAGACAAGATTTTGAAAGATTACTTGGGAGATTCATAGCAATGTTATAGAGATTTATCGTTTTCAGTTAAGTAAAAGTCGGCATAGGCCTTTTCCTGCCAGCTTCGCTCTTCAGTACGTTGTAAGTAAGTGGCATATTTTTTATCAATCCTGTTATAATAATTAGAGCTTAGTTCAGCTTTCTGACTGTATTTTTTGAGCAGTAATGCGTTATTTTCAGATAAGCCAATAAGGTAATCCAGATCAAATGATTTGGCATGATTAAGATTGTATGAAGTAATGGCATGGTCCCAATTAATGCTACTAAAACCAATAAGAGCGATAAAAGCAATTTGAGTGTTTCTTCGGAATAAGAATGCCATATTTTTAATGCTCAATACTTTAATAAATGTTGTAATGAGCCCAATAAATGCCAGCAGAATATAAATATGAACACCAATACGTTTGTAAGTCAGACCAAAAGCGGTAATATAATTATGATTTTTAATGGCTATAAGAACAATTAAAAGCGCATTGAGGATGATCCACGTATAAGTGAGGTATTTAAGAACTTTATTCTCTTTGTAGAAGTTAAGATTACCTCTAAAAACGTAAAGAATGATGATAATTGCGATTATTATTGAGGAGATAAGGGTATTAATACCACTGTGAACCTGACTGGAAAAAACCGAAGCTTTTACAGTTTGATTGGTCATTAAATACGAAATATCGGTTACTATGTAGAAGACAATCAAAAGATTTAATAATCCTATAAGTGTGGTTCCTAATTGCTTCTCTTTTTGGAGTTTTTCTTCGGAAAAATCATCCGATTTGAGTAATTCATTCTTAACATTTAAATCTGTTGAGGTTGCAGGCTCCACTCTAATGGGTTTAGAGATATTACTGAATAAATAGTAACCCAATACAGAGAATAAAACCCATTGTACATTGATAAAACTAAAATCAATTTTAGAGATCAAATCATTAAACACTGGGTTTCCATTTTTATATAGAAGAACAAACATAATGACAAAAAACAATGGGATGCCAATGAGTTTAGTCCAATGCAGTACATCAATATCCTTGTTCCATTTCACTTTTGTTTTATCCTCATCAACTTGAATGTTTCTATGGAAAAACCCAGCTATTGTGGTATACAAACCATTTAGCCAATTGACATAGATAGATGTATTGCTTTGAGAGACTCGACCTACCAAAGTGAAAAAGGCAACACAGTTGGCAATGATTGATAGATATGAATGCTGAACAAATACAAATACAGCAGTGAGAAGGTAAGCAAGTGTAAATAGTAGTACTGTTTTGTCTTTAAATTTTACAGGATTATATACACCTAAAAACACGATGGTAATAATTGAAAAAATGGACAGATTCAAACCAATATACTTTTCAAAAAAAAGTAAACTGAATAGAAATGATGCGATGATGACTGAAATTTGTTTCATAGTATAAATTTTAAAGTACTTTGAAATTCAAAGTGATGAGATAAAAAAAATAGGTGTCAGTATGTTGTTTGATTTAAAGATTTTATTTCTTTTTTATAATTTGATGGTAATAGTATGGCTTTTATTATGTTGTCTAGTTTCAACGATCTGCTGAGTTTGTAAATTGAAATTAGCGGACTCAAAAAGGAGATACTTCTTAACTTTAAAAGTTTAGTTACTGCTTTAGGAACAATTAAACTCTGTGATTCGAGTAATAATCGATATCTTAAAAACCCTAAGTGTTTCCGGTATTGTTTGTATAGGTCTTTTGTAAATTTTCCATTATAAAGGTTTTGTTTGATATGCTCATGTCTCATGATTTTGAACGCCTCGTAATCATTAGGTAAATCTTGAATGTGCATTCGTTTTCCAACGTCCATAAAAACATTAAAGACATCCTGTCTTTCATGAGTTTTTAATTGACGTTCGAGTATTTCATAAGATCTAATCGAGTAGTCTATAAGCATGAATAGAACATCTCTATATGCCCATTGAGGGATTGATTGTCCGCGTTTTTTCTCTACTGAACTATGTATCGTATTAATTCTATCTATGGCTGTGTATGCCATTTGCTTTTCTGAAAATACAATGGCTCTTGCATAAGACACAGTAGAAAACAATCGACCTAAAGGATCTTTAGGGAGCTTACCTGTAAAGTAAAGCCAGTCTACAACTTTGTTGAGTGCAAATTCAGCTGAAGCACCAGCAAAAATGAGGAGTATGGTATCGCTTTTTCCCCAAATCTCTCTCACTATCGAATGTTTGTCTACAAAATGTTTCATTTTTCTTTTTTTTACTTTGAATTTCAAAGTGAATGCATAAAAAAATATATACTTAGTTATTGTTTATTAATTAGTTTTTCAAGTGCTTCAATGTGTTTTTTAAATGCTGCTCTACCTAATTTAGTAGTAGAGTAGCGTGTGTTAGGTTTTCTACCTATAAATTGTTTTTCAACTTTAATATATTCGGCATTCTCTAATGCTTTTGTGTGACTTGCCAGATTGCCATCGGTAGCACCAAGTAATTCTTTCAGCATATTGAAATCGGCATATTCATTAACCATTAAAATGGACATAATACCCAATCTAATTCGATGGTCAAATGCTTTATTTATGTTGTTGATGATGCTCACGCCTCTGGTTTCAGATTAATAGTTCAAAGTTATGCAAAGGATAACTTATTTTAGTCTATCGTACTTAAAATGCATAATTGTTCCGTAGAAAATATGGCAAACTCCAAATCCTAAGGCCCAAAAGAACAATCCGTATCCTAAAAAGTAGGTAGAGATCAATCCAATAACAATCATTGTCAATCCTAAATATCTAATATAACCCAAGGTGTATTTACTCGCATTAACACATGCCAAACCATAAAATATCATGGTGAGAGGCGCTATAAAAGGATAAGCATCTTTTTCCAACAATAGCATGATAAATGTTCCACCTGTAACTAAGGGAATCATAAAATTAATAATGAGCCGTTTTGAGGTGGAATCCCACATACTTTCGCTTTGCTTTTTTGCTTTCAGGTAACTTAAAATGATACCAGTTACAATAGACATCACAACAACAGTCATGGCCACAATAAAAATGTTAGTTAAACCATCTTCAGTAATGATTAATGTTCTGTAGCCATCAATGGTTACAATATTGTTGGCGTAGATGATATTATAACCGAAATAAGCACCAATAAGTGCATAGATGCCTGCCAGAATTCCAGAAAGCCCACTAATGGATAAAAATCGAGATGATTTATTCATCATGGTCTTGATCTCAGATATGTCTTTTAAATAGTCTTTTGATTCCATTATAAAGTACTTTGAAATACAAAGTAAATAAAATAAGTTGAATAAAACAAGTTAAACCTTTCATAAACCTATTTGGCTGGAATAATTTTGAAATCGATTGCTGCAGTGAAATTATGATAAATACCAAGCACTGTTTTACGATTTGAATTAAAAGGGATTTTGGTCACGTACTTGCCGTTTTTCTTCTCAAAAAATAACTTTTTTGAAGTGCTAAATTCAGAAAACGCATAGTAATAGTTATGAGTTGGATCGATAGCATCAAATGTAATTTCTATGAAGTCTTTTGATTTTATCTTTATAAGTCCTTGTGTTTTCTCCTTAAGTTTCAATCCAGAATCGTAGTAAGTTTCATAAAACAATGGTTGGTAAAAGTAATCGGCTTTATCTAAAGGGTTTTTTAATAACTGCCATTTTTTATCTTTCGGGAAATGTGATAGGATAAGATCTTCTGGAGCGATAAAAAAATAAGTATCTCTAAAGTTGAACCGCTCTGGAACTTCTTCTTCGCTACCAGTTGACCAAGTCGCATCAACAAGCTTCCATTCATTTTGTATTTTGACAGCATTCCATGCATGATTGGTATCGTTTCTTATTCGTCCAATTTCCGAAGGATTAATTCTTGCAAAACCACTAATGACTTCAGTTTCTATTCCTAATTCTAAAAGTGTAAACTTAAATAGTTGTGCATAGCCTTCACAAACGGCGAGTTTACGTTTTAAAGCGCGTTCAGCATATTTTTTTTCCATTGCTAGAAGCTTATGCTTATAATCATCTTCTGTGGTCACCTCAATAGATTTATAGCCATTTGAACCATTCCTTCGAGATTTATAGTCGTACACAATATGATTTGCAATCCAATAGTATACTGCTCTGGTTTTATCAAGATCTGTATCAAAATCTTTTGCTACTCTATTTGCAAAATAGTTGATGGATCTGAATTTATCAGGATAGTTGCTTACAATAGAATCAACATGGTTATAGTTCTGGGAATAGCTAATAAAAGCTAAAAGAAAGGTAAGTGTTAACAAGAGTTGCCTCATAACTTAAAGATAATAATTATATTTATGGAATAACAATAAATTTTCAGAAATAATGATGGGACTTCTTTTAACTATAGCCAATATTGCAGGTGGTCTTTTACTTGGCCTTGCTACACTAGATAAATGGGATGGAGAAAGTAATTTTTTTAATAAGATAGCTGGGTTTTTAGCACCTTTTCAAACCATTATTGGTGGAGCACTTATCGTGTTAGCTGTATTGAAATTTTGGAATGGTGTTTTATATAATGTTGTAAGTATTTTAGGTGGAATTTTACTTTTAGCACACTCTATTGGTAAAGTGCCTGCTTTGGGTGATGGTCTAAAAAAACTATCTGATAAATTAATGCCATTTAAGGCCATTATTGGAATTGCACTTTTAGTATTTGGTATTATTAGATTATTCTAGTTTGTTTTGAATCCAGCAGAGGCGTACATATTAAAACAGCCTGAACCTTACAGGTCAATTTTAATGCATCTACAGATACTTATTGAGCATACGTTTCCTGATGCTGAAATGAAGTATAAATGGCGAATTCCTTGTTACTATGTCAATAATCGCCCAATATGTTATCTCAATCAAAGTAAAGATTATATAGATGTTGGTTTTTGGCATTCGGCACATTTGAAAAAATATACCGAGTTTATGGTCTCCGAAAAGCGCAAAGTAGTAAAGTCAATGCGTTATAAAACCTTAGAGGATATTGATGATGAATTGTTTATTAATATTCTGAAGGAAGTTGAAAAGCACAAGAATAAGTCGTTTTTAAAGTAGTCTTTATAAGTCTTTGTAGACAATGTAATTTTCAAACACCATCCCTTTATGTGATTTTTTCTGCTTCTTTTCTACTTCGTAAAAGTGAGAGTCAAAAAAATCAAGTGCAGTAATACTTACATCAGATTTGATGGTGTCAAACCCATTAATTGACACTCTGGATTCCATAATTCTTAGTAATTTAGAAGCGATGGTTCTTCGTTGAAAATCTTTGTGGACAAATAAGCCATCGAGATAGTAGCCTTTGGTTAAATACGAAAAACCAACAATGGTGTCTCCAACTTCAGCAACAATAAAATAGAATGTCTTGATACGCTCTTCCCATTTGTCAATGTCATCTGCGCCAGATGCCCAAACTTCAATTTGCTTGTCGTTATAATCTCTACTATTTACAGTTCTAATCGTATCTCTAAAAATTGATGTAATCTCTGGTATATCGTCCAGAGTGGCTTCCCTAATTTCGATGTCGTCTATCATGATTTATAAACTATTAACCGTTTTTCTAATGGCAACTAAATTGGTCAATAAGTGCTCAAGGTTATCCAAATGCAGCATGTTTGCGCCATCACTTTTAGCATTTGCTGGATCAAAGTGCGTTTCAATAAATAGACCGTCTACATTATTTACAACACCTGCTCTGGCAATTGTTTCAATCATATCTGGTCGTCCGCCAGTGACACCAACACTTTGATTTGGTTGTTGTAATGAATGAGTGACATCTAGAACCGTAGGTGCAATAGCTCGCATAGTTGGAATGCCTCTAAAGTCTACAATCATATCCTGATATCCAAACATAGTACCTCGATCTGTAATCCAGGCCTTATCACTACCAGAATCTTTAACTTTTTGCACAGCGTGTTTCATGGCTTCCGGACTCATAAATTGTCCTTTTTTTAAATTGACCACTTTACCTGTTTTGGCAGCAGCAACAACGAGATCAGTTTGACGAACCAAAAAGGCAGGAATTTGTAATACATCTACATATTGAGCAGCGCGTTCTGCGTCAGAAGATTCATGAATATCTGTAACTGTTGGGATATCAAAAGTTTGTGAAACTTTCTGGAGAATTTTTAGTGCTTTTTCATCACCAATACCCGTAAAACTATCAATTCTACTTCGGTTAGCTTTTTTAAAACTTCCTTTGAAAACATAAGGAATTTCTAATTTATCTGTGATGGCTATGACTTTTTCTGCAATACGTAGTGCCATATCTTCACCCTCGATAGCACATGGGCCACACAGTAAAAAGAAGTTATTAGAATTCGTATGCTTTAGTTTAGGAATATCTGATAATTGCATCTGCTTAAAATTTCAATTTCAGCTGCAAAGATACATATTAAAAGCTTCTATTCATGCTATTTCTTATCATCCATAGTGCCATAACAAAGTTAGCGAGTACAAATAATCCGCCATAAGCAATGATTTCTTTTGTTTGTACAATATTAAGCACGTCAGAGAGATAAGCCAAAATCATGTAAGATGATAGACATACGAATGTTATTCCTAATGAAAAATTAAGTTTTCTATTTGGTTTAATGATTTGCCAAAGAAAAGGAATGCCAAACAACAGTATTGGATATGCTGTAAGTCCGTTACTTCTATTAACATCAGTAAACCAATATACAATTACCGCTAAGAAATAGAGGTAGGGTACAAATTTTGAATATTTGTTAATTTTTTCCATCTGTTAGGGTTTCAGATGTAAATGGCCCAAATGGCTGGTTTGGGAGGCTATTTACTATTAATCATTTATGTAACGAAAGATACGAACAGAAATTATATATATTTATCAGAATAACATTAAATTAACTAAAGATTCTGAAATTTTAACATTAAAAACAGAGCTGATTGAAATAATTAATTATCAATGTGTTAGGCTAATTTGGTAGTGTTAATCAATCTTCTTGTAGGAAATTAGGTTCATCATCTTCATTAATTCTTCCATAATAAAAAAATACCGAGAAATTAATGTACCTTTGCACGCTTAAAATAAGGCGTCTATTATGACTAATATTAAAAACATTGCAATTATTGCACACGTTGATCACGGTAAGACTACTTTGGTTGACAAAATCATGTATCATTGTCAGTTATTTCGTGAAAACGAAAACACAGGAGATTTAATTCTCGATAACAACGATCTTGAAAGAGAAAGAGGTATTACTATAACCTCAAAAAACGTTTCTGTTATTTACAAAGACACTAAGATCAATATCATTGACACTCCTGGTCACGCCGATTTTGGAGGTGAGGTTGAGCGTGTACTCAATATGGCAGATGGTGTATTGTTATTAGTTGATGCTTTTGAAGGTCCGATGCCACAAACACGCTTTGTATTACAAAAGGCCATTGACCTTGGATTAAAACCATGTGTAGTAGTTAACAAAGTAGATAAAGAAAATTGTACTCCTGACGAAGTTCATGAAAAAGTATTTGACTTAATGTTTGAACTTGGAGCAGAAGAATGGCAGTTGGATTTTCCAACAGTATATGGATCTGCCAAGCAAAACTGGATGAGTGAGGATTGGCAAAAGCCAACAGATAATATTGAGCCACTTTTAGATATGGTAATTGAGCATATTCCTGCTCCCAAGATTGAAGAAGGAACTACTCAGATGTTAATTACATCTTTGGACTTTTCATCATTTACTGGTCGAATTGCTATTGGACGTTTAACTCGTGGAGAATTAAAAGCAGGACAGAATATTTCTTTGGTTAAACGCGATGGAAGTATTGTGAAATCTAAAATAAAAGAGCTCCATACCTTTGAAGGATTAGGACGTAAGAAAGTTGATGCAGTTCAAGCTGGAGATATTTGTGCTATTGTTGGTCTTGAAGGATTTGAAATTGGTGATACCGTTGCCGATTGGGAATCACCTGAAGGATTGAAGACCATTGCTATTGATGAACCAACTATGAGTATGTTGTTTACAATTAACGACTCTCCTTTCTTCGGAAAAGATGGTAAATATGTAACCTCAAGACATATTAAAGAACGTTTAACTAAAGAGTTAGAAAAAAACTTAGCACTCCGCGTTGAAGAAACGGATAGCGCAGATAAATTCATGGTTTTTGGTCGTGGTGTATTACACTTATCGGTTCTTATCGAAACCATGCGTCGTGAAGGTTATGAACTACAAATTGGTCAGCCACAAGTAATCATCAAAGAGATTGATGGTGTAAAATGCGAACCTGTTGAAGAAATGACAATTGATTTACCTGAAACGGTTTCTGGTAAAGCTATTGAAATGGTAACCATGCGTAAAGGTGAAATGTTAAGCATGGAAGCTAAAGGCGAACGAATGGTATGTGAATTTATAGTACCTTCAAGAGGTATCATTGGTTTGCGTAATCAATTGTTGACAGCTACTGCAGGTGAAGCAATCATGGCTCACCGTTTTAAAGAGTATCAACCGTTGAAAGGTGGGATTCCTGAGCGTCAAAATGGAAGTTTAGTATCAATGGAAAATGGTCAGGCCATTCCTTATTCAATAGATAAATTACAGGATAGAGGTAAATTCTTTATCGATCCAGGTGAAGATATTTACGAAGGTCAGGTGATTGGAGAAAATTCGCGTGGTGATGATATGACAGTTAATGTTACTAAAACCAAAAAGTTAAGTAATGTACGTAGTTCTGGTGCAGATGATAAAGCTAAGATTGTACCTGCTATTAAATTTTCTTTAGAAGAAGCTCTTGAATATATTCAGAAAGATGAATATGTTGAAGTAACACCTAATCATTTGAGATTACGTAAAATTTACCTTAAAGAGGTTGATAGAAAGCGTAATAAAGCGATATAACATATGATAACAAAAAAGGAATCACTAATGGGATTCCTTTTTTTTGTTATGAGTTTTTCTATATTTACAAAAAGTTAAAAATGATACATTTCTTATATTTTGATCCAGGACTTGGAGCAATGATTATTCAGGCCATTGTAGCAGCAGTAGCAGGAGTTGTATTATTTTCTAAAAACTTAATGTTTAAGATCAAATCATTTTTAGGAATTACTAAACATGATGACGAGGTATTTGATGACATTGATGTTAAAGATTCTGATATAGAAAGCAAATCGCATAGTGACAACCAACAATAGACATTCTTCATCGTTTAGAGATCCTTCGGGTTTTATTTTTATTGACCAAGGTGTAGTTAAACGGTCTATTTCTCCTCTTTATTTTGAACAGTACCAAGCTCTTAAATCCAATGGAGTTTTCAAAAAATTACATAATGCCGGTTTATTAATTCCTCATGAAGAACTATCCGTTTCTGATAGTGAGATTATTATACAACCTGAGCAAATTCCCTTTTTTACATATCCTTACGAATGGAGTTTTATTATGTATAAGGCTGCCGCGTTACTCACACTTAAAATTCAAAAATTTGCATTAGAACAAGGTTTTGCTTTAAAAGATGCTTCAGCATTTAACGTGACTTTTTACGAAGGTCGCATGGTGTTTATAGATACCTTATCTTTTGATTTTTATACTGAAAATACGCCGTGGAGAGCCTACAAGCAATTTGTATCCCACTTTTTAGGACCATTATTACTAGCCAAGTATAATGGAGTTGAATCATTGAAACTTATGAATACGTTTATGGACGGTATTCCTGTAAAAATGATAGCTTCAATGCTTCCGTTTAAAACAAAGCTAAATCCTTTCTTATATTCAAATATTCATTTGCTAGCTAAATATGAACACAAGCATAATGAAGATTATAAAGGAGTTTCTAAAGTTAGTAAGTTGTCAAAAAAGGCACAATTAAATATTATTACCAGTCTTTACGATTTTATAAAGAAAATGTCTTTAGATGAGTCCAGCGAATGGGGTAACTATTACGACAAAACAAATTATGCTAATGACGCTTTTGATCAAAAGTCAACTATTATTGATGGTTGGGTTAAACAACTAAACACTAACTCAGTTATTGATATAGGCGGCAATGATGGGACCTTTGTTAGAAAAATACATCATAATGTAAAGCAAGCCCTAGTTTGTGATATTGATAACAATGCTGTTGATGCTAATTTTAAGACTTTGAAAATCAACAAGGAAACATACATGTTGCCTTTTGTATTTGATGTGTTAAATCCCTCAGCAAATATTGGATTCAATAACAAAGAGCGCGATTCATTTTTAAAACGGATACAGCGTTACGCACCTGATGTAACTATGGCTCTGGCTGTCATTCATCATATGACATTGAGTGGAAACATTCCGTTTGAATTATCGGCTCAGTTCTTCTCAAGTTTTTCAAAATATCTGATTATAGAATTTCCAAAGCGTGATGACTCCTGGGTTCAACGTTTGTTAAACACTAAAGGAGAATTTAAGGCTCATTTCGATTTTTACAATATTAAGCATTTTGAATCCTGTTACACTAGGTACTTTGATGTGATTGAAAAGGTTAGCATTGACAATTCTGAGCGTGAGATGTTTTTATTAAAATCAATTCATGATTAAAAGACTAACTAAAATAAGGGAGCAAATAATTGCATTTGCTTCAAGAAGTGATGCTGGTGCTATCACAGCGGCTATTGCTGCTGGTTTGTTTCCTGTGCTTTATTATTACAATCACAATTTCTTTTTTGTCAATTCGTGGGAGCAATTAGGGTTTTTTCTAGTTAATTTCTTAGGAATTCCAATTGTTGTTTTTGTTCTGATAAAGGGCTTATTTGAAAACGTGAAACTACTCAAGGTCTATTCAAAATATAGTATTCCAATTCTGAATTTTATCACTTTTTCTGTTTTAATTGTGATAAGCACCAAAGGGTTTCATACAAAATACCTTCTATTGGCAATTGTTGGGTCTGTAATTGTAAGTTACTGGTTATGGAAATACATTAATAAAATTATAGTATTTCAATATTTATTGGTCTTGGTTGTAGCTTTTAAATTAGTGCCAAAGCTATATGGTCAATTGACGTACTCCAGAGATTGGATGGTACAAGAAGATACTATAGAGCAAGTACAGTTTAAGAAAACACCAAATATATATCTTATTCAGGCAGATGGTTACACGAGTTTTGGTGAGCTAAAAAGAGGACATTATAATTATGATAATTCTAAATTTGAAGCCTTTTTGAAGACATCGGGATTTGAGTTATATCCAGAGTATAGAAGTAACTATTATTCTACATTAAGTTCTAATATGTCATTGTTTTCAATGAAACATCATTATTACAACAACCCTAAAAAACATTCTAGTGAAGTGGTAAATGCCAGAAGCATAATTTCTGGAGATAATCCGGTTGTATCTATTTTTAACACTAATAATTACCATACATCTTTACTTATTGAAAAACCTTATTTATTGTGTAACAGACCAACGCTTTATTATGATGAGAGTAACATAGATTATTCCGATTTACCTTATTTGGCAAGAGGTTTTGAAACAACTATTGACATTTATAAGGACCTGGAAAATGCTATAGATTCTAATGCGTCAACTAACAATTTTTATTTTGTTCAAAAAATGCTGCCTAGGCACATTTCAGCATTTAAACGCAATTCTATTGGAAAAGAAAAAGAACGTAATAGGTATTTTAAGAATCTCGAAGCTGCTAATGAATGGTTAACAAAGACTGTTAATATGATCAATTCTAAAGATCCTAATAGTGTAATTATTATCATGGCTGATCATGGTGGTTTTGTAGGTTTAGAGTATTCAACTCAATGCAGAACCAAACAAACAGATCCAGATATTATAAAATCTGTATTTTCGTCTGCTTTAGCAATAAAGTGGCCAGATGCAAATGCCACACCTCATATAGAGTCTGGGGTGAACCTATTTAGAGTTCTATTTTCTTACTTAGGTGAAAATGATAGCTATTTGGATCATCTGCAAGACGATAAAAGCTTTTTAATTATTGATGAAGGTGCACCTTATGGCGTCTATGAGACTATAGATAATGAAGGAAATGTAGTATTTAATAAAGTAACTAATTAGTTTAAACCCTTTTCAGTTGTTAAATTAGCAACATAAATATAAACACAGACTTATTTTCAATATAGAGATATACCAACCTAATAAGCTAGAAGAATGGAATGCATTTGTATCTCATTCTAAGAATGCTACGTTTTTGTTTAACAGGGGTTTTATGGATTATCATCAAGATCGTTTTGATGATTTTTCACTAATGATTTACAAGAATGAAAAGCTTGTAGCACTATTACCAGCAAATACATTAGAAAATACGGTCTTTTCGCATCAAGGGTTAACCTATGGAGGAATCTTGTTGAATTCAAATATTAAGTTTAAAGACACCTTACATGTTTTAAGGTCTGTATTGAAATTTTTGAAAACGAATGGGATTGATATTATTCATTTTAAATTGTTGCCTTCTATTTATGTTGATCAGCCAAGTGATGAGCTAGCGTATTTAATGTTTCTCGTAAATGCAGATTTAACCAGACGAGACGCCTTAGCTGTTTTGCAAATAAGTGACCAACCTAAGCGTTCTAAAGATAGAATTGATGGTTATAAACGCGGATTGAAACACAATCTCGTGGTCAGGGAAGTTGATAGTTTTGATGCGTTTTGGAATGAGATTTTAAAAGTCAATCTTAAAGAGAAACACAAGACTAATCCAGTGCATACTTTAGAGGAGATAACACTATTAAAACAACGGTTTCCAAAGCATATCAGGCAATTTAATGTGTATAAAGATGATACTATAGTTGCAGGAACAACAGTTTTTGAAACCGCTACTGTGGCACACTCTCAATATATTTCTGGAAATTCAGATAAGAACTTACTAGGAAGTTTAGATTTTCTGCATATGCATTTAATAGATCATATATTCACAGATAAAAGGTATTATGATTTTGGAATTTCTAATGAAAATAATGGCAGGAATGTCAATCAAGGATTGCAATATTGGAAAGAAGGATTTGGAGCCAGAACGATTACACAAGATTTTTATAAAGTAGATACTAAAAATTATAAGTTGTTAGATGATGTAATGCTATGATAAAATTTCTAGACTTAAATAAAATCAATACTAGGTTTGAAGATGAGCTAACATCAGGCTTTCAATCTTTTTTAAATACAGGTTATTACATTAAAGGATCTGAAGTTTCCAGCTTTGAAGAGCATTATGCAGCATACTGCGGAACAAAACATTGTATTGGAGTTGCTAACGGCCTTGATGCACTCACACTCATTTTTAGAGCCTATATGGATTTGGGTCAACTTAAGGAAAATGATGAAGTCATTATTCCGGCAAATACTTATATAGCTAGTATTTTATCTGTAATCAATTCTGGTTTAAAACCTGTTTTTGTTGAGCCAGATGAAGCAACATTCAATATATCACCTTCGGAAATTGAAAAACACATAACACCGCAAACTAAAGCCATTATGGCTGTTCATTTGTACGGACAGTTAGCTGATATGGTTGCAATAAATGATATAGCAAAAACCCATAATCTACTGGTAATAGAGGATGCAGCTCAGGCACATGGAGCTGTATTGTCTTCTGAAGGAAAAAAAGCAGGTAACTTGTCTCATGCTTCAGGATTTAGTTTTTATCCAACTAAAAATCTTGGTGCCCTTGGTGATGCTGGAGCAGTAACCACAAATGATACGGAACTTGCAGAGTGTATTAAATTATTGCACAACTACGGAAGTTCAAAAAAGTACATCAATGAAAAGATTGGTTTCAATAGTCGTTTAGATGAGATACAGGCCAGTTTTTTAAATGTAAAACTTAAGCATCTTGATGATGATAATTCAATTAGAAGGACGATTGCCCAGCGTTATTTAAATGAGATCAAGAACCCAAAAATCAGACTACCTTTTTATGATTTGTCAAATAATCATGTATTTCATGTATTTGTAGTTAGGGTAGACAACAGATCACATTTTATTGACCATTTAGAGAAGTATCAAATAGGCTACTTAATTCATTATCCAATTGCGCCACACCACCAAAAGGCACTATTGCGATATAAATCTTTATATTTACCCATCACAGAGGCTATTCATGAGACTGTAATAAGTATTCCTATGAGTCCTGTGATGACTAATGATGAGATTGAAACAATTATTAATGCCCTAAACCTTTATTAATTGAAGAACTTGATAAAATACATTAATGCTAATGTATTATTTAAAGTTGCGCATCTTAATTCAGCAACTATTGTTACCAAAATTATAGCAGGTATTATTACCTCCAAGGCTATTGCTATATTTATTGGAGTAGAAGGTATGGCACTTATTGGTAATCTCCGAAATTTCTTAAGTGCAATACAATCGGTTTCTATTTTAGGATTTTACAATGGTGTAGTTAAAACCATTGCTAAGTTTAAAGATGATAGTGTCAAATTAAGTCAAACCTTATCCACGGCTTATTATTTATGCTTTTTCTCAACGGTTATTGTTTCTTTTTTGTCGTATTATAATGCTGAATTTATTAATGACCTACTATTCTCTTCAAATTTTAATTACGCTTACATCATAAGAATTATGGCTTTGGCCTTACCGTTCTATGGATTAAATATGATGAGTTTTTCAATAATGAATGGGTTTTCTAACTATAAAATGTTACTCATTATTAATATTATTGGTCAAATTTTAGGGCTCTTAGTTACACTGCTTTTAATTTATGAGAACAATATTGATGGGGCATTAATAGCAGCTGTAATTGCACCATCTTTGATATTTTTGATTACGTTAGTTGGAATAATTAACAGACGAAATCTAATGACCTATATTAAAGTTGATCACTTAAACTTTGATATACTCAAAACGTTTGGGCCATATGCTGCTATGGCGCTTGTGTCTTCTATTGCATTACCATTAATTTCAATCTGTATTCGTAATTATATCATTTCCGAAATTGGTATAAAGGAAGCAGGATACTGGGAAGCAATGAACAGAATATCTGATTATTACCTCATGTTTATCATGTCTATTATTACTCTGTATATTCTTCCTAGGTTTAGTGAGATTGACAGTAAACAAGAATTTAGAAAAGAAGTGTTTGGTTTTTATAAGTCGGTAATGCCAATCTTTGGTTTGGGACTGATATTAATATACCTACTTAAACCTTTTATTGTACCGATAATTTTTTCCGAAGAATTCAAACCTGTTGAAAACCTGTTCTTGTGGCAACTTCTGGGCGATTTCGTAAAAGTGTTATCCATAGTAATTGCATATCAATTTCTGGCAAAAAAGATGTTTGCGCACTTTATTATAATAGAGGTTTTTTTAGTGATAATGTTATACATTTCAAGTGTCTATCTTATTGATGTTTTTGGGGTTGAAGGTGCTGTTATCGGACATTTTATTAGTTATTTAATGCATTATGGCATTGTGTTGCTTATTTTTGGAACATCTCTGTTTGGAATCATTTCTGAAGATTCTAAAGAGTCTTAACTAGATATCGGGTTTAATGCCTAAACAAAGTAATGACTATACGAGTATATTAAAATCTACGTCTCTTTTTGGAGCTGTACAGGTTTTCAATATTATAATTTCAATCATTAGATCAAAAGTTATTGCCATTTGGATTGGTCCTACTGGAATGGGTATTATTGGTCTTCTCATGTCTACATTAAAAGTTATTGGAGAATTTACACGGTTAGGATTAAGTACTACTGCTGTTAGAGAGATTGCACTTACTAGAAATAAACAAAACGACCGAGAATCAGCATTAATAATAGCTACCATTAAAAAAGTGGTATGGTTTACGGGTTTGCTAGGTATTATAGCTACCATTATACTTTCCCCATTATTAAGCCATTTGGCATTTGATAATTACAATTATACTATTGCTTTTATTTGGATATCCTTATCCTTACTATTTAGCCAGTTAACAGCTGGACAGTTAGCTATACTACAAGGCTATAGAAAATTAAACCTGTTGGCAAAAGCCAATTTATTAGGTAATTTTTTAGCGCTTCTTGTTAGTTTGCCACTGTATTATTTTTACAGATTAGATGCCATTGTGCCAGTAATTATACTCTCATCTGTGGTTAGTCTACTCATTAGCTGGTTTTATGCTAACAAAGTTAAATTTGAAAAACTAAAAATTTCTAATAGAGACGCCTACACAAAGGCTAGAGGAATGTTGAGATTAGGGTTTATGTTAAGCTTACAGGCTTCCATAAGTCTAGTAGCAGCATATGTGTTTCAGTTGTATTTGAGTCAAGTTGGTGGTGTAGATGTGGTTGGGTTTTACCTTGCTGGTTTCGTTATACTAAATTCCTACGTTGGTATGGTTTTTAATGCGATGCGGACTGATTATTTCCCGAAGTTATCGGGTATTATAGAATCTCGAGATGAGATCAATAAAACTGTAAGTCAGCAATCTGTTATTGGAATTCTTCTTATTGGTCCACTAGTAGTTGGATTTTTATCATTTTTACCACTAATTATTAAGCTCTTGTATTCTAAAGCATTTTTGGTGATTGTTGGGTTTATGTCTTGGGCTATTTTGGGGATGTTGTTTAAAACTCTATCATGGTCTATGGGTTATGTTATCTTAGCTAAAGGAGACTCAAAGTTATTCATAAAAACAGCTCTGTTTTTTAATACACTAATGCTTGTTCTAAACATATTAGGTTACTATTTTTATGACTTAGAAGGCTTAGGTATTAGCTTTTTAATATATTATATCTGTCATTTTATTGGACTCAAGATCATTACTTCTAAGCGGTATAAATTAGAATTGCACACTGAGTTAATGGGGATTTTTATAGTTTTATTAAGTTTGTCTTTAGCAACTTTTGGCGTGACATACATCAATGATTTGATCTATAAATATGTATTATGTGCATTACTAATTATTATTTCTGGTGTGTATTCGTATTATCAATTGAACAAAAGAGTTAACTTTCAAGTCATATTAAAACGTTTTTTTAAAACATCTAATGAGTAAACCTCAAAGAAATACATCATTTATACGAAGGATGATAAATCGTATTAAATTCTTTTTTACTGTAAATTGGTATAGAACCTTGTATTTTAATTTTAAAATGCTTCCGTTTGATCAAGCCAAAAAACTCCCTTTCTATTTCTACGGAAAAGTTAAGTTCTCAAGTCTGAATGGCTCAGTAAGTATAGAGGCTCCTATTAAAAAAGCGATGATAGGTTTCGGACAGAAATTTGAAAAAATGTCGAGATCAAAAGGAATAGCTGAAATTATTTTAAATGGAAACCTTGTATTTAAAGGTCATGCACATTTTGGGAAAGATGTGTTTTTGAGTGTAGATAAGAATGCTTATTGCGAATTCGGATTTATGGGATGTCTCGGGTCTAATGTTAAGCTTATCTGCACCAATAAAATCATACTAGGTAACTGGTGTGGTATAGGTTACGAATCGCAGTTGGTAGATACGACATCTCATCCTATGAAAAACTCCAAAACTGGAGAATCCTATCCAATGTCAGGAGAGATTATATTAGGAGATTATAATGCCATATCCAATCGTGTGTCTATCATGTCTAATACAAAAACGCCAGATCATTGTGTTATAGCCTCAAATAGTTTGTGTAATAAAGATTATCGTAGTTTAGGTTCTGAAATTCTTTTAGGTGGTGTTCCAGCTAAATTGATTAAAGAGAATTACATCAGAGATTGGGAATCAGAAAAAGAGAATCTTTTTAGGTATAAACGTGTAAAATTATAAACACTTAGCGTATTATACCTTTCTTTGAAATTTGGCAGGATTTCCAAACCAAACTTCATTTTTCGGAACATTTTTATTGACGTATGCCAAAGCACCCAGAACGCTGTTGTCTCCAACGGTTATGCCATGGTGTAATACGCAATTGGTGCCTACAAAAACATTTTTACCTATATGCGCACCACCAATTTGTTCTTTATTGGTGTTAAGATTATTGGTCATAACTCTAGGACTTAAATAGGAGTTGTCACCTATTTTTAAACCTCGAGCCAAAATACTATCGTATCTCACTACAACATTGTTCCCAATTACACAATTCCCTGAAGAACTTACACGAGAATCTATTAAGCAATTTTGTCCAATAACAGTTCCTTTTCTTAATTCAACGTAGCTCTTAATAATGGTATTATCACCAATAACAACATCATCTTCAATGATGCAAAAAGAGCCTATTTGCACGTTTTTTCCAATAGTAGCTTTGTCTGAAATTATATTGCTTATACTCATTTGGCTTTAAAAATATGTTTTATGTCCTGTTTTAAATTGTGATATAATCTCTGTGGATACATCACAATATTATATAAAATAACTTCAAATTTACCCTCTTTGATCCTTATATTTTTAAGTCCGAATTCAGAAGCATTGAAAACACTTGTCTTTTTTGAGGTTTTACTAATATCATTTAAGATATTATTCCCGTGAACAAACTGAATCCAAAGTCGGTCATTATGATTTATAATTATATTTGGGTGTAATTTCCAGTGATGGTGTTCTTTAGAGATAACACTTTCAAAATTTTCTAATGTACTTATCACACTCATAAATGGATTGAATGCTTTTTTTACCAACCTAACGCTGTAATGAGCATTGTTTAATATCAATTGGTAGCCTGAGCTTATGTTTATTGCAGCATTATTTGGCTCTGATAATTCCTGAATGCTTTTAATAAAATCCTTGTGTATGATATCGTCATTATCTAATCGTGTTGTAATAGCATGAGTCTGATGTTGCGTAGCATCTTTTTTTATATAGTCTGATAACTCCGATTCCAAATGATCAAATCCATCGATAAATAATGGTTGAAAGTTTGATAATTGCTGGTTTAAGTCGTCAATCTTTTTGAGATAGTTTTTGGGTGTATTGATATCAAAACACACCAGCCAGGTAAAACTATTGCACGTTTGGTTTTCTACAGATGGAAGACAGTAAGATTCAAAAATTTCAAACCGATGATCCAGCCATTGTTTTGATAAAACATCTTGATCACTTCCTGATATATGCCAATTGGCATTCTTTAAGTTGAATCGGGTAATTAAATAGTGTTTCATATCAAGATTTATGGGCATTCCAAAGCTCAGTATAAGATTTAGCTATTTGAATATAGTGATGTTCTTTTTCAATAAATGATCTAGCATTAGAGCTTATATTTTTTCTGATATCCGGATTTTCGATTAACCAACTTAATTTTTTTACCAGATAATCTACATCTGGTAATGCATTTATAGCAATGGTATCTTTATTTATATTGTAATATTCCAGCCATTCTTGTTCAGCACCTGTAAACACAATTTTGCCTCTTGCCATTGCTTCTAAAGCATTATACCCTTGATCATAAGCATACACTTGATCTAATAATATATCGCAGGAAATATAAAATTTCATATAAGTATCATAGGGAATGTTTTCGGTTCTTATGATTTGCACTCTATCATTATACTTTTCCTTTATGATATGAAGTGCTTTGTCAAAAAATATATTTCCTTTTTTAATGTAGCCTGTTTTATTGACACCATGAAAAATAGTAACTGTATCTTGATGTGAAGGTTCTGTATATGCAATCTTATCGCAGTTTATCGGATTTGGAATCATTCCCAAATAATTATGTACTCCAATGTGTGGTATGTGGTAATCCAAATCTGTAGCGATAATGCCGTTAACATTGTTGTATAAAAATTTGTGTAATTTTTGGTGCTTAGGCTTTAGTTTATTAAGGATGTGTTTATAATATGCCTGATGAGTATTATCATCATGTAATGGTGTTAATATGGAATATCTAAACTTTTTATCCTGAGCAAATTTTACACTTATATAATCAATACCGCAGGATAAAAGGAATACACTTTTATTTTGTTGCATTAGTTTTTTTGTGAGGAAAATTTCAAATTTGGGATAGGTTTTAAGTCCACCTTCATTGATAAGTTGAACACTATCGTAGCCTTTTAATTTTGGTAGGATTTTATAAAATCTGATAGCATTTTCAAGAGCAATTAAATTTATGCCTGTTAGCTTATTTACTAATTTTGAGATGGGATGCCAAAAGGTGTTATTGAAGATTTTTGAACCAATTGGAATATCAACATCATAATTCTTAAATCCGTCTTTATCACCAACTAATGTCACCTCATGATTTAGAGATTTTAAGCCTTCTTTCAAAGAATTGTGTAATCTACTGTACTCACCAACTAATAAAATCCTCACAAATACTATATATTTACGAACATGAACTTGTCCTTTTCAAAAATATGATAAAATGACTAATACCACAATGAAAATATGTGTTGTTGGCATATCACTATCAAAAGGTGGTGCAGAACGTTCTATTTCAGTACTCACAAGTATGTTAACTGAAATGGGACATGATGTGCATCTTGTACTTTTGAATGACCAAATTGATTACCCTTATTCGGGAACCTTGTTTAATTTGGGCGAACATAAAGACAGTGAAAATGATTCGCTTTATAAAAGGCTAAAACGTTTCAAAAAACTACGTCAGTATCTTAAATTGAAACAGTTTGATTTTATCATAGATCATCGCCCTAAGAACAATTACTACAGAGAGGTTTTCTATAAACAATATCTGTACAGAGGGATTAAAACCATTTATGTATTACACAGTTCCAGACAAGTTTTAAACACCGAAATGCAACGAGATCACTTTATTAAAATTCACAAAAATAATTACTGTAATGTAGCGGTTTCTAATTACATCGAAACGGAACTGTTAAAAGTCAACGGGTTACATAATTCAACCACAATATATAATGCTTATGATCCAGATTGGATGCAATCAAGAGACTTGATAGGTCATCCTTTGAAAGGAAAAACATATGTGTTATCTTATGGAAGAATTGAAGATTCAATAAAAGATTATAAGTTTTTAATTGATTCATTCCTGAGATCAAATTTATGGAAAGAAGATGTTTTTCTTGTTATTTTAGGTGATGGTAAAGACAAAGAGACCTTAGAGATGTATGTAAAAGAACATGATGGAAATGATTTTATAGTATTTCATCCTTTTACACCAAATCCGTTTCCATATATTTACAATAGTAAATTTGTAACATTAACTAGTAGATATGAAGGATTTCCAATGGTACTTCTGGAGGCATTGTCCATTGGAGTGCCTGTAGTATCTTTGGATATTATATCTGGTCCCAATGAGATTGTAATCAATGAAGAAAATGGTCTTCTGGTAGCAGATAGAGATACAGGTCTATTTGCAGAATCTATGGTTAAGATGTTTAAGAATGACACGTTATATAAAAAGTGTAAGACGTATGCTTCAAAATCAGTTGAAAGGTTTTCTAAAGAGCAAATCTCTCTTCAATGGGAACAATTATTAAAGGATGAAGAATAGTATAGATAATATTGAGATAATAGAGATACCAAAAATTACAGATCCTAGAGGCAATTTGGCGGTGATTGAAAAAGACTCTATTCCTTATCAAATAAAACGAGTGTATTATTTGTATGATGTGCCTAGTGATGCGTATCGTGGTGGTCATGCACATAAGGAGCAGTTAGAGTTTTTAATTGCCCTTAGCGGAAGTTTTGAAGTGGTTCTTGATGATGGTAAACAAAAGAGAAAAATCATGCTCAATAAACCAGATAAAGGATTATTAATACCTACTGGAATTTGGCGTGAATTGGAAAATTTTTCTTCAGGATCAGTCTGCTTGGTCTTAGCTTCAGATGAGTTTGATGAAGACGATTACATAAGAGATTACAAAGAATTTAAAGATTATAAAGTATCGTAATATAACTTCTTCCCAGTAATTGACTTTAGTTTGAGAAGTAGTGAAATAACCCATTTCGGACTCATAATTAAAATTTTTCTTTTTAATGATAAGCTCCTTAGTGACAGCGAGGTTCTAAAAAACTCAAATGACACACAATCACCATTAAGCTTACTTAATATAGCCAGCGAAAATCTATTTCTATCTAAAAATTTTTTCAGATAAAAATTTGTGTTTTCTTCTTCCTTATACTTGTCAAATTTAGGTTTAAGATTAATGTCAGATGTAGTATTAGACAAGCTTTGTCTATTAAACACATAATACACTAATACCTTACTTACAAATACTACTGGAAAATGTATTCCAAAGCGAATCCATAGATCAGTGTCCTGACCAGACCTGATACGTTCATCGAAATTTCCGGTAATGTCCAAAATATCACGTTTAAACACAGTGCTAGAACCAGATAATGCCGAATGCTTCTGACTTGCCTCAAAATAGTCTAATATTAAAACGTCTTTATCTATTTTGAAACTGTAAGGAACAGGAACGATGTTGTCATCATACTTATGTGCAATTGCACTTGTAAATATAGATTGTGTAGGATGATTATCTATGGTGGTATGCATAGTTTCTAAGAAGTGAGAATCCCAAAGATCGTCACCATCAAGAAGAGCAATATAGCGGCCTTTTGCTAGATTTATGCCGTGGTTTCTAGCATGTGATGCACCATGATTATCTTGATTGATAATCTGTAGTCTGAAATCGTCAAAACGTTCTAAGATCTCTAAACTCTCATCTGTAGAACCATCATTTACTACAATAACTTCAAAATTTGAATAAGATTGATCTAAAACAGATGTCAGAGTATCGGCTACATATGCTGCTTTGTTATAAACAGAAATTATGATAGAAAAATAAGGTGTCATGAATTTTGATCTTGATAACAAATGTAACTCAATTTATAACATTGTAACATAAACACACTTGGTCTCTTGCTTAGCAAATTAGATTTTAAAGAGCTGCCAAATGTCTTGTAGACCCAGGCCCAAATCTTATGGAGTTTATAGGTTTTAAATAGTTTAAATAACTTTAATAAACTATTATCGGTTGTTTTTAATTTGTCCTCAGTGTCTAGTTGTAATAGGTTGTCAATAGATTCTTCAATTTTCTTGAGATAAGAAGCACTAGATTCTAAGCCTAAATGAAACACTTCATTGTCAATATGGAAGACCTTAACAGTCTTTTCTTTTAAAAGCGCTCCAAAATAATTATCATATCCATAACCAGTATTGGTCATATAGGAGCTTAACTCAAGGAATCGTGTTTTTTTAATTAGAAAATTAGCCGATATTACTATTTTGTAAGGTGTTTTGTTTCTGATATGTGCCGATACCTGCTCATTGGATCTTCCATAAGTCCATCTCAACATCAAATCGTCTTCAGGCTGATCCTCTTTATAAGCAAATCCACCATAAACGGCTTCGTAATCAGTATGCAAATACGGAATGTAATTATTAATAAACTGGTTAGTTCTTGGAATGACATCGGCATCTAAAAACAACAACCAATTATAGCTAGCGTTTTCTGCTAAGCTTTTTCTTGTGGCAACTCGTCCTAAGTTGGAATTAGAAACGCGATAGCCAGTATGTTCTAATTGTTCTATTTCAGAATTAATAGTTCTAAAATTGCTTTTTGAACCATCATCCATACATATAATTTCAAATGGTATTTGAGAGGTCAGTAACTGTTCTTGAATGGCAGTTACAAGAGCTCTTATATCATAATTATAAACTGGAATAAGTACAGATAGCATACGACGTTGTAATTAATTCAAAAATACACTTTTTATGGTATTAACTATTTTGAATCCCTATTTTTGGTACAGTAATTGGAAATATCAAATTATGAAACTACGAATATTACATGTGTTCTTTTGTTGCATTGGGCTTTTATTAAATGCTCAAGAGGAGTTTCATGTATTCCCTAAAGATCATACTTCCAATCCTGGAACAGAGAATGGAACAGGTGCAATTGACAATCCATGGGATCTTCAAACCGCATTTGATCAAAAATCGGATGTCGTTAATGCAGGAGATATAATTTGGCTTCACGATGGAATTTACAATGGTAGATTTACCAGTTCACTACAAAGTTTGGAGTCTGATAAATACATCACAGTATCTGCTTATAAAACTGATAAGGTTATTTTAAACGGAAATGTGACATCATCAAAAAAAGCAGTACTTGAAGTAAAAGGTAAACAAGTTATCTATAAAAATTTTGAGGTTACATTTCTAGGTGAATTTACTCGAAATAAAGGTTCTGAAGGTTTTAAAAATGTTGATGGAATAACACATAGTAATGGTATTGATTGTAAGTTCATCAATTTAAAAATCCATAATAATCCAGGTTCCGGATTTGGCTCATGGAAACGAACTGGAGGAACAGAAATCCTAGACTGTTTAATTTTTAACAATGGCTACACCACAAGCAAAAATAGAGGTGGAGGTGTTGGGATTTACGTTCAAAATAATTCAGAGAGCACACGAATTATCGAAAATAATATCATTTTTAATAATTTTTATAAAGGTGTTCAAATCTGGTCTGCTAACAAAAAGGCTAAAGAAGAGTTTGTTAAAAATATCATCTTAAAAAGTAATGTAATCTTTAATAATGGCTCACCAAGTGGTGCATTTAAAGATAATTTGATTGTAGCATCAGACGATAGAAATGGAACAAACATTGCAAAACACATTAAAATCCTCAATAATATTTTTTACCATAATACTGATGTAGGAAATGCTCAAGTAGGAGGTGATGCCGCTTCATTAACACTAGGGTTTCATAAAAATGCACCAATTGAAAACGTTGAGATTAAGAACAATATGATTATTGGTAGAAATAACGGACTTAGAATTCTGCACGCCAAATCGTTAACCTTCGAGAATAATAGTGTCTATTGTGGTTATGTTCATATGCAGTCGTCGGTTTTGGAGCATATGTCTCAATGGCAATTTAAAAATAATACGTATTTCACAAAGAAGAGTTCTAGTTTTAGAATATTAAAACATCAGGATTATGACCTAAATAAATGGCAATCTAATTTTGGTATTGATAGAAACAGTCAATGGAAGCACATTAAGCAATTTGATTTAAAAACCATGGCTACCATAACAAGATACAAGTATCGTAAAGATGCATTTAAGGTAGTCATACTACAAAAGGATGGTGAACCTACTATGGCCGATTTTTCAAAAGCTGGTCTTAAAACTGGAATAAATTATACCATATATGATGTTGAAAATGTTAGTAAGGTTTTAAAAACAGGGACACTCTCCGAAGATTTTAAAATTACATTTCCAATGCAGTTAACAGCCTTCGAAAAACCACTTCATAATACTAAAGCTAAAAAATCATTATCTAATTTTGGTGTATTTATTATTGAGTTTAAACCTCAGGGAACCGAGGATAATTCAGTAGAAAAAAAAGAAGGTGTGATCAAACGGTTTTTTAAATGGTTAGGGTTTTAGCCTTTACGTTGCACCACTTCAAATACTTTGTTCTCGTCACATTTAAGCGTTTTACTCGGATATTTTAGAAGTAAAGCATAATCATGAGTAGCCATTAAAATGGTGTTTCCATTTTTATTAATCTCCAGTAAAACCTCCATAACTTCAATACTTGTTTGCGGATCTAGGTTTCCTGTCGGTTCATCGGCAAGAATAAGTTCAGGGTCGTTTAATAAGGCTCTAGCAATAGCAATACGTTGCTGTTCACCTCCAGATAACTCATGCGGAAATTTGAAGCCTTTAGTTTTCATAGCAACTTTATCTAAAACGCTTTCAATACGTTCTTTAATTTTAGTTTTGTCTTTCCAGCCGGTGGCTTTTAGTACAAATTCTAAATTTTGATTGATGGTTCTGTCTGGTAATAATTTAAAATCCTGAAATACAATACCCAATTTTCGTCTTAAAAATGGAATATCTTTTTCTTTTAAAGTCCTGAGATCGTAATCAACTATGTGACCCTCGCCTTCGGTGAGTTCGAGATCGCCATATAAGGTTTTCATAAAACTACTTTTACCACTTCCTGTTTTTCCAATGAGATATACAAAGTCACCTTTGTTCATTTCAAAATTAACATCAGATAATACCATACTATCACCCTGATAAATAGAAGCATTTTTGAGTTGTAAAACAGTTTCAGACATAGTTTATATGAAGATTTAATAGATGTGTAAATGTATTATAAAAACTAGCAACTACCAATAGTAGAAATTTAAAATCTGTAATGACTTAATAGTAAACGCAAAGTGTAACACAATCTTGCCCGAATAGTCTTTTTAATAACTCGGTGTATAATTATAGCACGATTATTGCGTTATAGCTTATGAGATAAATTATCTTTGACATCAATTAAAAATCGAACCTAATGACTTTCAGAAAATTAACTTTTTTGCTGAGCTTTTTGTTGTTTACGTCTTACTTGAAAGCACAACAAACAGCTACATATACCAGTGATTTGGTAGATTATCAAAAAGCGCTAACGCTCTACAATAATAAGCAGTATCAAGCGGCTCAATCATTGTTTGAATCTATAAAGAACGAAGCGCCAAATGAAACTGTTGAATCCGATTGTGCCTATTATATAGCCAATTGTGCTGTACGGTTAAACCAGCAAAATGCCGATGATCTTATTCAGGAGTTTGTTGATAATTACCCAACAAGTACCAAAAGAAATACAGCTTTTTTAGATGTAGCCGATTACTATTTTACAAATGGGAAATATGCCTACGCCAGAAAATGGTATGATAAGGTAGATGAAAACAGTATAGCCCGTTCTGAACGCGATAAATTTAATTTTAATTACGGTTATACCTTGTATTCTACAGGTGATGAAAGTGGTGCTAATAAGTATTTGAATCGCGTAGTAACTTCAAAAGAATATGGTTCTCAAGCAAAGTATTACATAGGTTTTATGGCTTATGAAGGTGACGACTATGATAAAGCTAATGAGTATTTCGACCAGGTAAGTGATCAGGATAAATACAAAGAAAAGCTATCGTATTATCAGGCAGATCTTAATTTTAAATTGGGGAAGTTTGAAAAGGCTATAGAGCTAGCTTTAGAACAGTTAGATAAGAGTAATCCGCAGGAAAAATCAGAGTTGTCCAAAATTATTGGAGAAAGTTATTTTAACTTAGAACAGTATGCAGAAGCTATTCCGTATTTACAAGCTTACAAAGGACGACGAGGAAAATGGAATAACGTTGATTATTACCAATTAGGATATGCTTATTACAAGCAAGATGATTTTGAAAAAGCCATCTCTGAATTCAATAAAATTATAGATGGTAATAATGCTGTCGCACAGAATGCCTATTATCATTTAGGAGAAAGTTATATCAATCTTGATAAAAAACAAGAGGCCTTGAATGCCTTCCGAAATGCATCTCAAATGGATTACGATTTGAAAATTCAGGAAGATGCGTGGTTAAATTATGCCAAGATCAGTTATGAAATAGGTAATCCTTACCAATCAGTTCCTCAGGTACTCACCAGTTATCTAGATAAATATCCTGACACGAGCTATAAGGAAGAGTTAGAGACCTTATTAATAGATTCTTATATCACTTCTAAAAACTACAAGGAAGCAATCAAACTTCTTGAAAATAAAAAGAGCTTTGAAAACCGTGTGGCTTATCAAAAAGTAGCTTTTTACCGAGGGATAGAAGTGTATAATGAAGGGAATTACAGTGAAGCCTTACAGCTTTTTAATGCGTCTATTGATGAGGCTAAAGATGATGTTTTCACTGCTAGAGCAACCTTTTGGAAAGCTGAAACCGATTATAATTTAAGTGATTTTGATGAGGCCTTGATTGGTTTTAAGCAATTTAAACAACAGCCTAAGGCATCCGAAGTAAATGAAATTACTAATATTGACTATAACATTGCCTATACTTATTTTAAACTCAAAAACTACAATCAGGCTACTGCGAGTTTTCAAACATTTATTGCTTCACATAAAGATGATAAACTGCGTTTAAATGATGCGTATTTAAGACTTGGCGATGGTCATTTTGTGTCTAGTCAATATAATAAAGCCATTGCAGCCTATGATAAAGCTATAAGCATTAATGAGATTGAAGGTGATTACGCTACATTTCAGAAAACAATGAGTTATGGTTATATTGGTCAAGGGTCTAAAAAAATCAACGGACTTAAATCCTTTATTGATGAATTTCCTAAATCTGCCTTACGAGATGATGCCATGTACGAATTGGCAAATTCCTATGTGAAAGCTAATGAGACAGACAAGGCTATGGCTATGTATGATCGACTAACTTCAGAGTATCGAAATAGTGTGTTCATCTCAAAAGCGTTGTTAAGACAAGGCTTAGCGTATTATAATACCAATGATAATGAACGCGCACTAAATAAGTTCAAAAAAGTAGCTAATGATTATCCTTCAACCGAAGAAGCAAGTCAGGCTGTGGCTACAGCACGTTTGATCTATATTGATCTTGGTCGCGTTGATGAGTATGCTGCTTGGGTTAAAACCCTAGATTATGTTGATGTAACTGATGCCGAATTAGATAATACTGCCTATCTGGCTGCAGAGAAGCAGTATTTAGAAAGTAATACTGATAGTGCTATTCGTCAGTTTAATAAATATTTAAACGAATTTCCTAACGGAATACACGCACTTAAATCTCATTTTTATTTAGCCGAATTATATTCCAAAAAAGACTTGCCTGAAAATGCTCGTCCGCACTACGAGTATGTTGTAGGTAGACAAAAAGGAGAGTTTACAGAACAGGCTATCGTGAAATTATCTGAAATTTATTTAAATAACTCTAATTGGGATAAAGCGATTCCGCTACTCAAACGTTTAGAATCAGATGCAGATTATCCACAAAATGTAACCTATGCAGAGTCTAATTTAATGAATGCCTATTATCAAAAGGAAAACTATACTGAAGCTGTGAACTATGCCGAAAAAGCACTTCAAAACTCTAAAATTGATAATAAGGTCAAAAGTGATGCGCAAATCATCATTGCTCGTTCTGCGATTAAAACAGGAGATGAGAACAAAGCCAAAACTGCTTATGCGAAAGTTGAAAAAATTGCAACTGGTGCTCTAGCTGCCGAAGCTTTATTCTACAATGCTTATTTCAAAAATAAAGAAGGAAAACATCAAGCGTCCAATACGGTTGTTCAAAAACTGGCTAGTGATTACAGTAGCTATAAATATTACAGTGCTAAAGGCTTAGTGGTTATGGCGAAAAATTATGATGCACTAGGTGATGCTTTTCAAGCCACTTACATTCTGGAAAGTGTAATCAGTAACTTTTCTGAGTTTGATGATGTTGTTACTGAAGCTCAGGAAGAATTAAATAGAATTAAAGCCATTGAAGCAAAGACAAATGCCTCAGTAGAATCTGAACAAAATTAAGAATATGCAAAACAAATTGAAATATATAGTCTTAGTCATTTTAACGTTTAACATCTCAATGTTAACAGCGCAAGAACGAGAAAAAGACACTATAGATACAGATGTTGTTAATGTGGTAAAGCCTTATACACCAACAATTTCTGATGCCTTTAAGATCAAAGAAGTTGCCAAACTTAATGACTCAACTAATGCTACTAAAAAACCTATTAAGTACAATATTTTTTCGATTCCTGTAGCTTCAACGTTTACACCTGCTAAAGGAAAAGCAGCTAATGTTGATAAGGAAAAGCCAGTGAAGTTATATGATAATTACGCTTCTTTAGGTGTTGGAACTTATACAACTATTTTAGGTGAGGTCTACCTAAACCATGCGTTGAGCAGAACAGAACGGGTTGGAGGCTATTTTAGTCACCATTCTTCAGCAGGTGATATTGATGGAGTGAATTTTGATAATAATTTTTCTGAAACAGGACTAAATGTACATTATAGTCAGAAGTTAAGCGATTATTCATGGAAAGTTGATGGAGGTTTTCATTTGCAGACCTTCAACTGGTATGGTGTTCCAGATCAAAGTATTGAGACCTTTGATGTAGATCATTCATTCTATACAGCACATTTTGGTGGAAATATCAATTTTGAAGATGCAATTATCAATAAAGGTAGTGTACTGTACAGACGTTTTGGTGATAATCAAGACTCGGGAGAGAATCGATTTGTCCTCAAATCTGGTTTTGATGTGCCTGTTAGCGATGAGGTTATTAATGCCGAAGTGACCATTGATTATTTAGGAGGTTCTTTTGATAGAAACTATTTTGTTCAAGACGAATTAAATTATAGTAATATTACTTTTGGATTGGCTCCAAGTTACCAAATGAAGCAAGATGATTTAACAGTCAATCTAGGTGTTAATTTGGTTTATCTCAATGACACTGAAGCTAGTGACGGGAAATTTTTTATTTACCCAAATATCACAGCAAGCTACCGTTTGGTTAATGAATTGCTTATTGCCTACGGAAGTATTGAAGGTGGTTTGATTCAAAATTCATATCACGAATTTGCTCAGGAAAATCCGTTCGTGTCTCCAACCTTGTTTATCATTCCAACAGATCAGGCTTATAACGTGTCTCTAGGCATTAAAGGAAAGTTATCAAACAGTATGAGTTATAATATTAGCGGTCATTATTTGGCTGATAATAACAGAGCATTGTTTAAAGCTAATCCTGATGCTGGTATTGATCGTGAAAATTATCAATTCGGAAATTCCTTCGGAATCGCTTACGATGATGTGACGACATTTTCTGTAGCAGGTGAGTTAAATGTCGACGTCAACCGAAACTTTAAACTAGGAATGAAAGCCCAGTACTTTGCTTATGATACTGAAAATCAAGCAGAGCCTTGGAATTTACCAGATATTGAAGCATCCTTATTTTTAGATTATCAAATAGATAAGCATTGGTTTGCAGGTGCTAATTTGTTTTATGTTGGAGAACGTAAGGATGAATTTATAACAGGTATTGGTACTTTAGGATTGCCTCTTGCAGAAACCATAACATTAGACAGCTACTTTGACGTTAATGCTCATGTTGGTTATAAGATTAATGATCAGCTTTCTGCATTTGCAAAAGCTAATAATATTGCCAATCAGGATTATAACCGTTGGTTAAACTATCCAGTGCAAGGGATTCAGTTTTTAGCAGGTGCGACGTATCAGTTTGATTTTTAAGTATAATTGGTATTTCATAATTCATGTGAAAACCATAAAAAAAGCATTCAATCTTAAATTAATGGATTGAATGCTTTTTGTATTTTTATACTTCAAAAAATGACAACTATGAAAAATCTAACCATCCTTCTGTTTTTAGCCTTTATCTTTTCATGTTCTAAAAGCAAACAACCTGTAGATGCTATTGTCTTCAATGCAAATGTTTATACTGTAAATGATGAGTTTGCTAAAGCGGAAGCCTTTGCAATTAAAGACGGTAAATTTCTTGAAGTAGGGACTTCTGACGCTATTCAGGCAAAGTATGCCTCTCAAAATATGGTGGATGCGAATGGTAAAACTATTGTGCCAGGACTTATTGATGCGCATTGTCATTTTCTAGGCTTGGGTTTTAATCAGCAAGCTGTTGATTTAAATGGTACTAAAAGTTTTGAGGAAGTTGTTCAACGTGTGCTTGATTTTCAAAATGAGAACAATGTGTCTTTTATCACAGGAAGAGGCTGGGATCAAAATGATTGGGAAGAGAAAAAATTTCCTAACAAAACCCTTTTAGATAGAATGTTTCCAGAAATACCAGTGGCTTTAACTCGTGTAGATGGTCATGCTATTTTATGTAATCAGGCAGCTCTAGACCTTGGAAATGTTACGGCAAAAAGTAAAATAGAAGGTGGAGAAGTTGTTTTAGACAATGGGAAACTCACAGGAGTTCTTGTTGATAATGCCGAAAATCTGGTTATGAATTATTGGCCAAAACCTACTCGAGAAGATCAAGTAAAAGCCTTACTGGCTGCTCAGGATATTTGTTTTGATTATGGATTAACTACTGTTGATGATGCTGGCTTGTCTAAAGAATCTATTGAGATTATAGACAGCCTTCACAAATCTGGTGATCTTAAAATGCGTGTGTATGCAATGGTGTCGTTTTCTCCAAAAAACGTGGATTACTATACCGAAAAAGGTATTATTAAAACTGATAGGCTAAATGTGCGTTCTTTTAAATTCTATGCAGATGGTGCATTGGGATCTCGAGGAGCTATGCTTAGAGCGCCTTATAGTGACAAACCAAATCATTTCGGACTTCTGGTAACGGATCTGCTTACATTTAACCGTTCGGCTCAAAAAATCGCTAATTCCGACTATCAAATGAATACACACGCTATTGGTGATTCTGCTAATCATGCTGTATTGCGTACCTATAACAAAGTGCTACAGGGACAAACAGATAGACGTTGGAGAGTAGAACACGCACAAGTGGTGTCTCCTGAGGATTTTAGTTTGTATAAAAATGTCTTGCCTTCCATTCAGCCAACTCATGCAACTAGTGATATGTATTGGGCAGAAGAACGTTTAGGAAGCGAGCGTGTAAAAGGCGCTTATGCTTATAAACAATTACTTGATGCCTACGGAAAAGTAGCTTTAGGAACCGATTTTCCTGTAGAGCAAGTGAGTCCGTTTCTCACCTTTTATGCAGCTGTGGCACGACAGGATCTTGAACAGTATCCAGAAGGAGGCTTTCAGAAAGACAACGGTTTATCAAGAAAGGAAACTTTAAAAGGAATGACCATTTGGGCAGCCTATTCTAATTTTGAGGAGAATGAAAAAGGGAGTATAGAAGCTGATAAATTTGCCGATTTTGTCATTTTAGATAAGGATATTATGACAGTTGATCAGAATGAGATTCCTAATATTAAAGTGGAGCAGACCTATGTTAATGGTGAAGTACAGTGATTTTTGCTAAATAATCAAAATGTTCACCATCCATGATTTTTTCACATTGGAGGCCAACAGCCTCACAAGCTAATGTTAAGCGTTCAAAATCCAGATATAACCACTTCATCGGATTCTCATCTTCGCCTTTATAACTTAGGAAATAGTCTAATTCTCCATAATAATTGGCATTAGTATCTATCCATAGTCCACCATCATCATCCTCATACATGTATTGAATATCAGAGGAGTCAATCAAAATCTGACCCTTGGTGTTGAGCAGCGATTTTAGATGCGCTAAGTATTTAGAGACCTGAGACAATTCCTGAAAGATCCCTGTGCCATTCATAAGTAATAAAATAGTATCAAACTGTTCAGTTTCATCGAGGAGATCTTTGAGTTCAATATGCAGAACTCCACGTTGTTGAGCTACCGCTACAGCACCTTCGGAAATATCAATAGCTTTAACCTTTAAGCCTTTGTTTTGAAGATACAGACTATGACTTCCGGAGCCGCATCCAACATCTAAAACGTTTCCTTTTGCAAGTTGAAGTGCCTTTTGTTCTAGTATTGGCATTTCAGTATAATCCCTAAACAAATACGGTAATGGTAGCTCGTCATCACCAGAAATATTAGTTGAAGTGATGAGGTCTTCGGTATAATTTTTGTTAAAATAATCTTGTAAGGCTTTCCCGAAAAGGTCTTTCATAAAAGTAGTATTTTTGCCATATGCAAGACTTTATAAATAATCTGCCAAAGCTCGCCAAAGATAAGCATAAGGAAAATAAAACCTTCTTTGCTAAGCTTAAAAAAAAGCCGCCTAAGCAATTAGACTATCTTATGCAGGAACTTCATGAGGCTGAGTTTGAACGTACCGATTGTTTGGAGTGTGCTAACTGCTGTAAGACTACAGGGCCTTTGTTTACACCAAAAGATATTGAGCGTATTTCAAAATTTTTTAAAATGAAACAGCAGCAGTTTATAGATGCCTATTTGCGATTGGATGAAGAACAGGATTATGTTTTGCAATCGGTTCCCTGTACATTTTTAGGAGCAGATAATTATTGTTCTATCTATGATGTAAGACCCAAAGCATGTAGAGAGTTTCCGCACACTGACCGCAAAAAATTTCAGCAAATTTCTAACTTAACCATGAAGAATGTTGCTATTTGTCCTGCAGCATTCAATATTGTAGAGAATATGAAAAAACATATTAAAATCTGATAGTTTATGAAAAACATTGTCTTAAGTTTTGTATTGATGTTTAGTTCGTTACAGGTTTGTCAGTCTCAAGAATGGATGACTTCTTTAGATGCGAGTAAACGATTAGCTAGCATTCAAAATAAACTAATCTTTATGATGTGGGAAGATTCAACAACATTTCCATTTCCGGTTAAGGTTTTAGATACTAATGGAAGGGTAGTTTTTGTTGAAGATATGTTTAAGAATGAATCTATAAATCAACTTATTTGGGAGCATTTTATACCTGTAGTTGTTAATGAGTCGCAATATGCAGAGCTTTATAATCAAATTAAAGACAAGAGACCAGATCGTTACATTGATAAATTTAACGACGATAGTATTAAGATTATGGATGTCAATGGTAATATCATTAATACTGATATTATTTATGACCAATATTTAAATATGACGGCTTTCATTATGAAATATTACATGGATACTTCTTTTTTGAAAGTCGAACTAGATAACTATTCTAAAGAACAAAATGTTATCACTTCATTTCGTTTAGCATCAAAATATATTGATGCAGCTGCTATAGTTAATGATGAAGTAAGACAAGAAATAATTGATCTTTCTAATATTTATCTTAAAGAAGCGGAGCAACGTTTACCTAATGAGGATGTTGAAAATAAGGCTGCATTACAACAAAAAAGTGAATTGCTTAAATTATTACAAGATGTCATCTTAGATAAGCCAAAACGAGTCTTACGCAAGCTGAGAAAGCTAGAAGATACTCAAATTGACTCTACCAACGAATCATTGTTAGCACTGCTTTACTTTACGTCTTACCGACTACTAAAGGATGAAAAAAATGCGAGTTTGTGGAGAAGTAAACTTTCTTTAGTAAATTTGAAAAAAGCTAACACTATCATTACAAACGTTCAATAATTTACAAGACCATTGGATACAATTATTAATTATTTTGAAACAATACCGCCACTTCATAGAAGTATTATTCTTGTTGGAGGTATTACTTTTTTCTGGTTGCTTGAAGGTTCGTTGCCACTATTCAATTTTAAATACAAGAAATGGAAACACGCAGTTCCTAATTTATTTTTTACATTAACGACCATCATTGTAAATTTCGGATTGGCATTTTTGTTAGTAGCATCTGCAGATTGGGTAAAAGAGACTCAATTTGGGATTATCAACTGGATTCCTAACTTGCCGCTTTGGGCTTACGTGTTTCTCGGTGTTTTTCTTCTAGATTTTGTAGGTGCTTACTTGGCACATTACGTAGAACATAAAGTCAAACCGCTTTGGATGGTGCACTTAGTACATCATACAGATCATAAAGTAGACACAACAACTGCAAATAGGCACCATCCATTAGAAAGTGTGATTCGCTTCGTTTTTACCTTGATAGGTGTGTTTATTGTTGGTACTCCAATTGCTATTGTTATGTTGTATCAATCCTTGTCACTGGTGGCTACACAGTTTAGTCATGCCAATATCAAATTACCAAAAAAGGTAGATAAGGCCATAAGTTATGTTCTTGTTTCTCCAGATATGCACAAGGTACATCACCACTATATGTTGCCGTATACAGATTCTAATTATGGAAATATTTTTTCGGTTTGGGATAGACTTTTTGGTACCTATATGACCTTAGATAGAGAGTCTATTGTTTATGGTGTAGATACATTTCCTGATGAAGTCACAAATTCTAATATCAAAGATCTGCTCAAACAACCGTTTCATAAATACCGTAAACCAACTACTGCTAATTTCTCCGAATAATGCGCTATCTGTGGTTATTCTGTTTCGTTCTACTAGCTGGTTGCAGCTCCAAAACGACACTTGATGTTCAAGGGCATCGTGGCTGTCGTGGTTTGCATCCCGAAAATTCATTACCTGCATTTAAAAGAGCTATAGATATTGGTGTTCAAACCCTGGAGTTGGATGTCGTGATCTCAAAGGATTTTGAAGTTGTTGTATCTCATGAGCCCTTTATGAATCATGAGATTGCGTTAGATGTCTTCGGAAATGAGATTTCTCAAAATAATGAGAAACAGTTTAATATGTTTCAGATGACTTATGACAGTATCAAGCTATATGATTGTGGATCAAAAGGACATACGAATTTTCCACTTCAGGCTAAAGAAAAAGTCTATAAACCTTTACTAAAAGACGTTATTGATTTTGCTGAAAAATCATCAGAACAGTCTATATATTACAATATTGAAATTAAGAGTCGACCTGAATACGATAACATATACTCACCAGCTGTTGAAACATTTGTCAAATTAGTGCTTGATGATATTTTTTCAAAACAGATTGAAGATAGAGTTACTATTCAGTCGTTCGATCTAAGAGCATTGGAATTGACAAAACAAACAAATGATGAGATATCCATAGCACTATTAGTTGATGAAAATGAAGATATCTCAACTAAATTGTCAAGGTTATCCTTTTCACCTGAAATCATCAGTCCGTATTTCAAATTATTAAATCAGGATACGGTTAAAACATTCCAAGACAAAGGTTTTGCAATTATTCCCTGGACGGTTAATGACGTTGGTGATATCAACCTCATGATCGATCTGAATGTAGATGGAATTATATCAGATTATCCAAATAGAGTGATTCAGCTATTGAGATTGAAAAAATAAGTATCGCTTTCGTTTAAGTGTTCATTTTTAAGGTTTTACGGTTTTAATTCTAAATGAATTTTGTTTGATTTTCTGCATTTAATCTGTTTTTTTTACTTCCACTATCACTTAATCGTTTCTTTTTTTGCTTTCAACCAACAACTTAGATTTGGACAATTTACTACCCTAAATTTGATGTAAATAAATTAATCCAATTCCCTCAATAAAGAGGTTGGAAATATTTTTAGTTTAATCTTTAAATGACCCCAATCATGAACAAGTTAACTAGCCTTGGCGTGCCAATAAATCGCCTGTGCGCAATAGTGATATTTCTACTTATGAGCAGCATTAGTTTCGCTCAAGAAGAAACCTATACAACTATTCGTAAAAATATCAATCCTTTAGCATTTGATCTGAATCACAATTTATCAGATTCTCAAGATTCCTTATTGCTTGAAAATAAGTTTCTTTTTAAGAAGGTACGTTTTATAAACAAAACAACAGAAAAGGTCTTTGAGTTCAAGCCAGCTGTTAAAAGTGCAAAAATTCCATTAGATCAATTACCACTGGGTAAGTATACAGTAATGTTTTACCAAGCAGATAAGATCATTGTTTTTCAGATAGACAGAAAATTACCATTTGATTATGTTCGAGCTTCTGATACAGATGTGGCTCTTAATGACATTGAAGACGTTGAACTAGAATCAGAGATAACATCTACTGATATTGACAATACAGACTTAGAGTTAGATAGGGCTAATATAACTTTAGCAAATAGTAATGCTGATAAGGATTATGAAACTTTTGAAGAAAAGGTGACACTGGCTTACAATCTTACTGAACCAGACCGGTCAAAAGTCCAATCTAGAGCAGAGTACAGAAGAACACACTTACGTCCTAATGGAAAACCTTATAATGATTAATTAATACCCAAGATCAACAAGAAAGAACTGTACTTCGGTTAAATATGCCGTTCGTAGATTTTTTTGCTCGATAACCAAAAAAGGAATTAGTTTTAAGGTTCGGGATTACAAAACGCTATTAGTTCATTTTTTGTTGACGTTAACCAACGTTTACATATGAAATTAGTTATTACTGTAATCTTTTTTAGTTTAATCACTTCACTGAACTACAATGCTCAAGCCCAAAACGATTTTGCGAAGCTTGAGAAAAATGTTAATATTAGAGCTAAAGGCTTAATTCAAGAGCTCAATAAAACAAAAGATACTTTAATTCTTCAAAGTGGATCACTTATAAATAAAGTGTATTCAGTTAGTACTGACTATGAGCGTGAAGTTGATATGGTTGTTAATGATACACACATCAAAATACCACTAAATCAGCTTAGTAAAGGCAAGCATGTTTTTGTAGCTGTACAATCACCAATCCGAATCGTATTTGTTGTCAAAGTCTTTAGAGATAATGAATGGCTATTGGCAATGCAGGAGGAGCGATTAGCACTTAAGAATGATTAGAAGTAACTGTAAGATCATCTATTTCTTCCATAAGCATTTCAATTAATATAAATATATTTGATAAACTGATTTGATCTTTTTTACGAACAGATCCTTTAAAAATAAGACATTTTTTATCAAGTTCTATTGATGCATTTCGGCTGTCTAACAAGTATTGTGTTGCAGCGCTTTCTAAAATGATATCAGAATATTCACTTTTTCTACCAGAAAACTTTAAAGATGCACTGTTGTCAGCTCTTCCTAGACCTATTCCATAGGAAACACCTTTTAAGAATAATCCCAGAAAGTAGGCTTGCGATAGTTTACATGAGATAAAATCAGTTTTTAAATGCTGAGCCCTTGAAGTTACATGGATCTTTATCCAGTGTTTTGTCCAAGTCAAATTAATTTCCATAGACCAATACTCATATATTTCAGTAAACTTTACACTTCCTTTCAGAAGAGATCTCATTGAATTTCTAATTGGTGCTATGTATCTATGTAGTTCAGACAAGCTATAAGTCTACTTGTAAATCAAATACTTTGCTCTTGTGGCTTTGAATGCGCTAAGACCCTCAGCCCAGCTTTCTCGAATCTCTTGTTCCGAAATACCATTTTCAATTTGTTGCTGCAATGCTTTAGTGCCTGCCAATGTGGTGAAATAGTCAATAAAGAAGACCTTTTTATCAATTGAATTTTGATAGGCCTTTATCAGGTAACTAAGGTCTATCTGAGATAAAGTATCAATCTCACTTAGGTCTTCACCATAGCATAGTACTCCATCGTGCTTTGGATATTTTGCACCTGTATTAGGTGATGGAATATATTTGAAATCATATTTCGTTTTATCCAGATACGGACTCCCATAAATTTGAAATTGCTTTGAAGTACCGCGACCTGCATTCACATTTGTGCCTTCAAAAAAGCAAAGACTGGGATATAGATTAATTGCTTGGTCATTTGGTAAATTAGGCGAAGGCTTTATTGGTAAACTGTAAGGTCTGTTGTGTGTGTAGTTTTTCATTCTAATAACTTTGATGTCACACTGAATACTGTCTTTAAGCCAACCTTCACCATTAATCATTTTTGCATATTCTCCAATGGTCATACCATGAACAACTGGAATAGGATGCATGCCAACAAAGCTTTTATGTTCAGGTTCTAAAATTGGACCGTCTATATAATGCCCATTTGGATTTGGTCTGTCTAAAATAAGCACAGGAATATTAGCTTCAGCACAAGCTTCCATGACATAATGTAGACTCGATATGTAGGTGTAAAAGCGAGCTCCTACATCTTGTATGTCAAAAACCATAATATCTATATCGGCAAGTTGTTCCGATGATGGTTTTTTGTTTTTTCCGTAAATAGAAATAATTGGAATACCTGTCTTTGTGTCTATACCATCTTTAACTAATTCTCCAGCATCAGCATTGCCTCTAAAACCATGTTCTGGAGCATAAACTTTACTTACTGTAATGTTGCTATATTCATGTAAATAATCTACAAGATGATAGTTTACCTTAACGCTCTTAACAGTTACAGAGTCTATTGCCTGACTTTCAGCAACTTCTAAAACCGAGGTTTGATTAGCAACAATTCCAATGCGCTTTCCCCTTAACAATGGTAAATAAATGTTTTTCCGGTCAGCACCAACGATAATATCACCTTCAAATTTCGGCAGGTTATCATTTTGAATTTGACTTGCAGCCACGTTATTATTTGCAGATTTCTCATTAGTTTTATTTCCGCAGGAAATGAGAATCAAAACAATCACAATAATTATTGGGAAAACCCTATTTTTGAACATCGATAAACGCATTTTTAAATTTTGAATTACGAGTTATTTATAGCTAAACGCATTATTGGCAGTAAAGCGTATAAAAGTAGTGTTTCAGCTCCAATAATAAAAATTGGTATTGCTGCTATTACTATTGGTATTATTGTGATGCTAATTGCAATTGCTACAGGCTTGGGGCTTCAAAAGAAAGTGCGGGAAAAGGTAGTGGCATTCAATGGTCATGTGACTATCAACAACTATAACAACAATGCATCTAATGAGTCCATTGCTCCCATATCTATAGATCAGGATTTTTATCCAGAGTTTAAAACTGTAGAAGGAATAAAACATATACAGGCTGTTGCTACAAAGTTTGGTGTGATTCGTACAGAGACAGATTTTGAAGGTATTGTGCTTAAAGGCGTTGGAGCAGACTACGATTGGTCATATGTCAATGATTTTTTGGTGGACGGAACACTGCCCAACTACGAAGGCAAACTGAGTAATGAGGTAGTTGTATCAAGTTATTTAGCTAACCGATTAGGTTTTCAGGTTGGTGATTACTTTGAGACAGTTTTTAGTAAAGAAAGCATTGAGCAGTTGCCATTTCAAAGGCGATTTAAAGTGGTTGGAATTTTTAATTCTGGATTCAATGATATAGACAAAACTTTTATGATTGGAGATATCAGTCATATTCAGCGAATGAATAAATGGAAAAAGGATCAAGTTGGAAATTTTGAAGTCTATTTAGATGATTTTACAGAGCTTGAAGAAAAAGAACAGGACATAAGAGACTATACGCCATCATTGCTCGATACGCAAACCATTGAAGAAAAATTTGAAACCACGTTTGAGTGGATTAAAATTTTCGATAACAATACTTACGGAATCATAGCCATTATGATCATTGTTGCTGGTATTAATATGATCACTGCATTACTTGTACTTATATTGGAGCGTACACAGATGATAGGGATATTAAAGGCCTTAGGAAGTAGTAGCTGGAGTATTAGAAAAGTCTTCTTGTACAATGCTACATATTTGATTTGTTTAGGCTTATTTTGGGGTAATCTTATCGGATTAGCTTTGTTATTTATTCAACAAAAATTCGGCATATTAAAATTTCCAGACCCTGAACAATATTATGTATCAATCATCCCTGTGCATATTGGGTTAGACTATATTTTACTACTCAATATTGGAACATTTATAGCCTGTTTACTCATGTTATTGATTCCATCTATTATCATTACAAAAATTTCTCCAGTCAAAGCTATCAGATTTGAATAGTTGGGCGTTACCCTCTTTCGTTTAGACTTCAGAGGGTCAGGTTTTTCGTTATATCTCTCCTAAGCCTCTGGCAGAGGAGAGGATGCCACTGCAACCCTTAACGCAAAAATCAGTTAATGTTTATTGTAAACATTAAGTTTTAAACTATTTTTGCACAGAATTTAGATTAATTAGAAAAGATTATCGCTTAGGCGAGTAACGTATGGACTACGCAGAAAATATATTAGAAACTATTGGTAATACACCTTTGGTAAAACTCAACAAATTAACCGCTGAGCTTCCTTGTTTGGTCTTAGCTAAATATGAAACCTTTAACCCTGGAAACTCAGTTAAAGATCGTATGGCTTTGAAAATGATTGAAGATGCTGAGGCAGACGGTCGTTTAAAACCAGGTGGAACTATAATTGAGGGAACTTCTGGAAATACAGGAATGGGACTCGCATTGGCAGCCATCGTAAAAGGGTATAAATGTATTTTTGTAATTAGTGATAAGCAGTCTAAGGAGAAAATGGATGTTCTTCGCGCTGTAGGAGCAGAGGTTATTGTTTGCCCAACAGATGTTGAGCCAACAGATCCACGTAGTTACTATTCGGTATCAAAACGATTAGGTGAAGAAACACCTAATTCATGGTATGTTAATCAATATGATAACCCAAGTAATGCCAAAGCACATTATGAAAGTACTGGTCCAGAAATTTGGAAACAAACTGATGGTAAGGTTACGCATTTTATTGTAGGTGTAGGTACAGGAGGAACTATTTCTGGTGTTGGGAAATACCTTAAAGAACAGAATCCTGATGTCAAAGTTTGGGGAATTGATACCTATGGTAGTGTTTTTAAAAAATATCATGAAACAGGTATTTTTGATGAGAACGAAATTTATCCATACGTGACTGAAGGTATTGGAGAAGATATTCTTCCAGAAAACGTTGATTTTTCCATTATTGACGGATTCACTAAAGTAACTGATAAGGATGCAGCAGTATATACACAACTCTTAGCTAAAGAAGAAGGGATGTTCTTAGGTAATAGTGCTGGAGCAGCTGTGAAAGGATTGTTGCAATTAAAAGAGCATTTTACAAAAGATGATGTTGTTGTAGTCTTATTCCACGATCATGGAAGTCGTTATGTAGGCAAAATGTTTAATAATGACTGGATGCGTGAAATGGGTTACATAGATTAAATTTGAATCACATAATTAAAATGAAGAGTGCAATTCGCACTCTTTTTTTTGTTTATGATAAGTTTTTTTATTTCAGTTCTATCTTATCAATTAACAATTCAAAAGATTCTTCTTTTTTATTGCCAATTAAGAAACCAATTTCTTCCATTTCTTCCCCTTCATAGTTTGGTTGACGTAAACGTCGACCTCTAAACCCAGGATACATATCATCGAAGGGGATTTCAATAGTCAACCAATCTGATGTTGTTTGGAATTCGTAGATGTAAGATGCATAATCTTTGGAAGAGGACTTTACTCTAAATTGATATGTTTTACCATCACCTTTTACTTGTAAAATAATTTTAGAATAATTGGAGACATCTTTTGTTTTAAAGTTATAACGCAAGGATGAAAACCCGCCATTGTTTTCCAAAGAAATATCACCACTAAATTTGCCATGACCATCTTTGTTGATCTCAAAGCTTCCGTTAGAGCGTCCTCCCATAACCACATCGTCAACAATACGCCAATTATCAAGATTACTGGTTTTAGTAAAATCAAAAAGGATAGTAGAGGTGCTCATTAGTATTAGTGTTGAAATTAGTAGAAGCATTTTCATATCACAGCTTTTTTGTAAAGATACAAAGGGATTAAGCTGATAATAATGACCTTAACTTAAGTTTTAGAAAATTATGAAGGATTCTTGATTAACTTTTTCAGTAATGAAATTTGTCCCAAGTGATAATGTGTGTGCTCAATAATTCCAGTGATGTTACTGTAATAGCTGCCATATTTAGCATCTGTAAAGTCTTGCCACAATTGTTCTTCTTTTAGCTGTTCTATAGATGTAGCCAAAATTTCAACATCTGTCCAAACAGTATCAAGCATTGTCTGCCATTCAGTTTCAGTAGTTATGTTAGGGTAATTGTAACTGTATTGATCTTTAATTAACAAGGGCTTATTTTTAAACACTTCTAAAACTCCAGAAATATAATAACTAATATGGTATGTGAGTGCAAGTATGGTATTACATTCTTGTACTTTGACAGATGCAACATCTAAGGTCACATTTGATAATTGATCTTTTAGATTAGAACTGGTCCAGTTACCTCCAAAAAACACAGCTCTTAAATGGTTGGCAAGTGCAGTACTTAGACTCATGATTTTTTATTTAAAGGTAATAAAAGCTAATTAACCTTCCTCATTAAAAAATACTTTGTAATAGTGCATTTTTTTCTCCTCATCATAACCGCGTTCTAAATATTCAGCAGATGCATCAGGAGCATCTACGTCCAGTTTTATTTGAATATTAGTGTCTAATTTGATCTCTGTCTTTATCTTTTGCTTCTGTTTTTTTAAAACTCTTTCTGAAACGTCAAATTGATTTCTGATTAGGATGTTATGATCACTCTCGTAAGTTTTTTTATAATCTTCGAATAACTGAATAGTATCTTCTTCCTCAAACACTTCCTCTTTGAAAGATTCAATATTTACAATGTCATTCTCTTTAAAGAAATCGACGGTTTTAGCTAAGAAGTTACTCTGTTCCTGTCCGCCAAATTGAGGTTGCATGACTTCTTTTGAAAATTCTCGACACATTTCAATATAATTCTTTGTGTGTTGGTTAGCATCGTCAGGATATTTAATGTTTAAAAAACTTTTGATCCAATATTGAGCATCGTAATTATTATTGTCAACACTCAATACAATTTTGCCTTCAGTATCGGCTGCATTTAAAATCAAGACACCTTTATCAACTTTCTTTGTAGCTATTCCTTTTTGAGTAATAATATCATAACTACCATTTTCAAGATAGGTTTGAAAAAAATGCGATTTATTTTCAATTTTAAAAATTCCAACAGCATCGGTTTGATAATCTTCATAAATAATATCATGAAAGAGACATACAATGACATCTCCTGTTTTAATTTGAGCAGAATTTGATTGCTCAAATAAATGCATCACAATATGTTTAGAAACGTCTACAAAATTAGAGTCGTCATTTAAGAGTTGGGTTGCATAACTATTAATTTCATTGAGATCAATATCAGCATGATGGTTAAAGCGATAAGATTCAGAAAGACTAGTAAATGGACGTAATAAATATGGAAGCACAAGGTCGTAGCTTACCTCCTCAAAATCAATAACTTGTTCAGAAAAAGCGTTTTTAGTGCTGTTGAATTTATTACCAACCTTATGAAGAATACACTTAGAAATTGAAGCTTTATTACGTTTGATCATGATAAGAATTTAGAGCTGCAATACTACTAAAATTTAGTGTAAATAAGTAAAAACGCCAAAGATTTCTCCTTGGCGCCTTCACTAAGACTGAGGCATCGATTTGGTTACCTTAAATATGTTTATTGCTTTATAAATTCAACACGTCTGTTTTGAGCTTTTCCAGCAATAGTTGAGTTGTCTGCAACTGGATCTGTTTCTCCTTTTCCTTCAGAAGTGAGTCGGTTTGCATTAATTTTATACACAGTTACAAGTGCTTGCCTAACAGCTTCAGCTCTCGATTTAGATAATTTCATATTGATGTCGTCACCACCATCAGAATCAGTGTGACCTACAATCTTTAATTTGATTGTTTCATCTTGAAGTAAAACCTGAGAAATTTGACGAATGATACCATAGGATTGAGCTTGAATATCTGAAGATCCAGAGTCAAATAAAATACCATTTGTTGAGATTTTCCCCTCTGCAAGTAATTTACGTCTTAGATCAACACCTCCTTCAGCAACTTTTAAGTTTGATATAAAAACACGCTCTTCGTTATCTTTAAAATTATTGATGTGAAATTTGATGTGGTTCAGTACATTTTGAACTTCTATAAATCGAGGAATATCAACATATTTCACTTCGTTTACCCACAATCGGAAACGCTTTTTGGTAACAGATATAGCTACATGTGGTTGGTTTAAGACAGCAGTTCTGATATCAGCTTTTATTTGAGAATTAATATCACCACCTCCTCTGTTGAAATAGTTAGACGCTCTAATATTGAAGACTCCAAATTGTCCAAATGGAAGTGAGATTTCAGTATAGTGTTCTTCTCCACGATCAAATTTTAAGTTGTCACTTAAAAATATACTAAGTCTGGCTGTGGACGACGTTTGTTTTGAAATTCCACTAGTAAGTATATCGAATTCAATGGTATAATCTTCTGGTAATTGTTCTATATCAGGGATGAAGTAAAGTCCGTAGCCTGATTTTAGCTCAAGCCAATTCTGACCTTTGACTTTTACTGTTTCTCCCGAACCATTAGTGTTCCATTTAGAGGGGAAATCACCAATAAAATCTTGTGAAAAGTCATCAAAAAACAACAATTTATCTCCAGGGACAAAATCATATTTACTCAATATTTCTAAATCATCAGAAACGTTTTTAGGCACTTCAGGGATATCCTCATTTTCTTCACTGTTCTCAGAGGAGGTTTTATTGATGTTATCATCATCACTCTCGGAAGACGAATCATTGTCTTCAGATTCCTCTTCTTTTCTTTTACGTTCACCCAATAGTAATTCTTTGGCAGTCTTAACACTGTATTTTAGCGCTTTTTTTGCTTTATTAATTTGTAATGTGGCTTTACCTTGTTTTAATACGTTCTGACCATCGAGATCTGATATAATATCTGGGGCACTTTCACTTAATACTGTAACATCATCAAGCGCTTCCTCTAGCGTGTCTATATCTTCATCTTCAAGTGGAGTTCCAGCTTCAGCGTAACCATCGTATTTATAAACCTTGTCATAAAGATCAAAAGACTCTCTTACAAAATTATCGACACTTGATATACCAACGCTACTTCTGGGTCTTTTAATTTTTTTAGTTTGTGCGTAGGAAAGGGGAATGAAAAACACAAATACTAAACTTGTAAGTAACATTTTTTTAAATGCAAGATTTTCAGTCATGAGGATTGCAATGAATTGATTAATAGCCACTTTAAAGGTAGATAATCAAATTCAATTAGCAAAGAATGATGTATGTTTAGTCGCTTTTTATGTATAGTTGGTCATATCTAAAAATATAGAAATCACTGGATTTTGTATATGATAATAGCATCATTGTCACCTTTGGTAATCACCTCCAAAGACTTGTCTTTGTCGATGTTATTGAGGGTAAGTTCTGAATTAGCATATACTGGAAAATTTGCAATAGGCTTAGCTTGGCTATCAAACAAGTAGCCTTTCTTTGATTGTAAATCTGTTATCGTCACATATATTTTATCATTAATATAGAATATTTTTGGAGCTGTGTAATCGCCATAATCTAAATCGATTGTCTTAGATTTAATCGTCAGTTTATTTTCGTTTAAAACAACAAGAGTTTTACTGGTAGTTGTAATTTTATGTTCATCATTTGCGTTTAAGTTTTTATGATTTACATTGCCGTTTTGGTTGATTTCTAAAAGTTCGCCATTGGTATTTGATGTTGTAAATCTATTGTTGTAGAGGTAAATTTCATTTCCTGAGAAACTGATATTCTCCTTAACTTTTATTCTTGTTTTTCCGACACGATCAAGAATTTCTAGAGTATTACCATGGGCAAAAACGATGTGATCTTTTCTAGCTATTCTAAAATGTTTGGGTTGAGAGGAAATCTCGTTTTTTGCAGATTTGTATTTGAAGCCGCTTACTATTTTTCCGTTTTTATCATACATCAAAACAGATTTACCTTGTGTAATCATCAAGCGGTAGTTTTTCTTTTTGTCATAATCAAAAACAGATACGGGTTGTGTGATTTTATCATTGAATTTTAAAGGAAATGGTTTGACGTCATTTCCGTTTCTGTCTAAGATATAGAGACGTTTTGAGGTGTTGAAGACGAGTTGCAAACGACCATTTTTATAGATGTCTATTTGTTTTATGTCACCCATTATTTTACCGTCTAATTGTTTTTTCCAAAACACTTTACCTTTGTTGGATATAAGATGAATGTTGTTATTGACGTCTTGAACAATGATATCCATTTGGTTGTTAGTGTGGTTTTTTACCAATTGTGGCGCAGAGGCAAGATCTGAGTCTAACGAAATATTTAATTCTTCACTTACCACATTGTGTTTTCCTCGTGTCTTGTTAGTCTTAATTGCTGCATTAACATGTGCAAAATCTGTGTCATAAATATATTGTATTGATGATGATTTATAGTCAGAGATATTTAATTTTTTATCGTCAGTAAAATTGGTATTTAAAATATCGTTTAACTCAGAGGCGTTGCCATATAGTAGTAGCGAGGATTCGTCACTTAGGTCTAGCATAAGATTTTTATAAGCATCAGATTCAGATAAAACTGTGTTATTTTGATAATTTGAAATAATTGACTGAAGAAAATCGATATTTTCAGAAAATATAAAAAAGTCGTCCAGATTAATAAAATGATTAGCTGATTCAATTGTAATAATAGGGTTGAAGCTATTCAAAAAAGGCATCGCATCGTCTATTTGGAAGATGTTTACGCCTCTGTATTCGTCTGAAATGGTCAAAGAATTGATGTTGTCTAGTGTTGAAGCGGCATCAATAGATCTTAATACGATAGCTTTTTGGGAAGTGTTCCTAAATTGTCCAACTTCAATAACATTTTGAAAGATATTGGAGTGGTTTGTCAAAGAGTCTTCTAGTTTGTGCTGAATCAAATTTGCTCTTATAACTTCATAATCGTTAAATGTTACACTGGTAAAGCTGCTTACATTATTTGGTAATACGTAGGCTATTTTGTTTTCTTGAGGAATGGTATTTTTAAAAATATTGATAAGGCTTTTTGTAGAGTCTTTTGCTTTTGTGATGCCATTGATGAAAATTGAATTTTGTGAAATGTCACTATCAAAAACAGTGTAATTTGTAAACTGATATGAATTTAGTAAGGAATCTTTGAATTGAGTTGGAAAGGTGTTTTTTTTGGTATTATCAATAAAAACAGAAACCATTTTCTCATTGTTAGACAACTTGTATAATGATTCTAATTCAGTATTTACTTTTGGTTTGATCAATGCATTTTTGGTTAATATCAGAGAATTTGAAACAAATAGAACACTGTCTACTAGTGTGCTGTAGAATATGTTTTCATTGTACATCAGTTTTTTGATTGGTTTCTCAGAACTGAATTTAGAATCAATTTCTAATCCTGAAATTGAATCTAGAGATATGCTTTCTTTTGAAAAAGGAACGATGTAGCTGATTTCCAAACTATCATTTGAAGATCTTGAAAATGCAAGTAAGCTATGACGCTTATTAACATAATAAAAAGGCGCTAAAGAAGTGTTGAGATGTTTTACTTGAGAGTAACTTTCAATGGCTTTAATTAGCGAGTTGTTTTTAAGTCCGTTCTCTAAACCTTCTGATGAATTTATTTTAATAATAATTTCTGAGTCTTCTGGGACAAGGGATAAGGGATTTAGTGATTTTGATTTAGAGTTTTCGCAATTAAAAAAGAAAGAAAAGCAAAAAACTAAGAACCAGATGTTTTTCATTTGAAAGATTTTTACAAATATAAAAAGTTAGAGTTCTAATTTGAGTTGTGCTGGTAATAATCTAAAAGATTTTCTATGGTATTTAGTAATGCCGTATTTTTTTATCGCTGCACGATGTTCTTTTGTAGGATACCCTTTGTTTTGTTTCCAATTGTATACTGGAAATTCTTTGTGAATACGTTCCATATACGAGTCCCTGTAGGTTTTTGCAAGCACAGATGCGGCAGCTATAGAAAGGTATTTGCTGTCGCCCTTAACAATTGTTTTAAAAGGAATATCGTGATAAGGCTTAAATCTATTTCCGTCAACTATGATGAATTCCGGTTTGGAAGATAATTGATCAATAGATTTTTGCATGGCTAAAATAGAAGCGTTCAAAATATTGATTGTGTCAATTTCATCAGGAAAAATGTGGCAAAACGAATATGACACCGCCTCTGTTTCAATCAATGGTTTAAGTAAGTTTCTTTTCTTTTCAGAGAGTTGCTTGGAGTCGTTGAGTAAATCATTAGAGAATGAGTGTGGTAAAATAACAGCTGCAGCAGTTACTGGGCCTGCCAGACAGCCTCTTCCGGCCTCGTCAGTCCCGCATTCTAATTTGAAATTTGAAAATGAAGATTTTAGTGTCAAAATGTTAAAGTTTGGACAAAGTTAAAATTTTAACGCAACCAATTTAATGTTTATGTATCTAATTACTAGTAATTATAAGGCTTAGCATGCTAAAAATAGAGACTTGTAATTTAATTACTTGTTAACATTTTTTTAGTATAAATACTTGTTTATTTAATATATTATTAAGATGTTTGCGCTAGACTAACTCAAATAATTGTTTTATGAAATTAAAGTTAACATGGTTAATGACGCTTTTTATGGCGTTTGTGATGCAACTCTCTTTCGCGCAAGAGAAAACAATCACAGGAACAGTTACAACTAAAGACGATGGTTTACCATTGCCTGGAGCTTCTGTAATTGTTAAAGGAACTACAAGAGGAGCACAAACAGATTTTGATGGGAATTATTCCTTGAAAGCATCTGCTGGTGAAACTTTAGTATTTTCTTATGTAGGTATGAAAAATACTGAGATGCTAGTAGGTTCAGGTTCGACTATTAACGTAGCGATGGAATTTGATAACCAACTAGAAGAAGTTGTAGTTACTGGGTACAAAACTCAAACTAAAGCAACTTCAAATGTTGCTACCGTTAGGGTGTCAGCAGAAACTATTGAAAACAGACCGAATGCGAGTTTTGTTCAAACACTAGCTGGTCAAGCACCAGGTCTGAACATTACAACTAGTTCTGGTCAGCCAGGTGGTAATTCATTAGTTCAACTTCGTGGTGTTGCTTCTATTAATGGTAACACGGAGCCTTTATTCATTATTGATGGTGCTCCAGTTGATGAGGACAACTTCAGATCTCTTAACCCGCAAGATATTGCTTCTATTGATGTATTGAAAGATGCAGGTGCAACAGCAATTTACGGTAACAGAGGTGCGAATGGTGTAATCGTTATTAAAACACGTCAAGGTAATTTTGGAGAAGGACTTAAGGTGAACTACAACGGATTTGTAGCTTACAGTACACTTCAAGATAATGATTACAATAGAATGTCTTCTCAACAGCTTTTAGCTTATGAAAGAGACAGAGGGAATGGTGCAGGTGCTGGTAACAGTACAGGTAAATTCAACCCTGGAAATGGTACACCATTAACAGATGCGCAAATTGCAGCAGCTCCAAATTTTGATTGGACTGACTTCTTTTTCCGTACAGGTGTCACACAAAGTCATACATTATCATTAACTAGTGGTAGTGAAAATACGTCTCAGTTTACATCATTTGGTTTCCAAGATACTGAAGGTGTATTAGAAGATTCAGATTTGAAACGTTTCAACTTAAGAACAAACGTTAGTGGGAAATCTACAAATGAGAAATTTAGATATGGTGCTAACTTATCTATTAACTACTCTAAGTCAAATGAGCCAAATAGTATCGGTAGTACTGCAATTAACAGAAACTACGTATTAGGTGCATTTGAATCTGTACCTTATATTACAGATCAAGATTATGTTGATGGTGCAGATTTATTAGCTCCACTTTCATTTACAAACACACCTTTATTCTTATTAGATAGATTAAGAACGTATACGCGTTTTGAGGAAGAGGTTAAAGCTATTGGTAGTGCAAACTTTAATTATGATATTACAGACTGGTTAACAGCTGGAGTTGTATTATCTGCAGATTACCAAAGTGAGTTCTTAACTCGTGCTGAAGGACCAACATCATTTAACGCTTTGTTATTTGGTGGTGCTGAGAACCCAACATCTGGTTTCCAATTCCAACAGTCAACAAGACAATTCTCTTACAACCAAGTAACGTCATTAAACTTTAACAAGACATTTGCTGATAAGCATACTGTTGATGTAGGTTTATATACAGAGTACTTTAAAGCTCACTTAAGAACATTTGGATACAGACAAGATGGTTTAGATCCTAAAACGTTCTTCCCTGGAGATGGTAGTGGATTTATTGCTCCTGCAAATGGATTATTCCAAGATACAGCAAACGCAAATATCTTAAATGCAGGTTTATTCTCTTACTTTGCTTCATTAGACTACGATTACGATACCAAGTATGGTTTCGGAGCTACAGTACGTAGAGATGCATCTTACCGTTTTGCTGGTTCTAACAGATGGGGTACATTCTGGTCTGTTTCTGGACGTTGGAATATTTCTAACGAAGCATTCATGGATGATTCAGCAATTGACAACTTAAAATTAAGAGCGTCTTATGGTACAGCGGGTAACCAAGATATCGTAGGTGCTGGTTACTTTGGAGGTCCAGATTTAACTGAAGACTTCTTCGCAACTGGATCTGGTTATGGTAATGCTAACTCTATTGCATTAGCACAATTAGGTAACCGTTCATTACAATGGGAAACTATTACTACTCTTAACATAGGTTTAGATTTCGGTGTTTGGAACAGTAGATTACGTGGTTCATTTGATGTTTACCAAAGACAAACTACTGAGCTTTTCCAAAGTACGCCTTTATCAGCTACAACTGGTGTAACTCAGCAAAATGCTAATACAGGAGAGTTATTCAACAGAGGTTTTGATTTCATCGTTGATTACGATGTATTTAGAGCTAAGTCTGCTGGTGACTTTAACTTTACAGTTGGTATTGTTGGTAACTTCAACGAAACTGAGTTACAGGATATTCCTAACCCAGAAGGAGAAATCATTGGTCTAGGTCGTAACGGAGGTAAATTATTCGAAATTTTCACATTAAGATATGTAGGTGTTAACCCAGCAAATGGTAACTTATTATACTTAACTGCAAATGGAGATGTTACTGAAAACCCTGATGCTGATAATGACCGTGTATGGTTAGATAAGAATATTATTCCTGATTGGAATGGTAGTTTTAAACTTAACTTCGATTATAAGAACTTCTTCTTACAAACACAATTTAACTATGTGTTTGGTGTAGATCGTTTTGACAATGATTATGCAAGTTTAATTGATCAAGATGATGTAGGACAGTTTAACCTTTCTGCTGATGTATTGAGAGAATGGTCTCAACCAGGAGATGTAACTGATATTCCTTCACCTTCTGCATCTAACAGAAACTCATTTGGAAACTCTGACCGTTTCTTAAGAAGTGCAGACTTCGTTAGATTACGTTTCGCAAGTTTTGGATACAATGTTCCTGCTAAATACTTAGAGAACACTGGACTTACAAACGCTAGAGTTTACGTAAATGGAGAAAACTTATTTACTTGGACTGAATGGAGAGGATTTGATGCTTCTTCTAGAGGAGGTCAAAGATCTTACCCAACACCAAGAACAATCTCTGTAGGATTCGAATTAGGATTTTAAAAAAAAGAAATATGAAAAAATTTAGTAAAATAATATTTGTCGGACTCCTTACAATAGTAATGGGATGTAACGACGCAATTGATATCAGACAACCAGGTCGATTAGACGCGATAAACGCTTTTCAATCGGTTGACGATTTACAACAAGGTCTCCTTGCTGTATACAACCAATGGGATGTAACTCCTGAAATTGCATTGTCATCAAACTTTACAGATGAATTATCTGTTGGTTTTGATAGTGGTGGACAAGGTTTCGCTTTATACGATTTCGTAATAAATGCAGGTAGTACAGCTGCATCTGATTTCTGGGTAAGAAACTACAGAGCAAACAACAGAGCAACTATTCTTATTGAAGCTGCTGGTAATATTACACCAGAAGCTGGAGAAGAAGATTTATACAATGATATCTTAGCTCAGGCTCATGCTGTAAGAGCATATGCTAACTTAGAATTAATGACGTATTTTAGTCCAGATCCTTCTGATGACTCTACATTAGCAGCGCCAGTTGTTGATTTTGTAGCACCATTAGATTATCAGCCACTTAGAAATACAACAGGTGAGCTTTGGGATTACATCGATTCTGATTTAAACACTGCATTGAGCTTAAGTAATGTTCAGTCTGATCCAACATTTATCTCTACAGATGGGATCAATGCGATGAGAGCTAGAGCAGCATTAACAAGAAAAGATTATCCAACTGCTCAAACATTGGCTAGTCAGTTATTATCTGCTTATCCACTGGCTAACAGAACTCAATATGAGAACATGTGGTTAGATGCTGACAATACTGAGGTGATCTTCAAATTAGAAAGAACACTTAATGATGCTTATGACGGACAAGGAACTACTGGTTCAGTTGCCGCAGGTGGATGGGCTGGTGCTCGTTTTGCATTCGTTGATGCAACATTATCAGGTTCTCCATACTTTGAAATGGATAGAGGTGTATTTAACCTTTTAGATCCTGCTGATATCAGATTTGATGTTGTAGTAGCTCCTAGTTCAGTAATCAATCCAGATTATGCAACCGATCCTGATCCAGTGAACACTGATATCCTTGTGATTCAAAAGTATCCTGGTTCTGAAGGTCGTCCTTTAATGAACGATTTAAAAGTATTCAGATCTTCTGAAATGTTATTAATCTTAGCTGAAGCTAGAGTAGCGATCAACAATGATCTTACTGGAGCTGCTAACCTTATCAAGCAACTTAGAGATGCACGTTTCGGTTCTGCTCAAGCGGCACCATCATTTGGTTCTGCTCAAGAAGCGTATGCTGGTATCTTAGAAGAAAGAAGAATCGAGTTATGCTACGAAGGACACCGTTACAAAGATTTAAAACGTCTTGGAACTGCAGCTAACAGAGGAGTTGATAGAGATGTTACAGATTGTACTACGCAAAGTGGTGCTTGTACATTATCTGCTAGTGATTTTAGATTCACTTTACCTATTCCAATTATCGAGATTAACGCTAATAACGGTATAGGTGGTCAACAAAACCCTGGATACTAACAATTAAAAATCTTATAATTATGAAAAATAATATATTAAAATTAGCTCTGGCTTTACTTGTAGTATTCACCTACACAAGTTGTGAGTATGACATAGAGAATTTTGATCCAATTAATGGGCAATCAGCATACTCTTTCGGTCAAACAAGCTATAGCTTATCAATACCACAGGAAGATTTAGTATTAACTATTCCTGTAAGTGTAACAACAGTATCTACTCAGGACAGAAACGTTTCTGTATCTGTTGATGCTGAAGGAACTACTGGAGAAGCTGGAGAGTACTCTTTAGGTTCTATTGTGATTCCTGCTGGATCTTATAGTGGGTCTTTGGATGTATCATTTGATTTCTCTTCAATTACTGGAGAGGATGGAGATGTGAAAAACTTAGTGTTTTCAATCAATCCTGATGCAGGAGATACTGCATATTTTGAAACCGTAGAGATCGAATACTTTAGAGAAATCGTTTGTAATGATATGAACTTATTGATCGTTTCTGATGTATGGGCAACTGAAACTAGTTTTGACATCACAGATGCAGATGGTAACGTAGTGATTGCTGAGTTTTTCCCTTGGACAATCAACTCAACACAGCCACAAACCTTTGAAGCAGACTTTTTCTTGCCAGATGGAGATTACATCTTTACCTTGTATGATTCGTATGGTGATGGTCAGCTAGGTACTGGTGGAGGAGTTACTCTAACTGGAAACTATGCATTGACATGTTCTATCTTAACACACGCCTCTGGTGAGGGTGAGTTAGATAATGGATCATTTGAATCAACGCCATTCTCAGTGAATCCTTAAGAATAAAATATTCTATAAATAAAAAGGGCTACCAATATTGGTAGCCCTTTTTTATTTGTATGTTATTAGGTAAATGTTGTATTTTTATAAAAAAAAGAAGAAGTTATGTTAAAATTTTATCCCTTAGTATTACTATGCCTTTTTTGTTCAGTATTAACTGCACAACAGATGCCTCAAGAACAATACGAAAGTTTGTCTGAAGCAAACAAAAAATTATATAATGAATTAGTTGCAACTAGTAATGAAAAGTCTCAACGAGTGAATCAGTTTTTAGCTACTAATCCAAACGTTTCAAGATACATTAGAACATCTAGTGGTAATACAGCTACCATGACAGATGTTATTGATGGAAAACCTCAATATACTGCAACTTATAATAATGAAGCTGCATTAGCTACTAGAACAAGTGATTTACAAGTTGGTGGAGCCTTAGGCTTAGATCTTGATGGTACTGGTATGACTGTTGGTGTTTGGGATGGAGGTGCAATTCAAATTGATCACCCTGAATTTGCAGAAGCTTCTGGTTCAGCATCACGTGTTCTTAATAAAGAATTGGAGAACACAGATGGATCATTCGATTTATCAAGTCATGGAACACATGTTACTGGAACTATTTCGGCTAAAGGTGTTAATCCAGCAGCTAAAGGAATGGCAACAAACGTAAATGTCTTCACATATAACTTTCTCAATGACACACCTGAGATGTTAACCGAGATTACCAGTTTGACAAGTCCTATTATTTTATCAAATCATTCTTATGGCTTAATTATCGATTTTCTTGAAGAGTGGAGACTAGGTGCTTACACTGGTGATGCTAGTCAGGTTGATCAAATAGCTAGAAACAATCCAAAATACTTAATGGTAGTTTCTGCTGGTAATGATGGCTTTTTTGTTAACTCGGATGCAATGGCTCCAGGTTTGGACAAATTAACTGGTGTTGCTTGTGCCAAAAATAATTTAGTTATAGGTAATGCTGCTGCTACAGTTTTTCCTTTCAATGGTGAACTGACAAGTTTGTCTATTAGTGGAGGAAGTACACAAGGACCAACTGATGATTTAAGAGTAAAACCAGATATTGCTGCTGTTGGAACAGGAGTGTTTTCAACATTTCCGGGTGGAACATATGGAAATTCTTCCGGAACGTCTATGTCCGCTCCTAATACTACTGGAACACTAGTATTATTACAACAGTACTATGAACAGTTGCATGGAGTGTATATGAACGCTTCAACATTAAAAGGTCTGGTATGTCACACGGCTTTAGAGGATTTCGATACTTTTGGACCAGATCCAAGATTTGGTTGGGGATTTTTAGATGCTAGAGCTGCTGCGGAATTAATTACTGGAGACACTAATGGGTCAGCCATTTTAGATGAACAAACGTTACTTAATGGACAAACATATGTTACTACGTTTAGTGCTGTAGAAGGAGAGAAATTAAGTGCTACGATCTGTTGGACTGATGTAAGAGGTGTATTAACCATTGATAATGATTCTAACAATACTGCATCAAGATTGGTAAATGATTTGGATATTAGATTAACAAAAGATGGTGTAGATTATCTGCCTTGGAAACTTGAATTAAATGGAACCTCTGTCACTAGTACAAAAGGAGATAATACTGCAGATAATGTTGAACGTATCGATATTGAAGCCCCTGAAACAGGTACGTATACATTAACCGTTTCTCATAAGGGTACACTTCAGGGAGCAACACCTTTCGAACCACAAGAACAAGACTTTTCTTTGATTGTGTCAGGAAAGAATATAAGCTTAAGCGTGGACGATGTGTCAGTATTTGACTCAAAACTCTGGCCTAATCCAACAAGAGATGTCTTTAACCTTAGTTTTGAACCAGTGAATAATCTAGATATCACTCTCACAATGATTGATTTACAAGGTAGAGTTGTATACAATAAGACTCTTGATGTATTCGATTCCAGAATTACTGAAACAATTGATGTGTCTAATTTAGCTAACGGTAGCTACATACTATCAATTAAACAAGGTAGTTCTATATCTAATTCAAAAGTTATAAAGTACTAACTGATTTAAAAGCTTTCAAAAAATAAAAAGGATATTTTACAATTAATTTAAGCTTTTTATTTTTATACATTATTATCTTTAGAGCGAGAATTCTTAACTAGTATTCTCGCTTTTGTTTTATATAATAGCGTTTAACAAACCTAAATTCAATACTTAATTATATTGTATTCTAATTACCTTAAATATAAATTCAGTTTAATTTTTCTATTATTAAGTATTCTTGCATATGGTCAAGAAGAATTGAATAGAGATCAATCAAAAAGGCCGTCGAATCGAACTGCTAGAGATTCAAGTGCATTAAAAAAGAGTAAAGGATCAAAAGATAAAGCACTTATTAGTCAATATTTAATTATTTCTGACAGAGGCGATTCAACTTATGTTGATACCACCTTGTCCATTAGGAAGGAATACAAGTTTAATTATTTGAGGAGAGATAATTTTGGTTTGCTGCAATTTGCTAATTTAGGACAAACTTACAATCAACTCACTAAAGATTTTTCTAATCAAGAGTTACTCCCAATGTTTGGTGCTCGTGCAAGACATTTCAATTACATGGAAGTTGATGATATCAACTATTATGAAGTACCAACACCTTTAACTGAATTATTCTTTAAAACCGCTTTTCAGCAAGGTCAATTGTTAGATGCTTTTTTTACTGTTAATACTTCAAAACAATTTAATTTCTCAATTGCATATAAAGGACTTAGATCTTTAGGTAATTATCAAAATGCGCTGACAAGTACTGGTAATTTAAGATTCACAACGAATTATAAAACCAAAAATAGACGATACAATGCCAAAGCACACATAACAACTCAAGACTTGTTAAATCAGGAAAATGGAGGTCTGAAGAATGAAGATATTCAAAATTTTATATCTGGCGATGAAGATTTTGAGGACAGATCAGTTTTTGATCCTAATTTTGATAATGCTGAAAATATTCTGGTTGGTAAGCGATTTTATCTAAACCATGCCTATTATATAATTCAACCTACAGACTCTGTCAGTACATCTTTATCAATCAAGAATATTATCAATTTTGAAGATAAATATTATCAATTCGATCAAACAAATAGTGTAAACTTTTTTGGAGAATCTTTCAATCAAACAGATATTAGAGATAGGGTTACATTGGAGAATTTTAATACAAAACTATCTGTAGATTACAGAAACTCAATTTTAGGAAATATAAGTTTTGGTGTAAATTATAATGATGTCAATTATGGATATGATAAAGTGACAATTTTAAGTGATCAGGTAATTCCCAACAGAATACAAGATAAAGTAATTGGGCTGCAAGGAAGATATTCTAATCAAATTAAAAGGCTCTCATATGATTTTGATATTGGTACCAATATTGTTGGTGACTTCAATAACAGTTTTCTAGCAGGAACTGTGTCCTATGATTTAAATAAGGATATTCTTATTGGAGGTAACATTGGAATAAATTCTAATTCGCCAAATTATAATCTTCTGCTGTATCAGAGTGACTATATAAATTATAATTGGAATAATATTGAAAACTTCTCCAATCAAGAAACTTATAATTTAGGTTTTACCCTAAAATCAAAGAAGCTTTTGAATGCCTCCATTCAATATACCACTATTGATAATTTATCTTTCTTTGATTCTGAAATATCAACGGATTCAGAATTCAATATCGTAAAACCAAAACAACTTAACCAGTCAGTTAGTTTTTTCAAAATAAGATTAGATAAGGAAATAAGGTTAGGGAAGTTTGCACTCGATAATTCTATCCTATACCAAAGTGTTGATGATGATACACAATCGCTTAACTTACCCGAAATTATATTGAGAAATACCCTGTATTACTCTAATCATTTTTTTAAAAATAATGCACTTTATCTGCAAACAGGAATTACGTTTAATTATTTCAGTGATTATTATATGGATGGATACGATCCTCTGCTTGCTGAATTCTACACCCAAAACCAAACGAAAATTAGTGGATTTCCTAGATTGGATTTTTTTATTAATGCTAAAATTAGACAAACTAGGATTTTCCTGAAAGCAGAACACTTTAATTCTTCTTTTACTGGTTACGATTACTTCTCTGCACCTAATAATCCTTACAGAGATTTTAATATACGCTTTGGATTAGTCTGGAATTTCTTTCTGTAAAGTTTTGCTATGTCCCTCATTTATAGTCTATGCGGAATTATAAAAAAAATAAATAGAAAAAAGATGAAAAAAGTTTTGGTGGTATAAAAATAGTGGTTGTATATTTGCACCCGCTAACGGGATACGTTAGTGATGTTCTAACACAATATTTGATTACTAATTTAAGTTTTAAAAATAATTTTAAAAAAAAGTACAGATAAGTATTGTGGGATAAAAAAAAGGGTTTTATATTTGCACCCGCTTAAGTGATAAAGTACTTA
>NZ_CANMVN010000006.1 GCF_947501425.1 uncultured Psychroserpens sp. | reverse complement strand
TGAAGGATCAGTAGATTCTGTACATTCAACCGTTGCATCAGCAGGAATCGTTAATGTTGGCGCAGTGGTATCAACTACAGATATGGTTTGTGTATCAGACACCGAATTTCCACAGTCATCAGTAGCAGTCCATGTTCTTGTGATTGTTTGTGTATTTCCACACGCATCAACAGCTGAATCAGTAAAAGTTACTGTTACATTTCCGCAGGTATCAGTAGCTGTTGCATTACCAGTAGCTGAAGGATCAGTAGATTCTGTACATTCAACCGTTGCATCAGCAGGAATCGTTAATGTTGGCGCAGTGGTATCAACTATAGATATGGTTTGTGTATCAGAAACCGTATTTCCACAGTCGTCCGTAGCAGTCCATGTTCTTGTAATTGTTTGTGTATTTCCACACGCATCAATAACTGAATCAGTAAATGTTACTGTAGCATTTCCGCAAGTGTCAGTAGCTATGGCATTACCAGTATCAGCTGGATCAGTAGATTCTGTACATTCAACCGTTGCATCAGCAGGAATCGTTAATGTTGGCGCAGTGGTATCAACTATAGATATGGTTTGTGTATCAGAAACCGTATTTCCACAGTCGTCCGTAGCAGTCCATGTTCTTGTAATTGTTTGTGTATTTCCACACGCATCAATAACTGAATCAGTAAATGTTACTGTAGCATTTCCGCAAGTGTCAGTAGCTATAGCATTACCAGTATCAGCTGGATCAGTAGATTCTGTACATTCAACTGTTGTATCAGCAGGAATCGTTAATGTTGGCGCATTTGTATCTCTAACTGTAATAATTTGTGTATCAGACACCGAATTCCCACAATCATCAGTAGCAGTCCAAGTTCTTGTAATTGTTTGTGTATTTCCACACGCATCAACAGCTGAATCAGTAAATGTTACTGTAGTATTTCCGCAAGTGTCAGTAGCTGTTGCGTTACCAGTAGCTGAAGGATCAGTAGTTTCTGTACATTCAACCGTTACATTAGCAGGAATCGTTAATGTTGGCGCAGTGGTATCAACTACAGATATGGTTTGTGTATCAGAAACCGTATTTCCACAATCATCAGTAGCAGTCCAAGTTCTTGTCATTGTTTGTGTATTTCCACATGCATCAACAGCTGAATCAGTAAATGTTACAGTAGCGTTTCCACAAGTGTCAGTAGCTGTTGCGTTACCAGTAGCTGAAGGATCAGTAGTTTCTGTACATTCAACCGTAGCATCAGCAGGAATGGTTAGTGTAGGAACTGTTGTATCTTCAATAGTGATTGTTTGTATATCAGACACAGAATTTCCACAATCATCAGTAGCCGTCCATGTTCTTGTGATGACTTCTGTGTTTCCGCAAGCATCAACAGATGTATCAGAATATGTTACAGTTACATTTCCGCAAGTGTCAATAGCTGTTGCGTTACCAGTATCAGCTGGGTCAGTAGATTCTGTACATTCAACCGTAGCATCAGCAGGAATGGTTAGTGTAGGAACTGTTGTATCTTCAATAGTGATTGTTTGTATATCAGACACAGAATTTCCACAATCATCAGTAGCCGTCCATGTTCTTGTGATGACTTCTGTGTTTCCGCAAGCATCAACAGATGCATCAGAATATGTTACAGTTACATTTCCGCAGGAATCAGTAGCAGTGGCTTCACCTGTATTAGGAGGCGTTGTATCTTCACCACACTCTCTTATTTTATTTGGAGGAATAATCAATGTTGGAGCAGTGGTATCAACAACACTAATGGTTTGTGTATCTGAAGCTGCATTACCACAATCATCAGTAGCTGTCCAGGTTCTTGTAATGGTCATTGTGTTTCCGCAAGCAGCATCAACAGCATCATCAAATGTTATTGTTACATTTCCGCAAGAATCAGTAGCAGTTGCATTACCAGTATCGGCAGGATCTGTACTTTCGGTACATTCTACAGAAACATCACTAGGAAGAGTAAGTGTAGGTGCTACAGTATCAGTAACTGTTATTGTTTGTGTATCTGAAGTAGCATTTCCACAAGTATCAGTAGCAGTCCATGTTCGAGTAATGATTTTACTATCACCACAATTAGTCACAGTTACATCAGTAAAAGTGATATCAACATTACCACAATTATCAGTTCCAGTGGCATAGCCAGTAGCTGAAGGTGCTATGTTTCCATTTTGAGAGCACTCAATAGTTACATCTTCAGGAACAACAATTGTAGGTGCTGAAGTGTCTATTATTGTTATAGTTTGAACATCAGAGACTGAATTATCACACTCATCAGTTAAAGTCCATGTTCTTGTAATTGTGTACTGATTATCGCAGCTTCCTGATGTAATTGTATCCACATATGTTGCTTGAAAATCTGGTGATGTTGAAGATGAAGTGCATCCATCACTTTCATCGGTTACATCTCCAACAACTTGCAAATCGTTTACATTCTGATCACATTGAATAGTAATATCAGCAGGTACCGTAAAAGAAGGAGCTGTAGTATCCTGAACATTAATAATTAAGGTTCTAATGGTTTCATTACCACATTCGTCAGTAGCTGTCCATGTTCTTTCTAAGGTATAATTGTTTTCACAATCACCATCAGTTCTTATTTCTTCAAATGTTACAGTTGCACTACCACATTCGTCAGTAGCTGTCAACGTTTCCGCAGGTTCTAAATCAGTACATTCTACTGTTATTTCATCAGTTGTGGTTTCTGGATTCGTATAGTTAGAAATACACGAGAATTCTATACTGTGTTGTCTTCCTGATCCTGAAACGTTATCTCTTCTTGCTTCAATACCTAATCTAAACATATACGAAGAGGCATTAATGTTTCTTGTTGTGATATTAGCTTCTGGGTTTACATTAGTAACTCCTGGATATTCAGATGTTCCAGCGGTAGCTACAATCCATTCTCCTTCCTCAGTAACAGTAAGGTCTGTTGGGTCGTTCACAGTGTAACTTGTTGAGAATTGTGTCCAGTTAACCTCACCAAAATTTGAATTACCATCAATATCATTGAAGTTGGTATAAAATTCTGGTAAACTCACAGGTGTTGATGTATTAGCTTGTACAAAATCAATTCTATATTCTGTGTAAGCACGGTCACCAGATGTTACAATATTAAATGCTGTTCTGGGTTTTAAGGCATTAGGATCAGTTCCATTATTATCATCTAAGACAGGAACTGTTGTGTTTACAGTTGCTACTATTGTAAGTAGTGCATCGATATCAGTTGATACATCGCTAAATCTAAAAGTTTCCCCTTCTAGAAAGGTTGAATTATTACCATCACCGGTTTCTTCTTGATAATTGTTAAATGATAATATTGGTACATTGACACATGAGGATATATCATTATTTGCATCAGAAGGAAAACCAACTAAACTAGGACCAACAGTATCTTCGATAGTAAATGTAGCTGTAGTACTTGTTGCATTTCCACAGTCATCAGTTGCTGTAAAGGTTACAGTAGCTGATCCAGTTTCACCACAACCATCTGATAGTTGTGTAAAATCGTTTGTCCATGTTACATCTCCGCAGTTATCAACAGCAAATGCATTTGCATTAGTTGTTAACCAATTGTCTAGAGCAGTCTGGCTGTCTTCATTACATTGAACTGTAAGATCAAGTGCAGCAGCATCTAATGTAGGAGGTGTAGTATCTTCAACAAAAATGTTTTGAACATATTCTTTAGTATCACCACAGGCATCAGTAAAGGTCCAAGTATTAGTATAAGAACCATTACTTGGGCAATTAGGATCTACATTAAACGTTCCAGATGTTTTAGTAATGGTCACATTACACTTATCCACTTCTGGTTCTAAATTTTGTGCGTTATTAAGAGCAGATGAATTAGAACACTCAACAGTAACATCTAATTCACCAGGAGCAGTTAGCCAATTAATTTCTGGTTGTACAACATCGATTTCCAATGGAAGTAGATCGCCTTGGTTACAATCTTTGATTGAAGCAGAACTCAGGGTTGTTTGTTGATTAGGATTTTCAACGCCATTATAAGTTGCTATGAATTGTAATTCAAAATTTAAATCACAATTAGTTTCAAGAAAATAGCATTCATCTTTTATTTCGAGTTCGAACTCTACATCTGTTAAATTTCCACCTACATTGAACATGCCATCTTCAAAGCTGAAAACCAGTTCGTTGGTATTAGTGTCAAAAGTGTAGCTAACACCAGTTGGTAAATTATTAGCAATGACATTACCAATTTGATCAGGAAGTACTGATGATACGGTAAGATTTACGGCATCATCATTTCCTCGATTAAACATATCGAAATTAAACCCTAAGACTTCTCCAGGAACAGCAGGATTATTCCCTGATTCTAAAATTAGGTCAATAGGCGCCAAGTCTGGAGCCCATACTTCAACAGAAAATCCTAAAAGATATAATCCATAGGTTTCTTGATTTGATGTAAGCCTGAATGTTGCAGAGGTTTGGTTATTATCTATAATTGATGTTCCTGGGTTATCAAGTGGAAATATAGCAGCATCAAAACCAAGTGTATTAGTACTTGCTGGGTTTCTATCTGTAAAATTATTATTACCATTACTTGGTCCAACTGTAATTCTACTATTAAAAAAGTTATTCGCATCTCTTAGAGGTGCAGTAATATCAACAAAATTACCAGCTACATTTTGAATTTGCAGCATATCACCAGATAGGTCTTGGTCTCCTTCCAAAGCACCAATAATAACATCGGCTTCGACGTTACCAACAGGTACCGTTTGAAAACCATCAAAAACAATATCAAAATTGTTTGTTGATTGCGTTACTTGAGCATAACCGTCAAAAAGACTAATATTTTTGGATGGAAGTTTCGGACTCTCGTAAACAAAAACGATTTGCCATCCACCAGAGGTTCCGATAGTTGTTTGATCATGACCAGTAAGTCCGCCAGATTTTGCTTCTACATTAGCCACCTGATATTTACCATAAACATTATTTAAATTTTGTACTTGAGTAGTAATATCTTTAAAGCAGATATAGGGATCATTATCAATATGGACAGCTCTATCTCTTCCTCTGTAAATCACATCATCTGCAGTTAGAGTAGTATAGGTTGTTTCACCTGGAAGCATGAGTTTTATATCATTGTAATTCCAGTTAGGTTGATTTTCAGAATTGATATCATTTGTAGGTTCTCTATCTGCAGCAGCCCAATATAAATATACTTTCAACATTGACAAGCAGGCAAGTTGAGGCTCTGGGTTAGAAAAGTTTGCACTACTGGAATTGAATGTGGTATTATCATTATCGATATCCACATACACATTGTCGTTGAAATTGTGATTGCCTTGATTACCGTTGTAATCTGTGGTTGCAGTTCGCGATAGCATATTATTAGCAATCATTGATACATCACCTTTTACGTTTTCACTAAAACGAGGCTCAAATGTATCCAATACTTGTGCATTGGTGAAATAACCAAAGCAAAGCACAAGCAGTACAATAACAGTGTTCTTGGTATTATGATTAATAGCAGTTTTCATAAATACGTATTTAGTTTATAATTAACTATGACTAGTTAAACTTTGTAGGATCTGGGATTAATGGTTTTATATACAGCTTATTACTAGATAACAGACAAGCTACAAGTCTAATGTTACCAGTTTTATTTTCTATCATAAATTGTAACACATGTTGTGTGTAAGTATCTAATGCACTTAGACCAACAAGTATTACCTTAGTAATTCTTTTCATAGTATATTATTTAAACTATAATTGTTTCGCTATGCGATGTTTAAAAAAAATAAATATTTCTGAAAGGGTTTTTGTAGGCCTTGATCAGATAAATATATTTTAGTGAGGGAAGAACATTGGTAACCAATGCTTGGTAAATGGATATATTAATATATTTTTGATTTGGGGTCATTAAACATTAATTTAACTTAACAAATGAACTGATAACTAATACGTTTGACAAATATAAATGATAAAGAGGGCAAAATACTCGTTAAAACGGAATTATGCAACATTTTATCGATAAAAAATGCATTTAATCGAATATATATATGAAAACACTAATACTCGTTAGACACGCAAAATCATCATGGGAATTTGATGTGAGTGATAAAGAAAGACCATTAAAAAAAAGAGGATTTAATGATGCACACTTGGTTTCTAATGCATTTAAAGATAAAGTTTTAGCTCCTGATATGGTGTTTTCAAGCCCTGCAAATCGAGCGCTTTCAACTTGTAAGATTTTTTTGAAAAATTTAGAGGTCTCCACTGAAAAATTGTCTATTGTAGAGGATCTTTATGATTTTGGAGGTGAAAGTGTTATTAATTTCCTCAAAAATTTAAGTGAAAATTATAAAAATGTTATGATTTTTGGACATAATCATGCTTTCACATCTATTTGCAATATATTTGGTGATAAATTTATTGATAACCTACCCACAAGTGGTTTGGTAGTTATAGATTTTGATATTGAATCATGGTCAGTTATTGGAAGTGGAACTACAAGATTGACAATTTTCCCAAGAGATTTAAAACAATGACAAAAGACAAGAATAGTTATATAAATAGAGAGCTAAGCTGGCTTCAATTTAATGAGCGAGTGTTACAAGAAGCTGCAGATGAAAGTGTTCCTTTAATTGAACGCTTTCGTTTTTTAGGAATTTTTTCAAATAATCTGGATGAATTCTTCAAAGTGCGATATGCCACTATAAAACGAATTGATGAAGCGGGAAAAGGAGGTAAAAGTCAATTAGGAATAAAGGCAGCAGATCTTCTTGAAATTATTACTCAGGTTGTAATTAAACAGCAAACTAAAAGTTTGGATATCTTAAGTAATATCCAGAAAAAGCTTGAAGATGAGAACATATTTATTATCAATGAAACTCAAGTTGATGAAGACCTGCATCCATTCATAAAAAATTATTATTTGCAACAGGTAAGTCCGGCTTTAGTAACCATCATACTTAATGATCATGTAGAATTACCATTGCTAAAAGATAGCGCTGCCTATTTAGCTGTAAAAATGGAGTTAACTACTGGAGATAAGCAATTTGCATTAATAGAAATACCTAAATCAATGGATCGTTTTGTTGTGCTTCCAGAGAAAGATGGTAAGAATTTTATAATGATTCTTGATGACTTACTACGATATTGTTTGAATGATATTTTTAACATTTTTAACTACACAAGTATTACTGCCAATATGATAAAAATTACCAGAGATGGTGAATTGGATTTTGATAGTGATCTCAGTAAGAGTTTTATTGAAAAAATATCTGATAGTGTAAAAGATCGCCAAATTGGAGATCCTGTGCGTTTTGTTTATGATAAAACAATTGATCTTGAAACTCTTGAGTATCTCATGAGTAAAATGGGTATTGATTCAAAAGATAGTGTGATTCCAGGTGGTAGATATCATAACAGACGAGATTATATGGGGTTTCCAAGTTTGGGAAGAACAGATCTATTGTATGACAAAATAACACCATTACAAATTAAAGGGTTGAGTTTGGAAAACAGTATTTTTAATACCATCGCCAAGCAAGACTATTTACTACATACGCCATATCAAACCTTCTCTTATGTAGTGAAGTTTTTACGTGAAGCCGCTCTGGATCCACAAGTAAAAACCATTAAGATTACCATTTATCGATTGGCTCAGATCTCACACATAGCAAGTTCTTTGATTAATGCTGCTAAGAATGGAAAAAAAGTAACTGTTGTTATTGAGCTTAGAGCACGTTTTGACGAACAGGCAAATATTGATTATGCTGAGCAAATGCAGGATGAAGGTGTTGACATGTTATTTGGTGTATCTGGATTAAAAGTTCACAGTAAAATTTGTCTGGTTGAGCGTGAAGAGGATAACATGATTAGACGTTACGGATTTGTGAGTACTGGTAACTTTAATGAATCTACAGCTAAAATTTATACAGACTTTACATTATTTACAGCAAACCAAAAAATACTAAAAGACCTTAATAAGGTATTTGGTTTCTTTCATACTAACTATCGTATACATCGTTATAAGCATATCATAACTTCTCCGCATTACACAAAATCAAAACTATTCACTTTGATTGATACTGAAATCGAAAATGTAAAGAGTGGAAAACCAGCATTTATTAAACTCAAATTGAATAGTATTTCCAGTTACAAAATGATCGATAAGCTTTATGAAGCGAGTAGAGCAGGAGTGAAAATTCAAATGATTGTAAGAGGTATATGTTGTCTGGTGCCTGGAATTAAAGGTATGAGTGAAAATATTGAAGTCATTAGTATCATTGATAAATTCCTAGAGCATACCCGATTATTTGTCTTCTGCAATGATAATGATCCTAAGGTTTATATATCTTCAGCAGACTGGATGACAAGAAATATTGAAAATAGAGTAGAAGTCAGTTGCCCTATTTATCAGGAGAATATCAAGCAAGAATTACTAGATATTTTTGATATTTGCTGGAATGACAATGTTAAAGCCAGAGTAATTGACAAAACCCAGAGTAATGAATATAAAAGAAATAATAATCCTAAAATAAGAGCACAATTTGCTCTATATGATTATTTTAAAGAAAAACTGAATTCTTAACATGCTAACCATAAAAAAATATGCAGCAATAGATATTGGCTCTAACGCTGTACGACTACTAATATCCAATATCATAGAACAAAAAGGACATCCAGTTAAGTTTAAAAAAAGCTCTTTAGTTCGTGTTCCTATCAGACTTGGATCTGATGTGTTTTTAAATGGTGAAATTTCCGAAGAAAACAAAAAGCGCATGTTAGATACTATGACAGCGTTTAATCTACTCATGAAGTCACATAAAGTAGTCACCTACAAAGCATGTGCTACCTCTGCCATGAGAGAAGCTGATAATGGTGTTGAGATTGCAGATTTAATTTCGAAGACAGCTAATATACATATAGACATTATTGATGGAGAGGAAGAAGCTGCTATTATTGCAGCCACTGATCTTCATTCCTATATAAAAGAGGATAAAACGTATTTATATGTTGATGTAGGAGGAGGAAGTACTGAGTTTTCTGTATTTCACCACGGAAAAACTGTAGCCTCAAGATCGTTTAAAATTGGGACAGTAAGATTATTGAATGACATTGTTAAGAAAGAAACCTGGTCAGATCTTGAACATTGGATAAAAGCGAACACTAAAGGTTATGATAAAGTAGACCTTATAGGTTCTGGAGGTAACATTAATAAGATATTTAAAATATCTGGCAAAGCGTTGGGTAAACCTTTAACCTATTTTTATTTAACGACCTATTACAATAAACTACAGACGTATTCTTACGAAGAGCGTATTACAGAATTAGAGCTTAATCAAGATAGAGCAGATGTTATTATTCCTGCAACACGCATCTATTTATCAGCTATGAAATGGAGTGGAGCCAAAGATATTTATGTTCCAAAAATTGGATTATCCGATGGTATTATTAAAAGTGTTTATTACAATACAGTTTCAAGTGTAAATATCTAATCATTAGTGATTTCGGCGTATTTTTAAGCCTAATAGCTAATATTTATTTCGTATTTTTAATTTTCATTATATATTAGCCAACTCAAATTTATACTATAAACAAGTGTGATTTATATACTAATTTCTCTGAAACGAGAACCCTAATACAATCTTTATGAAATCAACAGTACTTACTTTTTTATTTATTGCTTTTACAACACTATCTTTTTCGCAAGAGGTGAGTTATGGTGTTAGAGGCGGTCTTAATATTTCTAATCTGGATTTTGATCCTGATGCTACTTTTACAAATCAACATAGAAATGGTTTCGCTTTTGGAGGATTTGTAGATTATGGAATTACAGAAAACTTTTCTGCTTATTTAGAAATTCAATATTCTGCTGAAGGAGGTAAAGCCGACGAATTAAGAGCAGATTACATTCAATTGCCAATCATGGCGCGTTTTGCAATTGGTGATAAGTTTACTCTAGGAGTTGGGCCTATGGCTAGTTTAAAAACATGGAAAAATCAAGACGGTTTTTCTACGTTTACATTTTCCGGAGTTGGCGGTGTTGAATATATGATAAATGATGAATTGTTTATTGATGCTCGTGTACACTACGGATTAAGCAATATTCTAGATAAGGACTTAACTGATCTTGAAGCTCAGAATACAACCTTCCAATTTGGATTCGGGATTAAGATTTAATAAACAAACTACAAATTATAAAAAAAGCCTTATCAAATAATGATAAGGCTTTTTTTATGCGCTTTGTTTTATTCTTTGATGAATTTTATAGTTTCAGAACTTTTAGCTTTATTAAAAACTTTTAGAAAGTATAAACCAGATTTAAGTTGTGAAATATCTATCTGATCAGTATTGAGGTTTCCGCTTGCAATTAGTTGCCCAGTAATAGAAAATAATTCATAAGTATGCTCAGTCAAAAGTGATTGTGAGCTTATGAGATTGATAGTATTGTTTACCGGATTTTCTTTTAATTGAATTTGAAATGGTTGAGCATAATTATCATCAATAGAAAGCACTTGTCTACCATAAACAGCTACATTTCCGTTGGAAAGATTAGTAATCACTAGTGACATATCATCGCCTGTGCCAGTTATCTCATAGTTGAGTTCTGTTATCTCGCTCGTTGATAGCACAGAATTAAAATATAAATTTTCAAAATTATTTTCTTCAACTGTATCACATGGATCTCCAAGTGTTGTTCCAAAGAACGCTATGTTGAATGTCTGTTGAGGATTATAGTAGTAATCGCCAACATAACCTGTACAAATGGCAAAACCGTCAAAATGTAAGCCAGAATTATTAATGGAAGTGTCAAAATTTATAGTGGCTGCCGAAAGACCAGGATTGAATATTTGATTTGAATTTACTACTAAATAATGTAAAAACCAATCCCCTAACATATCAGGGGTTTGTTGGATTCTATTAAACGTAGCATAATTAGAGTTATCGGTATTTGTTAGCTGTAAAATCGCATTATTTCCTGTGCCTGTGATTTGATAGCTAAGTGTGGTTTCATTAACAAAACCTAGTACATCATCGATGTAGGATGATGAAAATGCATCGGTATTATCATCATCGCAAAAATTAAGTGTGGTTGAAAAATCTAACTTGGTAATGGTATTGTTGTCTCCTGCAATATAACTTCCAAAAAAATCATTGCAGCTTAAACCTGTATATTCAAGTCCTGTAGATGTACTATTTGTTGTAAATGAAATTTTTGGTTGACCATCACCATATTGCGCATTATATCTATTCAAACCTCCAACGTTAGTTGCAGTTAAATACCATGTGGTTTGTAGTTCGTTTACTGGTGGTGTTATTGGTTGCTCTCCAAATACTAATACCTCACCAATGGTATTGGTTAATGTGAGTGTTGAACCATCTGGTGATAGGTCATAACTAAACGGACCATTATCATTATTTCCTAACACAGAAAAATATAAGGGCTCATAAGTATTGTCATCACAAACCTCTAAAGTTTGATAGTCCACAAATATTCTGAATTCATTTTCGTTGGTCCAATACACATTATGTGCTCCAAACAATTCATTACAGCCTCCAAAGGCATTCACATCAAAAAGTTCAAATAAGATAGTTGACCCAGTTCCTAAATTTAGTGTTGGTAATATGTCTGTTGATACATTGACAATGCCATCGATAGTCTCCACGCTATGAGAATACCATGTCTTATCAAAGATGGTAGTTGTAGGAGCTTCCTTTCCATACACTATAAAGTCACCATTTGCGTTGATCAATGTGAGTTCTTGGTCTAATCCTTCTCCAGAGATTGCATATGTAATACTTTTACTTGTGCCAGAGCCGTCTGGCGACAATATATCTCTTGTTTTGCTCCAGTAATAGTCAACAACGTTATTACCATCACATGACGCAGATTCGCCTAATAAAATAAATGATATTGTATTATTGTCGAAAGCCGTATAGTCTCCAAAAAAGAAGCCGCATCCTGAATTACCATTGTATTCGTAAGTGCAATAAGGCGATAAGTTATCCATGAATTGAATAAATAAATCACCAAAATAGTTGTCATGTTGTGCACCGTCTGTGTTGATATGTTGTAAATACCACGTATCAATTAAGTTGGTCTCTATTGATGGGTTTTGCTGGGTGAAATAGCCAGTAACTTCAGTAGGAACATCATCAATAATTACAACATAATTAAGCTCTAAAGTGGTAATATTACCATTTTGAGTAATCTCATAAGAGATAGTTTTATTTTCATCTATCTCGCCGTCTAAAAGATTGTGTGTGGCAATTTCAAACCCTTGGTTGTCGTCTAAACAAACCTCTGGATTCCAGAAATCTCCGGTAATATCAAACGAATTATCAGTAAGGGATGCCAAATAAGGTATTCCATTTACACTACCGCAAAAACCGTCTAAATACATCATATTTGCTTCAGAACAAAATTTTAGATTAATACTGTAAGTCGGATTTTCCAACAATACATCATAATTAAAGATAGACTCCATCACCCAATCACCATTCAGTTCTTCTTGAGCTTGAGAATTGAAGACGCATAATAAAAATAAAACCGGTAAGTACAAATATTTCATAGTGAACATATAACTCACTACAATGTAAGAAATTTAACCATGAATTGTTTCTTTTTTACTCAAATCTTTCATAATGTCTGCTTCAAAATCAAGGAGTTGCTGCCATTTTTTATTCACCTCTTGTCTGTCGCCATATTGTCTAGCAAATCCTAAAAACATGGTGTAATGGTTAGCTTCACTTACCATGAGTTTTCTATAAAACTCAGCCAGTTCTTTATCTTTTAATTCTTCAGATAACAATCTAAAACGTTCACAGCTTCTAGCTTCAATCAAAGCTGCATATAATAAGCGGTGCACAAGTTGTGTTGTCCTGCTTCCGCCTTTAGGAAAGAATTTCAGGAGTTGTATGACATACTCATCTTTACGATCACGACCAAGCACCCAGCCTCTGGCAATGATCTTATCGTGTACCATTTTAAAATGACTAATCTCTTCCTTGACAAGTGCAGTCATTTCTCTTACTAGATCTGTGTATTCAGGGAAGCTTACAATTAGAGATATAGCAGTACTTGTGGCTTTTTGCTCGCAATAAGCATGATCTGTAAGAATCTCTTCAATGTTCTTTTCGACGATATTGACCCATCGAGGATCTGTAGGTAATTTTAATCCTAACATATTAACTATGATCTTCAATTAATGTTAAACGTTCATTTCCCAGTTGGTCAATTCGTATTTCGTAAAGTTTATAGGTTTCATCTTTTGGATTGATGAATGAAATGCCTAAAGATAACGTCTTCGTACTGGATAATTCCTCATTGACCCAAACATGTTCAAGTGTTGCGTTGGTCCAAAATTTATCTGAATTTAACCGACTAAAATTTGCTGCGGAAATATGAGAATTATAGATGACTTTATCTGCTATAGAAACTAAAATATCAGATTCAAAAGTACGATGAAATTGGGATGTTTTTTTAAGTTGTTTTGTAGATGTATTCATAAAGATTCCACGATCCATTGATGAGTAATTCTTTATGTTTACATGGAACGTATTGGAGATGATGGAATCTGTTTTTATTTCTGTATAACTTTCAGGATAGTAATTAGTTGCATTGTTAGACTTAATATTTTTGTTGAATTGAATAATTGCTTTTTCTAATCGATCTTTTTTACTTGTTCTAGAGTCACAAGACATAAAGATGAGTGTTAGAATACACGGAATTATAAACCATACTTTTTTCATCATAAATCTATTAAATATCTAAGCCAAATGTTTTTCTTAAGACTTCAATATTAGCATTTTTTTCTTTTAATTTTTCATACTTCTCCTGAGTTGTAAACGCATATTTTTTTGAAATCTCTTCATTGACTTTAATGTCGAGTTTTAAATCAAAATTTTGAAGTGATTTTCTAACAAATTCCATCAAAGGATATTGGGCTCGCTCAAGCTCTACTTTTAGTGTTTCATTAGGAAATGCTAATTGAATATCTGTTCCATTTAATTTTGGTTTATCCATTTCTAATATAGAGGCCATAATTTTTTCACCTTTTTTATGAAGTTGAGCAATGTAGGCGTTCCATGTGTCATGAAATTGCTCTTCAGTAAACTCCTCGGTAGGAAGATCATCAACATCTATAATCACTTCCATTTGCTTGATTTGATGCTCTTTTTTTGCTCTAATACTTTTTAGTGAGAGTCCAGATGTGCGTTGGTCTTTCTTCAGATCTAGTACAGGTCGAGGAGGTTCAGCTGTTATAGGAGTATCTATAACTTCTTTTTCTAGTTCTTTTGTATCAGGTTGTGCTTCCTGTATAGATGGTTTTGAAGTAGTTGTCTTCGGAATTTCAACAGGAATAGGAGTGATGCCTTTTGCTTCGAAGTAAGATGGTGGAATTATGTAATGTTTACTGTTTTTTTTTTCTCCATCAAAAGTGATAGAGGCAAGCTGCATGAGGCATAATTCAACCAATAAGCGTTGATTTTTACTGCTTTTATACTTTAAATCACAGTCGTTAGCCAGTTGAATCCCTTTTATAAGGAAATCATGCGGTGCTTTTTTCGACTGTTCCTGATATTTGAGTTTAGTGTCTTCACCAACTTCGAGCAATTCAATAGTTTTTTCATTTTTACAGACTAGAAGATCTCTAAAATGCGATGCTAGTCCAGCAATATAATGATGACCATCAAATCCTTTTGATAAGGTATGATTGAATTGTATGAGTAGTTCCGGAATCTTATTTTCTAATATAAGATCTGTGCTCTTAAAGTAAGTGTCATAATCCAGGACATTCAAGTTTTCAGTTACGGCCTGTCTTGTGAGTTCTTTTCCTGAAAAGCTAACCACACGGTCAAATATGGATAATGCGTCACGCATAGCGCCATCTGCTTTTTGTGCTATAATATGTAATGCATCATCCTCAGCAATAACACCTTGCTCTTCAGCTATATATTTTAAATACGCTTTCGCGTCTTTTACTGTAATTCTTTTAAAATCAAATATTTGACAACGTGATAATATTGTTGGAATGATTTTATGTTTTTCAGTAGTTGCGAGTATGAATATACAATGTTTTGGAGGTTCTTCTAAAGTCTTTAAAAATGCATTAAATGCCGCTTGAGACAGCATATGTACCTCATCAATGATATAGACTTTGTATTTTCCAACTTGAGGCGGAATTCTAACCTGATCGGTGAGACTTCTAATATCATCAACAGAATTATTTGAGGCAGCATCCAATTCGAAGATGTTAAACGCAAAATCTTCATCTTCAGTTTCACTACCATCACTATTAATCATCTTTGCTAAGATACGTGCACATGTGGTTTTACCAACACCACGCGGACCAGTAAATAAGAGGGCTTGAGCTAAATGATTATTCTCAATAGCATTTAATAAGGTATTTGTAATAGCTTGCTGACCAACAACATCCTTAAACGTTTGTGGTCTGTATTTTCGTGCTGATACTACAAAGTGTTCCATCAAATACTGAATTTCATTTAGTATTTTTCAATACCGAATATAACTTTAACAAAGTTAAAAATTAAGCATAAAAATAGGAATTATGAAGCTTGAATTTAAAAGGAGTTATTAACAATTAATTGTACTTTTGCCACAAGTAGATCGCCTTATCGCTGTCTCGATTTGTCGGGATGGAGGAAAGTCCGAACACCAGAGTGCAATCATAGTGGCTAACGGCCATCCACCGCAAGGTGAGGAAAAGTGCAACAGAAAGAATGTACAGGTTAAGCTGTAGTGAAATCAGGTAAACTCTATGAGGTGCAATGTCATGTATACTAACGCTTGAGCGCTGCACGTGCGATGTTAGAGGGTAGACAGCTAAAGTTTGCTGGTAACAGTAAACGTAGATAAATGATAAGGATTAAAGCTTTCGGGCTTTGATACAGAATTCGGCTTACAGATTTGCTTAAACATACAAAACCCTTTACATATCAAGATGTAAAGGGTTTGTTGTTTAATGATTTTCTTATACTAAGGTTAATTTTTAAACTTCTCCTAGTTTTTAGTTAGTAGGAGCAGGAATATAGCTTAGATCTGGACGTATCTCAGCCTCAACCTGATCGTATCTAAGTGCTAATTTAATGACATTGAACATTGTAGCCTGACCTTCATCTCCCATAGCGTCTCTATTGGCTAAACCACCTTGAGCGATTTCAATATCATCTTTACCTGCCACTGAAACCATAAAATAACTTTCTTCGCTACCAAATCCGCTGTGATAGACTTCATATCCATTTTTGATATTTTTAGCTTTAAATAGTGCTTTAACATTTGCCATAGCTTCTCTCATGGCTTTTCCGTCTTTTGGAGCATAGTAAATAAAATGATATTCGCGATGATTCTTACCTTCAGTGCTGTAGCCCTCAGGCATATAAGATAAATCATCAATACGATGTATAACTGAGTCACTATGCGAGTCATAACATTTGTTCATTTTCCCGAACATCTCGCCCAAAGCATCTTCTCCCATTTTCTCAGAAAGATTGCCCATAGGGTCCTTATCCAGATCTGCCATGTTATTGATTGGAGTTACGTAGACATAACGGCCATCCTCAACACTTATGGCGGTCCAACTTGCATCTTTAATACCGTGTTTTACACATTGATCTTTCAGGTTTTTAGCTTGTTCTTCATATTCAGGCATCATGTCAAATTTGACATTGTCTGTATGCACAGCAAACATGGTTGGTGCGTCTTGTGCATTTACAAAATTTAGTGCGAAAACTACAGCGCACATAATTACTAATCTTTGTTTAAGATTTTTCATAATTAATTGGTTTTTAGTTAATATGTTGATTGCATTAATAGCCGTTATCAACCATACTAAAAAGGATAGCACTGTAGAAGAGAGGATAAGCTATAGGTTAAATATGGGAGGATACCCAGAGTTGAAGACCTTCAAGTTAACGAAAAACTTTGATTAGGATTTATACTACAAAGAAATAGAGGAATGTTGTAAGATTTGAGGTGTTATTTACTAGTTTAGCAAATCAGGTATATTTACTCAAAAAAACTAAACATATTACCGCCGTAGCCTTTTGAGTGGGAATAGTGTTCAAGGTCTGATAGGTCAGTATGTTTGGAGTGTTCAACAATGAGTAATCCATCATTTTCTAATCTGTTATGATTAAATACCAGCTGTGGAATTTTAGCAAATTCTTCTTTTGGGAAATCGTAAGGAGGATCAGCAAAGATGATGGTATACTGCTGCTGTGTTTTTTCTAAGAATTTAAAAACATCACTCTTGATTGTGGAGATAGGCATATCAAAGCTTTCAGAGGTTTCATTTATAAATCTTATGCAACCGTAATTTTCGTCAACTGCAGTAATATGCTCTGTACCACGAGATGCAAACTCATAACTTATATTTCCTGTTCCTGAAAAGAGGTCTAAAACTGAAATATCATCGAAATAGTATTGGTTATTCAAAATATTGAATAAAGACTCTTTTGCCATATCAGTAGTAGGTCTTACGGGAAGCTTTTTAGGAGCAGTGATACGACGACCTTTATATAAACCTGAGATGATTCGCATTAATTGAAGCTATTTAAAATAATGAAATTATTATGACCTGTGTCTTTTGTTTCTTTCGTATCGTTATTGAAACTATAATTTGGAATTATAAAATCAACAAATCTAATATACTTGTAAACAATGGTGAACAATTCGTCATCTTTTTCAATGCGACCGGATAGTACTGTTTTTAGAGTTTCAGTATTTAAATTTAATTGTTCGACAGTGAATAATATATAATAGATGAAATCTTCTTTAGTTGAATAATCAAAAGTATTATAAAACACTAATTTATGGTCTTTAAGACAAATGATTTCAAAAGTAGAAGTATTAACATTGATATGCATTTTGGTAGCACTGTCATTGGTATTAAGCTGAAGAACAGACTCTATAAGTACAGTTGAAGAGTGTTTATAATCAAAACTACCAAACGTATCAAAAATATAATTGTTGATATTCACTAAGGGTACGTATACATTCATACTTTCGTTGGCAGGAAGCGTATCGTAGCTTATGTAATCGGTCTTTAAAATCTTGGCATTGAACTTTAAATAGTCTGCTAAATTGTTTTCATCAAATAGATCTTTGGGAACAAGGCATGATAATTCGTTTTGGTAAATACAGACTACCGAATCAAAATTTTGTTCAAAATCAGAGTTTGATTCAATAATGACTTTTAAATTATTTAACAATTCAAAAGGCGTTGCTTTTTTTTCAAGATGTACATGCTTAAGTAGTTCAATAGTGTTGGTAGAACGATTAAGAATACAAAAAGAAAGTCCATTCAAACTAATTTGAATGGACAGTGCTTTTATGCTATTTGGTTTCAAAGGTTTAGTCTTTGCTTAGGTTTTTAGGCCAGTTACCTTTTGTATATGGCTCTTCCATTGAACCTACTTTGATTGTTGGTCCATTTACTTCATCTACTGAAACAACCTCTTTTTCTTTAGCTACTAGGTTGACATCTTGATCCCATAAGATAAGTGCTTTATCTACAGAGGCCTCAAACACAGGAATGTTTCCTTCTTCTAATCTACCAGCTTGTAATTTAAACTTAGTACCTTCTTTTGCATATGGAACATTCATCATAGACTTGTATCTGGCATCTGCTCCAAAGAGTGAATCTTTAACAGGAACAAAACCTAATGTGTCTATTACAACAATATCTTTAGTCATTTCTACACCACCAAAACGACGTGTTAATTCTTCATCAATAATTGTAGAATCTTTACGTTGTGTAATGGTAAATTTAGCAGTGTCAATAAACTTAACTAAATTGTCAAAACTTCCTGTAAATTCACCTGTAACTGTTCTGTGAGCTAATTCTGCATCTCTAATGTCTACTAATTTGGCAATAACAGTATCGTATCGCTCATTTTTTAGCTTATTAAATTTGATTTCGCCATATACAGACATGAACGTGATGTATCCTAAAAAGACGATTAAAGCCCATAATACTAAATTTAATAATGGCTTTAGTTTTTTAGGCACATACTTATCAATTAACCAAACAATACCAATTGTAAGTAAAATAAGGCCTACAACTACAAGAATTACATTTAACATAGTTAGTTTTTTTTATTTTGTTAAGGAGTTACGCAAATCTACAATTTTTTTTTGTTCGTTAAAATAATGTAGCTAAAAAACAATCAAAGGTGAAAGATATAAAATTACTTTCATATTATACAACAAATTTTGTAATGTAAAGAGATATAAAGCTAGCGCATTAAACCTTATATTGCGTTTTTAATTGTATCTCAGTTATATAGATGAACGCATCAGATTTCTATAAATTATTAATTCAAAAGTTTGCATTTGAACCTACTACCAAACAACGCATTGCACTTGAACAACTTTCTCAGTTTATATTTAATGATTCTCCCAATGCTTTATATCTTTTAAAAGGTTTTGCTGGAACTGGTAAAACGAGCATTATTGGGACTTTGGTCTCAAATTTATGGGAAACAAAAAAAAGTGCTGTATTGATGGCTCCAACAGGTAGAGCTGCAAAAGTAATTTCTAATTATTCAAAAAAAGAAGCGTTTACAATCCATAAGAAAATTTATTTTCCGAAGAAAGATAGAGGTGGAGGTGTTAAATTTGTATTGCAACCCAATAAGCATAGAAATACAATTTTTATTGTTGACGAAGCTTCTATGATTCCTGACATTCCTGCCGATTCTAAAAACTTTGAAAGTACATCATTGCTAGATGACCTCATGCAGTATGTGTATTCCGGACATAAATGTAAACTGTTATTAATAGGTGATAAAGCACAATTGCCTCCTGTAAAAGCCGATTTGTCTCCAGCGCTAAACCAAGATAAACTAGACTTAAATTATAATAAGATAGTGACTTCTATTGAGCTTGATGAAGTTGTAAGACAAAATATGGATTCTGGAATTTTGATCAACGCTACTCGCATTAGAGAAGTTTTAGAAAACGAATTCTTTGAGTCTTTTAAATTTGACCTTAAAGGTTTTGATGATATAATTAGACTGATAGATGGTCATGAAATTATGGATGCCATAAACGATTCTTACAGTGCTCACGGACATGAAGAAACTGCTATAATTGTGAGAAGTAATAAACGTGCTAACCTTTACAATCAACAAATAAGAAATAGAATAATATTCAATGAAAATGAACTTACAGTTGGTGATTTTTTAATGGTGGTGAAGAATAATTATTTCTGGATCAAGCCAACTACAGAAGCTGGCTTCATAGCAAATGGTGATATCATTCAGGTATTGGAGATTTTTTCTATAACATCGCTTTATGGTTTTCGCTTTGCTGAAGTTAAAGTTCAAATGGTAGATTATCCTAAAATGCGATCTTTTGAGACCGTTTTACTTTTAGATACCATAGAAGCTGAGACACCATCGCTTACTTACGACGATAGCAATCGTCTGTATCAGGAGGTGCAAAAAGATTATGAAGACGAAACTTCTAACTATAAGAAATTCTTAAAGATTAAGAACAATAAGCATTTCAATGCGCTTCAGGTTAAATTTTCATATGCAATCACTTGTCATAAGTCGCAAGGAGGACAATGGCATACCATTTTCGTAGAGCAACCTTACTTGCCTAATGGAATTGATCGGGATTATATGAGATGGCTTTATACAGCTGTGACAAGAGCAAAAGACAAATTATATCTTATTGGTTTTAAAGATGAATTTTTTGAAGAAGACTAATTTTTTATATCATTTTCAAGGTTTATAAAAAGATTAAAAAAGTACGACCTAAAGTCCTCTAAAAGTTTTATTTTTGATATTCAACCTAATTGGTCAAATGAAGATAATCTCAATGATTCCTGCACGATACAGTGCGTCACGTTTTCCAGGAAAGCTCATGCAGAATTTAGCAGGAAAATCAGTCATTCTACGTACTTACGAAGCAACAATTGCAACAGAGTTATTTGATGATGTGTATGTTGTTACCGACAGCAAAATCATTTATGATGAAATCACATCGCATGGTGGCAAAGCCATTATGAGTAAAAAAGAACATGAATCAGGAAGTGATCGTATAGCTGAGGCTGTACAAGATTTGGATGTGGATATCGTTGTTAATGTACAAGGAGACGAACCATTTACAGAACGCGACAGTTTGGAAAAGGTGTTGGAGGTGTTTAGAGATGATTCTGAAAAGCAAATAGATTTAGCGTCACTCATGGTTGAAATTCATGATTGGGATGAAATAAATAACCCAAATACTGTAAAAGTCATAGTTGACCAGAATAATTTTGCTTTGTACTTTTCTAGAAGTCCAATTCCATTTCCAAGAGATAAACAAGCAGGAGCTCGCTATTTTAAGCACAAAGGTATTTATGCTTTTAGAAAAGAAGCTTTATTGGATTTCTATAAGCTTCCAATGCAATTCATTGAAGCTACAGAAAAAATTGAATGTATTCGCTATTTAGAATATGGAAAGCGAATTAAAATGGTTGAAACTACTGTTGAAGGTGTAGAAATTGATACACCTGAAGACCTCGAACGCGCAAAAAAACTCTGGAAATAACGTGAATAACGACTACCAACATATAAAAGTTATAGGTTTTGATGCAGATGATACACTCTGGGTGAATGAAACCTATTTTAGAGAGGCCGAATTGGAGTTTGCAAAATTATTGTCAGCTTATGAGACAGCCAACAAGATTGATCAAGAGCTATTTAAAAAGGAAATGGAGAATCTTCCATTGTATGGTTACGGAATCAAAGGTTTTGTGCTGTCAATGGTTGAAATGGCTATAGAGTTATCTAACAATGAAGTGTCTAGTCAAACCATATCTAAAATTCTCAATATAGGTAAGAATATGCTCAATAAACCTGTTGAATTATTGGATGGTGTAGAAGATATATTGAAGACACTTTCTAAGACATATCGTTTAATTCTTGTGACTAAAGGCGATCTTCTTGATCAGGAGCGCAAACTCGAAAAGTCAAATCTAACCTCTTATTTTCATCACATTGAAGTTTTGAGTGATAAGCAGGAGTCTAATTACTCAAAATTATTAAACCATTTGGATATCAATCCGTCAGAGTTTTTGATGGTTGGAAATTCATTGAAGTCTGATATATTACCATTAGTTAATATTGGAGCTAAAGCAGTACATGTTCCTTTTCATACCACATGGTTACACGAACAGGTTAATGATCATGAGGCTCAAAAAAAAGATTATAAGACGATAACTAGTTTGTTAGATTTAAAAACGATTTTAAATTAATGGAGATAATCGATTTAGATACATGGAAACGCAAACCTCATTATGACCATTTTCGGTCATTGAAAGATCCGTATTTTGGTGTTACTATTCCATTTGATGTCAGTAAAGCTTATAGATTTGCTAAGTCAAATGCCATATCTTTCTTCGGAAAGTATCTCCATGATTGTATGAAGGCAATTAATGATGTAGATGAATTTAAATTGAGAATAGAAGGTGAAGAGGTCATTAAATATAATACAATTAATGCTTCTGCTACCCTAATGAGATCTGATAAAACATTCGGATTTTCATATATTGAGTTTGATATGGATTTGAAGCAATTTTTAATCAATATAGATTTAGAGAAAAATAGAATTGAACATTCAAATGCATTATATCCAGAGCGTAATGATTTGGAGTGCATACATTGTTCAGCGCTACCTTGGGTGAATTTTTCAGGACACAAAGAACCTGTTTCAGGAGAAATTGAGTCCGTGCCTAAATTAGCGTTTAGTAAAATTGAACATCAACCCGATGGAAACATAGTGATGAATGTGTCTTTACATGTTAATCATGCTTTGGTTGATGGCTATCACGTTGGATTATTTTCCGAAAAATTCCAACATTATTTAAATAACTAAAGATAAATCCAACTATGTTTTTATTTTTGTTACACGAAGACAAGTAAATGAGTTATAAGAATTATCCAATGGTGTCCAGAGTTGTTTTTGGGCGAGGAAGCTTTGATCAGTTGGGAGATATTATTTCTCCTAAGCGCTTAAATAGAAAAGCACCATTTATATTTTTGGTTGATGACGTATTCAAAGGAAATGCCTGGTTAAGCTCCAGAATTCCAATAGCATACGATGATCAACTATTATTTATATCTGCCGATAATGAACCAAAGACGTCACAAGTTGATGAGTTGGTTGAGAAAATTATATTAACTCATAAAGACAGACCTTCTGGTATTATTGGAATAGGAGGTGGTACCATTTTAGATTTAGCTAAAGCAGTAGCTATAATGCTAACAAATGAAGGAGAAGCCAAAGATTACCAAGGATGGGATCTGGTTAAGACTCCTGCAATTTATCATGTAGGCATTCCAACAATATCAGGTACAGGTGCAGAGGTGTCTAGAACAACTGTTTTGACTGGTCCTGAGAAAAAATTAGGAATTAATTCTGATTACACACCATTTGATCAGGTTATTCTTGATCCGGAGCTCACTAAAGATGTTCCTAAAGATCAGTGGTTTTACACAGGAATGGATTGCTTTATTCATTGTATAGAATCTCTTAATGGCACGTATTTAAATGCATTTAGCCAAAGCTATGGTGAGAAAGCTTTTGAACTTTGTAAAGAAATATTCTTGGATGGCTCTCTTTCCGAAGAAGAATCTCAAGATAAATTGATGATGGCTTCTTGGCACGGAGGAATGAGTATTGCGTATTCTCAAGTAGGAGTAGCGCATGCAATGAGTTATGGCTTGTCTTATCTTCTTGGTACGAAGCATGGAATTGGTAACTGTATTGTTTTTGATCATCTCGAAGAATTTTATCCAGAAGGTGTTAAATTCTTCAAAGCAATGAAGAAAAAGCATAAAATTAAATTACCCCAAGGCTTGTGTGCAGATCTACATGATGATGAATTTGATATAATGATTGATGTGGCTTTAAGTCTTGTGCCTCTATGGGAAAATGCGATTGGTAAAAACTGGAAACAGGTGATTACCAGAGACGTGCTTAAAACACTATACCAAAAAATGTAATATGCAATGGTTAGCTAGATTTATCTATTTTAAACTATTGGGCTGGAAGGTTACAGGTAATGTCAATTTCTCCAAAGACACCATAAAAAAAGCTGTTATCATTGCTGTACCTCACACAAGTTGGCATGACTTTTTTATAGGAATATTACTTCGGAAAGTAGTTAATTTGAAAACAAATTTTGTTGGTAAAAAGGAACTCTTTAAATGGCCGTTTGGCTATTATTTTAGAGCAGTTGGTGGTGCACCATTAGATCGAACATCAGGGCAAAATAAAGTAGAAGCTATTGCTAAGCTTTTTGAAGATAAAGACGAATTTAGATTGACATTGGCTCCTGAAGGTACACGTAAAAAGGTTGAAGAGTGGAGAACAGGGTTTTATTATATAGCTAAAGCTGCACAAGTCCCAATCATTATGTTCACATTAGATTTTAAGAACAAGCAAAACCACGTCTCAGAACCATTTTATCCAACAGATGATGTTGAGTCTGACTTTGCTCACATGACCGCTTTTTATAAAGATGTGGTTGGTAAACGACCAGAATACTCTTAAGTTCTATCTATTAATCGGTATTCAAATTTTAGTCTGCTCCAACCCTAATTAATTACTAAATCTTTATTGTCTACTAATCTTTTAGTCCTAATAAGTTGTGTTGCACAACAGATTTTGGCACACATTTTGATTTAATTAGAATGTAATCAAAACTGAAACATAAAGTAAACTATTAGTCCCTAAAAAGAAACAGGATTTGATTATACAAAAGCTACTTGAGCCCTAAATAAGTAGCTTTTTTGTGTTGTAAACTACTTTCGTATTTGGTAAGTAAATTATTGGTTTGATATCTTAGTTTATTTTTGAAATAACGAGTTCTGCCAATCATAAACCCTTTTATTCCCATAGCTTGTCTAGCCCATTTGTGAAGATTAAAATGATCAGTATGCTTAATGATTTTTCCATCTTTAAATTCAAAATCTGCTTGGATTTTATTGTGAACTTTTCGTCCAGTTTTACTGAAGGTGTAGAATGCTTCCCATTTTGCTGATCCTTTATCAGAATTGGCTTCAATTTCAGAGTATATAATCTTAAAGTCTTTGTCTTTTTGAGAATCGCAGAGCATACGCCACATGTTTCCGGCACGTTTTCCTTTTAAAACTCCAAAAGCTGGGTCTTCAAAAACAATATCGTCGTGATAGCAAGAACACATAATCTCTGCATCCAAATCACCAAATGCTTTGTAGAAGGTTTCTATGAGTTTATCCATGTCTTAAAGTTAGTAAATAATACTTTAGAAAAGGTGAAACTATTATTACTAATGGTCATTTGTTTTTGCAAAAAGTTTTTGTAGGTAATTATTAAAGTACATAACTAATGCTAAGCTTAGATGATATACAGCAACTATGGTATGAAATGATGTTTTGTAATTAGATAAAAACCCATTTAACAACGCTGTAATTAAATGAAAAGCGACTAGGATAAATAGGGCAGTTCTTGATTTAAATTCCCAAATAAAGAAAATTAAGAACCCTTGAAATAATAATCTACCTATTTGAATTGGTAATCGTTCAGCACCAACTTTATTAAAAACTAAAATCATGAAAAGCAATTCGACAAAAACAGAAATACCAATTGCTATAAATAAAACGGATCTACCTTTCAATTAATACATGCTTTTTACCTTCTTGAGCTTCTGCACCCAAATAGACAAGCCTTTCTTATGTTTTTCAATGTTATTAATCACATCTTTTACCAAAGGATTGCTTTCATCAACATTTGAGAAAAACTGCATGTTGTTTTCCAGTTGATTGATCTCTCCTTTTATTTCTGAAATTTTCTTTCTAATAAAATTTTGCTCATTATCTAGAAGGCGAGTATCATTAGGTTTTGATAAATTCTCAAGTTTATTTTCAAACTTGATCATCTCTAATTTCTCTTTATCCATGTCTAACTTACCAAATAAGTTATCAAGTGCTTTATTGAATTTACCGTCTATATAACGTTTGTTTTGCGGAACGTGACCAATTGCTTTCCAAGCAGAAATTCTTTCTTTAATGGTTTCAATATCTTTCTCAGGCTTGCCAGATAGCTCAAGTGCATTTACTTCTTGTAGAAGAGCAGTTTTCTGTTCATATGCTGCCATCAATTCCTTGTTGGCTTCATTGCGTTCAGCGTGAAGTCTGTCAAAATATGCGTTACATGCACCTTTGAATTCTTTCCATATCTTATCGCTGTCTTTTCTTGGAACATGACCAATCTTTTTCCAATCGCTTTGGATTTTCTTCATTAGCGGAGTCGTCGCTTCAAAATCTTCATTGTCTTTGTTGTCAAGTGCAATTTGGATTAATGCTTTTTTCTTTTCAAGATTGTCGTATTGATCTTTCTTTAGATTCTTGTAAAAGTTGTTTTTGTTTCTATTAAAGACTCTAACAGCTCCTTTAAATTTTGACCAAGTGGCTTCATTGACTTTTTGAGGTACTTTTCCAGCATTAAAAAACTCTTCTCTTAAAGCTTCAATCGTTTTAATTTTCTTTTGCCATGATTGATGAGAATTACCTGTATCTGCAGCAACTGCTTCAATTTTTATTATAATTCCTTCTTTGAGTTCAAGGTTTTTTTCACGCGCCTTGTCTAAATCTGCATAATAGGCCTGACGCTTATCGTGAATGGTTTTTGTAGCATTACTAAAACGTTCCCAGATGTCATCACGATGTTCTCTGGCAACAGGGCCAAGATCTTCTTTCCATAATTTATGGAGTACTTGAAGTTCTCTGAATGATCGGTTAATGTTATCATCTTTAGCTAATTCTTCAGCACGTTCAATGATTTTTGTTTTTTGTTCCAGGTTGTGTTTGAAATCCATGTCACGCAGATCACGATTTAGATGCAATACGTCGTAAAAAATTTCTACATGGTGATGGTATGAATTCCAAGCGTTGTTATAGCGATCTCTGGGAATAGGTCCAGCATTTCGCCATTGTTCCTGCAAATCTTTAAATTGCTTATATGTGGTATTTATGTTTTCTTCCGCGTTTACAAGACCTTTAATCTCTTCAATGATTTGTAAACGTTTTTCCAGATTCGCTTTTAAATTGTTCTCACGTTCCTTGTAATAAGCATTGAGATTATTTCTATAAGACTTAAATGCATTATTGAATCGCTTTTTTACTGGAGATGCATAATAGAAATCTATTTCATTTCCACCTTCACTAAGAAATTCTTCCTTTTTTTCATCCAGTAAGGCGTCAAATTTTGAGTTAAACTCAGATTTGATCTCTTCAACTTGTGATTTGATATTTTGGATCTTGTGATTTTCTATCAATTGCTCAAACTCGATTGTGAGTTGCTCCATTGACATAGAATGGTAGTCTTTAGACTCTAATTCGTGACGCTCGGCATTGGCTTCATCTTCAGCATCTTCGGCATTTGACTCTTCAATTTCTTCAACATGCGCATCAGTTGCCTTTGTTTGTTCTTCAGATGCTGTTACAGTGTCTTCCGCATCAGCTTCGGTAGCTTCAGTATTATCAGTTGCTGCTGCTGTTTCAGACACTTCTGTTTCTGTAGACTCATTAGTTTCTTCTAAAACTTCTTCAGCTGTGGTGTCTACCTCTTTAGATTTTTGAGATGAGTTTGTAGCGTCTATTTCAATCTTTCCGTCTGCATCTTGCAGGTTTTCCTTCTCTGACATCTTTCAATGTGTTTAATGTTAAAAGGCTAATATACTAACAAGCGACTGATTTACAAAAAAGAACTTCTCAAATGACCTTTAAAAAGTTGAATTCCAAATTTCCCAGGCTTTTTCGGCTTGATATACTAGCATTTGGTAACCATTACTAATCTGAGCATTTTGGCGCTTTCCTTGTGCTAGAAATTTTGTTTCTTTCGGGTTGTAGATTAAATCGTAGAGTAGGTGTTGATCTGTAATTGCAGTATATGGAATATCTGGACAGGCTTCTATATCTGGATGTGTGCCAACTGGAGAGCAATTGATTATGAGTTTGTAAGTATTGATATCGTCAGCTGTTAAACTATCATACGTAAACTTTGCATGTTCTTTTTTTGTTCTCGAAACATAATCAAATTTTATGTTTAGCTTTTTAAGCGTGTAGGCTATAGCTTTTGAGGCGCCTCCTGTACCAAGAATTAATGCTTTTTTGTGATGTTTTTTCAGATAGGGTTTGATAGATTTTTTGAAACCGTAACAATCTGTATTATAGCCTCTCAATCGTCCTTTATTGTCAAAAGTTATAGTGTTTACAGCACCAATTTTTTTGGCCTTTTTGTCCAGAGAATCTAAAAAGGGAATGATTTGTTCCTTGTATGGAATGGTTACATTGAGGCCTACAATATCAGGATTGTTTCTAATGAGATTTGGAAATTCTGAAATAGCTTCCATATCAAAATTCTCATAGGTGAATGCTAATCGTTCTTCCTCAAATTTCTTAGTAAAGTAACCTGCAGAAAACGAATACGATATATCTTTTCCTAATAAACCTAATCTAGACATTATTTGATTTTATTTGTGCGTTGACCATACCACTCTAATGCCAGAACAACTAGTATACCAAGGGCAACATATCCAATAGCGATATAGGTTTCGGTATTAAACTCTGGTAAAAAGCGTTCATAATTGGAAATGATTTTTTCTCCTCTGGAATCCAATAAAAAAGAACCGTCTTCCTGTGTTTTATATAGTGTTCGTTTCCAAGGCCAAACCACACCTAACGAACCAATAATAAAACCAATTATTGAAGCTATGGTAATACTTTTATAATGATGTAATACATAATTAAGTACATGTGAGAATGTAACCAGACCAGTAACAGATCCTAAAGTGAACATTCCTAACACTTTTAGTAGTCGCATTCTTATTTCATTTTCAACGAAACTGAAATCACCAGTAAAAATTTCAGCAAAGGTATCGTATAAGGCATTGACAGAATCTACGAGTAATAATACATAGTTACCGAGTAGAATGAGAATAAAGGAGCCCGAAAATCCAGGTAATGTCATTCCTGAAACACTTATAATTCCACAAAAGAACACAAAAATTAAGTTGTCATTTTCTGTAGCTGGATCCAGAAAACTTATGCCAACTCCTAGAATGATTCCAACAGCTAGTGATATAATACTCTTGGTATTCCAGTCTTTAAAATCTTTATTAATGTAGTAGATTGAGCCTAATATCATTCCGAAGAATAAACTCCAAACATACAGTTCATAATTTTTAAGGAAGTAGTCTAAAATCTTTGAGACACTGAAGTAGCTTACAATCATTCCGAAGAACAAAAGCACTAAAAACTTACCATTAATATATTGATAGAAGCTTTTAAATCTACCGTTGAAAAGCAACTTAAAGGCTGTTTTGTTAACACGTTGCAACGAATAGATGAATTCTTCATAAAATCCTGCAACAAAAGCAACAACACCACCAGACACTCCAGGGACTTTATTGGCAGCTCCCATTCCGAGTCCTTTAATAATTAGGAAAATTCTATCTTTAAGAGTTCTGGTGCTTTGCATTTAATTAGTGTTTTGTACCAATTTTTTCAAGAATAAAAATGGTTAAAAAGCCTAAAGTCATTAATAAAATCGCGTACCAAATTTGAGAATCACCAGCATAAGACGATGACCAAATACTTTCTTCTAAAACGGTTTTATAGGTTTCAAAATCATTGGTTTGTTGTTGGTAAATGGAAAGCGTACCTACATCTGAAATCTTACTAAACTCTTCTACTGTACCAGTATCACTGTTCAATACTGAAATGGTTTTTTTCCAAGGCCAAACTTTATTTAAAGAACCAATTATAAATCCAGTTAGTAATGCTAAAGTAGTATTGTAATAGTTTTTAAATAGCCACTTTAAAACGCGACTGAAACTCAACAATCCAACAAGTGCTCCAATTATGAAAATCATTATTTTTTTGACATCAAAATCGTGTAGCGCATCACTTAAGGTTTTATACGCACCTAAAATGACTAAGATGAAAGAACCGGAAATCCCAGGTAAAATCATTGCGCAAATAGCGATTGCTCCTGCTATGAATAAGAAATAAGGATTGTCATTAGCACCTAACGAAGGTAAGGTAGAAACATAGAACGCTACAAGTGCACCAATAATTATAGCTGTAAATGTGCCAATATTCCACCGTTTTATTTGTTTTCCTACAAAAAATATACTGGCAATGATAAGACCAAAAAAGAACGACCAAATTAGGATAGGATGTTGCTCAAGTAGATACTTTGCAATACGCATAAAAACTACAAAGCTAATCCCGATACCAGATAGCAGTGCTAATAAGAAGTTCCCATTCAATTGTGTCCAAAACGCTTTAAAGCCTTCTTTTCGTAGTGTTTTCAGAAGAGATAAATCCACACTTCCAATTGTGGAAATGAGCTCTTCATAAATACCAGAAATAAGCGCAATAGTACCACCAGATACGCCAGGTACAGCATCAGCAGCTCCCATAGCAGCTCCTTTCAGTGTTAAAAAAATATAATCCTTGAGTTTTCTTTGCATTCTATGTTTTGATAATCTGGGTAAAGGTATGAAACATACACGAGTATTTTCTTACTTAAAAAGAATGATTTTTTTGCGAAATGCTAAGCAACGGACTTATTTTTTTGCCTCAGATATGATTTGCTTAACAGAAGGTTTCAAGAGTACATTTGGAAACAACTCTTCAATAATGAACTCATATTCTTTGTTAAGCAATAAGGCATTCTTCAAGTGGTAATGACCTTTTTGACTTTCATGAAGCGTAAAGTGTAAACCCGCTAAACGGAATTCAATCTCTGCTGTTTCCGGATAAAATTCTGCAGCTTGAATAAGATTAATGACTGAGGCATCATATTCACCTAAAGCTATCAAGATATCTGCTCTAGATAGCCATGTTTGTAGCTCATAATTCCCTAGGTCTAATGCTTTTTTATAACCACGTTCTGCTTCCTCCAGAAAATTTAATCTATGATTGATTTGTGCGTATAATTTCCAGTATACTACATTTTCCCCATCAATATTAATAGCTTTATTGATATAAAAAAGTGCTTTTTGATAATTTTGCTTCTTGTTGTAGAACTTGGTGATTGCAATCCAGCCTTTATCCAATAAAGGATCCTCATGTACGGTTTTATAAAAATACTGTACTGCTAAATCTTCATTACCTAGCTTCTCATAACAAAATCCGATTCTAAGTAATGCAAATGAAGTCGGTTCATCTAGTGCCAGCGTGATTTTATAATTTTCAATAGCTTCTGTATATTGCTTCTTCTTTTCTAGAACTTTTCCTTTTTCAAGGTATGCACCAACAAAGCTATCATCAGAAATGATGGCGAAATCAAAAGCAGCTAATGCCTTATCATATGCTTTTGTAGTAAAATATTGGCGACCTAATTGATGCCAGGCTACTTCGCAATATGGATTCTTGTCTAAATAGGTGTTAAGAAAATTAATTGCGTCTTCGTTTTCATCTAAGAAGTCATAACAATAGATCACATTGTATAGCGCAGAATAGTCTTCCATGTCAATTTCAAGACATTTTTTGAAATAAATTCTGGCGTTATTAAACTGATCTAGAAACAGGTATTCCATTCCAATAAGAGCGTATAAATCACCTATACCTTCATCGTCACTAGCTAAATCTAAGGCAATAAGTAAAGTGTTTACCGCTTTTTCATGCATATCCTGTTTGGACAGTACGTTTGCTTTTTGAATAAATATCTCTTCGTTATTCGGTTCTAGTGTATGTAACTTGTCTAATATTTTGTCGGCTTCTTCAAACTTGTTTTCTAAAACATAAATCTCTGTTTGAAATAATTTCAGATTAATAGAGGAAGGGTGTTGCTCAAGACCTAATTTAACAGCCTTTTTAGCCAAAGCTATTTTACCTGTCTCCAGGTAATGATGTATTATATTTTCGAATTCTGCAGAATCAAAGAACAAAACGTTGTTAGTTTTGAGCATTGATTCAAATCGTGTAAGCGAAATTTTATTGTTGTCCTCAGGTAGACCAAACTCCATAAGCAAATAGCGTTGTTCGTTTAAATAAAAGTACTCTTATCGACTAAAAATTTTGATTTTTTAGTTTATTGTTTTCAACAAAATAATTAACACTTGGAGTATAAATTAACATAGTGCAGTTATACGTCTTGTAAATCAGATCATTAACACTTTGGTTGTATTGCATAAACTATGCCGAAATAGAATCTAAAACCTGAGTTATAATCTTACATCCTTTAATAATTTCATCATTTGAAATAGTCAAAGGCGGCGTAATTCGGATTGCACATGGTTCAAAAAGTAGCCAAAACAAGATTAATCCTTCATCTTGACACTTCATAATGACCTCATTTGTGATATCAGGAGAGTTGGTGATAGCAGCTAACATTAAACCTCTTCCTCTAATTTCAGAAATTAAAGGATGTTGTAGATGCTTACGAATGAGTTGCTCTTTTTCTAATGTTTTAGCTATCAAATTACTTTCAGTGATTTCCTTTAAAGTAGCATGAGCAGCAGCAGCAATAACTGGGTGACCACCAAAGGTGGTAATATGACCTAGCTTAGGATTGTCTTGAAGTAAGTTCATATATTCAGCAGAGGATGTAAAGGCACCTATAGGCATTCCGCCACCCAGACCTTTACCAGTAACAAGAATATCAGGAATACAATTATAATGTTCAAAACCAAAGAGTTTACCAGTTCGTCCAATACCGGGTTGTATCTCGTCTAAGATCAATAGTGCTCCTACAGCGTCGCACTTAGCTCTAACGTTTTCTAAATAACCATTGACAGGCTCTATAAAACCAGCACCACCTTGTATGGTCTCTAAGATGACAGCTGCTGTTTTACTAGTTATGTGTGACAGATCGTTTTGGTCATTGAACTTGATAAATCGCACATCGGGAATTAGTGGTCTAAACACTTGCTTTCGTTCTTCAAAGCCCATGACACTCAATGCTCCCATTGTATTACCATGATAGGCATGATGAGCTGCTATGATTTCACTTCTTCCTGTCACACGTCTTGCTAATTTAATAGCACCATCTATTGCCTCAGTCCCTGAGTTAGTCAGGTATGTTTTTTGTAGTGATTCAGGTAGGTGAGAAGCTAATAGTCTAGTGAGTTTTACAGCAGGTTCCTGAATGTATTCTCCATAAACCATTACGTGTAAATAACGATCTAATTGGTCTTTAATCGCACGAACTACTTTTGGGTGTTTATGGCCAAGACTGCACGCAGAAACACCTGCAACAAAATCTAAATATGATTTTTGATTTGAATCGTAAATATAAGTCCCTTCAGCATGTGAAATCGTCATTCCTAAAGGGTGAGGTGTAGTTTGAGCTTGATATTTGAAGAAATCTTCTTTCATCAATTATCTTTTGTTTTAATCAAAGGTTTTATCTCTTGTAAAGGCTTAACATCCTTTTTCTCTTTTGGTTTTTTCTCTTCAACTGATATTCGCCTAGCAGCTTTATTGATCTTATCCTTGTCAACTTTTTCAGCTGCGTCAACACGTTTCAACAGTGCGTCATCTATAAACTCCTCGTCTTCCACATAAGGATCTAAGCCTTTTATCTTTGGAAGGACTAGAGGAGGATCATCGCTAAACAAATCTTCTACACTTTTGGGTTGTTCATCACCTCGCCAATCAAAACCACGAAATTTTCTAGCATTTTTCGGAAACTGGGATTCGGGATAAATATCGCCATCCACTTGATTGATAAGCGTTACAATCTTGTAAGGGCCATCAAACTGAAGATTAATGCTTCCAGATTTTGATTTATTAATACCAATTAGAGAGTCCTCATCATTTCTGGTGTAGAAAATGATTTCAGCATTTTTAATGATATCTACATTGTAGAGTTCATTATCTTTAAATAATCCTATTAATTTCTGACCTTTAATTTGATTAAAGCCATCGCCTAAGGAATCTTTACTTATGAGAAACGCATTATCAAACACCTTAAGTGAATCGAGTTCTTCTTTTTCAACGTTTGAGATCAGGTGAATTGAATCTCCTGTCATTTGATTTCCTAAATTCCAGAGGACTGGTCTGCGCTTTACTGAAAAATCATCACCTGTATTGAAACGTTTCAGATTGATCAATTGTGTAAGGCCTGTTTTGTGATCGGCGTGAATAGAGTCGGCTTTTCCGCTCATATCACTCTTATACATTTTTGCATTGAAATAGGCTCTGGTAATGCGATGTTCAGGTTTACCAGTAACCATTAAAGTATCGGCATGTATGTATATTGAATCGTTTTCCTGAACAGTTATCGCTAATGCGCGTTTGGTGATAAAGACTGAATCTTTAGCTCTAAATACTTCGGCGTAATGTCCTTTAACAATGCTTTTATTAATAGTATCTGTAACTTTAATGTTATTGGTGGCAGAGGCAAAACTTCGTGTTCTGTCAAAATACATACTATCACCTATAACCTCACGATTGTTATAATTGATTTTAGAATTTTTGAGAAAGTAACCAGTATCGTTATTAGTATTGTAGAATCCGCGTTCACAGTAAATCTTACTCGAGTCTCCTACTATGGTTGAAGGACCATACATGTAGGCATGTCCGCTTTCTGAATAAAAATCTAACTGATTGGTATTTAAAGTGTATTCAGGATTTACCAACACAACATCTTTTAAGAATCGGTATTTACTTGTATCCATGTAATAACGACCAATCTGACTGGTGATGGTTCCGGATGAGTCTCTAACGACCTTTCCTTTACTTTTATAATAGGCTTGTTGTGTTACTCTGTTAAAAAAAAGCGTATCTGTGGTTAATGTAGATTGTGGTTCGGTAAGTACAACATCTCCTGCTGCAAAGGCTAATTGCGTGATTCCACTATACTCCACATATTTGGACGTCATATTAATGGTATCGCCTTGTTGCATTCTAACATTATTGAACGCTTCAATAAAATCTTCTTTTTGGTAATAAATCGCTTTATCACACCACATATCAACACCTTCATGTACAATATGAATTTGAGATTGATCACTTCTAACAAAGGTAACTACGTTTGGACCTGAAAGCGTGTCTTTGACTGTAAACCCAGAATATTCAATGAAAATTTTCTTGGGTTCTTGAGAATAGGAGCGTACTGCTGAAAAACAACACAGAATAATAAGAATATATCTAAAAACTAGATTCAAGGTAACATGTTTTGCTCCAAAAATAACTATTATCTCTTGGTAATAGTATGCCTTAACAGATTTTTAATAGATGCGATCTTTGACTACCTATTGATGGTCTGAGTTCTATCTGGACCAACAGAAACAATAGTGATAGGTATTTCTAGTTCTTTCTCAAGAAACTCAATGTACTCATTTAGTTCTTTTGGAAACTGAGATACCTCTCGCATTTTTGTTAGATCTTCCTTCCAGCCTTTAAATTCTGTATAGATAGGAGTGACGTTTTCGTCTTCAATATTAAACGGTAAGTGTGTGATAGTTTCACCTTTGTATTTGTATGCAGTACACACTTTTAAAGTTTTAAAGCCAGAAAGCACGTCGCCTTTCATCATACTTAATTGTGTAACACCATTAACCTGACATGCATATTTGAGAGCAACAAGATCTAACCATCCACAACGTCTTGGGCGACCAGTAACTGCACCAAACTCATGACCAATTCGTGCCATTTCTGCACCTGTTTCGTCAAATAATTCAGTAGGAAATGGACCAGAACCAACACGAGTAGTATAGGCTTTGAAAATCCCGAAGACTTCACCAATCTTGTTAGGAGCAACACCCAAACCTGTACAGGCTCCAGAGGCTGTTGTGTTAGAGGATGTCACAAACGGATAGGTTCCGAAGTCAATATCTAACAGCGATCCCTGAGCACCTTCGGCTAAAATTGGTTTTCCGTTTTTTAAAGCTTGGTTTAAATATTCTTCGCTATCAATAAACTGTAATTCTTTAAGGCGTTCTACAGCTGCAAAGAATTCATCTTCCATTTCTTTAAGATCATATTGGATATCTACATTGTAGAATCCTATCATGGCCTCATGTTTATTAGCAAGTGTTCTGTATTTTTCTTTCCAGTTGTCTAATTCAAGATCTCCTATTCTAATTCCGTTACGACCAGTTTTATCCATGTATGTTGGTCCGATACCTTTTAAAGTAGAACCAATTTTAGCTTTCCCTTTAGAAGTTTCAGAAGCTGCATCTAACAAACGATGGGTTGGTAAAATAACATGGGCTTTTCTAGATATGATTAATTTTGACTTATAATCCAAATCAAATTTATCTAAGCCATCTAATTCCTGAACAAATACCACAGGATCAATAACAACACCGTTACCAATGACATTTATTGAATCATCGTGAAAAATTCCTGAAGGAATAGTTCTCAATACGTGTTTAATACCATCAAATTCTAGTGTGTGTCCTGCATTTGGACCACCTTGAAAACGTGCAATAATGTTGTATTTGGAGGTGAGTACATCAACAATTTTTCCTTTGCCTTCGTCGCCCCATTGTAATCCTAGTAGTAAATCTACTGCCATTGTATAAAATTAGTTAGTTGGTTTGTTCTTAGTTCCGTAAAAGTAGAGTGAGTGATTAGAAATAGAAATATCAAAGACTTCTTCAATAGTTTTTTTGATCGATTGGATTCGAGGATCACAAAATTCGATGACTTCACCTGTATCTGTTAAGATAACATGATCATGTTGTTTATCGAAGTATGATTTTTCATAATGTGCCTGGTTTTGACCAAATTGATGTTTTCTTACCAATGCACATTCCATTAAGATTTCAATCGTATTATAAAGTGTAGCACGACTTACACGATAGTTTTTATTTTTCATTTTAATATAGAGAGATTCTATATCAAAGTGTTCTTCACTATCATAGATTTCTTGAAGAATAGCATAGCGCTCAGGTGTTTTTCTGTGCCCTTTTTCTTCCAGAAACTGTGTAAATACATTTTTTACAATTTCCTGATGACTCTGTTCAATTTCTTTATTCATAATTCCGCCACAAATTTACACAATTTTTACACTCTGGTTACCTTATCGATACCATTAATTTTTTTAAGATTATCAATAAGTTTTTTCAGCATGTTATTATTAGTTACGACTACATTGATTTTACCCGTAAATACACCATCATCAGACTCAAAACTAATACTTTTCATATTCACATGCATGTTTGATGAAATCACTTCTGTAATATTATTGACCAACCCTAAATTATCTATACCTGAAAGCTTGATCTGTGTTGCAAATTCTTGTTGTGTTGAGTCAATCCATTTTGCCAGCATGATTCGGTAGGCATAGTTAGACTGTAAGCTTAGAGCATTTGGGCAATTCTTTTTATGAACTTTGATGCCATCATTAATAGTTAGAAAACCAAATACAGGATCTCCTGGAATAGGATTGCAGCATTCAGATAATTTATAGTCTAATTTCTGCTCTTCTTTACCAAAAACAAGCTGATCATATTTGGAAGTAATCTCATCCTTATTGATATCTGGAGCAACCGACGGTTTACGAATCTTATTCTTAATATAACTCATAAACATGTTGCTTCGAGAAGATGCATATTCTTTGAGCATTTTGTTGTCTATAGTACCAATTCCAATACGATAAAAAAGATCCAAACTGGTTTTTAGTTTGAAATGATTGACCATTTCATTTACTGTTTTTTCATCCAGTGTAATTTTAAGCTGTTTTAGCTTACGTCTTAGAATTTCTTTTCCATCTTCGGCAACTTCTTTTTTCTCTGCTTTAAGCGACGATTTTATTTTGCTTCTCGCTCGAGCTGTTGTAGCATAATCTAACCAGTTTCGATTTGGTTTTACGTTATCTGACGTTAGAATTTCAACTTGGTCGCCACTTTGCAATTCATGACTCAGTGGCACAAGCTTACCATTGACTTTGGCGCCTCTGGTTTTCATTCCAACTTCGGTATGTACACTAAATGCAAAATCTAATGGTGTGGCACCTTTAGGTAATGATTTAAGATCTCCTTTAGGTGAGAATACGAATATTTCTTTTGAATAGAGGTTGAGTTTAAATTGTTCAACGAAATCTACAGCATTGGTCTCATTACTTTCCAGAGCTTCCTGAAGTTTATCAATCCATGTGTCTAGAGCATCTTCAGCATTTCCTTGTTTATATTTATAGTGTGCTGCATAACCTTTTTCTGCAATTTCATTCATACGTTCACTTCGAATCTGAACTTCGACCCATCGATTCTTAGGTCCCATAACTGTAATATGAAGTGCTTCATAGCCAGTAGATTTAGGAGATGATATCCAATCTCTCAATCGGGTAGGATTAGGAATAAAATTATCAGTTACAATGGAATAAATTTTCCAGGCAATAAACTTTTCATTTTTGAAATCTGATTTATAGATAATCCGAACAGCAAACTTATCGTAGATCTCTTCAAAATCAACCCCTTGTTTTAGAATCTTCTTTCGTATGGAGTAAATTGATTTTGGACGTCCTTTAATCTCATAATTGAGCCCTTCTTTGTCTAAAGATTCTTTGACTGCTTTAGAAAATGTTTTGATGTACTGGTCCTGTTCTTCTTTACTTTCCTGCATTTTTTCAGCAAGATCATTGTAAACTTCAGGTTCGGTATATTTTAATCCGAGATCCTCTAATTCGGTTTTGATATTATACAAGCCTATTCGATGTGCCAGAGGTGCATAAATGTATAAGGTTTCCGAAGCAATTTTCTCTTGCTTATCACGACGCATGGAATCCATGGTTTGCATATTGTGAAGACGATCGGCAATTTTGATAATGATTACACGTACATCATCATTAAGCGTCAATAACATTTTTCTGAAATTCTCTGCTTGTGTCGATACATCTGCATCTTTACTAAGTGAGGAAATTTTTGTCAATCCGTCAACTATACGCGCCACAGTTTCACCAAATAAACGTTCAATATCATCTTTGGTGTAATCGGGATTATCTTCAACAACATCATGAAGTAGTGCAGCAGCTATACATGTGGCATCCAATCCAATTTCGCTAGCTACAATTTTAGCTACAGCAATAGGATGGAAGATGTAAGCTTCTCCAGATTTTCTGCGTTGACCGTTATGTGCATCTACAGCAACTTCAAACGCTTGGCGAATGAGTTTTTTGTCTTCTTTTGTAAGCGTTTGATAACTTACTTTTAAAAGCTCTTTGTAGGCTTTGGCAATCTCTGCATTTTCTTTTTCAATCTCTACTTCAGTCATAGAACTAAAGTATGAATAAGAAATTTAATGTGCAACGGGTTTATTTTAAAAATTAAATAGTTTTTTTGCTTAGAAACAGTAATGCTCTATTTGGTCATTTCCTTTGTGGTTGAATGCTAATTTTTAATGAGGTAGAACTTGATAGTGTTATTGCAAACCGATTATTGGACTATAATTTTTTTTATCAACCTCATAGTTTCGTTTTCTAGTGTAATAAAATAAATAGCAGGACTTAAATTGATTGCTAATGTGCTACCATTAAAATTACGGATAGTTTTGATACTTCGACCTTGAATGTCAACGATTGAAACTTTATCAAAGTAGACATAAGAATTAAAACGAATTACATTATTTACTACAGGGTTAATTAATTTTAGGGTATTTAGATTCAGGATATTAGTTGATAGCGAGGCTATGCAGTTTTCTGACATAGTATTATTGTTTTCAATGATAGTCTGAGGCGTCAAGTCTTGTCCAATAAATCCAGAATAATCAGCAGGATATTTTTCTGCTCTAAACACCGAATTTTCACTATTGGATATTTGATCAAACTGGTTAAAGATAGAAGTGCCGTTTCCTGTTGGATTTTTATAGACCCATGACAACTGACCAGTTTTAGTGATTTCTGCAAATTGGCCTTTTGAGGTTTGACTTATAAGTAGATTGCCATTTGGTAAGCTTTGTACGCCACTTTTTTTAAATTGATAAAACGTTTCTCCCAAAATTGACCCAGACCAAGACCAATCAAAATCTTGCGGATTAAAAACCGTATTTGAAAGGGTGTAACTTCCGTTATTAATTTCGGGTACCAACAAATTAATAGAACTAGATCCCAAGGAACCATCTCCTCCATTATTAAATACAGAAATCTTTCCTTGATCTAGATATCCTGAGTCAACCCATTTTGCATCATGTTGAGCAAATAGTTTTTGATCTGCCGCAGTCCCTCGCTTATAAACTCTTGGGTTTCCCCATCGCCATAAAATATCTCCTCCAAGATTAGAGTTACCTCCATTATGACCAGAAGCTTCAGAGGTTGTTGTACTGTGATCTATAATGTAAATTTCATTTAAACTCCTTGACGACAAAAGAATTTGATCTAAAGAAGCATTGTAATCAATACTATTTATATGAGTGTAATCGTTATTTTGAGTGGTATTATGTATGTAATTTAAATCGATTAATTCTGGATGTTCATTCACGATGCCATAATTGGGTTTTGTATTATCATAGTCTTGTATGAGATGGTCTATGAATTTCCATTCCCAAACAATATTTGCACTATCGAATCCTGAAGGTTCGAGTTCAATAACCTTATCTAATCTAAAAATTGCACCATTACTTGAAGGTACTTTACCTAAGGAGATCATTTCCGCTTCAGTATAGTTGTCGGAAACTATACATAAAACATTACCATTTGGCAAAGGTTCTATATCATGATGCTGATTACTAATACCGTTGGATTCTAAATTGAAAGTCCATATAATAGTATTGTTCCAATCCCGAATTTCGATATTATCAACTCCAGCTCTTAAAAGATTTCCATTTTCAAGAAGGTAACAGGTAAGACCAGGTGTTTCGTTAAAATCCCACTGATTAATTGTTTGTCCGCAATTGTCAATTAAGTATACGCTATTATTTTTTTCAGGTGAAAAGAGGGTATAGCCATCATAGGCTGTGTCATCATAAAACTTAAGCCCAATACTAGGTACTTGTGAGGACGCACATATCGAGTATAATAGGATCAAGATGAATAGTAGATGTTTCATTCAATGAAGTTTGATACAATATACAAACCAATACATAGACAACAAAAAACTGGAGGTAAGCTTTTGTGAAATTTTGATATCCTTATATGTCGATTAATGAGCCCAAATTATGATGATTGATTCATAGGGATTTAAATGCATAAAAGCTAATAAATTTGAATTTCGGCTGTATTAATTATAGAAATACTTGTACATCCAATAAGGTTTATTCGTTTTTGGATCGATTCGAATCTTTGCCTTTATAAGTCCATTATTATAATAGCTTGATCTCATAATAACCGTAGGAATATTATTGCGCGCATAGGTTGTTGATATCGTTTTACCATTTCTATATTGAAATGTTTCAGAGATGACTTCCAAATCACTATACCTGTAACGCTTAGCCAATTTTCCATTTTTGTAATAGATGTTATGAATGGTATAGCCTTTAGCTTTTTCGATTTGATCTGAAATATCCTCACCATAATATTGGTGATAAATAGCCACACTGAGGTAAGGCTTTTTATAGCGCTTATGGAAACCAATGGAGTCTGCCTCTTTCCTTATGCGTCCTTCTTTGGTATACCAATAGTATGTTACACGTTGTTGTTTCTCATTATTATCTAATGATGTAGTTTTAATCAATTGCTGTTTTTCATTGTATTCATAAATGGTTTTAAGGTATTTTTTGTCCTCTGAAGAGATATACTGTTTTAAAAGATTGCCTGATGAATCATATTCATAAGTTTCGATAAAATTCAAACTAATAGTACCAGTTGTACTCTTCTTATAATACTTTTTACTAGTTATCTTACCGTTTTCATATGAATAAAAGATAGAATCTTTATCAATTAATTCACAGTTACCTCTTTTATTATTTCTTTTGGTATCACAGGCATTAAGCTCGTATATTAATTGGTCATACTCGTCAAGTTGATAGCTAACAGCCGAATAATATAAATATGAAGGATTGTGAGACATGATCACTTCGTGCGATTCGAAGCCAGAAACTATTCTGTTGTTATGATCAACATCCATACGACTCCTCAATGTGCTGTCTTTTTTTATCCTGCCATTTTTTTTGAATTCATACTCATAAGTTTCAATAGTATTGATATGATATGTTTTTAACATTGTATAATCCCAGTTGCCACCTGCTGTAAATTGCTCTTGCGCATTCGAATTTAAGACTAGAAAGATGGTGAATAGGTAGAGTAGTGGTCTCATTGGTTAGCATTTAATACGTCTAATAATTGACCTAAAATACATCCAATGAAATCTAAATGAAATCTATAATGAGTGAACCTATGGTTTGAATTAGTAAAATGGAATTAATTACTATTTCTTTTGCTTTGAGAGTTTTTTATTCATTCTATATTCAATAATTAACTAGTTCAAAAAATTTTCAATTATCTAGCACTGAATAATTCATAATATGCTCTATCAGCGTTTATTACTAATTGGTTTCTAGAATGAAGGATCTTTACTTTTGGTAGTTTAACTTTTATATAATAGTTTATTATGTAAGTATTATTCTTTCTGCCTACAACCGCCTCATCAATATCAGCAATATGGACATAAGTTCCATTAATTGTAATGCCCTTCAACATACTTCTAAGAGCATTCGTGTAATTCGCATTTGTTGATTCTAATACGATCCATAAATACTTATCATTGGTTCTAATAGGCTTGGACCTTTTCAAGCTTGAGTATACACCGACTATTTTTGTAAATAGATACTCCTTTGCAGGATTTTTATTGACAGTTTCTTTAGTAACAACAGTCTCTTTTTTAATATTAGTTTTTGGAGCATTACGTATAGAGGAGTCAATGTTTTGAGTTGCTACAGTTGGTTTAGTTTTTTCAACCTTTGTAGAATCAAATTGAATTTCTTGTTTTTTTAATAGCAACGAATCTTTAGTTTTGACAAGATCATTTTTACGATTTATGATGTTTAAACCTTCTTTTTTCTTGTTAATGGAATCAAACTCAAGTTTTAGTTTAATTATTTCAGATGTCTTTGTGTCATTTTTCTCGAATAAATTAAGCAAAGAATCTATTCTTTTGAAGTCTTGTTTTAGCCTTTTAAGGCTATCTAGCTTTTTTTCATTAGAGTTAAAGTCATCTTCAAGACTGATAATGAAACGCTCTTGCTTGGCGATTTGGTTGGAAACATAAAAATAGTTGAAGGTAAGGCCAATTAAGTAAAGCAATAAGGCAACGTACCACAATGTTCTTTTATTCATCTTTATCACTATTCAACATTCCTGTAAGCCTACCTTGTATATTGGAAGTTACAACTTTAATCTCACTGAATTCCTTATAGAATTCTGTCCTGTGATCTGCTAAATCTTTACTAATTTCCTTGGTAATGTTAGTATTTTCTGAAATTTGTTCTTTCATATTAAGGAAAGTAACAAAGTGTACAGTGACAATTGAAACAATAGTAATCAAGCTGATTAAAAATTGTGGTTTTGAAGTAATACGAAGGTTTTCAATATCTAGTGGCTTATTTTTTTTACCCATTTTTTTGTCTTTAGTTTACCAAGCTTGAATAAATATAATAATTATATCATTGAAATTAGTTTTTATCGATATAACTACTTAATTATTAGATAACTTACATTAAAGTTCTCTGATTCATTAAAATTATTTTTTCAGATTCTCAACCCTCTGTTTGAGTGTAGGATGCGAGTAATGTGCAAACACATAAGCAGGATGTGGTGTCAAATTACTCAGACTATTTTTTGACAGCTTCTTTAATGAGGATATCATAGGTTCAGCTTTATACGTTTGCTTTGCATAATTATCGGCTTGATATTCAAAGGCTCGTGAAACATAATTCATTACCAATCCAGTAATTTCTGAAATAGGAGAGTAGAGCAAACCAAAGGCTATCAGTCCAACATGAAAACTAGGAATATCCACACCAAGAGCATTGGAGAGTAAAGGGTTGCTTATAAAGATGGAAAGAATATATAAAGTGAGTCCTGTGAGTGCTATTGAGGTTATAAGGTTGAAGATGATATGATTCTTTTTGTAATGACCAACTTCATGTGCCAAAACAGCAACAATTTCTTCTTCATCAAGATCTTGTATTAAAGTATCAAAAAGTGTGACACGTTTTTCACTGCCAAAACCAGAAAAATAGGCATTTGCTTTAGTGCTTCGTTTTGAACCATCGATGACAAAAATTTTGTTCAAATTGAAACCTACAGACTTAGCATACTCTGAAATCTTATCACGTAAACTTCCATCTTCCAATGGTGTTTGTTTATTAAATAGTGGTACAATTAGTTTAGCATAAAACATGTTTACAATTATGGTGAAGAGTGCGATAACTCCCCAAGCATAGAGCCAAAATTGTTCTTGGGTTTGCTCATAAATCCAGATGATAATTGTAAGTAATCCGCCACCAATAATAGCCATCATAAGTAGTCCCTTGATCTTATCAAGTATGAATGTTCTTTTAGTGGTTTTATTGAAGCCAAATCTGTCCTCAATCACAAATGTCTTGTAATAGCTAAAAGGAGTGGATACGATATCACTTCCCAGCATAATGATTCCGAAGAAGATCAAAGCAATTATAATGGGTTGCTCACTGTAACTTCTGGCAATGTTATCGAAATATTCAAATCCATCCAGAAATAGAAAACCTAAAGTCAACAAGATGGAAAATAATGAACTTAAAATTCCAAAACTATAATTAGTTTTTTTATACGCTTGAGATTTGATATAGTCTTCTTTATCATAAACATCATCAAGTTCAATTGGAATAGGATCATCATAATGTTTAGCATTTAGAGCGTCTAATATTTTGTCTATGATAAAGTTTAAAACAATAATAGATACAATGATGTAGAATAGGGTTGTTGCTGACATATATTATTTGAAATTACGCTGACGTTTTGCCTCAAACACAAGTATTCCAGCAGCTACAGAAACATTCATGCTATCAATGTCACCTTGCATTGGAATGACAATGTTTTGGGTCGAATTCTCTAACCATTCATGACTTAATCCAGTAGCTTCGGTACCAACAATTATAGCGGAAGCTCTGGTAAAATCTTGAGTGTGATATGCTACAGAAGCTTGTAATGCAGCACAATACATCGATACACCTTGTTGATTTAAAAATTGAATAATATCACTTGTAGATCCCATGGCAATTTGGTTGGTAAATACACAACCTACACTAGATCTGATAATATTTGAATTATAAAGATCACCTTTCGGGTTAGCAATGATTACAGCATCCACATTTGCAGCATCAGCGGTTCTAAGAATGGCACCAATATTACCTGGTTTTTCAGGAGCTTCAGCTACAAGGATAAGCGGATTTCCTTTCGGAAATTTTAAATCTTCAATGTTATGCGTTTTGCTTTTTACAATGGCAATAACACCTTCAGTAGTATCACGATAGGCTAATTTTTGAAATACTTCTTTTGAGATCTCAATAGGTTCTGCACCTGACGTTAATAAATGTTGAAGTTGATCTTCAGAAATTAATTCCGAATAATACAAAATGGTTTTAATCTCATAGTTTGCCTTAATAGCTAAAGACAGTTCGCGCTGACCTTCAATAATAAACAGACCTGATTTTTTTCGCTCACGAGATTTTTCCTTTAAAACAATAATTTGCTTTACCAATGGGTTTTGTGTACTCGTAATTTCTTTATGATGCATTAACTAGATATTCGGTATATTTGAATGATTACAAATTTAAGCTTTTATAGCTCAATTGCAATGTGTTAAATCAGAATGAATTCTCTCTTGAGGTAGGAAAATTCTAAATTGACTTGTTATACTATTGATATCAACCTATTGACAATTAACTTTTAAGGTGGTCGTCAATAACGCTACTAATCAAACTATTTTTTTATGAAAGTAAAATTACTATTTCCGCTATTTGCCCTTCTCTTTTCATTAACCACATTTGCTCAAACCATCAATACACAAATAACTCCTTTTGAGGCTTGTGATTTTAACAATGATGGCACAGAACCATTTGATCTAGAGCTTAAAGATGCCGAGATATTAAATGGTCTAAGTCCGAATGACTATGAAATCACCTATCATCTTACATTACAAGATGCAAATAATAATATGAGTCAGTTGCCAAGTCCTTTTAATAATGTTTCAAATCCTCAAACAATCTATGTAAGAGTGTTTGAAAATTCAACAGGTAATTTGGAAATCACAAACTTTGATCTTGTTTTAAATCCAACTCCAGTTGCAGTTTCAAATGAGGCTATAGTTTGTGATGACGAAGTTAATGATGGTATGACTACCTTTGATTTAACACAGTTTGATTTACAATTCATTATGGCAGAGGCTGATTTAACGGTTCAATACCATTTGACATTGGCAGATGCTGAAAATAACACAAACCCAATAGCTAATCCAGAATCGTTTACCAACACAATTCCATACTTTCAAGAGATCTATGTAAGAATTTATAATGTGGCAACAGATTGCTTTACAGCAGGATTTAATACTGTTTTGTATCTTAATGTTGTTGAACAAATAGACATTACTACACCTTCAACTTATGTTGTTTGTGATGATAATGATGATGGTTTTGGTTTTTTCGATTTGAGTACTAAAACATCCGAAATATTAGGAGGAAATCAAAACCCTTCAATTCTTGTAACTTATCATGAAACTCAGACAGATGCAGATCTAGGATCTAATATTTTAGATCCAATTTACACTAATACTACAGCCTTTAATCAAACACTTTTTGTACGAGTAGCTTCAGTATTTGAAGATTGTTATCAAACAACAACTTTAGACTTAGTAGTTGATCCAAATTGTCTTTCGGTATCTCCTTCTGAAATCACGTTTTGTACAGATGATCCAAATTTTGTTGGCGATGTTGACTTAACGTCTCAAAACGAAGAGATTGTGAATGGTCAGGATGTATCAGGATTTAATTTTAGTTATTATTTTACACAAAGTGATGCTGAAAATCAAAGTAATCCGATTACTAACCCAACAGCTTTTCAAACAGGTATTGACCTGCAAACGATTTACGTTTTAGTTGAAGAAATTGGCACTACTAATAGTGTTGTAACCACTTTGGAAATTGCTGGAGGTTTAAATCCAATCATCGCTTTCAATGGTCCTTATACGATATGTGGCGGACAAGAGATTGTGTTAACACCTTTTGTTAATGATGCTAGTGGTCAATATACGTATCTGTGGAGTACAGGAGATACATTCCCAGAAATAGTAGTCTTTACTGGTGGAACATATACAGTCACAGTTATGGATCCAAATACAGGTTGTTCAACTACAATATCTGTTGATGTTATCGAAAGTGATTCACCATTAGTAGAATCACCGGCAGATCTTACAAGCTGTGATTCAAATCCAACCTTTGATCTTACATCTACTATTGATGGGATTCTATTAGGAAATGATCCGCTCAACTTTGAGGTTTCCTTTCATACAGATTTTAATCAAGCCTTTAATGGTGTTAATCCAATTACAAATGCAAGTTCATATACACCAAATAGTTCACCAGAAACTATATACGTGAGAATAGGAAGCCTTGATAGTTTCTGTTTTTCAATGGTTGATTTTAATTTGATAAGCGAAAATTGTCCAATTGATGTGGTTTGTGGCCAGGAACCTGTTAATAATACCTATTGTTATGAACTCAATGATGCAACGCAATATACCTTTACAAGTTCTGATGGATCGCAACTGCAAGTAGTATTTAATGCAGGGCAAGTTGAAAATAATTGGGATGAATTGTATGTGATAGATTCAGATGGAACCACTAACTTAAATCCTGAGGCTACCACTTATGGAAATGATGGAGATCTCACTGGATTGACATTCACTTCATCTGGAGATACTCTAACCATATATGTAGACTCTGATGAGGTGTTTGCGTGCGCTAATCAAAATTACATACCTATTGACTATGATGTGAGCTGTGTAGATCCAAATGCTTTACCAAATTGCACATCGGTTTTAACATCTCCTGAAAATGGGGAAGACAATGTCAACGAAAATACTGACCTTACCTGGACACCTTCATCAGGAGTGGTAGACGGTTATAAACTATCCGTTGGAATCACACCTGGAGGAACAGAACTTCTCGATGCTGTAGATGTTGGTGATGTGCTAACGTATGATCTTGGAACACTTGATTTTGAAGTTACTTACTATGTCACTATCGTTCCTTATAATTCTAATGGAGATGCAATAGAATGTAACGAAGAAAGTTTTACAACTAGAGTCAATCCAAATCAAACAGTAAATTGTGAGGATGGTGTTCTCAATACAACGTACTGCTACGGAAATAATGATGACACCGAGTTTAGTTTTCAAAGTAGTGACGGACAACCATTAACCATAATTTTTAACGCTGGAGCTACAGAAGTTAATTTTGATGAAATATCTATTATTGATTCTGACGGATCATTATTGAATCCTAACTTACCTTATGGTAATTCAGGAAGTTTTACTGGATTGACCTACACATCTTCAGGAAGCACTTTAACTGTGGCTTTTGATACAGATGGTTCAATAAGCTGTCAGTCAGGTAGTAGTTGTTGTACCGAACAATTTGACTTTGATGTATTCTGTGCCTCAACTGTTGGATTTATTCAGGTGAATGCTTTTGTTGATTTTAATACGAATTCTGTATTTGATACCAACGAGCCTAATTTCTATAACGGATATTTTACCTATGAAGTTAATAACGATGGAATGATAAATACTGTAAACTCTTCAACGGGTAGTTTTCAGATCATTAGTACTAATGAAACTGATTCTTATGATATCACATTCAATTTATATGATGAGTCTGAAGCGTGTTATGATATCACTACACTAAGTTTTGATGATGTTAGTGTTTTAACAGGTGAAACGGTAACTCTTGATTTTCCAGTTGTTGAAGAACAAAGTTGTGAAGACCTTGCTGTATATCTTATCAATAATTGGACACCACCAAGACCTGGTTTTACACATAATAACTACCTGTATTTGGAGAATCTTGGGTTTACAACCATTGCCTCTGGTACAGTAGAGTTTACAATTGATCCGCTTTTAGTACTTAATAATACATTTAGTGTTAATCCTGCATACACCATTACCAATACACCAACAGGATTTACAGTCGATTTTGTAAACCTCCAACCTGGAGATCAGGAGAGCATTGGTATTTCTATTTTTTGTCCAGCGTCAGTAGATCTAGGGGAGATTGTTACCAATACAGCAGCATATATAACAGATAGTAATGATCTTGTTGCTAGTAATAATTATTCAACACTGTCAGAAATCGTTGTTGGGTCATGGGATCCGAATGATAAGATGGAAGCTCACGGACCAAGAATCGTATTTGATGATTTTGCAGCATCTGATGAATGGTTATACTACACGATCCGTTTTCAAAACCTGGGAACTTTTCCAGCAACCTTTGTACGAATAGAAGATGCTTTAGATGATCAGTTAGATGAAACAACATTCCAAATGTTACGCTCAAGTCATGACTATGTGGTGACAAGAACTGATAATGATCTGGAGTGGTTCTTTGATAATATTAATTTGCCAGCAGAACAGGATGATGCAGATGGAAGTCAAGGTTTTGTGTATTTCAGAATACAACCTAAAGCTGGTTATGCTATAGGAGATATTATTCCAAATACAGCATCGATTTATTTCGATTTTAATGCACCAGTAATTACAAACAGATTTGATAGCGAATTTGTAGAAGAAAGCTTATCGGTTTCAGAGGTGGATCTAACATCATTCAATATGTATCCTAATCCAGCTAAAGATCAAGTGACTATTGAGCTAAATACTAATACCTTCGGAAATGTAACAGTTCATGTTTACGACCTACAAGGTAAATTGATTATTGATAATCTAATTTCAGAAGATAACACGATGATTATGGATGTTTCAGATTTACATAATGGTATGTATTTCGTGAAGCTGAATACAAACAATAAGACCTTAGTGAAAAAACTTATTATCGAATAGTCCAAATTTTTAAATGTAGTTGCATATGAAGCCTCAGATTTATTCTGAGGCTTTTTTTTGTAAACTATTGGCATTACCTTCGTCTAAGCATAAAATCAAAACTTATAACTAATGAAACTCAAAACTGCACTCGTATGTTTACTCGTTGTTTTTTCGTCTTGCAAAGAGGATAAATCAACAACAACTGTTGAATCTGTTGATTACTCCAAAGAAGAACTAGATGTCACTACTAGTGTATACCCTGAAACAATTACCAAGGTTTTTGATGCCCATGGAGGAATTGATACTTGGAAAAAAATGCAAACTTTAAAGTTTACTATTAAAAAAGAATCTGGTGATGAGGTAACAACTACTGATCTTTACAACCGAAGCTCACACATTGATATGCCTAATCATATCATTGGCTATAATGGTGATAAAGTTTGGTTGTTTAATAAGGGCGAAGCAGAATACAAGAACAACCCTAGATTTTATTATAATCTCATGTTTTATTTCTATGCTATGCCGTTTATTTTAGCTGATGACGGTATCATTTACGAAGATGTAGAGCCATTAGTTTTTGAAGGCAACTCTTATCCTGGAATCAAAATTTCATATGAAAGTGGCGTAGGAGAATCTCCTGAAGATGAATATATTTTATATTACGATTCTGAAACTAATGAAATGGCATGGTTAGGCTATACTGTGACTTATTTTTCAAAAGAGAAGAGTAAAGAATTTCACTTTATAAAATATAGCGATTGGCAAACGGTAAACGGACTTAAATTGCCTAAAACCTTAACTTGGTATAATTATGAAAATAATATGCCAACCACGAAACGAAACGATCTTGAATTTGCAGATATTGTGCTTTCTAAGGAAAAAACAAAAGCAAGACTTTTTGATACACCAGATGAAGCTATCATTGTAGAGTAGTGTAGAAGAGAATAAAAATAAAAAAGACCTGTTATACATTGTACAACAGGTCTTTTGATATTCATATATCAAAAATTAATCCTGATTCTCATACTTTTCAGAGTAGCGTTTCCACAGTTTAGTTTGATGGGTTTCCAAACTTATGAGTCTACCATCAATAAAAGCATGCGTGATGATATTCGTTCTCATGTCTAATGCATCGCCTTCACTAATAAAGAGAGTGGCGCTTTTACCAACTTCCAGTGATCCATAAGCATCATCAATACCTAAAATCTTAGCAGGATTCAAAGTAATTAATTGTAGCGCCTGTTCTTTAGTTAAACCATAAGCCACAGTTGTTCCTGCATAGAATGGAAGGTTACGGGAATTCATACGTTCCATTTGTCCGCTGGTTTCCAGAGCTACAGTAACACCACTATTGTGAAGTAGCTTAGCTAATTTAAACGGCATATCGTAATCATCATCGGTTCGACCTGGACGTGAATGTACACGTTGTAGTAATACTGGGATATCATTTTTATTAAGCATATCGGCAACTTTATATGCTTCATAACCACCAACAATAACCATTGATTTTACATTATGCGATTTGGCAAAATTTACCGCATCAATAATTCCTTTTTCATTACCTACATTGATGTATAAAGTTTTACTACCATCAAATAATCCGTTTGTCGCTTCATATGGCAAATTTACAGTTGATCTGTCACCTTGCATATAGGCCTTTGTTGCATTAAAACAATCACTAATCTCATTCACTTGAGCATCATAGTTTTTATTGGGTTTTGATGCAGGATCTTCTCCTAGCCACCATCGTCCTCTTACAAATGGACTTGGCCAACTCATATGGATGCCGTCGTCTTCTTTAATGACTGCATCTTCCCAGTTCCAGGCATCAAACTGTACAACAGATGAGGTTCCTGCTATCCGTCCGCCTCTTGGTGTGATCTGTCCTATCAGCACACCATTTGGACGCATAGATTCTACAATCTTTGACTCAGCATTATAAGCAATTAAACTTCGTACGTGAGGCAACCATGATCCTAATTCTCTATCGTCATTAGTAGCTCTTACAGCACCAATTTCAACAAGACCTAATGTAGAGTTTGGTACAATAAACCCTGGATAAACATGTTTTCCACGAGCGTCAATTACATCCATTTTAGAACCATCAACTTTTACTGTAGTCCCATCTAATACCTGAGTGAGTTTTCCGTCTTCAAAAATGATCAAACTGTTAGTAATAACAGTACCATCACCAATGTGTGCAGTCGCTCCTGTAATGGCAATAGCTTTGCTTTGCTTTGGAGCAGGTGTTTGTTGTGCAAATCCTAAATACAAACTTAGAAGCGCAACAATTAATGTTATGTGTATATGTTTCATTGTCATAGTTTTAATGTTGTTGGTGATCTAAGTAGTCACAATGCATTTGTTCTTTTTCTTTCTTCTTGATTGGCTGTGTTTTCAAGCCTTTATTCTTGGCTTTCATCATCTGGTTGATCAATTCACTTTTCTCCTTTTTGATCTGAGCACGTAGCATTTCATCTCGTTTGATATCAAAATAGGTCACACCTTCAATAATTGTTTTTTCTGCTTTGGCATAGATTGACATTGGATGGTCAGACCATAGCACGACATCGGCATCTTTTCCAACTTTTATACTTCCAACGCGATCATCAATATGTAATAACTTGGCAGGATTTAGTGTTACAAATTTCCAGGCCTCTTCTTCACTGACACCACCATATTTAACCGATTTAGCAGCTTCCTGATTTAAACGTCTTGACATTTCGCTGTCATCACTATTAATAGCTACAGTAACACCAGCATTGTGCATGATTGCTGCATTATACGGAATAGCATCATTAACCTCGTATTTGTAAGCCCACCAATCACTAAAGGTTGATCCGCCCACACCATGTTCAGCCATCTTATCTGCAACTTTATAACCTTCTAAAATATGTGTGAATGTGTTCACTCTGAAATCAAATTTTTCAGCAACTTTCATCAACATATTGATCTCACTTTGTACATAGGAGTGACAAGAGATAAAACGTTCTTTATTGAGAATTTCAGCTAATACTTCCATTTCAATATCTTTTCTGTAAGGTTTTCCGCTTTTCTTAGCTTCGTCATACGCTTTGGCGCGATTGAAATAATCCATATACAATTGCTCAACACCCATTCGGGATTGTGGAAACCTAGCAAAACTTGACCAGTTGGATTGTTTTACATTTTCTCCGAGAGCGAATTTTATAAATTTCGGACTATCATTATAAATGAGATTATCTGCAGATTCTCCCCATTTTAATTTGATAATTGCTGAACGTCCGCCAATTGGATTTGCCGAACCGTGTAGTATTTGAATAGAGGTAACACCTCCTGCAAGATTTCTGTAAATCCCTATATCTTCTTCGTCAATCACATCTTCTATACTCACTTCAGCAGAAGAGTTATGTCCTCCTTCATTAATGGAAGCAGCAGCAATATGTGAATGCTCATCAATAACACCAGCAGTTAAATGCTTACCTGTAGCATCAATAACTGTAGCACTGCCATCGGATAGATTTGAACCTATTTTAGCAATCTTTCCGTTCTTGATCAGGACGTCAGTATTTTCCATGATGCCGTCATCCTCATTGGTCCAAACTGTAGCATTTTTAAAGAGTAAAGTTTCTGCTTGCGGAAGTTTATCAAAACCATAAGCCATATTTGGATAGGTAATAGGAACTGTTTCTTTAGCAGATTTCTGAGTCGCTTCTTTTTTATCATCAGCTGATGTTTTATCATCTTTTTTAACTGTTTTTGAAGCATAGAAGGTCATTTCATTGCCATCTGGAAATACAGCTTTACCATTTAAAGCATTCGGATTGGTAACATTGGCTACCAATCTGATAAATTTCTGCTCTGTCGAATCTTTTGTCGTCATAGAAATATGTACCCAATCATCAGCATAAGCCACTTTCGATCCACGAGTTTTGTTATCACTTGTAATTTCAGATTTCAGTTTACTCAATGATCCTTTTAAGGTCATCTTATAGGCTTCACCAGCAAGTGTAAATTCGTAATCACCTCGTATATCAGTAATATTCATGTCTTCAAGAACAGTCTTTTGTCCCTGAACCCAGTTTTCATAAAGCGTCGTTTTTTTGTCAAATATGTCTCCTGAAGTAATCAGAAAATTAGCATAAGCACCTTTTTGAAGTGAGCCAATTTCCGAAGATTTTCCAAGAACTTCAGCTGGAATTGTTGTCAACGCTTCTAAAGCTTTCTCTTTTGAAAGTCCGTATTCTATAGCTTTCATCACATTAGACATAAACATCTTAGGCGATTTAAGATCGTGTGTTGTAAAAGCAAATCTCACACCATTTTCAGCGAGTACTTTTGGGTTAGAAGGCTCTTGATTCCATGCTCTCATATCACTCAGCGCGAGAGATCGGCTTAAATATGCATTTTCTACATCATAGGCATTCTGAAAGTTTACAGGAATTAGATAAGTTGCATTAGTGGCTTTAACATCCTTGATGCGTTCATACTCATCGCCACCACCAAGAATGACAAATTGGATTCCGAATAGATCTCCAATTTTATCAGCACGAAGCGCATTGGCTCTACTACCAGCTCCAAAGATCTGAACCAGATTTTTATTAGCATTCAAAGCTTCCAATGACAGGTCTCTGGTTTTACTATTGCCTTTGGCATACCAGTCTGCATCATAATGCATTTGTTTTAATAAAGCAATACTACCCATAATTGAACCAGGATACGATTGTCTCGAGGTCACACTTTTACTAAAGGAAAAGTATTGACCAGAATTAGGATTAAGGATACGCATCGAATTATCAGCTTCAGAATTTAGTGCAACTAAAGTTCCGGTTCCTCTAATGATACCATTTTCAATATGTGTGTTCACAACACCAAATCCAGCTTTTATCAAATCTTTAGCCGATTTTGAATCAAAGTTGAATTTTTCGATGGCCTTGTTTTCTGGCATTACATGGTCATTCCAGTAGTAACCAGTTCGGCTTGGTCCATATTGCGGACCGTTACCTCCTCTGACGCGTTCAGGTTTCTTTACGCCAAAGGTAGAGTACGCATCAATAAATGAAGGATAAATACTCTTACCATCTAGGTCAACTACAGTTGAGTTTTTAGGAATACTTACCGTTTTTCCTGAAGCTATAATTTTGCCATCTTTAATCAATAAAGTACCATTCTCAATGACTTGAGTCGGTGTGACGTAAATTTTAGCATTCGTAAAAGCGTGGTAATTGGTGTTGGAGGTTTTTACACCATCGTTCTTGGGGAAATAGTCTTGTGCAAATAATGCAAAACTGCAAAAGCAAAGCGCTATTGCAAACTTTATTCTATTCATATAAAAAGGTTGATTGTTAATTCCTTCTAAAGATAAAAATTAAGAGAGTAAGTCTTACTAAAAATGAAAGTTTTAACGTTTACTCAATCGGATGCGTTTTATGGTAATTGACCAAAAGTGCTACAACATAACTGTAACTTTCCATGCCACCAGCTTGATTATTAGACTTTAAAAAGTTATTGTATGTGGCTTTGAATAAGGGTTCGGTCGGATTTTGATAAGCATCCCAGAAATCTCTAACCTCACGATAATTTAATAATACGCCTTTATTTACTGTTTCTATAAGTGTGTCGTACATCTTAGGATCTCGTTTGTAAGTTTCATGCAGACAATGACGTAGCGCAAAGGCATAGCCGGAATAATTAAAATAACGATCGGGATGATGCATAGCAGCCATACTACCAATAAAATTGGCTTCATTTTCGGCAGCATATCCTAATTGATGCGCAACTTCATGGCTTCCAGTGGTTGGAAACTTAAAGGTTGGGATCAAGCCATCAATTTGGGCTTCATTAGTAAACGGATTTAAATACCCCGAAAATCCCATATAAGTCAATGGTAAACTATAAATAGAACGTTTGATACTTCTGGGTTCATATGCTAAGTAAGGAAACACTTCCGATAACGCATCATAACCATCTGGTACCATTTTTAGAACTTGAGCTTTGGAGTAGGGCATGATGACTTTAGCCGAATCATGGTCAGCAACATCCTTATGGATTGTATTTACCTTAGTTATTAGCTGCTTTGTAAGGTCTATTAATTCTTCAGTGGAGTAGTCGTTTTCTATTTTCAACGACTCGTGTAGAGGCAATCGATAATAGTTAAAAGCCCAAAGGACATGAAACGCAAAATAGCCCACAGAAATAGCTGAAAGCACATCCAAAAGCCATTGCTTTGTGGTTTTGATCATGCGTCTTCTATTGGTAAAAAGCCATCTTAGAATGTACACTATCAATAAGGTGTAAAGCACATCACCAACAGAAAATGGCAACCAGCCAAACGCATATCGCATCCCTTTTGAGATCCAGATGTAGATACCATGGCTGTAGACTGATTCCACAAAATTTGGAAAATAGGCAAGGACCTTCAGTAGAATGATCTGAGGAATAATAGATAAGGCGATGATGAGCTTTTTATGTTTCAGCATGACTCAAAAATACTAATTTTTAGAACCCAAACCTCAGGATTGTTTGCCGATTTGGTGACCTGCTTTTCGTTATATCTTTTTGTGTGTTCTCGATACAATGCTTCCTGCGTCGCATCACTCAAACTGACACAAAAAGGATGCCACTTCAATCAGGAGTAGTGAGAGTGGTTCTTGTTTTTTTGTTTGCTTATCAGATTAATCACATCATGATCTTTTCAAAAACACTAAAAGAACGTACCTTTGTTAAACTAAAAAAATAAGATAATGAGCTCAGAAATAAGACAACTGGAACCTAAAGAACTCTGGAATAAATTTGCCGATCTAAATGCTGTTCCTAGACCTTCAAAAAAAGAAGAACGTGTGATTAAATTCATGAAAGATTTTGGTGCTGGTTTAGGTTTAGATACTATAGAAGATGAAGTTGGTAACGTGATTATCAAAAAACCTGCGACTGCTGGTATGGAAGATCGAAAAACCATCGTCATGCAATCGCATTTGGATATGGTACACCAAAAAAATAACGATACGGTTTTCGATTTTGATACCCAAGGTATCGATATGTATGTGGATGGCGATTGGGTAAAAGCCAAAGGTACTACGTTGGGAGCCGATAACGGACTAGGAGTTGCAACCATCATGGCTATTTTAGAAAGTAAAACTATTCCACATCCTGCTATTGAAGCTTTATTTACTATTGATGAAGAGACAGGTATGACTGGTGCTATGGGACTCAAAGGCGGATTGCTTAAAGGGGAGATCCTTTTAAACCTTGATACTGAAGAAGACGACGAAATTGGAGTAGGTTGTGCAGGTGGTGTGGATGTCACTGCCACAAGAACGTATGAGCAGGAGGAGACTCCAGAATTTAAAATCGGATATAAAATTAGTGTTAAAGGTTTACAAGGTGGACATTCCGGAATGCAAATCCATGAAGGACTCGGTAATGCCAATAAAATCATGAACCGCTTGTTATTTGATGGTTTTGAAAATTTCGGATTACGTATTTCAGACATTGATGGTGGAAGTTTACGTAATGCCATTCCCAGAGAGAGCAATGCTACAGTGGCTATTGATGCTATTCATGAGGACGCATTTGTGTCTGAAATGAACGCTCTTGCTAATGAGATCAAATTAGAATTCAAAACGATGGAGCCTGAATTGGTGATTGAGGTATCTAAAACAGAGACACCAACACATATCATGAATCTTGGTGTACAAGAAGGACTTACCAGAGCAATTTATGCGGCTTTAAATGGTGTGTATCGTATGAGTCCTGATATTCCAGAACTTGTAGAGACCTCAAACAATATTGCGCGTGTCATCGTTAAAGATGGAGATATCAAGATTGCGTGTTTAACGCGTAGTTCTGTTGAGAGTTCTAAATGGGACCTTGCCAATGCATTACGTGCTACTTTTGAATTAACAGGATGTGAGGTTGAGTTTTCTGGTGATTATCCAGGATGGAAACCTAATATGGATTCTGATATATTAAAGGTGATGGTTCCGCTATACAAACAATTAAACAATGGTGAAGAACCACATGTGGCTGCTTGTCACGCTGGATTAGAATGTGGAATTTTAGGGACTAATTATCCGGAAATGGATATGATTAGTTTTGGACCGAATATCAAAGGAGCACATTCACCTGATGAGCGCGCTCAGATTTCTTCGGCTGAAAAGTATTGGACCTTTGTTCTTGAGATTCTAAAACATATTCCGAAGACATAGATAACAGATTATCTGTCATTCAAAAAGCGCTTAGCGACTGAAGAATCTAATAAAAAAAGCCTTTCATTACGAAAGGCTTTTTTATGTTTTATAATAGCGACTTACTCTTTAATTTCAGTCATTTCCAAAATAAAAGTAAGATCGGTGTTTGGTCGTATACCACCACGTCCACGCTCGCCATACGCTAAGTGAGATGGTAAATAAAAGAATGCTTTTTCACCAGCACTCATAGACGCTATAGCTTCTTTAAACCCAGAAATCATTTGAGCATCAGGTTGAATAGGCATTTCTGATGCACCATACATTCCTGCATCTTCACGACGCTCATCGTACATGTCGTACTTTTTAGCAACTTCAGATCGATTACTATCAAATAAACGACCATCGGTAAAATAGCCTTCATAGATAATCATAGCACGATCACCAGTTTTGGCTTTTGCTCCAGTACCTTTAGTAATCACATATTTTTTAAGACCAGAAGGCATGGTTGTTGCCTTAGAGGCATAGTCATCTAATGATGGTTTTAATTCAGCTGCAGCCTTAGCAATGGTTTCTTCGCGCTTAATTCGTTTTTCTTCAGCAGCAAAACGCGCATCTTCTAAAAGGTCTTCGATGTTCTGTTCTACATTTGGTAATTCATCTTCAAATACTTTAGGTGCATTGAACGATTTTGCAGCCGATCCTTTTCTGATGATGTTGACTTTAGTCATGTACACATTCTCTAAAGGTTTGTTGCTGCCACGTTGTACAGGCACATTTGATATAGAATCCTGTACATCGATACCTTTTACCAATTCACCAAATACCGAATGACAACTCACTCTTGGTTGGTCACATGGTTTTAAATTTCCGTCGGCATCAAAAGCATCTCCTCTTGGATAAGGAGCCTCAGTGATGAAGAATTGTGTGCCATTAGTGTTGACTCCTCCAGAATTTGCCATAGAAAGAATTCCAGGTTTATCGTGTTTCAATTCAGGATCGAAATCGGCTGTAAAGCGATAACCTGCATTTCCACTACCAGTGGCCGTGTGGTCTCCACCCTGAATCATAAACTTATTCATGACGCGATGAAAGGTCAAACTATCATAAAATGGTTTTCCTTTGAATTCATCGGCAACCATTGGGTGATTTCCTTCAGCAAGTGCGACAAAGTTGGCAACTGTTACAGGTACTTTTTCGAAAAATAACTTAGCAATCATAGTGTCTTTAGACGTGATGATTTCTGCGTAGAGTCCGTCCTCAAGATCAGGATATTCTTCCTTACAAGATGTTGCTGATACTATCAAGCATAGCATTAAAATTTGGAGTGTTCTGCTTATCAATTTCATTGTGTATTGATTTCTTTTTGTTAATTAGTGATTTTTATTATTCGTTGTTTTTGATACTGTTTACGGTGACTCTACACATCAATGGGATGTTCGTTCCAATGCGGTTATTGTCACCATAGTAGCCATAAGCTTTTTGAGATGGAAATAAGAATGTTGCAGATTCGGTAGGCTTCATCAGTTTTAAGCCTTCTCGTAATCCCGTAAAAATTTCTTCCTGATCCATAGCATAGGTTTGAGGTCCTAACTCTTGCTGCGAGTAGATCACATTTCCGTTGAGATCTTTAACATCGTAATCAAAGTTGATGACATCTCCAAAGCCAGCAGTAATGGTATCGATTTCTACTTTCGTGTGGTAGTAATACCAAAATCCGCTTTCGGAAGCCACATAGTCATACTCAGGATTCTGACTCATGATGTCTTCAATACGTTTGCGTTCTCGTTCGTTGAGTTTTTTATTTCGTTCGGCAGATTCTTTAATAAACGAACCTGATTGTACCTGCTCTGGTTTACGAGCTTCAGGTGATTTGCAGCTCGCTACTAGTAGGAGTAAAATAATTAATTTTGATACTATCTTCATTATGCTTTGAGGTCTTGTTCGTATTGAGGCAAGATACTAATAAATTTTTCAATGGTATCCTTCATATTCATATCACTTTTTCCACCTGCAGCATTGGTATGACCTCCACCACTAAAATGCTGACGTGATAATTCATTTACCGAAAAATCACCTTTACTACGCAAAGAGATCTTAATAATATTTTCCTGTTGATTTTCAATAAAAATAGCGGCAAATACAATGCCTTTTAAGGATAAACCATAGTTGACAAAACCTTCAGTATCTCCTTTTTTGAAATTAAAGGTATTGAGTTCCTCTTGTGATAAAGTGATATAGGCAGTGCGATATTCTGGAATGACCTTTAAATTACTCAAGGCTCTTCCTAGTAGTTGCAAACGTTCGTAACTATTGGTGTCGTATATATTATTATGAATATCAGAATTACGAGCCCCTTTTTCAATCAACTGTCCGATAATTTGGTGTGTAGCACTGGTGGTTGACGGAAAACGGAACGATCCAGTATCTGTCATGATCCCAACGTAGAGACAGGTTGCAATATCACTATCGATCTTATCTACATCACCCAACATTTCAATGAAATTATAAACCATTTCACAGGTAGATGACATCGTAGCATCAGAGTACATATAGGTCGCATAGTCATCTGGCTGCTGATGATGATCGATCATGATCTTAATGCCTTCGGAAGCAGACACAGCAGCTTCCATATGTCCAATACGTCCAAGCGAATTGAAATCTAAGGTAAATATAATATCGGCATCGTTGATGTATGAATCACTGTCGTCTTTTTGTGTCTCATATTTCAGAATAGAAGATTCATCTGGCATCCATTTTAAAAACTCAGGATAGTCATTAGGTGCAATGACCATGACGTTATGCTGTCCTTTTTTGAGATAATGGTATAAGCCTAATGTAGACCCAATCGCGTCTCCATCTGGATTTTTATGTGGAATGATAACAATGGCTTTAGGTGAATTTAAAAGCGCTTTTATGCTATTAATGTCGTCTGTATTCATAGTCAGCGAAGATACAATTTTTTAATATTGGATTATACTGAATTTTTAAAGAAATGTATTACTTTTGCACCGAATTTAAAAAATACAAATGGCAACAAATAGAACATTTACCATGCTTAAGCCAGATTCTGTTGAAAAAGGGAATATTGGTGCAATACTAGAAAAAATTACAGCTTCAGGTTTTAGAATCGTAGCAATGAAACTCACACAAATGACGACTGCTGATGCTCAGGCATTCTACGCTATCCATAAAGAAAGACCTTTCTTTGGAGAGTTAGTAGAGTACATGACTAGAGGACCTATTGTAGCGGCGATCTTAGAAAAAGATAACGCTGTAGAAGATTTTAGAACCTTAATTGGTGCGACTAATCCTGCGGAAGCTGCTGAAGGAACGATCAGAAAATTATACGCAGCATCTATTGGAGAAAACGCTGTTCACGGAAGTGATAGTGATGAGAATGCTGCTATTGAAGGTGCATTCCATTTCTCAGGAAGAGAGATGTTTTAAGCAACCAAAAGCTTATACACTATAAAAAAGCGCAACTTTTGTTTGCGCTTTTTTGGTTTCCTTTAGATATTTACAATGTATGACTATGAAACGCATTTTATATTGTTTATTGATTTTTCCCATCGTACTGTCTGCTCAAATTAATGAGAGCGACACGCTTAAGGTTAAAGCTAATTTATCGATTACTGGATTCTTTCAATCTGGAAATGTGGAAACTGTAATTTTTAGAGCGAAATCGGATATTAGTGTTAAACCCTGGAAAAAATGGGTGTTTAAAACCAATAATTCTTACGTCTATCAGGAGTTTGGAAAGGAAAAAGCCGATGAGGATATCTTGAGTCTGAACTTTTTATATTTCAATCCTGAACGGAAATTATATCCTCTGGCACTCGGATTTGTGAGTACCAATTTCAGACGTAACATTGATGTGCGCTACCTTTTTGGTGGAGGAATAAGTTATCAGGTGTTTAGTAAAAACAAGAACTGGTTGAAACTCTCGCTGACTGGTGAATACGAGCAAACCCATTTTGCTACCTTCGATTTTAATATTGACGAGTATGATGGCAACGAATCCATCAACACCTTACGAAGTACACTTTGGCTCAATGGGAAATATCACCTTTTTAAAGACAAGCTCATTGTAACGCATGAGAGTTATGTTCAGCCGTCTTTAGAGAATAGTAATAATTATAGATGGCGTGCCGATCTTGGTTTAGAACTCCCTGTATGGACATTTTTAAATTTTAAAATCAATTACCTATATACTTTTGAAAGCATCGTGATTGAAGGTCAGAAACGTGAAGATCAGTTTTTAACTTTGGGCTTTACGTTGAAAAGTTATTGATAGTTGCTTTTGTTTTTTTCTGAATACTGTAATGATTACTTTTAAGATCTAAAACCTAAGGATGCAATTTACCTACCACGATACCAACCATACAGAACAGCATATTGACTTACCAATAACAACTGATCAATTTAACACCGTAAAGCTTGAGGTTGAAGGCTCTCGTTTGGACGATATTGATTACTGGTGGGCGTTTTGGGCCATACGCGATTCGCTATTCAAACAATTGCACTTTGATATTCATGCAGCCGAGATCAAAGCCTTTATCAAACGTTTACAGCTCAACCAGTTTGATTTTACAGATCCTAATGCTGACAATACAGTGAAAGTCGTAGATGTGTATTACAACGTCTATTACTGGGATATGGTGTTTGTGGCTGGTGAACCTGGGATTGGCTTGTATGACGGAATCACAAAAGACCGATTAGAACTCCACTTAGAGTTTGATGTAGATGAATTTGAACATCTGCTGGAGCAATTGCTCGATGCGTTTGGTGTTATAGATTATGAGGAATATCAAGAGGAAGATGACCTGGCGACTTTTGAATTGAGTGCCGACGCACTCTTTGTGGAGCTGTTTCGTGAGTGTTGGGCAGACGTTAAAGCCGACACCAAGTCTGATATGATTGGGATGCTGTTTCAAGCGACTGGCATTGGAGACACGACCGACTTAGATACACACGAGGCTGTGGACCAAACTGAAGACGGCTATCGTGAGTATTTGAAGGGTAGAGGGGTGGAGTTGTGAAATTCAAGAAGTCATATACAAGCTAAGAAATTATATCATAAATTGTATTTCCAAGACTTTCAATAAAGTTCACACTTCTAACTGTGTCATTATGAGTAATAGGCTGGAGATTTCCAGTCGACAAATCAAAATCTCCCTCATGAACAATTTGATTTCGTCTTAAGATTATATTTTTTAATTCAGTTTTTAAGTCGTTTTGATTTCTTCCCATTCTGTTAGCTATTACTTGCCATTTGTGTGTTTCCAACCAGATTAAGCTTAATGCTTCATTTATTTTTTCGGGTTCTTGAAATGATAAATGTTTATGTTTACTTGCTATAATCTCTTCAAATATGTATTCTGACGGAGGTATTGTTGCATAATTTATTCGATCGGTTTCATTAATTGTGAAGCTATAGTTTTTATAGGAATTTGTTTTAGACCGCAAACCATTATAAGTTTGTCGCATTCCTATTCTTACCAAATCATGTATAAGTCGATCAAAACTTGAAATTACGTAGACTATTTCACTCCTCAACAAATCTGAAACATCATCCCTTATAAATCCTTGATTTGCAATTAAATGCAGGTAAATACTATCTACGTTTCGAATTCTTATTATTCCAGAATCAAATAACTGTTTAGCTCGTAACATTTTCTTTGATTTCTTCTATTTTGCTTGCAAATTGAATAAACATTTCATCATACTCTGTTCTTTTTCCTATCATTTGTACTAATACAGTACCAGATTTTTCAATTTGATCGTCTGAAAGTGCGTAAACTGGAACTCCAAACTTATGCGATTGTGGTAACAAACTTTGAAAATCAGGAATTTCTGCTAAACAGTAGTTTTCTGGAATTACTGTCTGAGTATAAAGATCATCTTCTAATAGCATATTATACCTTCTTAATTCTGGAGCTAATTCATTTCGAACTACCGCAAGTATCTCATCCATATTATTACGATAAGGAGCTGAAGGTTTTCCACTTCTAATATTGAATCTTTGGATAACTACACCACTAAATTTTGGATTATGGGTTGGAAATGGATAAGAAGAGTTAGCAAAAGATATTCGCATTTGTTGAGAGGCCTGATACCATCTTGGCAGAACATCAGAGAGTGTTCGTACAGCCATTAAAGAAAAAGGATCTGGATTGGTAGGTACTATAAACAAATCCGATATCGAAAAGAAATTTTGATTGATAGCGCTTAGACCAGGGTTTAAATCAATTAGTACATATTCAATATCGTGATGTTCACAACATTTCTCAATTAATGCGTTAAATGCTCCAGGTAAATTTTGCATTGTGGCAAATGCATTATTCGATGTTTGAGAAAAACTTAGTGCTGGTTCTAACTCTGTTAAATTTGGGTGTCCAGGTAATAGAAATAGATTTTCATTATTTGGAACTTCATAGCAATCAAATGATTGAATTGGCTCAGGCTTTCCTTGAAATGCTGAGTTTACTCCATGCATTAGATTTTTATTCTTGGTAGCGTCATCAATGTAGTACTCTTCGAATAATTCCTGCATTATCAAACCTGAAAGATTACATTGTGGATCAGCATCAACTAGTAAAACTCTACTACCTCTTTCAGCTAATTTCCATCCAAGATGAAATGTAGTAGTAGTTTTACTTACTCCTCCTTTATGATTAAAAAATACTATTCTCATTATTTGAATATTTTAAAAATTACTAAAACATATTTCCTAGACCTGATTGAATTTCAATAAACCATATCTACAATCCGACAATATCACAAAATTCTAAACACCAAACAATACGTATATCTACGTATTTTTAATCCTTTTTTACCAGTACACTCAATTGCTTGCCTAACAAGGCCGAGATGCCTGCTGCGAGTCCGCCAATTACTCCTGTTACTGTGATGAGGGTGTATTCACTACCGCCTAAGGTTAAGAGATTGGAGATTTTACGCGATAAGGTAAAGTCGTTTTGCGCAGCACCAACATAAGCATACAGCGTCCAAAACACAAAAATGGCTAGAAACGGCACAAAGAAGACTGCAAATTTTTTCAGGCTAAAAAAGAGACTGGATACAAAACCTGCTACCATCACAGACCACCATGGCAAGAACTGTGCTAAAATTAAAGCGACTATGATTGTGACTACGAAATTTATAATTTGATCTTTACGTTTCATTATTGTGCTGGTGTTAAGGTTTGTGTGGATAGAATAGCGTCTGTAGTTTCGGCATTTTGCATGAATAGCAATTCGTGATACTTGCCCACAGCCCAATCGTCTATAAAATTATCGTAGTATTTACTACCTGGATTTCCAGATTGACCACCTGGATAAATCCCTAAGGCTTTTGGTGGAGAGCTCATTTCAACAATCATTCGCCATGAGGGTCCGTGATTATCGGTCATCGCATTCACGGTATTGCCGTCGCCACCAATAGGTAGATCAAATCGTGAAAATGCTGGTAAGGCCTGAAGCAGGTGACCAACATAGGTCCCTTTATACGCTTGGTAGTTATACTCGCCATTCTCAGCTTTCCAGTCTAGCAATGATTTTGCTGCATCCTTAAAACTCAGTAAAAACAAATCCTGAGCGGTTTCTTGTTCTGGTGTGTCTACAATATCCATAAATTCGTTGGTAGGATCATTGGTCAACATATAAATAGTTTGGTAAGTAAACGGTCGGTCTAAGGCCATATCATCGACTTTATATTCGTCCCAAACACTCATATATAATTTTGGCCACCAGTTTCGCCAGATGCTAGGAGCGAGCTTGTCAATATCACTATTAAAATCCCAATCTTTAATCTGGTTATAGACTTCAAGTTCCTCAGGAGTAAGACCAGAGGTATCCATCGTTTCAAACACATAGGGCAATAATTCCGAAGCTTTTAAATTAAAGGTTTTGTTCTGTAAGGTTTTAAAGTCTTCTACCGAAAACTGATGTTTAGCTCTAAAGAAATCATTAATAATACGACTGCGATAGGTGTCGTATCCATCATTAAACACATAGAACGGATAGCTTTCATCAACAGGATGCTGATTTGCAGAACTCACAAAACCACGTTCAGGATTCTTAGTATGCGGATTGTATTCCTGCGGAATAAAACTCTGCCAATCGTGATCAGGATTAGAGCCATCCATTAAGAATTTCCCTTGACCTTCCCATTTATTTGGAATCAAGCCTTGAATCCATAAAGCAATATCGCCTTCATGAGAGGCAAATACAAAATTTTGAGCAGGTGCCACAAAATGGGTGAGTGCTTTGCGATAATCTTCATAAGTCTTAGAACGGTTGAGTTCTAAAAAAGTACGTTGGGTATTGCCACCTATATGACCAATCCATTTCATAGCATAACCTGAGAGTTCACTATCACTTCTAAAATTATGATCGTAAGTTACTGGTCCGTGATGCGTATAAATCACAGTATCCATAATTGTTTTAGCATCTTTGATTTTAATTTCTTCAATTCGGGCTGTGGTGTTTTTCCATTGTCCGTCATACTTATACTGTGCTCTGGTATCATCTTTAAATTCAATTTTATACCAATCTAAAAGATCACGTGTAGCATTGGTCACACCCCAAGACACATCATTGTTAAATCCGGAGATGATGCCTAAGGCACCAGGCAAAGTCGCTCCCATGGCCGAGTGCTCAGGAGTTCCTAATTGCATAACATACCAGATGGAAGGGAGGTTCAAACTCAAATGCGGATCGTTAGCTAACATTGGGTGACCAGAAACCGATTTCGATCCTGAGACTGCCCAGTTATTACTTCCGTTATTAGGATGTGGTTTTTCCATAGTTTCGGTTACCGAAATCGTATCTGTAGGTAATTCACCAGCAGGTGTTTTGGTTTGTTCCACATCGATAAAACTCCAGTCGGTCTCTTTTGGAATGATAGGGTCGACGATATCAAAATAATCAGGATAAAGCATATCGAAACGCTCTTTTCCGAAGAGTTGCAGCGCATTGGTATATTCTAAATCATGCTCTCTACTCGCTAACATCTTGGTCATATACATAAGAAGTAACGTGGTTTTTTCAACGCTCCAAGCTTCAGGTTTATAATCGAGTAATTTGTATTCCACAGGAAGCGATTTGTCGTCTAGAGAATTGATGTAACTGTTCACACCATCGCTATATGCTTGTATGTAACGCATGGTTTCAGGATCTTCTTGTACTTTCGCTAGATTCTGTTCGGCACCATACACCATACCTAATCGTCGTTGAGCACGATCATAATTGACAGCACCTTCGCCAATAATCTCAGATAAGCGTCCAGCTGCGGCATAGGTTTGAAATTCCAATTGCCAAAGTCTATGTTTTGCAGTGACATACCCTTGCGCTTTATAGAGGTCTTCATCGTTTTGCGCAAAGATATGCGGAATCAAATGTTCGTCGTAATGAATGGTCACAGGTGCTGATAATCCGTCAATTGCAATGTCTCCAGAAATGGATTCGGGAGTGTCATTTTGCCAGACGCCATTGACTGGATCCAGAAATTTTCCGATAGGAGGAATGGACCCAAATTTTGTGTTTAACGCATAAAAAACAACTAAGGTAAGGACCAAAGTTATGATGAGTTTGAAATATTTCATATGGTTGGAACTTTAAGAGCTTGAATTTACTGAATTATTTCGAGAGTTAAAACAATGGTTCAGCTTTCAAAACTAATAATTCGATAAGATCGTTTTGATAATATTTGAATCGGTCTGGAATAGCGAGTACTTTTATTTTTTTTCTGAAATGAGAGCCTCCATTTTCAGTAATTATTTTCCGATGCTTTTCTTCCATTACAATCACTAAGTCAGCCCATTCCATCAAGTCTTCAGTTAATGGCTGTGTACCTTCTTTATGACATATTTTGTGATTTGTTTCAGTAGAATCAAAGTTGTATGATGAGAATTTTTCTGAAAAATAATCTGATGCAGTTTTAGAACGTTGTTTGTTGGCTGAGCAAACAAAGAGAATGTTTTTTATCTAGTATATCTTACCTTAAAACCAACTTTTTAATCACTTCCTTACCAACAGATTCGTTGAGCATATCGATGATTTTTTGTTTTCCGTAGCTCAATTCTTCACGGAGTACACTAGAACTAAGCGAGACATACAGCGTGTCTTTGTCTAACTTGATATCTGTGGTGTAGTTATTAACGCCATTTCCCATCATTTTGGTCCATGCATCTCTCACGTCAACCTTATCTAAGCCTTTTTGTAGCTTATTGGTATCAACAAATTCTTTGAGGATATCGCTTATTGGTAAATGATCATTTTGTCGTTTTGCCATTAGTCTAATTCTAAAGGTTGGTAGCGTTTATAAAGATACACATCTTTATTGGTATTATTAATAATGAGTAATTGCGTTTCGTTGGCATTTAAAACCGTTTCTTTCCAATTTGCATAAGGCGTTTCGTAATAGATATTTAGGCTATCATTCTCTATTTTTATTCGGAACGATTCTGCATCCTTAGAGGTTTCGAACTTACCAGTAAGATTAGGTTTAAGCTTCTTTCTGAAACCTGTTAGGCTGTCTGTGACTTCAATATAATCGATAGTGTCATTATAATTGTAATCGCGTTTTGTACCATCGCTAAGTGTGACTTCATCAATTTCCCAGTAGCCTTCAATATGTGTTACAAATGTTGTAGGATCTGGTGAGCAGCTGGTAAAACTCATCAAAAGGAATACGAGTATAAATGGTCTCATAGTTTAAATATTTTATAAGATTGGTGAATTTGCTTCACGACATCTTCAGTACGCTCAGCATGTGTATCACTAATGAATAGTTGTCCGAAATCGTCATTATCCACCAAACTGATAATCTGAGCCACTCGGTTTTCATCCAGTTTGTCAAAAATATCATCCAGTAATAATAAGGGTGTGACACCACTTTGTTGTTTGATAAAATCGAATTGAGCGAGTTTCAGTGCAATCAAAAACGATTTCTGTTGGCCCTGACTTCCGAATTTTTTAATCGGGTAAGTTTCAATTTGGAAATTAAGGTCATCCTTATGAATACCAACACTGGTGTATTGTAATGCCTTGTCTTTATTAATGACTTTGGCCAATAGCGAATTTAAATCATCATCAAATAGATCACTTTTATAGACTAAGTTAACCTCTTCATTGCCGTTACTAATAGCCTGATAGCGAGCTTTAAAAATAGGAATAAAGACTTTTAGAAATTCATCACGTGTTTTGAAAATCTCGGTTCCGTAGGTGTGTAATTGCTCGTTATAGACCTCTAAGGTTTGTGCATTAAAGGTATTATTAAGTGCAAAATATTTGAGTAAGGCATTACGCTGAGATAATACTTTATTGTAACTGATCAGGTTATTAAGGTAAGTTTTATCGCTTTGAGAGATGACACTGTCAATAAACTTTCGTCTGGTATCACTACCTTCAATAATCAGGTCACGATCAGCAGGAGAGATGATGACTAGAGGAATAAATCCAATATGATCACTAAATTTTTCGTAGGCTTTGGCGTTGCGCTTGATCATTTTCTTTTGTCCGCGTTTTAACGAAACAACGATCTTTTCGGTTTTATCGTTTTTGGTGAAAATACCATCCACCACAAAGAAGTCTTCGTTGTGCTTAATATTTTGCGTCGCTACAGGATTAAAGTAACTTTTTCCGAAGGATAAATGATAGATAGCGTCTAGCGCATTGGTTTTACCAACACCGTTAGAACCGACAAAACAGTTAATTTTAGCATCAAATTCAAAATCCTGACTTTCAAAATTTTTGTAATTAACTAAGCTTAACGTGTTTAAAATCATAAAACTAATAGAGAATATTGGTATTTGGTCGTGTTTATTGTAACAGGAAGTAAAAATAACAAATAATTTACCTTTTAAATCCCAATAAAAATTTTATTTTTGCGGGCACAAATACAGAATTATGGCAACATATAAGAAAAGAGGATATAAGCCGAAGCCAATTAAGGAAAAAGGCGAAAAGATAGACGTTTTAGAACAAGACTCAACAACAGCTGAAGTATTTAATACTTTAGATGAAAGTGCTAACAAAGCAGAGGATTGGGTTGCTAAGAATCAGAAAGGGATTTTTGTTGTTGTAGGATTAGCAGCATTGATTGTTCTTGGGTACTTAGGATACAACAAATACATTGCAGAGCCAAAGGCTGAAGAAGCAATGAATGAGATGTACACTGCACAAAAGTATTTTGATGAAGCTGTAAACGCAGCGACAGGAAAAGATTCTTTATATAATCTGGCTCTTAAAGGAGGAGAAGGTAAATTTGGTATGGTAGAAATTGCAGACCAATACAGTGGAACACCTGCTGGAAATTTAGCAAACTACTATGCTGGTATGGCGTATTTAAATACTAAAGATTACACAAATGCTGTAAAGTATTTAAGTGGTTTTAGTAGTGATGACAATGCCTTAAGTCCGATTGCTAAAGGAGGTTTAGGAGATGCTTTCGTTCAGTTAGAGCAATTACCTGAAGCCTTAGAATATTACGAGCAAGCAATTAAAGCTGCTGGTGATAATAGCTATACAGCACCTTTATATTTATTTAAAGCAGCCAATGTAGCACAGACTTTAGGTAACTCAGAAAAAGCCTTAGAGTATTACAAACGAATTAAATCTGATTTTTCATTATCAGATCAAGCTACAAATATTGAGACATTTATTGGTAGAGCAGAAGCTAGCAAATAATTAATTAATTTGAAGCATTATGGCAACTGCAAATCATAATCTATCAAACTACGATAAAGACACGATCCCAAACGCGAAGAATTTTCGGTTTGGGATTGTTGTTTCTGAATGGAATGACACTATTACAAATGGTCTTTTTCAAGGCGCTTACGATGCACTAATTGACTGTGGTGCTTTACCTAATAACATTCTGAAATGGGATGTGCCTGGAAGTTTTGAACTTATCTATGGTTGTAAGCATATGATTAAGCATCAAGTAGATGCAGTAATTGCTATTGGATGTGTGATACAAGGAGAAACCAAACACTTCGATTTTGTTTGTGAAGGTGTTACTCAAGGCATCAAAGATCTAAATGTCAATAGCGAAACACCTGTTATTTTCTGTGTGTTAACAGACAATACCATGCAGCAATCTATTGACCGTTCAGGAGGAAAGCATGGTAATAAAGGCACTGAAGCTGCTATAGCTGCTATCAAAATGGCTGATCTACGTCGAAACAAATAGCCATTGTATTTGCTTTTAAAATTTCCGAAGAAACTACTATTTGTTAACAATTTTTAGGACTTAAAAGGTCTATTTTCCTAGTAAATTCTGTACTTTTGAAATATAACATGAGTATATTCGATAGGTTTTAAATATGCTCAGAGACTAGATGAGTATTGAGTTTGTTTCAACAGCGTAAAAATAAACGCTTTAATTACATACCAAGACATCTTAAAGACACTCAAAAAGACGACGATCTTAAGTCGCACTGGGAATCTGTAAGAGGTCAAGGGAAGCATAAAAAACGGCGAACCATTTCGCTTCCTGTGCTTTTAGTAGTTTTAGGTATGATAATTGCACTATGGTTTATTTTAACTCACTACGAAAAATCATAGCATTATGGGAATTTTAAATACAAGAAAAAACAAGCGTTACAATTACCAGCCTCGTTATTACAAGGGAGAAGGTAATCCTTTTGAACTCAAGCATAAGTTTGACGATTTTCGAGTTACAGCAGGTGATAATAAGGGATTGAAAACAAAGCTCAACAATGCTGTTGAAGATTACAAATACAATAGTGACAAGAGTGGCGCTAATCGACGTGTGCTAATCATTATTGGTGTTTTAATTCTAGTCTTTTTGTTCATCATAGATTTCGACCTATCCATATTTTCTATTAATCGCTAATGTCAGACATCATTCAATTGTTACCAGATCATGTTGCTAATCAAATTGCAGCAGGTGAAGTTGTACAACGACCAGCTTCGGTTGTTAAAGAATTATTAGAAAACGCTATAGATGCAGGCGCTAGTTCTATAAAATTAATCATTAAAGATGCAGGTAAAACCTTAATTCAGGTCATAGACGATGGCAAGGGGATGAGTGTTACTGATGCACGACTCAGTTTTGAACGTCATGCGACGTCTAAAATACGTTCTGCGGAAGACCTGTTCAGTATAAATACAAAAGGGTTTCGAGGTGAAGCCCTAGCGAGTATTGCTGCTATTGCGCATGTGGAGTTAAAAACTAAGCAAGAGCAAGATGAGCTTGGAACGCTCATAGAGATTGAAGGTAGTACGATCAAAAATCAAGAGATGACTGTGACGCCTAAAGGCACCTCACTGTCAGTTAAAAACTTATTCTTTAATATTCCGGCACGACGTAACTTTTTAAAATCGAATACTGTAGAGCTTAGGCATATCATTGATGAATTTCATCGTGTAGCTTTGGCACATCCAGATATAACATTTGCTATGTTTCACAATGGAAGTGAGAATTTTAATCTTCCAGTGAGTAATTACAGACAACGAGTGGTTAATATTTTTGGAGGAAAAACCAATGAAAAACTAGTTCCTGTAGAAGAAGAAACCGAAGTACTTAAAATTTCCGGATTTGTTGGTAAACCCGAATTTGCAAAGCGCACTAAAAGCGAACAATTCTTTTTTGTCAATAACCGTTTTATAAAAAGTGCTTATTTAAATCATGCTATCAATTCAGCCTATGAAGGTTTGATTAAGGATGGAAGCCATCCAAGTTATTTTTTGAATTTAACGGTAGATCCTAAAACTATTGATATCAACATACATCCTACAAAAACCGAAATTAAGTTTGATGATGAACACACGCTATATGCTATTTTGCGTTCCTCTGTAAAACATAGTTTAGGACAATTTAATATTGCGCCAGTTTTGGATTTTGAGCGTGATAATAATTTGGATACGCCTTACGATTATAAAAACAAGCATGCCTCAACTCCTACAGTAGAAGTAGATCGAAGTTTTAATCCGTTTCAAGAGGATAAATCTGTGTCCAAATCTGCTGGCTCATCCTCAACATCTTACAGAAAGGAGCCAGCTGGGCAATGGGAAAGTTTATATGTAGGATTAGAATCGAAAGGCACCAAGACAGAACGAAACTTTAGTGAAGTAGAATATGAGAGTCAGCCAGAACACACATCGCTATTTACAGAAGACAAGCAAGTAGAGTCTGCGCAAACCACATATCAGCTGCATAATAAATATATCATTAGCACTATAAAATCGGGTATGATGATCTTGGATCAGCATCGAGCGCATCAACGTATTCTATACGAAGGGTTTTTAAAGCATCTAACAGTAAAAGAAGCTGTAAGTCAGCAATTACTATTTCCATTGACACTGGAGTTTTCTTCCACTGAAATGGAGCTTTTACAGCAGTTAAAAGAAGATTTAGAACATACTGGATTTATATTTTCCTCGTTTAAGGATAAAGCCATTGAGATCACAGGTGTTCCTGTAAATGTTCCAGAAAGCGAAGTCTCTATTATTTTGGAGCAATTGATTAGTGATGTAGAACAAGAAGTACCAGACAGTAATTTTAGTGCGACTGACCTTTTAGCGAAGTCGATGGCTAAAAGTCTTGCGATTAAAACAGGGCAATCATTAACGCCATTAGAACAAGAACATTTGGTCAATAGTTTGTTTGCGTGTAAAGAGCCATCAGTTTCACCTACAAATAGAGTTACATTCATCACGATGAGTGTTGATGATTTTGATAAAAAATTCGTGTAAAGATTATGATGAGAATAACTGATACGGTAAAACATATTATCATCCTAAATGTCATATTTTGGATTGGAACCATTGTTATAGGTCAATATGGAGATGTATTTACAGATCTATTTGCTATGCATTTTCCAATGAATGATAGTTTTAAACCATGGCAAATTTTTACGCACATGTTCATGCACGCTTCTTATGTCGGCATGAATGGAGGTGCATCGATATTTATATTTCACATTCTCTTTAATATGTTAGGAGTCTGGATGTTCGGGTCGCCATTAGAACAAATGTGGGGAAGAAATAAATTCTTGATCTTTTATTTCTCATGCGGTCTTGGTGCGACAATCTTACCACTTGCTATCGATTATTATAACTTTTATACCATCACAAGTTCTTTAATTGATAGTGGGAAATATACTATGGATTCTATTACTGGTATTTTAAATGAAGGGAAATTCTATGTTGAATGGAATACTATTGTTGGAGAAGAAAAGGTCTCAACATTGAATAGCTTATTTAATGGTCCGAGTCTTGGTGCATCGGGAGCACTAATGGGTTTATTAGTTGCTTTCGGAATGTCTTTTCCAAATAGCTCATTGATGCTAATCTTTTTACCTATACCTATAAAAGCAAAATATTTTATTCCATTATTATTAGGCTATGAGATTATATCTGGATTTACTGGTGGAAGTTCAATGTTTGGATTTAACATAGGACATTGGGCTCACGTTGGTGGAGCATTAACAGGATTCTTAATTTTTAGCTATTGGAAAAAAACACAGTTTAATAAAAACCGTTGGGATCGATGACATCGTTAACACACGACATTAAAGACAAGCTAAAACATTTAAACGTTTTTGAAAAAATTATAGCACTTAATGTTTTAGTATTTTTCATTGGTTGGTTGCTAACCGTAATACGACGTATTCCACGAGCTTACTCACTTGAGTGGTTGGAACTTCCTAATAACTTTTCAAGTTTTATTGTTAAACCATGGTCGATTATAACTTATGGTTTTACACATTATGGGCTTTTTCATCTGTTATTTAACATGTTGGTTCTTTATTTTATATCGAGAACTATGGTTAATTTATTTCCGAGAAAACAATCTTTAAATATCTATTTCTTAGGTATAATCATTGGTGGTTTTGCCTATTTACTACTTCATAGTGTATTCCCATCTATATTTACTAATAATGTTGGTCCCTTAGTTGGTGCTTCCGCAGGTGTTAATGCTTTACTTATTTTTATTTGTGCTTACATGCCTTACAGAGAAGCTCAGTTTTTTACTGTAAAGATCAAGCTTTGGTATATTGGTGTTGCTATTGTTGTGTTTGATCTATTAGGATTTTTTACAGGTGCTAACCAAGGCGGTAGAGTAGCTCATTTAGGTGGTAGTTTACTAGGTTATATCTACGCTACTCAATTATTAAAAGGTAAAGACATTGGTGTTGGATTTGGAAAATTTATGGATAGTATTGCTAATCTGTTTAAACCGAAATCGACACTAAAGACCGTTCATAAAAATAAAAAGAAACCTTTTGCTGGTCATAATAAAGAGGAGTTTAATGAGTTTAATAATCAGAAAAAAGTCGACCTTATCTTAGATAAAATTAGTAAAAGCGGTTATGATAGTTTAACCAAAGAAGAAAAATCATTTTTATTTAAAGCTGGTAAGGATTAAAACGCATGCGCAAACTTAAAGGTTTAGAGAAGCTTATAGTTGTTATCAATTCATTGATGGCATTTGCGCTACTGTTATCTTATGTCTTACCTTATATGGAACCTAAAAAGTTCGCATTCTTATCTGTACTTAGTTTAGCGGTTCCAACTCTTATTATCATAAACATTCTATTTTTTATTTATTGGCTAACTAAAGTGAGACGACAACTTTTAATCTCTCTGGTGGTTCTGGTCATTGGTTATAACTATGTATTCTCACTCTACAAGTTTTCATCCTCTAAAAATGTTAACGATAGTGAAAACTTAACTGTAATGAATTATAATGTCAGACTCTTTAATGTGTTTGACTGGATTGACGACCCAAATCTAAAAGCTAAAATTTCTGATTTTATTTCTGAGAAAAAGCCTGATGTATTGTGTATGCAGGAATACCGACCAGATCAGTCCGTTAAGCTGGATGGTTATTATAAATACGAAGAGCTTTCGGGTCAGAAAGTACAGAACGGACAAGCGATATTCACTAAATTTCCGATCATTAATTCTGGTTCTATAGAATTTCCGAATACATCTAATAACGCCATATTTGCTGATATTATTAGAAATAGTGATACGATACGAATTTACAATGTTCACTTGCAGTCATCTGGAATTGATCCCACAGTTGAAAGGTTGTCTAAGGAAAACTCTGAGAATTTATTCAAACGTGTGAGCTCTACGTTTAAATTGCAGCAATCGCAAACCGAGTTATTTCTTAAGCATAAATCTAAATGTCACTACCCAATGATTATCTGTGGTGATTTTAATAATACAGCATATTCTTATGTGTACAAGGAAATTAAAGGCGATTTAAAAGATGCCTTTGTGCAAGCTGGTAACGGATTTGGACGTACTTATGATTTTAAGTTTTTTCCGGTTCGAATTGATTTTATTCTGGTGGATGAAGGTTTTGAGATTAATGCCTTTAAAACTTTTGATGTTAAATATTCTGACCATTATCCTATACTGTCCAAGGTAAAACTCAGGTGATCACATCATTAAGCAATCGACCTGATCTGCTATGATATGAATCACTAATCCCAAACCAATAAGTCGAATTCTTTTAAAAAAAGTTAAGAGGATATAAATGCCTACAGCATAGTAGGAGTGAAGTGGATGAAAATTGATACTACATCTATTAGAATCAAACATTGGATTGGCCAGTAAATGATCAAGATCAATAAGGAATCCGCAGAGCATAATCAAATACGCTGTTTTCCAATTCGAATTAAAAAATATAAGCGCAACAATTAAGGGCAGAAAAACATGGATGCCATAATGAACGAGAGATTGAGTCATTATAGATTTAGTTTTTGTGAAGTGAGGTATAATTCGGTGTTTGGTCCTTCATTAAACAATAGATCTAAAATACTCAAATTAGACAAAAACCCATGTTTGTCGTGAAATACTTGAGCGTAAGAATCAAAATGCTGCTCAACTTCTTTTCTACAGTTTGCAAGTCCTCTGGCATCAATCACTCCCTCAGGCTTTAATTCAAAACTTTCAGTTTTAGAATAATTGAAAGGCAACTGTAAACAGTCAAATATAAGCTCTAAACACTTAAAGTTAAAGTCCACAATTGTATGCGTATCCATTTCAAAAAGTGGCATAAGATCATCAATATAAAACTCAAAAAATGGAGAGGTACGATAGGCAGATTCTAATGACTTTAAATGTTGTGTTTGCCAATTTTCGGTATTAAATATTTGAACATCTACAGATCGTTGTCTGTTTTTCTGAGAATAGACAACAGGCACATTGAGGTCTAGTTTTCCATTAGCTCCATATATAGAGGTACGATTTCTATAGGTTTGCTTTTGATAATTATCACATACTTCAAATACAATATGATCTGCTTGTAGCATTGCTACAAAATGAGCAATATTTGGAAAATAGGTAGGATGAATTAATAGGTTCATCAGTTATTTGTCAAAAATAGTTTAAGCGTTTTTGCGCTTTCTCCATTTATTAAAACCAAACCAAGCTAAAAGCAAGACAACAAATGGAATTAAATAAGACGTCGCTGTACCTGTTCCGCTAACAGTGGTAAACCAACGTTCCCATCTTGGATTTTTTAATCCATCCCAACTCATCCATATAAAAACAGGTTTTCCAACCACATGGTCAAATGGCACATAGCCCCAACCTCTGGAGTCTACTGAGTTATTTCTATTATCTCCCATCATCCAGTAATAATCTTGTTTGAAGGTATAAGATGTTGCTGGTTGACCATTAATAATAATTTGACTTCCATTAGTCGTTAGGGTATTGCTTTCATATTCTGAAATTAAACGCTTATACAACGGAAGGACTTCCATATTGAGTTCAATTGTTTCTCCTTCTTTCGGAATGTAAATTGGACCAAAGTTATCATAGTTCCATGGAAACTGTGGAGCTCTAGGAAAGACATTACCATCAATATTTTTAGGGTTAGCCTGTCTTGTGATATTTTCGAAATTAGGATGGTTTTTCGCCTGCTGAATGGCTTCATCGGAGGCGTGAACCAGAAGTCGGGTCTCTGACGCCATACCAAAATCGGTAATATCATAGCGTTTGAGAGCGTTCATTATTTGTGCACCAGAATAGTTGCCTTTAAGATCAATGCTATAAAGAAACTGAAGTTTGGAGCGATCAGGCATTTGACTTTTTTCTCCATTGATGAAAACATGTCCATCTATGATTTCGAGTGAATCACCAGGAATAGCAACACAACGTTTCACCAAGTTGGTCTTTTTGTCAATTGGCTTATAATAATTACGATCTGGTGTGAAATCGTTCATATCGAGCAACGTATCGGCAGGCTGATTAAAGACTACAATATCATTACGTTCAATGCTTTCAAAGCCAGGTAGCCTCATATATGGTAATTGTAACTTATTTTTTAAAGACGTTTTATTCTCTTCAAGTCTGTCATTATATAAATACGACTTGACCTTTAATATAGGAATTGTATCATGTACCATAGGAGCAGCAACTGTTGACATTGGTACTCTGGCTCCATAATGAAACTTACTTACAAATAGAAAATCACCAACCAGTAGCGATTTCTCTAACGACGAACTAGGTATGGTGAACGGTTGAATAAAATAGGTATGTACAATAGTGGCAGCAACAATTGCAAATAGGATAGAAGACGTCCAATCTCCAGAACTCGATTTAGGGTTGATGTCTCTGTTCTCAACATACGTTACATCAGCAACGTAATTGAGATAATAATTATAAAACCCAAGAGTTACAACTGCTAGGAACGTGTCTAAGTATTCATTCTTTCCAAAGCTTCGTGCTGTTTCTACCCAAACAACAGGCAACATGATCAAGTTAACAATAGGAACAAATAATAGGATGGTCCACCACCATTGACGATTAATGATTTTCATTAATATCACAGCATTATAAACCGGAATAAACGCTTCCCAAGCTTGTCGGCCAGCCTTTACATATAATTTCCATGTACCCAGACCATGAATGATCTGTATAATTAGAATAAAAATTAACCACTGAGTAATTGTCATATCTATGTTTTGAATTTTTTTATTGGTTGAAAAAGTATATAAAACGTAACATTATCTTAAAACATTAACTAATATTTAAGTCATCAGTCATTAATATTTAAGACGTCTTTCATCGTAAACACACCTTTTTTATTATAAATATATTCTGCTGCAATCACAGCACCCAAAGCAAAACCTTGTCTACTGTGTGCTGTATGTTTTATCTGAATGCTATCGACTTCAGAATCATAATTAACTTCATGAGTTCCAGGCACATTTTCAATTCGCTTTGCTAAAATACCAATCTCATTTTGTTTTGGCGACTCTAATGTCCAGTTTTTATAATCTGTTTGATCTATAATACCTTGAGCGAGAGTTATTGCTGTACCGCTAGGAGCGTCAAGTTTTTGTGTGTGATGAATCTCTTCGATACTCGTTTTATATTGTGGGAGTCCTTTTAAAAGTTTAGCCAGTGTCTTATTTAATTCAAAAAATATATTAACACCTAAACTAAAATTTGATGCATACAAAAATGTACCATTTTTAGATTTGCATAGCGATACTATATCATCGTATTGGTCTAACCATCCTGTTGTGCCTGACACCACTGGGACATTATGCTCTAAGCAGTTTGAAATATTATTTACGGCAGAATTAGGTAAGCTAAAATCTATGGCTACATCAATATGTTCAAGTGTATAACTTTCCGTTGCACTAGAAACTTTCAATACAATATCGTGACCACGTTCAACAGCAATTGCTTCAATTGCTTTACCCATTTTTCCGTAGCCTAAAAGTGCAATTTTCATAGTTTAAAATCTAAAATTGAGAGTAACACCAAGATCTGAAGTATTTTCCATTTGGTTATACTTAAAATGAGGACGTAATGATAAGTCTTCATCAACATTAAATTGAAGTAAGTGAGCGTCTACATTAGCATCAATGATATTTAAAGCATACATACCAATAGCTATAAGTAATGACAGCTCTTTATTTCGTCTTAGTTGTTGTTGCGCTCTTATGAGTCCGTCATCTGATACATTAGGAAACGGATCGCCTTCAGAACCTTGAGTAAAACCAGCTAAACGTCTTTTATAAGCGTCTCTGTACAGATTATAATCCTTATCATTTTGAATGTACAAATAAGTAGGTATTCCTATGGCTATATATACCAGAGGAATTTTCCAATATTTCTTATTATATGCTTGTCCGAGTCCTGGAAGAATAGCAGAATAAAAAGCAGCTTTTGAAGGCGCGAGTACATTTAAAGGCTCTCTTTTTGTGTTGATAGAATCTTTAACAACTATTAAATCGGTATCAACTTTTTGCGGTTTTTTATCATCTTGAGCAAATGAAAAACAACAGAAAAGGAGAGAAATTAAGGAGCTATAAACTAATTTATTTAGCACTTTGAACTAATTTTTTTATACGATTGAAATCTTCTTCCGAATGGAATGGGATCGTAATTTGACCTTTACCATTCTTAGATACTTTAACGCCAATTTTATGTCCAAAGTATTCTGAAAATTCCTTTATGCCTTTTTTAACAAATTTAGGTAGTTCCTGAGGTTTAGAGTCTGTTTTTGTTGTAGGGTTGTTATAATTTTTTACGAGTTGTTCTGTTGCTCTAACAGATAATTTATCAGTAATAATCTTTTCATAAATATCCAATTGAACATTTTGATCCTCAATAGTAATGATGGCACGACCATGACCCATGGAAATAAATCCGTCACGCATTCCTGTTTGGATAATTGGATCTAATTTTAATAAACGTAAATAGTTGGCAATTGTTGAACGTTTTTTACCAACACGTTCACTCATTTGCTCTTGGGTTAAATTGATCTCATCAATTAAGCGTCGATATGAAAGTGCTATTTCAATTGGATCTAAATCCTGTCGTTGAATATTTTCAACCAATGCCATTTCTAATGACTCTTGGTCATTGGCTATTCTGATATAAGCCGGAATGGTTTGTAAGCCAATTAATTTAGATGCTCTAAAACGGCGTTCACCAGAGACCAACTGAAACTTATTAAACTCAAGTTTTCTAACTGTTATGGGCTGAATAACACCTAGTTCTTTAATAGATGACGCTAATTCTCTTAGAGTTTCTTCGTTAAAATTAGTTCGAGGTTGAAATGGATTAATCTCAATTGCATCAATATCTAATTCTACAATATTACCTATGATTGTGTCTGCATTTTTATCCTTAGCAGAATTGATATCATTAGAAGGATCTTTCAGCAACGCAGATAACCCTCTACCTAAAGCCTGTTTTTTTGTTGCCTTCGCCATTATGAGTTCTTATTAATAATTTCTTTCGCCAAACTTAAATAATTTGTAGCTCCTTTACTACTCACATCATATTTAATGATGCTTTCACCATAACTAGGCGCTTCACCTAGTCTAACATTTCGTTGTATTATAGTTTCAAAGACCATATCACTAAAATGCTTTTGAACTTCTTCTACAACCTGATTTGATAAACGCAAACGCTGATCAAACATTGTGAGGAGCATGCCTTCAATATCTAAGTTGGTATTATGGATTTTTTGAACACTTTTTACAGTATTCAATAGTTTTCCTAAACCTTCTAACGCAAAATATTCGCATTGGATTGGAATGATCACAGCATCAGATGCTGTTAATGCATTCAATGTCAATAATCCCAAAGAAGGCGCGCAGTCTATCAAAATATAATCATAAGACGATTTCAGGTGCGTTATTGCCTTTTTCAGCATATACTCACGTTCATCTTTATCTACAAGTTCAATTTCAATAGCAACTAAATCGATATGTGCAGGTATGATATCTACATTTGGAGAATCAGTTTCTACAATAGATTCTTCAGCCGAAGCTGTGTGCTCTAATAATTGGTAGGTTCCAACTTCAACTTGTTCAACATCTATGCCTAGTCCGGAAGTCGCGTTTGCTTGCGGATCTGCATCTATAAGCAATACTTTCTTTTCTAAAACACCTAAAGATGCCGCTAAGTTGACAGATGTTGTTGTTTTGCCAACACCACCTTTTTGATTGGCAATTGCAATGATTTTACCCATTAAATGATTTGGTTTTAATAAGCTCAAAAATACAATTTATTATGGGTTTATGAAATGGAAGTTGTTAACAGTAGTATAAAAAAAAGCAGCTTGTGATAGCTGCTTTTTTTATTCTTAATCTCATTTTACTCCTCTTCAGGTAATAAAATTGCTTTGAGGTAGCCTTCTTGTAAATATTTTTTGGCAACCTTGTGTACATCATCGGTTGTTACAGCATTGATGTTTGCCTCATAATTCACAACATTATTGATATCTGACTTGTTGAAATCGACATTTCTAATGGTAGACATCCAAAAACGATTTTGTTCTAATTGTTCTTTTCTGGTCAATAGTAAAGCCTTTTTTACCTTGTCTAAATCTTTGGCTTCAGGGCCATTATCAATAATTTTTTGAAGCTCAGCGATAGATGCAGAAGCTAATTTTTCAGCATTTTCAGGTGCACAAGGGAAGGAAATACTAAAGCTATAGCTTCCATATGGTGTTTTTCTAATAGAACCTCTGGCTCCAGCACCATAAACGCCACCTTCTTCCTCTCGCAACTTCTCAATAAGTTTAATGCTCAAGATTTCACCTAAAATATTCATTGCTCTGGCTTCTTTAACATCATACGTTGCTTCACCACTGTAGATAAGGTTGACCTGACTTTTTGGTTCAGTACCTTTATTGAATATGAATTCTTTATTTGCATACTCAGGCCTGAATGCAGGAACCTTATACATTTCTTTTGATGCGTTTCCAGGTAGAGATGCAATGTAAGTCTCTGCAAAATCTTTTAGTTGCTCTTCGTCAATATTACCAACAAAGTAGAAGTTGAAATCGCCTGCATTTGCAAAACGCTCTTTAAACTTTTCATAGGCAAGATCATAATTAGCTTTATCTAGAGCTTCTTCGGTAGGGAAACCGGTATATCTTGGATTGCCTTTGTTTATATATTCACCTAAAGCAATAGAAAATGACACGTTAGGGTTTGACATGATGTTACCTAAAAATGCTTTTTGCTTACTGATAAATGACTGAAAAGCTTCAGGATCTTTGTCTAATTTGGTGAAATACAAATGTATAATCTGAAACATTGTCTCCAAATCCTTTGGTGATGCAGATCCTCGCATACCTTCGTCTAAACTTCCAATATAAGGTCTTACACGTGCTATTTTACCTGACATCATTTTGGTCATGTCATTCTTGGTAAGTCCATCTATTCCAGCTTCGAATAAACCACCATTTGCACTAGCTGTTTGTTTTAAAACGTCATCAGCATATAATGAGGTTCCTCCATAACTAAAAGCTTCAAAAAGAATTTCGTCATTCTTAAAGTCTGTTTTTTTGAAGGTTACTTTTGCACCATTACTTAGGGTCATGGTTGTTGTTTCATTAAGCTGCCCTTTATTATTTACTTCTACGTTAGTAATACTTCCTTTAGCAGGTTTGTTGGCCATCATTTCAGAACGAACAGCCTCATCTTCATAATCTTTTATATCACTTTTCTTAACTGCGTCTAGCAAATCAATTACCTCTTTTTCAGTAACTTTCTTAAGTCCATCTTTTTTAGGACCTGTAAGTACTACTAAGCGATTGTCATCATGTAAAAATTCATTGATAAGTCCGTTAACTTCATCAAGCTTAATTTTAGGAAGTTCAGATTGTGCATAGTTGTATGACCATTCGATCCCAGGAACTGGACTTTCCTGTAGGAAATTTTGAATGTAAGCGCCAACAATTCTGTTAGATTCTCTTTTGTCTCTATTTTTGTAAGAACGTTCAATTCTAGCCAAATAGTCTTTTTTGGCACGCTCTAATTCAGAGGCTTTAAATCCGTAACGCTTGACACGTTCATTTTCTTCAAGAAGTGTTTTAAGTGCTTCCAATTGACCAGTTTCATTGGTTTGAGCAACAGATTGATATGCATCTTTATTTCCTATAATTCCACCATGATATGAAAATCCATAAATGAAAGGCGGGTTAGGCTTGTTGCTATATTCACTTAGTCTGTTGTTAATCATTTGAGTAAACAGGCCTTCAACCATATTATCTCTGTAGTCTTTAACCGTTTTAGTCTTTTTAGACTTGCCTTTATCTTTGTAATAAATTTGAACTTGACTACCTGTAGCTTCTTCATCCCATTCTACAGCTACAAACGTACCTTCATGATTTTCAGATCCAAATTCCTCTCTTGGTTTTGGATTGTCAGGATTTTTAAGTCCGCTAAAATTGTCTTTTATTTTTTTCTCAAGAGTTTCAACATCTAGATCGCCAACAGCAATAACAGCCATGAGGTTAGGACGATACCAATCTTTCTGAAAGTTTCTAAGACTTTCATATTTAAAGTTCTCCAGATTTTCTTTAGTTCCGATAGGTAAGCGATCAGCATATTTAGAATTATATGCAATTTTGTCTAAATATTTAGATTGCATTCTAGTTGCAGCACCTAGACGTGTTCTGTATTCTTCAATAACAACACCGCGTTCTTCATCGATGTCTTCAGCAGTTAATAATGCTCCGCCAGCCCAATCTTGTAAGATTTGAAAGCCTTTGTCTAATTTTTCAGGGTCGTCACTTGGTATTGGAAGAATGTAAACTGTTTGATCAAATCCAGTGTAAGCATTTAAGTCGGCACCAAATTCAACACCAATACTTTGCAGGTAATCAACTAATTCATTTTTCTTAAAGTTAGTTGTACCATTAAAATTCATGTGTTCCATAAAGTGGGCTAAACCTCTTTGATCCTCAGTTTCTAATATGGAACCCGCTTTAATAGCTAGACGTAATTCTACTTTGTCTTCTGGTTTTCCATTATTTTGGATGTAATAGGTGAGTCCGTTACTAAGGACACCTGTTTTGACCTCAGGAGTCATTGGAATGGCCTCTGAAGGCGAAATTTCTTTCTTCTCCATGGTAGTTTCCTGTGCAAAGGAGACTACAGATAAAAAGAATATCATTAAAAGGCTTAAGATATTCGTTTTTGATGGTTTGTAATTCATGTGTTTAGAGTTTAATTGATTTAAAAAATGTGATATTGTAAATATAACTAAGTTTTTAGTTGAAATTGAATATAATTGTACTAAATTTCCTATGTATTTTTCGAAGATAGGAAACAAGTGTTTGATTAGGAGAAGTTTAACAGGTTTTAACGCTTTGTTGTAGTGGAAGAAGGTTATTATTAATTACAAGCTTTCAGAAATCAGCTGTTTGATGTTTGGTTTTAAATCTTCATAGACCACAGCGCTATTTGGATCCTTCAAATTATAAACAATGTAATATGAGTTAACAGCTTTATTTTTGTTTTTAAAGCTTACCTCATGGGTTTGTCCGTTTGCTTCATATTCAAAGAGATGAACATAAAATACAGAGGTTTTATTTGGCCTAATGCGCTCACTAAATTTCAACTCACCTTTTACTATCATTCCATTGTGAAGAATATCGATGATCTTCTTTTTCTTAGCATCCCATTTAATTACACTCAAAATGAACAATAGTTGGAACACAATTGCCATTCCTTTCCAAAAGAAACCTTCAGTTTTTAAAAACTTAGGCTGTGCACTAAATAGGTCTATATCAATAGCAATAAAAACGATTACTACAATATAAATCAAATAATTACGTCTATTGATTGCTTTGGTAATCTTTGTTCTATCTGTAATTCTAATGTTTCCTATTCTCAATATGGTAGTGTTTAATGCTGCTTTAAAAATTGGTTTAATTCTTTTTTGTGAGTATTGTATTTGAAAAGAGATCATGCATTCCGATGTCGTTTCCAAACATATAGGATAGCCAATCTAGGGGAAAAAGTCTTGAAATTGAACGGATTAGTATGCTTATGACATGAGGTTTAGAGCCGTCTTTGTTAACTACTTTTGTCTTTGTAATTAGTTTACCTAGAGTTTGAGATGTAAGGGCTTCAAACAAAAAATAGTAGAGAAACATAATAGCAGATAACAGAAAAACATTTAAATATCCAGTATTAGTGAATAGACTGACAATAATCCACAAGATATAGATTACTAAAATATCAATAATGTAATTGGATAGTCTTGTAGATTTATCAATATGTTTCAAATAAACGTATTTAATTAAAGGTAATATTAGTCTTTAGGTACTCTAGGAATAACAAAAGATATCAATTGATCGTCAATTGTTGCACCAACATAGCCATACCCTTTCTGATAATAAAAAGTAAAGGTTCCATTTTTAAATGTAGATTTTAAAACCAAAAGACCTTCATAGTTACAAACAGGAGTGTCTAATGTGCCATCTAAAGCTATAATTTCGTATGTACTGAGCTTATCAGCAGTTTGCCAAGTTTGTCCAACCTTTGTATTAGCAGTAAGTCTTACCGTATCTTCCTTACAGCAATCTTCATACTGATAAATGACTCCGTCATCCGCTCTTAAGAACATATCTTGAGAAGATCCGTTTTACCATGATTGATTATACTGAACATATTCTACGCCATCTATGGTTTTCATTCCCATTTTCTTTTCAGCATAATAGGTGTTTTCCCATACCACATATTTAGTGCCTCTGTGCAAAGTAAAGTAAGGAGCTTCAGGATCACCACCACAAAAGGTTTGACCTTCAGATTGTGAGAATGACATGGATGTAATAAACCAGAAAGCTAAAATGATTTTTTTACGCATGAGATTGAATTTATGCCAATAAAAATACAATTATTTAGGAGTTTCAGAAATTAATAGAGTATAGATTAAGAAATACTTTTTGTAATAAAAGTCTTAAATAGATATGTATTCAAAATACAAATAATTCTAGTTTTAAATAAAAGTTGTATCCAATCTTCATTTTGTTAAATTATTCGTAATGACAAAATGTCTTAAATTTATGTTAATTGTCAGTAAATATAGATTGGCATAATTTTTACAATAAAAAAAGAGTCCGCTGAACTGGAAATTCTGGACTCTTAATTATGATTAAACGGTTTCAATAGAAGTAGATACCGTTTTTGTTTGAGTTACAAATGTATTCTATTTTTTTTCTCTTACAAATTTTCGTGATTTCTTCTCGGTTTAACTCTCAATACCGATTGTGAAAATTTGGGGTTATTTAAAGATTAATAGCATGAGTTTTAAAAAATCAGATTACTTAAGTAGCGTTTTAGAAACGCACAGAATGACACACATTGAGTCATTAGTTGACAAGTTTAAAATTAAAAGAACAGAAATTAAGGAAAAGCTAGAGCAGAATTATGAAGATAAAATTTACTCTCCATTTAATTCTGGCTCTTGGAAAAAGCATACGGCTATAAACTCTAAGTTTGATTTAGATATAGTTGTGCCATTTAAAAGAAACTCATTTTCTACTATAACGGATATGTTTGACGATCTATATGATTTTTTAAAGGAAGAGTATAGAGGTGTTGCTGAGGTAAGGCCACAGAAAGTATCAGTTGGTATTCGTTTTTATACCGATGATGATGGAGATATAGTTGAAATAGATGTAGTTCCTGGCAGAGAGCTTAGTAAAGATGATTATCCAGAAACTTCTAGGCTTAATCTGAATATAAATACTTATGATGGTAACTATATTCAAACAAATATTGAAGCTCAAATAGAAAATATCAAGGGAAAGTCTGATGCTAGACAGATAATAAGGTTGCTTAAAATTTGGAAACAACAAAAATCTAGAGATGTTAAGTCATTTTTTATGGAACTTATTGTTATTAAAGCTTTTGACAACAAACTAATTACTGGTAATCTTTGGAATAAGCTTAAGACTGTTTTGGAGTACATAAGTGATGAGATAACTAGAGAAAACTTTACACTTAAGGATCCTGGAAATTCAAATAATGATATAGCTGATACTTTAGGTTGGTACCAAAAACAATCTTTGAAAAATGATTTTGATTACATTTTGTCTGATGTTGATAAAAAGGATGAGAATTTAAAAAAGCATTTCAAAGAGAATGAAAATTTTAAAGAGGAGGAGGATAAATCAGGCTCAGGTGGTTATAGAGTTGGTGATACATCAAAAGCAATTATTCCACCTAGTAATCATTTTGGGTAATGTCGAATAAAGCACTAATTGTTAATGACATATTTACGCAATTTTCTGAAGATCTTAAAATAACAGAACATTTTCAGTTTTCAGGTGATGAACTCCAAGGTGAAATAGAAGTTTTATGTAATTCTAAACCTAATATTAAGTTTAAGGTTCAAATTAATAATATTTATCCTCTTAAGAATGGTGATTTAGAGACTATACGTTTTGTAAATAAAGAATTGTTAAAATATTCTCATCTAAACAAAGACGGTTCTATATGTTTTACCTCTTTAACAAGTCCAACTTTAGAATATAAATTGGAGTGTGATGTTAAAGCTATGCTAGAGTGGGTTGATAAGTATTATATTCAAGAACTAGATGACGGACATTTTGAGTATCTATTGCATAATAGCATAGATATGAATAGTGTTTTTTTATTCAGTGATTTAGATAAACATCTTGATTATAATGATTTTGGATTAGCGTTCTATTCTAAACATTCCCAATCCGATATTAAAAAGACGTATTTATTGCAAGGGTTAAAGAGTAGATTGAATAATGAAAAGGCCAGTTTCAATTGGAGTAGTGGATATAACAATCCAGCGCAAATTTTCAAAGGATTATATTACATATCGAATAGTAGTCCAACAAGCTTAAGAAATTTTGCATTTGAAAATTGGCAAGATTTTGAGCAAACTTTAAGACCTGAATTTTTAAAACTTTTAAATGACATAAGGCGTCATATTGATAAGAAATATTTACTAGATGGTAAGTATATTATACTTTTTTATGGTTATCCAATGCCGAACGGAAGATTCAATTTTGAATCAATAAAAATTAATGTTTCTGAAATACCACTAATAAAAAACGGCTATATAGATCAGGAAATAATATGGGCAAAAACTGTAGATTCATCATATGATATTTTTTTTGGTAGAGGAAAGTTAAGTGATGATTTTACAGACAAAAAGATTATGATTCTTGGTGTAGGTGCACTTGGTAGTATTCTAGCAGAGGCCATGGTTAGAGGAGGATGCAGGCAAATTACGATTGTAGATGCAGACATGAAAGAAGTTGGGAATATATGTAGATCAAATTATAATTTTTTGAGTGGAGAAAAGCTTAAGGTAGATGAATTGAGGTTTAATTTAATGAGTATATCGCCTTTTGTTGAAATAGCTTGTCTACCTAATTTTTTATTGCCGAGTAATTTGTCGGATAAAAAAAACGGTAAGGATGATACTGCTGGATTTTTAAATGACTATGATTATGTTTTTAATTGTACAGCAAGTAATGATGTCAGTATTATTATAGATAGACTAGAATTGATGACTAATGTAACCTCAATTTCAATTTCAAATCATGCTAACGAGTTATTTTGCTATATAGGGAGTAAAAATATATATAACACAACATCAGAAGTTTTCAGCAAAATTAAACAAGACATGAGTGATGTTTTTAATCCACAAGGTTGTTGGTCACCTACTTTTAAAGCTTCTTATCATAATATTAGTGCTCTAGTCAATTTTGCATTGAGTAACATTGATTATAAACTAAAAACAGGAAAAATATTGACATCGTTTTTACTAGAGGTAGACAAGAGTGATAATTATACTATTAAACTTAAAGATTGATTATGAGTAGTGTAGTAAATGAAGAATTAGGCTTGAAAATTGATTATGATGAAAATGTAATTAATCAATTAACTGAAATAGCTTTAAAGCATTATCCCAATGAGATAGGAGGATTCATATTAGGAAAATATGCTGAAGAAAATAAAAAAGCAATAATAATAGAATGTGTTGTTGCAACTAATTATAAAAATTCACCTATCTCATTTAAACATAAAGTAGATTACGAAACTAAAGAGTTTTTTGTCAGAAAATTTAATGAAGATAACTTACATTATATAGGCGAATGGCATACTCATCCTGATTCTAACTCCAGATATAGCAGTACAGATTTTAATGCTTTACAAAGAGTAGCTAACAATAATACTTCGAATATAGAGAATCCAATTCTATTAATTCTTGGCTTTAGTAAAAAAGGGTTAAATGATTACAGTTTTTATGTAATAGAAAAAAATAAAATATCAAAATATGGGTAACAATAATAAAATAGATATGAAGAATCTCTTCTTGGGTTTACAAAAATCTATGAAAGAAGATTTAGAGCTGATAAGAGAAAATGTGCCACATGAGCCAACCAAGGGTGATGGCTCAGAGAATGTGTGGATTGGATTTTTTGAAAAGTATTTACCTAAAAGGTATTCTGTAGCAAAAGCTATTATAATAGATTTTGAAGGAAATAGAAGTGATGCAATGGATATTGTTATTTTTGATAAGCAATACACACCATTCATATTAAATAAAAAAGGCGTTATTTATTTGCCTGTAGAAAGTGTATATGCCGTGTTTGAAGCAAAACAAGATATTAGTAAGTTTAATTTAGAATATGCTGCTGACAAAATTGAAAGTGTTAGAGTATTGAAACAAACCTCTGCACCAATTGTAGCCAGAGGTATCTCAAAGAAAGCGGCTAAATTATTTGAAATTATGGGAGGGATTTTGTGTCTTGAAAATACTTGGGCTGATTCAATAGAAAACTCTAAGCCATTTAGTGATTGTTATAGTAATTTAAATGGGTTGAAAAAGGTAAACATTGGCTGTGTGTTAAATGATAAATCATTTGTTCTAGATAAAAAAACATTGAAGTATAGCACAAGCAACGAATCACTAATTTTCTTTTTTCTAAAATTTGTATTGGAACTTCAAAAACTAGGAACAGTTAGGGCAATTGACTTGAATAAATATATTAGTCAATTGGACTCCCAAAATTAGTCAATTAGAATATCCAAGATCTTAATGGCTGCGTCACTAATTTTTGTGCCAGGTCCAAAAACAGCAACAGCTCCAGCATCAAATAAATATTGATAATCCTGTTTCGGAATAACACCACCAACGATCACCATGATATCTTCACGACCATAATTTTTTAGTTCTTCTATTACTTGAGGTACAAGTGTCTTGTGTCCTGCTGCTAAGGAAGATACACCTAAAATATGAACATCATTTTCAACAGCTTGTTTTGCCGCTTCTTTTGGTGTTTGGAACAACGGACCAATATCAACATCAAAACCAACATCGGCATAACCAGTAGCGACAACTTTTGCGCCACGATCATGACCATCTTGTCCCATTTTTGCAATCATTATTCGAGGTCTTCGACCATCTTGTTCAGCAAATTGATCTGCTAATTCTCTAGCTTTTTTAAAGCTTTCGTCATCTTTGATTTCCTTACTATACACGCCTGAAAATGATTTAATTTGTGCTTTATATCGTCCAAATTCAGCTTCTAATGCATCACTGATCTCACCTAGAGTTGCACGTTCTCGAGCTGCATTTACAGCTAAAGCTAATAAATTTTCATGACCAGTTCGTGCTGCATCTGTCAATTTTGAAAGTGCGCTTTGAACAGCATCATTATCTCTGGTAGCTTTTATGTGTTTAATTCGCTTAATTTGTCCGTTTCTTACCGTTTGATTATCAACCTCTAAGGTTGTAATTGGGTCTTCTTCTTCCAATCGGTATTTATTAACGCCAACTATGATATCCTGACCAGAATCGATTCTTGCTTGTTTTCGAGCGGCAGCTTCTTCTATTCGCAATTTTGGAATTCCTGCTTCAATAGCTTTTGTCATTCCGCCAAGTTCTTCAACTTCTTGAATCAGCGTCCAGGCTTTTTGTGCAATGTCATGAGTTAGCTTTTCTACGTAATAGCTTCCAGCCCATGGATCAACAGTTTTAGTTATTCCGGTTTCCTCCTGTAAAAATATTTGTGTGTTTCTCGCTATTCTAGCAGAAAAGTCTGTTGGGAGTGCAATAGCTTCATCTAAGGCATTAGTATGTAAGCTCTGTGTGCCACCAAATGCTGCAGCGGCAGCTTCTACAGTTGTACGAGCCACATTATTGAAAGGATCTTGCTCAGTTAAACTCCAACCAGAAGTTTGGCAGTGAGTTCTTAAGGCAAGTGACTTCTGATTTTTTGGATTGAATTGACTAACTATCTTAGCCCATAACATACGAGCAGCACGCATTTTAGCGATTTCCATAAAGTGATTCATACCTATGGCCCAGAAAAAAGACAAGCGAGGTGCAAAAGTGTCAATGTCCATACCAGTTTCAAGTCCTTTTTTGATGTACTCCAATCCGTCAGCTAAGGTGTAGGCTAATTCAATATCACAGGTTGCACCAGCTTCCTGCATATGGTATCCTGAAATACTTATACTATTGAACTTAGGCATGTTCTTACTCGTATATTCAAAAATATCTGAAATGATCTTCATTGAAGGTGTAGGAGGATAGATGTAAGTATTACGCACCATAAACTCCTTAAGAATATCATTTTGAATGGTTCCTGCTAATTGCTCTGGCGATACACCTTGTTCTTCCGCAGCAACAATATAAAACGCCATGATGGGTAATACAGCGCCATTCATAGTCATTGACACTGACATTTTATCTAGTGGAATTTGGTCAAAGAGAATTTTCATGTCTTCAACCGAATCTATGGCCACACCAGCTTTTCCAACATCTCCAACAACCCGTTCATGATCTGAATCGTAACCTCTATGTGTAGCAAGGTCAAAGGCAACCGATAAGCCTTTTTGCCCTGCAGCTAAATTCCTTCTGTAAAAGGCATTACTATCCTCAGCAGTGGAAAATCCAGCATATTGACGAATGGTCCATGGTCTGCGAACATACATAGTTGAATATGGTCCACGAAGGTTAGGTGCTATTCCTGCAACAAAGTTTAAATGTTCAAGGTTTTCAATATCAGCTTTGGAATAGGATGATTTCAGAATGATGTCTTCAGCCGTTTTAAATTGACTGTCTGCTTCTGATTTCTTTTTATAAGCTTTTGAAGCTAAGGATAGGTGTTGTATATCTTTACGCATTATTTTACGACTATTTTTTCAATGAATGAATTATAGTTTTTATTAGTATTTGAAAATATACTAACAGAAAAGGTCTTATAGTTTGACGATATGAGATACATCGTGTTGTAATGATTATAAGCTTCTCCATCAGATATTTTATATGCTGCTTTAAATACTTTGGTTGTTGAACTTCCAGAATATCCAGCATTTAATTTTTCGCAATTCATGTTCAGAACCTCTGCATAACCACTACATGAGTTAGACATAACTCCTAATAAATAGGAGGACTCTTCCTTAGTGAAATTTATGTACTCACCCATTTTTACACCAATCAATGTTGATGATGCAACGTCTTTGAAGTAGTACATGTTTCCTTTTGAGTACTTCAAAAAATTAAAGCGTTTTCTTTCTATTCGCTTTTCTTCGGAATCTGGCATCTTTTCAATTAAAGCGTCATATTCATCTTCAGAAAATTCTCTAAAATATGCTGGCAAAAAAAGATTGATATTATCTTCTTTTAACGCAAAGTATTCTCCTGGCACGTTATCACTTTTCTTGGTTTCAGTGGTTTCATTACAAGAAATAAAGCTAGCTAATAAGAATAATATTGCAATCTGTAATCTCATTTATTAATGGTTATGATCATCATGTGATGAATGTTCTTCGGGCTTTTTAGCTTGTTCTGCATTTGCAGATTTCAGACTTAAATCCGTTTCATAAAATTTTCCGTAGAATAAATCTAAAGCCACATAAGTAGCAAGATATTTATCGTCTTTCATATCAAAAGTCTTGCGTCTCAATTGTCCGCCAAACATTCTCATACTCATGCTATTGGTTTGAATTAATGCATTAAATGTTTTTCTAAGAGGTTCATCTTTTATGTTTTTACCAATACATTCGAAAATAGGATGATTGAAATTGACTTTACTGCCATCTGGATTAGTAGTCCAAAGGTTTTGGTCTTGTTTTAGTGCTTCAAGAATGGTCTTAGAATGCTCAGACACCATTTTAGAATAATCAATTTTATTAGCAATGGCCTGACTAACAAACAAACTGTAAGCACGAGAATACACAGCCTGATCTGGTGTGTAATACTTTAGTATATCATCTTCAAATGATAGTAAAGCCTCTTGAAATAGAGCTGTATCTGTGTTTTCACAATTAAGTATACTTTGTTGTGAATATCTATAATCATCAAAGGTTACTTTTTGTTGTTCTTCTTTACAATTAAAAAGACATATACATAATGTCAATACTGCTAATTTTAATTTCATAATTAGTTTGATTTTATTCAGATTTAAGTCGTTCTTGTTCTAAGGTTTCAGCGAGTCGTTTCTCAACAATTGGAGCAATTAATGTTTTTACAGGGTTGTGTTTTACAAAAGGATACAGCTCCAAGTCATCTTTCATTTTGTCTTGGGGATTTGGATGCTTATTTGTACCTAATAAGACAAAATCACCTGCATCAAACTGCTTTTGTTCTTTATCAGCACTTTCTTTGATTTTCTTTTGAATAGTTCCTTCTTTAAGTTGAGCAAGAAAACCACCATTGGCTTCTATAAGTTTAAACACCTCTAGAGCTTTTTCACTTAATTGAGTAGTTAAGCTTTCAATGTAGTAGGCACCATCGGCTGGGTTGTCTACTTTGTCAAAATAACTCTCTTTTTTAAGAATTAGTAATTGGTTTCGTGAAATACGATTACCAAACTCATTGTCTTTATGATAAATTTCGTCATAAGGCATATTGGTAATTACATTGGCACCACCTAGAATAGCACTCATACATTCTGTTGTTGTTCTGAGCATATTCGTGTTATAATCGTAGATGGTTTTATTTCGCTTTGTGGGAATTGCGTGAATTTCACATTCTGGATTTATATCAAACTCTAATGCCAAGGTATGATATAGTGATCTTAACGCTCTAAGTTTAGCTATTTCAAAAAAGTAATTGGTTCCAACGGAAACATTAAAAACAACCTTTAGGCTTTCCTTTTCATTAATAATATTGTCGAAATGATTTAAATATTCAGTCAGATGCGCTAAAGCATAGGCTAGTTGTTGTACCATGTTGGCACCTGCATTTTGATAGGTGCTAGTATCAATTGAAATTGTATTTGTTTGCTTTACAATGGTTTCAAAGCGTGAGTGATCTTCATTTAAATTATGGTACCAATTACCTGTTTTTACAAGATGACCTATAATATCTACATTAATATTAGTGTTGTCTAGAGAAGAAATGGTCTGCACATAATCAGGAGATAAAAATTCTAACTTTAAGCGGATTGGAGTAGCAGAGAGGTCGATGTTTTTTAGAAGTTGCTCTACAGAAATATCTTTGGATGGAATTATAAATTCAATAACTTCTGCACCTCTGGAAATAGCATCAATCGCTTTAGTGTTGGACATTTCTGTATTGGCTACAAAAATTGACTGACAAATTTTAAATTGACTGGCTTTTGAGTTAGATATAAACGGTTGTTGTTCTACTTCATCTGAATGATAAAATGGTTTAACGTCAATTCCTTCATTGGTATGCCATATCAATGTGTCATTATAATCTGCGCCTTTAAGATCGGCTTGAATTTTTTGCTTCCATTGTTTTGAAGAAACTTCAGAAAAATCATTAAATAGTTTTTTACTCATCTTTTTTCTCTAGTTTAAGGCTGTCTTCGTATTCTATAATATAAATGTCTTCATTATCTTTCTTCATGTAATATTTTTCTCGGGCTAGTTTCTCGATACCATCTTCGGTACTAAGTTCCTTTATTGCTTTTTTATCTTTTTCGATTTCTTTTTTATAATACTCTTTTTCAGCCTCTAGATCGCTGATATCATTATTCAATTCATTATGAATGAGCAATGAATTAGAATCTATAAACAACATCCAGAAAGCAAAAACGATGAATACTATTACGAATATGTTCTTAAAGTATTTGAGCATTAGCTTATGAGTTTTTCGTTGATAATGGTTTTAACTATATCAACAGCAACAGTATTGTATTTATTGTTTGGTATGATGATGTCTGCATACTCTTTCATGGGTTCTATAAATTGTTGATGCATAGGTTTTAAAGTGGTTTGATATCTGCTTAATACTTCATCAATATCACGCCCTCGCTCAGATATATCACGTTTTAGTCGTCTAATCAGGCGTTCGTCACTATCAGCATGTACAAAGATTTTGATATCGAACATTTCTCTAAGTTCTGGATTGGTTAGAATCAAAATTCCTTCAACAATCATTACTTTTCTTGGGTTGGTCTTAATGGTGTCTCCAGTTCGGTTATGCTTAACAAACGAATATACTGGTTGATATATTGGTAATCCTTGTTTTAAATCTTTTAAATGCGCTTCTAATAATTCGAAATCTATAGATCGTGGATGATCAAAATTGATCTTTACTCGTTCTTCATAACTCAAATGCGAAGTGTCTTTATAGTAAGAATCTTGAGAAATAACACCAACTTCTCCTTCAGGTAATTCGTTAAGTATTTGATTTACAACCGTTGTTTTTCCACAACCTGTACCTCCTGCAATTCCAATTATAAGCATAAATAGTGATTGATTTTTAGTAAAACAAATTTAATAAATATGCTAGAACATTAACGTTCAATTTTTGAAACTTCTTCCTCAGTTATTAACTTATCATTAGAATTGCCCCAGCTATTGGTAATATAGTTCATGACATCTGCTATTTCATCATCTTCTAGTCCAAGTGGCGCCATAACATTATTATAAATTTCACCATTAACTGTAATTTCACCAGATTGCCCATATTTGATAGATTTGATGCTTTCTTCTCGATTATTCATAAGGTAATCAGATTTAGCGAGAGGAGGGAAGGCTTTAGGAACTCCCTTGCCGTTAGGCAAGTGACAAGTGACACAAAAATCTGTATAAATAATTTTACCACGCTCCATGCTGGCTTTTAGTTCTGAACTTTGATTAATAGAAGTTTCTTCAGAATTTTTAAGTTCTGTTATGTCTTTGTTTTTTTCTGAACGATTACATGAGATTAACAACAATGTAATGATAAGGTATCCTAAGCTTTTTTTCATTTTTTACCTTTGATGAGTTTTACAATTCCTAAATTTTCTATACCTACATATATAAAGCCATCCGGACCTTGATTTACAGATCGAACACGTCCGAGTCCATCGAGTAGCCGTTCCTCCTTAACAATTTTTCCATCTTTAATGTAGCAATTATCCAAGTATTGGAATTTGAGTGAGCCTACTAATAAATTACCTTTCCAGCCTTTATATTTGTCGCTTGAAATAAATGCCATTCCACTTGGAGCGATAGATGGCACCCAATAATGTAGTGGCTGCTCCATGCCTTTACGAGCGGTTTCATCTGTAATTTTAGTACCAATATAATTTATACCATAGGTAATTACTGGCCAGCCGTAGTTTCTACCTGACTTTATAATATTGATTTCATCACCTCCTTTCGGACCATGTTCATGGGTCCAAATCTCACGTGTCTCAGGGTGGATAGCCATTCCTTGCGGATTTCTATGTCCGAAAGAATAGATAGCAGTTTTTGCGTTTTCATCATTAACAAACGGATTGTCTGAAGGAATAGTCCCGTCATCATGTAATCGGTACACTTTGCCGCCATCTCGAGTAATATCCTGCGGATTAACATCTCGATTACCTCGTTCTCCAATAGTGAAGTAGAGATAACCTTCGTCATCAAACTCAATTCTTGAGCCAAAATGCTGTCCTCTGGTAGTATTTGGAGTAGCTTTGTATAAAACTTCAGAATCTACTAAAGTGTTATTTTTTAGTTGTGCTCGCATTAGCGCTGTATGACCGCCTTTTCCTTCTCCTTCGGAAGAGGCATAGGTAAGATAAATCCAACCATTTGTCTTGTAATCTGGATGTAATTTGACATCCAACAAACCTCCTTGTCCGCGATTGTAGACTTTAGGGACACCTTTTACAGAAGTTTTATTTCCATTTTTAAAGTGAATGATTTCACCTTCTTTCTCATTGATTAGCATAGAGCCATCTGGAAGAAACGCGAAACCCCAAGGGTTAGATAGCTCAGGAACAACAAGTTCGTAGGAGTGTTCATTGTTGATAGGATTTTTGTCTTGTGCACATGCAATAAGACCTAAAAAACTGAATATAAATACAGAATGCCTTAGAAATTTCATCAAAATAAATTTTATGCTTAAATTTAATAATAAAAGTTGTCAATTTTTAAAGAAAAAATATATATTTGCACCTCGAATTTTGAGAGAAATTAGTAACTCAAATTGAGATAACCAATTTCGGGGTGTAGCGTAGCCCGGTTATCGCGCCGCGTTTGGGACGCGGAGGTCGCAGGTTCGAATCCTGCCACCCCGACTAGTTCTTTGCAACTTAAGTGAATAAGAACATTTATTAGGGCTCTTAGCTCAGCTGGATAGAGCACCTCCCTTCTAAGGAGGCGGTCGAAGGTTCGAATCCTTCAGGGCTCACTTAAAGCTTCGTCAGTATTGGCGAGGCTTTTTTGTTTCAAATAACATTGTATTTTATGTGTCATACATATATTTTATTTTCTGAGACTATTGATACTTATTATGTAGGTTATACTTGTGATGATTTGATTGAGCGACTACGAAAACATAATACAAATCATAAGGGTTATACAGGAAGAGCCAATGACTGGAAGGTTGTTTACTCTGAAACATTTGTAAGCAAGACAGAAGCTTATAAAAGAGAGCGTGAAATAAAAAGTAAAAAGTCAAGGGTATATATAAAATGGCTTATAGATAGAGTATAGAGCATTCCGCAATTCTGCGGAACGGTCGAAGTGCTTGCGCCGATTTAATTCGGCATTCGAATCCTTCAGGGCTCACTTAAAGCTTCGTCAGTAATGGCGAGGCTTTTTTGTTTTAAATAACATTGTATTTTATGTGTCATACATATATTTTATTTTCTGAGACTATTGATACTTATTATGTAGGTTATACTTGTGATGATTTGATTGAGCGACTACGAAAACATAATACAAATCATAAGGGTTATACAGGAAGAGCCAATGACTGGAAGGTTGTTTACTCTGAAACATTTGTAAGCAAGACAGAAGCTTATAAAAGAGAGCGTGAAATAAAAAGTAAAAAGTCAAGGGTATATATAAAATGGCTTATAGATAGAGTATAGAGCATTCCGCAATTCTGCGGAACGGTCTAAGTGCTTGTGCCGATTTAATTCGGCATTCGAATCCTTCAGGGCTCACTTAAAGCTTCGTCAGTAATGGCGAGGCTTTTTTGTTTCAAATAACATTGTATTTTATAACATATTGATACAATAAAGTATATTTTGATTCTAGGTGTTGTAATTGCATTTTTATCTAAAAGTATTTATTATCAATTACTTAGATGTGTATTTCGTCGATGTTTCATAAAGAAATATGCATTTCATCGATTATATTTTACATTTAAACGATAAAATAGTTTGTTTTATTCATTTTTAGAATTACCTTTGTACCATAATTTTCATTAAACCCCAAATCGATGAAAAACCTACTTAAAAACGCAATTGCTTGTGCAATTGTGATAACTACGTGTTTTAGCTGTTCTGTTGAATCAATAGAAGAGCAACAATTACTCGACAATCAAATCGCACAAGATCCTTGTGCAGATCAGGATCCTCAAGCTAGGATTACTAACAATGGAACTATTGCTGTGACTTTGCAAATTGCTACTATAGATGGTACGATTTTGCATACTGTTCAAGATCTAGCTCCTGGAAATACTTCAAGCTATTTATCTTTTGCTTCTGGTGATATCATATTTAATGTAATTAAGAATACTACTGGAGTAAGTGATAATAAAGTTGTATTTGCTATGGATCAGTGTATGAGTTATGACATGGAAATCGATTCAAACAACGATTTATTACCAAATACGCCTGTTAATCTTTAAGGAACTTTATAGCAAACAATTACTATTTTTTCGTTGAAATTATTTGTCGTAAAGAACAGGTATGTATTACCTCCATCTTTAATGCGGTATTTTTTTCGAAGTTGTTGAACTGTTTCAGGGAAGTTTCTGGTAGTTACATTAGCTTTTGAGATATTCAAGACCTTTAGGTTCTTTTTATTATAATCAATTACCGATTTAACCTCAAAAGATCGACCTGGGAATTCAATGAGGTTCTCACTGGTATACAAATGTGAGTGCTGATGTAGTTTTGATAATTTTAAACTTTCAGATACGCTGTTAAATCCTCCAGATTTAAGAATTGCAGCATTAGGCTCATACAAATAATTTTGTGGAGACCCATATGTCACTTTGGCTATGGCCTCTGTATTTAGTTGAAAAGAGAAGACATTCTTTTTGTTTTCCATAATATTAACGGTTTTGACAATGACATCATTGTTAAAACCGTTTTCTAATATCCATAATAGCTCTTTTACTTCATTTTTTATAGCGACAATATGTATCTCTTTTACATATTTTAATTCATTCAATCCAACTGTTAGATCTAGTAATGGCGATGTTTTTACAGCAATGTTATGACTATACCTGAAGAGGTCTTCTAAATGACTCGGAACATCTGGTAAGCAATCTTTTAAAAAGAATACTTTTCCTTTGCTATCGTGTCTTCGTGAAGGGTCAATATAGATCCAATCATAAGTGTGATCATGAGAGGATAAATACTTTAAACCATCCTCAGTGATAGTATGTATATTAGTAACACCTAAATATTTGTAGTTGTGTTTTACAATTGAAGATAAGGTTTCATTGATCTCACAATGTGTTACATTTTTAAATTGTTTAGAAAAGTAGTAGCAATCTACACCAAATCCTCCTGTAATATCAATTATTGAGTTTCCAGACAGGAGTTGAGATTTATGTAAGGCTGCTAATTCAGACGATGTTTGTTCAATATTTAGTTTATTTGGGTAATAGATATTCTCAGTACCAAACCAGGTTGGTAATTTTTTTTTAGATTTTAATTTGGCTTCAATTTGCTCAATAAGTTCTTTAGTGCTTACCTGTTCAAAATCAGTGCCTTTGAGTAATAGCTTTGAAACCTCGCTATCAAGATTTTTATTGATAAACGCCTGGATTTCAATATTTAAAATTTCAGAATTCAAAATAGAACTAAAGACCTTGAGTTAGTTTTTTTACAACTTTGTTTTCAGATAAGAACTCTTTCAGAATCACTTTTATGGCTGTATAACTAGGGACAGCGACAATCATGCCTACCACACCAAAAAGAAGTCCAGCTATAATAATCACTAAGAAAATTTCCAAAGGATGTGATTTCACACTTTTTGAGAAAATAAATGGCTGACTGAAGAAATTATCGACCAATTGAGCAATTACAATAATGATTAATGTGTAGATGACATTTGGTAAGATCACCTCATTGAGACTATCTCCAAGATTATTGGTCATTACCAATAAGAGCATCAAAACTCCACCAATTAATGGTCCTAAATACGGAATAAGATTAATCAGAGCGCAAAGAAAAGCGATTACTACAGCGTTTTTCACTCCAATAATAAGTAAACCTATAGTGTATATGACAAACAGTATGAGAATTTGAAAGAATAATCCAACAAAATATCTAGAAAGTAAATCAGAGATTTTAGAAAATGAACGTTTTAGTCTGGTTTCTTTTTCATTGGGAACAAAGGTTAAAATACCTTGCTGAAACAGATTGCTGTCTTTTAAAAAGAAAAATGTAATGAATAAAACAGACATTAAACCAATACTGAAATTTCCTAAGCCAGACGCAATACTGTTTAGAAAATTTGGAATAATACTATAGTCTAAACTCGATAGCACCTTGGAGTCTTTTATAGCTTGTTCGGCATCTATATGATTTAGCTCTAAATAGCTAATACCTGCTCTGTAAAGCTCTTCTATGTTAGTTTTAAGTTGATCAATATCTAGTAGCGAAAGATTTTGACCCTGTTCTACCAACAAAGGAATTAATAAGCTTATAATACCTACAAATATGCCTACAAGAAAAACCATAGTTACCACTACAGCAATTATGTTTTTAAATTTTAAGCGCCTTCTCAGGAAAATGATAATTGGTCTGCCAATAAGTGAGATTACAGCAGCTATGACTATGTACACTATAACTGACTGTATCTTATATAAAAAATATAATACTAAAGCTACAGCGACTATAACACCTACAGCTCTAAGTATTCCATTGGCAATGGTTCTTGAATTCATTTGATTGATTTTACTCTATAAATATATTACTCTATAAATATATTACTCTATAAATATATAAAGACTTTATTTAAGTTGCTTAGTCATCTCGTACAAAGCTACACTTGTGGCTTGTACAACATTCATACTGCTGTTTTGACCATACATATCAATATGAATGATTTCATCGCAAAGGCCTAATATATCCTCTGATATTCCAAAATTTTCATCACCTATAATTAAAGCTAATGATTGATTCTTCGGAAATGTATACAACTTCAATGGCTTGCTGTTTGTTGTTATTTCAAGCGCTATCACAAAATACCCTTGTGATTTTAATTTATTGACGACGTCAAAACTAGATTCTGAAATACTATAATTCACAACCTTTTCAGTTGCTCTTGAAGTTTTAGTCATTTTTCGACCAAGTGGAATGTGTTTTCCACAAAAAATAAGTTCTGAAACACCAAAAGCATCTGCAGTTCTAAATAAGCTCCCAACATTAGGAGCATTGTTAACATTTTCGCAAACCAAAGTAATGGGAAAAGTTCGTTTATTGAAATTAGTAGAGTAGTGGTCGAGTTGCACTATTTAAATTGAATTAGTAGCAATTAGAATCGTTAATACATTATTTCCGCTAAGGTTGAAAATCATATTTTTAATCAGTTCTCAAAAGCATATTTAACAATATTAGCTCCCATTTTAAAGGCTTTCTCTCTTACATCTTCAGGATCGTTATGTACTTCAGGATCTTCCCAGCCATCACCAAGATCACTTTCAAAAGTAAATAGAAGTACCAATCGGCTTTCATAGAAAATCCCTAAAGCTTGTGGTCGCTTACCATCGTGTTCATGGATTTTTGGTAAGCCTTGCGGAAACTTAAACGCTGTATTAAATATCTCGTGATCTTTTGGCAATTCAATGAGTTCCAGATTGGGAAATACTTTTTTAAGTTCTTTTTTGATATAGGGCTCCATTCCATAGTTATCATCTATATGTAAAAAACCACCAGACGTTAGATATTTCCTCAGATTTTCAGCATCTTCATCTGAAAAAAACACATTGCCATGTCCAGTCATATGAAGCATTGGGAATTGAAAAATATCAATACTGCCAACTTCTACTACTTGAGGTTTGGTGTTCATTTTGGTCTTAATAGTGGCATTACAATAATTGATAAGGTTGGGTAAGGCAGTCGGATTACTATACCAATCTCCACCTCCTTTATATTTTACAATAGCCAGATCTTGAGCTATGCCAACAAAACCTGTTAAAGTTATCACAAGCGTGATTGCTAGTGTAAGCTGTTTAAAATATTTCGAACTAAACCTCATAGCTCAAAAATATAAAATAAGTATTATGAAACATATCGTTTTAACGTTATTTATGATCCCATTATTTTTTTCTTCGGAAACGATAGACACTTATCCTCCAGTTATTGTCCTAGAACTCTTTACATCACAAGGTTGTTCTAGTTGTCCGCCAGCTGATGAATTGTTAACACAGATTCAAAACAGAGACTCAGATACACCAGTGATTGCGATGTCTTATCATGTAGATTATTGGAACTATATTGGCTGGAAAGATCCCTTTAGTAAAGAAGTTTTTAGTAATAAACAGCGTTTGTACAGTCAGAAATTTAATAGTAGCTCCATTTACACACCACAAATTGTTATTAATGGTAAAGCGCATTTTGTAGGATCAAATTCCAGAGAAATGGATGTTAAGCTAAAACAGCATGCAAAAATATCAGCAGAAAACAAAATTGAAATTGCTAATCTGGATAAGAATGGTAATGAGGTTCGTTTTGATTATAATGTTATGGGACGGATTTCAAACAAGTTGTTACGAACTGTTTTAGTAGTTGAAGAGCGTATCACTAAAATACCAAGAGGAGAGAATCGTAACCGTACTTTAAAAAACTCCAATATTGTTGTGGCAGAGGATATTTCAGAGCTTCAAAACTCTAAAGGACATCAAAGTATTGCGATACCAAATATTGTAAATGATAAAGACGAACTCAAATTAATTTTTGTTATCCAAAATTCTGATTTAGATATAGTTGGTGCTAATCAAGTGAAGTTATAATTCATTAATAAAAGCCACAGAATGACACGCAACTATAGCTGCTGTTTCTGTCCGTAACCGTGTATCTCCAAGTACTACAGGTGTAAAATTATGTTGAAGTGCTTTTTGTATTTCTTGTGTGCTAAAATCACCTTCCGGACCTATAAGAATAGTAGTATCTGTATGAGGTTTTAATTCTTGTTTTAACGATTTTTTATCTGAATCCTCACAATGTGCAATAAACAGTTGTCCTTGATGTTCCTGATTTAAAAAGTTATCAAAGGATATAGCGTCATTAAGTTTTGGTAAATAGCAATTGAGAGATTGTTTCATAGCAGACTGCAAGATTTTCTGAAAGCGGTCCGCTTTTATTACACGACGCTCACTATTATCACAAAAAACAGGCGTAATCATGTCTATGCCTATTTCAGTAGCTTTTTCTAAGAACCACTCATATCTGTCATTCATTTTCGTTGGTGCTACAGCTAAATGCAGTGTATAGGTCTTTTTCGGCTTTAGTATAGAGGTTTTAATTACTGCAATACAATTTTTGATATCAGCTAAAGTGATTTCAGCAGTAAATAACCATCCTTTACCATTAGTGATATGAAGTATGTCTCCAACAGATTTACGTAACACCTTTACGATATGTCGACTTTCCTCTTTAGAAAACCGTATTTCAGAATTGTTTTCTGTAAGATCTTGATTAAAAAACAGTTGCATTATCGTCGTCTTGGTTCGGTCACTTTTAAGACTTTGGCTTCCTCTATAAGTTTTTTGCCTTGGGTCATAAGCACCACATAATAGGCCTTTTTCTCTGGAATATCAACAGTAAATATATCGTTTACACTATAGGTGCCATCTAAAATTTGCTTTTCAAGTTCTGGATGTAAATCGCCATAAGTAAACCAACCAAGATCACCACCTTGCTTTGCTGTATGATCCATAGAGTATAATTTGGCAAGATCTGTAAATCTATAGCCTTGATTATATTTTGAGATCACACTCTTTCGGATTTTATTGATCTCGTCTGTAGTCATTTTATTTCCGTCTAAATACACACAACTTGCTCTGTAATAAGGGATTTCATATTTTTCAATCACCTTATAAAAGGTTTTTTGAGGTGCGTCTTTAAAATACTTTTTTGCTCCAACTCTCATTTTTAGGATGTCAGATGCCATTTTAGTTTTGTGTTTCTCTTCATTGAACACTATCACTTTTCCTTTGGCTGTTTTATTCTTTTCAAAGAAGAGGTTGACATCGTCTAGTGTTTGAATAGAATCTAATGACTTTTCAAAATCATCTTGAGCTGTAGCGATTAGGCTAAATAAAAATAGCATACTAGATAGCAATACTTTAAGCATAGTAAGGTTGTTTTATAATTTGCTTCAAAAATAAAGCTCTGATGCAAGTATAAAACACTTGCACAATGAAGTTTTTAAGAATTAATTGTTTATAACTATTATGAGTGCTTATTTTACTGCAATCATGCTAATCTCAACATTGACAAATTTTGGCAAGTTGGCAACTTCTACAGTTTCGCGTGCAGGTGCTGTGTCAACGTCAAAATACTTGGCATAGACAGAATTGATCTTAGAAAAATTATTCATATCACTAATAAAAATAGAGCTTTTAATTACATGCTCAAAAGTCATATCAGCAGCAGCAAGAACAGCTTTCAAATTTTTCATCACCTGCTCAGTTTCCATAGTAATAGAATCTAAGACAAGCTCACCTGTCTTTACATCGATAGCGATTTGCCCAGAAGTGTACAAGGTGTTTCCTGAAAGAATTGCTTGATTGTATGGGCCAATAGGAGCAGGAGCATTAGGTGTGTTAATGATAGTTTTCATGATCATGTACTGTTATAGTTGTTGGTCGCGTTGTCTACGCTTATCGTATTTAAGATCTTTTAGTAAGCTTGATTTAATACCAATAAAGAAATTCCATGAGTTAAATGGTCCGAAGGGAACCCAAGAGAAATTCATACGCCAACTCAGTAGATCACGTTCAAATCTAAATTGTGTTTGTGTAAACCCTTTGTTTGCAAAATCATAACCTGAAGAGACGCCAACAGACCATCGAGGCGATAGTTCTACATCTCCAGAAAACATTAACGAGTTGTTAGAAATGGCATTCTGTCTTGCGGAATTGGTATAATTCACAGCATAGGCCAACCTCAGATTCCATGGGATTTTATAATTATAAAATTCGGAAGATGTGTCCTCTGAATCTTTTTTGTCATCATCAGTCAGACGCTGATCTGCAAAATCCTGAGGCCTACCAAATAAATCATCGGCTCGACCACCACTTCTAAGCGACTCCTGAATACCTGCATCTTGTTGGTCATCATCTGTACCACCACTTCCATCAAAAGTTTTATTGGAGAGGGAGTAACTAATGTTCAATGACGCAGAGGTTAGTCTGAATAAACTTCCACCATTATCTATATTAAAGGTATTGATCTTACGATTATTATTATCTAATGCATAAGGATCGAGTACCATTCCGAAGTTAACATTCATCTTATCTTTTAAGAGAGTTGTTCCTCCAGATACTCGCAACGGACTCCACTGCAAGGAGTCGCCAGCAAAATTATAAGAAGTAGAAAAGTTAAGGTTGTTCAGTAGTTTGATCTTCTTTGGTTCGGTAGCAGTACTATCTTTGTCTCGTACTTTAGCTTCAAAGTTGTTTCCTAAAGAAATACCCATAGAACTGGAAAATGTTCGGTTTGGCACTCCAAAAAGCGAGCCTTCAAATCGTGTGTACACCTCTCGTTCTGCCTCACCTGTTGTTGTTCCATCTGCGTTAACAATCTCAAAGGTGTCATAATATTCATCAAATGCTGGATTGATATTATAGCTAATTGACGGACGCATGACATGGCGTATTTTTTGAATTTTTCGACCTTTACCTTTTTTGTCTAAATCGAACATTCCATAGATAGTTGTTCCAATACTTGTGCTGAAATTATAAGTAAAAAAACGATCGAAGTTTGTTAATTCTTCGGTTACTATCTGTTCAGTATCTTCGTCGTAAAACCTATTGATTGTATTGAACGTCCAATTCTCTTCTAAATTAGCATTGGCACTCATACTGAAGTATCTGAAAACTTTAAAATTCGTAGATACAGGAATTGAATGTAAAGCACCTATTTGTGCATCTTCGAACATTTCAGATTTAAAGAAGAACTCGTCAGTTGTTTGAATTCTGTTTTCGCCTCTCACATTGTATTGAAGGTTAATATTTTGAATAATACCTTTTTTGGCACCTAATTTTGGAGCAAACGGAAATACTCGACCTACACTTGCTTGAATAGTAGGTAAAGTCATATTAATTTGTTGTGTATTCGTGTTTTGCGAATGTGTTGCTGTTACATTCATATTCACCTGTGGTTCTCCTTGAAAGGTTTTAGAGTAGGAGATAGAAGACGCTAAGGTGTTATTTTGTGTATTTGCTAAATTTAATTGATTGATCGATTGTCTAAAATACTGACTACTACCAAGGTTTACAGAAGCAGAAAATCGAGAACTTGGATTAGATTTTCCATCTTGACTATGCGACCACCTAATATTATATATTGTTGATTTTGCAAAATCAGGAAAGCCACGTTCACTGTTGATTAGGTTTTCATATCTAAAACTCAGATTACCTCTAAACTTATAACGAAGTGCATAGTTGCTTTCTAATCTTAGACCATAACTACCATTGGTATAATAATCACCCAAAACGGCAAGATCTACATAGTCGCTAATGGCAAAATAATAACCTCCATTTTGCAAAAAGTAACCTCTGTCGTTTCCTAGATCCTGTCCAGGTGTAGGAACAATAACACCAGAGGTTTGTTTTTTGGTCATAGGAAAATAAGCAAACGGTAAACCAATAGGTACAGGTACGTCATAAATGAATAGGTTTGTCAATCCGGTTACTACTTTTTTGTTAGGAACCACTTTAGCTTTACGCATTAAAAAATAATATTCAGGATCCTCTCTGTTTTCTGAAGTTGTAAATTTTCCTCTTTCTATAAATAGAATGGAATCATTCTCCATTTTAGTTTTTTCAGCATCAATCCAACCACCACTTTGTTCTGTTCGGGAATTAAAAACAAGTGCTTTTTTAGTTTCTGTATTAAAAATAATAGAATCAGGTTCTATAACACTTTGACCTTGGGTAAATACAGGTGCTTGAGAATACACACCAGAGCTATCTTTTAAACGTCCAGCATAAACCAGGTTTTTACTGTGATCAATAACTATGATACCAGCTTTGATGTTCATGTCTGTATAATTGACCTCTGCTTCATTAAACAACGTGGTACGATTCTCTCGCTGGTTGAGTCTAACATAGTCTTTGGCCTTGTAATTTACAATATCTGTTAGGAGCTCTTTTTTCTTAGGAACCGAATCTTGCCTGACACTATCAACCTCTTTATTGTTTTGTGGTGCAGCCAATACAGAATCTATAGAAATAACCTTTGTTTCTTTAGCAGGTTCTGGTTTAATAGGCTCTTTTGGTTTTGGAATTTCCTGAGCAAAGCAAAACATGTTAATAAACATGGTAAAACTTAGGGTGAAAAGTATGTGTAAGCTTTTTGTACGCAATGCTTTTAAATGTATTTTTGCTAAAGTATGGCTCGGTTTTTGAATTGCCAAAATTACATATATTTTTTATGATTAATTTATAATTCAATTAATTTATCAAAAGTATTCAGAGCTCATAAAACCTAGATGTTTGGATACTTAAAATAAACCCGGTTGATAAAACGTTAAACACATATGAAAACGACACCTCATTATATATTCGTATTGATAGGCTTGTTAATTACCAGTTTTTTAACATCTGCCCACGCATTTCAAAAAGAGGACGACAGATTTACAGTGGTCTTAGACGCTGGTCACGGAGGAAAAGATCCAGGCAGACCTACTAAATATGGGTACAAAGAAAAGAACATTGCACTTAAGTTAGTGCTAGCTGTTGGTGCTGAGCTAGAAAAGCATAACGACATTAAAGTTATTTATACCAGAAAAACAGATGTGTTTCTAGAATTGCACGAGCGTGCAGCGATTGCAAATAAAGCAGATGCAGATCTGTTCATCTCTATACATTGTAATGCGCACAATTCACAAGCTTATGGGACAGAAACTTATGTGTTAGCTACCAGAGCTAATAATAAGAATATTGAAATTGCCAAACGCGAGAATGAAGTAATCTTCTTAGAGGCAGATTACGAACAACATTATGAAGGCTTTGATCCTAATTCTCCTGAATCTTTAATCTCACTTAGTTTGCTTCAAGAAGAATACTTAGATCAAAGTATCAGACTTGCTCGTAATATTGAAGATAATTTTAAAGGAAAAATCAAACGAAAAAGTAGAGGTGTGAAACAAGCTGGCTTTTGGGTTTTACATAATACCTATATGCCTAGTGTATTGATCGAAACTGGGTTTATTACAAATAAGAGAGAAGGCGATTATCTCAATTCTAAAAAGGGACAGAGAGATATTACAAAGTCTATTGTAAATGCTATTGAAGATTATAAAACAGAATTAGAACTCAATATCGGTATGGATGTTTACAAGTCAGATAATGATACTACTGATATTGCAACATCTACTGACGAATCACAAATTGTTGAAAATGTAGTCTTTAAGGTGCAAATTGCTTCCAGTTCAAAAGCCCTTGAACCTAAGTCTTATAATTTTAAAGGTTTATCAGATATATCCAGAGAGAAAACAGGTTCTAAGTATAAGTACTACTATGGTTATACTTCAAATTACACTGAAATCAAACAGCTTCAACAAATCGCAAAATCTAAAGGTTATAGCGACTGTTTTGTAGTGGCTTACAAAAATGGAAATAAAATAGATGTTTCCGAAGCTTTAAAATCTACTTCCAATTAGAAAGGTTCTTTATATAATTATTGCTAATTTTGTTTTAACCCAAAATTGAAAAATTTGAAAATCTCAAGAGAAGTAAAAACAGCGGTACTCGTACTTTCGGGTATTATATTATTGATATTTCTATTCAATTATCTCAAAGGTGAAAATCTGTTTGAGTCACAAGACACCTATTATACAGAGTTTGATTACAATGCACTTAGCAAATCCTCACCTGTTACGGTTAGAGGAAATACCGTTGGTAAAATAAAAGGTATTAAATATAATTTTGACACAGGTAAAACAAGAATCGAGTTTACTGTAGATGAGCAATTAAAATTCTCCAAAGAAAGTACAGTTCGTTTATACGAAACAGGACTTATGGGTGGTAACGCTCTTGCTATAATAGTTAGCAATGAAGGTGAACAAGCAACCTCTGGTGATTACCTTAAATCTGAAGTAGAGGAAGGGCTAGTATCGAGTTTGAGTAAGAATTTCTCAGGTGTAGGTAGTGAGTTAGGAACCACATTGAAAGCTGCAGATACATTGCTTGTCAATTTAAATAATCTTGTTGCAGACGAATCTGAAGATGGATTAAAGAACGCCATTAAGGAACTCAATTCAACAATGAAATCTTTCAAGTCTGTAGCATATTCTATCAACAGCTTAGTCAGTAAAAATGATGACAAGTTAGCTGCTGTACTTACAAATTTCGATTCTATTTCTAAAGATTTATCGGTTGTAACCAGTGATTTAAAAACGATAGATTTTTCGCAAATGGTTGATAAGCTTGATCAAACATTAACCTCTGTTAATACATTGATGGCAACAGTCAATGGTGGAGAAGGTACAATTGGTAAGCTATTAAAAGATGAAGGTCTATATGATAATTTAGAAGCAGCTTCTAAAGAAATGGAAGAATTAATCAGAGATATTAAGTTACATCCTGCCCGTTACAGACGTATTCTGTCGAAAAAGGAGATACCATATACACCACCAAAAGAAGAAGACCAAAATAATTAAATTCTAGTATGGAATATTTACCACAAATAGTATTTGCTATTGCGCTAATTATTGGCGTAGGATATTTTGCAAGAAATGTAAAAAGAATAAAGCGCAATATTAATCTTGGTCGAGATGAAGATGTTAGTGATAATAAATCACAGCGTTGGAAGAACATGACAATGATTGCCTTGGGTCAGAGTAAGATGGTAAAACGTCCTATAGCAGGAATTTTACACGTTATTGTTTACGTAGGTTTCGTCATCATTAATATTGAAGTTCTTGAAATTATCATTGATGGTCTTACAGGGAAACACCGTATTTTTTCTTCGGCAGGTACCATTTATGATGTATTAATTGCATCTTTTGAAATCCTAGCATTTTTAGTTTTAGTAGCTGTAATTGTATTCTGGCTTCGAAGAAATGTAATCAAATTAAAGCGATTCCTAAGTTCAGAAATGAAAGGTTGGCCTAAAAATGATGGTAATATCATTTTATATTTTGAGGTTGTATTAATGTGTTTGTTCTTAACTATGAATGCCACAGATTTACAATTGCAACTCAATGGTGCAGAGGGATATGCTAACGCAGGTTCTTTTCCTGTAAGTCAATATTTGTTACCATTGTTTGACGGTTTGTCGAACGCAACATTAATCGCCATTGAACGTTCTGCCTGGTGGTTACACATTTTGGGTATTCTGGTGTTTTTAAACTATCTGTACTTTTCTAAACATTTACACATCCTATTGGCATTTCCTAACACTTACTACGGAAATTTAAAACCTAAAGGACAATTTGGTAATCTGGAAGAGGTTACTAACGAAGTAAAAATGATGATGGATCCTAACGTTGATCCTTTTGCTGCGCCACCAGAAGGTGCTGAAGCTGCTGTTCCTGCTAAGTTTGGAGCAAGTGATGTTCAGGATCTGAGTTGGGTTAACTTAATGAATGCCTATTCATGTACGGAATGCGGACGCTGTACAAGTGAGTGTCCTGCAAATCAAACTGGTAAAAAATTATCACCTCGAAAAATCATGATGGATACTCGTGATCGCTTGGAGGAAGTTGGTAAAAATATAGATGCAAATAAAGGTGAATTTAAAGACGATGGTAAACAGCTTTTAGGTGATTATATCACTAACGAAGAGCTTTGGGCTTGCACCAGTTGTAATGCATGTGTAGAGGCTTGTCCAATCAGTATTGATCCTTTAAATATTATTATGCAAATGCGTCAGTATTTAGTGATGGAACAAAGTGCTGCGCCAATGGAACTTAATAATATGATGACCAATATTGAAAATAATGGAGCGCCTTGGCCATACAATCAAATGGATCGTTTAAACTGGAAAAATGAGTAGTTATGAGTATTTTTCTTCGGAAATATCAACTCATGTTATCATTAATACTGTGTTTAAATACTGTGTTGCACGCACAATCTTATAAAAAGGATTCATTACAGATTAAATCATATACTCTCATTGAATATGCAAACAATGAAGTAAAACGTATAGAGCTCTTAAAAGTGATGTGTGATTATTGCACTGATATTCAAAAAGAGGCTATTGGTAAAGAAGCTGTCCGCAGATCTTATCTAGAACGCTTTGATCCAAAGAATAGATTAAAAAAAGGCAAGAAAAAACTTGCAATTTATATAAGAGTTGCAAAAAAAGATCTTGCAGCTATAAAAGAAGATTAAGATTAATTCATGCAACTTTAATAAGTAGTATGCTATTATTAACCTGTTAAGAACATAAGAAAAAATATATGAGCGATTTACTCAAAGTGCCAACCATGGCAGAATTTATGGCTGCAGGCAAACAACCCGAAGTTTTATTTTGGGTAGGTTGTGCTGGAAGCTTTGATGATAGAGCAAAAAAAATCACAAAAGCTTTTGTAAAATTATTAAACAAATCTAACGTTGAGTTTGCTGTTTTAGGAACGGAAGAAAGCTGTACTGGTGATCCGGCAAAGCGTGCTGGAAATGAATTTTTATTTCAAATGCAGGCAGTAACTAATATTGAGGTGATGAACGCTTATGAGATAAAGAAAATCGTTACAGCGTGTCCGCATTGTTTCAATACCATAAAGAACGAATATCCTGGTTTAGGTGGTACCTATGAAGTGATGCATCATACACAATTCTTAAAGTCTCTACTCAATGATGGTCGCCTTACTATTGAAGGCGGTGAATATAAAGGTAAACGTATCACATTTCACGATCCTTGTTATTTAGGGCGTGCAAATAACGTCTACGAAGCACCAAGAGACCTTATAAGAAAATTAGATGCCGAACTGGTTGAAATGAAAAGCTGTAAATCTCGTGGCTTATGCTGTGGAGCCGGAGGTGCGCAAATGTTCAAAGATGCTGAGCCTGGAAATAAGGAAGTCAATATTGAAAGAACAGAACAGGCATTGGAAACAAAACCAGAGATCATAGCTGCTGGTTGTCCGTTTTGTAATACGATGATGACCGATGGTGTTAAGAATAAAGAAAAAGAGGGACAAATAGCTGTTATGGACATAGCAGAACTCATCGCTAACGCACAAGATCTATAAATGGCTGAAATTAATAAAAAGCGAATTCTTACTGCTGCCTTTGTAGGTGGCACAATATTTTCTTTAGTTGTAATTCTTTTAGACTGGCTATTGGGTCGTGGGTTTTCATGGCCAAGATTATCATTCTATTTCATTTTTGGCGTTGTGATGTATGGGTTTTTAACCTATCGGAATTTTAAAAAGCAAAACAAGAAATAAACTTGCACAATAGTAATGACACCAATGGCTAAAGTCATTTTGAAAGCTGCAATGATCAATGGGTTGATTTGGTCTGCAGTATTACTGTTGCTAACGTATTTAAAAAACGGTATCATTTATACTAATTATTTGCCTTTGTGGTTTCCTTTTTTTGCAATTACAGGAGCACTTCGTAAATGGTATATGATTACAAAAAGCAATAAAGAATAGATGTTCTCTAATCAAATCATCAATATAGAAGCATTACCTAATGTTGATACTGCAACGCTTAAGCCTATTTCTAAAACATATTTGAAGGTAATTATTTTAAATAAGTTAATGCTATGTGTTGTTGTTCTTGCCATATTAACTGCAGCTAAGTTCTTTGTGACCAAAGCGATAGTTCAAGAGCGTTTTTGGTTTATATTCTTGTTAGTTCTTGGGTTATGGCTAATCAATTTGATCATAACAATTTTGGCGTTTAAAAAGCGGAAATATGCGATTAGAGAGCACGATGTCATCTATGCAAAAGGATTATTGGTAAACTCCATTACAACAGTTCCTATCTCAAGAATTCAGCATATCGAAGAATCGAGGAGTTGGTTGGCAAGACAGTTTGGTCTTGCAACACTTAATCTATATACTGCAGGAGAGTCTGGTAGCGATCTGAATATTAGTGGTTTGCCACATGATGATGCAAGGCAAGTTAACGATTTTATAAGCGCAAAGATCAATGCAAATAGCTGATTTTTCTCAACCCATCAGACAATCTGCAAAAGGAATCATTGTCATTTTTGCATTTAATACCTTCAAATTCTTTAAACGCTTTTTTGTTCTTTTTTTGGCATTCGGACTCTCATTAATGCGAAAAAAGATGCTGTTTAATATCAGTGCGTTAAACTTACTCCTAATTGTTATTGGTATTTTGATCTTGCTTCTGGTTTTTGCAATTCTCAAATACTTAAATTTTAAATTTCATCTCAGTAAAGATGATTTTTATTTGTCTACAGGCATCATAAATAAAGATCAGACCATTATTCCGAAGTCAAAAATTCAAAATGTATACATCAAGCAAAATTTTCTTCAGCAAATCATTAATGTTGTATCGCTAAATATCGAAACTGCTGGAGATAATAAATCTGAAATTGAGATCAGTGCATTAGACAAAGCAACAGCACTGCAATTAAAGAGAGAATTATTTCAAAAAACTCAAATCTCAGAAAATTCAGTACAAGATAATGTTGAAACTAAAAGAGATGTATTTTTTAAAGTATCACCTAAACGCTTGATTTTAGAAGGGATTTCACAAAATCACCTACGAAGTTTTACCATCATCGCATCTTTTGTGTTTGGTTTGTATTATGAATTTAAGGACTACATCAAGACCTACAGGTTAAAAGAACGCTTGGATACTTTTATTGACCTTAGTGAAGATACTATCGTGAATATAATGCTTACCAATCTTTTTATTGTCATTTTAGCGATCTTATTTTCTTTGTTGTTTTCAATCCTAAAAACGTTTATCACAAATTTCGGACTAGAAGTTGTTGAGAATAGAAAAACCATAGAGATCAATAAAGGATTGTTTAATAAAGTATCACTTAGTTTAACGCCTTCAAGAATTCAAAATATTGTTATTAAGACCAATCGTGTTAAGCAATATTTTGGTTTACATACCATGCAAGTAAAACAGGCTATGGTCAATGTGAAGCAACGCAAGAATTTTGTGATAATTGCTTTAGAAAAAGCTCAGGTTCGTCATTTAATAAATAAATTAATTACCAATTATTCTGAAGATACAGTACCTTACAAACCATTGCTTTTTTACAGGCGTGTACTAGCATTACGTGTGTTATTGTTAGCAATTCTTCTAAATATCATTACGTTTTTTATCTTCGGAAATGGGATATGGTGGATTAACTTGGTCTTGATACCTATTGCTGCCTTGTATAGTTATTTTGGCTATAAAAAAGCATTTTATAAAATAGATGATAACTTTATAACTATTGGGAGTGGTGTTATTGAAACCACATTGAACATATTAGAGATTCATAAAATACAATCGGTTAGTTTAAAACAAAACATATTTCAGAAACGCAAACAAATTGCATCTTTAGAAATCGCAACAGCATCTAAGTCGGTTAAGATTCCATATATAGCATTAAAGCAGGCAAAATACATCTATAACTTCTTGTTATTTAAAGTTGAATCACAGGATAGAGATTGGATGTAAAAGTGTATTTTTGTAACATGAAAAAGGAAAGATTATCATTAAAAACATCTCTAATGATAGGATTCATCAATGGAGTGATTTTTGCAAGTTTTATGGCTGTCTTTGATTATTTTGATGACTCATCATTTTCCTTGCTGAAATTTGCAGTAAATTTCCTGTTTTTTGGGGCTGTAATGGCTATGCTTTTTAGATACAAATACACAAAAGAATAATATAATATTATGCTTGTTAATTTTAATACCCTCCCAGAAGAATCACGCGTTTGGATTTACCAGGCTAACCGATCATTTACCGAGGCTGAACTTTCAGAAATAAAAGAAAGACTTGATATATTTATCACCAATTGGACAGCTCATGGAAGCGATCTTCAAGCTGGTTATACCATTGAATATAAAAGATTTATAGTAATAGGTTTAAATCAAAACTTAAATATTGCAACTGGATGTAGTATTGATGCATCTGTACATTTTATTCAGCAATTGGAAAAGGATTATAATGTTGATCTCATGGATAAGATGAACGTCTCTTTCAAGCAAGGGGAGTATGTAGCGCATAAATCATTATTAGACTTCAAGAAAATGGCAAAGGATAAAGCTGTGTCAAAAAATACTATTGTTTTTAATAATTTAGTGACCAATATTGCAGAATTCAAAGAGAACTGGGAAGTTCCTGTAAGTGAGAGTTGGCACAGTAGATTTTTAAAATAAGATAAGTTCCTTTTTAACATGACTCACGAAATTTTTTTACTGAATATATCCGGACAAGACAAACCCGGATTAACCTCTAGTTTAACAAATGTCTTGTCAGATTATGGTGCTAAAGTATTAGACATCGGACAAGCAAATATTCATGACACCCTATCTCTAGGGTTTATGTTTGAAATTGAATCTGGTGAGAAATCGGCTGATGTTTTAAAAGATTTGCTTTTTAAATCTCATGAGCTTGGTGTTACAGCTAAATTTACTCCTATCTCAATTGAGGATTATGAAAGCTGGGTAAAACTTCAAGGTAAAGACCGCTACATCATTACTATTTTAGGAGAAAAATTATCTGCTGAACAAATATCTAAAGTAACCAATGTCATTTCTGAAAAGAATTTGAATATTGATGCCATTAAACGACTTACAGGTCGTACCTCTCTTGTTAGAGAAGAAGAATATCCACGTGCTTGTATTCAATTGTCCATACGAGGTAAAATTGATTGTAAAGCTGATTTTACTGAACGATTTATGCAAATCTCCAGAGATTTAGATGTTGACATTGCGTTTCAGGAAGACAATATTTTTAGAAGAAATCGTCGTTTGGTTTGTTTTGACATGGATTCTACACTTATTCAGGCTGAAGTTATTGATCAATTGGCAGAATTAGCTGGTGTTGGAGCAGAAGTAAAGGCGATTACTGAATCTGCCATGCAAGGTGAAATAGATTTTAAAGAGAGTTTTAAAAAGCGAATGAAACTCTTAAAAGGTCTTAAAGAGGAGGTGCTTCAGGAGGTTGCAGTAAATTTGCCTATAACTAAAGGCGCAAAGCGATTAATCGACACTTTGAGAGGTTACGGATTTAAAACAGCTATTCTATCTGGTGGATTTACATATTTTGGTGAATATTTAAAGAAAGAACTAGGCATGGATTATGTCTATGCTAACCAACTCGAAATAGTTGATGGTGTTTTAACAGGTGGATATCTTGGAGATATAGTTGATGGTAATAAAAAAGCCGAATACCTTAAGGATATAGCTAATAAGGAAGGCATCGATATCAGCCAGACTATTGCTGTTGGAGATGGTGCAAACGATTTGCCAATGCTAAATCTAGCAGGTTTAGGTATTGCATTTCATGCAAAACCAACTGTAAAAGACAATGCACAAAACTCAATCTCCAGTATTGGATTGGACGGTGTATTATATCTGCTGGGTTATCATGATAGACACATAGACTTAATAGATTAAATCAATTATATGACCATTTTAGAACAATTAGCCTATCATGAAAACGACCAACTTGAAGAATGGTTGGATCTGGATGATAAAACACAAAAACGATTTCACAAAGACCTGATAAAGTTTGCAAAGTCAAATCCTGATGAATTTAAAAACTATTGCATCAATACTATTCCTACAGAGTTTTCTAGTCTGAGCATAGTATACACAGCACTTACTGAATATTCAACAGCTTGGAACGATTTTTTGTTTGAAGAAATTAAACGCGTCGTTACATTAGCGAAAAACAATAAGATCAAAGCAGAATATCTGGAGGTTCTGGAAGATATTGAATGTGAAGATATTTACTCTAAAGACGAAGATATCTATATTGAGATCATCAACTTTTTGATAGCACAGCTAAGCACATCTAATGACAAAGCTTTCAACCTTCATCTTTTAGAGATCATTGATTGGTATTTGATAGAGTACGATGAAGAGGCAGATGATATCGCTGAAGTTTCGGTCTGGATCAGTAGTCTCAGAAATATTGCAAACAATTCAACGCATTCCAGCGTTAGAGAAGCAGCTACGGAAGCTATGGGGAATTTAGATGAAAGCATAACATCGTCTTCTGGATCGCTTCTGGATAAGATTAAGTCATTTTTTTTCAATTAAGCTGTTGTTTACAACCTTCTTTATAAATCTATCTTAAAGTCTTTTTTTTCTAAGAACTAAAGTACTATTTTGGCATAGTTTTTAGTTCTATATCTGTTAGTCATGGAGCTCATTTAAAACACACATAGTTTATGCGATATATTTTGTCCCTCATTTGTTTACTTACCACTACACTACCTATATATTCACAGGAAGCCGGTCATCCTTTGGCACATTCAGATCTTGAAGCTCAGAAAAAATGGGTAGATAGTGTCTATAGTGTAATGTCAATTGAAGAGAAGGTCGGACAATTATTCATGGTTAGAGCGTTTTCAAATAATAAAAAGGATAATGAAAAGCAGATCGCTAACCTAATCAATAACTATCACATTGGTGGATTGATTTTTTCAACAGGTGGACCTGTGCGCCAAGCAAAATTAAATAATTTATACCAGGCCATTTCAAAAACACCATTATTGATTGGTATGGATGCAGAATGGGGATTGAGCATGCGATTAGATTCAACCTATGCTTTTCCATGGAATATGACCCTAGGAGCTATCAACGACAATACACTTTTAGAACGAACAGGGTATCATATAGGAGAACATTGCAAACGTATTGGTGTGCATTTTAATTTTGCGCCAGTGGTAGATATTAATACTAATCCGAAAAACCCAATTATTGGTAATCGCTCATTTGGTGAAGATCGTGATAATGTAACAGCTAAGGCCTCGGCGTTTATGAAAGGGATGCAAGATGCAGGAGTTTTGGCAAACGCTAAGCATTTCCCTGGACATGGTGATACTGATAGCGACTCACACAAAACATTACCTACAATCAATTTCAATAAAAAACGAATTGATTCTATAGAATTATATCCATATCGTCAATTGATCAAAGAAGGACTGTCCAGTATCATGGTAGCACATTTGAATGTGCCTAGTTTAGAGCCACGTTCTGGATTTCCATCATCGTTATCAAAACACATTGTTACAGATATTTTAAAGGACACACTAGGGTTTAAAGGTTTAATTTTTACAGATGCCTTGGAAATGAAAGGTGTATCAAATTATAGTACACCTGGCGAAATAGATCTTGCAGCATTTCAAGCAGGAAATGATGTGCTTTTAATTTCAGAAGATGTTCCAAAAGCAATAGCTAAGATCATCGAAGCATATAATAAAAAGGACATATCTGAAGACCGTCTTGCTCATTCGGTAAAAAAGATATTGATGGCCAAATTCAAGGTTGGATTAGATAAGTATCAACCTATCGGAATATCTACATTAGTCAGTGATCTCAATCGATTAGAAGACGATTTGCTTTATGAGGAGTTGATGGAGCATTCGTTTACTGTTCTAAAAAATAAATCCAGCTTATTACCTCTGCGAAATTTAGAGACAAAAAAAATAGCTTATGTCGAATTAGGAGATAGCAGTGGTTCTACGTTCTATAATGAGTTAAAAAAGTACACTAAAGTTCATAAAGTAAAAGCTGGAAAATTAGACGAACTGATTACAAAACTTCAAAATTACAATACGGTTGTCGTCGGATTTCACAAAAAGAATGATAACCCTTGGCAAGGTTACAAATTCAAGAATAAGGAATTGGTTTGGTTGCAAGAAATAGCAAGAACCAATACTGTGGTTCTGGATGTCTTTGCCATGCCTTACTCGCTTATAGACTTGTCTAGTATAGAAAACATTGAAGCCATTGTTATGAGCTATCAGAATAGCGATATTGCCCAGCAAAAATCTGCTCAAGCTATATTTGGAGCAATACCTGCTAAAGGTCATATTCCAGTGTCTCTAGGAGAACACTTTAAAGTTGGTGATGGGATTGACTACAATGCATTGTTTTCTTTAAGTTATGGACTACCAGAACGTGTTGGTATGAGCTCTAAGCTATTGGCTAGAGTGGATTCGGTGGCGCAACACGCAGTTGACCAAAAAATGACACCAGGAATTCAATTGTTAATTGCAAGAAAAGGAAAGGTGATTTACAATAAAAACTTTGGAAAGCACACCTATAAAGGAAAAGAAAAAGTAAAGTTTGAAGATATTTATGATGTTGCCTCGCTAACAAAGATTTTGGCAACACTCCCTCTATTAATGGAATTAGAGGAAAAGAAAGCGTTGTCTTTAAATACCAAGTTGTCCAGAATTCTTCCTGAATATTTAGACTCTAACAAAAAGAACATCACGATTAAACAGATGCTTTCCCATTATGCGCAATTGCGTCCTTGGGTACCTTTCTATGTGGCTACATTAGATTCGGTAACTAAAAAACCACTATCTAAATATTACAGACGTGCTAAAACGCCAAGATTTAGTATCAAGGTTGCAGATCAAATGTATTTGCGTCATGATTATCCAGATTCGATACAAAAGGTCATAAAAGAAACAGAACTCTTGTCTACGTTACGCTATCGCTACAGTGATTTGCCATATTATATTCTAAAAAAATATATCGAAGGTTACTATAATAAACCACTTGACAAATTAACTCAGGAACATTTTTATCAGTCGCTAGGTGCTAATTACACAACGTATAATCCGTCGACAAAATTTAGCGATAAAAATATCATACCAACTGAAATTGATGAATATTTTCGTTATCAGGAAGTACATGGTTATGTCCATGATATGGGAGCTGCCATGCAAAATGGAGTAGGTGGTCACGCTGGAGTTTTTAGTAATGCCAATGATGTGGCAAAAATAATGCAGATGTATCTTCAGAAAGGATACTATGGAGGTAAACGTTATTTACAACCCGAAACTATAGAGAAATTTAATACCTGTCATTTTTGTCATAAAAATGTAAGGAGAGGGATTGGTTTCGACAAACCACAACTAGGAGACGAAGGACCAACTTGTGGATGTATATCTATGACTAGTTTTGGTCATTCCGGATTTACAGGAACTTATGCTTGGGCAGATCCAGAGGAAGAGATTGTTTATATTTTCCTGGCTAACAGAACGTATCCAAAGGCTGGAAAGAATTTATTGTTACGTGAAAATATAAGAACTGAAATACAACGTTTAATTTATGAGGCTATTATTCAAGATGAAATTGATGATAGCCTAGCTGAAACCAGAGATTAAAGACATATATATGCGAATAGGAATTGTTTGTTACCCAACATTTGGAGGTAGTGGAGTTGTAGCCACTGAGTTAGGATTAGAATTATCCAAACGTGGCCACGAAATTCATTTTATTACTTACAGTCAGCCTGTACGCTTAGAGCTCTTAAGTCATAATGTACATTATCACGAAGTTAATGTGCCAGAATATCCTTTATTTCACTATCAACCTTATGAATTGGCGCTATCCAGTAAGTTGGTAGATATGGTAAAGCTTCATAAAATTGAAGTGCTTCATGTGCATTACGCTATTCCTCATGCTTATGCAGCATATATGGCTAAAAAAATGTTGCAGGAGGAAGGTATTTATGTGCCTATTGTGACCACACTTCATGGAACAGATATTACGCTTGTTGGAAGTCATCCATTCTATAAAACTGCAGTAACGTTTAGTATCAATAAATCTGATGCTGTTACGTCTGTCTCTCAAAGTTTGAAAGATGATACGTTGCGTTTATTTGACATTAAAAAGGATATCCATGTGGTTCCAAATTTTATTGATCTTGAGCGTCATGAACCAAATTTCACCGATTGTCAGCGTGCCATGATGGCTAATGATGAAGAGCGAATTATCACTCATATCAGTAATTTCAGAGAGGTCAAACAGATTCCAGATGTGATTAAGATATTTTACAATATTCAGAAGGAAATACCTGCCAAATTGATGATGGTTGGTGAAGGTCCCGAACGCGAACCTGCTGAGCTATTGTGTGAGGAATTAGGGATCACTGATAAGGTGATTTTCTTCGGAAATAGTAATGAAATTGATAAGATCCTCTGCTTTAGTGATTTGTTCTTGCTACCATCACTAACAGAAAGTTTCGGATTATCAGCTCTGGAAGCTATGGCATCGGGAGTTCCAGTAATATCTAGTAATACAGGAGGCATTCCAGAGGTCAATGTGCATGGTGTTTCAGGATTTTTGAGTGATATCAATGATGTTGATGATATGACTAAAAACGCACTGTATATACTAACAGATACTGATCGCTTAGCCCAATTTAAATCAAGTGCGAAACAAACCTCTACTAATTTTGATATTCATACAATCGTACCTCAATATGAAGCTATTTATGAAGACACCTTGAAGAAGTGTTTGATATTGTAAGCTCAATCTCTTTTATTATGCATACAACCCACTAACATATGTTTTAGTTAAAATATAACATATGTTTGGATTGCATTAAAATTATATCGATATTTGGTATGATTAATTCATCCTACTTATGTCATTCCAACGTATTCAAGAAAAACTTAAAATTTTAGCAGATGCTGCTAAATATGATGTGTCCTGCTCTTCGAGCGGAAGTAACAGATCCAATACCAATAAAGGTCTTGGTGATGCTACAGGAATGGGAATTTGTCATTCGTATACTGAAGATGGTCGCTGTGTCTCGTTACTTAAAATATTACTAACCAATTATTGTATTTTTGACTGTGCCTATTGCGTTACGCGTAAAAGTAATGATATTAAGCGTGCTGCATTTAAAGTGCAGGAAGTAGTAGATCTTACGATCAATTTTTATCGTAGAAATTATATTGAAGGTTTATTTCTTAGTTCAGGGATTTTTAAAAGTGCAGACTATACTATGGAACGCCTTGTAGCTGTAGCAAAAAAACTCAGATTAGAAGAGAACTTCAATGGTTATATTCATTTAAAATCCATTCCTGGTGCTTCAGATGAGCTTATGCGAGAAGCTGGTTTATACGCAGATCGTTTGAGTGTTAATATCGAAATCCCAACAAGAGCTGGTCTTAAAAAGTTAGCACCAGACAAAAATCGTGAAGACTTTTTAAAGCCAATGAAAAAAGTTAAACAGGAGATCATTCAGTACAAGGCAGAAAAGAAGATCATTAAAAGTACGCCAAAGTATGCGCCTGCTGGTCAAAGTACGCAAATGATTATTGGTGCTAGTGGAGAGAATGATTTTCAAATCATGCAAACTTCAAATTATTTTTATAAAAGTTTCAATTTGAAACGTGTGTATTATTCGGGATATGTTCCTATTAGTTATGATGAACGTTTACCGCAAATTGGCAGTGCTGTGCCTATGTTGAGAGAAAACAGATTGTATCAAACGGATTGGTTGATGCGTTTTTACGGATTTGACGTTAGTGAAATCCTTAATCAACAACATCAAAACTTAGATCTTGATATCGACCCTAAATTAAGTTGGGCACTTCGTAACCTGCATGAGTTTCCTGTAGATGTCAATACAGCTGATAAGCGCATGTTGGCCAGAATACCAGGACTCGGTATGAGATCTGTACATAAAATATTGAATGCGCGTCGTTTTAGACGTCTCAATTGGGACCATCTTAAAAAAATCGGTATTGCTTTAAACAGAGCACAATATTTTCTGGTTTGTGATAGCAACCAATTTGAACGACGTGACCTAACAGCAGAAAAAATTAAAGGACTCATCTTGCAGAATTCTAAAAGTAAATACACAAAAACCTTGAGTAACCAATTAAGTTTATTTGGATAGATGAAAGAGAAGAATATTATATATGATGGTAGTTTCGAAGGGTTTCTAAGTGCTGTATTCTATGTTTTTGAGCATAAGTTTGACGTTGTTAATATTCAAAATAATACATCAGTACAGAATGGATTATTTACCCAAAATGAAACAATACCAACTGAAACTATCAAAGCAAACCGAGTATGGAAAGGCTTAACATCTAAGTTGTCAGCTTCTGCATGCAATACTATCTATTACGCGTTTCTGAGTGAAAAACTCGGTGCGGAACAGATACTACTGGACTATATCAAATATGCGTTTTCTAATACACGAAAAATAGATAAGGATTTTTCACATCCTTCCGTTTTAAAAACATCACAAATAGCTAAAATGGTAGGACGAGAAAAACATCGTATGGAAGCTTTTGTTCGTTTTAGATTGACAAAAGATGCCATCTATTTCGCCAGTATTGAACCAGATTTCAATGTTTTACCATTACTTATTAAACATTTTAAAAACCGTTATGCAGATCAGAAGTGGATCATTTATGATATCAAGCGACACTATGGATTATACTATGACCTGAACACTGTAGATACTATTAATATTGAGTTTCCGACACATTTCGATTTTACAAAAACAGATGACAATTATTTTTCCGATCAGGAATTTGAATTTCAGAAGCTATGGCAGGACTATTTTAAAAGCACCAATATAGAATCTCGTAAAAACATGAAGCTACATATCAGACACGTGCCTAAGCGTTACTGGAAGTATTTAAGCGAAAAGCAACCCAATTAATTTTGCCACCAAACCAAAAAGCATTTACTCAATTCCTGACGCTCATTTTTCATCCAAAACAAAGGTGATTGTTGTTGTTCTAAAAATGCATTAACATCACTTCGGAAATCGTTAAAACTCAACCAATCCACCTTATGATGAGGCTCTAAAAACCAATCTAATTTCATTGGTATATAAAACTGACTATCCCTAAAGTCTTTCAATTGTGTGTTGGTAATGAAGAATCCGCATACACATCTCTCATCTAAAAGATTAAAAGAGACTTCCTGTTGATAAGGCACAAAGAGTTGTGCTTTAAATAGCACCTGTTGTTCAACAGAAATGGTATTGACACCAAACTTTTCTAGGTTTGCTTTACATGCGTTAGAATAGAGTAGTGGCAATTGTTTTTCTTTAAGTTTATTGAGTTTTTCAATCAGACTATCTTTTCGGTTTGGACCAATCCATTGCTCTAATTCAGATGAGCCTAAAGTATCATCATAAACATAAAACTTATACACGATTTCAAGATGAATAGGACTATGACTTACTCTGATTAAAGCATCCAGTTCGCCCAGAGTCTGTTTATCTTTTTGAATTTGAATGTTTTCAGCTAATAATTCTGCAGTATCACTAGTCTCAATTTGATTAAAGACAAACTGTTCTGCCAATTGTCCTAAGCGCAACTGCTTATCCAATTTCCGAAGAAATTGAGGATTGGATGCAACAGGTAAATGACATTGTTTGAGCTTAAAAACCCTATCGTTCATCCATAAGAAATGGGTTTTACAATAGGCTTGATATAGCAACTGAAGATGTTGATGAGATAAGTTCATATAACATCGAAATTACGAATAATAACAATACCTTTGCAGGCAATTATAATTGACATGGAACAAACATTTTACGATTTAGGAATATCTAAACCTTTGATAAAAGGGTTAAAAGAACTCAACATAAAAATACCGACTCAAATTCAGGAGGAAGCTATTCCTGTGTTGTTAAATAACGACACTGATTTTATTGGATTAGCACAAACCGGAACAGGTAAAACTGCAGCTTATGGCTTACCTATTTTGCAACAAATTGATCCTAAAAAAAATCATGTACAAGCTTTAATCCTTGCACCTACACGAGAATTGGTGCAACAAATTCAGAAGCAATTGTTCAAGTTTACCAAATATTGCGATGATAAGATCTTTGCTGAAGGTGTTTATGGAGGCGAGAAGATGGATATTCAGTTAAAACGACTACAGCGAACTACACATATTATTGTTGCCACACCTGGGCGTTTATTAGATTTTATAGAGCGTGGTGAAGTTAATATCAAACAGATAGACACCTTAGTGCTTGATGAAGCTGATGAGATGTTGAGTATGGGTTTTAAACAAGATCTCAATAAGATTCTAAAATATACTACAGGAACAAGACATACATGGTTGTTCTCAGCAACTATGCCTGAAGACATTCAAAAGATTATCAGAACGTATATGTCGGCAGATGCTGTTAAAGTTGAGATAGACAAAAACAGTCTGGTCAATGCCAATATATCACATCATTACATTGTTACTTCAATCAAAGAGAAGGTAAACATTATCACTCGTTTATTAGACAGCTATAACAATGATCGTGGCATTATCTTTTGCCGAACTAAAGCAGGAACCGTTCAGCTTGCAGAAAAACTCAAGAACGAAGGGTTTTCTGTTGATGCACTACAAGGCGACATGCAACAGAAAGAACGCGATAAGGTTATGCGTGCGTTTAAAAATGAATCTTTGCAGTATTTGGTGTCTACAGATGTTTCAGCCAGAGGAATCGATGTAAATAATTTAGCCTTTGTCATTCATCATCAGTTACCAGATCAGTTGGAGTATTATACACACAGAAGTGGAAGGACAGCTAGAGCAGGAAAGACAGGTGCTTCAATTGCTTTAATTATTTCTGGTGAAGAACAGGATATTCAAAAGCTACAAAAAGACTTAGATATCAAGTTTAAGCAAATGACGTTATAGTTAGGCTACATTACAAGTATTAGTTTATATATTTCAGAAATATCACTATACTTAATTCCGTTTCTTCAGATGTTAATATAAGTATAAGATTTTAAGTCTCTTTTGTGATTGATTTGTGTTCAGCTTATCTTTACACTATGAGACGTGAAGATTACAAAATACATATTATTGGAGCAGGAGTTAGTGGATTAATAGCAGCTAAAACATTAGAAGAAAATGGTTACAAGCCAGTAATTATTGATGCTTCAGATCGTGTTGGAGGTCGTGTAAAAACAGATGTTATTGACGGGTTTCAATTAGATTATGGGTTTCAGGTGTTATTGGATGCGTATCCTTTAGCACAAAAGCATTTAGACCTCAAAGCCTTGGAATTACAAAAATTTTTACCTGGTGCTGCTATTTTTAGTGAAGGCAAAATGCAAGTCATAGGAGATCCGCTTCGTAATCTTTCTTTGCTAGTTCCAACATTAACTGCTTCTGTAGGAAACTTTAGTGATAAGCTAAAGGTGTTAAAACTCAACAGAGCATTAAAAAAGAAAAGTATCTCTTCTATCTTTACTTCGGAAGAAACCACAACTCTAAACTATTTACAAGCTAGAGGATTTAGTTCACAAATGATTAATGATTTTTTTAAGCCTTTTTTCTCAGGTATTTTTTTAGAGCCAGACCTCGCCACATCAAGCAGAATGTTCGAGTTTGTCTATAAAATGTTTGGTGAAGGTCATGCAACGCTCCCAAAAAGTGGGATAGAAGCAGTACCAAAGCAGCTGCAATCACAATTGAGCGCCACAACATTCCTGTTCAACACTAAAATAAAGACTGTTAGTGACGATCATATACTTACAGAAGATGGTAAACGCATTGACACACACTTTACAATTATTGCAACCGAAGCTTCTAGTTTAATACGTAATCTAAATCAAACCAATACTTGGAAATCGTGTGATAATATTTACTTTAAAGTTGATAAGCGCTCTATTTTCAAGCCTTTAATCGGACTAATAGCAGATGGTGATGCATTGATTAATAATCTATTTTTTTGCAATAGTTTAGCTACATCGAGTACATCAGATCAAGAATTGTTATCGGTTACTGTGGTAAAAGATCATGAGTATGACGAATCAGAATTAATTGAACTCGTTCAAGAGGAGCTCCAAACACTATGTAATATTAACGATACTACATTTTTGAAGCGTTACAAAATACCAAAAGCATTACCAGAATTAGATAACTTACAACAGGATTGTTCACCAACTGAAACACAATTAAAACCAACAGTTTTTTTAGCTGGAGATCAAATGCTGAATGGATCTTTAAATGCAGCTATGCGATCTGGTGAGCGAGCGGCTGAGGGTTTAATTCTTGCACTTGAGGATGGACTTAAAGTTGATAATCTAACTTCAGAGTATATTTAATATGTTAAATGACAATGATTTATGAGAATAAAATGGTATCTTTTATGAACAAAAATTAAGCTTATGAAAACTAAAATGATAGCTTTGTGCCTTGTTGGTTTTTTCATGCTTGCATGTAGTTCTTCCAACACCAAAGCCACTCCAGAACAAATACAGGCCTTAGACGAATTAGTAGCCTCTCAATCTTTTATGATTGAATCTGAATGGGCAGTACCACAAACGTCAAGCAGTTTGATTGCGCTTCAGAATTCAGGAATATTAGCTCCTGGAGATAATGCTGGTCGAGTTAGCCTTATTGGAAACCCTAATTTTTTAAAACTCAAAGGAGACGCTATTGATTCTAAGTTGCCATATTTTGGTGAGCGTCAAATGGTCAACAGACGAAATGATAACGGAAGTATCGAATTTGAAGATACCATCAAAAATATTGAGATTGAGCAGCATAAAAACAGTAGTTATACTATAAAATTTGACGCCAAAAGTCATAACGAAAATTATAATGTCATAATTCGTCTCTATCCTAATCTAAGAAGTGAAATGCTCCTCAAAGGTGCTAAGCGTTTTCCTATTCGATATACAGGATATGTAAGTAAAATTCCTGAATAAAAACATGATTTGCACTTAAGACCTATTCGTTTACTAAACTTATCTGTGTGTCACATTTCGGACAAATACATTGTATTGCTTTTAAAAAGTTTACGGCTTCAATTTCAATAAAGTTTAAGCAGATTGGACAAGGGATGCTATTTTTCATTGCTATTATGTTTTGATTTCTATGCAAAATATAACAGACAAACGAGTTATTTAAGGGTGAAAATACCTGATTAAGAGTAGTTCTATGTTTTTTTCTAGTAAGGTAATTTGTATGTAATCACATTTCACATATATCAGTTTTAAGTTTTACGGTTTTGAAACGCTCCCAAATATCATGATCAAAGCTTTGTGGTGATAATCTAAATATTATTACCGAGGAGTCTGAATCCTTGCAGTAATTTACGTTTACAAGAACATTAAGTGTCATCATATCTTCGGAATTAAATGAGTCATAGACTCTTATTTTTCCTTTGAAATCAGTGTCTTCACCCTCGGTTTTGATAAAGAGAGCTGTTGTTTCAGGCACTTGAAAATTTTTCTTTTTATTAACAGCTCCCATTAAACCATCGTAATATAATTTGATATTGGTTTCTAAACCTTCAGCAGTTTGTGTTTCAATAGTTTTGACATGCCAAGCAAAGGTATAACACCAAAAATCTTCATGCTCCGTTTTTCGCCAATCCTTAGCAAACCTTAGATCTTCATAACCCTCATATTTAATTTCAGGAGCAAAACTAATAGGGAACTTAATGATTTCTTTTAGCCAGATTTCATCAGCTTGAAATGCTTCATAATCATGTTTCTCTTGTGTATAGGCTCCTGAGCAACAAAATAGAACTGCGATAACAATGATTACTTTTTTCATTTTTCAAGTGGTTTTAATTTCAATGTAACTTCAAATCCAATAGCATCTGAGATAGCACCATCTCTAAGTTTGCTATTGTAATTCACTCCCCAACGCATTCTATCAATTTTGAATCTGGTTGTCATTTGCTTTTTTTCAAAATCAACTTCAGCTTGAAAGTCTATTGGCAAGGTAATACCTTTTATAGTGAGATCTGCAAAAACTTTCATATGAGTACTATCGTGATACTTCACACGAGTGATGACAAGTTTTGCTTCAGGAAATTGTGCCACATCAAAGAAATCAGGATCTTTTAAGTGGTTTACAAGGCTTTCATTTGCATCTGCTTTTTCAATATCCTCACATGAAATTGAAGTCATGTCAATAATAAATTTACCACCACTAATAACATCATTGGTCTTTATAAAATGTCCCTTTTTAAAACTAATAGCTCCATGATGTCCTCCAAAATAAAAGGTGTACTCACCAGACCATTTTACTTCACTTTTTTTTGTGTCTATTTCAAGATGTTCCTGCGCATGACTGAGAGTTATTGAGCATACAGTCATAATAACTAATAAAATACGTAATTTCATGTGTTTATATTTATGATTAATATGAAGGCAAAACTATTTGTAGCTCAAGTAAAAAGTGTCAAAAAACTGTAAAAGAAGTGTCAACAGTTGTAAAAAGTCATAGAATTGTATGTTATTTACAAAAATTATGAGCAAGAAAAAGATTTATTTATACAGCATATTATTAATTGTGGTATGCATGGCGTGGTTGTTTTCTAATTCAGAGGAAAAAGATGACGCCTTTTCTGAACGTACAAAAATCTCATTACGAGAAGTTGGCAATCAATTATTATTAAGTAATCAGGATTCTACATCATTGATTTTGCCAATCATTGAGTTAAATAAATCGAAATACGAATTATCATTTGATAAACCGCTTTCATTTGAACCGAACAGCTTAGTTAGCATCATTGATAGTACGTTTACTAAAACAGACCTTCCCAGACACTATCTTGTAGAAGTGCTTCAATGTACAGATCAACAAGTTGCTTATAGCTATCAAATGAGTGTCGATAAGGAGCGTACTATTATTCCTTGTGCTGGTCGATCGTTACCAGAATCTTGTTATACCATCGAGGTCAAATTCAATAAGCGAGTCGCATCAGTTTTAAACAGGCAAACACTGGTATTTATTTTCTTTTTTATTTGTGCAGCATTTTTAATTCAGTTTTTGTTGAGTAGAACACATCAAAATTCAACACCAGAGTCTCATAATAGTAATGACTATACATCTATAGGTCGATTTCAGTTTTATCCTGAACAAAACAAACTGGTTAGAGAAGCTGAAGTGATTAGTTTATCTAAAAAAGAGTGTGAATTACTGGAAATCTTTGTTGCACATCCAAATCAGATTATAAAGCGAGATGAACTCACCAAAAAAGTATGGGAAGACAATGGTGTATTTGTAGGTAGAAGTTTAGATACCTATATTTCAAAACTTCGGAAAAAACTCAAAGACGATGAAGCTATTAAACTAACAAACGTCCATGGTGTAGGTTATAAACTAGAGGTTGAATAAATCCTAATTTCTGTTATTACCATTGTTTTTATACTTTCTGTAGCTGGTTCCTTTTGTACAGGCACAATTGCTTGCATTTTGCATAAAATCTAATCCTATAGTAATTGAATGAGTACCTGAATTAAACCCAGATAAATCATTAATAGTCAGTTGATAAGAATATGCAAAATACAATCTGTTTTTCATAATTCCTGCCATAGGCCCAACATTTAATGGTTTTAACAACTGATCATTTAAAAAGCGGTAGGAACCACCAATCCAATAGTAATCTCCATCTCTGTTAAACTTTCGATATTTGAAATTAATATCAGTTGCAGAACGTTTATCACTATTAAATAACTGGTAAAATACTGAAGGTTCAAATTCAACATTTTTATTACGCTTACTCTGAATAACATACCCAGAATATATCTGATAGTTTAAAAGTTTACTTGGCTCAAGCTCAATACCTGTAAAATTATCGATGTCTTTATCTAAAAAGTTATTCATATTAAAACTAGCATAAAATCTGTTCCATCGGTATAGAAAACCAACATCAAAGTTGTTGTTTGAAATAGCTCTATCATCTGTTATACTAGGATCTACAATTGGTGTTCCCTCGCCATTTTCGAAATTCTCAATATCGATTCTGAAACTATTGATATTGTATGATAATCCGAAAGACAAGTACTGCTTTGATTTGTAATCTAAAATGATATGGTGAGCGTAAGAGAACTTAATTCCTTTTTGTCGAGTATTACCGTTTCTATCATTATAAGCTGAGATTCCAACACCAGATTGATTTGCAATTCGGAAATCGGCATACAACGCCTGATTGTCAGGTGCATTTTTTATACCTACCCATTGGGTCAATCCGTTAGCTCTAATTTTAAAATTATCACCAATACCAGCAAAAGTAGGAGAGACGATAAAATCATTGTCGGCTAAATACTGGGTCCAAACAGGTAAATTTAATTCTTGTCCGTAACCATACGAAGCGATTAAAAAAAGTATATATAGTGTTATTTTTTTCATTTGAATAATTTTAAATTCTTCAGATCCTATTACCTGTAAAGTGTGAAATGTCCAACATATTCCTTATTTAAAATGGTACTATTTGGTCTTACAACATACCAATAATCACCTGTTGGAAGCTCGGTTCCATTATATCGACCATCCCAATATTCACCAACACGATAAGTAGCTACTTTTCGTCCATAGCGATCAAAAATATCAAACGTAAGATTTGGGTAATCCTCCACACAACCTGGAGCCCATGTATCGGTAACGCCATCACCATTTGGTGTAAAATAATTTGGAATACAAGGTCCTAAAATCTCAATTTCGATAACAGCTAAAGCTTCACAGCCTGCACTATCTGTAACAGTAATAGTATATGTACCTTCTTCGGTAACTACAAACACACTTGTGGTTCCGTAATCTTCACCATTCATAGTAAATTGATAATCGCCAGTACCTCCAGATGCATTAGCAATAATTTCACCTGGTGCTTCACCTTCATTCAATATTAAGTCAACAGGAACGTAATCACCAATATCAAAGAACTCAGTTGTTTGTATACAACCATTGGTATGTCTAACATCAATGTAGTGGTCTGTACCTGGAGCTACATCTGTAAATATGTTGCTCATTTGGTATGGGCCGCCATCTAAAGAATAATCTAATTGTGTTAGGTCTGTAATACTATCATCTACAGTTACTGTAACTGTATTGGTTAGAGAATTATCAACACATAGAAACTCAATCTCAACCATTGGGTCGATAAACACTGACTCTGGGAATGTAATGTTCCATTCAGATTCACAACCTTGAGCATCACGAACAAAAACAGTATGATCACCACCACCTAGTCCAGTAAAATCAAATACTGTTTGGTTTGCAGATCCTGTGGTATATGGTCCATCATAATTATCTAAACTCACACTGTATGGTAAATTTCCACCTGAAATGTCAATACTGAATTCACCATTTCCTTCACCTTCACAAGTTTCTTCAAAAATCGAATCAGGGACAATGGTTAAGATAACTTGTATTGGATCATTAATTGTAAAACTAAAAGTGACATAACAACCTAATATATCCTGAACAATAACATCGTAATTTCCAGGTGCAAGATTTTCAAACACATTGGTTTCAAAAAACTGATCCAATTGAGGTGATATGGCATATTTAATAATACCAGTACCTCCAGTAGCAGTGATCTCTAATCTACCATCATCATTTCCACTACAAGTTACATCATTGACTGTAAATTCCACTTCTAAAGGTGCTGTTGGCTCAGTTATAGTAATTGGTGCAGTTGCTGTTTCACAATCGCCACTTTCAACATGTACTACATAAGTTCCTGCTACTAATTCTGTAAATACACCAGGACTATTTTGAGTTGCAGGAATTGTATTTCCTGAAGTATCTTCTAGGGTATATATGTAATTACCTAATCCTCCTTGTGCTGTTGCCATTATAGTTCCGTTATTATCACCAGCACAATTAATGGTTGGATCAGTTGATTCTAAATTGATTACTAATTCAGGAAGTGGATCAATTGTTATTTCATTTGATACATTAGCCGCACAGCCGTTGGCATCTCTTACATAATATTGATATGTACCAGCAGCTACGGAAAAGGTGATTGATGAATTGAATGTTCCTAAAACAGTAGAAAAAGTACTGTCATTACTATAGGAATACTGACCAGTTCCACCAGTTGCACTCAATGTTAGTGTAGATTCTGTTAAACATGTTTGAGTAGTTGTAGTCACCAAACTTGCTTGAATTGGGGTTGGTTCCGTAATTACAATAGTTGCTGAATTCAATACACATTCATTACCATCGCTAACTGTTACAGAATATGTTCCAGCGCCAAGGTTTCCAAAAATATTTGAAGTTTGAGGTCCAGATGTACTTGGAGTAGGTAAAATTGTATTTAAAGTGTAAGTGTAATCTGTACCTTGTCCGCCAGTCGTATTTGTTATTGTGATAGACGCGTCCTGATCACCAAAACAAGCCAGAGTTGTCACACTTGGTGTAAATGTTGCGTTAATTGGATTAGGTTCTATTAACGTAATATTGGTAGATGCTACACAACCTTCGGCATCAATAACATTTACAGTATAATTACCAGCTGACAAATCAGTAAAGACATTATTTGGAGAATAAGCTACTGTTGATGCACCAGTCAATTCATATTGATAATCTCCCCAACCACCACTGGCAACTGCTGTAATAGTTCCTTGACTATTATCGCATGTCACATTTGATGTTTCAGTCGCTATGAGTGATAGCGTTTCTGAAGGCGATGAAATGATCACACCAGATGTTGCAGAACAAAATGGATTTTCAGTTTCAGTAATGACTACTGTAAAACTTCCAGCTTGCATTCCCGTAACTGTAAAAGGGTTAGTTGATGTATTGGCATTAACTACACCAGTTACTGATGTTCCCAAATTGTCAAACACTTCATAAGTATAAGCACCTGAATATCCACTGACATTAATTTCAAATGAACCAGAATTATCACCAAAACAAGTCACAGCCGTTGAAGTAGTAGTAAACGTTGGAGGTGTAGCTTCAGGTACAGAAATAGTAACTTCTTCTGTACAAGACGTCACTGTATCAGTAATTGTAATTGTATAGATTCCAGATGGAACACTAGAGTATACATTCCCTGTTAAACTTATAGACGCTGGATTTGGACTAATACTGTATGCATAAGATCCTGAACCATTTGTGCCATTGACTGTAATTTGTCCATCATCATTATTACAAGATGGTTCAGAGCTAATATCAGCAGTTATTTCTACAGGAGCAGGAATATCTATTGATACTAAATTTCCACAGCCATTAGCATCTTGAATTTCAATAGTATGTGTTCCAGAAAATAAATTATATATCGCAAATGGAGCTGTTAAGGTTTGAGGAGCGCCACCATCTATACTATAGCTATAAGGAGCTATACCAGGTGTGTCCAGAGTAACATCTATTTCAAAATCTCCTTCGGAAACTGTACATAAATTATTAACAGTTGCCGAAATTACAGGTGTTGGGTCCATTGGGACAATAACCACAGGACTTGATACAACACATCCATAGGCATCGAGCACATGAACATAATAGTTACCAGAATCTACATTGAACGTACTCGCAGAAGCCCATGATGGGTCATTCTCTAAAGGAGCAGTTGGAGTTGTAGTGATTTGGTATAAATAAGGTGCTGTACCATTTTCACCCACTGCACTTATAAGTCCGGAACCAGCATTACAATTTGCATTTTGATTAATAGAAACAAGCAAGTTTAATGCAATAGCAGACTCGGTTATATTGAAAGGCGCTGTGACAACACCACAACCTGAATTTGCTCCAGAAGTTTCACTAATTGAAACAAAATAGTTACCAAACGGTAAAGGCCCTAAGTCTGTTACTGTAAGTGATCCATTAGCTGGAACTGTGCCAGAGCCTGTAACACCAGTTGACGCTAAAGTTAATGTGTCAAATATTTCATAGTCAACGTTTACAGCAGAGCCATAAACACTATTGACAGTAAAAGACACATTACCATCTGCACTTCCTGTACAGGTAATATTATTTGAACTAACCGCACTTAATGTTAGTGTTGAGTTTGTTGGAATTGGAGTAGTAGCTGGTTCATAATAACTACAATTTGTAGATGCATCATACACAATAAATGTATATGTAACACCTGATGTTAAACCAGTAAACGTTGCGGTTTCACTACCAGGAGAATCCTCTGGAATCCATGATCCTGGAGGATTTGGATATACTGAAATTGGTCCTTGATAAATACTGAAGAAGAACGGCCCTGAACTTGTCAATGTAGAACCAATACTAACTACAGCTTCACCACCTGTAAGACAGTCCACTGTTGATGTAATCGTAATATCCAAGTCGGTAGGAGGTGATGCAACCAATACATCCTGTTCTAAAACTGAACATCCATTGGCATCGACTACATTAATCTCATATAAACCGAAATCTACAACATCAAAACTCACCGAAGTTGATCCTGTTGCATTAATTTCAGAATTTGAATATCCATTAGTACCTGTTACAAAGTAGTTATAAGGCGCTGTTCCTCCTGTTACTGAATTTATAATAACAGAACCTTGAGAAATCCCTCCTGGTCCACAAGTAATATCAACAGTTGCATAATCCACAACAATAGGATCTGGCTCATTTATGGTAATTGTATCTGTAGCTGTACAAGAATTTGCATCAGTAATAGAAATAGTGTATGTACCTGCTGGCAAGCCTGAAGTCTGAGTACCATAGTCCGTACCTGTAGTATCATTATTGACATTAATAACAAATGGAGGCGTACCAACAGTATTGTCAATAGTAATATCTATTGCACCATTAGAGTCTCCATTACAAAGGATATCTTGTGTTTGAGTAATCACACTTAAGTCAGGTAATGAAATTGGAGATACTGTGATTTCGCTAGTTTCCGCAGTACAACCGTTAGCATCAGTGATTTGGAACTGGTATGTTCCAGCAGTTCCAGTTGTATATGTAAATGTTGAACCTGTAGAACCTAGTGTTGTAAATGTTCCGCCATTTATAGATACTGCATAGGTGTATGGCGCCGGACCAGTAATTGTTCCTGAGATTACAGCATCTGGAGTTGCTGTACAGTTAAGATTTTCTGTCAATACAGCATTAACCGTTGGTGTAGGAATAGGATCTATAGTATATGATTCGCTATAAATACAGTTGTTAGCATCTCGAACCTGAAATGTATATGTTCCTGGCTCTAGACCAGTAAACACATTTGAAGTTTGATAAGGTGTTGCATTTATAGTTGGAGCAATAATTTGATACTCCAAAGTTCCGGTACCACCAGTTACTCCTGAAATAGTTACTGTAGTTGTATTTGTAGGACATGTTATTGGCGAATTATCAAAAGTAAGGTCAGTAGGTGGGTTTAAAGCATCTATGGTAACATCATTAGTAATGAATGTACAATCATTTGCATCTTGTATGGTTATAGTGTAAGTCCCAGCAGTCAAACCAGTAAATACATTACTAACTTGAAAGTTTACACCATCAATACTATAAGTGTAAGGTGCATCACCACCAGAAACTCCAGTAACAGTAATAGTTCCGTTATCAGTACAAGTATATGGCGCTGATAATTCTGCAGTACCTGAAATGGCATTATTTGCAATTATTGATATGGTTTGTGGGTTAGTTGTACATACAGAAGATCCAAGTGAATATTGAACAACCACATCATAATCACCTTCTGTAAGTCCGGTAAATACAGATGAATTGACAAATGTTGCCCCTCCATCAATACTATATTCTAAGCTACTACCATTTGTGGCAGTCACATTGATACTAATTATTCCCGAATCTGTGGCATCTGCACAAGCGATATCAGTTGCTGACACATTAAAATCTGGTTCTGGAATCGCATCTACCACTATAGATGTACTTGCACTACAGTTGTTAGAATCTACAACTGTAACATCATAAGTTCCAGGTGTTGTTACAACTATCTCAGGAACTGTTTGAAAATCTGTTGAGCCATTCACAAAATAGAAATAAGGAGGTGTTCCACCAACAGGATAGACAGTAATTTCTCCTTCAGTACATGTTAATGGAACTGTAATAGCTGCAGTAACTGTTAATAATGGTGGTTCAACAATGATAACATCTTCAGAATAGAAACACCCATTTTCTGTTTCTACAGTAGCTGTATAAGTTCCTGGGTTTAAATTATCAAAACTATACGTATTTTCTAGTATTGGACCAACGCTATTGACTAAGGTGCCACCTTCAAACAATGAAAACGAATATTGCGGATCTACATCATTAGCCGCTAATTGGATGCTTCCTAATTCACCATGGCAGAGAGGTTGAATGATTGTTGATGTCACTGTGAAATCCCGATCTCTAATCTGAACATCCGGAACAGTAAATACACATGGATTTGTGGGTACATCAATTTGTCTGATGTAAACAGTGTAAGTTCCAGGTGTATTAACTGTAAAAACATTACTTGTTTGATAGGTATTGTCATCTAAGCTATACTCATAGCCAGAAGGCACATCATTTACGGTAATACTTCCTGGTGTTGTACAAATAATGTCTGTTGCTATTACAGTTGGATTTAATAAGTTCTGGTAAACATTAAAATAGAACTGAACAAAGCAACCACCAGAAAAGTTGATAGTTAATCTGAACTGCCCCGAAGTATTTGCTAGAAAATCTGCACCAGTTCCAACTTCGTTCCAAACACATGAATCATCCTCATTTGCACAATCTGGATCTGTTACTGCTGCACAGCTGGATTCGTCAAGTTGTTCCCAAATAATTGAAGTTGCACTAGATATATTAGTTTGAATGAATCTTGAATCGTTAGCACCACATAGGAATATATTTGGTAATAGTTTTCCATCGTTAGGACAGGTAACTACTTCATCAGCGTAAGGAATCACAGGGTTTTCTATATCTCCACCAAATACTTCAACAACATATTGCTGTTCTATAGACTGACAAGGTGCTATAGCGGTGTTGAATGAATAATAGGTGCCTGTATTTGTTACTGTTATTGTTTGTGTTGTTCCAATAACAGGCGTTCCTGACGGATTTGTAGACCACGAATATGAATCGTAGCCATCTGCTGCAGTAAGATCAACACTATCTCCACAAAGGATAATCTCTTCTATAAATTCACAATCAAGATCAGCTAAAAAGTTAGTAGCTTGAGGTGATAACAGGCATCCAGTATTACTATTTAAACTAGGATCATCTGTAATTTGAAATGTCGGATTAAAAAAACCGTTATATGTCGCATATGCCTGATTATTGATAATATTTGAACAAGCGTCTGCCAATTCACCACAGGAGTCTACTACCTGTACTTCAATACGAATTTCATAAACCGGATCATTCTCCTCAACCAGAGAATTATCGATATTAAAAATGATTTCTCTTGTAGTTGGGTTATAACTTGCTACGGTAACTCCAGGTGGTAATACAAGATCGTCAGGGTAGTTAAAAATAATATTTATTGGAAGTATATCTCTAATTTGGAAATTAGTCGCATTGTCATTTCCCGTATTTTGAAAACCAATAACATAATTCAGTGAAGCACCAAGATCTACGGTTTGTCCTCCTATATCATTTCCAGCATCATCCTCTACAATTTTAGTAAGCACAATATTAGGTTCAATAATTTCAACAGCAAAAGCAAAGAAATATGGGAAATAGGTGTCACCACTAGTCTCTAGTCTGATAACTCCTGAAGTTGCATCATTAGCAATAACAGAGTTTCCTGGATTAGGAATAGCAATTGTACCAGTATCAAAACCTAGTGTATTGGTACTATTTGGGACTCTATTGTCTACTGGTGTTGCATCCAATCGTGTTACCGAACTATTAAAAAAATTGGCTACTGGCCGATCTGCTGTAGATAAACTCACACCGTTTAACCTTAAGCGGTCTCCTAAAATCGGGCTATCACCTTCAAGTGTAGCGAAAGCAAAATTTGCTCTAACAGGAGCAGGAGCAGGGACTGTTCTAAATCCGTCAACAAGAATGTCTAAATTTGGATTATTTCCAGGTACACTAATGGCACTAAACCCATCAAAACTAGTAATAGATTTACCAGGTAATGTAGGGTCTTCATAAACTATAAAAAGAGACCAACCTGCTGATTGTCCGGTTCCGTTATAAGGATCGAAATTAGCTGTTTCACCTAAACCTGAAGAGACATTTGCCACTGTATAAGTTCCTAAATCTGTACCAGAACCAAACGCAGTTACAATATCAGTAACATCAGCAAAACATGCATAAGAAAAACTATCACCACCATCAACAGTTGTTCCATTAGCATCATAGATAATAGTTCCTGTGATATCATTATAACCTCCAACTGGCCCTTTGAGTTTTACATTAGTAATTGGTTCATTACCTGGATTAACGGCTCCCCAATATAAACCTGCATAAATAATTCTATAACAATTAGGATTTGGAATTTCTAAGTCAGCACTTGATGAACTAAATGTAGATGCATCACCATCAATATCAATATAAGTCATATTGACATTGTGATTATAAACCGAATTATCATTAAATGCATTATTATCTGGCCCAAGAATATTATTACCAATAAGGACTATATCTCCTTTTAGATCCTCATTAAACCTAGGGGTGAAGGGTTCGTAATTTTGTGCATAGGATTGAAAACCTATGAACAATAATATAATAATTGTAAGTCTAGAAAATGTAGGTTTTTTCATGATACTCATTTTTTGTATTCCAGTTCTTCCATGGGCAGTGGGTGAATAGGAATGGGGCCTAATTACTTATTTAATTCTCTATTTTAACGAGGGACATATTTTTATTATACGGTCTGTTTCCTTTTGCTTTTAAAGCCTCATTGGCTGATTCAACACTATCAGTCTTCTCATAATAAATGTAATATTTACTAGTATTGACATCATAGAAGAAGTCAACATCTGTACGACCTGATGCTACTACTTTAGTCACGAAATCATTTCGTTTATCAATATCACTATGGACTGCCAAAATCAGATAATATCCGTTATCAATGTTTTTGACATTCTTTAAAATTTGAATATTACCACTTTGTTCTTCCCCAAAATCAAAATCTTCCGATTGTAATGTCTGGCTAGATAAAGTTGTTGTTTGCTTAATGTTTTCTAGTGTTGCTCTATCCTGTGCATAGCGTTCTTCCTCATTATCAAAGGCAGCACGTTTGATTCGTCTTCTTCGTTCAAATTCGGTAGCAACTCTAATATCTTCCAATCTGGTGTCTAATCTCGTTATTGCTTCAGTTGCATCAATTTGTTCTGACTCTAAACGTTTAATGGCCTTTTGATAATAGAGGTATACTTCATCGTTAGTAATTGTATCAGCATCAAAATTGTCTTCATATAATTTCTTAAGTTCTTCAATTTTCTCGCTTCTAATCTTTATGGTTTTATCTAAATCAGATTTAATAGCATTAAGTCTATTGTTTTCCTCTGTAATACTTTTGAATGCTTTTGGTTTTACAGTGATACCTTGTTCACTCAAGTCATTTTCCTCTTTTAAATCTTTAAGGTCTTGATTCTTGATTTCAACTATTTCATTTAATTTCTCTAATAATTCATTCTGAGTAGATTTAGTCGCTTCAGTCTGTTGCGCAAGTGCATACATAGATTTACCTAATTCGTCTTTAGGATTTGTAATCAGTTCTGCTTTAGCGTCAGCCTCTTCTTTAGCTTTCTGTTCTGCTAATCGTTTAGCTTGTGCTTCAGCCTCTTCTTTAGCCTTTTGCTCTGCTAATAGTTTGGCTTGTGCTTCAGCCTCTTCTTTAGCCTTCTGTTCTGCTAATAGTTTAGCTTGTGCATCAGCCTCTTCTTTAGCCTTTTGCGCTGCTAATCGTTTGGCTTGTGCTTCAGCCTCTTCTTTAGCCTTTTGCGCTGCTAATCGTTTGGCTTGTGCTTCAGCCTCTTCTTTAGCCTTTTGCGCTGCTAATCGTTTAGCTTGTGCATCAGCTTCTTCTTTAGCTTTCTGTTCTGCTAATAGTTTAGCTTGTGCATCCGCTTCCTCTTTAGCTTTCTGTTCTGCTAGTAATCTAGCTTTAGCATCCGCCTCTTCCTTAGCTTTTTGTTCTTCTTGTAGTCTAGCTTTGGCATCCGCTTCTTCCTTAGCTTTTTGTTCTTCTTGTAGTCTAGCTTTGGCATCCGCTTCTTCCTTAGCTTTCTGTTCTGCTAGTAGTTTAGCCTGTGTATCAGCTTCTTGTTGGGCTTTTCTCTCTGCGGAAGCTTTTCGATTAGCTTCTGCTGTAGCTTTTGAAATTTTTGATACAGGTTGTTTCCTTTTTTCGGTTGAAATCAGTCCACTAACTTCATCACCACCACTGTAGATATAATTCTCTCTGTTTTTAAATCTGAATGCCAGAGTAAACTCATGTGACGATCCAAAATTAGTTAGATCACCAATGGCTCTTTCATAATTATATTCAAGTGCTATTTGTGATGTAATATTAATTCCAATACCACCAGAAGCTCCAAACACAGAATTATAACCTACTTGAGCCCAGATTCCTTTTGGTACAGTAAGCATTGCAATGGCAGAAATAATAGTTTCATCTTTTTTGAATTCTGATCTTATTAATCCTGAAAACTTAGCTTCATCAAAGAACCCTCTGTTGTTCATGTATCCTGTATACATAATGTGAGCCTGTATACTTTGTTCTGGATTTTCTTCTATTAGAGTAGAGGATTCGAAATTATACAGTGCCAAATTATTGATAGACACTCCAAAATCCAGAAACACCGTTCCGTAGTTAATTCCCGGACTGATAGTCAACAAGAAATTTTCAGGAACATTCTGTAATGAAGGATCATCAAAATTTGTAATAACATTACCTGTGTTTACTCCACTTTTATAAGCGCCAACATTTAGTCCGAAAGTCAAGTTACTATCTCGATCTAGTTGCGCATTATAGGCAAAATTCAATACACCTCCAAAGGTTGTTAACACTCCGTAATTTTGCTGAAATAGTCCTAATCCAGCTCCTATATTTTCACTAAATCGACCTGAATAACTTGCCAAATAGGTGAGTGGTGCATCTTCAAATTGCACCCATTCTCTTTTATTAAAAATACTGATGTATTTATTTTGCTCTCTAACAAAACTAAATGTAGGGTTAATGGCATATCTGTTAAATGTTAGTGAATTTCTTACTGGAAGGCTAAGCGAAACCACTCCATCATCTTCTTGAGAATAGAACATCTGTATATAACAGATACATAATACTAAAACCAATAGATGTGTTTTCATATTATTTCACTATTGTTATTGAGCCTTTTTTTGTTTCATTATCTGCCGTTGTGATCACATAATAAAACACTTGATTTATGCTTGTTAGATTTAGGTCATTTTCTGGCCAATTATTAAGATAATCGTTGGTTTGTAACACTATTTTACCTCTATTAGTCATAATCATAACCTCCGTATTTGTACCACTAACATATTTCGTAGGTATTACCCAAGTATCATTAATGCTATCGCCATTTGGGCTAATTACATTGGGTATCTTTTCAACATCTGGAAAGGGATCTAAAGCTTCATTAATTTCAAAGAGAAATTCTCTAGAACCTGTACATCCACTTGTTTCATTAACTATAACTTTATAACTACCAAATTCTGTTGCCTCATAACTATTTTCATTAGCACCAGAAATAAGCATGTTATCTATATACCATTCGTACTCTGGATTGTTAGCAGTTGTTGTGACTAGAACAGATAAAGTTTCTCCTTCTTCTATTGTATTTACCTCGGAAACATTGATACTTCCTTCAAATAATTCGCTCTCCAGTTCAATGGATCCTGAGGCTGAACAATCTCCTAAATCAACTTGCACAGCATAGATTCCAGATTCACTGGTTTGCAGCATTTGATTTGTAGCATCTGGAATGGCTATACCATCTTTAAACCACTGGTAGCTATTACCTCCCAAAGTACTCAATGTTGTAGCTCCTTGAGCTGGACAAAATGGATTTCCTAAGCTAGATGAAATACCAGCATTAGCTTCTCCCGATGAGACTTCACTTATGGTAACACGATTTGAAAATGAATTCGAAGTACATGTTCCGTAGTTTGTTTCTACAAAATAGGTTCCTTCTTCACTGACTGTTAATGTATTTCCTTCAGCAACAAAAACTGAAGTTGTCTGTCCAGTTTCTTTATACCAATTAAAAGTAAGAGAAGGGTAGTTAAGAGGAGAATCATTAGATCCTGTACCAGGATTATCAATAGTCAAAAGATAACTTCCTCCAGTGCAATAAGCAGCAGTTGAAACTAGATTATTGATTGTAAATGGCGTATCTTGAATTTTATAATATGCAGCAAAAGAGCTTGATCCAGAACTTGTTGCTACTGGTGAACTACTCTTTATCCGAATTCTATAATTTTCTCCAGCAGTATCAGTTGGTAAAGAAAAATCTATAGTTGCTGGCGATACTGTTATAGTACCTGGACTAGAGGTATATATTACTGTTGCTTCTGAAAAATCACCTTCAGCATCAGACAGTTCTACAGAAAATTGATTAGACGCTCCTAAAGCAGTATCTGGAGAAAAAACGAATGTTGCACTAAATGTATTAAAGGATTCACTTGCACAAGCTTGACTAAACCCTAAATTTGGTGCACCAATGACTATTTGAGCGTTTGCATTTTCTTGCAAAACAAGAACAAAAAGAACAAGTCCAATAAGGGATTTATATGCTAATTTAGTGTAGTACATTTGGTTTGGGGCGTAAAGTTTTATCCTATAAGCAATTTGTTTTTAATGTGTTGATTAATAGCTTAGATATTGAGTTGATCATATATTTTAATCATCTTCTATATCATTTGAAGCAATAATTCTATTAATTCTAAGTCTGTAGTCTGGTCGCTTTGTACTTGCCGAATTAATAAATGTTTCAGAATCTGGACCTTTAGAGTAAACATTGTCAAAGGCTCTATTGCCATACCAATTTTCTAAATCTTCGTTGTTAGGGTTGTCTTTTACAAAGATGTTTCCCTTACAATTATTAAAGTATGTTCTTGTGAATTTGATTTTTTCCAGATTTTCGCTATTGATTTTCACGTTGTAATCGAAAATAACTGCGGGATTAAAACCAGAGATCACACTTTTATCAATATTAAAAGATACGTCTTGTCCAATATAAATCGCCTCGTTTACTAAACCTACTTTTATATCATGGTTAAGATTATCACTCAGGTTTATTAATGTTAAATTTTCGGCATTAACGGAAGTTTGGTTCTTTGAAAAATCAGCTTCATCTTTAGAATCATGACTTAAAACATACATGCATCTCGATATTTCAGCTCCAGATACGTAAGGAGATCTTATTGCTAGAGAGTTATTTATTTTACATTGTGTTCCATAGTTGAACTCATAATCATTGATACTAGATTTATAAGATACTAGCTTATCTAAAATTATATCGCCACCTAATACATTGAATGAATTTCCCTCGCAATAGCTTACCATTATGTTTTCAAGAATAGTTTGTTGACCAACTCCTGCTAAGGTTAACCCATTAAAATAACCATAATCCTTAGTTCTTTTTCCTGCATATTCAATTCTAACGTAACGTAACACTCCAGAATAACTGTACGGATTATCTCCACCATAGCTTATACTATTGGCATTAGATGGACGTAGCCCGTAATTTAGAGAACTTTCATTTCCAAATTTATTTGTTGGAGCATCTCCTAATATAAAGAGTCCTCCCCAATCACCTGGCTTTTTTACACTTCTACTAGAAGTAAATATAATTGGGTCTGTATGAGTACCATCAGCAATGATTTTAGATCCATTACTAATTGTGAGTGAAGCCTTCGTTTTAAAATCACCAATGATAACTGTTCCTGGTTCGATTGTGAGGGTTGTACTATCAGTAACAAACACATCACCTAATAACAAATAAACATCTCTCTTATACAATTTTGTATCAGTAGTGATATTACCTGTCAAGATTTGAGTTGGTTTGTTATATTCAACTTTATTTGGTCTGAATTCAGTCCAAGGATTTAGCCAATTGTTATAACCAGTAATTCCTTTTTCTTGCTGAGCAAAAGCATTGCTGTACACTAATAAAAAGAAGAGTGTAATTTGAGTAATTTTTTTCATAGTGGTTAAATTCGTTTGTTTAGATTAGTGGGTGCTAACATAATAGACCAAACATATAAATAATACTTATGAAATGCAAAAAAAAACGACGAAATGCATTATTTGATACTAAATTGAGTATTTTTCCTACAAAATTATGATTTTACATGCACTATCACCTTGGAATTAAAATAACTTCCAATAAATCAGCACCTTAAATCTGACCATTATCTATAAAAAAAACCTCAACATTATTTGTTGAAGTTTTTGAGTTTTTAGATTTATTATTGAGTACTAATCAGTTTTATAATCATTATAGGTATGTAATGATTTTAGAGTTTCTTCATAAAATAAAATTGCAGCAATTAAATCGCGAGTATCAGAATAGGGCAGTATGGATCTTTGAAATTCAACTGTACTATCAAAATATTTAATAGATGCATCTCGATTCGCTTCTAATGCTTTTTTATTTTCTTTAGTTTCTGGAATACCTAAAGATGACATGGTAACACCTGGTTTAGTAGCAAAAGCGATATTTGGTAGAATATTAACTATGACTTCTATACGTTCAATATATAATGATAGTAATTCTCCTTTGCTCATTCTACTTAATTCATCATGACTATGGTATTTTGCAATGCTAACTTTTCCAGCAATAATACTGATAGGTGCATTCTTTTTTTGAGCGAATCCCAAGCTTGTCATAAGAAAAAATATGGCAATAATTAAAGTAGGTTTTGTCTTCATTTTTATGGATTTTAGTTAATCAAGGACAAGCAAATCTATACAAATTATTAAAAAAAACAACTTTATTTTAACTTTTTTTCCAAACTTTTTTATCGTATGAAATGCACATTTCTTGGATAAACTGCGTATTTAGTGGATAAAACGCAAATTTTTACGACGAATTACTTTCGTGGTTTTTCAGTAATTGGTTTAAATAAAACAGTGCTTTTTTATCAATTTTTTACTGTTTTAAGTCTTACTGAAATCTCCTTACTTAAATTTTTATGTACTCTATAAAAGTATATGTGGATCTTCAAATGATATCTGTACATTCTATTTGAATATTCATGACCATAATGAATAGAATTAATTCACATTTTATTACTGATGATAAACTAAAGGCATCATAATTAAATAGATAACAGGTATACATTTCATCGATATATTTTGCGTCGAGATACATTTCAACGTAAAATTTGAGCATTGATACGATTTTTCATGATTTTCGGTATAATTCAATGAATTTTGGATATCTCAATAATACTTAACCTATGAAAAACTGTATTTTAATTTTTAGCCTTATCTGTTTAATGAGTCTAAGCCACAAAGGTTTTGCTCAGGATTCATCAGATGCTTCAGTACAGCTAGCAGATAATTATTTAGAACGTAGTCCATTATATGATTATGGAGACCTTCAATTAAATAATACCTTCACCATCCCAGATTACGAAACCAAAACTAACAAGCTTAAAATTTCAGGAACCATATATGAAAGTGATGGTGTAACTCCTGCTAAGGATGTTATTTTGTATATAGATCAAGCAGACGAGCATGGTGATTTTGATTTAAGAGAAGATAATGACAAACGTTATGTTCATCACAGAGGATGGATCAAGACCAATGCTGATGGCCAATACACTTTTTATACTTTTATTCCTGGTAATGATAGACGTTACAATCAGTTACAACAACTCTTTCCTATAATAAAAGAGCCTTCTAAACCAGAATATGAAATTGGCTCATTTCTTTTTGATGATGATCCATTATTATCAAAGCTTTGTCGTAAAAGAATGGCAAAAAAAGGAGATCCAAGCAGGATTCTTAAGCCTGTAAAGAAAGATGGAGTTTTTGTAGTTCAAAAGGATATTGTTCTCAATTCTACAAATAGCAACACTAAATAAGTACTAGTTATTTTTCAATTAACAGTTTTTGACCAACTCGTAATACAGAACTTCGTTTAATTGCATTGGTTTTACAAAGCGATGATATAGAGACACTATTTCGTCTTGATATTCGTGAAAGCGTATCTCCAGGCTTTACAACATAAATAGATTGTTGTTTAATCAGACTTGCAAGTGCGTCTTCTTCAGTTAAAAAGGTTTTGATTTTACTTTGACGTTTAGAGTTGTGCGCAATAGGTCGCGTCCATTTTCTTGTAACCCAAAGTTCTTGAGATCTTATCTTATTATGATTATTAAATTCAAACAGATATTCAGGATTTATAGACACTCCTTTGTAATTAACAACAAGATGAAGATGACTACCTCTGGCATTACCAGATACACCACCTTTACCTATGTATTGTCCGCGAGTAACCGTATCATTCTCTTTTACACCATAAACTGATAAATGTGCATACACAGTTTCAAGTCCGTTAAAATGTCTAACAACAACGGTTTTTCCATGACCTCTACTATATCTGGACATTCTAACTATACCATCAAACATAGAAAACAAACTGTCTCCAGTAACCAAGTCGATATCAATACCCTTATGCGGACGTCCTCTTCGCCATCCGTAACGAGAGGTAACTACTTTGTTTTTACTAATAGGAGAGAAGTAAGTAGAATCTTTAAACTCTAACTTTAAGGGAAATTCTAGTTCTACATCTTTATATGGATTATAGACCGTATGATCCCAAAATTCAGCTTTGATATCAATAGGAATAACACTATCTATTGTTTCAGATGTTTCTACTTTGATAGAGTCTTTAGCAGTTTCGATCTTAAATTCTGAAAGATCTAAAAGCAACTGTTCTGGGTCTTTTTGAGCAAAAGCACTAAAACACACACAGATCACAAGACAATTAATAAATAATCTCATAGGTAAAAATAAGTACTGCTTTTTTTTGATGGCCGAATTTAAATATTTTAAACGTTTAATTGTGTTAATGTATTGTTAGAGTTATCAACTAAATCAATAATGATCAAATCTACTATAGTTCATTTCATAAAATACTTGAGTTAAAAAAACATTTAAAAAAGATTCAAAACCAAACTTTTGTCATGTTTTAAGACTCAAATGAGTCGTATCTTTAATGGAGTAAAATTCAAGGAAACTTCTAACCAAGACGTCTCAAGATATATGAATCTGCAACATATAAATATCATTTTCTTCATAGGGTATTTAGTAGTGTTCAATGATTCAACAGACAATAAAACAATTCAATCATATGAAAGTATTTGACAATAAACACATTAAAAATGTAGCTTTTGTCGGAACCCATCGTTCTGGTAAAACTACATTATCTGAAACCATGCTATACGAAGCTGGACTAATTAACAGACGCGGCTCTGTAGAGCAGCAAAATACAGTATCTGATTATCATGAATTTGAGCACCAACGTGGTGCTTCTGTATTTGCAACCCCTTTACATACCGAATGGCGTAACTACAAAATCAATATTATTGATACACCTGGTTTAGACGATTTCATTGGCGAAATCATGTCATCCATTAGAGTTGCCGATACTATAGTAACGGTTATCAACGCTAAACATGGTGCTGATATCGGAACAGAAATTATTTGGAATTATGTCGACAAATATCATAAACCAACACTCTTCGTTATCAATAAAATTGATAGTGAAAAAGCTAATTTTGAACATAGTGTCAATAGCTTAAAAGAGCTTGTTGGAAATAATACTGTTCTTATTCAATATCCAAAAGTAATCGATGGTGCACAATGTATAATTGATGTTCTTAAAATGAAATGTTACAAATTTGGTCCTGAAGGTGGCAAACCAGAAAAACTAGCCATTCCTGAAAATGAATTAGATTATGCCAATCATTTGCATAATGAACTTGTAGAAAAGGCAGCAGAGAATGATGAAGAGCTAATGGAACTGTATTTTGATAAAGGCACTTTAAATGAAGATGAATTACGCCAAGGAATCAAACTTGGTATGCTTAATCATGATGTATTTCCGGTATTCTGCGTATCTGCTCTAAAAGACATGGGTACTGGACGATTGATGGGCTTTATTGATAATGTAGCACCAGCTGCTGCAGATCTTAAACCTGAGCAAACTATTGAAGGAGATATGATAGCACCAAAAGTAGATGGCGATACAAGTCTTTTTATTTTTAAAACCATTTATCAGCCTAATTTAGGATTGCTTACTTTTTTCAAAGTAATGTCTGGAGAGGTCAATGTTAATGATAAACTCTTTAACACAAGAACAGGAGAATCTGAAACATTGAACCAATTATATATCATGGATGGTAAGGAAAAGCATAGCGTTCAAAAGCTAACTGTTGGAGATATTGGTGCGACAACCAAATTAAAATATACCGAAACTAATGATACATTAGCGACTAAGGCAGAAGCAGGAACCATAAAACCTATCAAATTTCCACAGCCTAGATTGGTAAAATCTATAACAGCTGAAACCAATACAGAAGAAGAAAAACTAAGTGATGCACTAAAGCGTATTCACAGTCAGGATCTTACTGTTGATTTAAATTACAATTCTGAAACGAAACAAACATTGGTTGGTACTCAGGGTGAATTGCATTTAGCTACACTGAAATGGCTATTAGAACACGTTTATGATGTGAAAGCTAATTTTGAAAACCCTAAGATTTCCTACAGAGAAACTATTCAACGTAGTGCTACGGCAAACTACAGACATAAAAAACAAAGTGGTGGATCTGGACAATTCGGACAAGTACATCTAAAAGTAGAACCTTACTATGAAGGTATGCCAGAACCTGAAGGGTTTTCTCTAAGAGGCAAAGAAGTGGTAGATCTTCCTTGGGAAGGTAAACTGGTATTCTATAATTGTATCGTTGGAGGTGTTATCGATCAACGGTATCTGCCTTCAATTATGAAAGGTATTTTAGAAGTGATGGAATCTGGTCCATTAACCGACTCCTATATTAGAGATGTTAGAGTGATGGTTTACGACGGAAAAATGCATGCGGTAGATTCTAATGACATTTCATTTAAAATTGCAGGATCGCACGCGTTCAAAGAGGCGTTTTTAAATGCAAATCCAAAATTATTGGAGCCAACTGAACAAATGACACTTCGTGTTCCTGAAACCATGGTTGGTAATGTGATGACTGAGTTACAAAGTAGACGTGCTATCATTCAAGGTATCGAAACCGAAGCGCATTATCAAATATTGAAATGTATAATTCCTAGTGCAGAACTTTCTGATTTTTCTAGTCAGTTGCGTTCGGTTACTCAAGGTCGTGCTACTTATACTACCAAATTTGATGGTTATGCACCAGTACCTAACCACATTCAAAAAGAACTTATAAAAAAAGAACAAGTATTAACCGTATAAAATTAAAGATATGCAAAGCAAAATAATGTATTTAAGCGATTTAAAGTTTAATATCGAAACTTGGAAACGCGAGTTACAATTCCATTTTAATGAAATGGATACGTTTGAAGAAAAATTAGAGGAAATAGCTAAACGCGATCAAGATCCAATGGTCATGGTGAAGCTAGAGGTCTTTCAAAATCGAATTATGATTGAAAAAGATGCCATCTCAAAATTAAAACATCGTTGCCGTAATAAATTGGCAAATTTGATCAATGTTGATATCAATGAGAATATTAATGGTCGTTTCCAAAACGAACAACACACACTTAAAGAAGATATGCGTACTTACATAAAATTGCATTATGACCTTAAAGAGGAAATGATGGATTTTTTCTTAGAAGTATTGTAACTAATTCTTCCAACTAACAACAAACTAAATCAGTGAAACCACAAGCTATAATGGCTTGTGGTTTTTTATTTAAAGTTCTCTAAAAATTAATACTACGAATGACTAACAATGTAAAGGTTCAGAACTATTTGAATTGGCAGATTAAGCTAAAATACTCTCATGTCCAGAATCTCTAACGAACAAGCAACTGCTGTTAGTCTTTTCAGACATGTTTTTGATGAAATCATATGGTAAGGTATCTTGCATTCCAAAGATATTAAGATCGGCTGATGGCGCTTGAGTTACAATGTCGTTAAAGCTACCAACATAGACTTCGGTTAACGTTTGTGGTAAACGAGCCAAACTAATTAAGGAATGTAAAAACTTAATAGCATTGTGCTCTTCATTCTTATCTTCAACCACTGTAATTAACCTAATTCGTGCATTCCAATTGAGTTTTAGCTTATAAGCTACTAAAATGGACAAGTCTAAATTCCCAATATCCAATCCTCCAAATTCCCAGTTTCCTTTGCGATCACTTACCCAGACATTGATAGTGTTTCGTTGACCTAATAAAGCTGTAGTGTGAAGATTAAACAAAAGAATACCAATTTCCAAACGTATAGATTCCTTCATTACTGGCTTTAATTCATTATCATAATCATCATGATCCTGTAAATTCAAAAACATGATATTAGGTCTGAAAAACGCACCTTGTAAGGCTTGACTTCCGTAGTTAATTCCGTTGGCAAATTGATCGGTATGAATAACAGTCGACGAGGAGAATACTCCTTTTTTTCTGAATGACTTGGAAATTTCTTCAAGTTTGTCAGACAAATTATTATGTTCAGAATATGGTTCTATACCTAAAAGTTTTATAGAGCCTTTCGGGTTGGCGATACTTCTTAAAAATTCAAACGATCCTCTCAAACCATTCACATCTCGTACTGGAACCATAAGATTTGCTTTCCATGCACGTTGTTGCATTTTTTTCATTCCCCAGGTATGTTTGGCTGCCCATTCAGCAAACGAGACAAATAATCCTGATCGTACATCTTCAAAAGGAGTTTCCAGATTTTGACGTGATAAATACCAGTAAACCATCAATACAATGGCAATGGAAATCAGACTTACTGACGGATTGATGATAAACATGGCAAATATGGACGATATCAATCCAAACCATGGTACCCATTTATGGATTTTAAAAACCGGACGATAACTTATGAGTCCGAGTCGCTGTTCAATAATCACCACAATATTAATCATGGCATACGTTATAAGGAAAAAGAGCGTAACTAAAGGAGCTACTGCGTTTAAATTTCGAAGTAATAAAGTAAAAAATATCAAAACACCTGTAACCATCATTGCATTACGAGGTTGACCATTACTACTAGTACCAGACAGAATATTAGAGTAGGGAAGCACCTTGTGTTCTCCCATGGCATATAATATGCGTGATGATCCAACAATAGAAGCTAAAGCAGAAGAAAATGTTGCACCCAAAATACCTGCAATAATCAATGGTCCAAAATAGGCTTTATCAACCATGACATAATAATTGGTAAGAAGCTCTTGTTCTGTAGCACTCCTTGAGATCCAAAAGGCAAGAAGCATATAAATGATAAAACTCACGCCAATGGCCCAGAGCGTTCCTTTTGGTATGCTTTGCTTTGGGTCTTTCAGTTCACCAGACATATTAGCACCAGCCATAATACCAGTAGCTGCGGGAAAAAACACAGCGAATACGATCCAGAAATTACTACCACTAAAACCGTTTTCTATAGATCCCTTAAATGATCCCCAACTTAGAGAGTCACTCAATGGTTCTTGCATGGATCCATCGTAGGCAGCTACAACGATAGACACCAGAGAAAGTACAATGACACCCATAATCAAAAATTGAGTTTTTATGGCAAGATTTGCACTGATATAGGCAATTGTAAATAGCGATGCAAATACGATTAGATCCACAAGAAAAGCATTATGTTCTGGAAATATTCCTAACCAACCTTCTCTAAAACCAAAAATGTACATGGTGACTGCCAATCCTTGTGACACATATCTTGGAATTCCTAGACTACCACCAACTTCAAGTCCTAAAGCTTGAGACACAATGGCGTAGGCTCCACCAGCTCCAATACGAATGTTAGTAGTAATTGCCGACATAGAAAGTGCTGTACAAAGCGTAATTAAAAAAGAAATTAAAATAATGAGCCAAGCACCTAGTAAACCAGCATTACCAACGACCCAACCTAGACGTAAATACATGATAACTCCAAGTATGGTTAGCAAGGTTGGTGTAAATACACCTCCAAAGGTGCCAAATTTCTTGATGGTTTTTGGTTGATTACTCATGAAATTGATTTGCTGTTAGCCAGCATTAAGGTACTAATTATCTTGAAATTGGAAACAATAATTTTAGAGTTATGAAGTATTGTAAAAAAAATTTCAGGAGTTTTTAAACTTTGGTTGTTTTATATTTGAATCTAAACACCAATAATTATTATGAAAAAAGTCTTTTTAATTTTGCTAACCGTAACACTTTTCAATTGCTCGTCTGATGATTACAACAATGATGAAACTCAAACCATTCCAGAAGCTACGATTCTAGGTAGATGGGTATTGATGGGATTTGAAGACACCATACGCTATGAATTTACCGAAACCAAGCGCTTTTCAATTTATAGTGTTGATGGCACGTTTCCAACACTTGAAGAATTTAATCAACAAAACCCACAATTGACTGGTCATGATTGGTACTATGAAGGTGATAAAATCACTGTAGATCTTAACTTCGGGAATTTATCAACCTTAACTCCTGAATTCACTTGTGATAACTATGTTGTACGATGGTTAAATGATGATGGTGAGACCCATAGTGTTTATTACAGAGAGAACTTTGATGTCTCTGGTTGCTCAGACCTTGAATAGTCAATACATACTTACAGAACTCACAGGCGCTACAATGTTATATTGTAGCGCTTTTTTTTTTGTAACAAGTATTAGATAGGAGTTGTCATTTAATTTTTACTCTAACGGAATTATCATTTCGTCAGTATTTATCGCCTGGTTTACAGACATTAGCACTCTAATCATAATGTATATAAGAAATGAAAAAAAAGTATAAGATCCTGAAATGGACTCTAGGAGTAGTTGCAACAATAATCATTTTATTGGTCTCATTAGGATTTTGGATTAAGAGTTTAGTGCCTCCAAAAGATACGGCTATAGAAGCTAGTCAAGTTCAAAATTTAGCCTATGTAACTCAAAATGTTCCAGAACTAAGAGGAAAGATATTAGCAGTAGTTACTAGTACTGAGATTATGGGTAATACTGAAAAAGTTACAGGCTATGAATTGACTGAATTAGCAAGAGCATATTATGTGTTTAAAGCCAATGGTTTTGATGTTGACGTTGCTAGTCCTTTAGGTGGAGAAGCTCCTGTTGTTTTAGACGATGAAGATATGGGTGTTTATGATTATGCATTTCTAAATGATGCAGAAGCTCAACAAAAAACATTACATACGCTACAATTAAAAGACGTCAGCCCAGAAGATTATGAGGCCGTTTATTTTGTTGGCGGAAAAGGTGCCATGTTTGATTTTCCTGATAATACAAGTATACAATCTATAGTGAAGTCTTACTATGAAAATGGGAAAGTAATTGCTGCGGTATGTCATGGTCCAGCTGCACTTGTTAATGTAACTTTAAATAATGGCAAGCCACTAGTAGCTGATAAAACAATAAGTAGTTTCACCAATCAAGAGGAGTTATTACTTATCCCAGATGCCGACACTGTTTTTCCATTTTTATTACAAGATAAATTGGTTGAGCAAGGTGCAAATTTCAATGAAGGTGCTATGTACCTAGAACACATGAGTCATGACAATAATTTAATTACTGGACAAAACCCATGGTCTGTTTGGGTATTAGCAGAAACTGTAATCAAACAATTAGGTTATGAGCCCAAACATAGACCTATTACTAGTGAAGAACACGCTGTAAGCATATTAATAACTTATGAAAACAAAGGCAAAGCTGCTGCAAAACAGCATATAGAAAACATCATGCTCAATAAAAAAGAATCTGTAAGCAGATTACTTATTGCTAAACATGGAATTTTGGGTATCATGAAAGGAGATTTAAAACAATTTTCTAACGTATTGGACTTAGCATCTTACGCTAAAAAACTTGAGCAGGAAGAATAAATAATATCCTTAAATTTGAAGAAAATAAGTTAATTGGATTTATCAGATATACTCCTTATTATCATAAGTAGTGCAGGACTTCTTCACGGAATACTCTTCGCTACTTATTTGTGTTTTTTTAAAAAGAAACGAAAGCATACCAATATTTTTCTAGGACTTATGCTCTATTTTATGGCATTTAGGATAGGAAAGTCCGTTCTTCTAAACTTTGGTAGTGATTTGGAACCGATTTTTATTTTTGCTGGACTCTCTTTTTTATTGCTCATAGGACCTTTACTTAGGTGGTATTTACTAGCAATGACAAAACCCAATTTCAATTTACCCAAGTATTATCTTATTGAATTAATACCGTTCTTAATCATTTTTATACTGAGCTTTTTTGTTACCAAAATTTGGTTTGAAAGTAACAGTAAAGAAGTTATTATTGTATTTGCCAGCGTCATTATTTTCATTTATTTGCATTTAGCAACATATATATATTTATCATGGCGTGTGTTGCATTTTAATAAAAAAACATACAAAACAATATTATTAACTAAGTCACAAAAAGCTGTCTTTAGTTGGTTGCAATTACTCATCATTGGTTTTATACTGATTTGGATCTCTTACTGTTTAAATATCATTGAAGATACCATTCCATATGTTGTTGGTCCAATTGTGTATTCAATAGTGATATATTTTTTAAGCTATAAGGCCTTTGAATTAAAGATTTTGGATCTAGATGGGACCATATTTAAAAAAAGTGATGATGCAATTTTGTTTGAGCAAATATCTAAGTTAATTATTGAAAACAAACTCTATCTGGATGCACAATTAACTTTGTCTGGTCTGGCGCAGAGCCTTGGAAAGAGCACACAAAAAACCTCCGAAATCATTAACCAATATGCCCGACAAAATTTTAATGATTTTATCAATTATTATCGGATACAGGATGCTAAACAATTACTTGTAAAAGATGCTGTCCAGAATTACACAATTGCCTCTGTAGCTTTTGATGTTGGCTTTAGCAGTTTATCATCCTTTAACAGTGCCTTTAAGAAGTTTGAAAAAACTACGCCTTCAGCATTTAGAAAAAATGCATTATAAAACGCCGTATTACTGATTTATGTCATAGTATTCTTGCCTAATTAGTCTTAATTTAATAGACTAAATTCTGAAATTATGACAACTCAAAAACACTTCCATAGCTCCTTAAATTATATATATCCATTTATCATTTTTCTATTAGTATTCTCCTTCGGAAATGCACAAGTAGAGGAACAGGAATTTGTAAATAGCAATAAACCTGAAACCGAATTGCCACCAGATATTTTATGGGAAATTAAAGCTGTACGTCCTGAAGCAACTTTAAAAATTAAAGGTATAGATAGTGATGGTCATGTGTATGACGTAGTAGCAATTCAAAACTCTGAAGATACCAGTGTCTTAAATGTAAAAGTTCTTGACGATGATAAACGACTACCTGTTAAACTCATTGTAAAAGGTAAAGAACCGTACTATCCATTAAAGGCGATAAAAGAGGATGGCAGTCTCATTGCAATCAAGGCGGTGACACAATATGGGGATATTTTACCTGTAAAAGGGATAAGTAAAACTGGTAATATCATTCATATACGTGCTATAGATGATGGAATATATTATGACCTTATTGCAATATCACCCGACGGACAAGAAAATAGTATCAAAGGCTTAAAAATGCTCGACACCAGAGTAGAAACAATCATTCATGGTGTGAAAGTTTTTGCACATGTAAAATCTTTACAGCAGGATTGAGATCAAACTAGAATCAACATATACATTTCCGAAGAATTCTCACAAAATTAAACATTATTAGCGCATATGGATTCAAAATCAACGCTTATGGCTTGAACGCCTTCAAAAATATATTTTCTATGTATTTGTGTGGTTTATAAAGTTACTTTCCATAATTATTAATTAGAAATACTATTTTTAAGTTCATAATTAAAATCGTTAATTAGCTAAAAATATACCTGTTTGTTTTTCATGGAAGAAGTTATTACAGTGTATCCATAAACCCTTTATTTAGTTCATGAAAAATATCAAATCATCTGTTTTTATTTTAGTCTTAACTATGTTCTTTTCAATAGCTAGTTTCGCTCAGGAAGAAGCAGTAATAGATAGTTTAGAAAATGTCTTACGCCATCACAAAAAGAACGACACTACCAAGGTTAACTTATTAAACACACTTGCCTACGGTTATTCTAGTCGGGATATCAATAAATCTGATGAAAAAGTTCAAGAAGCTTACGATCTGGCCAAGGAACTTAATTTTAAAGCTGGTGAAGCAGAAAGCTTATTGAGGTTTGGTCATAATTATATAAAGAAAGCAGAACTGGAAGAGGCTGAAGTGTTTGCACTCAAAGCACTTACATTGTGTGAGGACATAAACGATCAGGACTGTATTAACTCATCTTACATCTGTCTGGCTGAAATAGCATATTATGAAAGTGATAATGATAAAGCTAAGGACTACTACGAAAAATTAGTAGCTATTTTCATTAAAGATGGAGATTCATTAAGTCAAGCAGATATGCTAAATAATTTAGGAATTCTTAGCTACAGAGAAGGAGATTTTGACGCGGCACTTAATTCGTTAAAAAAAGCATATACAATACGAGAAAAATTGGGTTATGAAAAATTAAGTTTAGGTACATTAAACAATATTGGAGCTATTTGCCTTAACCAGGGAAGGTATACTGAAGCTTTGAAATATTTTAATAAATGTTTGAGTATATATAGAGACGATAAAAACAAACGAGGGATAGCACAAGCTACTTATAATATGAGTGCTGTTTATTATGAATTGAAACAATATGATAAAACACTAAGTTATTTAGATGAAGCGTTAGACATATATAATGAATTGAAGGATAGGCGTCAGATAGCCAGTAGTTTGGTTAATAAAGGAGCTGTTTATGCCGATTTAAAAGAATTTACTAAAGCTCTAGACTACATGACGGAGTCTTTGAAGATATGTAATGAAATTAATCACATACCTGAGTTAAGTGCTGGTCATTTTCAACTTGGAGATTTGCGCCTTTTAATGGAACAACCTAATACAGCTTTAGAACATTATAAAACCTGTTTAGAGTTAGCTGAAACTATAGAGGATTTAGTTCTTGTTTGTCAGGCTCATGTTGGCTTGGCAAGAACTTATGTTTTACTTGAAAATTATCCTAGCGCCTTAGATCATGCACTCAAAGGAAAAAAAATAGCAGATGATTTAGAGCTTTTAGGACAACAAAAATTAGTATCAGAGACTCTAGCAACTATTTATAGTAATACTGGGGATTATAAAAAAGCATTTGAAAGTCATCAAGAGTTTAAGATAGTTAATGATAGTCTTTTTAATAAAGAGAACATTGAGAAAATCACACAATTAGAATACGAATATAAGTACAGGCAACAGTTAGACTCTTTGAGTATTAATGAATTGAGGCTCACTAAGACAATAAAAACTACCTCACAAGATTTAGAAAAATCACAACGGAATTACTTGTGGGCTACTATTGGTATATTGTTGCTTTCAATTCTATTAGGTGCTTTCTTTTTTTATCAGAAATTAAAAAATGCAAAGTCGAAAACACAAAATGCTTTAATGGAGCAAAAATTATTGCGTTCTCAAATGACACCACATTTTATCTTTAATTCATTGTCGGTATTACAAGGGATGATTTTAAACAAGGAAGAAAAGAAGTCGGTTAATTACCTATCAAAATTTTCAAAATTATTGCGCATTACATTAGAAAATTCCAGAGATAAAACGGTTTCATTATCTCAAGAACTCACAGCAGTTCAAGAGTATTTAACACTTCAAAATTTAGAAAACGAAGCCTATAAATGTACTATTCTAGTTGACGATTCTATAGATGTTGAGCTGTTTGAAATTCCTCCAATGTTGATTCAACCCTTTGTTGAAAATGCCATTGAACATGCGTTTGAAGACCAAAAAGAAGATCGAAAAATCGATATTCGCTTAATGTATTCTGATAAAAATTTAATCTGCACCATTGCAGATAATGGTGTGGGTATTAATTTTAAAACGGAAAACACAAATAACAACAAGAATTCTTTAGCAACTAGAATTACTTCAGAACGTTTAAGAGTGCTTTCTAAAGATTTTAATATGAAAGGTTCAGTAACAATTGAGGATCGAAAAAAATTCAACGAACAAGGAACATTAGTCACTTTAGTTATTCCGCATAAATTAATTGAAAGTTAATGAAAACACTACTAGTCGAAGACAAAGCTTATATTAGAAAAGGACTCCTTAATCTATTGCAATTAATTGATACTGATGTTGAAGTTATAGGTGAATGCGAGTCTGTTAAAGAGGCTGTGGTTGTGGCAAATGCGTGTAAGCCTGATTTGATTTTTCTGGATATTAATCTTGCTGATGGAAATGCGTTTGATGTTATTGATCAAACTCAAAATCTCGAATACAAAATTATATTTATCACTGCCTACGAAGAATACGCACTTCAGGCCTTAAAAATTGGAGCAGTGGACTATCTTCTAAAACCCGTAGATATAAATGATCTTGAAATGGCGTTACAGAAAGTTAAAAACACGCCTATTTCAGAACAAAAACAACAAATAAACACGGCAAAAGCGGTTTGGAATAATGAAGATTCGAAACTCATACTATCGCTTCACGACAGCTTTCAGTTTATTGATTTGAATGAATTGATGTATTGCGAATCAGATAAAGGATATACGTCATTTTATTGTAGTGATGGAAAGAAGCACGTTGTTTCAAAAACAATTAAAGTATTTGAAGCACAACTCACAGCATCTAATTTTACACGTCCGCACCAATCGTTTATGGTGAACTTAAAATTTATAGATAAATACGACAAGTCTGGAGTCATTCATTTAAAAAATGGAAAGAAAATTCCTGTGTCTTCACGTAAAAAAGATCAATTCGTAACGTCTTTTTTGAATAGAAATATAGATTAAACATCAAAAGCAACTTGTTTAGCTTTTCTCTTTTTGCAGATATTTCCTAAAGTATCACGCTTATTTATTTATACCTATAGAAAATAGGTTTCCTGTTTTTTTCTTCTCTGTTACCATATACATTTATCCCTATAACAGATAAATATTATGAAAAACAAGACTCCAAAATTACCTAACGTAGCTTTTCTATTTATAATGCTGGTATCTATAAAACTAGTATCATGCAGTGACTCAACCAGCAATCAACCAGCAAATGCTGAAGGCTTTACAGTCATGGAAAATGAATTAAAAAACAAGTTTGGTGATAACGCTTATTATACGGACTTAAAAATCCTATATATCAAAGGATTAGGAAATACTATAAGCACAACAGTTACTCAAGAACCAGAATCTTTAAAAATGGGTGAGTGGGATCTATCTCAAGACACCTGGACACAACGCTCAGAAGTAACGCTTGAAGTTCCTGAAGGTACAAAAGCTGCAGATTTTATGTTTCAACTAAGCAATAAGGTTAAACTAACCAAATTAGGTGGCTTAGTTGAAGAATCAATCACAAAGCTAACTACTGAGAAAAACATCGACAATCCAATATTGAGCATGGCATTTGTAAAATTCCCAAAAAACGGAGATATCTCTAAAACGGAATATGCTGTAAGACTAGAACCAGAAAATGGCGGAACCTCTTTTACTTATTATTATACATTAAATGGAGAACTTATAAAAATGGATTATTAAACAAATTTACTATAACCTTAAAATCAAATATTATGAAAAAACAACTACTTATTTTGATAACAATATGTATATCAGTAATTGTGCATTCTCAAACGTTTAATCAGACAGACAGTTTTGGTAATATTTTAGAATACAATGTAACATCAGCTACAACAGTTCAAGTAAATGGTATTACACAGAGTAATATAAATGTTAATATCCCTTCATCAGTTACGAATGGAGGCACAACCTACAATGTTACAAGAATTAATGATTTTGCACTTGGTGGTGGATCTGTGCAAATTTCAAGCATTAATTTACCTAACACTCTAATTAGTATTGGCCTGCAGGCTTTAAGTGGAAACAGTCTTACAGGAATTGTATTTCCGAATAGCTTAACAACTATTGATGATTATGCATTTCAGAATAATCAATTACAAGGAATTACAATACCAAGTAATGTTACAAGCATTGGAAATGGTGTCTTTAGAGGAAACCCATTATCTACAGTTACGTCGCTCGCAACAATACCACCTTCAATTACAACAGTTGCAGGTAATAATGATTCATTCGTTATTGGCGGAGACAGAAGTGGAATTAATTTATTTATTCCAGCAGGTACAACTGGAGCTTATGTTACAGATATAGGTGCATTATGGACAGGTTTTAACACCGTAACCGAAAATTTAAACGTTGGTGACACTTATGTAAATGGTTTTATTACTTATGAGGTTATATCAGTAGCAAACAGCACAGTTAAGGCTGTAGATTACAATACGGCAGGAGGAACCGTTGTAGATATACCAGCCACAATACCAAATGGTATAATTACATATGATGTTACTGAAATTGGAAATAATGCTTTTCAAAGTAAGAACTTAACGGGACTTACGCTGCCAAATACACTTACATATATTGGTGAAAATGCATTTTTTATTAACGATTTAACAACAGTTACAATTCCTGATAGTGTAGTTACTATTGATAATATTGCCTTTGCTCAAAACCAAAATATGACAAGTCTGGTATTAGGAAATAGTGTAACCAGTTTGGGTGATGCTTCTTTTCGTTTTACGTCTTTAAATACAATCATTATTCCACCAAGCATTACCAATATTGGTGTAGTTGCATTTGGAGGATTAGGTGGAATAAATGCTATTACTGATGTTTATTGCCAAGGTATCGTACCGCCAACAATTTCTACAAGTAGTGCACCAAACTCAGATACGTTTAGTCAGGCTCGTAGTACTATCCACTTACACATACCCGCTGGTACTTTAGGAGCTTATGTAACAGATCCTGGTGCTTTATGGACAGGTTTTAACCCTGTAACTGAAGATGCTCTAAGCATCGATGAATTTGAATTGGCCAAAGCAGCTAAAGTTATTACGACCGCAGATGCTATAAAAATTGTTACAAATCATAGTTTACAACTTCAAGATTATACGATGTATTCAATTTCTGGAGTGGAGATCGCTAGAGGTAAAGAAAGTCACATATCAACAAACGCTTTTGCCAGTGGTATCTATATCCTTAAACTCAATTTTGACAAAGGGACTACCACTAAAAAAGTGGTCTTTAATTAAATAATTAAACACTCAAAACAATGAAAAAAAGCCATTCTCTAATATGGTTACTACAGTTAGTGACCTTATGTATTTTTGCTCAAAACAAAATTGATTCTTCTGTTGTAAAATCGAAATTTGTTAACGAAAAAGGTATTGCACAATTTGTAACTTTTGATAAGGCTTCTAAATTGAATTTTGGAAATAGGTCTGATCTTTTTAAGGAATTTTTTGAAACACCTAAACACACCAGATTTGTAAAAACAGATACCAAAACAGACAAAATAGGATTCTTGCACGAAACATTTCAGCAGTATTACAATGCGATTCCCGTTGAATTTGGAATTTATAAAACGCATATAAAAAATGAAACGATATCTGCTATCAATGGAGACTACTTCCCAATTAGAGATATTAATACAACACCAAGTATTTCAGAAGCTAAAGCCATTTCTATAGCAAAAAGCCACGTTAAGGCAAGCTATAATTACGACCAATCTATGAATGCACTTGGTTATGAAGGACCAAACCCTACATTAGTAGTTTTTCCAAAAATGAAACATATTAATGCTGTAGATAGGCTGGCATTCAAGCTTGATATTTATGCAGAAAAACCATTGTATCATGCAGATGTTTATGTTGATGCGCATACAGGAGAACTTATTTTTGAAAATAACAAAATTCAGCACTCAAACCAACCTGCAAATGGGACAACGCTTTATAATGGGACACAAAATTTTACTGCCGACTCTTTTTCTGGAGGCTATAGATTACGTCAAACAACTCCACAAGGAACTGAAATACAAACGTTTGATGCAACAAGTGGTGTGCAAAATGCCACAGACATTATAAGTGCAACGTCAACATTTAATACCAATGCCGCAGCTGTTCAAGCGCATTGGGGAACGGAACAAGCGTATGAATATTACAGGCAAATGCATAACCGTATTTCTTTTGATGGCAATGGAGCACTCATTAAATCTTACATCACACCTCAAAGTCCAGATGGCTATGCGTCATGGACAGGAAGTGTTATGCATTACTCTATGGGATATGGGTCAACCTTTGGTCCGTTGACATCTTTAGATATTGTTGGACATGAATATACCCATGCAGTAATTGATTATTCTGCAGATTTGATTTTTTCTTACGAATCTGGAGCAATCAACGAATCGTTTGCAGATATTTTTGGTGAAATGGTAGAAAATTATGCCCAAGGAAGTAATGACTGGCTCTGTGGCGATGATGTTTTTACTGGTGGTGCAAGGTCTATGAGTAATCCGAAATCTAAAGGGCATCCAGACACTTATCAAGGTCAATATTGGCAAACTTCCTCTAGTGATAATTTTGGGGTGCATACTAACTCTGGTGTTCTTAACAAGTGGTTTTACCTTTTGGCTGCTGGAGGTTCTGGCATCAATGATAACAATTTAAACTATTCGGTAAACGGTATTGGAATACAAAATGCAGCAGATATAGTTTACAGAGCTCTAACAGTTTATATTACTCCGACAACTGATTTTTTTCAAGTTCGTAACCTTTTAGTTCATGCGGCATACGATTTATACGGCCAATATTCAACCGAAGCATTAGCTACCATTGAGGCTTTGAAAGCTGTTGGATTAGTAGTACAACAAACCGACTATTTATCGCCTACAGCGCCATTAAATCTTGTGAGTTCTAATGCAACTCAATATGTTATTCCTCTATCTTGGGATGCTTCAACAGATAATGTTGGTGTTTTAGGTTACACCATTTTATTAGAAGGATCAATTAACAAGTCATGGTCAACACCAAATACAAGTTTTACCGCACAAGGAACAGGAGTATATTTAGAACCAAACACAAATAATGAGTTTAAGGTAGTTGCTTTTGATGCAGCAGGAAATCTATCACAATATAGTAACACTGTAAATGTATTTTTTGACACTTTAGCTCCAACTAGTCCGACCAATCTTACAAGTTCTAATACAACTCAAAACACAACTGAATTAAGTTGGACTGCTTCAACCGATAATTATGGAGTGACAGGATATAAAATTTATCAAAATTATGAAGGAAACACAACTGAAATTCCAGTAACTGGTACATCTTACACGGTAACTGGATTAACTGAAAATAGTAATTATAGTTTTTATGTCAAAGCCATAGATGCTGCAGGGAATGAATCTAACCCTAGTAATACGGTAAATGTAACAACACTAATGTCGTCTTGTTTAGGTGGAAATGGAAACCTATCGTTAACAATAAACCTTGATTATGGATTAGGTTCAGCAATTTCCTGGACAATTAAGGATGCAACCACCTTTACTGTAGTAGATTCTGGGTCAGCTTATCCTGATGATCCTAGTTATTCGAGTTATACAATAGTTGAAAATATAACATTAAGTCCTGGAACATATATCTTTGATATTTTAGATTCTGCCTGGGGAAATAGTTTTGAATTAAAAAACAATAGTAATCAGGTCATAACTTCAGCAGCAGATACAACCAGCTATTTTCCAAACCCATTTCCGTTTTCATTTTGTGTAAACGTTTCCGGAAATAGAGAAGCTCTAATCCCTGGCAAATTGCCTAATAGCAGTTCTGAATTATCTGGTATAATCTACCCAAATCCAGTTTCAGATAGATTACATTTTAAAAATTTAGATGAGGGCTTTAAGACATTCCAAATTATAGATCTAACAGGTAAAATATTCATAAAAGGAATGCTTAATTCTGAAAATATAATTGATGTGAGTAAGCTAAAATCTGGATTGTATATACTTAGAATTCTCAATAAAGAAGAAACAGACAACTACAAATTTATTAAACACTAAATTCTGATTTACACTTTAAAACAATAATGGTCAAACTACTAGAAAAATATAAGCTAGAAGTGTTTTTGCTTCTATTTTACACTATCATTTTGTTGTTGTTTAGTTTTTGGGTTTTTTAGTTAAAAGGAAGACCGAGCAGTAACTTGAGGGTTAATTACTGCTAGTCTTCTTTTTCTTATCATTTAAAACATTTTAAAGCGATGGGTGGAAAAGTTAAAGTAGGACATTTAATCAGACTTATAGATGAGAATAAAAAAATCGATTGCACGAATCTTAGCAATACACATCTGGTCACAAATCTATAGGCGAATCAATCATAGAAGAAAAATAAATCTAAAATCATATATCATGAAAATTAAATTTTTGAACCAAAAAATCGTTTGTTTAAGTATTCTTTTGTTGTTTTCTTGCTCCATAGAAGATGAAAGTAATGAATACGACACCAATTCTGAAGAACTCATTCAATTAGAGCGAAAGCCAAGAAAAGATAAAACAGAATCTGCTCCCTTTGCTGTAGCTTCAATTACAGGTTGTGGCTATGGTTTTAAAGTAGATATGACCCTCTTTGCGCTCTCGTCTAGCCAACAATTTAATTACGAAGTATGGGATGTGTCAGGAACAAATTTAATTAACTCAGGTACTGTCTCACAAGGCATGAATACAGATTGGGTTTTATCTCCTTGTACAACATACCAATTTAGATTTTGGGGATGGCCATGGACAGGACCTCTTACAGGACATCAGCCATCACAAGTTTTAACCGCAACTACTGATGGTTGTGGTAATGTTTTTATTTGCTAATTAAATTTATCAGCATTCAACCTGTTAATAATAACAACAGTTATTACTCTGGTTGGATGTTGATATTGATATTAAAATGGTATTGATTGCAAATGAAAATTTATAATAAAACAACTCTCAAAAATCAAACAATACTATGCTTATGCATTTATTATAAAAAAGGCTACGCCTTACTTTCTTTACGGTTTTTCATTAGTGCTCCAATGTATATGTTTCATAGCTAGCATCTAAAATTACCAGAAGTGATAAGAACCAATACCAAACTTACACTTTTAAATCAAAAACTGAATTTAGAGTCGGCTTCTCATCACATTTCTGAGCTGGTCAAAAGGATTCAAAATACGTTACAACTGAGTTGTTTGGAAGAACCTGTACATGATTTGGATGCCATCAGTAATCCTAATGCTGTTGCAATAAGCAAAGACATAATTGATATTTCAGATTCTAAGCCACTTATCATTTCAGGAAAGGTTATTGCCTTGTATGGCTCTATATTAGTTTTAGAAAACAACGGATTGCAATATATGGTCTCTTTAAAAAAACTGATAGGTCATAAAATCAGAATATCAAACGATATTCAGTCCATCAACTTTGAGCCTAAACAAATTTCACTGTTTTAAAATTCTGATTAGCACTATCCTTTTTTTTAATTATAAGATCAATCACATTCAACATTAACTTATTTTGAGGCTGTAATTTCTGTATTGCCCATCGGTTTGTCTATCTATGACCACTCAAAAACATTTCTGAAATCTAACAACGGTATTTATCACTAAATGGCATTCAGGATTGAGAGTACTTACTATTCACTAGAATTAATATGATTTTTTAAAATACTTAAAATTATTTGTGTTATGTTTACCATATACTCACTGGCAATCCACTTTTATGGTCGACAATTCAACTACCAACTCATCTCACAGAGCATTGCAAAAAACCTTTTGGCGTTTTGTTCTCTTGTTTCTTATACTCCATATTGTGCCAAATAATCTTGGGTTTGGATTCACTTACGCGCTTGATGATTCTACATTTTGGGATAGACCAGTAATTTGGTTTGGAGAACAATTATTTGGATGGGATTTTGATCTAGAATGGTTGTATCGAGGCTTCGATTCTAAATATCAGTTATGTAAATATATTTTTATCATCTTATTAGCGCTAATAGGTACAGCGCTTTGGATGCTAATAGATAAGTATTTCAAGACCAATTATAACGACAAACTCAGAACATTTGTACAAACGGCATTACGTTATCATCTTGCAGTCATCATGATGAGTTATGGACTGTCTAAGGTGTTTATGCTACAGTTTGGCACCCTAGATCTTAATGGTTTGGAACGAAAAATTGGAGATTTTGGGCCTATGGGACTGATGTGGACGTTTATGAGTTACTCCAAAACTGTCGTTATGTTTGCAGGTTGGACAGAATGTATAGGTGCTGTACTTTTATTTTTTAGAAAAACCACTTTTTTAGGCGCATTAGTATTGTTTGGTGTTATGTTGAGTGTAGTTATCATGGATATTGGTTATGATGTGACTGTTGCCATGTATGCCATTCAATTGTTGCTGATGGTCATCGTATTGTTAAGTAGTCAGTTTAAAAATCTGTTTAAATTTATAGTCCTTGGTAAAAAGGTTGCCTCAGTTCCCTATAAATACTTATTTAAAGATTCAAAGTTTAGAAAAATAGCTTTGGCTTTAAAGGTATTGCTCATGGTCTCTTGTTCGGTGTTATGGTTCAAAGAGTATAACCAACGTATCAAGAGCCAAGCAAAAAGCGCATACTATTGGTTTTCTGCTAAGCATACTGTAGAAACGTTTATACTCAATGGGGATACGATTCCTGTATCAAATGAAGACCATCCAAAATTATGGAAAACAATTACCTTTGATGATAGTTTTTATTTTCCTGAAACCTTTGCTCTTGAAAAAACGAGTATAAGACCGTTCAGATTTAACTATGAGGTAGACTCCATATCACAAACCATTCGTTACAACACCGCAAAACCAAACTTTATAGGTAATGACAACGAAGACGAGGAAGATCAGACAGATCTAGAATGGCAAACTATTAACTACAAAGAATTAGAAGATAAAGTTTTTGAGTTCGAAACTATTTTTGAGGGTGACACGATATATGCTAAGACCAAAGTTAAACGGTTTGAAGATTATATATTGATTCGAAATAGTGGACACTTTTTGTTTGATTAAGTTCCGAAGATAAACAAGTAGAGCAGATATCAAATCTATTAACAGTATAACAACCTTACTTACTAATCACAGGCTCTAAAACTTCCCAAACTGTGTTAGCAACAATGTCATGTCCTTCAGCAGTGGGATGAATACCATCATTCTGATTGAGATCGGCAATACCACCAACATCTTTTAAAATAAAAGGAATAAACTCCACATCATTCGTTGCTGCTATTTCAGCATAAATACGTCTAAACTCACTCGTGTAATCCTGTCCCATATTTGGAGGCAATTCCATACCAGCCAATATGATGGTTGTCTCCGGACTTTTCGATGACACCACATCTATAATCGCTTGCAGGTTCTTACGTGTTTCAGATAAAGGCACACCTCTTAAGCCATCATTTGCTCCAAGTTCTAATAAGAATACATCAACATCCTGATTCATAACCCAATCAATCCGACTTTTCCCACCTGCTGTAGTTTCACCGCTTAATCCCGAATTAATGACTGTATAATTCAAACCTAAAGCATCTATCTTTCTTTGCAAAATAGCAGGATAGGCGTCATTAGTATCATCCAATCCGTAACCTGCTGTAATACTATCGCCAAAACACAATATGGTTTTAGTATCAGTTGCTGTGTTCTCAGTTTGATTTGTTTCTACTTCGGAAACTGTATTTTGAGTAGCTTTCTCAGTTTTACCATTTCCGCAGGACACCAGAAAAAGGGTCAGTATAAAATAACAAAACTTTAAGAATTTATGTACAAATGAATCTGGTGAAATTGAAACCAATTGTTTATTTTGAGCCTTCGACATGAGTTGTCCTTTAAATTTAATGAATATGTCAAAGATATTAAAGATTACTGGTCTGGAAAAGACATATACCAGTGGTAACAAACAATTAACGGTTCTACATGATATTTCTTTTGAGGTCCATAAAGGACAAACCTTTTCTATTGTTGGTCCGTCAGGTAGTGGAAAAACTACCTTATTGGGTTTATGTGCTGGATTGGATCAGCCCAATGCTGGTAGCGTCGAGTTATGCGGTCAGGATCTCAATAGTTTAAATGAAGACCAACGTGCCCAATTACGAAATAAGGAAGTGGGTTTTATTTTTCAGAATTTTCAATTGCTACCTACACTTACAGCACTTGAAAATGTCAGTGTGCCTCTGGAATTACAAGGTGATAAGGAGGCTTCGAAAAAAAGCATGGACTTACTAGAAAAAGTCGGACTTAAAGATCGTTTTCATCATTATCCGTCGCAACTTTCGGGTGGCGAACAGCAACGCGTAGCATTAGCCCGAGCGTTTGCCAATTCACCGTCTATTTTATTTGCCGATGAACCTACAGGAAATTTAGATGAAGACACTGGTGAGAAAGTGATTCAACTCCTTTTTGATCTCAATAAAGAAGCTGGAACCACTTTGGTCATTATTTCTCATGATATGGATCTGGCCAATCGTACTGAACAAATCCTGAGACTTAAAGGCGGACAAGTATTAACCAATCAATCTACTGCAACACTTTGAGTACATCGAACAGTAAAACCGGTTTAAATTTACCTTGGCTTTTTAAAATGGCATGGCGCGATGCTAAGGCTAGTCGTGTGCGATTACTCTTATTTATGGCGTCAATTATTTTAGGTATTGCTGCTGTGGTGTCTATACAATTGTTTAGCACAAATCTTAAAGACAATATACAGCGTCAATCTAAAAGTTTGATGGGTGCCGATTTCATTATCGATTCCAGACAGGTGCCTACAGAACGTGCTCAAGCTATTATAGATTCGTTGCAACCTGATGCGTCAGAAGTCAACTTTGTATCGATGATTGCTTTTCCGAAGAATGGAGGCACCAAACTAGTCCGTGTTCGTGGTTTAGAAGGCAACTTTCCGTTTTATGGTTCAATAAGCACGCAACCAACAACTGCAGCTACAAGCTATCAGGATTCTGGTGGTGCCTTGGTTGATGCAACCTTATTACTACAATTTGGCATCAAACCAGGCGATTCTATTAAAGTAGGAGAGGTGACATTACCAATTGCTGGTGCCTTAAAATCCATTCCGGGAAGTACTGCCATTTCAACATCTGTAGCACCTCCTGTAGTGATTCCATATCGCTATATTGACGATACCCAACTCCTTCAATTTGGGAGTCGTAAAGAATATCAATACTTCTATAAAGTGTCTGATACCTTAAATTTAGATCGGCTAGAAGATAAGATCGAGCCGCAACTGGATAAAGAAAATGCCGATTTAGACACACATACCAGCACGAGCAGACGTTTAGGTAGGCGTTACGACAATGTTGGTAAGTTTCTTAATCTCGTAGCGTTTATTGCCTTATTACTAGGATGTATTGGGATTGCGAGTTCTGTTCATATTTATATCAAAGAAAAACTAAGCGCTATTGCTGTGCTAAAATGTATGGGTGCTTCCAGACGACAAAGTTTTCTCATATTCCTGATTCAAATTGCAGGCATAGGATGTATTGGCGGACTCATAGGTTCGCTCATAGGTATTGGGCTTCAGGAACTTTTTCCATACTTTCTGAAAGACTTTTTACCGTTTACTGTAGACATCACCATTTCGGCCCAACCGATACTGATAGGTGTTGGTTTAGGAATCTTCATGTCTGTTCTATTCGCATTATTACCCTTACTTCGTACTTGGTATGTATCGCCATTAGAAGTATTGCGTGTTGACGAACAGGCCACTCAGGAACCCAAATCTGTTCGTTTGATTGTCTTTGGAGCCATTATCGTATTTCTGTTTTTATTTTCGCTCTGGCTGCTAAATAATGTCGCCTTTGCGTTCGGTTTTGTGATTGCGACGCTCATTACGTTTTCTATTCTGGCTGGTATCGCTGTGCTGTGTATAAAAGCTATCAGACGCTTTTTTCCGAAACGATGGGGTTTTACTGCGCGTCAAAGCTTGCTGAATTTATTCAGACCAAACAATCAAACGGTTGTTCTGGTAGTGGCTATTGGTTTGGGGACGTTTTTAATTAGTACGCTCTATTTCACCAAAGATATTTTACTGGCAAAAACAGAAGTCGGTCAGACCACTCAAAATGCCAATATCATCATATTAGATGTGCAGAGTACACAACGTGAAGCAGTCGCCCAAAGTATCACTGCTCAAGATTTACCTATTCTGAATGACATTCCGTTAGTGACCATGCGCATGCATCGTATCAAAGACCAATTAGTTAATGATTTGCGTCAGGATACCACACGTCAGGTTCGTGGCTGGATATTAAACCACGAATTTAGAACGACCTATCGCGATTCCATTATAGCTTCCGAAGAACTTGTTGATGGTGTATGGACTCCAGAATTGAAATCGGGAGCGCCTGTGGTGATTTCCATTTCAGATAATCTGGCAGCAGATGCTAAAGTAACTATTGGCGACACGATTGTCTTTAATGTTCAAGGTGTGCTTATGGAAACTACAGTTGGTAGCATACGACAAGTAGATTGGGGACAACTCCAACTTAATTTCTCCATCGTATTTCCAAAAGGTGTACTAGAACAAGCGCCACAGTTCAATGTGTTTACAACATCGGCACCAGATGAGATCAGTTCGGCAGCTTTACAGCGCGATTTGGTAGCACAATTCCCAAACGTGTCCATTATTGATCTGCGACAAGTCTATACGATTGTTGAGGATATTCTAGATAAAGTCTCGTGGATTATCAATTTTATGGCCTTCTTTAGCATATTCACTGGAATTATTGTACTAATTGGATCTGTAAGAACCAGTAAATACCAACGTATTAAAGAAAGTGTATTGTTACGAACCCTTGGTGCCAAAAACAAACAGATCTTGCAAATCTCAGCCTTTGAATACTTTTTTTTAGGACTGCTTGGCAGTCTAGTTGGTATTGTATTGGCATTGGTAAGTGGTTTCTGCTTAGCGCTATTTGTATTTAATGCGCCTTTTGTACCATCTATGATTCCTTTCGTGGTATTTCTACCAGGAATCACACTATTGGTATTAGCCATTGGTGTGAGTAATATTCAGAGTGTATTGCGAAGTTCACCTCTGGAAGTCTTGCGACGTGAAGGCTAGTAATTGGCAAGACTACAAAGTCAATACCAAAACATGAATTAGTTCCTTTTGTTCTAAAAGTGAGCAAATAGTATTGTCTACAGGTCTTCATATCAAAAATAAGGCTACCCCTTACTTTTTTTACGGCTTACAATTAGGAGTAGAGGAGGAGGCGTTTTATTTTTCGGGCAATTAATGACACCCAAACTATGACTACAGTAGAGCAACTCATCGAGGAGTTAAGCAAAATGCCGAAACAATTACCCATTTCATTAAATATCAAAAAACATGAAGGCGACTATGCCTTACGTTTATCTAAAATAGAAGTAGAGCAGCAGGACTTTGAAACCCCGTATTCTGATCCAGGAATGAAACAGAAGTTTGTGATATTGAATCAGAGAGGGACTTAGCTATTTTTGCCAGCCAATCCTTTTCTAACATTCCTTGATTACTTAACAAAACAACTAAACAAATGAAATCAATTATTACTCTATCAATATTATTCTTAGCAGTATGGACCACTAATGCACAAAACTCATCCATTAAAAAAGAATTAGATAGTCTAAAAACGGTTCATGCGGTTTGTATGATCGAAGACAACATTAAAACCTCTAATGGAGCATTAAACCAATTAATGCAAGAGAAACAAAAGTTGCTTAATCAATTAAGTGACATCCAATCGTTTAAAATAGGACGCACCAAACTAGAGAAAGAAAAACAAATGAAAGAGATTACTAATCTCATCAAAACAAACAATACGAAACTTAATGAGGCTACCCAAACTCATAATGCATTAATAGAAGAGTTGAAAGTGGCGAAAGAGAAGGTGAGGGATTTGTAGCATTGAGAAAGTATCTTCTGTAATATTAATGAAACCGAAGAATGAGTTTAGGCGATAGCCAAACTTATTTATGGTTCACGAGCACCTATTTATTGAAATAAATGTGATTATTTAGAATATATTTTGTTTTCATTACGGAAATCCACAAGAATTCAATTTACAGGCAAGTTATATTTACACCAATAATTTAATAAATGTTAATAACAATTTTATAACTAGTGGTTTAGAAATATATTATAAGTGTATGTAAAGTGTATATTTGTGTATGTTTTATAATTTATCTGATAAAGAATTAGAGGCTCTAAAGATTATTCGAAATTCAATTGTTCATCAAGGAAGAATACCAAGCGTACGTGAATTAATGATTGGGCTTGGCTATAAATCTCCTCGCTCATCAGCAGTTATACTAAATAGCCTTGAAGAAAAGGAAATTTTAAGAAAGAAATCTGATGGTACTTATCAGATTGTTGATTTTGAAATACCTGAATATTTTGGCTCTAGAGCACAAACTGTTAAAATACCCTTAATAGGAAGTGTAGCTTGTGGAATGCCAATTTTTGCAGATGAAAATATTGAAGCAGAAGTTTCCATTTCTATAGAAATGATTAAAAGTGGATATAAATACTTTTTATTAAAAGCAGAAGGAGATTCAATGAACGAAGCTGGTATCAATAATGGGGATTTGTTGCTAATCAGACAGCAACCAGATGCTAATAATGGAGATAGAGTATTGGCTCTAATTGATGATGAAGCAACCGTTAAAGAATATAATAAAAATGGTGGTATGGTTATTTTGAAACCAAAATCCACAAATAAATTACATCAACCGATAATACTAACAAGCAATTTCAGAATTCAAGGAATTGTCGAAGAAGTTATATCACTTTAAAATATAAAATTATGGCAAGACAAAGCAAAAGAGGTAGGGACGCAGGAACTGGAAGGTTCGTTACTATCAAAGAAGCAAAGAGAAGACCGAAAACTACAGTCATTGAGACTATAAAAGTTGGAAGGACAAAAAAAAGAAAGTAAATAGTTGAGTAATAAAAAATTTAAAATATTATCAATTGATGGAGGAGGTATTAAAGGCATATTTCCAGCCAAATTTTTAGAGTCTTTAGAGGAAGAAATCGGAGAAGGGCAAACACACAAACATTTCGATTTAATCTGCGGTACTTCAACAGGAGGTATTATAGCATTAGCACTATCATTAGGGATTCCAGCAAAAGAAATTCTAAAGCTATATCAAGACAATGCAAAAACAATTTTTGGTAGTCGTAATTTGAATATAGTTAAAAAACCATTTTATAGTAATAAACCATTAGAAAAATTAGTAAGAGACATTTTTAAAAAGTACCACGATGAAGATGAAGACCCTAGGATAAACGATGCATTAAAAAAAGCAAAATTATTAATCCCAATCTATAGTTTATTAGATGGCGGAACTCAAGTATTAAAAACACCACATACTCGAGATTTAATTTTAGATAAGCATATACCAATGTATATGGCTGCAATGGCAACCTCGGCAGCACCAACATATTTTAATGCTTATTCAAACACATTTAAACGTATGGATTCAGATACAAATGAAGATTTTTCTAATAAAGTAGATGGTGGTGTATATGCAAATAATCCTAGTATGCTAGGTATTATTGAAGCAACAACAAGGCTAGAGCAAGAGTTGGATAATATTCAATTGCTATCGCTAGGTACTGGTCAATATAAATATGAGGAAGCTAAAAGTAAAAAGTTATGGTCTGTTACTTATTGGGTGTGGCTAAAAAAGAAAAGAATATTTGAGCTTTTTATGCAAAGTCAATCTCAACTAGTGCATAATTCGGTTAATATTCTGCAACAATTTAATGATGATTTCCTGTACAAGAGAATCGATTTAGAATTTAATCACAATTTCAAGATTAAAATGGATGAAACTAACCCAATTAAATTAAAAACATTGTCTGAAAAGGCAGCAAGAATATTTCAAACAGAAGGAAAATATGTATTGGATACCTTTTGTAGCAGCAGAGTATCTCTTACTTAAAAACAAGAATAATATAAAGAAAAGAACATGGCAAATTGCAATAAACTGTTTTTAGATTATGATAATAATTTAAATATACCAAAAAAGAAAAAAGATAAACTTAAAGAATCAAAAGAGGTACTTCGTACTAGAATTCGAAAGCATTTTAAAGACAATCATCCAACCTATAAACCAGAATTTTATATTCAAGGCTCTTACAAAATGGGTACAACCATTCTAACAAAAGATGATGAATGTGATCTCGATGATGGTATCTATTTTAAAATAGAAGCAGATGTAACCGCCACAACACTTCAAAAATGGGTGAAAGATGCACTTGATGGCGCAACAAGTACACCTGTAGAACATCGTACTAAATGTTTAAGGGTAATATATCAAGGCGATTATCATATAGATTTTCCGGTGTATATCTTTCCAGAAGTTGATGACCACCCTTCTCTAGCAGTCAAAAACAACGGATTTGAAGAAAGTGATCCTAAAGAAGTAGTTGAATGGTACAAAGCTGAAAAAGTTAAAAACACACAACTAAATAGACTTGTAAAATATTTAAAAGGTTGGGGTGATTATAAAAGAAATAAAATGCCTAGTGGCTTAGCAATGACTATTCTTGCTGCTAATAATATACAGCCTAACGACAGAGACGATATTGCACTTAAAGATATATTAATTAAAATCCAAGAAAGACTTGATGCGGGTTTTGAATGTATTGTTCCTGCAACACCAGGCGACGATTTATTTGAAAATTTTGATAATACTAGAAAAAATAATTTTCTATCTAATCTTGATGATTTTATAGAAGACGCAAAAGAAGCAGTAGATAATGAGCCAAATCAGTTAAAAGCTAGTAGGCTATGGCGTAAACATTTAGGAAGTAATTTTCCTCTAGGTGAAGATGAAGATGTTGATGCTAAAGAAGCAGCTTTAAAAGCGATTTCAGAAAGAGTTTTGGCTGGTGCTGCATATTCTCAAAGTTCGGGTGCATTGACCACAGAGACAACAGGTGTAAAAAACAAACCACACACAAACTATGGCGGCGGTCAAGAAATTTCATAAAAATAGATTCAAATCACGTGGGCAAAATCTACCAATAAGAATAATACTTGTTAGGGAGAAAAAGCTCATTGAATCACATTATAAATTTCTAAAGTGTAGCATAAAACAAAACAAGTTAGTTTGTTTAGGGAAGGTTAAACCAACTGAATATTCTAAAGAGTATAGTATAAAATTAGTTTATAATGGTTTGGATGCGCCAAAGGTATATGTGGTAGAACCAGAAATTGAATATCACGATGATATACATATGTTTCCGAAAGAAAAAAATCTTTGTTTATATCATCCTGAAACAGATGATTTTTACTGGAATTTTAGAACGGATAACGTATATGATACTATAATACCTTGGGCACTAGAATGGTTTGTGTATTACGAATTGTATCTAATTACGGGTAAATGGGAACACCCATATGTGTCACATGATGCTATTAAATAATTAAATAAAAAAATATGTTTATAAAAGGAATACCTATTGGAGAAAAACAAATTGAAAAGGTAGTTAGCAACACAATTGATATGTATGGTTCGGTTAAAGGTATCGCTGGAAATGCAATACAATCAGTAAAGGCATTAGAATTACCAGAAGGAGATAATGAGCTAGATAATTAACTATATAAAATATTAATTTAATGTAATGACCACAAAGAAAGAATTACTAAAATTTTTGGAAAAATACAATGACGATGATTTAATTGGAATTAAATGCCAATATAAAGATGGTATTAACCTTAAAGGATTGGAAATTGTAGAGGAAAATTTGCCAATGCCTTGGATAGAACCAAATACAAAAAGGCTTGTCGTCGTAATACAAAATATTAAATAACAGTTTTTGGCCTCATAAAATTTTAGTTCATTGGTTCTTATTCTATTGAATAGGTATTCATGAATCTTAAATAAGATATTTGACTTTATTCTAAGTCGAATCTCCTTCGTCGATTTGGCTAAAACAATCCACTTTCGTTCTACTTCAGTGGGGACGTGTAGGAGAGAGGAGCATATGATTTATTTTAGCTATGTAACGCATTATGGCATTTATAACAAACGGACTCTAACCATTTAATGGGTTCTTTACCAATATTATATTTAGCATAGCGTGTATGATGCACTTGAGTTGCTTTATTACCACAATATGTACAACGCCAATTATCACGTTTTAAAACAACGTAGCGTTTACGTTTCCAAGCATCAGATTTTAAATACACGTTTCTATAATAATCGCGTCGTGCAATTCTTTGTTTATTCCATCTTTTTCTTCTGTATCTTTCTTTGAGAATAAAAATGATAATAGCAACAACAATTACAAACAAAATCTTGTAGTCTTCAGTATTTAAGTTTGATATAAGCTGTAGTGGATTTTTCAATTGATAATCAGATTATTACATTTAAATTTATGAAATTATCTGTACATTGACAACGAACTATTTAATTAAGTACTTTCAAATTCAATTAATTAATTTAGTCACAAGCAGGAGAGTAGCCCAACCATATTTTAGATCCTGTAATTCAAAATACTTGTTTACATTTACACATGTTTAAAAAACTCCTTTTTTCGTTACTAGTTTGTTTACAGGTTTCTATTTCAGAAGGTCAAATCTTTGTTGATGATGTAGACCGTGTGGCTGTTGTGGTTATTGATTATTGTGTCGATGACAAGGGAGAACGTTATGATATGGTTATCAATCAGGAGAAAAGCAGCTATACACATCAAGGTTGGCAAGAGGGCTGTCTCACACATTTTAAAGATGCAAAGCTCATGTTTCCAATGAAAATGGTCAATGAATGCTGGCAAGCGGTGTATTACTTTGTCAATTCTAAGTATAAAACCTATGAGCTGCCAGAGTCTGATAAAATTAAATGCCAGAAGTTCCATCTTGGTAAATACACCTATGAAAATCCAGCCTATAATGATGTTATTATCAACCGTAGAGCACACAAGCAAATTGAAAAAGGGGGTTTAAAAGGAGATCGACAAGTCTATAAGATCAAATGGTTAGCCGATCATATCTATGAGCTGGAAACCATCAAATTACCTTTAGAAAAGGACAAACATAAAGAAGGTAATATCATTAGAGTTGAAATTATTGAACTCATAAACGACAACACCTATTTGTATAAAGCTATTTTTACTAATGTAGAGGATAGTGACTATCTCTATGGCTTAATTACAAAAATTGAGTAATGATGTTTTGGTTCTATTTTACATATTATTTGTAAGAATCGATTGAGTATCAATTTTTTGAAATACTACAATTGTTGTCAATCGCTAAAAATCGCGTATTTCAAAATTTATGCATCATTGTCCAAGATTTTAAAATTATAAGAGTTGTAAATACAATTTGCTTGTACATAAGTTTGAAAACTGATTGAGTGTCAAATTTTGAAATCTGTGAAGTTGATGTTGTTGGGATAATAAATTGAACTTAAATGAGAGTATGGTACAATTTGCTTGACATAATTACAAACGATATAATTCGCGTGTGCGATATTATATCTGCAATTATGTCAAATACCTCATAAATGAGCTATTACGCAAATTGCTATAAATGTACTATAATGTTCTTGCGTTATGTAACTTGAGCTTTGGTAAAAAGCGAAAGTTGTTGCTGCTTTTCTTGAAAAAATTTATTCTAAAAGTTTCTTCTGCAATGTTAATGAAACACTTTTTATGCGACGAGGTAGGAGGGAAGCATAATGTGTGTGGAATGGAGAAGAATTACGTGGTTTTTTTATAACTCCAAACTGCTAATCCATTCATTATAAAAGCAAAGAGAAAGGTTTTTATGATTTGAGGAAGAACATCGATAAAGCTAGAACCTTTAAGCATAACCATACGCATGACTTCAACAAAGTATTTTATTGGATTAAATTCTGTGAGAATTTGAGCCCATTCTGGCATACTTTCAATAGGCGTGAACAAGCCACTCATTAAAATAAAAATAACGGTAAAAAACCAAGCAATAAACATGGCTTGCTGTTGTGTGTCTGTAAAATTTGAAATAAATAAACCTATTCCTAAAATGACCAAAATATAAATGGATGTATAGAAATACATAAGTACTAAACTACCAACCATTGGAACATCAAAAATTAGTTTGGCAATAATTAATCCTATAGTTAATAAGCCAATCCCAATCACCCAAAAGGGAAATAGCTTCCCAATAATAAACTGACTTTTTTTAATTGGTGTAACGTTAATTTGCTCTAAAGTGCCTATTTCTTTTTCCCTTACGATGTTCATTCCTGATAAGAATAAGGTAATCATAGTTACCAGCAAAACCAGTATTCCTGGAACCATAAAAGTTTTATAATTTAAGGTTTCATTATACCAGAATAGCGGAATAGTTTCAATAGTAATTGGTTGTATTTGTTTGTCTGAAACCTGTAATAAATCGACTTTTAAATTTTGATTAAAATTCTGTACAATTTGTGTCACATAAACATTTTCTACTCCAGCTGCTGCGCCATCAATAGCATTGATTGTTATACCTAAGCTGTTATATTTTTCTTTTTGTAAATCACGTTCAAAGTATTGCGGAATTTCCAAAACTACATCTACTTCGCCGTTTAACATGGATGAACTTGCTAATCCTTCAGATGGAAAATCTGTTAATACATCAAAATATGTAGATGCATTAAATTTTTCTACTAACGTTCGCGATGTTGATGTATGGTCGTTATCTATATAGCCAAATTTGATGTTTTTAACTTCAAAAGTTGCAGCATTAGATAATATTACTAGTTGCAATAATGGCAAAACAAAAATGATAGGAAGCATTCCTTTATTTCTAAAGATTTGCTTGAACTCTTTTTGTATGATGTAAAGAATTATTTTCATTATTCTAATCTGATTTTATATTTCTTTACACTCAATGCAATAAAAAGCACAGTCATTCCTAAAAGAATCAAGGTTTCTTTCCATACAAATTGCAATCCAACACCTTTGAGCATGATGCCTTTAATGATTATGATGAACCATTTGGCAGGAATAATATTACTAATCATTTGTAGAGGTAAAGGCATACTTGAAATAGGAAAAATAAAACCTGATAATAATATTACAGGAAGCATTAATCCCATTAAAGAAATCATCATGGCAGTTTGTTGTGTTGCTGAAATTGTTGATATTAAAATCCCTAAAGCTAAAGCTGAAATGATAAATAGAATGCTCTCTAGAGCCAGTAAAAACAAGCTGCCTTGAACAGGCATTTTGAAAATGAAAATACTCAACATTACAATGACTACTGCATTGATTATCGATAGAAAAATATAAGAAAACACTTTTCCAACAATCACCTGAAATGGCTTTAATGGAGAAACTAAGAGGATTTCCATTGTGCCTAATTCTTTTTCTCTTGTAATTGAAATAGAAGTCATCATTGCAGAAACTAACATTAAAATAATGGTCATTACTCCAGGCACAAACATGTACACGCTTTTTAATTCTGGATTGTAAACCATTCGTGTTTCTGAAACTATTTGATAAGTAATAGTGATGTCTTTGTTTAATTCTTTTTGGTACTGTAATAGTATAGCATTGATGTAATTACTTATTGTATTGGCTGTGTTTGGGTCTGTTGCATCTGTAATAATTTGAACCGATGCTTTGTGTTCTTTAATTAGGTTTTTACTGAAATCTTTTTCAAAGTTTAAAACCGCTTTCACATGACCTTTTTGAAAAACGGAAGCAATATCTGCTTCACGAGTTACTATTTGTTTGATACTGAAATATTTTGATGCAGAAATTTTATTAATGATTTCTTTTGTAGTTGCATCTTTTGAATGGTCTAAAATAGCAATATCAACATTGTTGATTTCATTGGTAATAGCGAAACCAAACAATAAAATTTGGGCAATTGGCATACCGAAGAGAATAAACAATGAGCGTCTATCTCTAAAAATATGGTAGAATTCTTTTTTTATAAAGCCTATAAAACGTTTCATCCTCTTGCTAGTTTTAAGAACACATCATTCATATTTGCAGCTTTGAACTTCTCTTTTAGTTTTTTTGGTGTATCTAAAGCTTCTATTTTTCCATTTACCATAATAGATACGCGATCACAATATTCAGCTTCATCCATATAATGTGTGGTCACGAAAACGGTTGTTCCTTGGTTAGCTGCTTTGTAAATCATTTCCCAAAACTGTCGTCTGGTAATTGGGTCAACGCCTCCTGTTGGCTCATCTAAAAACACAATTTTAGGATCATGTATTAAAGACACTGAAAAGGATAATTTTTGCTTCCAACCTAAAGGCAAAGATCCAACCAATGTATTGGCTACTTTCTCTAATCCTAATTCTTGAATCAATATTTCTGATTTTTCTTTGATACGTTTTATTGACAAGCCATAAATACCTCCAAAAAACGTAATATTTTCTTTTACTGTTAAATCGTCGTACAAAGCAAATTTCTGACTCATATAGCCAATGTTCTTCTTGATATCCTCAGCATTTGTAAACACATTAAATCCTGCAACATTGGCTTTTCCTGACGTAGGATTAGAAATACCAATTAGCATTTTCATGGCTGTCGTTTTTCCTGCACCATTGGCTCCTAAAAATCCAAATATTTCACCTTTTTCAATGTCGAATGTAATGGCGTTTACAGCTGTGAAATCACCAAACATTTTGGTTAATCCTTCTACTTGTATGACTTTGTTATGATTCATTATTTTGCTAATTCCATAAAGGTATCTTCAATTGTAGCTATTGTTTTTTCAATTTCAATATCAGTTAAGTTTTTTGTTTCTAAATACATCTTTAATTCTTTCTGATTAAAATCTGCTCTCTTATCTGTATAATGAACGAACTCACCAAATGGATATACACTATGGTTATATTCATAATCATTTAAACTATTAATTAGCTGATACATATTATTTGCACGTACGTTATAAATTGGCTTGGAATAGTGTTTTACAATCGCTTTAGGTGTATCAATTTCTAGAATTTTGCCAGCTTGAATAAGTGCAATTCTATCACACAAAGCCGCTTCGTCCATATAAGGCGTTGAAACTAGTATGGTAATTCCTTTTTGTTGCAAACGTTTCAACATGTCCCAAAATTCTTTTCGGGAAACTGGGTCAACTCCAGTTGTAGGTTCATCTAAAAACAACACTTTTGGCTTATGAATTAACGCACAACACAACGCTAATTTTTGCTTCATTCCTCCAGATAATTTACCTGCACGACGATCTTTAAAGGGTTCAATCTGTACGTAAATGTCTTTTATTAAATCGTAGTTTTCTTCGATTGTTGTTCCGAAAATAGTTGCGAAAAAGTTTAAGTTTTCTTCAACAGTTAAGTCTTGATACAATGAAAATTTCCCTGGCATGTAACCAACACTATTTCTAATCATTTTATAGTCTGAAATTACATCAAAACCTGCAACCGTTGCAGTCCCTTCATTTGCAATTAAAAGCGTAGTTAGAATTCTAAATAATGTTGTTTTTCCTGCTCCATCAGGACCAATCAATCCAAAAAGTTCATTTTCTTTTACTTCAAAAGAAATATCTTGTAAAGCTTTTACGTTTTTATAGGATTTTGATATGTTGGAAATTGTAATACTCATTTATTCAAAATAATCAGAATATGCATTCAAATTTTCAACTATACTTTGCTTTATTTTTGAAGCATCACTAATATCATTGGTTTCTGTTAAAGCAGTAACTTTTTCTATGAGTGGATACAACCAAATGTGTAAATTATCGTGAGAAGCACCTTTCATTGTACACTCTTTTACTACTTTGTTTTTTACCTCGTTTAAATTGTTTGCCAAAAAATGAAAGTCTTCAATAGTTGTAGTAGTTTGTGTTTTTATTAGCTTTTGCATTTTAATGACACCTTCAGTAGTTTCAATGTTTGCTTCCCATTTTGAACCATCATTTAATTGAATATCATTCATCCATTGCGTGCTTAAAATGGCATCTACTTGTGCTTGTACAGGTTCTTCAGAATTACTGTTTTTCTCTTTCTTTTCTGTGTTTTTACAACTTGCAACTACTGTTGTAATTATTAAGATAATGAATACTGACTTTTTCATAATTATATAATTAATTGTCATTAGAATTTTCGATCCATAGTTCTGCTGGCATACCAATTTTTAAGCTTCCATCATTGGTAACATCTATTTTCACAGCATAAACCAAAGCCACACGTTCTTCTTTAGTTTGAATAATTTTTGGCGTGAATTCGGCTTCTGAAGCGATCCAACTCACAACACCTTTGTACGATTTTATTTCGTCTGCATCATCAATTTTCACAGTAACTTCTTGACCTATTTTTAAGTCTGCTAATTGCGTTTCGCTAATGTAGACTCGTAATTGCATTGTGTTTACATCGGCAATTTTATAGAGTGGTTTTCCAAAAGAGGTAATCTCATTTGGTTCGGCATATTTGGTTAAAACTGTGCCGTTTATTGGATTTTTAATTTTACTTTTTTCAATTTGGTCATCAATTTGTTTTAGCTGAACATCAATTGATTTCAATTCGTTAACAACAGGAGCATTCTGGATTTCTACACTTCTTATTTGATTTTTAATCACATCAATTTCTCCAGTAACATCATCTAATTGTTTTTGTGTGCCTGCATTATCTTTAATGAGATTTTCAGTTCTTGCTTTATTCGTGTTTGCCGTTTTCAATTTGGAATTTAAAACAGCTATTTGTGAGAGTACACCTTTAGATTTTGAACTAATTACAGCTTTTGAAACTTCTAATTGCTCTTGTTTTAATGCTAATGGAATCGTATCGATATAACCAATAAATTGTTCTTTTTGAAGAACGTCACCTTCATTAACATCAAACTGCATTAATTTTCCATTATTTTCTGCTGAAATAGTGATTTCTGTAGCTTCAAAATTTCCGTAACCATCTGCTTTTTTGTTATCGTTTCCGCAGGAAAACAAGCTAAAAGTTAAGATGCTTAATCCTAATATATAGTTGTGTTTTTTCATTTTAATAAATTTACTGTCCTTTTATGACGTTGTAATTTGCTTTAGCAAGTTGTAACTGAATTTGATGTTTTACCAAGGTGTTCTCATCTTCGTATAAGTTGGTGAGTTCTGTAATATATGCAGAAGACGTAATGACTCCATTTTTAAGCTGTGAATCTGCAATTTGTAAGACTTCTTTTCTAAGATTAATAATCTGAGTATCTGATGCAATAATGGTCTTCATTTTATCAATTTCTTTTTGTTGTTGATTCAATTTAATATTGGTATTTAGTTTAAACGTTTCAGTTTCAGTATCTATAACGTCTTTGTTAATTGTTAATGATTTGCGCTGTTTTTTGTTAGAATTCCAATCGAAAACATTCCAATTCAATTTAACACCAACTGTATAAAATGTTTGAAATGAATTATCAAGCATATTTAATCCTGGGTTACCATAACCACCTACTGCAAAACCTTGAAATTTTGGAGCATTTTGTTTAGACATCAAGTTTTCTGAATTTTCAATTTCTTCTTTTTTAAGTTGAAATAATTCCAGTTCAGGTCTTTTTAATTCCGTTTGCAATTGCGTTTCTATAAGAGGATTTTGAAATAGGGTAGAAGTACCCAATGGTTTACTTATTAAACTTGAAAGCGTTTCTATGAGTACTATTTTATTGCTTTCCAATTCTTGAAATTGTTGACTTATTTTCAATAATTCAGCTTCCAAAATTTTATCAGAAGAAGGTAAAATAACACCAAATTTAATACCAGATTGAACTTCTTTAAGTTTAGCTTTTAATTGTGTTTCTTTAGCGTTCAATAATAACTCAGATTCCTGAGACAATAGAATAGAAAAATAAAGTTGGTTAATTTGCTGTTTGAGTTGGTACAAACTCACTTCAACTTGTTTCTGCTTGGATTTTAACTGCGTAGATTTTACCTTTATTGAAGCATCGACTAAACCTCCATTATAAATCAACTGATTTACAGAAACTGTTGCACGATATTGGTCTTTGTTTAACGTTTCTATGTCAACATTTGGAATTGGAATTTCAATAACATCAGATTGATACGTTGCTTGAGCATCTAAACTAAATTGAGGCAGTTTTGTATTGGAAATAATTTCTGAATCTAATTTGTTTTGTACTTCAAAGAGATGTGATTGTTTTGCTAATGGATAATTTTGAGCCATTAAACTGTAACATTCTTCTAATGTGATGCTTTGTTGCGCCACACTTGTTAGTGTTGTTAGGATTGTTATAATAATTATAAAGCGTTTCATTTTATGTGTTCTTTATAGAATTGATGATAAAGTTTGAAACTTCAGTTTTTCGGTCAATCATAAGTTGTTTAAAAGCTTTTTTATTAGTGTTTGTAAACGCTAAAATTAAAGGCTTCGCAACAAACGGAAATATGTTAAGCGCTAGAATATTGATAAATAATTGTTCAGCACTTATTGGTTTAATAATGCCTTTTTCAACTTCAATAGCAACTTGTTTTTTAAATTTTTCTAGATTTGGAAACCCTTTGTTTTCTTTTAATTTTAAAATGAAATCGGGTTTTCTATTTAATTCCTGAATAATAAAATTGGGTAAATAAGGATGCTTAACAATAAACGATATATAGCTTGCTGTAAAATGTTTAATTTTGTTTTCAATTGAAGAATCGTCATTTAAAATAGCATTTAATTGAGGTGCTAACAATGAAAATGCATTTTTAAAAACAGCTTCAAAAAGTAATTGTTTGCTTCTATAATAATAATGTAACATTGCTTTATTAATCCCAGCATTATCTGCTATTTCTTGCATACGCGCGCCTTCCATTCCTTTGGTTTGAAAGACGTTTTTTGCTGCATCCAATATTTGCTCTTCGGTATTTTCGTCTTTTGTTTGTTTCATAATTAACTATACGGTTTAACCATTTGGTTAACAAATATATCATGTTTTTTAAATTTATTATATGATAAATGTCATTTAAAATCAATTTTTAACTTGGCCTCATAAAATTTTGGTTAAAACAAAAGGCGAAAAGAGCGTACATATTTTAGGGAGTTAGTATTACAGTTTTTTAAGGTTTTCAATTATACAAGGGATTTCAAAGCAATCTTAAGCAGTTACAATCTTTCCTAAAATATAGCGAATGAGCCGTTAATTGTTTCCAAAATTATATGCAGCCTTGAATTTTTGTTTCTTTTGTTTCAAGACAAAAGACAGAACATAAAATAAATAATCCAGTGGATGATTTGATTTGTGTGCCAGTTGTTGCGTTGGCAAAAAAGAAAACTTCAATTAAAAGACTAATTATAACAAGTGTATGGAAATTTGCTCGCAGAGAAATTTTATACTCTTGTGGCAAGTTGACGAGAATCGCTTAAAATTTTTTATTGCTTACATTTTGTCGAATACGCGATTTTTAAAACATAGCAAAAAGGTTAGCTTTTATAATGCGCTGGCAAGCGGCTGGAATCCCGAAAGTCTTCGGGAAAGCGTTGGCAGCGGATATTTTACACTATTAAAAACTAATGATCCAGTGGATGATTAGTTTTTAATATAAAATGATATCGTATCACAATTCGCTTGTACATAATTGTATACGATATAATTCGCTTAAACGAATTTATATCTGCAATTATGTCAAATACCTCATAAATGAGCTATTACGCAAATTGTTATAATTGTACTATAGTTTGACGCAAATTACTTTTTACATAATTACTATCGTTATACAGCTAAAGCTCTAGAACTGCAATTATGTAAAATACTGCGTATACAGTAATTTGCTATAAATGTACTATAATTTATATTATGTAAAATAGAAATTTGTAGGTTGAATACACTTATACTCTGTCTTGGTCATAGTATTAACTGCTTTCTTATCTGTATTTATAACTCATTATAAACGTATCATTTAAAATAGCAACTGTTTGCAACATGCATTTCATCTAATATTTTAAATATTTCTTTGTTATTAGCAGTCATGTCCTATATTTATATCCCCAAATTTATAGAACCTACTATATGAAGACCTCACAAACACGCCCTCATTCGGAGAAATCCCGAATTCGATTACTTCATCAATACTATACGTATACCGGATTTTATGACTTTATCTGGATGGCTATTAAATCGGCTTTTCCTTATGTTGTCGCTTTTGTTGCTGCTGTTATTACTGCAAATCAATTTATAGATGTTAATACTGCACTAATTCGCCTTACAGAATTATTACCCATTTCTAGCGTATTGGCGGTTTTCTTTATCTCTGAAACTATTTTTGGTCTCATTCCTCCTGAAATATTTATTGCTTGGTCTGGAAAGACGTCTACACCTTGGCAATTCCTGAGTGCACTGGCCTTGTTATCCTATCTGGGAGGCTTGTTGTCCTATTGGTTAGGACAATTATTTACAACCATTCCTGCGGTTCATCGCTATCTAGAGCTAAAAATGGCAAAACAGCTTAAAAACTCAAAAAAATGGGGCGGATTTCTAATTATTATTGGTGCTTTACTCCCTGTTCCCTTTGCGATATCGTGCATGACTGCTGGGATTATTAAATATCCTTTTAAAGGTGTTGTATTTTATGGTTCCCTTAGAATACTTCGTATTTTTCTCTATGGCATTCTCATTTTTAATGTGCTGTAGGCATACAGATTATTTACAAATCAACACTTCCATATTGCGAATTTGAGACAACATAGTATGCCGTTAATCGGTAAAACCTAACAAGATCTCGTTTAAAGCGAATTTATCAGTCGTTCATCCCATAATTATCAGTTCATCACATTTCAATAGTAACTTAGATAGATCCCTCAAAACTATTAAACCTATGTATTATGGACGACAATTTAGCCTTATTCAACCAGATCAATAGCTTGTCATATTGGTTACTAAGAGAAAGTGATTATAAAGGATCAATCACCTTTGATGCTAATGACGATAGTTATTTCATCACTATTAAAAAAGGTATTGAATCTATCTATAAACACCATATTGAAGATTTCAGCCGAAAAGATCCACGACTATTAAAATTTGAGTTATCCTCTATTGTTAATCACTTGTTACAAATCAAACGATCTGTGCATTTTGATGAGCAACAACCTGCTTAAATCGGTATTAAGTTTCCTGATTTCAAAAACACGTAATTCTACGGTATTTTCAATGGCTTCCGCTCTGTAATTTTGGACATATTCTAAAACTAAAATTATGGGAACTATTGATCACTGCCGACTATTATGTGCTTCTGCTTCAGCATATCTTATCCAAACTACATTCAAAAATGGAGTGTATCGCAAAAATTTAAGACCTACACTCACCAAGCATCCTGATAATCATAATGTGATCAATCAATATGATGCTATCAAATTACTTAGCGATCCTTTTGTTGTTGTTGGATCTCCTTTGAAACCAAATAAATTCCTGAAAATTGAAGCGTGTTTCGTTGGAGAAACTGCCGAAGGGATTATCATTTCGTTTAGAGGAACCTTACCTCCTGTTCCTGTGGATGCCCAATCTATTGCAGATTGGATTGAAAATATTTTTTATGCAGATACAAAGCCTTATAACCCTAATGCTCCTGGTAAAGTCCATGAAGGATTCCTTGACGCATTGATTGCTTTGGAAACTGGAATTCTATATGCGCTTAGTCAGTTAGATCCAAACAACACCAAACCAATTTACCTTACTGGTCATAGTAAAGGTGGCGCTATGGCACCAATTGCAGCTATGTATTTTAAGGCTAAAAACTTATTTACAGCCAATCATGTGGTGACCTATGCTGGGCCTAAGCCTGGTAATGCTGTATTTGCTAAAAACTACAATGCAACATTTCCTAATAGTACTAATTATGAGAACTATTTAGATATTGTTCCATTCTTACCACCTAGCAAAAATACCATTGCTGTTCTTGATGGCATTATTCCCAAATCTTGGACATGGCTTCACAAACTTTTAAAAGCTGCGGAAGACTGGGATTATGAGCCTGTTAGTAAGGTCTTATATGTCACTGAAGATTCAAAGGTTGTCAAACCTAACCCGCTTCTTAGTGCTGAACGCTTAGTTAAGTTGGCAGAAACACTGGTTAGCAACCCGAAACTAATTGGTGAAGCACATCATGTGAGTTGCGATTATCGTTATATGAAAGGCATTTGCGCAGGAAATGTATGTACATACTAAGGCATCCTTAATACTCTATATATACTTTGAAGTGGCGATAATTAAACTGATTATCGCTACTTTTTTTTAATTTGCTATCACACGTTCTAGCTTAGCTTTTGCTTCAATTAAATCTTCATGGAAACTATCTATAATTCCTCCGTAACCACTAACCACTAAAAATCGTGAAGAGGCTATTCGAGATTTATGGTCATCATCATTCAGTAAATAGCTGATACAGTCGTTGCGACAAACAAAATCGGTGATTAATTCCACATACCAGTCTTGAGTTTTTTCAATTTCAGCAAGATTATCGGTCATCCTTTTAAAAATAATAGCTTCGATATCATCAACGCTTTTGAGGTATAATTTATACATACTGTTAATGTCTATAATTTCCTTGGAAGCCTGGCTATCATCTAACTTGGCGTTATCTACTAAATTATTAAAATGTCGATCTAAGGATAAGGTATTTACCTCAAATAACATGGAAGTAATAATCGCTCCTGTTTTGACTTTAGTGGTATCATATTCGCGATTCAAAACCCGTCTGTAAATTTGATTAATGGTATCAATATCTTTCTGAAAGGCTTCAATGACCAAAAGATCTTTGTCTATCTGCTCCAATACTTTTTTCTGAAGATCGACATTATCAGACCTTAGCTTGTTTTCCTGACTCATAGTATTAATCCATAAGGCTATTAAGATGCCAATAATTACTAATATGATTTCTCCTGTAGCATATAATATATACTTCTGAAATTGCTTACTCTTCATAAGTTTAAATCGTTGTTTATTAAATAGTTTCATTATCAGTCTTTAAAAATTCTAATAAGCCTTGTGTATCATTTCTATATTCCTGGATGGAAAACAAAAAGTTATCAAAAAATAAAGCTTCATAATAGGTTAAGCGGTTGATATAATCAGAACTTTCAAAATAGTCTAAGCAATCAGAATTGCAGTTAGTACCAATATAAAACTCTGAAAACCAACTGAAATTATTTCTAAGAAACTTCATGTTTTCAACAACTTCATCCAGAATTATTTTGTTCTGAATATCAAAAAACGCTTTGTTGTAAGTACTGTAAAAATTAAGAATAGAATCAGACAATTTATTTGATGTTTTTACATCTTTATTAAACTTTGATAATAACTCATAGCCTTTAGAGTTGAAATTTGGTAACCTGGTCTGTGTGAGCAAATATCTACACTCTAAACAATCACGTATGGAATCTTGAAATTTAGAATTGTACAAGATTTTTGTTATAAGTTGATAAGGTTTTTCAGATTCTTTTAGCATCAAATTGGCTTCGATTAAATCTTTATCCAGATCACTTTTAACTACAGCAATGATTCGATCTAATTCACGTTGATCTGCATTTGTAGCTTGCTTGTTATTAATCCATAAAGCAATTAAAATACCTATCACCACAAGAAGGATTTCTCCTAATGCATAAGTTATATATTTTGTCAAGCGAGATCCCTTTTGTAGTTTAAATCGTTGTTTATTAAATAGCTTCATACTTTATTTTTTGTTTAAGCGTTTTTCTAATAAGCCTAAAGTCTCTGTATTTGTAGATTGTATTTGTTTTAATAGTGGTTCCAAATTACCATATACTAGTGTTGAATGTACAGCCAATCGCGCTCTATAATAATCACTCGTGAAATAACTAATCATATCAGGATTAGTCAACTTTCCCATGAGTAAATCTGCTATCCATGGTTGATTTTCTTTGAGATATAACATGTTATTATCAATATCATCTCCTATACGCTGATTGGTTTCATTGAGTAAGTTGTTAAAGATTCTATGATTGGCCAATATTGAAGAGATTAAAGTGTCCTGCTCTACTTCGTTATCATTGACATAATTTTCCAAAAGGTTAATCCCTTTCTGCTGAAGCTCGAATGGCGAATACGATAGTATGAGTCCGTAACCTTGACGATTCTCCTGATAGGTCTTAGCTGAAACCGTATCACTTAGAAACAGTTTAAAAAATTCCTTTCGATCATCAACATATCTCAATACCTGTCCAACAACCAAAGTGTCTTGTTGCAGATCCTGCTGATACACCTGAAGATAACTTCTTAGTTTCTTTTGAGCTGCACGCTCCTGATTTTTATTATTAATACTTACAGCAATTAAAATACCAATAACCACCAGTATAATTTCACCTATACCATAGGTAATGTATTTGAAGATTCCTTTTTTTGATAGTAATGCCATACGTTTATTGTTAAAAATACTCATAAGCTCATGGTAAGAACACGATTCCATAAATATAGAGGAATGTTCTGACAATAAAAAACACCTTTCTGAACAGGTCAAAAAGGTGTTTATTAAGATTACACGTATGGTTTATTTCGGATCTAAAATATCCTCAATACGTTTTACAATATCTCTGTAATGGTATTTTGTCACTGTATTTACTGCTCTGTTTCCTGCAGCAGCAGCCTGACGTTTTAAGGTGTTTAGCTCTCCTCTAACCAATGCTCTAATATCAGATTGCGAGACATTGTAGTATTGCGCACTCCGTTGTGGATTCATCTCTTCGGTCATCAAATATGCCATTCGATCCACGTAAGCTCGCTGTAAATTACGACGATAAACATCCACATTCTTTGTGAGATTAACTTCTTTCCAAATGCCTTTTCTTAAATCCTGTATCATTGATAAAGCACTGTAATTAGACGCATCCAGTGCTTCATGGTCTATTAAGCGTCCTAAACGATCAAAACTCAATAAGCTATTTAAATACCTACTTTGTAAACGTCCTAAGCGAGCTGTATATCCTGCATAATCTATATTTTGTAATAGCGATTTGTCAACCAACCATGATGGTGTGTTAAATGCATTTTTATGCAACCATTGCATAGATTCCTGCTGCTTTTGCTTCGGAACAGCTTTATAGGCAATTCCACCTTGTTTTGGCGTAATGAGGTGCTCCTCTACGCCTCCAATATTACCAAGAACATGACCAATGTAACGATTATAACAGCCTAATAATTCGCCATATAATTCTTCTAAATCTTCATAGTTATTGGTTTGATCACTCGTCCATGCTGGTAAGTTCTGAGCAACATATTTTAAATTATTTAACGCATAATCTGATGCCTTAATAGCATCATTACCAATATCTTCAGTTTGTGATGTAGGATCGAAACGACTGCTTTGCTTTCCGAAGATATACTTTGGATCGCCTGCTTTATCCATAATCCATTTATCTAAAGTAGATAATTCAGCTTCAGGTGAATTGGCACCTGGAATCATTCGATATCCCCAATTTATGGCATAATTATCATAAGGTCCGATTTGACGAATAAATCTGATATTTTGATCGCCTGGTTGTGCAATGTAATTATAACGTGCATAATCCATGATGGTTGATGCGATACCAAACTCTTGAGTAAAAGCTCCATTTCGGTAGCTCTCTACGTCATAAGCTTTACTGGCACTCATATTATGTGGTAATCCGAGCGCATGACCAACTTCGTGAGCAATGACCATTTTCATCATCTCTCCTATGTCTTCTGCTGGTGTATCTAAAGTTCTAGCCGAAGGATTTGCAGCTCCTGTTTCTAATAAATAACGGTTTCTGTAAGAACGCAAATGATTATGATACCAGATAATATCACTTTCAATAATCTCTCCACTTCTTGGATCTGATACACTTGGTCCAACAGCATTTCGTGTTTCACTAGCCACATAACGCACAACGGAATAGCGTACATCTTCCGGACTAAAATCTGGGTCTTCTTCCTTGGTTGGTGGATATTTAGCTATAATCGCATTTTTAAATCCTGCTTTTTCAAATGGGCCTTGCCATAATTCGATACCTTCTTTGATATACTTACGCAAACTCTCAGGTGTAGCTGGATCAAGGTAATACACAATAGGTTTTACAGGTTCTACCAACTCGCCTCTCGCATAGGCTTCAGGGTCTTTAGGCTCTAAACGCCATCGTCTTATGTAAGTCTTACGGTCGGCTTTTAATTTCTGACTTCCATAATCAACCTGACTAAAGGTAAACCATCCTACTCGTTCATCTGCAAAACGCGGTTGCATAGGTTCTTCAGGAAGTAAGATCATAGATTGGTTCATCTGTAAACTGATAGTTTCAGCTGAACGAGCCGAAGGTGGTTGAGACGCATTATAAGTCATATCTTGAACGACTTCAATGTTCTGCGGAAAACTTTTCATTGAATTGATAAAACTACGCGATCCATCCAGATTACGAACTTTGTATGTTGTACGTAAACGACCTGGTAAACCACTTATGGCTTTTACATCACTACTGTAAAACTTAGTGACATCTACGACAACTGCCGATGAATCTTTACTAAATGCTGCAATATCAAAAGCAAAAAGCGTAGGTTCATAATTGTTAGATTTTACTGAAATACTAATTGGCAATTCTTCGTCGGCTACTGAATTGTAAGAACGCTCTTTAATCAATATCTTTTTATCAAAACGTTCCCAAGCAATGAGTCGTTCACCAGTTTTGGATCCAGCATTGATATAACCACCTCCTAAATTAGCAGGTAGTTTTGCAATTCTACTGACCAAAAGCATGTCTTTACCAAGATAATCATGAGGGATTTCAAAGAAATACTTCTCTCCTACTTTATGCACTTTAAATAAACCATCATCTGTAATAGCATCTTTAGTGATGACCTTATCGTAAGGTTTTATTTTTCCGTTGTTTTTCTTTGGAGCTGGTGTAACAGCTTCCTTTTTTTCATCTTTTTTCTTTTTTCTTTTAGATTGTGCCTGATGTGACATTGGCATGAAACAAAGCAGCAATGTCAGTGCAAGAAGCAATGATTTTCTCATGTTTATGTGGTTTGGTTTGATTATGCACTAAAATTAATCAAAGTTGCAGATATTATAAGGGATTTCACAAAATTTTAAGGACTTCAAATTTCAGTAATTAACAATGAGTGGTTAATAAAATTTCCGAAGCGAAAAGTCCGTGAGCCATTTCAGTGCGTACATATACACATAAACCAAAACTTTAATTAAAACATTATGAAAAAAATTTCAGTAGTAGTACTATCCGCTTTATGTCTTATGGCATGTGTTTCTAAAAAGAAATATGTAGCATTAGAGCAGGACAATGGTGAATTACGAAGTGAATTAACTAAAACTAAAGTCGAAAAAGAAGATCTGGAAGCAAAATTTTCAGCCATTCAAAAGCGCGTTGACAATTACAACTCAAAAATAAACGAACTTACTGAAGACAATGATTCCAAACTGGTATCGGTTGATGGAACAGTAATTTCTGAAAATCAGAAAAAAGCCATGCGTGAATCGCTTAAAAAAGTACCACCTGCATATATGGCTACAGCAAAAACATTAAAGGATTCTATGAATTTAGCCTTGCAATTCAATTTAAAATCGTCAATGGATAATATCGAAGAAGATGAAGATATTGCTGTTAATATTGAAGAAACAGTTGTGATGATCTCTATTTCAGATAAAATGTTATTCAACTCAGGGAGTTATAAAGTAAGCAATAAAGCCAATGATATTTTACAAAAGATTGCTAATGTGATCAATTCTGAGGAAAGTCTGGATGTCATGGTAGAAGGTCATACAGATAACAAACTGATGAAAAACACTGCTGCAGTAAAAGATAACTGGGATTTGAGTGTGCTTCGAGCTACTGCTGTAGTAAAGAAACTACAAAATGATTACAACGTTGCTCCTGAACAATTAATTGCTGCTGGACGTAGTTTTTATCAGCCATTAACAGATAATGACACTAAAGAAAATAGAGCTAAAAACCGTAGAACACGTATTGTCATTTTACCAAACATTGACAAGTTCTTCGCTATGATGTCAAAATAATTAATTGCTTAACCTATAAAAGTTCATGGTTAATTAATCCAGGAAAAGACTGTTGTTAACGACAGTCTTTTTTTATGTAATCGTGCTATTAATTAAAAAAGGCAGTTCATAATGAACTGCCTTTGTCTTTATTACAAATTAAATTTATTTACCACGTTTCACCACAAACTGTTTGCTAATGGTTTCTCCGTTGATATTTATAATGAGGTTATAAAGTCCGTCAGAGAGACGCGTTACGTCTATTTTGACCTCATTGTGACCTTCATTAATCTCCCATGTATTTTGGATAGACACCTCACCTCTCATGCTCGCAATAGAATAGCTTGCTTGAGTAGCTCTCGGACTCTCAAGTGCTACATTTAGAATGTCGACTGTTGGTACAGGATAAAGTTTGACTTTGTCTTCATCAATACTTAACTCGATATCCTCCTCGGCAATGTCTCTATTTAAACAAGATGGAGGGCCATCAGGAATTGGAGTTGAACTACATCCTGAAGCTGGATACCAATCGACAAAGAATGATGATTCAACATTTCTTAATGCAATAAATAATCCGCGCATTGTTGTTCTATTAAAGAATCCAGCACGTTTTACTTTAATACTACGCTTAGAATAAATGTTAGCATCTACGTCAGCACTTCTATCGATATGAACATCTTTTTCTACATAGAATATAGCGCCATTACCATTACGATCTATCGTATTATAACTACCAACTCGCATGTGTTCATCAATCATTACTGCTGATGACTGGTTAAATATGATTGTTACATTAGGATCTGTTTTGAACTTGTCAATGTAAACCTCTGGAGAATCAATAATCAACGTTCCTCCATAACGAACATATACATCATCATAAACCTCTTCATCTAGCACTACAGTTTGATAAGGTTGAACAACAATATCATCACCACAATGTGGATTCGCAGTGTTATTATAGAAAGTTGGTAGCGTTACATCAGAGTCACTATAAATTGGTTCCTCTATATAACTGAACCAATCTGTATAGATATAATCTGATTTTACAAATCCGAATACCTGACTAAACGCTCTTACTTGAGCCATACGACGATTATCAGTAACTCCTACACCACCAACAACTCGACTACCAAATAGTCTCACACCTCGTTTTCCAATCATTGTATAACCACTTAGAACATCTTCAGGATTAGTATTAGAGGTATAAGATGCTGTAGCCTGACAACCTGTTGCACTGCTTACCGTTACTGTATATGTTGCATTATTAGCAATAATAATTGAATCATCAGTGCTTCCTGTAGACCATACAATTGATAATGGTTGTGTAAAGTCTGATGCATTCGCAATATCAACACTTAACTCACCTAAACCTTGACAGAATCCTTCTAAAGGTGTTTCTGTAATGCTTATCATTGGTATTGCTGAAATGATCACGTCAAAACTACACATCGTACTATTTCCTGCACTATCCGTTGCAGTGTATATGACTTTTGTTGTTCCCACTCCGAATACATCGCCTGGTTCATGGGTACTCGTTAATGTCACATCACAGTTATCAGTGGCAGTTGGTACTGTCCAACTTACCGCCTGCTCTCCACAAAGAGAAATATCTGAAGGGCAATCAGTAATAACAGGATCAATTGTATCTTCAACAATCACTGTTTGTGTTTGAGTTGAAACATTTCCATTGCCATCATCAAACGTCCAAGTAATTGAGTATGTTCCCTGATCTGTATAACTCAAAGGATCAGACGTTGTTCCTATCACAGAACCTTTACAATTATCGGTTGCTGTTGGTGTTTCTGAAACAGTTACTTCACATTCTCCTGTTAGCGTATCAAGATTAGCATTATCAGGAATTGGTGCTTCAGTATCTTCAATAATTACATTTTGAGTGACATTATAACTATTTCCATTGCCATCATCAAAGCTCCATGTAATCAAATAGTTACCTTGTGTTGTATAAACTAATGGATCAGATGTGGTTCCTGTTACAGTTCCTAAACAATTATCTGTGGTTGTAGGTGCTGTAACCTCTGCATCGCATTGTCCGATAACATCTGCTAACACAACCGCTTCTGGTGCTGTTGTATCATTAATAATGACCGTTTGTGTTTGAGACACGGTATTGCCATTACCATCATCATAATTCCATGTTATGGTATATGTACCTTGATCTGAATAGGATAACGCATCAGTTGTAGTGGCCTGAATAGATCCTAAACAATCGTCTGTAGCTGTTGGTATTGTAGTAACGTCTAAATTACATTCAGCTGTCAATGTTGGCAAATTAGTGACATCTGGAATAGGATTACTTGTATCATCAACAATAACAGTCTGTTGCACTACGATACTGTTTCCGTTACCATCATCAAAGGTCCAATTAACGATATAAGTCCCTTGATCTGTATAATTTGTTGGATCTGTTGTAGTTCCCGAAATAACACCAGCACAATTGTCGGTTGTAGTTGGTGTTGGAATAGCTGCAAAACACTGATCTACAAAATCATTCAGTATTGGTGAGTCAGGTGCTGTTGTATCATCAATAATCACATTCTGTAACTGTTGAGATGTGTTTCCTGCGCCATCATCAAATATCCAAGTAATTACATAAGAACCTTGCTGTGTATATGTCGTTGGATCAGTTGTATATCCTACAATGGTTCCTTTACAGTTATCTGGTGCTGTTGGAGGTGTTACCGAAGCTTCACACTCTGCTATGATATCTGGTAAACTAGCTCCAGGTACAGGCGCTTCAGTATCTTCAACAGTTACTGTGAAATTACATATAGCTGTGTTTCCTGAGGCATCTGTAATTTGAAACTTGTTTGTTGTTTCTCCAATAGGATACTGTGCGCCTGAAGGTAAACCGTCTAATTGAACAATGGTTGCTCCCGGACAATTATCACTACTAGTAATGGTGTAAGTTACAGTCGCATAACAAGATCCTACGTCATTTCCTGTAAGAATATCAGACGGACAAGCAATTACTGGAGCTTGTGTATCATTTACTGTGACGTTAAAACTACAAGTATTAGTATTGCCAGCTGCATCTGTTACTGTATACGTGTTAATTGTAGTTCCAACTGGGAATAACGAACCTGAAGCAAACCCTGAAGTTTGATTGATGGTTGCTCCCGGACAATTATCAGCAAAATTAACCGTATAGTTCACTGTAGCGCCACATAACCCTGAATCGTTATCGACTACGATATCTGACGGACATGCAATTGTTGGTGCTTCCGAATCGTTGACAACCACATTAAATGAACAACTTGTTACATTTCCAGAAGCATCTTCAATTTCAAAACTATTGGTTGTGATTCCTATTGGGAAATTTTCTCCAGAGGCTAAACCAGCAATTTGAGTAATGGTAGAGCCTGGACAATTATCTGAGCCTGTTATGCTATAATTTACTACAGCACTACAAGATCCAGCATCGTTAGCGACAGTAATATCTGAAGGACAATTAATCATTGGTGCTTCAGCATCATTAACAATGACATCAAAACTACAGGTCTCTGAATTTCCTGCAGCATCAGTAATTACAAATGTGTTCGTGGTGACACCGATTGGGAACGCTGATCCTGGAGCTAAACCTGAAGTTTGCGTCACAATCGCTCCAGAACAATTATCTCCTGAAGTAATCGTATAGTTAACTACAGATGAACATGCTCCTAAATCATTAGTTTTTACAATATTACCTGGACAACTAATTGTTGGTGCTTCAGTGTCATTAACTGTTACTGAAAATACACATGATACACTATTTCCTGAAGCATCTACAAGATCATAAGACATTGTTGTTGTTCCTATTGGGAAAAACTCACCTGAAGCTAATCCAGAAGTCATTGTTAAAGTTTCATTCGGACAATTATCAGTTCCTGTCACATTATAAACCACTGTAGCTCCACATTGACCTAATTCATTATCCATGACGATATCTGAAGGACAATCAATAACAGGAGCTTCATTATCTACTACTGTCACATTAAAACTACATAATACTGAATTTCCTGAGGCATCTGTAATTGTAAATGAATTGGTTGTCGTTCCTATTGGGAACACATCACCAGAGGCTAAACCTGAAGTTTGAGTCATTGAAGCATCCGGACAGTTATCAAATGTAGGAATTGAGTATGCTACAACAGCACCACATTCGCCAGCATCATTATCAACTGTAATATCTGCTGGACATGTAATCGTTGGTACTTCATTATCAATAACCGTTACCGTAAAACTACACTCAACGCTATTTCCGAAGCTATCAGTAACTTCAAATGTATTTGTTGTAGTTCCTATTGGGAATAAAGATCCAGATTCTAATCCTGCTGTTTGTGTTGTTGCAACTCCAACACAGTTATCTGTACCTACTGGTGCAACAAAACTAACTAGAGCTCCACATTCACCTGCATCATTATTAACCACAATATTTGACGGACAAGAGATCTCAGGTAAGATATTGTCTTCAACAGTCACTGTAGCTGTACAAGAACTTGTATTTCCATTAGTATCAGTTACAGTTAATACAACTGATGTATTAAAAGTTAATCCTGAACTCGCACTGAAACCTCCAGCTGGAAATGGTGTAGTTGCTGTATTATTATCTGTTTCTCCATCTAATGCGTTAGTACCACTAAATGACCAGTTGCTCAATACAAATGTATCACCATCAGGTCCAGTATTACTTAAACGGTATGCCCAACCATCTAAGTATTCCCATGGTTGACCTGTTCCATCAACACCAACTTCTCCAAAAGCATCGATCACTGTTCCATTTTGGAATAATTCTAAAGCATCATCTCCGTTGACTCCTATAGCTCCTGAGGTATAATCAGGTGAGAATCCGAAGAAATTGATAAAACCTGCCGATTCTGAAGCAACATAAATATACGTACCCGCTGAAGCTGAAACTGACGGGAATGTAAAATCTGCTCCATTTGAATTTCCGCCATTGAATGCTGTTCCAATTCCAAAATCTGAAAGATCTGAAATATCTGCTAGTACATACAATTCAACTGCCTTAGGCACACCACCACTAAGCGGTCCATCGATAACACCAGAGATAACCAATTTTGGAACATCATTACAATCAAATGTTGTTTTATCAACAGATACAGATTGAATTCCGCAGTTATCAGTACTACCATTATTTATATCTGCTGCTGTCCAGGTTGCGATTCCGTTAGCATCAAGGCTAACAGTAATATCCTGACAAACCACTATAGGATCCGTAATATCATTGATTACTACATTTTGAGTTTGTGTAGATGTATTTCCATTTTCGTCTTCATAAGTCCACGTCACTACAGTTGTTCCTTGTGTTGTAATTGGCAACACAGCATCATTAGTGACCGTCACTGCTCCTCCACAATTATCAGTAGCTGTTGGTGCTGTTAAAGCAGACACTTCACATTCGTCAGTTATATCTGCAAGCGAAGCTACATCTGGTGTTGGCGCTAATGCATCAGTCACAGTTACTGTAGCAGTACATGTTGATTGATTTCCATTAGCATCCGTTACTGTTAAGGTAACTTCTACTCCTCCTCCATTAGCAAATGATTGTCCGTTATTAATTGCTCCAGCTGTATTGTTTGCAGTCGTCTCCCAACTAAAATCACTGCCAGAAACCCCAGAACCTACTTTATGAATTGATGAACCAACTGGTGTAGAACTGGTCTGAACTACTCCAACATCAGTTGATGTGATTCCACTAGCAACACCATTAGTTGCTGTAAATGAGCCTTCATAGCTTAAAAACTCAATCACAGTTGAACCATCAACTAATGCAAATCCGTCAGGAGCCCCATTTTGAATTCCACTGCCAGGCTGATCCACTCTATAAAAATTATAACCAGAATCTGTAGACAATAGTGTTAAACTACCTGTTCCGTAACTAGTTCCGTTACTTCCATTATAAAATACGATTTGATAAGCTGACGCATCAAAGTTTGCAACAACTTCCACAAACTCATTAACATCTGTACTTGAATTATCGTAATGAAATTCATTGATCCAAACTTCATTTGAAGTTGCACCTCCTCCACTAGACACATCAGCACAGCTGAATGTATCCTGACTTAATGCTAAAGTTACTGGTCCGCAATTATCAAAAGACCCATTATCTATTTGATCTGATGTAATCGTTGCCGTTCCAGAAGCATCTAATTCAACGGTAAGATCTTGACAAACTGCTGTAGGCGCTTCGGTATCTTCAATAATCACATTTTGAGTTTGAGTTGTTACATTTCCGTAGTCATCTTCATAGGTCCATGTCACTACAGTTGTTCCTTCTGTTGTAATTGGTAATACAGCATCATTAGTTACTGTTACCGTTTCACCACAATTATCTGTTGCTGTTGGTTCAGTTAAGCTTGTCACTTCACACTGTCCGTTGACATCTGCCAAATTAGCCACGTCTGGTGTTGGGCCTAAAAGGTCAACAACCGTTATTGTAGCCGTACATGTAGATTGATTTCCACTAGCATCTGTTACTGTTAAGGTAACTTCTACTCCTCCTCCATTAGCAAATGATTGTCCGTTATTAATTGCTCCAGCGGTATTGTTTGCAGTCGTCTCCCAACTAAAATCACTGCCAGACACCCCAGAACCTACTTTATGAATTGATGAACCAACTGGTGTAGAACTGGTCTGAACTACTCCAACATCAGTTGATGTGATTCCATTGGCAACACCATTAGTTGCTGTAAATGAACCTTCATAACTTAGAAACTCAATCACTGTTGAACCATCAACTAATGCAAATCCGTCAGGAGCCCCATTTTGAATTCCACTGCCAGGCTGATCCACTCTATAAAAATTATAACCAGAATCTGTAGACAATAGTGTTAAACTACCTGTTCCGTAACTAGTTCCGTTACTTCCATTATAAAATACGATTTGATAAGCTGACGCATCAAAGTTTGCAACAACTTCCACAAACTCATTAACATCTGTACTTGAATTATCGTAATGAAATTCATTGATCCAAACTTCATTTGAAGTTGCACCTCCTCCACTAGACACATCAGCACAACTGAATGTATCCTGACTTAATGCTAGAGTTACTGATCCGCAATTATCTGAAGACCCATTATCTATTTGAGCTGCCGTAATCGTTGCAGTTCCAGAAGCATCTAATTCTACAGTAAGATCCTGACAAACTGCTGTAGGTGCTTCGGTATCGACTAGATCACTATCGGCTGCATCAATATCGCCATCACAATCATTATCTAAACCATCACAAATTTCAACGGCATTAGGATTAATTGCAGCATTGTCATCAGCACAATCACCTCCAATGGCAATGTAACCTGCAGGTTGATCGCAATCATCAATAGTATCGTTATCATCTCCAAATCCGTCGCCATCATTATCAGCATACCAAGTTGTTGGCGTGTTAATAGTAAGTTCACCATTATTATTACCTGTACCATTCCAGAACCCATTATTGGTAGCACCATAGACGTAATCACATCCATCAAGAGCATATCGGAACGCATAGAATAGTGTACCACTAGCCATAGGTGTTACTGTAAATTGATACTCATCATTATTTTGATTGAAATCATATCCAGGGTTTGGAATGGCATTAGACCAGTTAGCCTCAGCCCATGTACTTGGATCTGTATTATCCAAGTTAGTTCCAAATTGTACTGTAATTCCAAGTGCTGCACCTGAATTAGTATCTGTTAACCCAGCTTCAAATACTTGTCCGAAGACCGTTAACGACTCTCCTAAACATATGGTATCTGAAAAAGGAAACTGAATGTTTGCAAAATCTACTGTCGCATTAAAATCGAATGTTGCACTGTAGTTGGCTCCATTGTTTGATGCGAAATGCGTACCACCACCATTTGCGGTATAAGTAGCTGTTGAATATATTTCAATAGTATAGGTTCCAGATTCGGAAAGTGATGCTAACAGATCAATATTAGCACCTAAATTATCCCATTTTTGATCTGCACCTCCACAACCATTGTTAAAGCCTGAATTAAATCCGAAGCCTATTTGATTGAATGCTCCTGGTGTATTACCATTTTTGTAGACACGATAAAATAGATCGTTAGCTGTAATGTCGTCTCCAGAACATTTGAAGACATTGTTCTCTCCACCATTGAGAATTAAATTATCATTACAATTGAATGATCCGATGGATTGATTGAATTGAAAATTGTCTGGATTTGGTGTGTTTGCCTGTAAATCATAAAACTGGTTATCGACAACAACAAATGTTGAATTGATACCAGAATTTTGAGCAATAATAGAAAAACTACAGAATAATAAACAGACAAGAGTCGTTAGAAAAAAGTAAGGTTTTTTCATTTGTGTTGGTTATTTAGTTAACTAATTAGTTCGAATGACCAAACATATCAGGCCGCAAACAACCATGTAAAGTACTCTTAAAGCGTGTACTTTACGATTCATGCATTTCTGTTTATTGTAAATTTTGGGAAATCAACGGAACAATTCTGTCGATTAATAGCATTTTAAATTTAAAAATAAATCTTAACAGAATTATTTTTTGTTAATAACTAGACGTATTTAGCTATCATTTTCGATGAGTTGCAAAAAAAAACGTTGAACTAATAAATTTATAACACCTACTACAACGATGTAGTGAATTATCTAATAGTTAAAAAGTAAATAAATATTGAGGCTATTAATCTTACTTAAGGTAATTTTGTATTAAATATTACAACGCAATGTTATCACTATTAAATAGCTTTAGGATTGTAGCACTTTTAGAAGGTGTCTCTTATATTCTTTTATTATTTTTTGCATCACCTTATAAGTACTTCACCGAAGACCCAACCTATGTGAAATTATTAGGAATGCCTCACGGACTCCTGTTTATACTATATTTGGTTTTGGCATATATGGTTAGTAAAGAGTTGAAATGGAATAGAAAAACACTGGCTATTGTTTTAATAGCTTCAGTTATACCTTTTGGCACGTTTTACATTGAGCGAAAATATTTAAAGAATAAGATCTCATGATGGATTTTAGACATATACTTTACGATTATCTCATTTCTGCAGGTTTAAGTGATACATCTGCTAAGTATTTAAATATGATCGGACTAACAATTATTTTATTAATTGTTGTATTCATTATAGACTATATCATTAGAAAAATTTTAGTCAATGCATTTAATGTATTTGCAATCAGATCAAAATCAAATTTTGATGACATTCTTGTACAAAATAAAGTCCCTAGAAATATAGCTCACATAATCCCGCTACTCATTCTAATAGAATTTGTGCCGATGATCTTTTATGACTTCAGTTATTTTGAAAACATTTTAGAAAAAGGACTTCAGGTGTTTGGGATTATCCTAACATTATGGGTTGTACGTAGTCTTTTAAATACTATTAAAGATTATCTCAAAACCTTACCTCGTTTTAAAGACAAGCCTATTGACAGTTACATTCAGGTGTTTATGATCTTTGCTTGGGTTATTGGTTTATTCTCGGCATTTGCAATCATAAGTGGCATATCGTTCTGGAAATTTGTAACCACTTTAGGAGCTGCTTCCGCAGTCATCATTTTAGTATTTAAAGATACTATTTTAGGATTTGTGGCCAGTATTCAGGTATCCATCAATGATATGGTACGGATTGGTGATTGGATCTCTTTTGAAAAGTATGGTGCTGATGGAGACGTGATAGAAATTACTCTAGCTACCGTAAAAGTTCAGAATTTTGATAAGACCATTACCACCATTCCTACTTATGCGCTCATTTCAGATTCGTTTAAAAACTGGAGAGGCATGCAATCTTCTGGTGGTCGCCGAATTAAACGATCTATCATTTTAAAAGCACAAAGCATCAAATACTTGACTAATGAGGATATTGATAAATTAAAACGTATTCAATTGATCAGTACATATCTTGAAACTCGACAGCAGGAAATCAATAACTTCAATAATGAAAAGCAGGCAGACAAATCGGTTTTGATTAATGGAAGAAATATGACCAATTTAGGTGTGTTTAGAAAATACATGCAAACCTATGTTGAAAAACACTCTGCAGTAAATAAAGAAATGACAATTATGGTGCGTCAATTAGCACCTTCAGCGCAAGGATTACCTTTAGAAATCTACTGTTTTAGTACTGATAAACGCTGGGAGAATTATGAATATATCATGGCTGATATATTTGATCATGCATTAGCTGCAGTTGGTTATTTTGATTTAGAATTATATGAGCTGAATGCTGTAATTTCAGAATAATTAATCGTCTAATCTATCTTTTACAAATTCTATTTCTGTCTTACCATGAGGCTTAGGTTTGCCATCTTTTCCAAGGTTGACCATAATAATATGATCTACTGTAAGAATGGTTTCTCTGGTCATTTTATTTCTGGCCTCACACTTCAATGTTAATGAGGATTTACCAAATTTGATGACTTCAATACCGATCTCAACAATATCACCTTGTTTTGCTGAAGACATGAAATTGATTTCAGATATATATTTTGTAACGACCCTAGAATTTTCAAGCTGTATAATAGTATACAATGCAGCTTCTTCATCTATCCATGATAAAAGTTTACCTCCAAAAAGTGTTTGATTAGGATTAAGGTCTTCGGGTTTTACCCATTTACGTGTGTGGAATCTCATCGTTTTTTATGTAAAGATTAGCATTAATTCGTAAAACATACAAATCTATTGTTAATCTTTTTCTAAACTTTTCTTAATCCGTCTGTAAACTATCGTCTGATTGGTACATTTAATAGACTAAATCAATGCATTATGAAATATCTTATTACTCTGGTGATGAGCACAACATTATTAGTGTCATCCTGTGCGCAATCGCAAAGCAAATTAGTAGGAGGACCATGTGAAGGCTGTGAGGCTGTAAATAATTATGGCGATAGGTTATTAAAAGCAACAGACACGATTGTTGGCTTTAACAAACGACCTGATAAAATCTGGATTAGTGGCACAGTTTACAAAAATGATGCAAAAACACCTGCGGAAAATGTAATACTCTATATCTATCATACTGATCACACTGGTCGCTATCCCAATAGACCATCTTCAAAAGGTTGGGAAAAACGACATGGTTATTTAAGAACATGGTTAAAAACAGACGCTAAAGGCCACTATGAATTTTACACCACCAGACCAGCATCTTACCCAAACTCTACGATTCCTCAGCATATTCATATCACAGTTAAAGAACCTGAGGTCAATGCATATTACATAGAAGATTTTTATTTTGCAGACGACCCAAACATTACACCAAATATTTTAAACAGAGCTAAGCCAAGAGGAGGTTCTGGAGTTATTCACCTTAAAAAAAATGGTGATTTTAAAATAGCACGACGAGATATTATTTTGGGTTTAAATATTCCTAATTATTAAAATAAGGTGTTATTATCCTCATTAGGAATCTTTAGATCGTAGCCCAATTCGTCATTGAGCTTTTTGATAAAGTAAGCAGATAACAAAGGAGATTCTTTTTCTATATTTTGATGAATAAAAAAATCGATCTCTTTTATACCTTGCGTTTTCCATTCTTTTAGTCTCACTACCCAATCATCTAAACGTGTATAATCGCTTTCATGATTAGCACCAACATAACGAACAAAAGCAGTTGGATTTGTAAGTCTCATATGCATTAGGTCTCTCCTACCTGCAGTATCTACTATAACATTAGAAATATTATGTTGCTCGAGCAAGTCGTATAATTGATTAGCAACAGCTTCATCGTTGTACCAATTTGTATGTCTGAACTCTATAGCCAAAGCAATTTCTTTGGGCCAATGTTCGACAAAATGTACAACTCTATCAAAATCTTTAGGAGCAAAGTTTGAATGCATTTGTAAAAAGATTGTTCCGAGTTTTTCTTTAAGATGAATCGCATTATCGAGATAATTATCAACCACAGCTTTCACATCGTTAAGTCGCTTCCAATGACTAATTTCCTGGTTGAGCTTTGGAAAAAATTTAAAACCTTCTGGAGTTTTATCATACCAGGTTGAAAATTGTTCCGCAGGAAAAATTCTATAAAATGTGGCATTGAGTTCTATAGAGTTGAATTGTCTGGAATAGTAAGTCAATTCATCTTTTGTACCTCTGGGATAAAACCCTTTTAGGTCTGCTTTATTCCACTTTGCACATCCAACATAGATTTCAGGAACATTATCATCTTTGACCTTAGTTAAGACTCTAGCAGTATCTATATGGTCTTGTGGCAAACTTAAATCTAAATCTTGTGGATTATCGACGCTTCCAAATTTCATAATCTTGTTTTTATCAAAGGTAAATGTTTATGGTTTCAAATAAAAAATAGTATTTCAAAAGATTAAGAAAATAGATTGCTATGATTGATTTGTTAATAACGTCGTTGACAACATATAATGATGGCTCAGTTTCACCTGCTGTTTATTTCTATTTTTAATAAAATTTAAAGCCATGAATGATCGATCTACAAACCTAAAGTCCATACGTCCTACGATTGCAAGTGCACAAGTAAATGATGATATGAGTGCTGATGAATGCTTTCAAAATGCAACATTACGTCCTATTATAAAAATGCAAAACCATCTATTAACGTTGGTATTTAGAAATTATATTGCTAAACGCAAGAATGTATTTTATGACCTGTCGTTACAAAAACAAATGGCCTATATTGAAAACGCCATTCATAAGGATATGAAGTTTAGAAATTCGGTTAAAGGAATGATTATCGGACAATTTACTATTGAAGAATATCAGCTGTATATTCAAAACTCGTCTGCGCTTAATAAACGGATGATGAATATTGTTAAAGAACGCTTAGTAAGTAATATTCAGCTATTCCAATTACCTGTTGCCAAGGCTGTATAATGCTTAAATTATAGATTCACCATTTAAATTTGTGGTAAGCACATCACTCATATAGTCAAAAAATGGTCGTATCGCTTTAAAAGAGGCATTTACATCATCTAAAAAGCCATCACTTATTACGTCTTTATCTGTATATTTCTTAACAAATATGTATTGTTTTTTTCTAATGAGATCTATAGCAGGATGTTCTTTATCAAAATCTCTAGGTGCAGTTTTTAATTCCTCACCCACAAATTCTCCCCAAACAGATTTAAATGTTTTATCATTGATTATGGCTCTGATCTCCTCATCATCCTGTTCAAATTCTCGTCGTATTCTGAGAAGATCATCTTTATTTGGCTCCCAGAATCCAGTAGCTATAAACGATTCGTTATTAGGTTGAATATGCACATAATAGCCACCTCTTAGCTCAGGTTTTTTTCTACTGAAAGATCCGCCAAAATGAGTTTTATAAGGCAACTTATTCTTCGAAAATCGGACGTCTCTATAAATTCTAAACAGTTTAAACCTATCTATGATATCGTGCTTATTTAACTGGTCAAAAATATACTGATAGGCTTCCTTTGCTTTAGATTCGTTGTCTTTGAACTCTTTTTTATGCGCGTTAAACCAATCTCTATCATTGTTCTTTTCTAATTTTTTAAAGAAGTTTAGTATGTCCTTCGTGAATTTTGGAGTTGCCATTGATGTGTGTTTTCAGCCTAAAAATACAAAAAAAAGTCCCGAGAGTACTCGAGACTTTTTTTATCTTAACCTTAAATGATTTAGAATTCTGAACTGACTTCAAAAGCTTCAACAATCATCATTCCTGTGTCTTTATTATAGTATTCCACTATAAAGTTTCCTTTTTTATCGAAATATCCAACACCAGAATTTGTATTTAGATCTAACAAATAATATTGTTTGTTAGTGGATTGAATGGCTAAACCGAAAGGTTTTTCATTTTCCTCAAATATTATAAAGCCTTTATCATTGGATTTAAAAGCAAATCTGTTATCACTTTTATTGTAATACATCATAGTATCCTTTGAATCATAAAATGGATCTCTATCATTATCGATACTAATTTCCTTAGTGACTTTTACTTTAGGAAACACTCTTGGCGCATCAATTGTGCCTTTATAATCAGGATCGGTTTTGACTTCCTGTTCTTTTGTGGTTACTATTTTTACTTTGTTTTCGACGATTTCGCCATCTTTATTGACTTTTACCGTTTTTACTTTGGTTTCTTTTACTCTGTCAACTGGTTTATTTTGAGCATAAGCTCCAGTAATCATTAGTAAAGAAAATACATATATTAAATGTTTCATTTTTGTTCTGTTATTTAATGGTTATCATAATTTTAAAATAATTAGACGATCTAATTATTGGTTATCACCCGACTCTTCTTTGACTTCTTCTATTTCATCTTTTAAGTCTTCTGCAGCATCTTTAACATCATCGGCAGCATCTTCCAGATCTTCTCCAACATCATTAAGTGCAGCTTCAACTTTTTCCTCAGGTGTTTTTTCCTCTCTACAGTTCGTAAATACAATACTTAGTGTAAATACGATTAGGCATATCTTAATTATATTCTTCATGACTTTTTTTATTTACTATCTACTGCATCTTCGATGTCATCTGCTGCATCTTCAACTGCATCTCCAGCATCATCTACAACATCTTCAACTTTTTCTTCAGTAGATTTTTCTTCTCTACAGCTTGTTGTAAGTAAACTGAGACTAAATAATGCGATAAATATGTATGTTAATTTTTTCATGTCTTTAAATGTTTATTGGTTAATAATTTTTTAGTGTCGATATCTATTTCTTTACTAATCCCTTTAATAGTGATAGTACAAATAGTATGATAAAAATGTAGAAGCATATTTTAGCTATTCCTGCTGATGCTCCAGCTATTCCACCAAATCCTAGGATTCCGGCGATTAATGCGATTATTATAAATGTGATTGTCCAACGTAACATGATTTTTATTTTTAAGATTAGTGATTAGAACGACTGACGTTCAGCCTTCTGAATTAGGCATTAGTATCCACCCCTAAGCACTCTTGTACTTAGAATTAGGCAACTAATGGACTTATTTTTAATTGTTTGAAAAGGCTTCCTGTAAGTCTGACGATTTAACATTCAGTTTATTGTCAAACTGAAGTGTACGAATTGGGAATGGAATGTTGATACCTTCATTGTCGTATGCCTTTTTGATTTCTATTATTGCTTTGGTCTTAGCCTTAAGTTTTTCAAGCATGCTTTCCGCATCTATCCAAAATCTACATAGATAATTGATTGAGCTATCTCCAAACTCTGTATAATAGAATTCAACATCATCTGGATTTTCAATCTGATCGAATGTATTGGCAATTGTATCTTTAGTTAGTTGTTCCACAAGTTCTAAATCTGATTCGTAGCCTACACCACATTCGATAAAAACTCTCATTCTGGTTGTCAAAGAATAATTCTTCAATGGGTTCTCCAGTATCATTTTGTTTGGAATAACGACCATATTGTTATCTGCTTCTTTAAGCGTGAAATCTTTAAGATTGATATCGATAATTTCTCCTGAATATCCATTGGTTTCTACCCAATTTCCAATCTGTATTTTTTTTCTGAAAGAAATTACAATACCAGCAATGGTGTTAGATAATGTACCTTGTAAAGCCAGACCAATTACTAATCCTGCAACCCCTGCTCCAGTTAATAATGAGGTTAATGTTTTACTCAGATCTAAGATTCCTAATGCTAGGAATAGTCCTAATAGTACTACAACTACAGCAGAAATTCTTGCAATGATACTACTAATAGATTCTTGTTTAACTCTTTTTGATACAAGTCTATGCGTAAGTTTGTTTACATATTTAGCAATGTAATATGCACTTATTAGTACAATTGCAGCTAGTATTAGGTTTGGTATGTTTTGTATGATGGCATCTAACCAACCTAACAATTTATCTGTTAGATTGCTAAATGCTGTTGTTAATTGCTCCTTCATTTTTATGTCGTTTCTAAATTAATATTTGGTTAGGATATGATATAAAAAACAATATCAAATCAATAGTACAAATTTGACGAAATTGATTTGATATGTTTAGCTCATATAGTTAAGATCTTAGTGCTTTTACGAATTTCACTACAATCTCATGAGACATTAAAATTAAGAGCTCAAGATATTTTGGTTAAGCTTTTCTGACGTTTTTTTTGTCCAAGCGTCTAACATCCAACTAGATTTTTCCAACTCTCTAATGTAGGCACCAATAAGATCTATGGTTCCTTCGTCATTAGCCTTGTCTGCTTTTTCAAGAACAGTACTCATTTGTTGTAATATTATCTTATGGTCATTAATTAACTCAGAGACCATCGCTTTATCTGTTTGTAGTGGTGATACCTCTTTTATTTCTGAAATTTCTAAATAATCAGATAATTTACTCATTGGATGGTATCTTAAGGTCAGAATACGTTCTGCAATCTCATCAATTTTTGTTCTTGCATCGGTGTATAATTCTTCAAACTTATTGTGAAGATCGAAGAAGTTTTCTCCTAGAATATTCCAGTGAAAATTTCTTAATTTTTGGTAATAAATATGGTAATTAGCTAATAGTGCATTTAATTCAACTACTACTGGGATTAACTTTTCATCTTGCATATTCAAATAACTCATTTTTATTTTGTTTTTTAGTGTTAATAATTAATTACACTATTTAAACTATGTGATATTTGAGATTTGTCAAGTGATTTAACAGGGTTTAACCCTTTTAAGATTCTTTTATCTTAAATTATGTTAAAGCCATCGCTTTCTTCTAAAATAAATTAACATTAGAACGAATAACATGAGCATGACTCCCCATAAATAATAATAGCCATTTTCAGCCTCTAACTCTGGTATGTTTTTAAAGTTCATGCCATAAATACCAGCTATAAACGTAAGTGGAATAAATATAGTCGCTATGATGGTAAGAACTTTCATGATTTCATTCATCTTATTACTAATCACTGTCATATGCATGTCCATTAAACTCCAGATCATTTCGCGATACAAATCAACAGATTCACTTACCTGGACAATATGATCATAAAGGTCTCTAATGTAACTGTGTGTTTTTTCTTCAATAAAAGCGCAATCTATTTTTTCCATTCTATTAATCACCTCTCGCAATGGATATATAGAACGTCTTATTTTCAATATTTCCTGTTTCAGATTCTGAATTTGACCAGGTGTAGAATCATCAATATTTTTAGCTTGAAACAAAAGCGATTCTAATTCCTCTACCTTATCACCAAATGCTTCAATAACTGTAAAGTAATTATCAACTACAGCATCAATGATTGAATACATTAAATAATCTGAACCCTGAGTCCTGATACGGCCTTTAGCATTTGATAAACGTTCTCTCAGATCGTTAAAGACATCCCCATCGGCTTCCTGAAAAGTGAGTACGTAGTCTTCTCCAACTATTAAACTAACGTGCTCATAATGTAAGTTGTCATCATTTTTAATAAAAAGCATTTTAAAAACAACAAATAAATAGTTTTCGAATTCTTCAATTTTAGGCCGCTGACTGGTATTAACTATATCTTCTAGGGTTAATGGGTGTAAATCATAATGCAAACCAACGGTTTCAATATCCTTTATATTATTAAGTCCATTGATATTGATCCATGTCACATGATCAGTACCCTTAAAATCAAATGCATCCTCGACACGATTAGAATTAAAAATCTTATAGTGATCTTTGTTGTAGTTTACAATTTCAATATCGGTAACTAAAGTTTGCTTCTTACCTCTGTAAGCCATAGTTCCAGGAGGTAAATTTGAAGCTTTATAAGATTTTTTTTTCTTTTTTACTGCCATAATTAGGGATTAACTCTGATATAATAAATGTATAAAAACTTTTTGTCATAGCAGACATCTATACAGCGATTAGTTTTCGATATGTAAATCACTGGTTTTTAGACCCTAAAACAATTACATTTGAATATTATATAAATCTCTTGCATATTGATTTTATTTTTATTAATATGCAAGACTATTACTACAAATACATATACATGGGAAGACCTCCAACAAGACCGATAAAATTCAGAGACGGATTTTACATCGAAATAAGAAATAAAGGAAAGAACACTGGAATTAAATTGCACAGAGATACCAAAGAGCAAATGATGCGTACAGTAAAAGAATATGAACTTACTAAAGACGTCCTCATTCTTGGTGAATCTAAAAACGGAAAATGGGTAAACAAAACACCTGTTTTGCATGTAGTAGAAGACTAGATATCTTTACTTTTTAAGTGTTAAGAACTCAACTTAGTTTTATGAATAACATAAAATTGAGTTGAGTTTTTTGATTTTATAATGTTAATTTTTATAAATTGTTAGTCAATTAACTAACTAAAATCAATACATTATGACAAATCACTCAAACACAAAACCACCTGTTTGGTTTTGGATTATCTCGGTAATTGCACTTATTTGGAATGCAATGGGAGTTATGCAGTATTTAGCGCAAGCTTACAGTACAGATAGTTTCAAAGAGCAGTACACGGCAGAGCAACTCGAAATGATTTCTAATGCTCCTGCTTGGGCAACTGCAGCCTTTGCGCTTGCAGTTTTTGGAGGACTACTAGGATCATTATTTCTACTTTTAAGAAAGAAAACAGCCTATATCTTCTTTTTAATATCATTGGTTGCTGTTATTGTTCAGTTGTATCACAATTTTGTTGTAGTAGACTCTATGGAAATCATGGGATCCATTGCAGCTGTAATGTCAGGAATTATAGTCGGTGCAGCAATACTATTATTATGGTATTCAAAGTATGCAATTAAAAAAGGATGGATAAAATAACGATCTAACCAACCCATTTTATCCAAAAAGGTATTAGGAAGCATTCTAATACCTTTTTTATTACAATATAAATATTAGATTTGTTACTCTAACTCCTCAATTACAATTATGACAATTTCAACACTTGATTGGATCATCATTATTTTCTTTTTAGTATTATTTGCTGGTATTGGTGTCTATGTATCTAAACAAGCAGGTAAAGATTCTAAAGCATTTTTCCTCTCTGGCCGAAATATGCCTTGGTGGCTATTAGGTGTAAGTATGGTAGCCACTACCTTTGCCGCTGATACTCCAAATTTTGTTGCAGGTGTCATTCGTGAGGATGGTGTCTTCGGAAATTGGATTTGGTGGAGTTTCTTACTCACAGGAATGTTAACCGTATTCTTCTATGCTAAGCTGTGGCGAAAAAGTGGAATTACAACCGATCTGGAATTTTATGAATTGCGATATAGCGGAAAGAGTGCAGCGTTTCTACGTGGATTTAGAGCTATATATCTGGGTGTGTTTTTTAATATTGTCATCATGGCAAATGTCTGTCTTGCTGCTATCAAAATTGGACATGTCATGTTTGGCTTCACTACTTTTCAAACTTTGTTCATTGCCTCTATCGTTACGGTTATTTATTCAACATTAGGTGGATTAAAAGGTGTACTATTAACCGATTTTGTTCAGTTTATTATTGCAATGGTTGGTAGTATTTGGGCAACTGTTCATATAGTAAACATGCCTGAGATTGGAGGGATTTCAAAATTACTCTCTACACCAGAAGTCGCCTCAAAAACCACAATGCTCCCTGATTTTTCAAACCCTGAACTATTAATTCCGCTACTTATTATTCCGTTAGCAGTACAATGGTGGAGTGTTTGGTATCCTGGTGCTGAGCCTGGTGGAGGTGGTTATATTGCGCAACGTATGCTAGCTGCCAAAGATGAAAAGCATGCTACTTGGGCCGTGTTATTCTTCAATTTTGCTCACTATGCCTTACGTCCATGGCCATGGATTATTATTGGTTTAGCGTCAATCATCATATTTCCAAACTTAGATAGCTTACAGGCTGCATTTCCAAATTTAGAAGCCTCTTTTGTAAAGAATGACCTCTCCTATCCTGCCATGCTTACATTTTTGCCTGCTGGTTTATTAGGCATCGTCATTACCTCATTGATTGCTGCCTTTATGAGTACCATCTCAACCCATTTAAATTGGGGAAGCTCTTATGTTGTCAATGATTTCTATGCGCGCTTTATTCGCAAGGAAGCATCAGATAAAGAGCAAGTACTAGTGGGTAGAATTTCAACAGTAGTAATGATGATACTCGCTGCATTATTAGCAACAGTTCTCGAAGAAGCAAGAGACGCCTTTAATTTAATGTTGCAAATTGGTGCTGGTACCGGACTATTGTTTATTCTAAGATGGTTCTGGAGCCGTATTAATCCTTACAGTGAAATAGCAGCAATGGTGATCTCTTTTGGTATAGCCTTATTCTTTTTTATAAACGGAAAAATGGACGTACCAATGATAGAACTTGCAGGCCATTGGCAATTGGTATTTGGTGTTGTAGCCACAACGCTTGGATGGATCATTGTTACCTTACTAACGAAACCAACAGATGAGAATACACTTAACTCTTTTAATAGTCTAATTTTTGGAAACGAGTCTAAATTTAAAGGCTTCGGAATGAAGATTCTTGGATTCTTTTGTGGTGTTATTGGTGTGTATTGCACCTTGTTTGCAATAGGAAACTTTATCTACGGAAAAACCTTGCTAGCGTTTGGCTTAGTTGCTGTAACCGTCCTATGTGGTCTGGTAATCATTAAATCGTTTAAAGCTAATCGCTAAATAGCCTTCATCAATAATTCTGCAGTAGCTGGATTTGTCGCTAAGGGTACATCGTGAACATCACAAAGTCTCAGCAACATCAATACATCTGGTTCATGTGGATGTTTTGCAAGTGGATCTCTAAAAAACAAGACCATATCGCATAGACCTTCAGCAACTCTAGCTGCAATTTGAGCATCACCTCCTAACGGACCAGATAGTAAACTCTGAACCTTAAAACCAGCCTTTATTGCTTTTTCACCAGTAGTTCCTGTGGAAACTAAGGTGATATTCTTTTGATGTAAGATTTGTTTATGCTCATTTAAGAACTGAACCATTTCTGCTTTCTTTCCATCATGAGCAATAATTGCAATTTCCATTATTGTAACGCTTTGATATGATAAGCAACAAGACCATCAATCGGTCGTCGTTCAAAATTACCAACAGTGAATCCCATTTCATCTGCTACCTCATGAATTTCAGCTTTCGCGAAATAAGCAATAGATCCAGCAAAATGAACAGGTACTGTTTTGAGCTCTTCCTCATATTGGAATATCATATTCTCAGCAAATAATCGAATTCCCTTTTTTATCATGTCCACTATATATCTTGAGTCTTTATTCAGAAACATAAACTCAGCAAAATTGGCCAGATAAGCATTAGGATTAGGTTGTTTGTATAAATTGTATTTAATAAAGTCGGCATCTAAGTTATATTTATGCTCAAAAGCCACTTTAATATCTCCAGGCATTTTATTGTAGTAGTAGTCACGTAGTAATGCTTTCCCAAAGTAATTACCAGAAGCATCGTCCATAACAGTATATCCAAGTGATAAAACGCGTTGATGAAGTTTATGACCATCAAAATAACTACAATTGGAACCTGTTCCCATAATACATACTACAGCAGCCTCATCATTGTGGTTTAAAGTTGCCCTAACAGCAGCCATAGTATCTTCCTGCACATCAATCAATGCATTTTTAAAGATAGATTCCAGGACACCTGTGAGGATTAATTTAGGATTAGTTGTACCACAACCAGCGCCATAAAAAAACACGTGAGTCACCTGATCTCTAATTTGCATTAACTCATCGCTCTTTTGTATGATTTTATAAAGCTTCTTTTCCTTTAGTATTGCTGGATTGAGACCTTTTGTACGAATCTTTTCGTAAAGCTGTTCGCCCTCTTTATCTACAACAATCCAGTCGCATTTTGTAGAGCCACCATCAGTGATTAAAATCATGATCTGAATGTAAAAATAAATCCGTAGCTGAAACAGCCACGGATTTAAAAATGAATATTATAATGAATGTATTTTCTGAGCCAGATCGACCAACTTGTTTGAGTAAGCAAATTCGTTGTCATACCAAGACACAAGTTTGAAGAATCTTGGATTTAACTCAATACAAGCTTCTGCATCAAAAATACTAGTACGTGTATCACTAACAAAATCTTGAGATACTACTGCATCTTCAGTATATCCTAGCACACCTTTCATTGAACCTTCAGAAGCTTTTTTGAAAGCAGCTTTAATCTCTTCTAACGAGGTTTCTTCTTTTGTTCTTACCGTTAAATCTACAACAGATACGTCAGCAGTTGGCACTCTAAATGCCATTCCGGTAAGTTTTCCATTTAATTTAGGAATTACTTTTCCAACCGCTTTTGCAGCACCTGTAGTAGAAGGAATTATGTTCATAATTGCAGAACGTCCGAGTCTATAATTTTTACGAGATGGTCCATCAACAGTTAGTTGAGTAGCAGTACTTGCGTGAATGGTAGTCATCAAAGCTTCTTCTAAACCAAAGTTATCATCAACAATTTTAGCAACTGGAGCCAAACAGTTTGTTGTACATGAAGCATTAGATACAATTGTATGATCACCTGTTAATTCGTCATCATTAACTCCCATAACAAACATAGGCGCATCTTTACTTGGCGCTGAAATAGCTACTTTTTTAGCACCTGCTTCAATATGATAATTCGCTGTTTCCAGAGTAGTAAAAATACCTGTGCACTCAGCCACAACATCTACACCTACTTCATCCCATTTTAAGTTTTTTGGATCTCTTTCTGCAGTAACTCTAACAGTTTTACCATCCACAACCAGATGCCCATCTTTAACTTCTACAGTTCCATCAAAGTTTCCGTGTACAGAATCATATTTTAATAAGTATGCTAAGTGTTCTACGTCTAGTAAATCGTTAATTGCAACAACATCTACATCATCACGCTTGACAGTTGCTCTAAAAACGATTCTTCCTATTCTACCAAATCCGTTTATTCCTAATTTCATGTGTTTAAATTTCTTTTGTTAGTATTAATTTTATTTTAATTACCTATATCGTCATGATATCAGATACACGCAATAATTCCATATTTATTTTTGATTTTCCTTTTACAGCAAGTTCAAGAGGTGTTAATTCCATAACGTCATTCTTGAGTCCGACCATACAGTTGGATTGCCCTGTTATTAAGCTCTCCACAGCCTTTACTCCCATTCTACTTGCTAGTACACGATCAAAACAAGAAGGCGATCCTCCGCGTTGCATATGACCTAATACAGATACTCTTACCTCATATTCGGTCATGTGTTCTTCAACATAATCTTTAAGCTCAAAAACATTTTTTCCTATCTTGTCACCTTCAGCAACGATGACAATACTTGAAGACTTACCTGATTGTTTACTTCGTCTTAAAGATTCTAGTAAACGGTCTAAACCAAGATCTTCTTCAGGTATTAATATTTCCTCTGCACCAGCTCCAACTCCTACATTCAACGCTATATGTCCAACATCACGACCCATAACTTCAATAAAGAACAAGCGATTATGAGAACTAGCTGTATCTCTAATTTTATCACAGGCTTCAACAACAGTGTTCAATGCTGTGTCGTAACCTAGTGTATGAGTTGTTCCGAAGATATCATTATCAATAGTTCCAGGTATTCCCATGACTGGCATGTCATATTCCTGACTAAAGATCATTGCTCCTGTGAAACTTCCATCTCCTCCAATAACGACAAAGGCATCGATACCAGCTTTCGTCAATTCTTCATGTGCTTTTTGTCTTCCTTCTTTAGTTCTAAATTCTTTTGATCTGGCAGATTTTAAAACGGTTCCACCTTTGTTGATAATACCTTTAACGCTACGAGCATCCATAGCTTTGAAGTCGCCTTCAATCATACCTTCGTAGCCTCTATAAATACCAACACACTCTATATTATGAAAAGCACAAGCTCTAACAACAGAACGAATTGCAGCATTCATACCTGGAGAATCACCTCCAGAGGTCATAACTCCTATTTTTTTAATCTTATGCAACATGAATTTTACTTTTGATATAGTAAAACTAGTAAAGAAAAACTACAATAAGAACGCTATTGGAGATAATTTAACAGGACTTCAAAAACTCAAACGTTTTCGTTAATAAAAAAAAGAAAAATTGTTAAAAATGAGTAGAATTAATTGCTTTTTGAGTCGCTTTTTGATTTGATAGTAATGAAGTCGGGAGTCATTTTTTCATCATCTTCCTTCTTCTTTTCTTCCTTTTTTTCTTCCTTCTTTTTATTCTTTCCAGAGAAGATAATCTGGAACAATTCTTTGAAAGTATCAAACTCGACATTATAAGTAATTCCGGCACCTTGAGTATAGCCTATTTCCTCACCGAAATTTCTAATACTATTTTCTCTATTGAAAAACGAAGCCTTTAATGTTCCTTCTTCATTTAGTAAGACATCAATTCTTACATCTCCTGCTATAACCGTTTGCTCAACGCCTCCAATTGGAACACCCACTTTACCGTTAATTAGCACACGATCACTAATTTTTGTACTGAGTGTTACACCCAATCTGTCGTCGGTTTGATAATCTGCTGTCTGCTCTCCGACCTGATAATCAAACCCAACTTTTAGTTTGTCGTTTTCATTGGATATTAAGCTATTAATAAGTGCATTAACTTTATCTGATACTGTACCATAAGCTTGTTGCCCTAGTCCTATATCACTTTGGAATGATCCAGTAACAAGCAAGAAAGTTCCTTGTGTAAAGCGGCTTTCTTTGGTTTCTAAACGATAATCTAACTCAGATTTTATTGTAGAATTTACATTTGGAAAATTAAAGGTGAAATCAGATTCTGGTTGCTCTAGTTGTCCGAGTAAATTAATTTCCACTTCAATTGGAATACTTCTATTAATTGGATTATCCAATAACACCGAAGGATTAGCCTCTGTTTTATAAATGGCTTTAAGATCGATATTAGCCTTTAGTGGATCACCTTCCCAACGCATACTTCCGCCGGGTTCTACCTCTAATTTCTTTTGTATAAATCCGCCATAAGCGAAATTGTAAGTTCCGCTTTGAATTTGAAAATCACCAAACATTTTAAACTTTCCGTTGGTATTGATATCAAACAAGAGGTTACCATTACCTTTACCCTGTATGGTACTTCCTTGGTTTCTATCAATTACAATTTCGATATCTGCATACGGGTTTACAAACAAGTTGAATTCAAGCTCCAGACCTTTGACCTCAGTCGTTTCAACAACTTCTCCTTTGAGTCGTGCTTCTTTTTCTTCTGGTGTTACAAAATGAATGTATGAATTCTCTCCATAGGTTTCATAATCGCTTAATGGTATTTTAAAAATGGTCCCTTCAGCTGTACTTCCGTTAAATTCAATTTTAAGTTCGTTGGTTGGTCCCGAAATATCAGCTTCTCCGTTTACAAAGGCTGTTCCGTAGTAAAGTTCATCCTCATCATAATCTGTATTCAATACCAATAATCGATCAGTATCTATGATGAGGCCTAATTTCCAATCTGAAAAATTCTGATGTCCAATATAGCCGTTCAATGTTGCTTTTGAGAAAAACTCAGAATCTGTGATTTCCACTTGCTGAAAAATGAATTTTTGAGATTCTAATTTCACCTGCGAATCAAAATCGAAACTATAGTCTACATTTAAATAAGGTATGGTTAGTCCTGCATTATCTAATAACAGTTGTCCATCAAATTGTGGTTTCTTTAGACTTCCTGTAACCTTAGCATTACCAGTTACTAAACCTCTAATATTGGTAATCACTCCTTCTCCAAATGGATCTAGAGGATCTAATAAGAATTCTTCAAAATTAACATCCAGATTGATGTTAGAATTATTAGAACTTACATCAATATCACCTTTTGCTGTGAGTGTTTTAAGGTTGTCGTTCTCAAGAGATAGATCAACAATATAGTTAGTTAAAGATTGATTTCCTTTTACAATAGCGTTGAGATCTCCAAGCTCATAATCATTGGCTTCCAAATCGCTAATTACGACAGTTGAATTGGGTAAATACACTCCGTTTTTCTGTAGCAACTCCAACTTACCATTAACACGTCCTTCCAAGAGTAAACTATCAATTCTTGGTGTGATCTTGGTAAGATCGACATCTGTAAAATCTAATTTAAGATCTTTATAATTATCATTTTGAATGATTCCTGAGAGTTCTATTTGCTCATTGAAATGACTCATGACCATTTGGCTGATATCAAAGTTTTTAAAGTCTCTGGTAAAAGCAATCTTATTAAGTTTATTCTTTTCCTGATTTACTGTCCAAGTGTTTCCTTTGAATTCTATATCAGACTTTCTGAATCCAACAACCGATTTATTGTTTTCATCAATTGTATAATACATGTTAAGATCGAAATCATCAGCATTTTGCTTTCCTCCTTTAAACTCAGATTTGATAAACAAGGTGTCTCTTTGTGTCACATTAATTAAACTAAACTTAGAGACATCATAGTATTTTGTACTTAAGGTATCTATTTCAACATAGGTATTGAATAAGGGGTTTCCATTATCAATTAACACTGAAATATCATTAGCAAAATAATCGAATAACTTTATTTGAGGCGACTTAAATGTAAGATTGAATTGCTTTTCGTCGGTTTCAATTCTTCCTTTAACTGTTGTGTTTGGACCTAACTGTAGATCATGATAAAAGACTTCTACGATCTTATTATAGATTTTAAAATCAAATTCCAGATATTGGTCTGTTTCAATTTTATTGGGTACATAATTGGTATAAATACTACCAATAGAGTTTTCAACAAGCTTTCCAATATCTTTAAACTTAAAGTTACCACTCATGGTCCCTTGAATGATATCGGGAGAATTAATAGTCAAGCTTCGTTTATCGCTATCAAATTTAGATTCTATTTTAAAATCTTTAAAATAGTATTCATCATTCTCATTGATATAAGTTGTGTTTTTGAAATTCAATGTACCAAAGGCATCATCAATTGAGGAGCCTTTCATTGATGTGGTTACATTTCCTTTAAATATTGAAATACTGTCTTTTGTCACAAATTTAAGCGCTCTTAAATCTGCATAAGCAACGTTAGCATTAAAATCAAAGGCTTTTATGTCCTTGGATAAATCGGCAAGTCCATTAAATTTAAATTTGAAATTTTTGTCTTTTGATTCTAATAACCCATTAAAAATCTGATTTCCTAATTTACCAGACACTTCTATTTCCTTATAGTCATAATCATTGTAAGTCAAATGAAATACTTGACCAGAAACTTGACTACTAAGATTTTCTAGGGTGAATCCTTTTCCATCAACATCCAGATCAAAAGAAGTGGTCTTTACCAGTGGATCGTTTATTAAGACACCAAGATCGAATTCATCAAAAACTACATTTCCAACGTAATCAGCATTATCAATATCGTCCACATGAGTCATTTTCATATCAGATACAATCAATCCTAATTGCGTATTAATCTTTAAATCGGCATCAATGGTAGAATCTGTAATAAAAGACGTTCCTGTGATGGTGAAATTTCCAAGTTTTGAAAATACCGAAGGAATAGATTCTCCTAGAATATTTGGCAACATGGCACGCAAATCGTAATAATTTGATGATAGGTTATCAAAACGACCAGTCATAGAAAAATCACCTTTAGCTTTACTAAACAGGTTTTTAAAATTAAGATCACCAAATATTTTGGTTCTACCGCTGGCATTAAGTTGAAGTTGTTCAGCATTTAGATCATTAAGTGTACCTGTTAGGTTGACATTAAGGTTTGCTCTTTGGTTAATACCAAATTCATTATAAAAAGAATTAAGCTCATTTAAATACACTTCAGAATCTGTAAAATTAGCCGTTACCTGAACTTTATCTTCAAACTCTTTGAAATCTTCACGATTGTAATCAAAGCGTAAATTTCCTTTTAAAATAGACTTCTCACTTTTAATACTTAAATTATCAAAAGTCATATGAGTTAGTGTATATTCAAAATCTGTCATCATGTTTTGAACATGAGCGCCTCTGCTATCCTTAAAGGCTAAGGTATTGATTCGAGTTCTGACATCACTTCCTGCGATTACAAAATTAGTTGCATTAATGTTGAGATCAAGAAATTTTAGAAGGTTATGATTTTCTTTATTTTCGTCTATTAGATTAAACTTACCATCATAAATTGATACGTCACTTGATGATAATAAAAATTCACTTTTTTCTTTTCTTGGGTTGTCCTCATCAAATCTAGCGACAAATATATCCAGATTGGTATCTTCTTCACCTTCGTAGGTTTTGATATTGAATACCAAGTCCATAATATCAATATCGCCAAAATTAAGTTTTCCGTTTGAGAGGTTTCTGAAGCTAAGAATTGAGGTATTCAACTCTTCAATAGCTATAAGTGTATCTTTTTTATAATCTTCAATGTATATTTCTTTGAGTTCAACATCACCATTAAATTGAAGACCTACCTTACCGATATTAATATTTGTTCCGAAGTCATCATTGACTCTATTAGTCACGTATTTCCCTAAACTAGTTTGTACAGCTGGAATAGATAATATCAACACCAAAATGATGAACAATAGCAAAATTATTGCTAATATCTTTGATACTATTTTTAGGAATTTCTTGATACGCTATGAAAGTTATAACTTTGACCTCAAAATTAACAATTATTGTGCCTAAATTATATTAATGAGCTCACAAAATATATATATTCTCGCTATAGAGTCATCTTGTGATGATACTGCAGCTGCTGTAATGCATAACGGTCGGATTCTCAGTAACATTGTAGCTAGCCAAAAAATACATGAGGAGTATGGTGGTGTGGTTCCAGAATTAGCCTCCAGAGCTCATCAACAAAACATTGTTCCTGTAGTAGATCAGGCTTTAAAAAAGGCAGGTATTAGTAAAGCACAATTAACTGCTATTGCTTTTACACGCGGACCAGGATTAATGGGGTCTTTGCTGGTAGGAACATCATTTGCTAAATCATTGGCTTATGGTTTAGATATTCCACTCATAGATGTTAATCATATGCAAGCGCATATTTTAGCGCACTTTATTGAAGAAGAGGATTTCACCAAACCTCCTTTTCCGTTTTTGGCAATGACTATTTCTGGAGGTCACACCCAAATTGTAAAGGTCAATTCGTATTTTGACATGGAGGTTATTGGAGAGACTATCGACGATGCCGTTGGAGAAGCCTTTGATAAAAGTGGGAAGCTTCTAGGTTTAGGATATCCAGCAGGACCAGAAATTGACAAACGAGCACGATTGGGAAACCCAAAAGCATTTCAGTTTACTAAACCAAAAGTAGATGGTTTAAACTTTAGCTTCTCTGGATTAAAAACTGCGATTTTATATTTTATTCAGAAACAAGTCAAAGCTAACTCTAACTTTATTGAGGAGCACCTTAACGATATTTGTGCATCCATTCAATATACGATTATTGGTATTTTAACAGACAAGCTAAAATTAGCGACCAAACAAACTGGAATTACTCATATTGCTATTGGAGGCGGTGTTTCAGCAAATTCTGGTATACGTGAAGCACTTAAAAAAGGAGAGCAAAAGTTTGGATGGACGACTTACATTCCAAAGTTTGAATACACTACTGATAATGCAGCAATGATTGCCATTGTTGGTCACTTAAAATATTTAGAAGGTAATTATGCTGATCAGAGTGTGATGGCCTCTGCGAGATTAAAAATTTAACCGTTGTTATATTTTAGGCAATAAAAAGAGAACCCAAACTAAAATAAATCATTCAAAATCTACGCTATTTAAGATCAAGCCTGAAGCAGGCGCAATAAAATCCATGACCTCATTGCTTTCTGGTTTTAGCGATGCTTTAATATATTTTAAATCAACTTCTCCTCTACCCAATTTAATTAACGTTCCCATCATAAGTCTGATTTGGTTTCTACCAAAGCCTTTTCCTTTCACAACGAGCGTGTAGCTTTGCTTCGGAAAGAAACTCGCAGTAAACAAAGTGTTCTCTGTAAGAACACAACTTTCAACAGTTCTCTTATACACACCGTTATTTGTGGCTCTAAAACAATACGGCTTAAAATTGTGTGTCCCTTCAAAAAGTTTTGCGCCTTCTTTCATGATATCTATATCCAAATCATCTAAAATGGTTGTCATTATTGGTGCACAAAATGGGTGACATTTTTGTCCGAAAGCAAACAAATAGATGTATTCCTTTATTTTAGAATGCTGAATAATATTGAAATCGGCATCTACTTGTTCAATTCCTAAAGCCCTTATATCCTGAGGAAGATTATGGTTAAATAAGGCTAAAAATGCTTCTTCGTCTTCAATTTTCTCATAGATGAATAATTCAAATGCAGTTTCGTTTGCAGACACCATAGCATCCGTACGACCAGAACCTAGAGTTTTAAATTCCTTACCATCTAGAATGAAATTTAAAGTTCTATCAATCATTAAATGGATGGTTTTAAGCTTAGGTTGTTTTTGCCAACCGTGAAACCTGTAGCCCAAATATTGGATTTTAATTAAATAATAATAGCGCTTATTAAACATATTAGCAAGAACGCTATTCTACAAGTTTTTACAAAATTTTTGAGAGATTTGTTATTGCCCATATAAGAATGAAGTTATATTTTTAAACTTTAAAATTGTCTGTGAATATAAAATACCCATTTGATCCATCTACTAAACACCATTTGCTTATTGCATTAGGTCTTGCTATTTGGATTTTTGTCTTTCTATATTTTACTGAACCACTAGACGTTAATGAATTTGGAGATTCTGAAAAGTTAATCTATTTACCAATTTATGGTGTATTGGGAGCGCTATTATATGTTGTCGTACTACCTTTTCAGAATTGGCTATTCAAAAGAAACCACACATCTTGGACTTTGCTAAATGAAGTGCTGTTTTTGGTTGTTTTTATTGGTATAACTATAGTCATCTTACGTCTATTTTACTTGCATTTTATAATAGAATGGCATCCAAATCGATATGGTCTTTGGTATCACATAAAAGCAATTATGTTGCCAGCGATACTCACCATATTACCTATTGTTATCATTGGTCGTTTTGCCTTCGGAAAATATAAAGACAAGAAACTTGAAGAACAAAAAATTGAAATACAAGGTGAAGGGCATTACGAAAGTTTGCGATTGCACCTTAACGATTTGATCTGTATTCAATCATCAGACAATTATATTGAAGTCATATACCTTAACGGACAAGCCCTGAAAAAAACGCTCATCAGAAATAAGTTGTCAACCATTGCAGACAGCTTTCCCAAATTATTACGAACACATCGTAGTTATATCATCAATCCGTATCATTTTCAAACATGGAATACAGAAAAAGGGAAACATTTCTTGTCACTTTCTCATGACATTGAAGTACCTATTTCTAAAACTTACCTAGAAGCAACAAAAGCACTATTAAATTTCACCACATGATAGGTGTAATTCACCCCAAACACGCATTATAATTGAGTTTTATTAGACTCGTTAAATACATTTGCCTCAGAAAGTTTAATCCGTAAAATTTAATTATTATGAAACCATTAGAGACATTTTGTATTGTTTTAATATTTACAATCAGTTCAACATTTGCACAATCATCAACCTGCGATTGCAAAGCCGATTTAGATTTTGTAGTTGAAAAAATGAAGAAAATGCCTTCATATAAAAAACAGATTAAAGGCAAAAAAGCTGAAGAATTTACAAACACTTATAACAGACTTTCAGCAAAAATGGAAACACCAATTCCTGTTGAAGCGTGTTACAAAATGTTATTAGAGCAAATGTTATTAGTAAATGATGTTCATGCGTCTATTCAAATGAATAATTCTTACCTATCAGAAGACATTGCAGAAGATGCTGACAAATTATCAAATTTTAAAGCCTCAGTATTATTTCAAAATCATCCAAAATCAGCATATAACCTTAGAGATCTGGAAAAAGAACTGGGCAATAAACCTGCTGAAAGTCTTGAAGGTATTTATAATTATCAAAAATCTCAGAAAATAGGCATTTATTATGCTGAAAATAAAAAGGACTTAATAGGCGTTGTTTTAAACAGTAGTCTGAACCATTGGATACCAGGAGAAATTCGGTTTTATGCAACGCATACTACTGATAATAAGTATAATGTGTATCAATATGATATAAACACCAGAATACCACATTTTGTAAAGAGTTTATCATTTGAAAATGGAAGACTATGGTCTTATAAAAAATTAGGAAATACAAATAATTTTGAATTCCCTGAAAATGACCAACCGCAATTAGAGTTTAAGCAGATTAATGAAAATACTCAATATCTGCATTTTAGAAATTTCAGTAATAGCGAAAAAGAAGCACATCTAAACTTCTACAAAGACGTCAAAGACAAGATTACTGCCAAACATATTATTGTAGATCTTAGAAGCAATAGTGGTGGAAATAAAAAATACTCTGACACGTTTTTAAAGCTATTAAAAAGCAAAAAAATCTATATCTTAACTAATTGTTTTACTGGTAGTAATGGAGAGCAATTTACAGTAAAACTTAAAAAGTTAAAACACGCTATTCATCTTGGTCAAACAACACGCGGCATTATTGCTTATGGTAAAAATTATGGATACCAATACAATACACCATCTGGTCATTTTAAAATGACACCAACAGATATGAATTTTCATAAGTATATAGCATTTGAAGGCAAAGGTGTTGCTCCAGATATCACATTGGATTATGACAAAGATTGGATGCAACAAACATTAGAAATTATAGAAAATCGTAGTAATTAATTCATCCTATAAAAAGTTCAAGTGTTTCTAATGCGCGATTAAACTTTAAACTTTTACATTAGAATAGCTGTCGTTAAATTAGTTTAGCGACAGTTTTATTTTTCTCGGCTTTTTAAAACATTGGCAATATCATCAAGCTTATAACCTTTAGCTTGTAATAAGATCAAGTAATGAAACAATAAATCGGCACTTTCATTAAGAAATAAATCATCATTGGTATCCTTAGCTTCTATAACGACTTCAACTGCTTCCTCTCCTACTTTTTGAGCAATCTTATTAATGCCTTTTGCAAACAATGAAGCCACATAGGATGTGTCCTCAGACGCTGAGTTTTTACGACTTTCAATTACATCTTCTAAATGTGATAGAAATCCATACTCCTGAGAATTATCTTCATTCCAACAGGTATCAGAACCTTTGTGACAAGTTGGTCCTTCTGGGTTTACCTTTATCAGAAGTGTATCATTATCACAATCTAATTTCACATCTACGAGATGTAACACATTACCACTCTCCTCACCTTTAGTCCATAAGCGTTGCTTCGTTCTACTAAAAAATGTGACCAATTTTGTATCTATTGTTTTTTTCAGTGCATCTTCATTCATATAGCCTAACATTAACACATTGCGAGTTGATGCATCTTGAATAATTGCAGGTACGAGTCCGTTATTTTTTTTATAATCTATGTTCATTATTACAATCTTACTTCTATGTTATTCGCTCTTAATTCTCTTTTTAAGTCTAAAATTTGAATCTCACCAAAATGAAAAACACTGGCAGCAAGAGCGGCATCAGCTTTCCCTTTTTGAAATGTATCAACAAAATGCTGAACGTTTCCTGCACCACCAGATGCAATTATGGGAATGTTTACCAAATTTGACAATGTAGCTAAGGCTTTATCAGCAAAGCCTGATTTGGTTCCATCGTGATTCATTGAGGTAAACAGAATTTCTCCTGCACCACGTTGTTCAACTTCCAGAGCCCAGTCAAATAGCTTCAACTCTGTTGGAATAGTTCCTCCTGCCAAATGCACAAACCATTCACCATTGATCTCTTTTGCATCTATAGCAACCACAACACATTGGCTTCCAAACTTCTTTGACAATTCATTAATCAACTCTGGTCGTTTTACTGCACTAGAATTTATTGACACTTTATCAGCACCACAATGCAACAGATCATCAACATCTTCAACTGACGATATACCACCTCCTACTGTAAATGGGATATTGACATATTCAGCAACTTTTAGTACCATGTCATGCATCGTTTTTCTTCGCTCTTGTGTAGCAGAAATATCTAAAAACACCAATTCATCTGCACCGAGTTTAGCATATTGTTTTGCTAATTCAACCGGATCACCTGCATCACGCAGATCTACAAAATTGACACCTTTTACAGTTCTACCATTTTTAATATCCAAACAAGGAATAATTCGTTTAGTTAGCATAGTCTAAAAGTGTGTTTCTAAATCTCTTAATCTAATATGTCCTTCGTAAATAGCTTTACCAATAATAGCGCCTTCACAACCTAAATCCTCCAACTTGTTGAGGTCTTCTATAGATGTTACGCCTCCTGACGCTATAAGCTTTATATCTTTTGAACTTGACAAAATACGTTTATAGAGATCAAATGAAGGACCTTCAAGCATACCATCTTTAGAAATATCTGTACATATCACATAATTAATACCTTTACCTTCATAAGTCTTTATAAAAGGAATTACATCCATATCACTCTCTTCCTGCCAACCACTAACTGCAATTTTATCATTGTAACAGTCGGCACCAAGAATGATTTTTGTACCACCATATTTTGCAATCCAACTCTCAAACGTATTTGGATTTTTAACTGCTATACTTCCTCCTGTTATCTGTTTAGCACCAGAATTAAAAGCAATATGCAAATCTTCATCAGATTTAAGTCCGCCTCCAAAATCGATCTTAAGATTAGTCTTAGATGCAATCTGCTCCAACACTTTATAATTGACAATGTGCTTTGCTTTTGCTCCATCGAGATCAACCAAGTGTAAATACTGAATTCCCGCACCTTCAAAGGTCTTAGCGACTTCTACAGGGTTTTCATTGTATACTTTTTTAGTATCGTAATCGCCTTTTGTTAAGCGTACACACTTACCTCCAATAATATCAATAGCTGGTATTATTCTCATAATTCTATAAAGTTTTTTAAAAGTTGTTCTCCAGCCACACTACTTTTTTCAGGGTGAAACTGTACACCATAAAAATTTTCATTTTCCAAAGCTGAAGCATATTCTAATTCGTAATCTGAAGTTGAAATCGCCTGATTGCAATTTTCAGCATAATAACTATGCACTAAATACATATATTCTCCTTCATTAATACCTTTGAATAAATCAGATTTCAGATGTTTTATTGTGTTCCATCCCATTTGAGGAACTTTAACATCATTACTGAATCGTTTTACGTCGACATCAAAGATACCAAGACCTTTAGTGTTTCCCTCTTCGGTCGTATTACACATTAACTGCATGCCTAGACATATACCCAAAACAGGCTGTGTTAGCTTAGGAATAAGTGTGTCTAGTCCGCTCTTTTTCAACATATACATTGCAGAACTTGCTTCTCCTACACCAGGAAAAATCACCTTATCTGCAGCTTTGATAACTTTAGGATCACTTGTTAGTTTCGCATCAAATCCCAGTCGTTTAAACGTAAACTGGATGCTTTTTATGTTTCCAGCACCATAATTAATAATTACTAGTTTCATTATAACATTCCTTTAGTTGATGGAAGGATCATTTTCTCTACATCACGTTTTACAGCCATTTTAATCGCTTTTGCAAAAGCCTTAAAAATGGCTTCTATTTTATGGTGTTCATTAGTTCCTTCTGCTTTAATATTCAAATTACACTTAGCACCATCAGTAAATGACTTAAAGAAATGATAAAACATTTCAGTAGGCATTTTACCTATCATTTCACGCTTAAAATCGGCTTCCCATACTAACCAGTTCCTACCTCCAAAGTCAATAGCAGCCTGAGCAAAGCAATCATCCATAGGTAATGAAAACCCATAACGTTCAATTCCTAATTTATTACCAAGCGTTGTTGCAAATACCTCTCCTAAGGCAATAGCTGTATCTTCTATAGTGTGGTGTTCATCAACTTCAAGATCACCATCAACTGTTATATTGAGATCTAATTCTCCATGACGTGCTATCTGATCTAACATATGATCAAAAAAAGCGATTCCTGTATCGATATTGCTCTGACCTGTTCCATCGAGATTGAGATCAATTTTAATCTTGGTTTCATTGGTGTTTCTTTCAATACTACCTAGACGTGCGTCGGCTTTTAGAAAAGTATAGATCGCTTCCCAATCATTACTCTCTAAAGCTATAAAAGCATTCAATTCGTCACGTTTTACTGTAATTTCATCAGTTCCTAAATTGGTGTTGTCATTAATAAAAACACCTTTAGAGCCTAGGTTTTTAGCCAGCTCAATATCAGTTAATCGATCTCCAATAACAAATGAATTTGCAAGGTCATATTCCGAAGAAAAATACTTTGTCAATAATCCTGTATTTGGCTTTCTTGTTAGTGCATTATCTTTTGCAAACGTTCGATCAATAAATTGCTCCTCGAAAGTAACACCTTCTGATTCAAAAGTTTTTAAAATAAAGTTGTGTACTGGCCAAAATGTATCTTCTGGATACACATCTGTTCCTAAACCGTCTTGATTAGTAATCATGACAATCTCAAAATCCAGCTCTCTGGCAATTTTACTTAAATATTGAAATACTTTAGGATAGAATTCCAGTTTTTCAAAGGAATCTATTTGTTCATCTGCTGGCTCTTTGATCAAAGTCCCATCTCTATCTATAAATAATACTCTCTTCATAATTTTATTGTTGTTATGCTGAATTTAGTTCAGCATCTCATTATTTGTGTTAATCTGAAACGAGCTCAGAATAACAAATTCTAAAGTTCTTTTAGTGCTGTGATTAGCTTTATATTTTCTATTTGCGAACCGACTGTGAATCGTAAACAGTTCTCACAGAGTGGTTGTGTGGTTCTATTTCTTACTACAATACCTTTGGCTATTAATTCCGAATATCTTCTATTAGCATCATCTACTTTGACTAAAATAAAATTAGCATCAGATGGATAAACATGTGTTACAAAAGAGATGGTTTCTAATTCTAAACTCAACCAATCTCGCTGCTTCAAAATTCTTTGAATTTCCGTAGAAACTTCTTCTGGTACAGATAAGCGCTCTAGAGATTTAATCTGTGTGAGGGCATTAACATTGTATGGTGGTTTTATTCTGTTTAAAACTGAAATAATCTTGTTTGAAGCATAGCAAATTCCTAATCTAACTCCAGCCATGCCATAAGCTTTTGATAAGGTTTGAGTGACAATTAAGTTGGGATAATCAACTAGTCTACTGATCCAGCTTTCTGCATTAGAAAAATCGATATAAGCCTCATCTATCACCACTATACCTTTAAATCCAGAAATTAAACGTTCAATATCCTTAGCTTCAAAACTGTTAGATGTTGGATTGTTAGGTGAGCATAGAAATAATAATTTAGTTGATTCATTAGCTGACTGTAATATCTCATCAACTTTAGGATTGAACTGGTCATCTAGTTCAATTTTAAGTACTCCTATAGCATTTACATTGGCTAAAACTTCATACATACCGTAAGTTGGAGGCAATGTAATAATACAATCTTTATTTGGTTCGCAAAACGCTCTAAATATAAGATCCAACACTTCATCGCTTCCATTACCAAGAAGTATTTGTGCTTCTGTCACACCTTTCAATTCACAGATCTTAGCTTTAAGATCACGCTGTTGTGGATCAGGATAACGATTTACACCGTTTTCAAATGGATTTTCATTAGCATCAAGAAATACCATATCACCAGTTACACCTTTGTACTCATCTCTTGCCGAAGAGTATGGCTTCAGACGTTTGATATTATCTCTTACTAGTTCATCCAAGCTAAAATCTTCCATTATGTCAAATCTTTTAATCGTAGTGTAACTGCATTTTTATGTGCTTGTAAGCCTTCAGCTTCTGCCATTAACTCAATTGTATTTCCAATATTTAAAATACCTTCTTTAGAAATCTTCTGAAATGTGATGCTCTTAGTAAAGCTGTCCAGATTCACACCAGAGTAGGCTTTACTAAATCCGTTAGTAGGTAAGGTGTGATTAGTTCCAGATGCATAATCTCCAGCACTCTCAGGTGTATAGTTTCCTATGAATACAGAACCTGCATTTTCAATATTTTCAATGTAATACTGATCATTATTAGTACAAATAATAAAATGTTCAGGTGCGTACTCATTAATAATATCTAGAGCCGTTTCTTTAGTATCTACATAAATGAACTTTGAATTATCAATGGCTTTTTGAGCCATCTCTTTTCTTGGTAGCTCAAGCATCTGTTTTTCAATTTCGGTTTGAGTGCTTTTAATCAAATCTTTCGAGGTTGATACTAAGACTACCTGACTGTCAGCACCATGCTCAGCTTGACTTAGCAAGTCTGATGCTACATAACTTGCATTTGCTGAGTCATCGGCAACTACGAGTAACTCACTCGGGCCAGCTGGCATATCAATAGCAACGCCATATTTTGTAGACAATTGTTTCGCCACAGTCACAAACTGATTTCCTGGTCCGAAAATTTTATAGACCTGCGGAATAGTTTCGGTACCAAAAGTCAATCCAGCAATCGCTTGAATTCCTCCAACTTTGATAATTTTAGTGACACCACATAATTGCGCTGTGTATAAAATTTCATTTGCGATTTTACCTTCTTTATTTGGAGGAGAACATAGTATGATATCTCTACATCCTGCGATTTGAGCAGGAACAGCTAGCATTAAAACCGTTGAAAACAAAGGTGCTGTTCCGCCAGGAATGTAGAGTCCAACTTTTTGAATAGCTCGTTTTTCTTGCCAGCATTCAATACCTTTTGACGTATTCACAGTTACTCGTTCAGTTTTTTGAGCTGTGTGAAACGCTTCAATATTTTGTTTAGCGGTTTGGATTGCTAATTTCAAATCGGCTCCAATCAACTGAGACGCTTCATTGATCTCATTGACTGTTACTGTTGCTGTTTCTATTTGCGCTCCATCAAATAACTCTGTGTATTTAGATATGGCCTGATTACCGTGCCTTTGTACATCATTAAAAATCTCATTGACAGTGTGTTCAATATTCTCTACTGTTTGGGTTGGTCGTTGTAATAGCTCTGACCAATCTGCTCTATTTGGGTTGATTATTGTGTTCATTATAATACCATGTTTTCGATTGGACATACCAAAATTCCTTCAGCTCCGTTTTTTTTAAGCTCATCAATGACCTCCCAAAATTCATTTTTGTTGATTACAGAGTGAAGTGAACTCCAACCCTCTTTGGCCAAGGGCAATATTGTTGGGCTATTCATTCCAGGTAGGATATTGATAATGGCATCTAATTTTTCATTAGGCGCATTGAGAAGTACATATTTGTTGCGTCTTCCCTTTAAAACAGACTGTAATCTGAATTGAATCTTATTAAGAATCTGTTCATTTTCCGAAGAAATTAAAGGCGATACAGCTAATACAGCTTCTGATTTCAATAAAACTTCAACTTCCTTTAATCCGTTCTTAAATAATGTACTTCCACTGGATACAATATCTACAATTGCATCTGCCAATCCAATATTAGGTGCAATCTCAACAGATCCATTAATGATATGTAAGTTGGCATTGACATTATTTTTCTTTAAAAACTGATTTACTGTATTTGGATAAGATGTTGCTATACGCTTTCCTTCAAGGTCTGTAATAGAATTATAACTAACTCCTTTAGGTACTGCAATAGAAACTTTACAGGAAGAAAAACCAAGCTTTTCAATACTAGGAATATCGCTTCCTTTTTCTATTAAAACGTTTTCTCCAATAATAGCCGAATCAACAACTCCATCTTTTAAATACTGTGGAATATCTCCGTTTCGTAGGTAAAATACTTCTAAAGGAAAGTTCTTGGCTGATGCCTTTAACTGATCTTTTCCGTTGTCGATAGAAATCCCAATGGCTTTTAAAATCTTCATGGAATCATCATGAAGTCGACCAGATTTTTGAACTGCAATTTTTAATTTACTCATGTTTTAGTTTTACTTATTTGTATTTGAGTAAATCGATTAACGGACATTGTTATAGAAACAAAAAACCGTTTGATTTACTCAAACGGTTTTTAAATATGTTGAATTTATTCAATACATTCTCACCTCGCTTGAGCGCTAGTATGAAAATGATGATGATGTAGTTGAATAAAAGTCATTTGTTATTTTGTATACACAAAGGTTGCAATTTTTTATTTACAATTCCAAATCCTTTTCAAATTATTAAGATTAATTTAATATTCGTCTTATTTTGGACATGTAGTCCATGGATAAGCACATTGATCTTCAAAACTTAACCAACCTTCAACTTTTTCTTTCCCTACCATAAAACTAACCTTTGCCCATAAGTCGGTCGTCTCTGCAACAGCTACCAACTGAAAATTATCCACCTTGTGAATTTTGTTAGAATACTTAGTTGGTTCATCATAAAGATATACATGATGATTAACATCATAATTATCGACAGCTATTAAGAACCCTTGGGTTTTAACCCAATGATCTTCGTAATCAAAATCTTTAAAAGAGCTTGGTAATCTTTGAATATTTTTAATCTTAAACCATCCATATTCACTATCCAGTATAGCTATTTTATACCAAGAGTTTTTATCTTCTACATTGGATAAAGTATCTACAATTTTACCGTTTTTTGCATTGTAAATAAAGATAGGCTTTGCATTAGTTTTGTCGTAATATGACTCTACTAAATTGGTATAATGAAATTGCACCTGATCTTGTGCCAAAAGACTAAAACAAGAGATCAAAAAGACAAAAACGACCTTCATTAAATTGTTACTGATTTCCTAGAATGATTGGCATTCCAGAATCTCCTGAACCAATCACAATAACTTTGCTGTTTGGAGATTCTGACAATTTAATTGTTGCATCAATTCCTTTATCTTGCAAAATTTTATCGGTTAGTGATGCACTTAAAATTTTATTTGCATCGGCTTTACCTTGTGCTTCAATTCTAACTTTTTCAGCTTCTTTTTCAGCAGTAACTAATCTAAACTCATACTCTAGAGATGCTTGCTCTTGCTTTAACTTACGTTCAATAGCGTCCTTAATTGTTGGAGGTAAAGTTACATCTCGCACTAACACCTCATTTAATTGAACGTGCTGTTTATCAAGTATTTTTTTTGTTTCTTCAAAAATTTCAATTTGAATGGCATCACGTTTAGTTGAATACAAATCGTCTGGCGTATAACGTCCGATAACACTACGTGCCGCACTTCTAATAGCAGGTTGAATTACACGTTGCAAATAGTTTTCTCCAAGATTCTGGTGTAATTGTCCGAGTGTTGCATATACAGGCTGATACCATGCAGAAGCATCTATTTGAATCTCTAAACCGTTAGATGATAATACTTTCATCTTTTCAAATAGCTCCTGCTGTCTTACTTCATATACATATACTTTATTCCAAGGAGCAATAATATGAAAACCTTCTCCTAAAGGTGGCTCATCTGTAACAACTCCACCTCCAAAAGTCTTATATAAAACACCAGCTTCACCCGATCCAATCGTAACCGCTGATTTGGCTAATAATATGATTAATACAACTGCAATAAAAATAACTGGCAGTGCAATTTTTGGTAATTTTTCCATAGTTTAAGTTTTTTAAATTAGTCCGTTATATTTTCTAATAAACCACTCAGCAGCTAGACTTAATGCGATGAGTGCTAGAAGATATTTCCAATCTATCAAAGGTACGACTTTTTTAGTGCTTTTTTGAATAGTTGCAAATCTGGAATCATTTAATAAATCATCAATTACTGACGATGTATTATCAATGAAATAGGATTTTCCATTGCTATTATCAGCTAGACCCTGAAGCTTTGCCACATTAGCGTTTAAGAATTGTTGCTCAACGTTATATTCCAGAATCTTGAACTCGCCTGATCTAGATATATTTTCATTATTTACCTTTACGGTAAAGGTGTAATTTCCAGCTTCTAAACCACTTAGATCAACTTCGTAATTGGTATTTCTTAATACAAACGGAAGCAATCTGGTTTCGTTGGTATCTTTATTGAGTAGTGAAATAGTTAACGTCGCGTTATCTTCAAATTCGTAGTTTTTATTAAAGAACTGGGCAGTAATATTAACATTGTCATTACCATTGTAAAACGATTCATGATTCACGTTAAGTCGAGTACGTTGACGATTTGTACTCAAGTACTGAACAAGTTTTCCTATAAAGTTATCAAAGGTATTGAATGAGTTCTCATTGATAAACGCTTGAGCTCTCCATCTCCAAATACCTTCGCCAAGAATTAAAGCCTCTCTCTTATCATTAATCTCAAAAGTTGCAAAAAGCGGCTCATCAATGTCATTACCGTTTATGGTTTTATATAATATGGTTTCGTAAGGCACAGTAAATGATGTTTCTCCAAACTCTGCAAGTAAAGGTGGAAATTCACTAAAATTCAAATTATCAACAATAAATGTTGCGTAGTTTTGATTTAAAGTGGGTTGATATTCTTCAGTTTGATTGGTTTGTTGCTGCTTGTAATTGCTTTGCAACTGGTTTAACAAAGACCAATTTGTTTTTGTACCTGCAATGACAATTTTGTTAAGTTTTAGCTTTTCAATTTCATCAAATAAAGCCCTAAAATTATTAGTAGGTTGATATACGATAACTAACTGAAAATCATTAGACTTGTTTAAAAACTCTGTGGTCGATAAAATCTCAGCATTACGCTGCTCATTACTTTCAATCGACTTCTTAAGGGCTCCTAAATCTGGATGCAGTAGATCAGAAACTATTGCAACATTAGTTTTTTGATCAATGACTTCTACAGCAAAATTTTTAACGTTATTAATGGTATTCTTTTCATTGTCTAATGGGATCACTTGCGCTTTGTAACTCGTTACTCCTACTCGATTTGCTGGCAGTGTGAAATTAACAATTTGAGATGCAACAGATTTGCTGAACGTTATAGGTTTTGAAAACACTGTAGCATTTCCAACTGTAATTCTCAATTGTGTATTAACTGTGGAATTACCGTTATAAGTGGCGATGACTTCAACAGGAAATTTGTTCTTCAAATACGCATAGCGATTAACATTTAATTGCTGAATCTTAATATCTGTATAGGTTGTTGTATCACCAAGTATTACAGGAAACACAGACTGCTTATATCGTTTCGTCATATAGGCATAATCATTTCCGTAGGTTTGATTTCCATCGGAAATGAGCAAAGTTGGAGAGATGGAGTTATTATAAACTTCAGATAAACGTTCAAAAGCTAAAGCTAAATTGGATTGCTTTTCATTAAATGAAAGCGAATCTGTAGGGTTGATCTCTTTTCCGAAGCTATAAAACTCAAGATTGAAATTTTCGTTGAGAGCTTCATTAACTTTTAAACTATTAACAAAGCTTATTGCGGATTGTGATTGATTAAGGTAGTCTATCGATTCTGAATTATCTACAGCAACAATCAGATTTGGCTTTTCGTTATAATAAGTAGTTTTATCAAACTTAGGATTAACCAATAACATCAATACAGAAAACAGACTCACAAACCTAAGAGCCGTCAATAACCAGGCTCGCCTACCTTTAATTTTTGATTTGTAAGCATACTGAAAAAGCGCTAAAAATAGCGCTATGATTCCAGATAAAATGATATATACAATTGTGTCTGTCTGCAATTACTTGACTAGATATTAGGTTAACATTCCTCCATCGACATTCAAAGTCTGGCCAGTAACATAAGCACTCATGTCACTTGCAAGAAAAACACAAGCATTAGCAATGTCTTCTGGTGTACCACCACGTTTTAACGGAATAGCATTTCTCCAGCCTTTAACGGTTTCTTCATCTAATTTTGCGGTCATTTCGGTTTCGATAAACCCTGGAGCGATCACATTACTTCTTATATTTCTTGAGCCTAATTCTAAAGCTACCGACTTTGAGAATCCAATAATTCCAGCTTTTGAAGCTGCATAATTAGTCTGACCTGCATTACCTTTTACACCAACAACAGAACTCATATTGATAATAGATCCTTTACGTTGTTTCAGCATTGTACGTTGAACAGCTTTAGTCATATTGAATACAGATTTCAGATTCACTTCGATGACTTTATCAAAATCCTCCTCACCCATTCTCATCAATAGATTATCTTTAGTAATACCAGCGTTGTTGACCAAAATATCTATACTGCCAAACTCTTCTAATACATCTTCAGCTAGTTTCTGAGCGTCTTCAAAACTAGCAGCATTACTCTGATACCCTTTCGCTTTTATACCTTGGCTATTCAATTCTTTTTCTAATGCATTAGCAGCTTCTACCGAAGAACTATATGTAAATGCAATATTAGCACCATGTTGTGCAAAAACTTCAGCAATACCTTTTCCAATACCTCGACTAGCACCAGTGATAATTGCTGTTTTGCCTTCCAATAATTTCATATTTAATTTTTTAATAGTTGGTATTCAAATATAGCAATTACAAGTTGCATGAAATAAAAAAACCTCACAAAATCTTGTGAGGTTTTTAACAATATTCAATTACGATTATTTCTTCTCTTCAACCTTGTCTAATGGCTGAATCTCTAGTTTGATCTTTTTATACAAGTCTAATTGAGGACGTGTTAATATATCATTCATTTCTTTAGTTTCCACTTCTTGCATCTCATATAATAATTTTAATTTTTCCTTACCCTTATATGCGTTTTCAATTTTTTCTCTACGAATTAAAAATTCTTCAACTGTTTTTTGAAATAACATAAATTGCTTACCAGTTAATGATAATTGATCGCTATATGTTTGTGTGATTTTTACAGCCTTATCCTCCAGTTGCTCATTATTACTTTGAAGCATTGAGTCCTGAGCATAAGTATTGTATGTGATTAATGAGATTAATAATAATATCAGCTTTTTCATCTTTATGTGTTTTTAATTAGTATTTCAATATAATAACTACAATATTGATGATTAATCTTTGCTCATTCTGAATAAATATTGATTCAAAAAAAAAAGCAACTAAATCATTTAGTTGCTTTTTGTATTTTAAGTAGTATGATTATTACGCAATCACTTCAGCTACTTTCTTTCCTATTTCAGCTGGAGAATCAACCACGTGAATTCCGCAGTCTCTCATAATTGCCTTTTTCGCCTGAGCAGTATCATCACTACCACCAACTATGGCACCAGCATGCCCCATTGTTCTACCAGCAGGTGCAGTTTCACCAGCAATAAACCCAACTACAGGCTTTTTGCTTCCACTGTTTTGGTACCACTTAGCAGCATCAGCTTCTAACTGACCTCCAATTTCTCCAATCATAACAACACATTCGGTTTCAGGATCGTTGATTAATAATTCAACAGCCTCTTTAGTTGTTGTTCCAATAATTGGATCTCCTCCAATACCGATTGCTGTAGTAATTCCTAAACCTTGCTTTACAACCTGATCTGCAGCTTCGTAAGTTAAAGTACCTGACTTAGATACAATTCCTACCTTTCCTTCTTTGAATACAAAACCTGGCATAATTCCAACTTTAGCTTCACCTGGAGTAATTACTCCTGGACAGTTAGGGCCTACTAACCTACAATCTCTTCCTTTAATATAATCTGAGGCTTTAATCATGTCTGCAACAGGAATACCTTCAGTAATTGTAATGATCACTTTTATTCCAGCATCAGCTGCTTCCATGATGGCATCTGCAGCAAAAGCAGGTGGTACAAAAATAATTGTAGTATCTGCTCCTACAGCTTCCACAGCTTCTGAAACCGTATTAAAAACAGGCTTATCCAAATGTGTTTGTCCTCCTTTTCCTGGAGTCACACCTCCAACAACATTGGTTCCATACTCAATCATTTGTCCAGCATGAAATGTTCCTTCGCTTCCGGTAAAACCTTGTACAATTATTTTCGAATCTTTATTAACTAAAACGCTCATTTGTGTTTGTTTTATTTGATTTGTGTTTGTTTAATAGATGAATTTATAGTGTCAAATTTGCTTTGCAAAAATAAGTTATTGGATATAATTTTTAAACCTTTTTAAACTTTTATTTCAGCATAAGAATTTAAACTATCAGAACTATCATCAGCAAGCTGACTTATTTCATGACCACGATATAATTTATTGTCTTTAACTTCCCAAATAGAAATAAAATGCGCTAGGGCTTCTTCCTGCTCAGGCTTCTCTATTGGTGTGACATAGATTGTATATCTGGCAGTCACCATATTTTGATCTTCGAGTAAATGACTGATTCTATAGTTAAACGATAGGAACGCTTTCTTTAAACCCTCAAGCATAGTTTTAACGCCCTCATAGTCTAAAGATGTAAAGCCATTACTACTGTTCCACAACAATTTACAATCTTTATGGATTAGATCTATCGCATTATCAGCTTTGGCTAAATCCAAATCATAGAACGATCTAACAACATCTTTTGCAGTCATTTATAAGTTTTTTAATTTTTCTAAAATCTCAGGAATCTTTCGTATTGCAGCAATTTCTTTGTATTTACTTCTGAAATCATCAGCTGGAACACCAAAATAACTTTTATGTCCTTCAAGTGATTTACTTACGCCTGCCTTAGCAGAAATAACAGCTTTCTCTCCTATGGTAATTCCGCTGGTAATACCAACTTGTCCCCAAATGGTTACTTCATCTTCAATAATCACACAACCAGCAATCCCAACTTGAGAAGCGATTAAACATTTCTTACCAATGATAGTATCATGTCCAACTTGAATTTGATTATCCAATTTTGATCCTTCACCTATAGTTGTGTCGGCAGTCACTCCTCTATCAATAGTGCACAAGGCTCCAATATCAACATGATCTTCAATAACCACTCTACCACCAGAACGTAACTGGTCAAAACCTTCTGGGCGATTCTTATAATAAAATGCACTAGCTCCTAAAACGGCTCCAGCATGAATCGTGACATTATCACCAATGATGGTATCATCGTAGATACTTACATTAGAATGTATGATGCAATTTTTACCAATGGTGACATTGTTTCCTATAAAGCAATTGGGTTGAATAACTGTTCCCTCTCCAATAGTTGCTGTATCTGAAATCGCAACATTAGCTGTTTTAAACGGCTTAAAGTGCAATGTAAGTTTGTTGAAGTCTCTGAATGGGTCATCACTTATCAAAAGCGCTTTACCTTCAGGGCATTCTACTTTTTTGTTTATAAGAACAATAGTTGCTGCAGAGTCTAGTGCTTTATCATAATATTTAGGGTGATCGACAAAGACAATGTCTCCTGGCTCTACTACATGGATTTCATTCATTCCCAGAACAGGAAAGTCATCTGCGCCTACATATTCTGTATGTATAATATCCGCAATCTCTTTGAGTGTATGCTGTTTAGGAAATTTCATCTACTCCTTGATACGTTCTTTATAAGTTCCCTTTTCAGTTTCTATTTTAATCTTATCACCTTCATTAATAAACAAAGGCACATTTACTGAAGCACCAGTTTCAACAGTAGCAGGTTTTGTAGCATTGGTAGCTGTGTTTCCTTTAACTCCAGGCTCAGTATGTGTTACTTCTAAAATAACACTGGCAGGCATATCTACTGATAGCGGCATATTATCTTCTGTGTTGATCAAAACAGTTACAACTTCTCCTTCTTTCATAAGATCTGGACGATCTAAAGCAGCCTCTAATAATCGTATTTGAGTATAATCTGCTTCATTCATAAAATGATAAAATTCCCCATCATTATATAAGTACTGAAACTTATGTGTTTCCACTCGAACATCATCAATCTTATGTCCAGCAGAAAATGTATTATCGATCACTTTTCCAGTAGTGACACTCTTTAGTTTAGTTCTTACAAAAGCAGGTCCTTTACCTGGTTTAACGTGTAAAAACTCAATAATTTTGTAGATATCGTGATTGTATCTAATACATAATCCGTTTCTTATATCTGAAGTACTTGCCATTTCTTAGTTATTAAATTGTTTAAATATTATTTTCCGAAGAACACTTTAGTTTGATTTGAAATATCCTTTCATGATACCTCTATGAGAATTCTTTATAAACTGAAGAATCTCATCTCGTTCTGGAGTGGCTTCCATCTCAGCTTCAATTAAATCGGAAGCTTGAGAGTTATTATAATTTTTTTGATACAGTATTCTGTATATATCTTGTATTTCTCTGATTTTTTCGGTTGTAAATCCTCGTCTACGAAGACCAACTGAATTAATCCCAACGTAAGATAAAGGCTCACGAGCTGCTTTAACAAAAGGGGGTACATCTTTTCGTACTAATGATCCACCAGTAACAAAAGCGTGATTTCCGATAGAACAAAACTGATGCACAGCAGTCATACCTGCAAGAACAACGTAATCTCCAACTGTAATATGTCCAGCAAGTGTACTGTTGTTAGAAAAGATGCAATTATTGCCAACAACACAATCGTGAGCTACGTGGCAATACGCCATGATCAAACAGTTATTTCCTATGACTGTTTTCATTCTATCAGTAGTTCCTCTGTTGATCGTAACACACTCTCTTATAGTAACATTATCACCTATTATTGTAAGTGTATCTTCATCATTATATTTTAGGTCTTGAGGCACTGCTGAAATCACCGAACCTGGAAAAATATTACAATTTTTTCCAATGCGAGCACCTTCCATAATGGTAACATTACTTCCAATCCAGGTGCCTTCACCAATAGTTACATTACTATATATGGTTGTAAAAGGTTCTATGACTACATTCTTAGCAATTTTTGCTCCAGGATGTACATAAGCTAAAGGTTGGTTCATTTTCGTGATTTTATTTTTGATGCATAGGAGAAAATGTGTTCACCTATTAGGTTATCCAAACTATATCGTGCACTAATATGGGCTCGGTTCATTTTATTTTACTTTTGAAATTTGTGCCATTAATTCTGCTTCTGCACAGAGTTTTCCGTTAGCATAAGCGTATCCTTGCATGTGGCAAATACCACGACGTATTGGAGTGATGAGATCACATTTAAATATCAAGGTGTCACCTGGAACAACTTTCTGTTTGAATTTCACTTTATCAATCTTCATAAAGAAAGTAAGGTAATTTTCGGGATCAGGAACGGTACTTAACACAAGTATTCCTCCTGTTTGAGCCATGGCTTCAACAATCAACACTCCAGGCATCACGGGAGCTCCAGGAAAATGCCCTTTGAAGAATTCTTCATTCATCGTTACATTTTTCATCCCAATAACATGAGAATCTGAAAGCTCAAATACCTTATCTAATAATAAGAATGGTTGTCTGTGAGGTAACATATCCATAATTTGATTAACATCCATAAGTGGTTGTTGATTCAAATCAATTTGAGGGACATTATTACGACGCTCGTTTTTAATTATCTTGGATAATTTCTTTGCAAATTGTGTATTTATAAAGTGTCCAGGTTTATTAGCAATTACCTTTCCTTTAATTCGTGTTCCTACCAAAGCAAGATCACCAACAACATCAAGTAATTTGTGTCTTGCAGCTTCATTAGGATGATGCAATGTTAGGTTATCCAAGATCCCATTAGGTTTAATAGCCAATGAGTCTTTATTGAAAGCAACTTTAAGTTTTTCGGTGGTTTCAGGAGATAATTCTTTATCAACATAAACAATAGCATTATTGAGATCACCACCTTTTATGAGTCCGTGTTCCAACAACATTTCTAGTTCATGTAAAAAGCTAAAGGTTCTTGAATCTGATATTTCATCTTTAAAATCTGAAATATGATTCATTGTTGCATTTTGAGTTCCTAAAACTTTAGTTCCAAAGTCAACCATAGCAGTCACCTGGTATTCTTTAGCAGGCATAACAATAATCTCACTTCCAGATTCTTCATCAGAATAAGATATCACATCAGATACTACATATTCTTCTCTAAAATCATCTTGCTCGGTAATACCAGCTTTTTCAAGGGCTTCAACAAAAAACTTCGAAGAACCGTCCATAATAGGCGGTTCAGAAGCGTTTAGCTCTATGATTGCATTGTCAATATCTAAACCAACTAAAGCTGCCAGGACATGTTCTGAAGTTTGTATGGTTACCCCATTTTTTTCTAAACAGGTACCACGTTGTGTATTTGTCACATAATTCGCATCTGCTTCTATTACAGGCGAACCTTCCAGATCCACTCTTTTAAATGAATAGCCATTATTAGCAGGTGCAGGACAAAAGGTTAAAATTACATCTTTACCTGTATGTAATCCAACACCAGTTAACGACACCTCTTTTTCTATGGTTCTTTGCTTGACGTCTGTTTTAATTATTGCCATCTACTTTTTTTTCTAAATCATTAATAGTTTTAACAATCTTTGGTAAATTTTTAAAGTATACATAGGATTTGTTCCAATCTCCATAATTGAACGACGGAGACCCTTGCAATACTTCATTATCTTTTACATGTCTACCTATTCCAGATTGTGCTTGAACTCTAACATTATTACCAATTGTAATATGACCAGCAATTCCAACTTGTCCTCCAATTTGGCAATTTTCACCAATTTTAGTAGAACCAGCAATTCCTGTTTGGGCTGCAATTACCGTGTTTTTTCCTATTTCAACATTATGAGCTATCTGAATCTGATTATCCAGCTTAACACCTCTTCTTATTACTGTTGAACCTAATGTAGCTCTATCAATAGTGGTTGCCGCACCTATGTCTACAAAATCTTCAATAATTACATTTCCTGTTTGTGGCACTTTACTATACTCTCCATTTTCATCTGGTACAAAACCAAATCCATCTGCACCTATAATAACTCCAGAGTTGATCACACAATGATTACCAACAGTACATTCTGAATAAATTTTTGCTCCGGAAAATATAATTGTATGATCACCTATAGATACATTATCTCCGATATATGATCCGGGAAAAATTTTAACATTTTCACCAATGGTCACATTATCTCCAATGTAGCTAAAAGCCCCTACATAAATCTCATCTCCATAAGTAGCAGAATCAGAAATAAATGAAGGCTGCTCAATACCATGCTTGTTAAGTTTTACCTGATTGTAGTACTCCAGAAGCTTAGAAAACGATTTGTAAGCGTCCTCAACCTTGATTAGGGTTGTTGAAATATCGTTTTCTGGCTCAAATGTTTTATTTACAATAGTAATTGACGCTTTGGTCGAGTAAATAAATGACGTGTACTTTGGGTTTGCCAGAAAGGTCAAAGAGCCTTCTGTACCTTCTTCAATTTTTGAAAGTTTAGAAACTTCTACCTCAGGATCTCCTACGATATCTCCTTCTAAAATTCCAGCTATTTGTTGTGCTGTAAAGTTCATTCTCGCAAAAATAGGAAAAATGTGTTAAAGTTTATTTAGGATAACAGATATAATATTTAGTTACAGGTTTAGATAAGGCTTTGATACTAAATTGATCTGATGCTTTTGTGATATCTACAACTTTTCCTGTTTTTTGTAATATCTTAATATTCTGCTTTTTTGATTGATACGCCTGGTTTGAGATTTCATCAGTAAACACAAAGTATTTTGCATCTTCATTTGAAATATTATAGCGCTCAGTAAGGCTACTTATATGCTTGTTTAGTGTAGAAGCCTTTATAGGTTTATTCTTCAATTTTATCTTCAAAAGCTCTCTATTTATGATCATCTCACAGAGGTTTTTTAGAATGAAATCATCATGGTATTGCCAATCTTTCATTGCAGCCATAATATCCGTATCGTCCAATCTTGAAAAAATCTCAAGGGTGTTATCATCAAAATTTTTGGCAGTAATCTCATTTTTTAAAAAGAAATCCAAAGCATCACTAGCCCTAAGATGCACACCAGCATTGGTGAGTTCTTTAGCTCGTTTTAAAACACGAGTCAGTAATTGTTCGGCTACAAGGCCTGTCTTATGAAGATAGACTTGCCAATACATAAAACGTCTGGCTACTAAAAACTTTTCAACACTATAAATACCTTTTTCTTCTACAACCAATTTATCATCAACTACATTGAGCATAGTAATTAAACGTTCGCTATTGATATTCCCTTCCGCTACACCTGTATAAAAACTATCGCGTTTTAAATAATCGGCTCTATCCATGTCAAACTGACTTGAAATCAGCTCACACAAAAAGGGTCTGTGGTAATTTCCTTTAAAGATTTGAATGGCCAGCGTTAAACTTCCGTTAAATTCTTGATTGAGTTTTTCCATGAATCGCATCGATATCTCTTCATGTGATATACCATTTACGATGCTATGTTCCATCGCATGTGAGAATGGGCCGTGACCAATATCATGTAATAATATTGCAATATAAAGTGCTTTTTCTTCCGCTTCGGAAATGCTAACCTCCTTAAAACGAAGAACATTGACAGCTTTTTGCATCAAATGCATACAACCAATAGCATGATGAAAACGCGTGTGGTGCGCACCAGGATATACCAAATATGACAATCCCATTTGAGAGATGCGACGCAATCGCTGAAAGTATCTGTGTTCAATTAAATCGAAAATATCCGAATTTGGAATAGTAATAAATCCGTAAATTGGGTCGTTAAAGATTTTAAGTTTGTTGTTGGTCTTCAAACGCTAAGCTTTTACATTAATTTTAAACAAATATACATGAACACTATAAATATTCTTTGGGTTGACGACGAAATCGACCTTTTAAAACCTCATATCATCTTTCTGGAACAAAAACAATATAATGTCACAACGTGTCAAAGTGGTACAGAAGCTATTGAAATTATTGACGACACTAACTTTGATATTGTGTTCTTAGATGAAAATATGCCAGGATTAACAGGGCTAGAGACCTTAAATGAAATCAAAGAACGTCGTGCTAATCTTCCTGTGGTGATGATCACAAAGAGTGAAGAAGAATATATTATGGAAGAAGCTATCGGAAATAAAATTGCCGATTATTTGATCAAGCCTGTAAATCCTAACCAGATCTTATTGAGTTTGAAAAAGAATTTGGATCACTCTAGGCTTGTTTCAGAAAAAACAACATCCAACTATCAGCAGGAATTTAGAAAGATTGCCATGGATATGTCTATGGTGAACACTTACGAAGAATGGAGCGACTTATATCAGAAACTTATCTATTGGGAATTACAGCTTGAAGACATTGAAGATGTTGGCATGACAGAGATTTTGGAATCTCAAAAAAATGAAGCTAATGTACAATTTGGGAAGTTTATTGATAAAAATTATCCAGATTGGTTTGATCAAAATGCTGATGCACCAACACTATCCCACAATTTATTTAAAGACAAGGTTGTACCAGAATTAAGTAAGGATCAGCCTACATTACTAATTGTAATTGATAATTTACGATATGACCAATGGAAAGCATTTGAACCCATAGTCAACAACTACTACAAAAAAGATTCTGAAATTCCATTTTATAGTATTTTACCAACAGCTACGCAATATGCGAGAAACGCTATTTTCTCGGGATTAATGCCTTTAGACATGGAAAAGAAGCATCCCGATCTCTGGAAAAATGATATTGATGAAGGCGGGAAAAATATGCATGAAGCCGAATTCTTAGAAGCACAAATGAAGCGTTTAGGGTTGCAACATTTTAAAACAGAGTATCATAAGATTACCAATTTAAGAGCAGGTAAAAAACTGGTTGAAAATTTTAAAACACTCAAGGATAATGATCTCTCTGTTGTGGTTTACAATTTTGTGGATATGTTATCTCACTCAAAAACTGAAATGGATGTAGTCAAGGAACTAGCGTCAAATGACAAGGCATACCGATCTTTAACAGTGAGCTGGTTTAAGAATTCACCACTTTTAGAGATGATCCAGCAAGCTCAAAATTTAGGGTTTAAGCTTATTCTAACTACGGATCACGGAACTATTAATGTTAAGAATCCTTCGAAGGTTATTGGCGATCGTGATACCAGTTTGAATTTGAGATATAAAACAGGAAGAAGTTTAACCTATGAGGACCGCGAAGTTCTGGTTGCAAAAGACCCAAAAGCCATAAAGTTACCAGCTATAACGATGAGTAGCTCCTTTATTTTTGCAAAAAGCGATTACTTCTTAGCGTATCCAAACAACTACAATCATTATGTGAGTTATTACCGAAACACCTATCAGCATGGAGGAGTTTCGTTAGAAGAAATGATCATTCCATTTGTGGTAATGAATCCGAAATAGGTCGAAAATTCATTGATTTCCCGACTGTTAACAAATCCATGTATTGCAAAAAAATCCGACGAAATACACTTTTTTCTAGTTTTTTTGATAAATATTGCTTATTATTGCTCGTCAAATTAGGATAAAACTTTTTTGACAGACTCAAGTAATATGTCAAAATTATTGGAAATAACATATCAAATTGAAGACATTGACGCTGTAGCGCAACAGATTTTAGAGCATGTTAGTTCTAAAACACTATTGTTCTATGGCGATATGGGAGTTGGTAAGACTACGCTCATCAAAGCCATTGTAAAAGCACTTGGCAGTAATGATGAAGTGAGTAGTCCTACATTTTCTATCGTCAATGAATATGTTACAAAAGACAATGCTATTTATCATTTTGATTTGTATCGAATTAATGATGAAGAAGACGCCTTGAATTTTGGTTTTGAAGACTACTTATACACCTCAAATTGGGTGTTAATTGAGTGGCCTGAAAACGCTAAAAATTTATTACCAGAAGACGTAAATTGTATTGAGATTTATCATAAAAACGAGACCTCAAGATCCCTCAAATTGAGCCAGAACACAACATTAACCCAGAAAAACGCTATGGAGCAGTACAAAATTTAGAAAATAAATTGGCAACCTAACACCACGTCATTGTTAGAAATTACGGAAAAACCGTAACTATAAGTGATTATTAGGGCTGTTTTTAACAGTCGATTTAACTATTCAAAATGTAAGTGCTGCTTATATTTGAGTAATTAATTAATTTAATCCCTTATATTATGAAGACTAAAAAGTACGTACTAGCAATCGCGATTTTCGGTGGTATGTTGTTCACTGCTCACGCAACTGATTTAATCAACCTAGATGGACAAGTTAAAACCGAAATCGAAAAGAAAAAGCGAAAGCTTATCAAAAACACATAATAAAAATATTAATGTAAGTAGTCGTGCAGTTGTAGGAAGTATTCTTGGTACAATTATAGCTTCGACTCCCTTATTATTTTCATTACATGAAAGTGTTCCTGCCGAAAAGGTATGGGACACTTTTTTGTTTACTTACGATAGTCTTCTATGGGAAGATGCGCAATATGCAATGTGGGTATTAACTGGTAAGTTCATCCCTTTATTATTATTATTAATTTGGTTTTTCACAAATAGAAATTGGTGGTATCACGCTCTTTTAGTGCCAATTGTTATGTATATTTTTCAAATCGTTGGTACAATAAACGGTGATACTACTCATGTAGACGAATTCCAGCTTATATACATGCTTCCAATAATGGCACTTGTAATACCATCTATCTATTTAATACGAGCAAAAATGTTTAATAGACTAAATGAGGTTAATAAAACAATGCAAGAATTAGAAGATGAATTTATGATGAAACCGAAAGGAGTTTGGGGCAAAGTAAAACAATATTTTTAAACTTTGACATTTCTAATAAAAAAGCACAAATAACTAGTTATTTGTGCTTTTTTATTAGAAATCAATTTAGAAAATAATCTACAATTATTTGTTTTGGCAAAAAAAAATTACATTTGTATATATTTAATTATCATAACATACTAATTCTCCCTAGTTAACTATGAGTAAAACAATTAATAGAATTATGCAGGTTATTTCTGCACTTAATATGAGTGCCAGGCAATTTGACCTCTCTATAGGCACCGCAAATGGTTACATATTGCGAATGCAAAAAAACAATGCTTCTGTAGGCAGTGACGTTATAGAGCGTATTGTCAAAGAATACCCTCAAATTAATTTAGTATGGCTAATTACAGGTAAAGGCAATATGTTTGTAGACCAACCGTCTCGACCAAAAGTAAGAAGCAAGCAAGAGATTGAGACCTTCATCGATGATAAACTTAAATCACAGTGGTCTGATGAAAAGAAAGCACTTTTGGATGAAATTTTATCAGAAATCAACAATACAAAAGATTAGCTACTTAGTTTATCTCTTAGCCTAATTAATCTTGATAAGTATTCTTTGCTTTCTAAATAATCTTTATGTGTCTTTAGAGCTTTAAATTCCTTATCTATATATTTAAATTCTTTTTTTCTAAATCGTGATAGTTCATTCATTTGATTGTTAATCTCATTGTGTAATTCAGATTTAGAGTTGTTCTTTTTTGAATAATATCCAAATAGTTTAGATAGAGTAAATAAACTAAGGCAATATGGTATTATGATAAATAATGAAATATTGAAATCTAAATCTGAAAAATAATTATTTCTATCATTGATGAAACTAAGGAATTTGTAAATTTCAAAAGATAATGGGATTAATACAACCAACCTCCACCAATTCTTACAGGTTAGAAACCAAATAGAAATCAATAAAATGACTAATAACTTATAATTAAAAATCCATAAAAAATTCTGAATATCTTCAAAATAACCAGCATCAATTACAAAATATTTTGTAGACCAGATTTGGGCATCATTAGGTGATAACAAATACAAGAAGAACCCAAAAGGAGAAGCTATAACTAAAAAAATTACTATTACATCTTTACTAAGCTCCCTATCCATCATTAAACCTATTATGTAGTTTTAGTAATTTATTCAAATAATCTTCTTTACTATATTGCTTTCTATTCTCTTTTAAAATCAGAAAATCTTTTTCTATTCGCCCAATTATCGATTGGTTATTAGACGATACTTGACTAAAAACGGATTCTATCTCTTCATTAAGCTCGTCAATTAGAATTCTCGATTTAGAGTATAATCGCAGTTTGTTTAATAAAAAAAACACCAAAAAGATAATTGGAATAGTAACGGGAAAACTTATAATAAAATCAACTTCATCAAAAGTATCCACATTAGTATTAAAAAGTCCAATAAGCTTAAATATTTCCAGAATTAAAGGAATCAAAATTGAAATCCTCCACCAATGTTTACATGTGAAATACCAAATTAGTAAAAGAACTATTAAATGAATCTTAATGGCACAAAACCATAAAACTGTATCTAAATCATTCCCATATTCAATAATAAATCTTTTCAACTCTGAATCTGGCAACAAATATTGTACATAAAAAATATAAGGTGAAAGTGCTATTAGCACTATTACAATAATATCAACTAATTCAATTTTATTTCTGAAAACCATTTGTTCATAGAAAATTGTCTACAACGAATATAAGAAACTTATTTTGTAAAAAATGAATTTTTATTTGTAATTTGAATTTCCAATTCATAAGTCAATGAGCAAATCATTATCTCCTTTTACCAAAGCACAATTGTTACCACAAGAAGAAACGCTTGAAGTTTATAAAAAGAAAGGCGATCTTTTTATCGGAATTCCGAAAGAAACTCACTTTCAGGAAAAACGTGTTTGTCTTACACCTGATGCTGTATCTGCATTAGTGTCTAACGGTCATCGCGTAATGATCGAATCTGGTGCTGGGAAAGGTGCTAATTTTAATGATAAAGCGTATAGCGAAGCTGGCGCTGAAGTTACTAACGATACTAAAAAAGTATTCTCCTGCCCTATCATACTTAAAGTAGAACCCCCTTCACTGGATGAAGTGGAAATGATTAATCCGCAAACCTTGCTGATTTCTGCGTTACAACTTAAAACGCAACATAAAAAATACTTCGAAGCTCTAGCATCAAAACGAATTACTGCCTTAGCCTTTGAGTTTATTAAAGATGATGATGGTGCCTATCCTGCTGTTCGATCACTTAGTGAAATTGCAGGTACAGCCTCTATCCTAATCGCTTCAGAGTTACTATCTAATGTTAATGGTGGCAACGGACTCATGTTTGGAAATATCAGCGGAGTTCCACCTACCGAAGTACTTATTCTTGGCGCTGGTACAGTTGGAGAGTTTGCAGCTCGTTCAGCAATAGGCCTCGGTGCTAATGTTAAAATATTCGATAATTCCATCACTAAATTACGTTGTGTACAATCTAATTTGGGTCGTACCATTTATACCTCAACGATGCAGCCAAAAAATCTAGTAAAAGCTTTGAAACGCTGTGACGTTGCTATTGGTGCTATTCGAGGAAAAAACAGGTCACCAATTGTTGTAACTGAAGCTATGGTCAACACCATGAAAACTGGTGCTGTGGTGATTGATGTTAGTATTGATATGGGAGGATGCTTTGAAACTAGCGAAGTCACAAACCATGATAAACCAACCTTCGTTCATAATGGTGTCATACATTATTGTGTACCAAATATTCCTGCCAGATATTCTCGATCTGCCTCTGTATCAATTAGTAATATCTTTACACCTTACCTCTTAAAGATTGCTGAAGATGGTGGTATAGAAAATGCCATACGTTTTGATCGCGGATTAAAAAATGGGTTGTATTTTTACCACGGAATTTTAACCAATAAATCGGTTGCAGATTGGTTTGATCTCGACTGTAGTGATGTCAACTTGTTAATCTTCTAAGAAAAAAACATCAATCATATGAAATTAATTCATCGAATAGGTTACTATTTGGGAGGTTTTGCCATAGGTCTTATTATATTAGCATTCTTTTTAGGAGGAAAAAAAGCCTCGTGTTCCTATGGACCAAATGCCAGAACTATTAAAAGCATCAGTACTAAAAAAAAGCGTTTCTATTCTGAAGCAGCTCAAACTGCAATGCAAAATTACGATCTGGATACCCTAGCCATTTCTAAGCTTATCAAAAGTGGAGATGTTAACTTTTCTGAAAGTGATACAAAACCTAAAGATTGTAAGATCTACCTAATAGAGAACGAATTGAACGATAAAGCTATAGAACTTCGTGTGAAGAATTGTGAGGCAGATTCTTCTGCAACTGTACAGTCGGTTATTATAAAATAAAAACCATTGCTAACGTAAAACGCTAACAATGGTTTCTACCAACTAACATCAAGTAATTTTTTATCGTATTGGTATTTTTTTGATGACACTAGTATCATCGTAAATAAGTCTTACCATATAGATTCCTCTGGCATACGGACTCGTATTTATTTCTCTCACCATTTGAGATTGATTTTGCGATTCTGAAGGCGAAAATAATTCAGTGTAAAGAATCTTACCAGACATATCATAAATTGAAATGCCTTTAGCTGTTACATTTTGTAAACCATTTATTTTAACTTTTAAAAGATCACTTGTTGGCTCCTGGAATACTACAAAATCGAAATCTTCACTTTCCGGAGGTGTTTGAATCACATTACATTGGTCAACATAAACCGTAACAGTAGCTTCATCACTGTCTAAAGCATTATACACCAAAACAGAATACTCTGTATCTTCATCAGGACTTACCTCAATACTTTGTGTTGTTTCTCCAGTGTTCCATAAATACTCATCTCCACCTTCAGCTGTTAAGGTCACAGTGTCTTCAGAACAAATCGTTAGGTCTTCTCCTGCATATGCTTCAACTGTTTCAAATACATTTACAATAACAGCTTTAGTATCTTCACAATTATTTACATAACCTGTAACTTCATAAGTAGTTGTTGATGATGGGCTTACAGCAATATTCGGCTGTGTTGCACCATTATTCCAAAGGTAAGTATTTGCACCTGATGCAGATAAGGTTACAAACTCACCCTCTAGTATCATAACCTCTCCTCCGTTTGATATCACCACATTTGGATTTGGATTTACAGATACCATAACATCTGCGTCAGCTTGATATTGCCCTTGGAATACTGTAACAGAATAAGTTTGCGTATTGGCTGGATTTACTGTAATACTCTGAGTGGTTTCACCTGTACTCCATAAGTAGCTATCGCCTTCAGAAGCTGTTAATGTTGTTTCGTAACCTTGACAAATAGTTTGGTCAGAACCTGCACTAGCTGTAAATTCAAATGGCTCTACAATAACTGTCACTTCATCAGTAAATTCACATTGGTTTGAAAAACCTGTAACAGTATATGTTGTCGTTACCTCTGGTGTAACCGAAATAGTAGATGTTGTTTCTCCAGTACTCCACAAGTAAGATTCTGCTCCTGTAACTGATAAAGTCGTTGATTCTCCTTCAGTGATTGTGATATCAGCTCCAGCATTTGTTGCTGGCAACTCATCGACTGATACAGTAACACTAGCCTCATCTGAAGCAGTTTGCGATGTATTGAATGCTGTTACCGTATATATTGTTGTTACTGAAGGTGATACAGAAATACTTGATGTGGTTTCACCTGTATTCCATAAATAGGTTGTTCCACCTGTAGCTGTTAGTGTTGTACTGCTTCCTTCACATATTGAAACGTCGTTACCTGCATTAGCATTTACATTTTCTATTTCAACAGTTACAGTGATCTCATCTGTAGATTCACAACCGTTGGTTGTTCCTGTTACAGAATATACTGCTGTACTATTTGGAGATACTGTAATACTTGATGTAGTTTCACCTGTACTCCATAAGTAAGATGCTGCTCCAGTAGCTGTTAATGTTGTCGATTCTCCTTCAGTTATTGTAACATCACTACCTGCATCTACAATAGGTAGTGCATTAACGGTAACTGTTACAGTATCATCATCAGACTGATTACCAGACTCACTAAATGCAGTTACTGTATATGTTGTTGTAGTTGTTGGTGATACGTCTATACTTGCTGTTGTTTCACCAGTATTCCATAAATAAGTTGCTCCACCTGTAGCTGTAAGCGTTGTAGTGCTTCCTTCACATATTGTGATATCCTCACCAGCATTGGCTATAACAGTTTCAGATTGGACAGTCACAGTGACATCTGCGGATGCTTCACACCCATTAGAAAATCCTGTAACAGTATAAGTTGTGGTTACAGTTGGAGTTACTTGAATACTAGCTGAAGTAGCACCTGTTTCCCATAAGTAGGTATCCGCACCAGTGGCAGTTAATGTCGCTGATTCGCCTAACTCAATAGTTACATTGGTTCCTGCACTAACATCTGGAATCTGATTAACGGTAACAATCACTTCATCAGTACTTGAGCAGTTGTTTTCAAAGACTTCAACAGTATAAGTTGTCGTATCATTAGGACTAACTGTAATAGAAGGTGTGGTCGCTCCAGTGCTCCATACATAAGAAGTTCCTCCCGAAGCCGTCAAGGTTGTTACATTTCCGAAGCAGATATCAACATCTTCTCCAGCATCTGCAACAGGTATATCGTTAACTGTTACGATGACACTATCCTCTTCTGAATTATTTCCAGATTCACTAAATGCTGTTACTGTATAGGTAGTAGTTTCTGTTGGTGACACCTCTATTGATGGTGTTGTTTCTCCTGTACTCCATAAATACGTTGAACCTCCAGTTGCTGTAAGTGTAACGGTTTCTCCATTACAAATCTCAGTGTCAATTCCAGCGTTTGCATCGACACTGTCATCTTGCAAAAAAACGGTTACAGTATCTGTGTCTTCACAATTATTTGTTGTACCTGTAACTGAGTATGATGTATCTTGAATTGGATTAACAGTTATACTTTGTGTAGTCTCACCTGTACTCCACAGATAAGAATCTGCTCCAGTAGCTGTTAAGGTGACACTCTCTCCTAAAAATATAGTTTCGTTTGGGCCAGCATCAACAACAGGACTATCATTAACTGTTACCACTACTGCATCAGGTATACTTTCACAACCATTTTGTGTAGCGACTACAGTATAGGTGGTTGTTTCGTTTGGATTAACTGTTATCGACGATGAAGTATCTCCTGTACTCCATTCATAAGAAGTTCCGCCAGAAGCAGTCAATGTAACTGAACTCCCTTGACAGATCGCTACATCTTCTCCTGCATTTACTGTAGGAATCTCATTAACTGTAATTGTAATTGAAGCTTCAGTTGTACTATCATCAGAATGTGTTCCAGTAACTGTAAATGTTGTTGTTTCTGTTAAGGCCACAGTAAAACTTGATGACGTTTGATTGTCGTAATCCCACGCATAGGTTTCGGCTCCTGTTGCAGTTAAGGTTACTTCATCTCCAGCACAAATAGTTTCAAAATTTGCAGATACACTAACTTCATTTCCAGTAGTACCTTGTGTATCAAAATCAACACCATTTAAGAAATCCTCTATATCTGAGTATCCATTATTATTGGTGTCTGACTGACCATTATTATCCAAATTTCCGAAGTTATTCAACTCCCACTGATCTGGCATACCATCATTATCTGTATCATAACTACTTGGATGAGTATTGATAGGTGTTGTACTGATAGAGTTTAAAAATTCGGTTCTATGAGGCGTATTAAGTACAGTTTCTTGTGTATATTGATCCAGAACATCGTTTTGAACATTTGTAAGATAAATATCGTCTAGAAAATCAGTGTTATCTGCAACATCTCCATTAGCCAATAAACGAGCATTTACTCCAACATCATATTTGATATCATCAAAAGCATCTACAGCAGATAGGATTTCAAACGGATTTCCGAGTTGTGTAAATGGTGTTAGTGTTCTAAAATCTTCAGTAAGCGGACTCTCATTTCCAGCTCCAGAGTAAATTGTACCTGATGGATTGAATCTAAAACGCCACATTGGCCAGTTGTCTGCATTAGGATCTGTTAGCACATCACTTACATAATTACCCGATGTATATATGGTTGGAAAATTTGTTGGATTTGGATACCACAACATTCCTCTAATATCAAGATCGGCTGGTGGATCACTTCTAAAGTGAACATAATAATTATTAACGTGGTTAGCTTGAAAACCACCTTGTGGAACAGACATTCGTGTTCTCCAATTCCATACAACATTATTTATAACATCTACTCTACCATTAGATTGAAAATTTGGAAATCTGTGGCTACAGTTATAAAACATATTATTAATAAAACTCAGGTTTTCTGACAATTGTGGTTCTCCACCCATAATCATACCTGTTTTATTACTTTCAGCAAATAAATTTCTTTGCCATGTATAGTTACTTCCATTACCACTATCTGCTGCCTCATCTGTTCCCCATGAGAAAGAACAATGATCTATTATATAGTTGCTACAATTAAATATTTCAAAGGCATCAATCTCAGTTGAAGGATATGGTGAATAGCCTGGTCTGATACGAATATATCGCATTATGAGATTATTTACATTTTGAAATCTCAATCTGTAATTAGCAATAGTTATACCTCCTTCTGGTGCTGTTTGACCAGCAATGGTAATATTATCTTGGTTTGTGAAATAAATCTGACTAGTAAGGTTGATAGTACCTGAGACTTCGAATGTAATAATACCTCCATCAGTGTCTCTGGTATCTTCTAATGCTTGTCGGAAACTTCCTGATCCGGAGTTGTTTAAATTAGTAACTTTATAGACTGGCTTACCTCTACCTCCTGTAGCATATGCCCCAGCTCCAGAAGCCGTTGGGAATGCCAATTGCTCTTGAGCGAAAAAAGTTGAGGGAGTTAAAAAAATCAATAAAAACAATAAAATTAAGCTATAAGCTTGAATACCATGTATATGGTAGTAGGGTCTTGGGGATGTCATTTTCTATTAATTTGGGGCTTAATATGTTGGCAATCTATAGAATTAAATTCAAAAAAAACGTTTAAAGTATTTATTATTCGATTAGATGTATTTTTTTGAAGTATTATTCCTACTTATTGCTTTATATTTCCATTATTTGTAAATAATCAATTGTAATAAATACGACGAAATGATAGAAAAAGACGTTTAACAACAAAATTTTAACGTTTGTAGGAATTTATGTTCTAAAATCAGATGGGTTTATCATAAAAAGTAATTTCAAAATGGAGAATAAATAATCAACAATTGTACTTACTTTTATGCATTGATTATATTTAAAAATCTTTAAAAGTTTTAATGGATATAAAAGAATACATTCCAAGTTTAAAGCAGATACAGGGCAAAAGCTTTAAGTATTCCTTTACGGTGTTCACACCTGTCTATAATGCAGAGAACACTATAGATCGTGTTCACAATTCTTTACTGAAACAAACATTCAAAGATTTTGAATGGATTATCATAAATGATGGTTCCACCGATGAATCGCATAAAGTGATTTCTGAAATAGTAACGTCCTCGCCTCTTACTATTAAGTATATCAACAACGAAACGAACAAGCATAAAATGGCTTGCTTTTTTCAAGCTATAGATCAAGCAAATGGAGAGTTGTTCCTCACATTTGATGCTGATGACGAATGTTTACCATACGCTTTAGATACTTTTAAAACTGAGTATGATGTTTTAACTAAAGACGAACAGACAACAATTATTGCAATCACAGGATTGTGTAAAGATCAAAATGGTAATATGATAGGTGATGAATTCCCTACAAGCCCACTAATTAGTGATCCCTTTGAAGTTTCAGCAATTAAACGTATTAAAGGTGAAAAATGGGGATTTACAAGTACTAAACATTTGCAGAGTATCAAATTCAATGATTGCTTTATTGAAAATGGGTTTATGATGGAAGGCATCATTTGGACGCTCTTTGCAACCCATGGCTACAAAACAAAATATATCAATACTGTAGTGCGAATATATCACACCAATATTGAAAACTCTATTTCATCAAGTGCTAAACATAAAACCGCATTAGGAGCTGCAGTCTATCATACAGTTCTTTGTAATTGGTTTTTCAAATCATATGCAACCTCATCTCCTAAATTCTTTTTAAAAAACCTCTACTTTTTACTGTCAAAGTCTAAATATTTAGATTTAAACCTAAAAAACTACACAACATCTATTGATCCCTTTGTTATAAAATTTTTATTTGTACTATTATGGCCGTTTAGGAAATTTTTCAAGTAACCATTATTAAAAACACTTAAATTGTTGTCAAAATCTCGTTTTAAAGATTTAAAAAACAAATTTTTAAAAAACCCTATTGTTGCTAATGTTATTACAGTTGGAATTACTGTATTAATTGTTAGAGGAATTGGTTTTTTTAAAGAGATCGTTATTGCAGATAACTTTGGCCTTTCTGAGTTATTAGACACTTTTTTGATTGCTATTTTAGTGCCTTCATTTATTAGTGGTGTTTTTCTTGGATCGTTTAAAAGTGTGTTTATCCCAAATTATGTAAGCGAGCTCAAAACAGGGAAAAACCATGGTGCATTTCAAAGTACTAGTTTTATCATTACTATTTTTGTTGCTCTACTTTTCTTTCTAATCGCTTACCTATTTACAGATGTGTATCTGGAATCCTTTTTTGCAGGCCATACCCAACAGTATTACGAACTCATTAAAGTACAGTTTTACTACGTTGCTCCAAGTATTCTATTTTGGGGATTTTCGTCCTTAATAAGTGGAATGCTCACTATTGACGACGAGTTTACCTATTCTTCAATAGCCACAATATTCACACCTATTTCCATCATTATTTGCTTGTTTTTTTTCAAGGAGGAATTAGGAAATATTGTATTAGCATTAGGAACATTAATAGGAAGTTTTCTCAGCTTTTTGTTTTTACTGTTTGTCGCTCTCAAACGACATATTTTACACCTTAATAAACCCGACTTTGCCTCAGTTAATATCAAGGTCTTAATTAGGCAATTACCTGCAAAACTGTCATCGAGTTTACTTACTGGAATCAATCCTCTGGTTGATCAATTTTTTTCTGCTCAATTAATTGTTGGTTCCATCGCAGCTTTGAATTACGGAATTAAAATTCCTGCTTTTGCTATTGGCATCTTTGGTATTGCTCTTGGTAATGTATTGTTGCCCTATTTTTCAAAAAGTGCTATTGACAATAAAAAAGAAACCTTTAAAAAATTAAAACGTATTCTGAAATTTTTGATTTTAGGTAGCGCTCTAGTAATGGTAGTCCTACTTCTATTATCATTCCCTATTATAAGTTTGGTATTTGAAAGAAACGCTTTTACGGCATCAGATTCAGAGGTTGTTTCTAGAATTCAACAGATGTATCTTTTACAGATTCCTTCATATGTTACAGGACTCATCATGGTGAAATTCCTAACCTCAATAAATAAAAATTATTTTATGGTACTCACATCGGTAATATCTCTGGTGATGAACTTTACACTAAACTATATACTTATTGATACTATGGGAGTTTACGGATTAGCACTTTCAACATCTTTGGTTTCTATTATCAATAGTATCATTTTATATCTTTACATTAGTCACTTAAATAAATTGCATGTTTAACATTGTAACACCTACATATAATAGAAAACATACACTAGATCGCGTATACAACTCTCTACTGAATCAATCTTGTAAAGATTTTATTTGGATCATAGTTGATGATTGCAGCTCAGATGATACACATGAGCTTGTAGAAGATTGGATGAAGCAATCAAAAATGGAAATTCAGTACCATGTACTTCCCACAAATCAAGGAAAACCAAGTGCTGTAAATTTCGGACTTCAGAAATGTAATCGAAAATACACTATAATTGTTGATAGTGACGACAGTTTTGTACCAAACACCTTAAAAGATCTAAAAGAGATCTGGTCTTCGATTGATGCATCTAAAAGTAATATAGCTGCTGTATGGACATTAGTTCTTGATGAAGACGGAAATGTAAAAGGTGATGCATTTCCGGAGGATAAATGGCAAGTTAATTTTGAGCAACGTGTTCTGAATAGAAATAAGCAATTAACAGGTGATAAATGGCACAGTTGGCGAACAGAGATTTTGAAAAAACACCCTTTATATTCTCAACCCAATTGCCATATTGGAGAAAGTCATACATGGAATACAATTAATAAAAAGCATGATTTTCTCTGCTTTAACATTGCTCACCTCACTGCTCACTATTCTGAAGTGAGTTTGATCAATTCAAAAAAATCGAGAAAACGATTGGCAAAAGGATACTACTACAGTTCATATTATGGTTTAAAAGATGTTTCTGTATCTGAAATCATCAAACATAAGTTCTACCGTAGCTTAGCATTTGAATACATTAAATCTAGGTTGTATTTTTCAGATAAAAAACTAAAATTATCTACTGGCAAATACCTAGTGTCGTTATTTATTTTCTTAGCTTCAATGCCTGTTAGACTACTTAAGAAAGTATTATGAAATTATTAAAATACGTCACTTTAATAATGCTGCTATGGGGAATTCCAAGTTTCTTCTCATACGATCAATCTATTGGTAGTATGTTGAGTTATCTCACTTATGGATTACTATTGGTGTATTATTTGTTAAGTGCTAAACGGAAATTGTTAATTCCGTTTCTAATTTTAGGTATTTCCTATTTTTTAATTAGTGGTTACACTTTCGTCAATGATGTAGAAGATTTCACATATAAACTCATAAAATATATCATACTAATAATATCAGGTGCAGAATTAGCAAGAAACACCACTAAGAAAGAGTTCTTTATACTTGCCATATTAGGTAGTTTGAGCATTCTTGTTCACGCAGTAGCGTTTCCCAATGGATATGGTCGCTATAGTGGATTTTACCTAAATCCAAATGGCGCTGGTTTTATTTGTATCATTGGATATTGTTTAAGTTATGTTATTGATAATAAAAAGCTGAGGCTCTTTGGACAATTTGTACTCACATTTGCTGGAATCATTACCTTTTCAAGAACTTTTATTTCACTCTGGCTAGTCATAAGTGTCATATCGGTTATTGCAGATCGAAGAAATTCATTGACTTTTGGTTTAGGTGCTGGTGCTATAATAATTGTATTAAGTCTTGCCAGCTTACTGAAATTTAATGCTGTGCGGTTTTCGGCATTTGAAGGGCTTTTTACAGACCAGTCTGAATCCAGTATCTCAACTATTCAACAAGGTTCAAGATTAGAAACCTGGTCTGAGTACTATGACCAAATTACCAATAACCCATTTTTTGGTAATGGTTTTCAAATGTTGAGCGGTTTAAACCCTACAAAACAAGGCGTACACAACACATTTTTAATGGTTTTAGGTGAAGCTGGTATATTTCCGCTTCTCATGATGATAGGTATTTATGTTTTCATGTTAAAACGAAGTGTCGAGCAGTTTACTCCAGATCCACATAAACTTATGCTTACCATTTCAATGGTTGGTATCTTAATGATCATGCACAACTATTTTGATAACAGTCTAATTCTATTTACTTCTATCTGGATATTTGTAAGGCTCTTACACGAAGAGAATCAAGAGGAAACGATCAAGGAAGAATTAATTACTAAAACAATTTAGCTTTGACTATAGTTCATATTTCAAGTTCTTTAGGCGGTGGAGGTGCCGAACAAATGGTCCTCCAATTAGCAAAAAGCTCTACACCTCATATTAAAACCATCGTTTTCTCAATTTCTAGTGTAAATACATTAGAGCCCAAGTTCAAGGAACATGACATAGAATACCATTTTTTAAATATCACATCTTTTAAAAATTCAAGTTTAAAGATCGGACTTAAAAAAATGCATCATATCATTAAGGATTTTGATGGTGTTGTTTTTCATTGTCATCAATTTCATGGAGTAGCATTAGGAATGCTCTACAGACTGTTTTTTAAAAGGATACCTATTGTATTCACCTTACATTCAAGTACAATAGAAATATACCCAAGAAAAGTAATTCTATTCTTAACCAAATTACTACGGAAAAAAGATATTGTCTTTAGTAACAACGCTAAACTATGGTATTTGAAAAACAGTGCTGTTATACCAAATGGAGTAGATTTTGAAAATCTATCAGTAAAATCTGAAAGAACTATCAGTCCAACTCAACCCTTTTCTTTTCTTTATTTGGGAAGGCTGAGCGATGAAAAGAATCCTATCTACATGATAAGTGCTGCAAAAAAACTCAGAGCGGCAGGAATTACAAATTTTGTTTTTGATGTGGTTGGTGAAGGTAAGTTACAACCACAACTATTACATCTTATTGAATTAGAAGCCAAAGATCACTCCGACTTTAAAAAGCATTTTAATTGTCATGGCTTTAAGAGTGACATCAAGCCTTATCTAAGATCTGGAAACGCACTAATTTTACCTTCTAAGTGGGAAGGAATGCCAATGGTTATCATTGAGGCTGCTGCTGCAAAACTTCCAATTATTTCCACTCCTGTTGGTAGTATTCCTGATTTTTTAAATCAACATAATGCCTATGTATCAGATTTAGAACATTTTCATGACTCAATGATAAATTGCGTTCAAAATTATAATTCTGCACTTGAAAAAGCTGAACTGCTATACAGTCAAATGAAGAAAACCTATAATATTGATGAAGTTTACGAAGCGCATTTAAAGCTTTATGAATCTGTATCCTAGCTAGTCTATTTTCATTTCATAGTCTAAAACAACCTTTAATAGTCTTTTTTAAGTAAAAGTGAATATAATATCTATTTTTGTTCCGAACATAAACTCCCAAATATCTAAATTTTATGTGTGGAATATACGGATCAACCTTACCATATAGTGAACAACAGGTCAAAGACAAGCTCAAAAGAACTGCGTTCAGAGGTCCAGATAAAATGGGTTGGCAAACCTACAAAAACAAACACAACGTTATTTTTGGGCATAATAGACTCTCTATTATAGATTTAGACCACAGATCTGATCAACCATTTACTTATAGCGATAAAATACATATCGCTTTTAACGGTGAGATCTACAATTTCCAAACGCTTAAGCATGAATTACATCAAAAAGGTTATAGTTTTCGTACAACATCAGATACAGAAGTTATCTGTGCTGCTTACCTAGAATATGGTGAGGAATGCATACATCACTTCAACGGTATGTTTGCCTTTGTTATTTACGACGAAATAAAACAGTGCTTTTTTGGAGCTAGAGATCGTTTAGGACAGAAACCGTTTTACTACTATCACAACGGAAAAGACTTTGAATTTTCAAGTCAGTTGTCTTCAATACAAATGTTCAATGACAATTTAACCATTTCAAAAGATGCTATTGGTTACTATTTATCCTGGGGAAATGTACCAGATCCCATGTCTATCTTTAATGAAATTAAAAAGCTTAAAGCTGGTCATTCACTTAATTTCGATTTAAATACTGGCGATATTAAAATCAAACAATACTGGGACATTGATTACCACGGAACACACAAATACAAAGGGTCTTTTAAAGATGCAAAAGGAGATTTAGATAGCTTGCTTAAAGATGCTGTAAAAAAACGTCTTTTTGCCGATGTACCTGTAGGTGTCTTTTTATCTGGTGGTGTTGATTCCTCTCTCGTTGCAGCACTAGCTAACGAAACCTCTACATCGAAAGTAAAGACCTTTTCAGTAAAATTTAATGAAAAAGGATTTGATGAAAGTGTCTATGCACAGCAAGTAGCAGATCATTTAAAAACAGAGCATCAGGTTATTGAATGTAATTATAATGAAGGTATTGATCTCATTGAAAATTTCTCATACTATTATGACGAACCTTTTTCAGATTCTTCTGCAATACCATCAATGTTACTTTCTAAACACACCAGACAAAAAGTAACTGTAGCTTTATCTGGAGATGCAGGTGATGAAAGTTTCATTGGATACCATAGATATGACTGGATTACTAATGGTAATAAGCTTTTAAAGATCCCTCGCCTAGTGCGTAAAATGGCTGCACCAATTGTAAAAATGTCGCCAAATTACAGACATAAAATAATTTCTGAAGTTTTAAAAGTAAAAGATGTCAACGATGCATATCTTATGGCAATGACAGGTACAGACTCGTCTTGGTATGATTTTCCAAATTATGCGAAAGTTGATGAGCAAAAATATCTCAGACATACTCATAAGGGTTTATTAGAACGTGTCTCTGATTTTGATTTAAAAACCTACCTTAATTGGGATATTAATACTAAAGTTGACAGAGCATCAATGGCATACTCGCTAGAAGTTAGAGCGCCTCTACTCGATTATCGTGTTGTGGAATTTGCCAGATCGCTTCCTACAAATTTTAAAATGCAAGGGTCTAATAAAAAACGTTTGCTAAAAGAAGTACTGTACGATTATGTCCCTGAGAAAATTTTTGACAGACCTAAAGCTGGTTTTACTATGCCTTTTGCAAATTGGTTTAGAGAAGATTTAAAAGATTTTGTTTTAGACGAACTTAATGATGAAAGCTTAATGGATATTCCGTTGATTCATCAGGATAAAATTAAAACTATCATTAATGAACACATGACCAACAAACGAAATAGATATCCAATCATCTGGAAACTTCTCGTTCTGAAACAATGGCTCAAAACTAATGGTAAAGGTTACTCAATAGTATAATAATGTCAACACAAAACTCAAGAATAAAAATACTATTTATACTCCCTTCTCTCAAAGCAGGTGGAGCGGAACGTGTCATTTCATTTGTATCTCAAAATTTAGATAAAACTAAATTTGAATCGGTCTTGGTAGTACTTGGCACTAAAGAAACTGCGCTTTACAAAATAGAAGGTATTGATGTCCATTTCCTAAACAGACCAAGGCTTAGAAAGGCCATAAGACCACTGTTTAACATTATTAATGCACAAAAACCTGATATTGTATTAGGATCAATAGCGCATGTCAATCGTATTTTAACAATTTTCAGACCGTATTTTAAATCCACACTTTTTGTAGGCAGAGAAGCTAGTCTTAACGGAATTATATCTAAATATACAGTCAATAAAGGCTTTAAATATCACAGGCTTTATAAAAATTATCATAAAAACCTTGATTTAATTGTTTGCCAGTCCCATGAAATGGCAGAAAACGTCAAAAAGCGATTTAGAATTTCCGAAGAAAAAATAAGCGTTATCAATAACCCAATCTCAAGCAACTTGCCTTTGAGGTCCTTACCTATCAATGCAAATGAACCAAGAGAATTAATCACGATTGGCAGATTGAGTTTAGAAAAAGGTCACAAACGAATTATGGAAACGCTTTCGAAACTTGAAGTTCCTTATAGATATACTATAATTGGTGATGGCGACCAAAAAGAGCAGTTAATAGCTTTAGCTGATGAACTTAATATTTCTGATAAGATAAGATGGATTGAATATACCGACAATGTCTCGAAATATCTATCTGAAAGTGATCTGTTTTTACAAGGTTCGTTTGTAGAAGGTTTTCCTAATGCGCTCCTAGAAAGTTGTGTCATTGGAACTCCTGTACTAGCATTTCGAGCGCCTGGTGGTACTCAAGAAATTGTTGCACACAACACTAATGGCTACTTAGCAGAAAATGAAGACGACTATTTAGCCTATTTAAACAAAGCCTTATCTCAACAATGGAACGCTAAGAAAATTAAAAACTCAGTAGTCGGAAAATTTAACAGCGATGTCATTTTAATGCGTTACGAAACCACTTTTGAACACCTAATAGCTAATCAGAGAAGCCAGTAAAATGAAGAAAATTTTAATTGTACTTCCAACAGATTCATTAGGTGGCGCAGAGAACTACCTGAAAATGATTGCTATTCATTATAAAAATGATGATGTAGATGTATATTCATTTAAAAATAATGAAAGAGGTCGATGGGATGATATTAAAGATTTTACCAATCTTAGGTTTATATCTAAAACTCACGAGATTGTTGGATTGATACAATTTTTCTTTATCATGCTTTTCAAAAGAAAAAAATACGATTATATCTTCACATCACAGGTCTACGCCAATGCAATGGTAGGGATTATGAAATCATTGGGCATCTTAAAATCAAAGTATTTCATTGCCAGAGAATCTACTTCAATTTTTATCAGATTTAAAGGCAAACAACTTAAGTTTTATAAAAACATCATCAACTTAGGCTACAGAAAAATGGATGTATTAATTTGTCAAACAGAATTAATGAAACAACAATTCTCTGAGCATTTTAGTAAAATAGAAAGGCGAACTAAAGTTAGTGTAATTCCCAATCCTATTGATTTAAAGCTTTCAAATACTCTGGCTTCGGTTGAATTAGAAACTACGCTACCTGATGAATATATTGTTTCTGCAGGACGATTAATCGAACTTAAAGGTTATGATTTGCTTATTGACGCATTTTCAAAATTAAAAGCAGAACATCCAAATCTAAAATTAATCATATTAGGCGAAGGAGGATTACTGGACACCTTGCAAACACAAGCTAAAGACCTAAACATAAGTGATTCAGTTATATTTCGAGGTTTTGTAAAAAATGTATATGCGTATTTTAAACAGGCAAAGATGTGTGTAGTATCATCACGTATTGAAGGCTTTCCAAATGTACTTTTGCAAATGATGTCTCAAAACTCTAACGTTGTCAGTACACTTTGTGCAGGTGGTATTGAACACATAGAAGGTGTTTACACATGCGAGCCTAACAATGGAAAAGCTCTTTTTGAAGCTATGAAAACTTGTTTTGACACTGATAATACAAGTATTAGAGCTATTTTTGATAGCTATTTGAACTCAAGAAGCATAGAGTCCTTTTTAGATATTATTGATTCACAAGTAAAGAATTAGATCATGAAAAAACTAATTCGTATCACCACAGTTCCATCCTCTTTAAGAACACTCTTAAAAGGTCAGTCTCGTTTTATGAGTCAGCACTATGAGGTCATAGGTGTTTCTGGTGATGGTGATGCTTTAGCTGAAGTTAGACAAAATGAAGGCATCAAAACTCATGTGGTTGAGATGACAAGAACCATAACACCTCTTAAAGACTTAAAAGCAGCCTATAAACTCTATAAGTTTTTTAAAGCTGAAAAGCCTTTTATTGTTCATACTCATACACCAAAAGCTGGCACCTTGGGTATGCTTGCTGCTAAGATGGCTAAAGTACCTCACAGACTACATACCATAGCTGGATTGCCATTACTTGAAGTTTCAGGTAAAAAGCGTAAACTTCTGGATATCGTCGAAAAATTCACCTATAAATGCGCCACAAAGATTTTACCTAATTCTTATGGATTAGAGCAAATCATTATTGAGAACAAGTACACATCACCAGAAAAACTTTTGGTAATTGCTAACGGAAGTTCCAATGGCATAGACACTAAGCATTATGATACCGCTTTAGTTTCCAAAGAAAAAAAAGAAGCGCTAAAACAAGAACTTGAAATTACAAACGATGACATTGTATTTATCTTTATTGGTCGGATAGTAAAAGACAAAGGCATTAATGAGCTAGTGAATGCTTTTGATAGATTATCAAAGAAACAATTGAATTGTAAGTTGCTTCTGGTAGGTCCCAGAGAAAACCATTTAGATCCTTTGTTACCTGAAACCGAAAAACGAATCGCAGAAAACAACCAAATTTTAGCTGTTGGTGTACAAAAAGATATCAGGCCATACGTTGCTATTTCGCATGTGCTCACTTTTCCTAGTTATCGTGAGGGCTTTCCAAATGTCGTTCTTCAATGTAGTTGTATGGGTTTACCTGCTATTGTTTCTAATATTAACGGCTGTAATGAAGTTATTGAAGACCAAGTTAATGGCTTGGTTATTCCTGTTAAAAATGAAATGGCTCTGGAAAACGCAATGCAGTTTATGATCGATAATCCTCATGAGCGACGAGAAATGATCCAACACACACGCACTAGAATTATTGATCGATATGAACAGGAATTTGTGTGGAACGAACTATTAAATTATTACAAGAGTTTACATTAATGGCATTGTATAGAAACATCATAAAGCCTTTTTTCGACACTATTGCTGCTAGCATTGGGTTTATATTGTTATTTCCAATCTTTGCTATAACATGGTTAGTACTTATGATAAAGAACAATGGCAAGGCATTTTTCTATCAGAAGCGACCAGGAAAAAATGAGCGTATCTTTAAGATCATCAAGTTCAAAACCATGAACGATAAAACCGATGCTAATGGCGAACTACTTCCACCATCAGAACGCTTAACAAAAGCTGGTATCTTCGTTCGGAAGTACTCACTCGATGAGATTCCGCAATTACTTAACGTTATTAAAGGTGATATGAGTCTTATTGGTCCCAGACCATTGTTAATTCGCTATTTACCACGATATAATGACTTTCAAAAACAACGGCATAATATAAAACCAGGAATTACAGGTTGGGCACAGGTAAATGGTAGAAATGCCATAAGTTGGGAACAAAAATTTGAATACGATGTGTGGTATGTCAAAAACATGTCACTATTTTTAGATATAAAAATTCTATTTTTAACAGTATATAAAGTGTTTAAGAAAGACGGAATTTACAGTGTAGAAAACGATATAGTTCCAGATTTTACAGGAACAGCATCAAATGAACAATCATCTCATGGCAATTAACCTATTATTTACTTGCGCAGGACGACGCAATTACTTGATCAACTATTTTAAAGAGGCTATTAAAGGTCAGGGAAAAATCATTGCAGCAGATATGAATCTCTCTGCTCCTGCTATGGTTGACGCACATTTAGCCATTTTAGTTCCTAGTATTTACAATGACAATTATATTGAAGAGCTAAAGAAAATCATCATTGAGCATCGTGTTTCAGCAGTCATTTCTTTAAACGACCTAGAATTACCTATTCTTGCAAAGCATAAAGACGAATTAGAAGCTACAGGCACTAAAATTATAGTGTCTAATGAGCATATCATCAATATTGCTTTTGATAAAGTAGAAACATTCAAATTTCTAAATGATATTGGCTTAAAGACGCCTAAAACCTTCACCAACTTAGATGATGCCTTTGCTGAAATTGATAAAGGACGTCTTAACTACCCTCTGGTTGTTAAGCCTCGTTGGGGAAGTGCATCTATTGGTATAGATTTTCCTGAGTCTGCTGAAGAATTAAAACTCGCATTCCAACTACAGCATATCAAACTCAAAAAGTCCATTCTTAATACAGCCAGTAAACAGGATATGGAACACGCCATTCTTATTCAAGAGAAGTTAGATGGAAGAGAATTTGGTATGGATATTGTCAATGATTTTAACGGAAATTACTTCGGGACTTTTGTTAGAGAAAAACTTAATATGCGTTCTGGTGAAACTGATAAAGCAGTGTCTGTAATCGATGAAAGATTTGAACAAATAGGAAAGAAAATTTCCGAGCATCTCAAACATATTGGAAGTCTGGATTGTGATGTTTTTATTACAAACAATCAACTTTACGTACTTGAGTTAAACCCAAGATTTGGAGGAGGTTACCCGTTCTCACATGAAGCAGGAATTAATACCGCTGCCATTTATATTGAATGGCTAAAAGGCAATACTAATGTGGATGCTTTTAATAATTATGTTTCCGGAAAACAATTTGCAAAATGCGACAGAATGTTAGAGATAAAACCAACTAACTAAAGATTACTTTCTGGGCCTTTTCTGAACCTACAATCACAAACTCATTGCTAGTATTGTGTTTAAATACTTTTATGTTTGCTACAGACTCAGGATTAGCAAACAAAAATGTGTACACAAATTGTTTTAAAAAACGATACGTTTCAGATCTGAAATCTATAGTACTATAGGCATCCGAAGGTGTAAAATCAGTGATTTTTTCAAATTTAAAATTTTGATAAGATGTATCCTTCTCCTTACCTTTTAGTAAAAACTTATATTTTCTGTACAGTTCATTGACTTTCTTTTTCCTCAAATAAAGCTTCAACCTGTAGTAAGTTTCAGCATACTTAGCTCTTACAACCGATTTTAAAGATTTTGAATCGTACAATACATGGTAATTAAAATCATAGACCAGATTACTCCATTTGTGTTTATAATCAAAATCTCCTTTAGAAAAATCAGAAATACGATAGTTGTGCTCAAAACACCATTCCAGCAATTTAATAATTGACGTTTTTCCAATACTGAATTTATAGTAATCTGGATCAAAAACAGTTATGGTCTCAAAAAGAATATCTTCAGCATGAAAATTAAGTGTAATTCCTATTGGTGTTGTTTCATTGTAGATTACCAATAATGATGCTCTTTGTTCCTGCAACATTTTAAAAACTAACTCTCTGTAGTAATTCCATTTATTAGAACTCAGATGATGATAGTTGGTTTGCTTATCTGCAAAACGTTTACTGAGTAACTGATAGAATTGTTCAAAAAGCACATCAAAATCAGCTTGAGACATAGCTTCATTTATAAACGAATAGCTGATATCAAAACATTGTTCTAATCGTCTTTTATTTGAGCGAAACTCTCTTCTGTTTTTAGAACTAAATCGCGAATTTATATACTCATCTTGATCATTAAAATTTGTAATATCCATCAAAAAACCCTGATACTGAAATAAGGTCTTTAACTTAAGCGAACTATCTGCAGGTGGTTTAAATTCTTGCAAATCAAAATATGCAGGCACATCATACAGCAGAAATGTTTTCCCTTTGTAATCATGCTTAGAATAGTCTAAAGAATAAGAAATTCCTTTGGTTAGATTTCGTCCTGCGTTGATATAGATACCGTCACGTGAATTCTTTACAAACTTTACACCTTTAATAAAATCAAAAGCCTCCAGATCTTTTCCGTGATTGAAGTGTTTAGCCCAAATAGATTCAAAGCTAGATGATGTAAAAGGATTGATTTTCATTGAATTATAAAAGCATCTAAAATTCAATGCAAAAGTAACATTTTTGATACGTATTAATCAATTAAGAGAATTAAAAAATAAATTGTTTATTTTAATTATTTTTAACCCCATTATGAATTAAGCTATGAACGGTCATTTTGTTGTGTCTTTGGATTATGAGATTCATTGGGGAGTTTTTGATAAAAAATCTGTCAATGACTATAAAGAGAACTTAGAGAATGTTAGTAAGGTTATTGACAGGCTTTTAGACATGAGTAGCAAATACGACGTTAAACTCACCTTCTGTACAGTAGGTTTATTGTTTGCCAAAGACAAAAACGATCTCTTACATCATCTTCCACAAAATAAACCCACCTACTCATTAGAAAAGTTGAATCCGTATCAATTACTAGATAGCATTGGTCATGATGAAACAGACGATTCATTTCACTATGCGAACTCCAAAATTAAAGAGATAAGAGATAATGGCAATCATGAAATAGGAACGCACACCTTTTCTCATTTCAATTGTCATGCGCCAGGACAAACACCTGAACAGTTTGATGAAGATCTTAAGGCATCTATTAACATTGCAAAAGCTTTGGGAATTACGATTAAAAGCATTGTTTTTCCTAAAAATCAAATAAATCCTGATGATGCAGCAGACAAACCTTATTTACAGGCTTGCAAAAAGTATGGAATTACCAGTTTTAGAGGAAAGGAAAAATCGTTTATATATAACATTCATAGCACCAAAACATACCGGAACCTATGGATATTTAGAGCATTAAAGCCATTAGATGCATATGTTAATCTTACAGGCACTAATACCTATGATGCGAGAGCATTTGCTGACAGCGGGATGCTTTACAATATACCCTCAAGTCGTTTTTTGAGGCCTTTCAACAGAAAACTTAAATATTTTGAACCTCTTAAACTTAAGCGAATAAAAAAGGCAATGACCTATGCTGCCAAAAACAACCAAGTCTATCACTTATGGTGGCATCCACATAATTTTGGTAAGTATACAGAAGAAAATTTTAACACCCTCGAAACTGTTTTTAAAACCTACAAAGCCTTGCATGAGACTTACGGTTTTCAAAGCGAAACGATGACAGGTTTAACAGATAAGGTGAAGTCTGCTTTATAAACAAATACCTTTTCCTACAAATCTTTTGTTTATAAGTCAACGTCAAAAATTGTTTTTTATCGTGTTTATTTGGTTGTTCTTATGGTATTAACGCATATTTAGACAGAATTTTCAGAAATAATGAGTTGTACAACGCGTCATTTCTTTAATTTCAAACCCCAATCCCTCGCTAGACAATACTGTTGAATAGTAATAAACTTACTTAACAAGTTGATTATGGAATCAAAAATTTGGTTGTCAACTCCACATATGAGTGGAAAAGAGCAATCTTATATTAATAATGCTTTTGAAACAAACTGGATCGCTCCTTTGGGGCCTCATGTGAATGGTTTTGAAAGCGATATCCAAAACTATCTCAAAGAAGATAGTCATGTTGCTGCGCTATGTTCTGGCACAGCTGCTATTCATCTTGGTCTTATTTTATTGAATATTGGTAAAGATGATGAAGTAATTTGTCAAAGTAAGACATTTTCAGCTTCAGCAAATCCAATTATATATCAAGGCGCTACTCCAGTATTTGTTGATAGTGAAGCTGACACTTGGAACATGTGTCCTGAGCAACTGGAAATTGCAATAAAAGATCGTATATCCAAAGGAAAAACACCAAAGGCTATAATTGCTGTTCATCTGTACGGAATGCCATATAAAGTAGAAGCTATTCATAAGATTGCTAAAGCTTACAACATTCCTGTTTTAGAGGATAGTGCCGAAGCTCTGGGTAGCTCCTATAAATCAGTGAAGTGTGGGACTTTTGGAGATATCGCTATATTGTCGTTTAATGGAAATAAAATTATTACAACATCTGGTGGAGGCGCTATAGTCACTAAAGACCTTAAACTTAAAGAGAAAGCTGTGTTTTTAGCTACTCAAGCCAGAGAGAAAGCTGTTGAATATTTACATACTACAATTGGTTATAACTATAGACTATCCAATGTTCTTGCTGGAATTGGCAGAGGTCAGATGGAAGTTTTAGATGATCGTGTGGCTGCTCGCAGACGCAATTATGAGTTTTATAAAGACAGTTTCAAAGCTATAGATGAGTTAAGGTTTATTGATGAGCCTAGCGACTATTTTTCTAACAGATGGTTGTCTTGCATGTTAACGCCTTCAGAAACCGTAAGAGAAGGAATTAGAACTGCATTAGAAGCCTCAAATATAGAAACCAGACCACTTTGGAAGCCTATGCATCAACAACCTATTTTCAAAGATGCACCTCAGTATCTCAATGGTGTCTCAGATGATTTATTTGAAAAAGGCCTATGTTTGCCTAGCGGTTCCAACTTAACTGAAAATGAATTAAATAGAGTAACATCTGCAATAAAAACGTATTTTAGAGCATGATTAAAAGTTTACTTCAAAATATTTCGCATAAATATGCATCCAGATGGTTGGTAATGCTTTTCGATTTAAGTATCGTAGCATTTACCTTCATTGCTGCATATGTTATACGTTTTAATTTTATTCTAGACTTTGATTTTATTACAATGTTCAAGCAGATCCCCTTTGTGGTTTTAGCTGCTTTAATCAGTTTTCTTTTAGTTGGTTCGTATAAAGGTGTTGTTAGATTTACAGGGTTTAAAGATGTTATCAATATTATCATTGGCGTCAATATTTTAGCTACCATTCTTATTGTAACAACCTTTTTTAGCAGACGCTTTCATTTTGATGGGATTTTCAATATTTCCGGATCGATTATTTATATTCATTTACTACTCAATATCCTTTTTCTAGTAGGTTTCAAGTTGTTTATAAAATCTATGTATAATAAGCTTATGCAGGATTTTAAAACCCAAAGACGTGTTTTGATCTTTGGTGCAGGGAATTCTGGAATGATCACATATGATGCTATTACAAATGACCCGAAGAATAGCCATCAAATTATTGGGTTTATTGATGACAATGATAGTAAGATTGGTAAAAAGATAAATACCTTATCGGTATATAGCTTGGATAAAATCACTCCGAAGTTTATAGAAAAGTACGGTGTTGAGGAAGTTATCATTTCTATTCAAAATATTGAATCTTCAAGACTATTACAGATTTCTGGCCAGTTATTTGAATTGGGGCTGAAAGTTAAAATTGTACCACCTGTCCAAAATTGGATTGATGGCGACCTTAGTGTTGGTCAAATTAAAGAGGTTAATATCGAAGACCTGCTAGGACGTGATCCTATTTCTATAACCAATCCTGCATTGATAGACGAGTATGAAAATCAAATCATTTTAATAACTGGTGCTGCTGGTTCTATTGGTAGTGAAATTGCTAGAAAAGCAACACATTATAACTATAAAAAATTAATTCTTATAGACAGTGCTGAATCGCCATTGTACGAGCTTCAGCAGGAATTTATACAAAATGGTGTAAAGAACTTCATTTCCATTGTAGCAGATGTAAGAGACTTTAGACGCATGGAAAAACTATTTCAAATCCATAAACCTAAAATCATATTTCATGCTGCAGCATACAAGCATGTACCATTAATGGAAAACAACCCTTATGAAGCCGTTAGTGTTAATATTGGCGGAACCAGACATGTCGCAAGTCTTTCAGTAAAGCATGGTGTCAATAAATTTGTATTGATCTCCACAGATAAAGCGGTAAATCCAACCAATGTAATGGGAGCAACAAAACGTATTGCAGAGCTTTATGTAAATTGTTTACAAGGAAAAGGAAAGACAAAATTCATTACCACTCGATTTGGAAATGTATTAGGGTCTAACGGTTCTGTTATTCCATTATTTAAAAAACAAATTGAAAATGGCGGACCGCTAACTGTTACTCACAAAGAAATTACACGATATTTTATGACCATTTCCGAAGCATGTCAGCTTGTATTAGAAGCGGCAACTATGGGTAATGGAGGTGAGATCTTTGTGTTTGATATGGGTGAATCTGTTAAAATCCATGATTTGGCAAAAAATATGATCATTCTTTCTGGATTAAGATATCCAGAAGATATAGATATTAAAATTACAGGTTTACGCCCAGGTGAAAAAATTTATGAGGAGCTATTAGCAGATGGTGAAAACACAAGACCTACATATCATGAAAAGATCATGATTGCTAAAACCAAACCTTTAGATATTTTAACCATTAGTGATAAAATCTCAAGTTTATGTGCTGTTAATTCTAAGTCTCAAAATCTAGAGATTGTATCCATGATAAAAGATATAATTCCCGAATATATTTCCAACAACTCAAAATATGAGGTTTTGGATTCAAAAAAATAAGCTAAACCAAATCAAACAAAACATTATGCGTCAAAATTTCAACCACATATTTCGAGTATTTCTTGTACTCTCTTTAGCCATTTTATCCTCATGTGGCTCGAGAAAAGAGATCATCTACTTTCAGGATGAACCTATTACAGATCAAAGTTTAAGTGAGCTGGATAATATTTATGAAATCAAGTATAAACCCAACGATTTACTAACTATTGATGTTTCAGCAGAAGTTGCAGAATCGGTTGCAGCATTTAATTTACCTGTAGTTAGCTACAATGCTAATAATGCCAGTGTTGTAAACCAAGCCAACATATTGAGACAAACCTATTTGATTGATAAGGATGGTAATATTGAGTTTCCAGTATTGGGAACTGTAAAAATTGGAGGTCTTACCAGAGTTGAGGCCACTCAAATGCTCAAAGAAAAAATAGGTGAATACGTTAAAGAGTTTATTGTAAACATTCGTCTTGTCAATTTCACCATCACTGTTCTTGGTGAAGTTAATCGTCCTGGTGCTTACACTGTTCAAGATGAACGAATCTCATTAACAGAGGCTTTAGGTTTAGCTGGTGATTTAACTATCTACGGAAAGCGAGATAATATATTCTTAATTCGCGAAATAGATGGAAAGAAAAAGTATGCAAAGTATGACCTTACCTCTATCAATGTTGTAAACTCACCAGTGTATTATTTATCACAGAATGATGTTATTTATGTAGAACCAAATAATGCCAGAGTTAAAACATCATCTTACAATCCTAATACACCGTTGGTCATATCTGCTGTATCAACATTAGCAACTATTGCAGCAATTTTCATTTTTCGAAACTAACATAGTATAAACACATTATTATGTCGCAAAATTCCCTTACAAATAAAGATACTATTGTTAACCTGTTTGAGTTATATCTATCCAAATGGAAGCTCATTCTGGTTTGCCTGTTTATAGCATTGGCCATTGCGTTTTTAAAAATCAGGTATAGTACTTTTTTATATGAAGCAAATGCTACTATCAAATTAAAAGAAGACGAGAACTCAAGGAGTTTATCTGAAATATCCTCACTCCAAAATGGCATGTTAGGAACTACCTTGCCTAATGTCACAGATGAAATTGCAGTCATCCGCTCACGATCGATTCTTACTGAAGTTGTAAAAGACCTTAAACTCAACATCAGGTATTTTGTTAGTGGTAAATTAAAGAATCAGGAAGTTTACTCAAATCCTCCAATGAATGTCAATTTCTTTATGAGTGATTCCATTGTTGAGAACATTAATAAATCACTGTTTATAAAAGTCATATCAGAGCAACAGTTTGAACTCTCTAAACTCAACACCAATAAACTATTGGAATTTAATGATGGAGAAACTACAACCCATAGTTTTGGTGACAAGGTAAGCGCTTCTATTGGCGAATTTGTTATCACACCTAATATTGGAACTTACGGTTCTGAACCTGGTTCTTATGTTGAAATTAGCATCAGACCGCTACATAGTGTTGTTGAGGAGTATTTAACCAAGCTACAGATTAGTACTACTGAAAACTCTAACGTGATTAGGTTATCTCTAAAGGAGAGTATTAAGGAAAAAGCTCGTTTAATATTAGACAAGGTCATAGAAAAATATAATGCAGATGTTATTAATGACAAGGAGCTAATTGTAAAAACAACATCAGAGTTTATTACCAATCGTTTAAATGTTGTGTCCAACGAATTGGAACAAGTGGATTTTACTGCCGAAAAACTACAAAAAGACAACAGGCTTACTGCGCTATCTGCTCAATCTAACATCTTTTTAGAAAGCGAACGTCAAACCGATGCCAAGATCAACCAAACCAGTAATCAATTGCAATTGGTTGAATTCATGAGTGAACGTCTTAACGATGATAGTGTAGAAACCGATCTGCTACCTGCCGATATTGGTATTGCAGATAGTGATGTCGCACAAATTACCAAAAGTCATAATGAATTAGTGTTGCAACGGGATCGTATTTTAAAAAATTCAAGTGATAAGAATCCAACTGTTGTTAAATTAAACGATCAGATAAATGCATTAAAGAACAACCTTGATCAGAGTTTAAATAATATTAAGAGAGCAAATGAAATCACGCTGAGAAACCTGAATAGAGAAGAAAGCAGAATTCGCGGACAAATTTATTCTGCACCAGGAAAAGAGCGTCAGTTTAGAGATATTAAACGTCAGCAAGATATTAAAGAATCACTCTACCTCTATTTATTAGAAAAGCGTGAGGAAACAGCCATTACTCTTGGTATGTCAACAGCTAATGCAAAGGTCATCGATTATGGCTATACCAATGAAGATCCTGTTTCACCTAAGAAAAAGGTCATCTATCTGGCTGCTATATTACTCGGACTTTTTGTTCCTGTATCATTTGTCTACGCTAAAGATCTTATTGACACAAAAGTGCATAACAAAGAAGATGTATTGCGATTGATCAAAGCACCTTTTATTGGTGACATTCCGAAATCGGAGAAAAAATTAAAAGTCGTTAACAAAGTAGATTATTCTCCAAAGGCTGAGGCTTTCAGAATTATCAGAACCAATATTGATTTCATGTTGCAAAAAGTAGATAGCCCTTGCAAAACAGTATTTGTAACCTCTACTTCAGCACAAGAGGGAAAATCTCATACTACGACCAATCTGGCCAGTTCATTTTCATTTTCAGAAAAGAAAGTATTACTAATTGAAACTGATATTAGAGTCCCAAGAGTTAATGATTATTTGAATATGAAAACAGATAAAGGGCTTACAGATTTCATTTCAGATAAAAGTTTAAGCATTGAAGATGTGACTGTAAAGGTAAAGGATAATCCATTTTTAGATGTGATTCCTTCAGGATCTATTCCGCCTAATCCAGCAGAGTTATTAATGAGTGATCGTGTGAACTATCTTTTTGAAAACGTCAAAAAGCATTACGATTATGTTATTGTTGATACAGCAGCTGTTGGTTTGGTAACCGATACCTTGCTTATTAGTGAACATGCCGATATATTTATATATGTTGTAAGTGCAAATAATATTGATAAGCGTCAATTACACATAGCGCAAACCATGTATGAAGAAAAACGTTTGCCAAATATGGTAACGCTTCTTAACGGAACGATTAAAAAGAAAGGTTACGGTTATGGCTACGGAAATAATCCACATCGAAATAAAAAATGGTACAAACCATTCTAATACCCTATCTAAACGACATAAAAAAATCTGCAAGTATATTGCAGATTTTTTTATTTATAGCTTCCGACGCTTCTTTTCCTGTTTGAGTAAATTGAGCTCCCGACTCGTTTGTCCGGCGACAGATGTATTTTCCTCAGCGCGTCTTATGAGGTAAGGCATAACATCCTTTACTGGTCCGAAAGGCACATATTTAGCAACATTATACCCTTGTTTTGCTAGGTTGAAACTGATATGATCACTCATTCCGTAGAGTTGTCCGAACCATACATTATTATCTTTTTTATTAATACCAAGCTGCTGCATGAGGTCCATTGCCAGATAGCAGCTTTGCTCATTATGAGTTCCAATAAAAATGGAAATAGTATCCAGATTATTGAGCATGTAAGTCATACAGGTATTAAAATTATCATCTGTTTCCTGTTTAGTCTCACAAATAGGAGATTTGTACCCTTTATCTTCTGCTCTATCACGCTCTTTCTCCATATACGCACCACGAACAATTTTAAAGCCCACTTTAAAACCACCAGCTTTAGCACGTTCATGAATTCCTTTTAGATATTCCAAACGATCCCAACGGTAGGTCTGCAAAGTATTATACACAATAGGTTTTTCGGTATTGTACTTTTGCATCATCGTTTCGCAAAGGTCGTCTGCAGCATCTTGCATCCAACTCTCCTCTCCATCGATCAATACTTCCACATCCTTCTCTTTAGCAAGACGGCAAACCGTATCAAATCGTGCGACGATTCTATCCCATTCGGCTTGTTCTTCAGCAGAAAAAGGAACACCTTCACCTTTCTTCTGATACAAATAAAAACGTCCGAATCCTGTAGGCTTAAACACCACGATAGGCATTGCTTCTTTCTCGTCAGCAAACTGTACGATTTTGAGTATTTTATCTCTGGCTTCATCAAAGGTAGCTTCTTCTTCCTTCCCTTCTACCGAATAATCTAAAACCGAACTCACGCCTTTAGTGAACATCTTATCAATAACTGACAGACAATCATCCTCATTAACTCCACCACAAAAATGATCAAAGACAGTAGATCGAATTAACCCTTCCACTGGGAGATTTGCTTTAAGAGCAAAATTAGTTGCTGCAGTGCCAATTCTAACCAGCGGCTGATGGGAAATCATTTTAAATAAAAAGTAAGCGCGTTCTAACTGAGAATCATTTTTAAGGGCAAAAGCCACTTCAGTATTATCAAAAAGCGTGTTTGTCTTCATTTGTTAAAAATATATAACAAAAATAATTATTCGGTAGTTATTATTTTACTAAAAGTCGCTAATTTTCCACTTTCTTAGACAATCCACAAACAGGTATGAATTCCATAGAAACCAAAACCTATAAGGTTCATTTTAATACTAAGGCCTATGAAGCGCTCAACACATACATTGAAACCCATCGTTTTTCAAAAGTATTTATTTTAGTAGACACCAATACGCATGAGCATTGTCTAGCAAAATTTATGTCGTATTTAGAAACAGATATTGCGATTGAAGTGATTGAAATTGAAGCTGGTGAAACTCACAAAACCATAGATACCTGTGTTGGTGTGTGGAATGCATTATCAGAACTGGAAGCAGATCGTAAAAGCCTCCTTCTCAATCTTGGAGGTGGTGTGGTGACCGATCTTGGCGGATTTGTAGCCTGCACCTTCAAACGCGGCATCAAATACATCAATATTCCAACATCACTACTAGCAATGGTAGATGCTTCGGTAGGTGGAAAAACAGGTGTAGATCTTGGTAATTTAAAAAATCAGGTAGGCGTTATCAGCTCTGGAGATATGGTTATTATCGATACTTCGTATTTAGATACTTTACCTCAAAACCAGTTACGTTCTGGTTTAGCCGAAATGTTAAAACACGGCCTCATAAGCGACAGAGCTTATTTTGATAAACTGACTGATCTTTCGAAGCTCACATTAAAAGATTTGGATGTTTTGATACATGAATCTGTTGTGATTAAAAAAGATATTGTAACGAAAGACCCTTTAGAACAAGCTGAACGTAAGCATCTTAATTATGGTCACACACTTGGTCATGCTATAGAATCGTATTTTTTAAGTCATCCAGAAAAAGAGGAACTCTTGCATGGAGAAGCTATTGCTATTGGTATGATTCTGGAAACCTATATTTCTGCTGAGTTATTAGATTTCCCAAAAGCAGATCTGGATTATATCACCAATGCCATTACTGCCACTTATGCACCTGTGCCTATAGTGCCTAGAGATTATGATGCCATTATTGATCTGTTGAAGTATGATAAAAAGAATGAACACGGAAATATCAATTTTGTATTGCTCAAACAGATCGGACAGCCAAAAATCAATTGTCTGGTTGATAATGATTTGATTAAAAAAAGCTTCGAATACTATTCCAACTCTTAGCCACAAAACCAATAGAGACATACATTTATAGATTATTTTCTCTATATTTGATTATATAAGTTATAGCACATGTCAAATAAAACTCACATAACAATAGCTATTGAATCCATTGAAGGTGCATCTTATATAACCATTTCCTTTTCGTACAATTCGGAAATCATTGAGTGCTTAAGACAAATTCCTACAGCCAGGTGGTATCCTCCAAAGCGAGTTTGGTTAGTTGCGTATTCTAAAGAACATTTAAACTTGGTTCGTGGTGTTTTATCGAAGATAGCTCATCTGGAAGACACTGATCAACTTGATGCTAAGCCTAAGCGTGATCTATATTTGAGGGAAGATCAAAAGAAACTTTTGAATGCCTTTTATCGTTATTTACAAGGCAAACGCTATAGTAAGAGCACTATTAGAACTTATGTGTTTGCAATTGCTGATTTCTTATCGTTTTACCATGATACCGAATTAGAAAGCTTGGATAACCGAGCTGTAGAATTATATATTGAAAATGTATTTATAAAGCGTCGTTATAGTGTAAGCACTCAACGTCAATTTATTAGTGCCTTAAAACTATTTACAGTTTTTAAGCCTACAACAAACATTGATGATTTGGCACTAGTAAGACCAAGTAAATCAAAACGTTTACCTGTGGTGTTATCGCAAGAAGAGGTTATTGATTTGATTCGATCAACGAGAAACTTAAAGCATCGTGCCATAATAGCGCTGCTCTATTCTTGCGGATTACGTATAAGTGAATTAATTAACTTAAATCTATCCGATTTTGATATTGACAGGCGGCAATTATTGATACGAGATAGTAAAGGGCGTAAAGACCGTTATGTTAGTTTAGCTGAGAGCTTTTTGCCGATTTTATCTAATTACTTTAGTACTTACCGACCTAAGCGATATTTTGTTGAGGGTATGAATGGGTCGAGATATAGTCCTGGAAGTGTTAGGCAATTTTTGCGACGCAGCAGTCAGTTAGCAAGGATTAACAAGGTGGTTACACCACATACGTTACGTCACAGTTATGCGACTCATTTATTGGAGCAAGGTGTTGATTTACGTCATATTCAATCTTTATTAGGTCATGCCCGTCCAGAGACGACTATGATTTACACACATGTGACACGTAAGGATTTAATGCAAATATCGAGTCCGTTAGACGTGATTGTCAAGCAATTAAAGTCTGCGCAAAAAGAGCAAACAAATGTTCTGTTATCCCGAAACATATAATGATTAATGTATATATTTGAAAAGATATAACTAGTTACCTGTAATTATGAAAAACCTACTTCAAATTAAATATCTGATTTTAATTATTACAGTCTGCACGTTAAATATTTCGTGTTCTCAAAGTGTGTTGGAATCGAAATATTATTTTGTGAATAGTGGAAAACTATTTTCCATTGAACAACAAAATGATACTCTTTATGAATATCGTTGTGATGCAAATTTTGATTGCAGAACAAAGGCTCGAAAACATTATAAAATCATTAAATCCAAACAAAAAGGAAATCTGACTTTACTCGCTGTGGAAAGATTAGACTCAATTCCACTTTCTGCTAAACCAATAAGAGACAATCGATTCTTCATAATCGGAATTGAAAAACTATCTGAAAATAAAATCAAGCTCATTAACGAAGTTACAAGCTATACTCAAGATTCAATTTCAAAAATGCCTTTTGAATTGAGTCTTTTGGATAATAAATTTGGCTTTACTTATTACGAAGAAAATTACTTAAAATCATTAAACAGTGATTTTAAAATTGACAAAGAATTTGCTCAGGAATTATCAGAATCTATTAAGTCCTCGAATGTAGAATTAATGGAACTTTACCAAAATACAAAAACTGGAGATTTATATGCTTCTGGAATAACAGCTGAATTAATTGCAAGGGAAATGACAAAACGGAATTTAAGTCCAATACTTGCGAAAAAGAAAATGAATGAAGCTAATCGTGAGTAACTACAGGTAACAACGTGTATAATTAATTGCTGCGCAAGTGCTTTAAGTTTACCAAATATTCCTACAAATTACTATCTTTAACTAATTGATTAGTTGCGCACAAGCCTCGCTCCTGCCAACGCTGTTTTTGCCTACCTCCTTGCAGTCGGCTGATTCGGCAAAAGCTAAACTAGAGCAAGACCCTAAGATCGCAACTAAATCATACACAAACACGTTGGCAACAAGCTAAAAAAGCAATTCTGATTTTAAAATTTGTTATGACTTTGAAAATTAAATATCTTCTAATTATTATACTACTTTGTAATTATTCTAATAGTCAAAATCTAGTTATAGAAACTCCGACTTTTGAATCGCCTGAAAATAAATACTTTAAAATATATGAAGAAGATAAAATTTATAACCCAATTTATTTAAATGGCAATGTAAAAACTGTAGAGCGTAAGTACGAACAGCACAGTTCTATCTATGGTAACATTGCTAAGGATACCAAAATCTACATGTACAAATTAAACGATTCAAAACAAATAATTAGCTACGTGAGTTCAAACGAATATGATGACAAAACAATTGAATCATTCAACATAAAAAATGAATTTACAACTAAAAAAGATACCATTATAAATCAAGATATAACTGAATATACTTTTAAAAAAGGATTGTTAACTTTAGAAAAGGAAACCGATAGATTTCATGGATCGATAGATAGCATTGTTTATAACTACAACCACTATAATAAATTAATAGAGATTAAACATTATCAATCTTATGGAATACACAAAACAGATGAAAATGGTAATGTAGACGAAAATAATATAGTTTTTGACGAATTTGAAATAAAAGTCTTTGAAAAAGTTACATATAACGATAGTAATAATCTTATTGAAAAAAACAAATATATAATTGGTTATGATATAATTGAACATTACAGAACTTCATACTTATACAATGACGTAAACCAGTTAAAAACTGATGAAAAAGTTTTTAAAAAATATCATAGAGATTATAATAATGAGCAAGGCGATAATCCAATAAACTGGTATTTAAAAGAAATTAACTTAACGGATTATAATCCACTAAGTTGGAAAACTACTTACGAATACGATAATAAAAATAGAATTATTAAATATGTAGAAACCTTCGTACAGGATTACGGAAAAAAAGAGCAATTTGTATGGGAAAACGGAAACTGTACTATAGATTATGATGACAAATTACATGTTAGAACAATTAATACTATTACTACAAAAAAGTCAAGTTCGACTTCTGAACCAAAGATAAGAGAACTAAATTATGAGTATTTCTTTGACGATTTAAATAACCCAGTTAAAATACTAAATTATATAGTTCAATTCAATGAAAAAATATTGGATAAATCTACAATATTGAACATTACTTACTTTTAAGAACTAATTGATAATTAAAAAGCCAGTTGCCAACAACGTGTATAATTAATTGCGGTTTGCTGACTAAGGGCAGAATCTTTTCTTACAATTTACTATATTGTTACTGCGGAAAATGAATCGTGTACTTGCCCGCAACTAAATCATACACAAACACGTTGGCAACAAGCTTGACCCGTCCTGAATAAAGGCTACATAATTTCAAACATTATGTATAAAAATGACAAAGTAATCAGACGGTATTCAGAACCTTTTAAATTGAAAATTTTAGACGAACTTACAATTGGAAAATTAAACAAGTATCAATTAGGTAAGGCTTATGGAATTGCACCAACTACCATTAATGAATGGATTAGAAAGTACAACCGTAAAGACCTTATGAACACTAGAATAACAGTGAAAACCAAAGACGAAATAACACGTATTAAAGAACTTCAAAAAGAGATTGAACAACTAAAAAAATTGTTATTAAAAAAAGACTTAGATGCAATGATTCAAGATTCATACCTGGAAGTTGCTGCCGAAGATCTTGGCTATAAATCTGT
>NZ_CANMVN010000005.1 GCF_947501425.1 uncultured Psychroserpens sp. | reverse complement strand
TTCAGGATCGGCACATACATAGCCATCTCTTACAAAAATCTCTTTTCCGCTGAGATAATGTTCAATCTCTGATTGCAAATAATCAAAGTTTTCAGGAGAAATCGCTTTGTTGGTTTTTCCCCACCATACCTTATCAGCTGTATAGTCATCTTTTACTAAAAAACGGTCTTGAGGAGAACGTCCTGTAAATTTCCCTGTATTTATCGCCAGTGTGCCATTACTGGTCTCTTTTCCCATGCCTTTTTCAACAGTAATACGTTGAAGCTCTTCTGGAGGTAGATTCCAATGAGCAGTTACATTATTGAGGTTATAAACGCTCAAATCTCTGTTTTTTGGAGTAATTACTTGATGTGTCATAATATATATTTAAAAGGTTAACAATTTAAAATGGCCAAATTAATGGCACTAATAGTACAGTTGTGCTCAGAAATAATAGTAATAACGGAAACCCAACTTTGAAATAATCTGAAAATTTATAGCCTCCAGCCGCTAATACCATGGCATTTGTTGTGGTACCAATTGGTGTTAGAAATGCAGTAGAAGCACTAATAGCAACGGTAATCATCAGTGGCTCAGGCGCAATTTGCAATGTACTCGCAGCTAATAGTACAATTGGTGCCATGAGTACAGCTGTTGCTGAATTATTTATAAACTGACTAAACATAGTAGTCATTAAAAAGATACCAGCTACCAGATATAACGGACTAGCATTACCAAGAAAACTAATAATCCCATTGGCTATGAGTTGTGCAGTTCCTGTTTTTTGAAGAGCTATTCCCATAGGAATCATAGCTGCAATCATAATCACACTCATCCAACTGATACTTTTGTAGGCTTTGCTAATAGGTACACAGCCTGTAAGTAGTACAATACCTGCGCCTATTAAAGCTGCAACAGCTCCTGGGACTAGGTCAATAACTAACAAGACAATCATTAAGACTAATGCTAATAAAGCGATATATGATTTAGGGGTGATGTTGTCCACATTTTTAGACATTCCTTCCGGACTACCACATATGACAATGTTTTCGTGCTGGTCTTTGAGTTGTTCAATATCTTGCCATTGGCCTCTGATGATGAATCCGTCACCAGATTCAACTTTCATGGTCTCACCAATAAATGGTTTTCTATGTCGTGAAGTGGCAAGCAACTGAATCCCAAAACGTTTAAAATACCTATTGAGCTTAATACGTTTGCCAACTAGAAATGACTTTGGAGTAACCAATACTTCAGCCATTCCAACCTCCTGATTGATAAGGTTATTTCTTAATTCGTCCTGAATAGGTTCTACAGGAAGAAGTCCTAATCTGAATTTAATCATCAGTCTGTTAATAGCTTCAGTATCTCCTTTAACTGTTAATATATCGTGATATCTCATTTCTGTTTCAGGAGACGGAAATTCAATATAGGGTTGTGTTCCTTTAAGCACGTTTGGATGTCTTCGTTTTAATCTTATGATATTGACCTGAAAGTCTTTTTCAAAATTCCAATCGCTGATCTTGGTATTGATTAGTGGTGATACAGATCTAATTCTTAATCGGTAATAATCATTTTCAATTTTGTATGCCTCAATCCATTGGTGAAGTGTGGTGTGAATATCAACAGGTTTATTATTGGTTTTATACTTTGGAAGTATCTTAAAACCAATATATCTAAAATATAATATGGTGATTATTAATAAGGGCAGACCTATTAGTGAGAATTCAAAAAATGAGAATCCGCTATAACCAGCATCGATAAGCGCATTGTTTGTAATGATGTTGGGAGGCGTACCAGTTAATGTTAATAATCCGCCAGTATTAGAGCCAAAAGCCATAGGCATTAAAACTTTTGACGGCATTGTTCCAATACTCCAAGCAGATGAAATGGTTGTAGGTAGTAAGGTTGCAACAGTTCCGGTATTACTAACAAAACCAGATAAAATTCCAGCTCCCATAGTAATAATTACTAAAAGTTTTGGAACACTTTTGCCTGCCCATTCAATTAATTTTTTACCTGCAAGAGCTGTCCAGCCAGTTTGAGAAAGTCCTTCACCTATGATAAATAGAGAAGCAATCATAATGACGGTTGGATTACTAAACCCACTTAAGGTTTCGTTGAGATCTAGAATTCCAAAAAGAAATAGACTTACCATTGAAAGTAGAGCCACTATATCTGGTGTGAATCTTCCCCAAGCGAAAAGAATGATAGTAATGGTCAATATGGTAAGCATGAGATACATAAGCTTGCTTAATAGCGTTTTATGATTACTATAAAGTTAGATGTATATAAGAGGATTTAATATGACTTATGTCATAGAAATAGCAGGTCTTAGACTTTTACAGTTTTACTTATATTTGGTAGAAATTATTGCATTAAATATTTACGAAAACGTATGAGTAGTATTGAGTTATAAATGCTAGCTTTGTTTTATGAGATAATTTTGATTTTTCTGTAATGAAAAATTGACCAATACGATTTGAATTGTTCAAAACGGACGTCAATTTATGTTATAGTTCTTAAAATAATTGATATTATGAAATTAGATATATTAGCCTTTGGAGCACATCCTGATGATGTAGAACTGGGTTGTGGCGCTACAATTGCAAAAGAGGTTGCTAATGGTAAAAAAGTAGGTGTTATAGACTTAACTCGTGGAGAGTTAGGAACTCGAGGTACTGCTGAAACCAGAGATCAGGAGGCTAGTGATGCTGCAAAAATATTAGGGGTTAGTGTTCGGGAGAACTTAGGATTTGCTGATGGTTTTTTTGTGAATGATAAGGAGCATCAATTAGCGGTTATTGAAATGATTCGGAAGTATCAACCAGATATTGTGCTTTGCAATGCAATTGATGATCGACATATCGATCATGGAAAGGGGAGTAAGTTAGTAAGTGACGCTTGTTTTTTAAGTGGATTATTAAAAATTGAGACTGAGCTTGATGGAACAGAACAGGAAAAGTGGCGACCAAAGCAAGTGTATCATTATATTCAATGGAAAAATTTAGAACCAGACCTCGCTGTTGATGTCTCTGATTATATTGATGTAAAAATGGCGTCTGTCTTAGCTTATAAAACACAGTTCTATGATCCTGATAGTAAAGAACCTCAAACACCAATTTCAAGTAAAAACTTTACAGATAGTATAAAGTATAGAGCCAGAGACTTAGGTCGTTTAATAGGCACAGAATACGCTGAAGGCTTCACTGTTGAACGTTATGTCGCTGTAGACAGTCTATTTGATTTGAAGTGATAATTTTTAAAAAAAAGTCTTTGTAGTAACTGTGAAAAGATTTACATTTGCACACGCATTACAAAAATGCATATGGTGGCTCTTTAATTTGAGCAATCCTTTTACAACGTTTTTTAAAACGTATAATAAATCACATGGTGGTTCTTTCATTGGTTAGAGCAATCCTTTTATAATGTTTTTCTAAAACATATAATAAAATACATGGTGGTTGTAGCTCAGTTGGTTAGAGCATTGGTTTGTGGTACCAAGGGTCGTGGGTTCGAATCCCATCATCCACCCTTCAAAATGAAAACCAATCCTGAAAAGGATTGGTTTTTTATTTAAAAATCAGATAAGCTTTGCTTAGATCTGATTTTTTCCTCTAAAAATATAACTCGTAGTTTTCATTTTGATGAAGACTTGACAGATGATTTTGGGATCATGTTTATAATCCCATCATCCACCCAAAAGTAAAAGCCTTTCAGAAATGAAAGGCTTTTTTTGTATGTATAACTAATGAGATTTTAATTACTCCGCAGCTGGTTCAGCTTTATCAACAGTAATTCTCTCATCACGGTTTGCTAATTCCCAAGCCGTATGAAATACCAAACGAGTTCTATTTTCTAATAAATCGTATTCAATCTTATCTGGAGTGTCACCTGGTTGGTGATAGTCCTCATGCGTACCATTAAAATAAAAGATTACTGGAATGTTATTTTTAGCAAAGTTGTAATGATCACTTCTGTAGTAGAAACGATTTGGATCATTTTCATCATTATAAGTATAATCCAGCTCGATATTCATGTATTTCTTGTTGACCTCTTCGGAAATATTATGAAGCTCAGTACTTAATTTATCACTTCCAATAAGATACACGTAGTTTCTATCGCCTTCACGTTTTGGATCGATACGACCAATCATATCGATGTTAAGATCGGCAACTGTATTTTTTAGAGGAAATATCGGATCGTTATCAGAGTAATGTCTAGAACCTAATAACCCTTTTTCTTCACCAGTAACATGTAAGAACAAAATAGAACGTTTTGGTGTATAGCCATCATTAACAGCTGTTTTAAAGGCTTCGGCGATTTCTAGAAGTGCTACTGTACCAGAACCATCATCATCAGCACCATTATATACTTTTCCATCTTTAATACCTTCGTGGTCTAAATGAGCAGAAATTACGATAATCTCATCTGCTTTTTCTCCTCCTTTAATCAGTGCAACGACGTTTTCAGAATCTACGCGTTCTGCTTTGCTCGTAATTTGAGCATTGATTTTTGTTGCTATGGTTTTTGGTTCTGCTGAAGCCATCACATCAGGATGAATAGCCTTAGCTAATTTATCTCCAACCATAACAAATAACATTGGTTTATCATTACTTTTTAAAGAGATACGTCCAGCTCTCCCAGACTCAGCCATTTGCTTATAATAACCACCGTATTGTCCTAGCATTTCCTGATTGTAAAATAATATAGCTTTAGCACCTTGGGCTTTTGCTGCATCACGTTTAGACGAAATGGAAGATCTTCCCCAGCTCCATTTTGTATTTTCTGAAGAACCGGAAGTGACATAATTTCCCTGTTCGTCTTTTGGCTCACCAGCTTTTACAAGAACTACTTTTCCTTTTACATCCAAACCTTTATAGTCGGAATAGTTATCAGCATCAATACCATAACCAGCATATACGACTTCATCAATATTAAGTGTTTGCGATCCTACACTCCCTAAAAAAAGGAAATCCATATAATTATCAAGTGCAGTACCGTTGATGGACATATTTACATCTGGAGCTTTTTGTTTTTCTAAAGGTACTTCCTGAAAGTAATCATCTCCAGGTAAAGGAGAAGGGACTCCCATTTCAACATATTGGGCTTTGAGGTAGTTAACTGCTTTCTTTTGTCCTGGAGCTCCAGTTTCGCGACCTTCAAACTCATCTGATGCATAGATATAGAGCATATCTTTTAATTCATCAGAAGTTATAGAATTTGCGTAAACAGTTGGGTCTGCAGGCTTTTTATTCTCCGCATTTTTTGCTGAATTTTGATTTGAACTCCCACAACCTACTAATAGTAGAGCAAGAGCAAAAATCTTAAGTGATGTTTTCATCTGTGATATTTAGTGTTACATTGATTTTCAGAACCCTAATATTACGAAAATTCTGGATGATTCTGGTTTTTAACCCTTAGTCTTTAAGCAAAATTTAACAACTTATTAAGAGTCTACATCAACTACAATTCTGTTTTCCGAATTTGCCAAATACCATGCTGTGGCAAATATGAGTTTTGTGCGTTTTTCTAGTAGTGGATAATTGATTTTTTCTGGAGTGTCTGTCGGTTCGTGGTAATCTTCATGTTCGCCATTGAAATAGAAAATAACCGGAACTCCTTTTTGGGCAAAGTTATAATGGTCTGATCTGTAGTAATAACGATTAGGGTCATTATCTTTATTGAGTCTGTAATCCAACTCCAGATTAGTAAATTGCTCATTGGCTTCTTCTGAGATGAAGTGTAGTTCAGTACTTAAGCGATCTGCACCAATAATATAGATGTACTCTTCATTGTCTTGATGCGAATCATCAACTCGACCAATCATATCGATATTGAGATTAGCGACTGTGTTTTTCATTGAGAAGATGGGATATTGCGTATAATATCTTGAACCATTGAGACCTACCTCTTCACCTGTAAGATGTAAAAAGACCACACTACGTTTTGGTGCATGACCTTCGGAAGCCGCTTTTTTGAAAGCTTGAGCCATTTCTAAAACTGCAGCTGTTCCAGATCCATTATCGTCAGCACCATTATAGATTTCGGTGTCATTGTATCCTTCATGGTCAGAATGCGCTGAAATAATTATGACTTCCTCTGGAAATTCGCTACCTTCAATATAAGCAATTACATTTTGTGAATCTTTTATTCCTTCTGAAAAGTACGATTCGGGAACATATTGATAATATTTTGAACCCAATGGCGATTTAATACCTTGTTCTACATAATAATCCTTTATGAATTTTGAAGCTTTGTGATGACCAAACTCTCCAGCTCGACGACCTTTGAAATCATCAGATGAAAACTTGTATACATGTTCTTTTAATTCGTCTTCTGTAATGGAATTGAGATACCTTTCAACTGTTTGAGTATTTTCATAAGTGATACTCTCTTTGAGTTTTTCTATTTTCTCAGTATGTCGTAATGTAGCACATGAACCAACCAAGGTAAGGGATAAAGCAACAAGTTGAACTTTCATTCTCGGATTAAATAAGTGTCTGATTTTGATTCAAATAAAATAAAAAAAAAGGTAATACCGAAGTATTACCTCATTTAATTTAACGACTCAATTACTCATCAATTTCAAGTCCTTCAAGTTCATCTATCGATTCTTGTTCCAGTTGTTCTTCTTTTTGTTCTAATTGTTCAGTATTCCCAACTTCTACAGTATTGAATATAGCCTTATAGGTTGTTAATATTAAGGCAATGATAGTCATTAAAAAAATGAGCTGTATCGATTTCTTTCCTGAATGTTTGTCTTTAGACGTTACTAGAGCTAAAACGCCAAAGATAAGTGCTGCTATAGATGGTATGTATGCAATTTTAGATAACGGCGTTACTGCCAAAATTAATGCAAGAATAGCTGTTATAAATCCTAAAACGATAAACAATTTTTTCATAATGTATTAGTATTTGAGTCCAGTTGCAGATTTAATCTTCAATTCTCCACTTCCTACAGCAATTTTAAATTTTGCATATACAGGAACTTTGTTTTGATCGGCTGTTAGCCATAACAGATTGGCATTATTTCCCTTAAGCACATCACTGTTATTAATTGATATAGCGAGTTTATAACATTCTTTTCTTCCTAGAGCTGTATTGATGGTCTCTTTACTTAAATACTTGATAGTTACGACAGATTCTACATTGTCAAAAAGTACTGTAAAGTTTTGACTGTCGCCCACATTAGCCTTATGAATGTCTAAGTTTCTTATGTGATAAAGTGTGGTAACAAGATCTCTTGTAGATGTCCCTATTTTTACGGTTTTTTTCTCCTCCCAATCAGTTCCATCTCTTCGTTTTTTTCGTTTTAAACTAGAGACCGTTCTACTTTTATGATTGAACTTATACTTCATAAACTTCTTGTATCCTCCTTCGTCAATATCTCTATTGTATAGATAAGGTGTTAAAGTTTTTGGACTAACATAGCTTTCATATAAGTCGCGAATTTTGAAGAAGCTATCCCATTTGCTGTAGGTTGCTGCAGTACATTTAAGTTTGAGTAAGGTTGATTTTGATGTTTTTACTTCGCTAGTTTCCATAGTCACCTGAGCCAGTTCATTTAATAGACCAGACATATTATAAGATGCGCTAAATGTTAACTTTTCTCCAGCTGCTATAGTTTTATTTTGGGCTGTTGATAGCATAGAGCTCAATATTATGAGCATTGATAACAATAATTTCATCATGATAAGTTTAGTGTTAATAACGGTATTATTAACATATATTGTGCCGAAAAATACAATGCTTTAGACTTTCTAACTAATTTTTTTTATAAGTTTTAGATCATTGCTTTTCGCGAAGATGATATTTGTCATAATTTTATCGAAGAGTTGTTAGTAACTTAGAGTATAACCAAAACAGCACTTCATTTATGAGAAAGATATTGCTTCCTACCGATTTTTCAGATAATTCTATTGATGCCATTCATTATGCTATCGATTTTTTTGGATCACAAGCTTGTGAGTTCTACTTACTCAATGTGCAAAAAGTATCTTCTTTTGTTAGTGATGATCTTATGGCAATGCAACCTTCAGAATCGTTATTTAATTCCATCGTAAATTCTTCTAAAGAGCGTTTGGAAGAACTTATAACACATATTGAAAATCAGTATGAGAATAAATTGCACCAATTTAAGTCGAAAGTTGATTATGATAATTTTATAGATGCCATTAATCAACTTATAGAAATTGAAGGAATAGATTTGATCATTATGGGAACAAAAGGTGCTTCTAATATTGGCAAAACTATATTTGGTTCTAATGCTGCAAGAGTGATTCAGCGAGCTAATTGTCCGGTGTTAGCTATTCCGAACGGTTATAAATATCATCCGATAGAACACATCGCTTTTACCTCAAATTATTACACCAAGTACAATACTGAAGATTTAAAACCACTTCTGGATATTGTTGATATGAAACAAAGCCAGATTAATATCTTACATGTCAAAGAATCTGAACATTTAACAGAACATCAGGAAAACAACAGAGCATTATTGGATGAGTGCTTTTCAAATACCAACCATGCGTTTATCGAATTGGAAGAAGGTGATCTGTTTAAAAAAATTACAAATTATTTAGTCGACAAAGACATCAATCTATTGGCAATGATGAGTAGAAAGCATTCGTTCTTAGAACGTTTATTTGTTAGACATGCTGCAGAAAGTTTTGCTTTTGATCTCAAAGTGCCTCTTTTAGTTATGGAAAATACTGGTGAGTTCTATCTCAAATAATGATATATTATAAGTTCATTAGAATAGATACGTTAGTTATTGGTGAGTATACTTATGATACCAATTGCCAATATTAGTCCTAAAACAAAATTTCTGAATTGTTCTTGTGAGAATCTATTCAGTATTTTCTTTCCAATCCATGTACCAACAAATCCAATTACAATTAAAATTGGAATGAGATATAAGTCATGCTTATGTATGTATCCATTAGTATAATAAATAATAGACCGACTAAAATCGACACCTAGGTCAATGACGGCTGAGGTTGCTATAAATTTATTTTTATCAAGCTTAAAAGCAGATAAGGTTATACCTCTAATTGCACCACCAGTTCCCAATAATCCAGCACTTAAACCAGATAAAGAACCTCCAAGAATTGCATTTCTGGTTTTTGGTAAGACTCTCAATTGCTTGAAAATTAAAAACAAACTACTGAGTAGTACCAAAAAGAAACCAAGAATATACGTTAAGATTTTTGGATCCAAGAAGTTGCTGAAATAGGCTCCTAAAGAAACAAAAAGGATAGCAGGTATCCCTAAGTATATCACAATATGCTTATCAAACCCTTTTTTAAAAAGCATTATTTTGCTGATGTTACTTGAGAGATGGAATAATGCTGTAATACCTAAGACCGATTGAAAGTCGAGAAAGAGATTAGCTACTGGTACAAAGTATACTGAAGAACCAAAACCACCAATTGTTCCTAAAATTTCGGCAAGAAGCGATAGGATAATAAATATCGGAAGGTATTTGGTTAGCATATAGTTGAGAGACTATTAATTTGCTGTCTCGTTGATGTTGCTGTCTTTTTGTTCAGAAATTGGATTAATAAGTTGTTCTTCCTCTAAAACAACAATGGCTAGTCTTACATAATCTTTTATGGTTTGCTCTATATTAGTAGGATCAGTAATATCGATATAACCTTTCCAAATCAGTTCTCTGTCTTTAGTTGGACAAATACAATACATTGATGTTTCGGCATGATAAATTGTATATTCTTCATAGTATTCAGGATTGTAGAAAACATCTTGATACATGAGGTATTCTTCAGTGAAACGTCTGTGAGTTTCATCATAACCTTTGTAGTTTTTTTGATAGGCTATTTTGTCTTCTATACCAATTATTTTGGTTAGTAAAATAGTATCATAACCATCTTCAATAAGTTTAGCTTCAAGTGCATTCAGTTCCGCTTCAGTTATGCGTTCTTTTTTTTGTGAGGGCTCCAACATATCGAGGCTTATTTCTGCTTCAGTTCCTCTGAGCTCAAATTCCTGCTGTAAATGTTTTTCGAATTTTTCTCTAACATCTAGATCAGATGTCAATCCGACTACAAGAATTTTATAGGGTTCATAAGTATCAATATCTGGGTTTTTCCAACTTTCTACCAATTGAGTTGATGAACAATTCATAAGAAGTAATGTGACGAGTATTAACGATAATTTTTTCATGGTAGTGATATGTTAGATTATTTTTTATCAATGAGGTGTTTTAATTTCTCTTCTTTTTTAATGGTTTTTACTATTTCAAATAACCTAGATTTGAGATGTTTATAATCGTTTAAAAAACTGTTGATAATACCAACCAAATTTTTATGCTCTTTGGTATAGTAATTTTCTTCTTTAATTTGATCAATGCCATCTACCATAATTTGAAGATCATTTTCATGAGTTTTAATAGCCTCTATAAGTAAATTGTTCTGGGTTTGAGATTTTTTAATGTCATCAATTAGCGCTTTGCTATCAGAAAATTTATCACCACTAATCAATTGTGATGTGAATGTTGTGATTAGGTCTTCAAAGAACAGATGCTCATCTTGTATGAAGTATAATTCTGAAAGCCATTCTTTAGACGCCTCGTGCATTTCATCTGCACTCAGCCATTCAATATAATGCGCATGTGTTTGTATAGATTTCATAGTGTGATTTTTTAAAGAAAAAAAGCAGAAAACAGTTGTTGATTGCTTTCTGCTTCTCTTGGTTACTACTGAATTTCGATCACTTTCTTAGAGTCTTCTTTCTGATCTTCATTTTTTAGAAGGTTCAGTTTGAGAATACCATCTTTATAAGTGGCTTTGACATCTTGATCTAGATTGATAGATTTAGGTAATGTAAGTGATCGTTGAAAAGAATTATAACTAAACTCTTTTCGAGTATAACCTTCATCTTTTTCCTCTTTTTCTTTCTCTTTTTCACCACGAACGTGGAGTACGTTTTCATCGATTGTTACTTCAAAGTCTTTTTTAGAAAATCCTGGAGCAGCAAATTCAATTTCAAAATCTTTATCATGCTCTTTAACATTCATAGCAGGCATTAAACTGTCTTCTTCAAAAAAATCACTTTGAAAAAAATCATCGTTACTGAGGAAGTTTTTTATGCCTTCATTTGTCCAAGGAAAAAGGCGGTTTCGATTGTTAAATTTAATTAGTGACATTGTGTATAGATTTTAGAGTTAAACTTATTTGTCTTTCTAAATTACAAAAGAATGGTATGCTCTAAAATGATAAATATCAGTTTGATAGCGCAGTTTTTATAACATTAACTTATCTACGTCAGCTAGCTTTGGAATGGTTGCATTCCAGTTGAATGTATCTTTTAATTTAACTCTAAATGCATCTAAAGCTGTGGATTCGCCATGAATCAAATATGTTTTTTCTGGTATGTTTTTGATTGCGCTCAACCAATTCAATAAATCTTTTTGATCGGCATGAGCTGATAAACTTTCAATATTGATTATGGTTGCTTTTACTGGGTAATATTTTCCAAAGAAACGTATTTCATGTACACCATCCTGAAGTTGCCTTCCTCTAGTTCCTTCAGCCTGATAACCTACTAGAAGAACAGTAGTGCTAGCAACATCTATAAGTTGTTGAAGGTAGGTGAGAACACGTCCGCCTGTAACCATACCACTTCCGGCAATGACTATTTTTGAACGTTTATCGTCAATGGTTTCCCAAGTCTCTTTATACGATTGGATGATATTCATGTGGTTACACATGGCATTGTATTCTGACATTGGCAATTTATGCCATTTTGGGAATTGTCTAAAAACTTCTAAAACATTATGTCCCATAGGACTATCAATAAAAATTGGAATATTAGGAATTTTATTTTTTTTGTATAATTTCCATAATATATACATCAGTGTTTGCAGGCGTTCTACAGCAAAACTTGGAATGATCAAGTTTCCTTTTTTATAGATGATTTCATTAATAATATTGGCTAGTATTTCCTCTACATCTTCCTTAGGATGTAACTTATTTCCATACGTGCCTTCAATAAAAAGGAAATCTGCCCACTCAGGTCGCTTAGGGTCATTTAGTAAGTAATCATTTTGCCTGCCAATATCACCAGAAAACACAAATCGTTTTCCATTAATGTCAAGTTCTATAAAAGTCGCTCCAATAATATGACCGTTATATTGAAATCGGTATGAAATATGTTGAGATAATCTAAGCCATTTATCTTCAATTTCTACCTGAAACTGCTTGATTGTTCGTTCTGCATCTAATTTGGTAAAAAAAGGCAGAGCTGGATTATGAGTACTGTATTTTTCTTTATTGGCTTTTTCGGCCTCTTCTTCGTGGATTTTTGCACTGTCTTTTAAAATGATCTCTGCAATAGCCAATGTAGGCGCTGTACCTATAATTTTTCCGCTAAATCCTTGTTTAATAAGTCGTGGTAAATAGCCAACATGATCCAAGTGACCATGAGTCAATAAGACGACATCAATAGCTTCTACTTTTACAGGAAGATCGCTCCAATTGAGTTCTCTTAGTTCTTTTAGACCTTGAAACATGCCACAGTCTACTAAAATTGTTTTTTCTGATGTTTCAATAAGGAATTTAGAACCTGTAACTACACCTGCAGCACCTAAAAAATGAACTCTTGCAAAATTTTCCATGATATTAATAGTTTATGAACACAATTGTGATATCTCAAATAAGATTTTTTCTTTTCTTGTTTCTGAAACTCCTAAATGATCCAGATAGAAATTATCATGTAACAAATCTCTACAAAGCACAATATCTCTGCTGAGCAAGAACTGTTTTTCTCTGTTAGTTAGTAATGTTGAAACAGTAATTGGGTACAAGCCTAGACGATCAATTCGTTCTTTAAGACTGTCGTTTTTTGGATAATCCCAACTTAAAAGGTAGAGTCCGCAACAGTTTCCATATTGAAGTGCATCTTTAGTAAACCTTGTATTGGTAACTAACCAACCTTTAGCTAGTGTTGTTTTTTTATTTGGGTTTGAACTCCAATTCGCTTTTATATCGTTGTAACGCGAATTGATATACAATGGCACTTTTACATTACACTTTAAACCTTGCTCTCCATGAAACTTACATTCAATGATAGTCATCTCAGAATTTTTTTGAGCAATGATGTCAACCTCATGTGAGACACATTTTCCTTGTTGTATTTGACCAACCTTAGTTATATATCCAGAATAATTTAGTATAGCACTCACAAATCGTTCAAAAGGGAAGCCAGTTGGACCAAGTTCGTAAATGGCTTTTTTGAGTTTGTATTTGGATGCAAAATAGCTTTTCTTTTTTTTGAGTAAAGCAAAGGCTCTATTGTAAATCTCTTTAGTAGATATTCCTTGATACAATTCATCTCGTACTTTATCAATAATTTGATTAATAGTCGTATGATCTGCACCAGTACGTTTTAATGATGATCGTAATTTTTCTAATGAAAATCTAACTTTTTCTCCTGATGATTTTGTAATCTCAAAATTTGTAACTTCCATGTTTCTGTTTTTAGAAAGCTGTCATAACCACAGTGATTACTGCTATTTTACTTCATCAACTCATATTAACATGAATGCATATCAATTTGATTCAAAGAAGTGTCTTACCCATGCAATAACTTGATTGTTTGTCATGCTATCGGCTTTTTTTACGCCTTTAACTTTTGCGCTTAATGCTTTGTAGCTATCGCGCAGTTCATTGTATAATTTTTCATTAGTGCCAGCAGGACCAAAAATTACAAGTCGATCTGCATCTTTAATTTCAGCAGCAATATTTTTGAAGTAATTTTTGAGCTGGTGTTTTTCGCGTTCAGAATATTTACTGTCTTGCACCACGTCTTGCGGTCCGCCTTTAAAACGTGTTCCAGATCCGCCGTGTGGACGGTAATGCTCAATATTGGATGAAATGGTTTTTAAAGTTTCTTTTTCGTCTTTAATAAAAACTATATGAGCTTTTTCTTTATCTATCCATATACCTGTATTTTTCATAGTGGTCGTGTTTTAAATGATACATTAATAAATCTACATATTGAATACTCCAATTAAAATGATAATTATCAACTCATTAATCTGGGATAACGAAAAATGGAACTAATGGGTGAAATCCTATTTTTTTTATCACAGGTTCTTTGACAATGCTTTCAATAAAGCTGTGTTTGTAATTCACCATGGCTAGCATATTTATTTCAAGAAGTTCTATAAAGTCGTTGATTTCCTCAGACTTTTTCGCATAGTTTGGCATGAAATGAAAACTGTAGTCATAATCTTCTAAATAGCTTTCAAGCATGGTCATGTTATATTCCTGTACACCAGTGAGCATGTCTTTAGAAAGAATACAAACCACTCTAATTTTTGAGTCGTATAGCTCAACAAGATCTCTTAAGAACTTGAGTTCTCGATCACCATAGCATCTACTAAAGTCGGTAGGGAAAGCAATTTGATTAGGTGGTGTGAATTCGAATTCATCTGGTACAATCAAAATAGGGCAGAGCTTGGTTTTTTTTATAATCTTTACGGTATTGCTTCCAAAGAAAATTTCTTTAGCTCCAGTAGCACCTTTCGTTCCCATAACAACAAGGTTAATACCATACTTGGTGATTGCCATATCAATAGCATCTTGTAAATCTGATGCACTTAAGATGATTTCAAAATTATGATTAGCATTGGCATTTGTAGATTCTGCCATGTCTTTTAAATCATTAAGATCTTTCATGGCAGATTCTGTCATGATATTCAATAATTTATTCGAAAAATTAGACATTGTAGACACTTTCATTTTTGTGGAATGTAAGAAGTAAAATGTACATTCCTCATCGCTAAATAATTTCAATGCATAGATGGCTGCACTCCAAGCGTTATCTGAAAAATCTGTGGGTAATAATATGCTCTTTCTCATGATATTTGTATTTAATGTTAGATTAACATGCGCCTTGTGTCATAGTTTTGATGGTATAACTAAAAATGGGATGTTCAAATGAAATCCAATATGCTTTATGTTAGACTTAAAGAACAGGTTTTCAAAGAATGAATGCTTGTTGTTAAGCATGACCAACAAGTTTATTTTTGATTTCAACTGAAAATCAGCAATGGCTTCCGGAATGTTTTTATGAGTTACGATATGGAACAAATGTTCTGTCTTTTTTAAATAATTTAATAACCGATGTTTATTTTGTTCTTGTTCTTCGGTTAACTCATTTCCTTTCGATACATGCAATATATTCACTCTCGAATAAAATCTATTTGTGATATCTAAAATGGGTTTTATATGACTTTCCTGAAATGCTACCTGATAATCAGAAGGGAATAAGATCTCGTGTGGTGCTTCAAAATCAAAATCACTTGGAATGGCCAATACTGGACATTTTGCTTTTTTTATAATGTGGATGGTGTTAGATCCAAATAAGACTTCTTGTATGCCAGAAGCACCTTTAGTACCCATTATGATCATGTCCATAACATGTCCGCTGTGTAACTCATTGATCTCGTCGGTAAGGGTGTTAAACGCCGATATTCTGGAGAACGTATGATTGGGATTCTTAAATTCAGTATCGATACGTTCCTGAATTTTTTCCAATCCTTTTTTAGACACTTCTTTCATGGCATTTTCCAATCCGTGTTGAGCCATATAAAGCTGGGCCGCCTCTAATTGATAAATAATTGGTGTGTAGGTGTTTAACAACGTGAAATTACATGTTTCATCTTTAAACAACTGAAGTGCATATTTGATAGCATTCCAGGAATTATCTGAAAAATCGGTAGGTAATAATATTCGTTTCATGATACTAAATTTTAATGGTGTACTCAATAGTTATACAATTGTTCGTTTTATATTTTGCATTGCTAAAAATGGAATATCAATATTAAGAGCCATTTCATCTATTGCAGATTGAAATAGTATGTGTTCTAAAAAGGAATGTCTTGTATTGACCATGACCAGCATATCTGCATGTTCCTCTTTGATGTAAGTGAAAATGGCATTGACAATATTTTTATTTTCAACAGTTTTAAAATCCAGACTGTTTTTACAAAGCTCTTCTGTTAAGAATCGTTTGTTATCTTCTTGACGTCGTGATAATTTTTGACTTTTAGAAATGTAAAGCATTACAATTTTAGCTCGATAAGGGGACGCCATTTCACAGAGCAAGTTCAATTCTCGTCTCTTATACGGAATCATATAATTTGTTGGGAACACGATATGTTTTGGTTGCGTGTATTCATAATTCGCAGGAATAGACAGTACAGGACAACTTACATATCTTAACACTTGTAAGGTGTTACTACCAAAAGTTAATGATTTATCATTGGTTGCTCCTTTAGTACCCATGACTATAACATCAATGTTTTTTCCTTCGGAAATGAGATCAATCTCATCCACTAAAGCGTTATATGCAGACATGGTTTGGTAATGATGTCTCGGATTAGGAGATCGTGTTTTAACAGTTTGTAGTAATGTGCTTAGTTGCTCTTCAGAACTTTTGCGTCGCTCTTCAATTAGAGATTCTATAGACTCTGTTTTTATAAGCTCAATGTCTTTGTAAACTTCATCTTGATAGGTATGCAAAAAATACATATTAGTTCTCTCATACTTAAATAGTTCTAATGCATATTTTATGGCGTTCATTGCATTATCTGAAAAATCTGTTGGTATTAAAACATTTCTCATGGTCTTATAATTTACTTTAAATGTAATGTCTGTAAGACGAGAAAACAATGACGAATATCAGGCTTTTAGAAAACTAACAATCTTTGGTGTTGTTAAGACTACATTTCTGTAATACTTGATGATCTCTGCTACCATAACGATAAATTGTTATGCCTTTGAGTTCATATTGCCATGCTGTAAAGAAGATTTTAGAAACATCATCTACAGTTACATCTTCAGGTAGATTAATGGTTTTAGAAACTGCATTGTCTGTGTGTTTTTGAAACGCTTTTTGATGAAGCAAATGGAAAGACCAATGTATATCTAAACTCGTCTGAAAAATGGATTTGATGTGTTCAGGAACCGATGAAGCATTTTTTATACTTCCTGTTTCAAAAACTTTATTCTTTAGTTCATTAGTCCATAAATTGAGTGTTTTCATTTTCTGAAGAAACACAGTATTGATCTCTGTTTGTGTTTTATTGCCTAAAATTCCAACACGTTTAAAAGCCAGCGCAAACAAAGGTTCTATAGAATAGGAAGTGTTGGCTATGACTGATATAGTACCTGTTGGAGCTATACTGTTACAAGTAGCATTTCTTAATTTGTTGTCAGGAAAATAAAAGCTATTATTCCAGTTAGGAAACGTAGAACGTTCTTCAGCAAGTAGTTTTGAAGCCTTGTAACTTTCAGCTTTAATAAACTTCATAACATCTTCGCCAAGTGCAATAGCTTTTGTTGAGGCATAAGGAATATCGAGTAGCATAAGTAATTCTGCCCATCCCATAACCCCTAAGCCAATTTTTCTGTTAGCTGTCGTTATGGATTTTATATCTGGTAACAGGTAATGGTTGAGCGTAATAATATTATCTAAAAAGCGAATGGAAAGTTGAACAGTTTTGGATAACTCTTCCCAATCTATCTGTAGTTGTCCTTTATTGTGCAAGATCATTTTAGAGAGATTTATAGATCCAAGGTTACAACTTTCAAAATCCAGTAGTGGGACTTCGCCACATGGGTTTGTAGATTGTATATTTCCAAGTTTTGGTGTTGGATTACTTGTATTTATCGTATCTAAAAAAATCAAACCAGGATCACCAGTTCGCCAGGCTTCCTCAACAATACTCTTCCAAAGTTGTTTTGCAGGTAGTGTTTTAGAGACGTCTTTAGTTCTGGGATTAACCAAATGCCAGTCCTTATTGTGTTTTACCGCTTTCATGAAGTCATCAGTAATACCTACAGAAATATTGAAATTTTCAATAGCTTTTTTAGAAGATTTGCAGGAGATAAATTCTTCAATATCTGGATGATTAATATTTAATATGCCCATATTGGCACCTCGTCGTTTGCCTCCTTGTTTTACATATTCAGTAGCAGCATCATATATTTTCATGAATGCTACAGGTCCTGATGTGGTTCCGCTGGTTGAGCTTACTATATCGTCCTTAGGCCGTAGTTTAGAAAAATTGAATCCAGTACCACCTCCGCTTTGATGAATTAATGCGGCATTTTTTAGAGTAGTAAATATGCTGTCAAGACTATCTTCAATAGGTAATACAAAGCAGGCACTTAATTGACCATTTTCACAACCAGCATTCATTAGTGTTGGCGAATTGGGTAAGAATTTCAATGAACTTAATAATTCATAAAATCGCTGCTTATAGTGCTTTTTTTGGTGATGTTCGCAACTAGAAACATGAGTAGCGACTCGGCGTAAGAGTTCATCAGGTGTTTCAATTAAAACACCATTCTTATCTTTAAGAAGATATCTGTCTTCTAATATTTGGATGGCATTATTTGTAAATACATTCATTTGACTTCATTAAACCAAGAAAGCCAAACGTAGGTGTTTGGCTTTCTTAAATAATAGAGAATCCCCAATCTCAATATGATAGTCATATTCAATGACAATATAAATATAGTTACCACATAGTTTTTATAAAATGATATTCGTCAGTTTTAGAATAAAATAAAAAGAAAGCCAAATTGTTTTGGCTTTCTTTTAACTGATTAATAGCAATATGTTGAGAATCTCCACACTCAACACTATCATTGTTTAATGATGTTTTAAATATATAAAGGCATGTTAGCAAAAAAAATGATTCTTATCAGTTTTGGTACTTTATACTACATAAGAATGATATTATAACTGATATTCAGTAGAAACAATCCTACAAAAAACAAAAGCATATATATAACTTGAACAAGTTTGATGTTTATGATGTCTAAACATTTTACAGTCGGTTTAGGAAATATAAATAGTGCTAAACCTATAATAAGAGAAGTCCAGCCAATGAGTGTAATAATTAGTTTATAACTCAACTCCCATATATTATGAAACTGAATGTTTAATAATCCTACAATAATGGCCAAAAAGGAGGAAAGGATGAGAAATTTTTCATCATTAAGATCTTTAAAAATTTGCCTGATACGTTTTGGGTTAAGACTCAGTATAAAAAAGAATATCATAAGATACCAACCCCAAAATTTTGCTAAAAAAACTGAAACTTCCATAGTGCTATATTTATTCGTGTAATACTAGAAACGGTATGTCTGTGTGGTAGCTAATTTTTTCAACTCTGGAATGAAACAATAAATGTTGAAAATAATTTAGGTTTTTGGCTACCATCACAATAATATCAATATCTCTACTTTCAACAAAGCATTGAATAGCATCTTCTATTTTTTTATTGGTGAGATAATGGAAACTGTATTCAAATCCTTCGAAAAAGTCTTCGAGCAGGTCTTTATTCCTTTCCTGATCTGAGTTTAATGATTCATCCTTCTTAATAATATGCAGAATTCTCAGAATCGCATTTTTTTTGCTCAGTATTTCAGATATAGGCTCGAGTGTTTGAATATCATAGGATAATGAGAAGTCTGTTGGAAATGCAACCTCTTTTAACGTATCATATGTTGCGTTTTCAGGTACAATTAGTGAGGTGCATTTTACTTTTGTAATGACATCTCCAGCATTGCTGCCAATAATGAATTCTTTTATGCCAGAAGCTCCTTTTGTACCCATAACAATCATATCTATTCTCTTTTCATCAACATGTGTTCTTACTGATTCTAAAAAGAAATTATAATCTGTTAGCGTGTAGAACTTATGATTATCATTGTTGTCAAATTTCTGACTTATACGTCTTAAAATTGTTTTAAGTTTTGACTTGGTAGGTTTGATATAAATAGTTTCTATCTCTTCATGAGATGGGATATAGTGCGTGTCACCTACTATAAGATTTTCCAATGTGTTGACATGAAGCAAATAAAAATTGCACTTGGTATCTTGGAAATAATGTAATGCATATTCGATGGCATTCCATGAATTCTCTGAAAAATCTGTGGGTAGTAATATATTTTTCATCATCAATCTGTCTAGACTAACAAAGCTACAGAGAGACGATATGTTATAAAATGATATCCATCATTTTTGAAAATAATTAGAAGGCTAATAGATGCTTTTTAATTTTTCGAGATTAGCAATCTTGATATTTCTGCCTTCCATTTCAATTAGCCCTTGCTTTTTAAAATCGGTCATAGTTCTAATTAAGGTTTCGGTAGCTATACCAGCAACACTGGCAAGATCACTACGAGATATTTTTATTGGATCTTCTGGTTTTCTATTAAGTTTAGCAGCAAACTTTAAGAGTGTAGAGGCTGTTTTCTTATGCACTGAACTATAAGCCATTTGTAGAAGCTGATCTTTTATTCCGGTTAAATCACTTGTTAGCATTTGTATGAGCTCTAACGTAACTTTATGATTCTTTTCCAGAACATCATTAAGTTCTGTTTTTGTAATGGCAACAACTTCAGTATCTTTTAATGCTGTTGCTGTTTCTTGATAAGGCATGTTTTCAGTAAAAGATGTAAATCCGAATAGGTCATCTTCTTTGTGTAATGCAGTAGTTAATTCCTTGCCTTTTTCATCAAAAATATAGCATTTCACAACACCTTTGGTAATTAAATAGATATAGTTGGAACTGTGACCTTCAATGTAAATATCTTCATTTTTATTAAAATTGAAAATCACACCATTATCGTCAAAGAAATTCTTTAGATCATTCAATGATTTAAGTTCATCATTTGAACTCTCTTGTATCTTAGGACTTGTTTTTTGATCATTGATAATAGCTACTTTTGCTAAACGGCTCTCAATAGCACTAATGAGTTCATCTTCGGTAAAGGGTTTGGTAATGTAATCGTCTGCACCTAGATTCATCCCTTTTCTAACATCTTGTCTTTCGGTTTTAGCAGATAAGAAAATAAATGGGATAAATTTAGTGACTTCCTTTTTTGACAAAGCTTCAAGTACGCCATAACCATCAAGTTCTGGCATCATAATATCACAGATAATAATATCAGGTACATATTGATTGACTTTGTCTACACCGATTTTGCCGTTTGAAGCGGTTATCACTTCATAGTTACAAAGCTCTAAAAGTTCGGCAGTATTTTCACGTAATACAGCATCGTCTTCAATTAATAGTACTTTTTTCATGTTTCGGCTTTATTTGGAAGTTCCATTATAAAGATAGAACCTTCATTTTCTTTGCTTTCAAAATAGATTTCACCATTTAAATTTTCTAAATGATCTTTTACAATATTTAATCCAATACCAGTTCCTTGAGTTAATAATACATTCTCTGCTCTAAAGTACCGTTGGAATATATTTTTCTGGTCTTTTTCAGGGATTCCTATGCCATTATCTTTTACTTTGAAAATAGTAACGGTATCATTTTGAACAATGTCAATATCAATAGTCGTATTCTCTGGTGAATATTTCACAGCATTATTTACCAAATTGGTCAATGCCAATTCCAATATTTTTTCGTCCTGATAAAGTGATATCTCATCTATATTTTCTGGGTAATTTATTTGTTGCCCTTCTTTTAGTAGCATATTAGCATTATATACTACTTCGTTTACTACCTTACTGAGTTTGAAGTTGGTGAACTTATAATTAATTTTACCTTTTTCGAGTTTTTCTAGGGATAAGAAATCGTTGATGATATTGTTGAGGTAAGTAACCTTATTTGAAATGGTCATTATATGTTTGTCACGTTTGTTTTGCTGATGCTCTTGTTGGTATTTACTGAGTAAAATGGTTGACGATTGTATAGCACTTAAAGGCGTTTTAAATTCATGAGACACTAAAGACAAAAACTTGGTCTTTAACTCATTTAGTTCTCGCTCTGAAGCCAGAGCAACACGCAGTTCTTCAGTTCGTTCTTCAACAGTGTCCTCTAGTTTTTCGGTATAATTTTTTTGTTCGGTTATGTCAAGAATTATAGCAACATAAATATCCTTTTCGCCTAATCGTGATCTTTGTAAATGAATATTAACAGGGTAGGTAGAACCATCCTTTCGTTTATGTACAGTTTCAAACTCTATTTTATCGACATTTGATTTATTAAGTACTTCAATTTCTTGTCTAAACTGCTTTTCAGTATAAAGCGGTTTAATATCTAAAGGCGTCATCTTTTGTAGCTCTTCCAAACTGTAACCAATATTTTTTTGTGCACCAAAATTGGCGTTGATAAACTTTAAAGTTTCTGTGTCAAAAACATAGATCTCATTTAATGATTCGTGAAATATTTTGGCAAAATGATTACGTTCTTCTTCAGCTTTCACACGCTTAGATACATCATTTTGTATGCCTATAAAATTGGTAATTACACCGTTCTGGTTAGTAATTGGCATGATGTATAGGTCGTTCCAAAACATTGAGCCATCCTTTTTATAATTGCGAATTGTAACCTGACAACTCTCACCTTTTTTTATGGCTTTTCTGAGTGCATTCAGTGCTTCCTGATCTCTGTCTTTCCCTTGTAAGAACCTGCAATTATGATTTAATATCTCTTTACGTGAATATCCAGTAAGATTTTGAAAAGCAGTATTAAAATATATAATAGGATTGTCTTTTTTTAGCGCATCTGTGATAACAATACCATTTTGAGCCGATTGCAACGCGCTACTTTTTAGCATGAGATCTTTTTCAATTTCTTTTTTTTGTGAAATATCTTTAATCAATGCCATAACATAGTATTTATGATATACTTTAAATGGATTGAGTTCTACTTCTATAGGAATAATATCGCCACTTTTTTTAAGGCCGAAAATATCACTCACTTCACCCATGGTGCGTGTTTTTCCTTTTTTTATGAACGACTCAAAATGCTTTTGATGAGCTTTGTGATAATTTGAAGGAATGAGAAGATTTAAATTCTTGTTGATAATCTCATTTTTTTTATATCCGAAAATATATTCAGCAGCTGTATTTATTTCTACAATGGTTTGCTGATTGTCAACAATAACCACACCCTCTGAAATCGAGGCTAGTAAAATGTTGAATATTTCCTGATCCTGCGGAAACATAACTGATTATTTAGGGTTAGTTTTCGTATTACGAAAGTTACGAATTTTAAGCCAAAAAAACGACTAAAACGCTCAGTATATAAAGACGAATTTTGTAGCCTATATCATTTGATAAATGTCTGATGAATATCATTTTATAAGCTTTAATTGGATGCTACCTTTGTCTTATTGAAATTAAAACACTAATGCCATGAGAACACTACGATTTTTATTTTTGAGTTTGGTTATGATACCATTTTTGAGTTTTTCACAGTCGATGGAAAATCTTGATTACATTTCACCATTTCAAAATGGAATGGCTGCTGTAAAAAAAGATAATCAGTGGGCTTTTATAAATACCAAAGGAGATGTAGTGATTAACTTTAGAGCGGACATTGCAATATCTGAATTGGAGGGAAAAAACTATCCTGTTTTTGCCGACGACAGGTGTCTTATTGTAGAACAGAAAAATGGAATCTCATACTTTGGTTTTATAGACAAAACAGGTAATACAGTTGTTGAGCCAAAGTTTTTAAATGCTACTAATTTTTATAACGGACAAGCAATTGCGCTAGAACTACTAAAAGAAGTCGTTGGTGAAAATAAAGCGCTTAACAAAACAGTATCCTACGATAAATATCTTGAAGCTGTGATTGATACCAACGGAAATGTCCTGGGATATTTGAGTCCGAAACGTACTAATGTCATTCTGGATAAAAAGTTTTTGAGATGTCCGCCAAAAATAAGTGCAAAGCACATTTCAGATAATTTATTCGCATTTTTAAACGATGATAACACTTGGTCTATAATATCAATTGAATGATTTATGAAGGCATCACTTCAAATATGCATATTACTATTGGTTGTTCTATCGTGCTCAAAAACACAAGATAAAATACAACCTTCAGAAATGGCCTTAACAGAATCGGTATATTCTTCTGTAACAATACAACCCGATAGTCTATATCAAGTATACGCGATAGTAGCTGGGATCTTAGATCAAAATCTATTGGAGGAAGGAGCCATTGTTGTTAAAGATCAACCTATTATGGAAATCATCAATAGTACGCCTAAATTAAATAGTCAAAATGCAAAATTAGCATTACAGCTAGCTAAGGATAACTACAATGGGAGTTCAGCAGTGTTAGAAAGTATTCGAGATGAAATTGAAGCTGCTAAACTTAACTGCAGAAATGATTCGATTAACTATTTCCGACAAAAAAAACTTTGGGAACAGCAAATTGGCTCCAAAGCCACTTACGATAATAAGAAACTCAGTTATCAGTTGTCGCAAAATAAACTCAAACTATTACAGAGTAAGTATAACAGAACATATAACGAATTAAAAACTGCCGTAGGCCAAGCACAGAATAATTATGAGTCGACACTCATTAATACCAAAGATTTTACTGTAAAAAGCAAAATGAACGGTAAGGTATATGCATTGTACAAAGAACCAGGTGAAATTATTAACACCCAAGAACCACTTGCTTCCATTGGTAGTGCTTCAAGTTTTGTTATTGAAATGTTAGTTGATGAAGTTGACATTGTTCAAATTGAGATTAAACAGGAGGTTCTCATTAATTTAGATGCTTATCGCGATCGTATCTTTAAAGGGGAAGTCTCCAAGATCTATCCAAAAAAAGACGAGCGTAACCAGACTTTTAAGGTTGAGGCTACTTTTCATAATCCACCAGATGTGCTCTATCCTGGACTCTCAGGTGAGGCCAATATAATTATTGCTAAAAAAGATCATGCACTTACTATTCCGAAGGATTACATCATTGATAGTGATAAAGTTAAAACGGTAGATGGAATACAACAAATTACCATCGGATTACAAAATATGGAATACGTAGAAGTCCGTTCAGGAATTACTAAAGATACTTATATCTATAAACCAGAATAATGGCAAATTGGCCTGTTATATTAAATATTTCTAAAACACATTTGCTGACTAAAATAAAGCAGACATCTATTGCAGCACTTGGTGTCACTTTTGGTATTGGGTCATATATTACTTTAGTGTGCTTTATGACAGGTTTAAATACCATGTTAGATGATCTTATCCTAAACCAAACACCACATGTACATGTGTATAATGAGATTGAACCTTCTAAACAACAACCCATTTCATTGTATGATGATCTAAAAGGAAGTTTCAATGTAGTCCATTCCATCAAGCCAAAGTTGAGTCAAAAAAAAATACATAATGCGCTTCCAATCATTAATTATCTTGAAGAAAATAGTAGTGTTCGCGCAGCACTTCCGCAGGTAAAAACTCAAATATTTTATATCGCTGGATCTATTGAAATAGGAGGTAATCTTACTGGGATTAATCCAGTTGATGAGGCAAGCTTCTTCAATATGGCAGATTATATTGTAGAAGGTTCTGCTGAAGCTTTAGAAACCACAGATAATGGAATTTTATTGGGTATAGGTATTGCTAAAAAGATGTCTTTAAAGGTTGGAGATCGCGTTCAGGTGAGTCCGATAAATGGTGGTATTTTTCCTTTGAAAATAGTAGGGTTTTATCAAAGTGGAATTGCTGATCTTGATGCAGTTCAAAGTTTTACAAATGTCAAAACTGTACAGCGTATTTTGGGGAAAGCCAATAATTACATCACAGACATCAACATAAAACTTTTTGATATTGAAAAGGCAGTGCCATTAGCAAAACAGATAGAGCAACAATTTGATTTAAAAGCTATAGATATCAAAACAGCAAATGCACAATTTGAAACGGGTACTACTATTAGAAACTTGATTACTTATGCGGTTTCCATCACTCTTCTAATTGTAGCAGGATTTGGGATTTATAACATTTTAAATATGCTTATTTATGAGAAGATGAATGATATAGCCATTTTAAAAGCCACAGGATTCTCTGGTACAGATGTACAGCTTATTTTTATGAGCCAAGCAATGATCATTGGATTTGTTGGAGGCGTTTTAGGTTTGATTATTGGTTATGTATTGGCGACTTTAATTGGAACAGTTCCATTTCAAACAGAAGCTTTACCAACTGTAGAAACGTATCCTATTAATATGAATCCTTTATTCTTTTTAATAGGCTTTTCATTTGCCATGTTGTCTACATTTTTAGCGGGTTATTTACCATCTAAGAAAGCTAAAAAAATAGATCCAGTAAGAATTATAAGAGGTCAGTAATATGAGTGTTGTATTAGAAGCAAAACATATCAATAAGTATTTTAGAAAGCCATTGCTGTTTCATGTCTTAAAGGATATTAATTTTCAGGTGAAACAAGGCGAGTTTGTATCAATTATGGGGAAATCTGGATGTGGTAAGTCTACATTATTATACATACTGTCCACCATGGATACAGATTACGAAGGAGAACTCTATTTGAATAATGAGTTGGTTACAGGTCAGGACAGACAGCATTTATCTTACTTACGCAATAAACATGTAGGTTTTGTGTTTCAGTTCCATTATTTACTTTCAGAATTTACAGTGTTGGAAAACGTGATGTTACCAGCTAAAAAACTTGCTGAAAAATCACATCAGGAGATTGAACATGATGCTATGGAAAAATTAAAAATGTTGCACATAGACCATTTGGCAAAAAAAAGAGCTTCACGAGTTTCAGGAGGTGAGAAGCAGCGTGTGGCTATTGCAAGAGCATTGATCAATAATCCTTCAATTATTATGGGTGATGAACCAACTGGAAACCTTGACAGTCATAATGCAGAGAATGTATTCAATATTTTTAAAGGGTTGAGTGAAGACAAAGGTTTATCGCTGCTTATTGTAACTCATGACGAAGACTTTGCAAACAAAACAGATCGTATTATTCGCATGGGAGATGGTAAGATCTTACTTTAACTAAAACCTCAATAGTGTAAGTGATTAATATCATTTTGCAGCTGTCTAAAATCAATTAAATTCAATATCGTTTAATTAAAATTACTAGTATTATCATGTCTCAATTAGAACACATTAGGGAGTGGATTGATAACAATGCCTTAGTTTGGAGTATGATCAAGTTTGCTATAATTCTTATTATCATTTTAATAGGTGTTCAATTGATCAGGCGCTATTTAAAACAGAAGATATCTAGTACTGTAGTTCGTTATAAAACTCAAAAAGGAATTGAAATATTTGGTTATATACTGCTTGTCATATTAGCTGTTACTTATTTTTCAGGTGCTATTAAAGATTTTACCATTATTATTGGTTTGTTTACAGCAGGAATAGCGTTTACACTTCAGGAATTAATCTTGAGTGTGGCAGGTTCTATTTATATTTTTCTGGTGAAAGTTTACAAGCCTGGAGATCGTATTGAAATCAATGGAATTAAAGGCGATGTGATTGATATTGATAGTATTTACACAACTATGATGGAAATTGGTCAATGGGTGAGTAGTGATAATTACAGTGGTCGTATTGTGAAACTGAGTAATGCTTTTGTATTCAAGGGGCCAATTTATAATTACTCTCAGGATTTTCCATTTATTTGGGATGAATTTAATCTGCCCATTAGATATGGCTCAGATATAGAACTAGCCAAATCGATTGTTATAAAAATAGCTTCTGAAATCCTATCAGAATATACAAAACAGTCAAAATCACAATGGAAGGATGTCGTGAGTAAATATTATATCGAAGACGCTCAAATTGACCCAACATTAGCTATATCACTAACAGATAATTGGATACAATTTAATTTGAGATATATTGTGGATTATAAGAAACGCCGTTCAGTTAAGCATCTATTAAATGATCGAATCAGACTTGAAATTGAAAACACAATGGGGAAAATAATAATAGCTTCTGCAACTGTAGAGCTTATTAAAATTCCAGAATTACAAGTTGATATAAAGTCTTAATTATGAGTATTAATAAACTTTAATCTTCTGATTTTGAGGTTAATTTCTGTTAGTTCTTTCATTAATTGTAGTACGCCTTCCTTGAGATTTTGTTCTGCTGTCTCTGTGGTATTCCCGTATATTATCACCAAAATAATTATTGATTCTTATTTGTCGTGAACGTCTAAGATTAATAGTATTGAAACGATTAGGTAATACATTGACAGACAACCAAACACCATTATCAAAATAAATATAATTGCGTAGAGATAAATCGTAATATATCATATGATCTGGAAAATAGATGTATCTTACATTTACCACTCTGTTTGGATAAAACCAAGGCGGTGTTGGGTGAGCAGGTCTTGATGATATAATGACTGGTCCACAACTTTCAAGACCTATCAGTATAAGTAACAAAACAGGTACTAAATAATGTCTAATGGCTTTCATAGGTCTAGTTTTTAGGTACAATTTGGTTATCTTCAAGTGATTTGATTATAGCTGTAACGTAATTGGCTACAGTAGAATTGATCTGTTTTGGATCTACAATATCATATGAAGCTACCCAAACTAATGCTCTTTCATCATTTTCTTTCAAATCGTATAAGGATGCTTCTATATGATATGTTTTATATTTAGTGTAATAGCCTTCTGTATAATAGACATCTTGTGCCAAATAATAATATCTACCAAAGCGTCTCCAATAGTAACGTGTTCTGAAATTATCACCGCTGTAAGATACTTTTTCATCGACACCTTTTACTGCTGAAATTAATACAGCATCAAATCCGTCTTTGGATAGTCTATTCAATTCTTTCTCAATATCTTTTTCGGTTTGTTTTATATCTGTGAATTTAGGCGTAAAAACATTGTAGCTTTCAACAGCAGCAACACCTCGGTTAGATAGTTCTTTTTTTAACTGTTCTTCAAATTCTATCCTTCCGGTAAGATTATCGGTTAAGCCAATAATAAGTGTCTTTTCTGGTTGATAATTTGTGTAGGCACTATTTAACCAACTATCAGTGAGTTTGGTGCTAGAGCAACTTGTAAATAAGGCCATTATAATAAAGTAAATATAAGCTTTCATGACTTTAAATTTTATCTTTATAAATGTATAAGAATCAACTTGCCAATGAAATGATAATTATCAATTTTGAACTCGCCGAAATACTTTTTTGAACCTCGCACTAATCTTGTAGTTAACATTTGAAATGTTGAAGAAAAGTTAAGATTCATGGATATGTAGAAACCAAACACTCAAAACTTAAGTCTTTCTGTATCAGGTTGTAGTTGTGTCAATATTACAATTTCACAGATCCAATCTTGATAATCATTCCAACAATTAAGAATATAATGCCCAATGGCCAGATGCCTGTATCTGGATAAAAGGCAAGACCCATAATGGTCCAAATAATTCCTAATGTGAGAAATATAACGGCGACACTATTTTTTTTCATGATAGTATGTGTTTTGATTTGCATAAAACTAATCATTATACAGAGTTTATAAGATGACGAAAATCATTTCCAGATCTTGAATTATCAATTATTTTTAATGAATAAAATCTATAATCATGGGAGAAATTGCCACTTCTAAACGTCAAATCACCTTATTTTATAGCTCAAATTCTGTAAGAGCTAAGCAAACTTTAGCCTATGCAAAAGCTGAAGGTTTGCCAGTGCAAGAGATTGATATTTTAAAAACAAAATTAACAGGAACTCAAATAGTAGAACTAGCCAATCGTTTAAATATTAAAGTTGAAGATTTTATTAATCAGGAACATCCCGAATATACAAGACAATTTGAACATCATGATTTTTCTGAAAATGACTGGATTAAAATGATTCGGAACCATCCCGAAATTATGAAACAGCCCATTGCCTTGCGAGGGGATATTGCTATTTTAGTGGAAACACCAACAGATATTATCAAAATATAAGATTTTAGTCTTGATTTTAACGTTGTAATACGATGATATGCTCACCTTTAAAAATTATAATATTGCCGATTGGTTTTCATTTTATCGCATTGCTGCAGCGCCTTTTTTATTGGGTTTGATATGGTTTGACCTACAACTGTTTTTTGCGTCTTTTCTATTGGTTAGTTATTCTACAGATGCTATTGATGGGTTTCTTGCCAGAAAACTCAAAATTACTAGTCCGAGAGGATCTCAACTAGATTCTTTTGGAGATCAGATTACCTTAATTGTTGGATTGATCGGACTCTTTTATTTTGAAACCGAATTTATAAAGACCAATCATGTCATCATCCTCATTGCTTTTGTACCTTACATTGTTCAAATGCTGATTGCGTATTTTAAATACGGAAAGGCTACAGCATTCCATACCTATCTTGCAAAGCTATCTGCCATCATGCAAAGTGTATTTATTCTTCATGCTTTATTTTTTGAACCAGACCTTACGCTTTTCTATATCATGATTGTGATTGGTCTACTAGAGACCTTTGAAGAGATTACCCTTATATTTATGTATCCTAATTGGGCTTCAGATGTTAAGGGCATTTACTGGGCTTACAAGGATAAAAGACGTTTAAAAGAAGGAAAGCCATGAGGAGTTATTCGTTTTTCACCATTCTTATGTTGTGTGTTGCTATTATTGTTCTGGATATTTTAGCATTTTATTGGCTGCAATCTATAACGCAGTTTATAAGCTCTTCAGTTCTGAAAATAGCAATTCACACACTGTTTTGGCTATTTACATTTGGTCTGGTTACTGCTATCATTCTATTAAAAATAAGATTGGACAGTATGGACCCAAGACGAAAGCATATTCTGATATCCTCACTCTATGGACTCACAGTGTCTTCTTTTGTTCCAAAATTACTATTTGTGATTATTATCTCAATCTTATACTTTTTAAATTATATGTTCTCAGAAACCCAATCGTTGATCATTGTTCCTTTGGTTGGTTTGCTGTCTGGATTTATTCCTTTTTTCTTTATTGTATACGGTATTTTTAAATCAGCTTATCGCTTTAAAGTGTATCATCGTAAAGTAAGGTTCAAGAATTTGCCAAAAACGTTTAATGGCTTGAAGGTTGTTCAATTGTCAGATATTCATTTGGGAAGTTTTAATTACAGATATCATGTGCTTGCGCCAGTGGTAGAAAAGATTAACAGTTTAGCTCCTGATTATATTTTTATTACAGGCGATTTGGTAAATAACTATGCCTGGGAATTACGAGGTTGGCATAATGTGTTCAAACAATTAAAAGCAAACTATGGAAAGTATGCAATTTTAGGAAACCATGATTATGGAGATTATAGTGAATGGATGACTGATGATGAAAAGCAAGACAATTTTAATCAGATCAAACAATTTTTTAAACACATAGATTTTAAGCTTTTATTAAACAGCTCAGAGGTACTAACTCATGACAATGATAACATAACTTTAATTGGTGTTGAGAATTGGGGAAAACCACCTTTTAAACAGTATGGAGATTTGCAGGAAGCTCTAAAGACGGTTGAAGACTCATCATTTAAAATCTTACTATCACATGATCCTACCCATTGGTCTGAGGAAGTACTTAATCAAACAAATATTGATCTCACATTTTCTGGTCATACACATGGTATGCAAGCTGGTTTTGAGCGAAAAAGTTTTCAGTGGAGCCCAATACAATACAACTACAAATATTGGGCTGGTCTCTATAACGAAGGTGAACAATATCTCTATGTCAACAGAGGTATCGGCTGGTTAGGATTTCCTGGACGTTTAGGTATGAGACCTGAGATCACATTTTTAGAATTGATTTGCGCATAATATGTTATAACTGATTTATATCATAGTAAAAAAATCAGGTATTAATTATCTTGACAAGACAATAAATATATGTGTGATATGTCAAGAAAAAAACAAATAGTCGCTATGCTACTCATTGTTCTGGGAGCATTGGTTGTATTTGCCATTTGGTATCAGTATACCTTTTCTATGGACCAAGCAGATGCTTTTCAGGTGAACTCTAAACATTACAATCAAAAGCTTCTCATCGCCACTCAAGGCAGTGAATTTAAAGATAGTGTCACCAAGCATGTTGTAGAACATTTTGAAAATGATTCCATATTTATTAATGTAGTGGATGTTTCCGCATTAGAAACTATTGATTCCGAGTTATATAATGCTGTATTACTTGTTCATACTTGGGAAAATTGGAAACCTCCAATTGAAGTCAAAACGTTTATAGAGAAAAACAAATCAGATATCGATAACATGGTTGTAATAACCACCTCTGGTGAGGGCACCTATAAAATGGATGAGATTGATGCCATTACTGGAGAATCAAAACCTGAAAATGTATCACTTATGGCAACAAAAGCCATTAATAAACTGGAAATACTACTAAAAAAATAAACAAATTTTTATTGTCATGATTAGAACTCTGAAACATAAAGAATGCATACATATACTCACCAATAATTATATAGGACATCTGGCATATACTTATATGAATAAACCGTTTGTAGTTCCTGTAACATACTTTTTCGATGAAAAAATAAATGCTATAATTGGCTATTCAGCCGAAGGTCATAAAGTAAAAGCCATGAGAAAAAAACCTTCTGTTTGTATGGAAGTATCAGAAATAGATTCTGTCAATGTTTGGGATTCTGTATTAATTCATGGTCAATATGAAGAGTTAGAGGGAAGTAATGCTAAAGCTCATCTGCATGATTTCTCTTTGGGTGTGAAAGATTTAATCATTAGAAAAGAACATCGGAAATTAGATTTTATTAGTCAGTTTTCCAGTAAAATTTTCAAAGATGATTTTCCAATTATTTTTTTAATAAAGATTGAAGAAATTACTGGCAAAATGAGACGACATGAAAGTACGATTTGATTAGGCTCTCATACAATTTATGAAAATTATAAAAAGAAGTCATGAGTGCTTATAATAAAACAACAAACCTTTTGAGATATACAGCACGCTATAGTTTACTATTGATTGCTGGTGTTTTGCTGGCATTTTCACTGCTGTCTGGTTCTCTGGACTACGGAGGCAATCTTATGGCAATATTTAAAAATAGTCCGAATGCCCTACCATGGTTTGTTTTAATTATGCTCATTTTTATAGCATGGAAACGTGAAATGCTTGGAGGTATACTTATTGTAATCTACGGAATAGGATTGGTCTACTTCTTTAATTTTAGTGGTCCGAATTTTTGGTGGTCTACCTTTGTGTTAACTGCACTAATTCCTGTTCTGGGCTCGCTATTTGTTTTAAGTTGGTATATAAGAAAGCACAATTAAAAGATTTGCATTATGGACACATTAAGTATTGTAGAAGTCACGCCAGAAAATGTGGAGACCGAAACTCTTTTCTGTATCAAGGATATCAAGAAACCAGGTTATGAAAGCAAACGACGCTGGTTTGAAAAGCGATTTAAGGACGGACTTAAAATAAAAATTCTTAAAAACGAAACTGGTAAAATGATAGGGTTTATTGAGTATGTTCCAGTTTCAAAAGTCTGGAGACCTGTTGATGATAACGATTTTATGTTTATTCATTGCTTGTATGTGTATTCAAAAAAAGACAGACATAATGGATATGGTGCTATGTTAATCAATGATGCTGAACAGGAAGCAAAACGAATTGGGATGTCAGGTTTGTGTGTAATGACAAGTAATGGCTCCTGGATTACCAAAAAAGATATTTTTGAAAACCTTGGATTTATACAAGTTGACCAAAGAGGTCGTTTTGAATTATTATCTAAAAAATGGAATACTGACGCAGAAGATCCAAAACTAATAGATTGGACCAAACAGCAAAAACAGTATCAAGGTTGGAATTTAGTCTACGCTGACCAATGTCCATGGCATGAGAAATCGGCATTTGACCTTTTAAATACAGCTATGGATTTTGGTATCGATCTGAAAGTGACCAAAATAGAAACTGTTAAAGATGCAAAGCGTGCACCATCAGGTTTTGGAGTTTTCAATTTGCTACACAACGGTAAACTCCTTGAAGATCATTACATCAGCGCTACTCGATTTAAAAATATTTTAAAAAAAGAGCTTAAAAATTAAAAACTACTTTTTTGGAGAATTAATAAAAACATCACAACTTCTAAATTGATTGTTGAATGATTGTAAGTTGTAGTCTAAGTTGATGAATATCATTGTATTAGATTGATTGTTGGTCGTACTTTGTATCAAAAGTAAGACGATGTTACTTTATATACTTTCAATATTGCTTTTACTATTAATTGTGTACGTATTATTTGTGCCAGTTACTTTGGTTATTGATACATCAACACATCAGTACTACATCAAAGTAAAAGGATTAGCCAAAGCAAGTATTGAAGCTGATGAGCATGAGATTATTAAAATTCGTTTAAGAGCGTTTCGTTTTGATTTTTTCTTGTATCCGCTAAAGCTCAGGTCTGGAGATAAGTCAGATAAGTCTACAAAAGCAGTTAAAAAAAGCACACGTAAATCAATTCCAGTAAAAAAGGTAGTGAGAGTATTAAAATCATTTGAAGTTGTGGATTTTCAATTAGATATCGATACAGGAAACTGTATTGCAAATGCTAAACTGTATCCAGTTTTTGCTTTTTTAAATTTCTATAGTAGAAGTGCCCTTAATGTCAATTTTGAAGGACGAAACAAGGTATTGCTCTCTATACAGAATAGACCAATACGCATTATTAGATCATTTATTAACATTTAAAACAGTATATCATGGAATTACATTTTGAAGAATTATTAGGAAAAATAACAGACTTTATAAAGTCTGAAGCCAAAACAGAAACTGTAGTTGGAGACCAATTTGAATTAGGAAACTTTAAGTGTGTTCCTGTAATTAAAGTTGGAATGGGATTTGGCTCTGGTGGAGGCGAAGGTACTGAAGCAAAAGGGAAACGAGGCGAAGGCATGGGAGCAGGAGCAGGTGTAGGTATTGAACCTATCGGTTTTTTAGTGAGTAAAGACGATGAAATTTCTTTTATTAAAGCAGGAAAATCTGGTGGTTTAGCATCAGTATTTGAAAAAGTACCTGATTTGATTGAAAAACTGGCTAAGAACAAATCTCAACAGCCAGAAGCAGTCAACTAGTAAGAGGTTTAATGTAAAGCTTGAATCTCAATTTTCGAATTTGATATTCAAGCTTTTTTATATAGAGAAATTTCTTTTACTTTTTTTAATCGGATCTAAACTGACCAATATCATTTCAAACGTTTGAGTCAATGGATATATTAGTGTTAATCAATAATGTGCTATTATGAAAATTCGATTAAAATTAAAACTGCTGTTTACGGTTTTAATGCTGATACTATCCACAATTCTATTTGTTTAGCTTGTAAAGTCATTAAAATTTAAAACACATATTATATGAAGTATGTCTTTGCAATACTACTTGGTATTCATGGTCTAATTCATCTTACAGGTTTTATCAGAGCGTTTTATGCCACTGATGTCAATCAACAATTATTAGGTATTTCGAAACCTGCAGGAGCTTTATGGCTTATTGTTTTTATTATGTTTATTGTATCTGCGATACAATATATTACGCATAAACATTGGTTTTATATTGGATTTCTTGCCATTATACTATCTCAGATTCTAATTGTTATTACTTGGAAAGATGCTAAATATGGTACACTTCTAAATATTATTATTTTAATAGCTGTAATCATAAGTTACAGTACTTATCGTTTTAACCAGAACGCTGATCTTGCTGCTAAAACTCTATTCGCCCACGCAAAAACATCTAGTATAACAGTTATCAACGATAGTAATATCAGACATCTACCTGTTCCTGTTCAACGTTGGTTAAAACACTCTGGAGTGATTGGCCAGGAAAGGGTTTCTACAGTACGTTTGAAACAAAAAGGAACTATGAGAACTAAACCTGAAAGTCAGTGGATGCCATTTAAGGCTGTACAATATTTTGATGTTTCTAAAGCTTCATTTATATGGAAAACGAAAGTAAATTTGACATCATTAGTACAAATGCAAGGTTGCGATAAACTATTAGGTGGAGAAGGAGAGATGCTTATAAAACTCGCAGGATTCATTCCTATGGTAAATCAAAGAAAGACTCCTAAGATTAACTCAGGAGCCATGACTCGTTACCTGAGTGAGATTTGTTGGAATCCTTCAGCCGCACTTGAACCTTATATTACCTGGGAAGCTATTGATGAGGTCTCTGCCAGAGCTACCTTTGATCTCAAAGAAGAATCTGTTTCGGGAGTATTTACTTTTTCTCCTGAAGGGGATATTCAGTCCTTTTCAGCTATGCGATATTTTGGAGGTAGTAATGATGCTACATTAGAAAAGTGGACGATACACATGCTTTCACATGCATCATTTAATGGTATTTCAGTACCAAATAAAAGCAAAGTAGTTTGGCAATTACAAGAAGGCGATTTTCATTGGCTTGATCTAGAAGTCACTGTTTTAGAGTATAATACAAAACAAATCTATCAATAACCTAATTTGTTTTTGGTAGTTGGGACTTCCCATTTGATCATTTCTTTTAAAAACTCATCGACTTTTTCAATAATGAGCTTTTCAGAAATCATTTTTGGATCATAGGTCTCCAACTCAATGCTACTGTTGTCTAAAGGGACTTGTTCCATATAAGGAAATAATATGAAGGTATGTACATCTCCACTGTAGGATTGGGAAAACACCAATGCGCCACCAACTATAAATTGATATGCCGGAATTTGATTAGTGCAATCTATTAATTCCTTTGGAAATGAATCAAAAGTAATGTTAACCGCTTCATTAGTACCTATCCATTTCAACTCTTGTACTTTCCATCCAATATCATAGGTATTACAAATGGTTTTTAATGTCTTACTGATAAGGGCTTTGGTTTTGGTCTCCCAGAGTGTTTTCTTATCAACAACGGTCTTAATTGAGTTTTTGTAGTCAATGACGCGTTCTTCTAAATGTTCTATTTTCATGGTGTCTCTTTTTCTTTTTCTTTTTCAACTTTTTTAGCCTGACGTTCTAATCTTTTGAAGTATCCTCTAAACAGGAAATTGTGTTTTAAGGCCTCCATATTTTGATTAAACTTGTCTGTACCTTCATTAATATTATTTAGCGTAGATCTCAAGCTATTTACTAAAGCTGTATCCTTAACAATATAATTGTAAGCCCCTTCGCTTGAGTTGAGATCCTCAACTACGCTATTGATATTAGTTAAAACATGTTCTATTTCACTACTTGATGTTTCGAGATTATTAACCACATTTTTGAGTTTCTGACCAGAAATTGAATCGTTTAAAACCATGCCTAAAACTGTATTGTCATTTGTTTTTAAATTGGAAATGATGTCATTCAATTCATTAATAGTAGTAGTTGCACCTTTACTTGCCATTTTAAGGTTGTTTACAGATTGTTTGAGATCCTGAGCCATGATGGTATCATTAAGTAAAAGTCCTACAGTGCCTTTACCCTCAAGCATTGCTGTGGTTATTTTAAGTAAATCGGAAGTTAGTATGGCAGCATTTTCAGATCCTACACTTAAGGTGCTTAATATATCATCTGCACCAATTTTACTATAGGATGCAATGATGTCTCCATTACTAATTAATGCTGCAGATCCTTGTCCAGGAACGATATTTACAATCATATTACCAACTAATCCGTCAGAACCAATGGTAGCAATAGCATTTTTCTTGATATGCGTTATAATCTTCTCCTGAATATCCATATGCACCTGTATGGTTGAATCATTGATCATTACAATATCCTTAACTGTACCAATATCAATTCCTGAATAGCGTACATTATTTCCACGTTGTAAACCGTTCACATTCTGAAAATAAGAGCTTATGGTAAAGGTTTTATTAAACATGTTTTGCCGTTGTCCAATGAGGTAAACTGCTGTAATGAATATTATAGTACCAATAATGACAAAGAGTCCTAATCTTAATTTTTGTGGTTTCGTTTGTTTCATGGTCTTAATGTTTAAAAAATGCTTTTATTTTCGGATCACTGCTTGATGATAACTCCTGAAATGTGCCTTCTGCATAATCAATACCATCAATTAATAATATCATTCTATCTGAAATAACTCTGGCGCAATCCACATCATGAGTAATGATAAGTGATGAAGTGCCATATTTTTTTTGGATGTCTTGCATTAACAGGATGATCTCTTTTGCTGTAATTGGATCTAAACCACTTGTAGGTTCATCATAAAGAATGATTTTAGGTCTAAGAATTAGGGTTCTGGCTAATGCAATTCGACGTTTCATTCCTCCGGAAAGTTCCGCAGGCATAAGATCTATAGCACCCAATAATCCTACATTTTCCAGAGCTTCTTTTACTAAGGCATCGGTATCGACATGGTCACCAAATTTTTTGGTATGACGTCTTAACGGAAATTCTAAATTTTCACGTACAGTCATAGAATCATATAATGCACTACCTTGAAACAGAAATCCAATATCAGCACGTAGAATGTCTAAAGCATTTTGATCTAGTGTAGTGATGTCATTATCCATAACTCGTATGTAGCCACTATCGGCTTCCATTAATCCAACCAAGCATTTGATCATTACCGATTTTCCCGAACCCGATTTTCCCATAATCACAAGACTCTCGCCCTGAAATAGCTGCATATTAAAACCATTTAGAACGTGGTTATCACCAAAACTCTTTCTCAGATCTTTAATCTCAAGTACGATTTCCTTTGCTGATATTTGATTTGATGTGGTCATAAATCATAAAAAATATCGGTTACAAAAACAGCTATAAAGTCGATAATAAACAGTAATAAGGATGAAAGAACTACAGCTGTATTAGCAGCTTTCCCAACACCTTCAGTACCTTTACTACAATTAAATCCTTTGAAACAACCTACAATTCCGATGGCTAATCCAAAAAAGAAAGATTTGATAGTAGCAGGAATAATATCGCCAAACTCTAAGGCATCAAATACTTTATTGAAATAGAGCATGAACGATACATTACCTTTTACATTTTCAACCAAATATGAACCCATTAATGCAATAGCATCACCAAAAAGCACCAATAAAGGTAGCATGAGCGTGATGGCTAAAACACGTGTGACGACTAAATATTTAAACGGATTTGTTCCAGAAACTTCCATAGCATCAATTTGTTCTGTAACACGCATTGAGCCTAGTTCGGCACCTATACCAGAACCAATTCTACCAGCACAAACCAAAGCTGTAATAATAGGTCCTACTTCTCTAACAATTGAGATACTTACCATTGATGGCATCCATGATACAGCACCAAATTCCATTAACGTCGGTCGTGTTTGTAAGGTTAATACTAGTCCGATAATAAAACCCGTAATACCAACAAGTAATAGAGAGCGATTTCCCATATTATAGCACTGACGAAGAAATTCCTTCATTTCAAACGGTCGCTTAAACACTTCAGTAAAAAAACGTTTAGTGAAATATGAGATGTCTCCAACTTCAATTAAGAAGGATTTCAATTGAGATCTTATGTTGTTTTTGTCAGTCATGTTTTGAGTAACATACTACTCAAATGTATTGTAAATACTATATCTATAAAATGATAATGGTCAATTCAATATTCAATTTTATTATTATGATTAGGACAGATTTAGAAGTGTTTATGATTTATTTGAATAACTATTAGCAAGGCTTGTGCTAAATGAAGTTACTGATATATATCATTGTGTTTTAGAGGTTTTATTGAGACATTTAATATCATCATAAATCACAATAATCATGAAAACTAAACACGATAGTCACTTTGTAGACAAGGTTATAAAGGCGCTCAGAAAAACTGCAGTTGAGCTTGAAGAATTTCAGGTTCAGGCCGCATTAGGAAAAGCTGAAGCAAAGGATAAGTATGAAGAGGTTAAACAAAAATTTAATCTATTTATTCACGATAGCGAATTCAAAATTAAAGGTATTAAAGAAAAAATAGAGGAAGTCAATACTAAATTTGATGAGCTTCGTGTGCAGTTGGCATTAGGTAAGGCTGAAACTAAAGAGGCTTTTAAAAAGCAAAAAAAGCAATTATTAGCAACAATACATGATATTGAAGTTAAAATTAAAACTAATGATACGCTCAACCGAATGTATGCATTAGCACTTATTGAAATTGAACAATTTAAAATTCAGCTTGAAATTTTAGAGCAGCGATTCAATGAGGACAAGAAAAAAGCTAAAGACACCTTCGAAAAAGGGAAACTCGATTTTAATTCTTTTATCAACTCGTTTAAGGATAAATACGGTAAGAAAAAGAAGGAAGAAACTAAGTTTGAACATTTTCAAAATGAGATATCTGAAGCTTTCGATCATTTTAAAAAGGCATTTTCTATGTCTTAGACCTTTAATAAGAACCAAAAAAAGTACAATGATAAATTGTACTTTTTTTATGTATTATAATAAACATTAGGTGTCATAATCTCCTTTTTTAATGTTCATTACCATTCCAAATCCGAGAATAACTGCAAGGCAGAAGCTTGCCATACCTAAAAGAGATATGCCACCCCATAATGGTTTGATCTCGAAAATAATGAATAGAGAAGCACCAATAATTAAGGCCACCATGATAAATGCTGTTATGAGTTGTTTGGTGATGCGTTGAAGCGTATGAACCATAGGGTCAATCCCTTTATGAGTTAGGTCGACTTTAACTTCTCCTGAATTGATTTTTCTAATGGCATTTTTTAGATCTGTTGGAAATTCTTCCATATAATTAGTGAGTTCTACAACAGAATTTGCCACTTTCTTACCAATAACCATAGGATTGTACTTTTGTGTAGCACTCTTTCTGAGGTAGGGTTTTACGATTTCAAATTGTTCCAATTCAGGATGTAACTTATTAATGACACCTTCAAGTGTTACTAGTGATCTGGCAAATAAGAAAAAGTAAGTTGGTACTTTTAATCCATGAGCAATAATAATGTCTTTGAGCTCAAGAAGAATAGTACTCATTTCATTATCGTGAATATCACGTACATAGTATTTTTCTACAAATTCATTAATATCAAATTCAAGATCCCTCATGTTAGGTATAGGAGCATTATTTGATAATTGCTGCAGTGCTTTAATAATGTTTTTAACATCTTTTTCAGTAATGGCAATAAATAATTTTCCAAAAATAGAAATATCTCTAGGCAGCATGCTTCCCATCATACCAAAGTCTAAATAGCAAATATGTCCGTTTGGCAATACAAATAAATTACCAGGATGCGGATCGGCATGGAAAAAACCGTATTCAAATATTTGTTTAAAATAGCTAATTGCGAGTCGTCTTGCTATAACTTTAGGATTATAGTTTTTGTCTTCGAGATCATTAATCTGGTCAATTTTAATCCCAGAAATGAATTCTAAAGCCAATACCTTAGATGTTGTGAATTCAGGATATACCTTAGGCGCATTGGCAAACTGATCTAAGGAATTATCGTTTTTAAGATTGTTATAAAAACGCTGAACGTTAATAGATTCATTGATAAAGTCGATTTCTTTTAGGATAGAATCTTCAAAATTTTTCACAAGTCCGACAGGGTCAAAACTTTTTAATGAAGGCATGCGTCTTTCTAGGACGTCTGCTATTTTGTACATGACTTTAATATCTTCTGTAATGACATCGTGAATCCCTGAACGTTGAATTTTCAGAGCAACTCGTTTACCAGAATGTAAAGTAACTTTATGTACTTGTGCCATGGATGCTGATGCAAAAGGCTTAGGGTCAAACCAGGCAAAAAGTTGATCTACCGTATTATCTAATTCGGTTTCAACAACATTTTTAGCTTCGTTTTCAGGCATTGGAGGCACACTGTCCTGAAGTTTTTCTAATTCAAAAGTTAATTCTAATGGAACTAAATCTGGTCTGTTGCTTAAAATCTGGCCAAACTTTACAAAAGTTGGACCTAACTCTTCACATACCAATCTCATTTTTGCCCATTTACTGAACTCCATGGCATGTTTTCGAGACGATTTCGGAATTAGTTTTTGGAGAAAAGTATACTGCTTCTTTTCTTCTAGATAGTATACTAAATCTTCAAAACCATACTTTAACAAGACTCTGAGGATTTGATTGTATCTAGAGATAGATTTGAAATTTTTCCCTATACCAGATATAATTCCCATGATATTAAGATTCCAAATGATTGATTCTAGCTTCCAGTAGTGCTACTGTAGCATCTAGTTTTTCAAGTTTTTCGTGTAATGCTTTAACTTCATCTAAGTGAGCAACATTAATTTTCTTATAAAACTTTACAACTTGTTTTTCAATTTTTTCATTAAGTTCCTCTTTGAGCTCTTGTGTTTTAGCAACAATACGGTCTACAAACTCGAGTTCATTGCCATTTTCATCTAATTGTGGTTCAGACATGAGCTTATTAAAATTGTCTTTTCCTTTTTCAGAGTATTCACCAATTTTATCCAATAATTGTGTGTCTCTGGCAATATAGTAGAGACTTGAACTTAATGTAAGTAACTCTAAAATGGTCTTAGTTTTCATAACTATAGTCTTAACTTAATATACCCAAATGTATCACTAAACTCAATAGTTTAAAATGATTAAAATCATTTATAATGAATTAATAATGGGTTAACTTTAGTTGAAATTAAATACTAAATAATAATCCAATGAAAACGAATTCTATAACCAAAGTAATGACTAAAAATGTGGTGTGTGTTTCACCAGATCAAGATATTCTGGATGTTAAACATATTTATGAAAAAAAAGAGTTTCATCACCATATTCCTGTAGTTGAAAACGATAAGCTAGTTGGTATGGTAAGTTTACTTGATTTCATGTATCATATTTCCGGAGCTGGAATGCGTGACGATAATGCAGTTTACAAGACGCTTAAAGTTAAAGATATCATGACACCAAATCCATTTTATATGACATCAGAGGCCAATATAGAGGAGGTTGCTAACATTTTGACTGAAGGCAATTACCATGCGGTACCTATTTTAGAAAATGACAAAGTGGTTGGTATAGTGTCTACTGCTGATATCATTAAGCATTTCTTGCAGGAAGCCTAAGCCTACATTTTAGAATTAAAACTGAAAAGTGATGTTTAAGTTAGATCACAGACTACTAATAGTTTTGATACTGATATTAGTATTGAAGTTGAGTTTCAATAGTGAAAGATCTTTTGATTCGAGTACAGTTTATGACTATTCGTATGTTGATACATTATCATCTCAAATTGTATTAGACAGTATTAAAGTTAAAACTCCTGTTATCATTGAAGATTATTTTCAATATTTGGACTCTATTGTCCAAAAGTATGACTCATTAACACCTTACACTTTAACTGAACATTTGATTGTTAGAGCCAATCCTTGGATTATTGACACCCTTCAAAATACTGATTATTATCGAATGAAGTCGAGAGATTCATTTGTATACAATCAGAAAAAAATGATTGTTCTATCTAAAGGAGTTAAGCTCATTATTCCAGACTCATTAACTGCGCAACAACTCTATAACGATTTCAGTAAAACCATAATAGATATCAATATTCCAGAATTTAAATTGCGTATGTATCAAGATACAATACTCTTGTATGAATTTCCTGTTAGAGTAGGGAAGCATCAAAAAAAATATCTCGAAATGTCTGGAAGAATCGAAGACCTGAGAACTAAGACAGGAGAAGGTCATATTGTTGATCATATACGTAATCCCAAATATGCAAACCCTGTGACCAATAAAGAGTACACAGTAACAAGAAGAGATGATGATAAAGTAACTAAATTACCTCAAATTCCATTTATAGAAACTGAAATTAACGGATTACGCTACGGACAATTAATTCATCCAACTACAAATCCAGTGTCTTTAGGAAAAGCTTCCTCAAACGGTTGTATTGGTACAAAAGAAGCAGATGCTTGGGTAATTTATTACTACGCGCCAGTTGGCACTAAAATCAAAATCCGGTACAACCTGAACGTTGTCAATAAGGATGGAGATTCCACAGTTTTGAAAGATATCTATAGAAAAAAAGACTGAGCCATAATCTAAGTTGTTATATCAGTTAACTCATTATCACTTTCTTTATTTTTTGACCATTGATCTAAGTTATAGAGGGTTGTTTCTGCTATATTGGTTAATGCTTCTTTCGTCAAAAAGGCATGATGTCCCGAGATAAGAACATTAGGAAACGCATTGAGTTGTATCAGCAATGGATCATCAGGAATATCCTGAGATTGATCTTTAAAGAAAATTCCCTTTTCATTTTCAAATACGTCCATTCCTAAAGCACCAATTTGTTTCTTTTTAAGAGCGTCAATCATGTCTTCTGTATTGATTACAGCACCTCTCGCTGTATTTATGATCATAACATCTTTTTTCATAAGAAATATGAGGTCCTCATCGATCATATGGTGGGTATCTGAATTTAAAGGGACATGAATTGAAATGATATCTGATAATTCACATAATTCCTGAAGTGTTGTATATCTTAGATTATAATTACTTATTAATTCTTTGTCTTCGGAAATATCATAACCCAATAATTTGCAGCCAAATCCATTCATAATTTTAGCCATAACAGAACCTATCTTTCCAGTTCCAATGATACCAACAGTTTTTTCGTTTAAATCGATGCCTACCAATCCGTCTAAATTGAAATTATAACGTTTCACACGTTCATTTGAATCGATTAATTTTCTATTGAGTGTAAGTAATAAGCTAACTGCATGTTCTGCGATGGCATATGGCGAATATGCTGGCACATTTGCTACTCTTATATTTAGTCTTGACGCAGCTCTTAAGTTAACATTATCATAACCAACAGAACGTAAACAGATATATTTGACACCAAAATCTTTTAGTTTTTCAAGGGTAAGAAAGCATGCTTCGTCAGCTGAGAAAATAGAGATAGCATCGTAACCAACCGCTTGCATTGCTGTTTCAGAAGACAATGCATTCTCAACAAAAGTTAGATTGTGTTTTTTACGATTAGCTTTCTCTAAATACGGAATTTCAAATGCTTTGGCGCTGTAAATAAGAACTTTCATGATATTTATGCTATTAGTTTCAATAGCATAAATTTATTTAGAAAGATGCTTATATTAAATGATATTGGTCATGAGCAGTTAACTTAGTAAATTTGATTAGAGCATAAATGATATGAGATTTTGAGAGCTTATATACTAATTGTAACATTTGTTACAGAAATTAAAATCAGGAAACTATATATTGATACGTTTATAGCTCAAGATTATCATAAATTTTTATCATTTTGGAAAGAAGAAGTTTTATCAAAAAAGCAACCTTAAGCTCATTTGCAGCGCTCATTGGAGCTGATATTGTTTTTGGATCTAATATATTAGAGGGATACTTTCCCATAGGACTTCAAGATCCAGACCCATTTACAATGTTTAATAAACATAAGGAAATGGTAGTTTTAAACGATAAACCATGGAATATAGAGGCTCAGGCACATTTGTTAGATGATGAAATAACGCCTAATGAAAAAATGTTTGTTAGAAATAACGGACTTCTTCCAGAGGAAGTAAATGCTAAAACATGGACGCTTACTATTGATGGCGAATCTGTAGTAAACTCTAAAACCTATACACTTTCAGAGTTAAAGTCTAAGTTTAAGCACTATAGCTATCAGTTAACATTAGAATGTGGAGGAAACGGCCGAAGTGAATTTAACCCTCCAGCAAAAGGAAATCAGTGGACTGTTGGAGCAGTGCATTGCGCATTGTGGACTGGTGTGAGATTGCGAGATGTACTTGAAGATGTAGGTATTAAAAACAATGCTGTTTATATTGGTTATCATTCAACCGATGTCCATTTAAGTAGAGATCCAAAAAAAGAACCTATATCTAGAGGAGCACCAATGTCAAAATCATTACAAGATGAGACCTTGCTTGCGTTTAAGATGAATGGTAAAGATATACCTATGGTACATGGATATCCTTTGCGTCTGGTTGCAGGAGGATGGCCAGCGTCTGTATCTGGAAAATGGGTTAATAGAATAAGTGTTAGAAATAAAGTTCACGATGGTGCAAAAATGACTGGTACAGCCTATCGAGTACCTTGTGAGCCTGTCGCACCTGGAGAAAAAGTTAAAGACGAAGATATGTGTATTATCGAGTCTATGCCAGTGAAATCCTTAATTACCTACCCAAAAACCGGAGCAACTATTAGTGAAGGCAAATCTTTACGTATAAGAGGTCATGCATGGGCAGGAGAATTAGAAGTGTCAAAAATGGAATATTCTATTGATTTTGGTGCGACTTGGAACAGGTGTTCAATTGAGCCTCCTGCAAATCGTCTAGCCTGGCAACATTTTTCGGCTACTGTTACATTTCCGAAGAGAGGATACTATGAGGTTTGGGCACGTGCCACAGACTCAAAAGGTAAAGCGCAGCCTATGCTACTTCCTGGATGGAATCCAAAAGGATATTTAAATAATGCTTGTCACAGAATTGCAATAAAAGTCAAATAGATGTCCGGAAAACAAGATTTTCGTGAAGGTGTAAGACGTATATTCTATCGGTTGATGGGATTGTTTAGTCTCTTTATGATTGCTGGCGCAATACTGATATATTATATGATTGATCCTGATTTTTCAGCCTTTAAAAGTGAAAAGAACACCTATGTAGTTATGGATGCTGAAGAAGATATCGACCGTATTGAAAATGGTATTCATGTAAGGACGGGTTTAAAAGAAGGAGAGGGTTTGATGGTGGTAGTTAATAATTGTACAAATTGCCATTCAGCAAAATTAGTAACTCAAAACAGAATGAGTGAAGCGCGTTGGAATGCTACAATTAAGTGGATGCAAGAGACGCAAAACTTGTGGGATCTTGGAAAAAATCAAGATGTCATTGTAAGCTATTTGGTCTCTAATTATCCTGTTGAAGATGTTGGTAGAAGAGCATCCTTAACTAATATAGAATGGTATGAGTTGGAAGATTAATGTATTGTTTTTAGTGGTGTTTGTGCTTTTTGGCTGTAAAGATAAAGAGGTAGAACAGATGCCTGTTGTAAAGAAGGAGCCAAATGAGATGTCTCATTCATACCTTGTAGAAGTTGATGAATTATCAAAACTAGTTGGTAAGCCTGATATTAAAATAATTGATTTTAGAAAACCTGAATTTTATTTAGATGAACATATCCCAGGAGCCTTAAATATATGGCGAACAGATATTGAAGACCTATCTTACCCTTATAAGGGAATTATGATCAGTAAGGAACAATTAGAAGTATTATTTAGTAATTTAGGTATAAAAAATAGTGATACCATAATAATTTATGATGATAACGGATTGTGTGATTCTTCAAGATTATGGTGGATATTGCAGAATTATGATTTTACAGGTGTTAAACTATTTCATGGTGGCTTCAAAGCATGGAAAGAGAATAATGGTGAAGTGACATCAGAGTTACCAAAAATAGTTCAAACAGTGTTTAAATTACCTGAGTATTCATCTATGAAATACTATGTTTCTAAAGCTGATATGGTTGAGGCATTATATGGTAAAACCATTTTACTAGATACAAGAACAGATGATGAGTTTTCAGGAAAACGACAGAAATCAGGAGCAGCTAAAGGTGGACGTATTCCTAATAGTAAATGGATAGATTGGTCATCAGCTATTGATTATCATGGAGATTTGATGATAAAACCTTATGATGAATTAGATCGTATTTATAAACAGTTAGCTTCAAAAAACGACACAATTATTGTGTATTGTCATAGTGGAGTTAGATCAGCACACACCACATTTATATTAACCCAGTTATTAGGGTATAAAAATGTAAGAAATTATGATGGATCCTGGACAGAATGGAGTTATTTTGAAGACCTCCCTTTTGAACAAGATAGCATCACCACAATAAAACAATAGATATGAATACATATGTAGACGCATTTGTAAATGCATTTAATGGTACAGTAGAATGGACGTGGAAGTCAATTATTTTCGAAGTTCCATGGTATACAAATTATTTTTGGGGACTTATAGCAATATCTTTATTTGTTTGGATTTTAGAAATCGCTTTTCCATGGCGTAAAAATCAATCAATATTTAGAAAAGATTTTTGGCTTGATGCCTTCTATATGTTCTTCAATTTTTTTGCTTTCGCGATCGTTATAAGTGGTTTTTATAAATTGCTAGAAGTTGCGTTTGCCGATTTTGGTGTGACCAGTCAATCCATTGCATTATTTGACCCTTCAGGTTGGCCTATGTGGTTGCAATTATTGGTGTTTTTTATTGTTTTAGATTTTGTACAGTGGTTCACGCATGTCTTATTACATAAATACCCTGTATTGTGGAGATTTCATAAAGTGCACCATAGTGTTAAAGAAATGGGGTTTGCAGCACACTTAAGATACCATTGGATGGAAAATATCCTCTACAAGCCTCTAAAGACATTTGCTGTCATGATATTGTTTGGCTTTGAACCAGAGCAAGCTTACATTGTTCATTTTGTAGCCATCACTATTGGACATTTCAATCATTCTAATATCAAAATCACATGGGGACCTTTAAAATATATTTTTAATAATCCGGTAATGCATTTATATCATCATGCTTATACATTACCTGAAGGTAAATATGGTGTTAACTTCGGAATTAGCCTGAGCTTATGGGATTACATATTCAAAACCAATTATATTCCTGAAGATAGTGGAACCATAGAACTAGGATTTCGTGGTGATGATAAGTTTCCAAAAGACTTTATTGGACAAAATATTTACGGATTTAGCAAAAGCAAAGAGTAGTATTTAAATATTTAATATTAGCTTTAAGATAAGCTTTTAATTCAGCTAAAAACAAAAAACCCATAACTTTCGTTATGGGTTTCTTTTGCGGAGAAAGAGGGATTTTGTTCCAATCTCCCTTTTACGGCATTTTGCAAATGCCTAAATCTTAAAAATAAAAAAACCACTCAAGTAAAACTTGGTGGTTTTTTCTTTTCAAGCCTTGCGCTTGTTTGCGGAGAAAGAGGGATTATTGACATGATCCCCATAGGTAATCCTGAGCAAGCATAGAAGCCAATTTTCTTTCAGAAAATTATTGGTTTTTCTATTTCCATAAACTTGAAGTAAACTTCAGTTTCTTCCAATAAAAAAACCAAGTGTAAAAACACTTGGCTTCTTTTTGCGGAGAAAGAGGGATTCGAACCCCCGGAGGTGTGACCCTCAACAGTTTTCAAGACTGCCGCATTCGACCACTCTGCCATTTCTCCGATTGCGGTTGCAAATATAGAATCCTTTTTTAATTCTTTCAAATAAAAAAGACCTTTTTTTGAAGTATTTAATAGGACTATAGAATTATTTTATAACAGACCATACGTTTCATCTCATATCTAGCCGTATTTTTGCAAAAAATATTACACTACATATGACCACTATAAATAAGCTTAAATGGCGTTATGCCACAAAAAAATTTGATGCTTCAAAATTACTGTCTGATGAAAAATTAAATACTTTAAAGCAAGCTTTCAATTTAACAGCTACATCCTTCGGATTGCAGACCATCAAACTTATAGTTATAGAAGATAAGGGAATAAGAGAACAGTTAGTCGAACATTCCTATAATCAAAAGCAAGTATTAGAAGCATCACATCTATTAATATTTTGTATTCAGAATAATATTTCTGATGAGGATATTGACAATCATTTCGATAATGTAAAAGATATTAGAGAAACACCAGAAACCATTTTGGAGCCTTTCAGAAATGATCTTAAAACAATGATGAAGGGTAAAACCATTAAAGAGCGTCAGGAGTGGTCTGTCAAGCAAGCCTATATTGCTCTTGGAAACCTTATGACTGTTTGTGCTTTTGAACATATTGATTCCTGTCCTATGGAAGGTTTTAATCCGCAAGCCTTTGACAAGATTTTAAACCTCCAAGATAAAAATTTAAAATCTGTTCTATTACTACCCGTCGGATTTAGAGATGAAAACGATATGTTTGCCGATTTTAAGAAAGTTAGAAAACAACTCGAAGATGCTGTCATAGAAATGTAAGTAAAAGCTTTTGATGTGCTCTTGATTTAATTATATTTGTTTTAATCATAATAGCGACAACCTTCGCATTTATCTAAATATCATAATGAAAAAACTAGTATTCATTTTTGTATTGGCTTTTACACTACAAATATCTGCTCAATCTCAGGTCAATTGGATCACTGATAATACAACTGCAATACAACAGGCTTCAGATCAAAACAAACCAATTTTGGTATATGTTACCGATAATCAGAAAACTCAGGCATCAGAACGCTTGAGCACATTTTTCTCTAACGGTTCTTTTGAAAAATTTAATTCTAAAGTTGTTTGGTTGAAATTAGATATTTCAGATAAACAATCCTATAATGTGAGATTAGGAATTCATTACACAAAACAAACTACAGCTCCTGGATTGTCATTAATTGATAACAATGGAAATACCGTGTTAACACCTCTTACCAACATGACTGATGAGAATATTATGGCGTTTCTTACTTTAATGAACGATAAATTAAAATAGTCTATGCCTGGATTTGAGTTATTTGGTGACCTTGAACGAAAAGAAGTTAATGACGTTTTAGATAATGGTGTTCTTATGCGATATGGTTTTGACGGTATGCGCAATGGCCATTGGAAAGCCAAAGCATTAGAGGCTGAACTTGTAAAAACGTTTAAAACCAATCATGTACAATTAGTATCTAGCGGAACAGCAGCTGTTTCTGTTGCGCTCGCATCAGCAGGTGTTGGAGCAGGAGATGAGGTGATTATGCCATCATTTACGTTTGTAGCTAGCTTTGAAGCTATATTAATGCTTGGAGCTATTCCTGTCATTGTTGATATTGATGATACATTAACATTAGATCCAAAAGCCGTTGAAGCTGCTATAACTACTAAAACTAAAGCTGTTATGGTCGTTCAAATGTGCGGAAGTATGGGAGATTTGAATGCGCTTCAGGAGATTTGTACCAAACATAAATTATTGTTTATTGAAGACGCTTGTCAGGCGATTGGAGGCACATATAATGGGCAACCTCTGGGAAGCATAGGTGATTTGGGTTGTTTTTCATTCGATTTTGTAAAAACCATTACTTGCGGTGAAGGAGGAGCAGTGATTACCAATAATAAAGACTATTATACTAACGCAGATCATTACAGCGATCATGGTCACGATCACGTTGGAAACGATAGAGGTGCTGAGAGTCATCCTTTTTTAGGCTATAATTTTAGAATTTCAGAATTGAATGCAGCTGTAGGTTTAGCACAGGTTAAACGTTTACCAGAGTTTATTGCTATTCAGAAAAAGAACTATGGTATACTACGTCAAGCTATCCAAAACATTGAAGGTGTTACCTTTAGAAAAGTACCTGAAGGTGGTGAGGAGAGCTATGCGTTTTTAAATTTCTTCTTACCTGATCTTGAAGTTGCCCGAAAAGTATCCACTGCTTTTAAGGACAGTGGTGTAGATGTTTGTTTTCACTATTATGATAATAACTGGCACTACATTAGAAAATGGGATCACCTTAAAAATACGAAGTCACTATTTCCTTTATCTTCGGAAATTGAACAAGCTTTAGCTAATCTTCAGAATAAATCATTTGAGCAATCTGACCATTTTATTGGACGAAATATCTCTTGTTTGATTAAACTATCCTGGACAGAAGAAGAAGTTAAAGAAAGAGCTTCTAAAATGGTTAAGGCAATTAAGTCGTCTCTTTAGTAATTAACGTAATCTACAATTTCCAATCCATATCCAATCATTCCAACACGTTTTGTTTGTTGTGTATTTGAGATCAGTCTCAGCTTGTGGATATTGAGGTCATGTAGAATTTGAGCACCAATTCCGAAGTCTTTAGCATCCATTTCAATTCTTGGAGCTTTTACAACGTTTCCATCTTCCTGATTTTCTTTAAGGATGTTTAGGCGTTTTAATAGATTCATGGATTGTGATTGCTGATTGATAAACACAATAGCACCTTTGCCTTCAGTATTTATAACCCTAAACATGTCGTCTAGTTTTTCATCTGCATTATTAGTCAATGTTCCTAAAATATCATTATTGACGAGTGTTGCGTTTATTCGAGTTAATACAGAATCGTCATTTGACCATGTACCTTTAGTTAGGGCAATATGAATTTGGTTATTTGTCGTTTGTTGGTAAGCACGTAATCTGAATTTTCCAAAACGTGTTTCTATATTGAAATCTTCCTTTTTATCAATTAAGGAGTCGTGTTCCATACGATAAGCCACAAGGTCTTCAATGGAAATGAGTTTTAAATCAAATTTCTTGGCCACATCGATTAACTGTGGTAATCTGGCCATAGTACCATCTTCATTTAAGATTTCAACCAAAATTCCAGCAGGTTTAAATCCAGCTAATCTAGCTAGATCAACAGCTGCTTCAGTATGACCTGTTCGTCTTAGTACACCTCCATTTTTTGCTTTCAAAGGAAAAATATGACCTGGACGACCTAAATCGTGAGGTTTTGTGTCTTGATCCACTAATGCCTTAATGGTTTTAGATCTGTCGTGTACAGAAATACCTGTTGTACAACCATGTCCAATAAGATCAACAGATACTGTAAACTGAGTATGATGCAATACGGTATTGTTTTGTACCATCATAGTTAAGTCCAGTTCTTCACAACGATCCTCAGTTAGTGGAGCACAAATAAGTCCGCGGCCATGCATAGCCATAAAATTGATCATTTCAGGAGTAACAGCTTCTGCGGCCGCAATAAAATCACCTTCATTTTCCCTGTTCTCGTCGTCAACTACTATAATTACTTTGCCAAGTTTGATATCTTCAATGGCTTCCTCGATAGTATTCAATTGTATGTTATTCTTGCGTTGAGCGGTGTTGCTAGTCATCAGTATCTATTTAAAGGTGCAAAGATAAGGCTTATTTTTTCTGTGTTGAAAAGTCTTCAAGAATTTTATTTCGTCTTAAAAAGTAGATTAAGGGATATAAGATTAGTCCTAAAATTGACCAAAGGACATGCTTAGAACCTACAGCTGATTTTATAAACGAGTACAGTTTTCCAAAATGTAAGCTTGATATGATGGAATACACCAGAAACAAAAAGCCTGAAACAGCAGATAGTTCTAAAGAAGCCGACGCTGCTGCTGGTAGTTTGTTGTTTCTGAATATAAAGTATGACACCAATAAAATACTACCAACACAATAAAAAATCAATGCAAATTTTGAATAGGCCTTATAGTTGTCCCATTGGATTGAAAAACCTTTTGGATCTTTAATCTCTGTTGCAACAGACTCTTTGGTTTCAGTGTTGTCTGCGATAGCTTTTTTTATACTCACTTTCAGATCTTCATTGATTTTCTTTTTCTGATAGAAATAAAAGAAAAAGTATAACGGTAGACCTAATATGAAGAATACGATCGCATTAGAGATATTCTTCTTACCTAACTGTTTATATAAATTAGAATGATCAATATAAGATTTAATAAGAGCAAATAAATAAAGCAAGCCTATGGCTATTCCAATATATAATAGTGTATTTCCAGTAGTTGGAAACCCGTTATTTCTTAATACAGCTCCAGGTAATGCCGTAACTAATGCAATGGCATAAAGCACAAATGCCAATTTAGAATTCTCTTCATAAGCATATTTTAATCGTAGTGACTCTTCATACTCGTGATCTGTCAAATTACCGCCAAATTTTAATTCTTGTTCTGTTATACCTCTCGAGTTTAATATAGCAAGCGATGAATTTCTGTATTCAATATTATAATCATATTGTCTGTAGTGTTTTACTACATCTATGAGTTTCTTATCGTCATAACTGTTTAGAGTGCTGTAAGCTTCAGAATTGATATCTAACAATCCTGTATCATAAACTAGGGTTTTACTCTTGATACCAAATAGTTTTTTTAGTGGTTCCAGTAAGCCTTCAGATTCAAAAAGAGGTCTGTCCTTTGTTGCTCTTCGCGTTAAATAAATACTCAATGGTAGCATGATAAGTGTAGATAACCATGTAGCTATAATTGGATTTATTGAATCGTCTAATGAGCTGTTCTTAGCAAATATTCCTATAAAATGGTAGGTAAGAAATAAGAGTATAGCAACAACAAGAGGTAAGCCAATTCCACCTTTTCTAATGAGCGCTCCTAATGGTGCTCCAACAAAAAATAAAATAATACAGGCAATACCCAAGACATATTTTTCATGAAGGGATTGTACGTGTTTATTACGCCATTTGGTGTTGGCAATAAAGTTTTTCTTATTAGTTGCAATAATCTGTTTTGTACTATTTATGGTATTTGTGGTAAGGTTAAGTAACTGTAATTTGGTTCTGTGGTTAAACAATTTTATAACATCATTTCCTTCAAAAATTGTGTCTTGTTTAGGCGAAATGTTATTATTCAATGTAGCTATTGCTGTACGACTATAAAGTGTATTTGAAAAGGACTTCAGGTTGTCGTTCTTTTTTTGATACAGACTGTCTATCTTTTGATTCAACTGGCTAACATTAAGCATGTTGTAGCGGTTGTCGTAACTTTCGTCGTTAATGTCAACATCGTTCAGACCTTCCAAGTCTACATTAATTGTATACTCCTCAAAATAACTTTTTGCATGCGGTTTCTTCTTAGTCTGATTAGGTGTCTTAGAAAAGATGTCTTCATAGTAGTTACCGTTATAGAGTACTAACTGAAGTATATTTGAATTTTCATTGCTTTTAAGCTCTCCTCTTTCTGCAATGATAACTGTTCTATTTTTTGAACCACTGGAGGATTTCTTATGGATGACAACTGTTTTAAGAAACTGGTCGTTTTCACCATACTTATCCTCGACTTTAATGTTATAGGATCCAATTTCATTGAATTGGCCTTTAGATATCGCCAATGCTGGCTTGACTTGTGCTATATTTTTCCTGAGGTTATATACCTTATAATTTGCACGTGGAATGACATTATTAGAAAAAAGAAAAGTAATACATCCCAATAATACAATAAACACACTCAAGCTTTTCATGGCACGCTGTAATGAAATACCTGTAGATTTCATAGCAGCAAATTCATAGTTTTCGGCAAATTGTCCAAATACCATGATTGAGACTAGTAAAATGGTCAGAGGAAGAATAAGCGGAATTAGCGTAGGTGTGATGTAAAGCAAAAGTTTGATAATAACAAACGTATCTAAATCTTTACCTGCAAGATCTCCAATATATAACCAGATAGCCTGTAAAACAAAAATGAACATGAGTATTAAAAACACGCTCAAAAATGTTTTTAGGTAGGTCGTAAGTATATACCTATCTAGTATTTTCATAAAAGGAAATGGTTAGCCTAATCTAGCTTATTGATATAATAATCTTTGTATTTAGATTCATCAAAAGTAAATAAGGTTTTGGATATTGGTTCGTTAGTTTTAAAAGAATTAACAGTTAGTGTTGTTTTAGTACCATTTTTTCCTATTTCAATAAGTCTGTAAATATGCTTGGTCTTTGCATCAATACCTAAGTACACTTCTTTGATTTCTGAATTAGTATCGATAGGATTCAACTTTACAAATTGAATCTTTCTACCTTTAACATCCTGCATGATATCCATGTTGTAAGTATATCCGTCTTTATAAAATGACATCATCTGACTTGGTGTAATGGTATTCTCATCATCTGAACTATCCGAAGAAATAGTTACTTCCTCATCTTCCGGACTTATAGTGTAAAGCTTTTTTCCATCAAACAAACGGGTAACACCAAGAATATTCAATACGTATTTTTCGTCCTGCATGGTTACATCACCACGTGTCTCTTGTTTGATATTCTCACTTGTGTTTTCAAGGACATATTTGAAATCGATTGAAATATTTTTGTAGGTGCTTACTTTATTGTAAACTTCGTTAAGTAAAGCTTCTGCCTTTTTTGATTCTTGTGAAAATCCAATTGCTCCAACTAAAAATGCTACTATTACTATTATTTGTTTCATTGTTATTTTGTTTATCTCGCTTTCGCGGAACTATAAAAAATTAAGTTATGTCTCGTTTGCTAATAATTCATCAAGAGCTACTAAGTCTGGTACTAGTACCTGACGTGCTTTACTGCCTTCAAAACCACCTACAATACCTGCGGCTTCTAATTGGTCAATTAAGCGTCCAGCTCTATTGTATCCTAGTTTGAGTTTCCGTTGTAATAAAGAAGCAGATCCTTGTTGGGCTGTAACTATAATTTCAGCAGCTTCTCTAAACAACTTGTCTCTATCTTCAATATTATTATCAAGACTTGTGCCACTTTCTTCACCAACATACTCTGGTAGTATATGTGCTTCAGGATAAGCTTTTTGTCCGCCAATAAATTCAGTAATTCTTTCTACTTCAGGTGTGTCAACAAAGGCACATTGTATACGTGTAATATCATTTCCTTGAGTGTATAACATATCACCACGACCAATTAACTGATCAGCTCCAGAGCCATCTAAAATGGTTCGGGAATCAATTTTTGAAGTCACCCTAAATGCAATTCGCGCTGGGAAATTAGCTTTTATAATACCTGTAATAACATTAACCGAAGGACGTTGCGTTGCAATGATTAAATGAATACCTATAGCACGAGCTAATTGCGCCAGACGTGCAATAGGAGTTTCTACCTCTTTACCTGCAGTCATGATTAAATCGGCAAACTCATCAACGACTAATACAATATAAGGAAGGAATTGATGACCGTCATTTGGATTTAATTTTCGAGCTTTAAATTTAGTATTGTATTCTTTAATGTTACGACACATAGCATTCTTTAGCATTTCGTAACGGTTATCCATTTCAATACAAAGCGAATTTAGAGTATTGATCACTTTAGTATTGTCTGTTATAATAGCTTCCTCACTATCTGGTAGTTTAGCTAGATAATGACGTTCGATTTTATTGAATAATGTCAATTCTACCTTTTTGGGATCGACTAATACAAATTTAACTTCTGCTGGATGTTTTTTATATAATAAGGATGTAAGTACTGCATTTAATCCAACCGATTTACCTTGTCCAGTAGCACCAGCCATTAGCATGTGAGGCATTTTAGCCAGATCTACAACAAAGGTTTCGTTACTAATGGTCTTTCCAAAGGCAATCGGTAATTCCATTTCAGATTTTTGAAATTTCTGAGAAGCAATCACAGAACGCATTGATACAATAGTCGAATTTTTATTAGGGACTTCTATACCAATAGTTCCTTTTCCAGGAATAGGTGCAATGATACGAATACCTAGAGCCGATAAAGATAAAGCAATGTCATCTTCTAAGTTTTTGATTTTTGAAATACGAACACCAGCCTCTGGTACGATCTCATAAAGTGTGACAGTAGGTCCAATAGTTGCTTTGATACTCGCAATACCAATTTTGTAGTTGTTAAGTGTTTCTACAATTCGGTTTTTGTTTTCTTCGAGTTCTTCCTGATTGATAGTTATACCTTCAGTATCATATTTTTTTAAGAGATCTAGAGGAGGAAACTGAAATTTGCTCAACTCTAAGGTTGGATCAAATTGCCCAAAGTCTTCAACAAGTTTTCCTGAAAGATTATCGGTTTCAGAAACTTCTTCTTCTATAGTCTTAATCTCTATATCCAAATCTGGATCCTTCTTTTGATCTTTGGTCGCTTCAACTTTTAATTCTGGTTCTGGTGTTGTATCTAATTTAGGTTTTGGTTTAGTGGTCTCTTTTACAGGTTTGGTGTCTTCTACATTAAGTTCAAAAGCAGATTTGATGTCTTCGGCTTCGGCAGAGAGATCATTATCTACTGCAAAAGTAGTGCTGTTGTCTTCAGAAGTGTTCATCTCATTTTTAATATCACTCTTTGCACGTTTGAATAACTTGACAAAAGTGTCACCATTGACGCCAAAACGAATAGCCATATATGTTATAAGGACAAATATTAAAAGTAGAATTGTACCAATCTTACCAATGTAGTCTTGGAAGAATGAATTCATTTCAAAACCTATTGTTCCGCCAAGAGCGTCGAATTTATGAGAGAAAAAACCAAAGAATACTGACAACCAGATAACAATGAGTGTGCCCCAGATCCAGTGACGTCTTAAGCGCGCTTTATTGATATCTAAGGTGATGTAAATTCCTGATAAGAATAATAGACCAGAAAATATAAATGAAGCAACACCAAAACCTCTGTTTATAAAAAGGTCACTTATCCAAGCACCTAATTTATTCAGCCAATTTTCAGCCTCAACATCTCGGGAAGCAATTTCTGAAAGCGTACTTTGATCTGCTTTACCGGTAAAGAAAAAGGATAGAAAAGCAATGAACATCAAAACACCAAGAATAATTAATAAACTACCAAATATCAGTTTTTGCTGACTTGATAATTTAAAGCTTGGTTTTTTAAGTTTAGGCGTGGTTTTAGCTTTACTCTTTGTCTTAGTCTTTTTCTTCGCCATTAAAGGGTTATTAGTATGAAACAAAAATACAAATTACTAACGTTTATCCTAGAGAGATGTTTTAAATTTGATCTAAGCTTTTTTGATTTCATGCATCTTTTTAGTAAAGACATTGAATTATGTGAATTATTACAGTAATCATTACATGTATTTATCCATATGCTTTTTAGCGTCGTGTAGTGTATATGATACATTTGCATTGTCAACCTTTTACATAATAGATTTAGGAAGTGAGTAGTAATCATCACCTTTTTTAAATACTTCTAACGAAGCTCCAAATCTAAGGTGTTGTATATTGCTTCCTAAATTTTGAGACCACCACTTTACTAATTAAAGTATCCTAACTCTCAATTGATTCAGAAAATCTTAGGAATGTAAATTACTAAAGCTGCTACAGCTGCTGAAATAGCGGCAATAAAAACTGCTCCTGCAGCTATATCTTTTATTTTACCTATACTATCATGTCTATCTGGATGGACAAAGTCGGCAATATATTCAATAGCGGTGTTGACACCTTCCATGCTCATTACTAGACCTATAAATGCAATTTGAAATAACCATTCCGTTCTGGAAATATCAAAATAAAATCCAGCTATGGTGACTACAATAGCACAAAATACCTGAATTTTAATACTTGCCTCTGTTCTTATTAAATATAGAGCACCTTTAAAAGCGTAACCAACACTTTTCAATCTGTTAATAAGGAAAGATTCTTTTTTTGCCATTAGTTTGAGGCATTGTGAGTAACCATAAGATTTCAGTTGTTACTATTTTAAAGCGTCTAATGCCGCTTTATAATTGAGTTGTTGTTATTTTAAAGCGTCTAATGCCGCTTTATAATTTGGCTCATCAGCAATTTCAGGGACTTGCTCAGTGTAAGTTACTTTGCCTTCAGAATCAATAACTACAACACATCTTGATAGTAGTGCTTCAAATGCTCCGTCTGTAAAATCAAGTCCGTAAGCTCTTCCAAACTCACCAGTTCTAAAATCTGACAGACTTTCAACATTGTCTAGGCCTTCAGCACCACAAAAACGAGCCATGGCAAAAGGAAGATCTTTGGAAATACACAACACTTTAGTGTTATCTAAACTACTTGCTGCTTTATTAAATTCTCTAATAGATTGCGCGCATGTTCCTGTGTCTACACTAGGAAAAATATTCAATACTAAATGATGTCCAGCATAATCACTTAACGATTTTGATGATAAATCAGTTGCTGTCAATTTAAAATTTGGTGCAGGTGTTCCAACTGATGGTAAGGTTCCAGAGGTATGCACTGTATCTCCGCCTAATGTAACTGTAGCCATGTTTTTTTTGTTTTTTTATGAATGTTAAAATTAAGGATTATTTCAATCTTATTGGTAAGGTCTGAATAATATTTTGCAATAGTTTAACACATGCTTTTTGAGGAGTTGCTCTAATATGATTATTTTAAGTATGATTTTAAAAATATACATCATGAACAATCCAAAATTTACAACTTTAAAAGCAATATATATTAATTGTACACTAAAAAAATCACCACGTGAGAGTCATACAAAGGGACTTATGGATGTCTCTATGGCTATAATGAAGAGAGAAGGGGTTGCTGTAGATGAAATTAGATTTATTGATCACGATGTAGCCTTTGGAGTGTATCCTGATATGACAGAACACGGTTATGCTTCAGACGAATGGCCAGAATTATTTAAACGTATTTTTGACGCAGACATTTTAGTAATTGGAACTCCTATTTGGTTAGGAGAACGCTCATCTGTAGCTACCAAACTTATAGAGCGATTGTACGCTATGAGTGGAAAACAAAATGAAAAAGGACAATATTTATTTTACGGAAAAGTTGGAGGCTGCATCATTACAGGAAATGAAGATGGCGTAAAACATTGTGCTATGGGATTATTATATGCATTGCAACATATTGGGTATTCAATACCTCCACAGGCAGATTGCGGATGGATTGGAGAGGTTGGTCCTGGGCCAAGTTATCTCGATGAAGAATCTAATGCTAAAAACAATGATTTTACAAACAGAAACACAACATTCATGACCTACAATTTGATGCATCTTGCTCAAATGCTTAAGATTAATAAAGGTTATCCTGCTTTGGGGAATTCAAGAGAAGCGTGGGATAATGGAAAGCGTTGGAATTTTGAAAATCCAGAATACAGATGATTAAAAAGTACCAACAATACCAATTTGATTTGTACTAAATCTTAAGTTCCACGAGATCTGCTTCTTTTTCTTCGGATAATCATAAGCATCTTTTTCAAACAAGAACTTATCAATACTATCAACAACAATAATACTAATGGCTGTACTAAATGCAATGTCAGTAATCCAATGGGCATCATCAATTATACGCGAAATAGGAGGAATGGAACCAATGGTGTAAATGCCAGCTTTTATCCATGGATTTTCAAATTGCTTAGCCACAGAGTGTGCCATAGTTATTGCTAATGCAGTATGTCCTGATGGAAAAGACCGAAAGGTGGCTTCTCCTGAAAACGGATTAAATGTGTAGTTATCAAAACCAGAACCTGGACGTGCTCTACCAACTACAGATTTACCAATGGATTGAATTAAACCTGTTGTAATTGAAGACGAAATAATAAGCACACTCGCTTTTCTGATTTTTTCGTTTTTGGTGATTAAACCAAAAGTGTATAATCCAGCATTAGCTAAAAAGTAATTTTGAGGATTACCAAAATACCAGCCAAAATCTCTCAAGACTTTTGGAAATTTATCTTTATTAATTTGTGAGAGATCACGAATGGGTTCATCTGTTAAGCTAAGTGCAGCTGTTCCAAAAAATAGAACACCCAGTTTTCCAAAATCATCACTCTTCCAGTGCAGTGGACGCGTTAGTGAATGTCCAACACCTTTAATAGTAAATTTGGCATCATACTTCAAAAGTTGCCATACACCTGCTGAATCAGATGGTTTAGTTGTCTCTAGTATTTGTGCGTTTGATGAAGTTGCAAAACAAACCATCAATACCACTGTAATTAAGATTCTATTATTCAAAAATGTCTTAGGGTTTTGGAAACTCAAAAATAGAAAATATTATCGTTATCATAATTTTACTAGGTGATTTTTGTGATAATCATAAAACTAATACTGAAATTCATTTTGTGAGAAAAAATATCGACTTCATTTTTTACATTTGGTTTGTAACAAGTTGATCATGGGAAAAAAAATGAACTTTATTGCGCTAGCTATTTTGGTTATGCTAGTGCTTTTCTGCGGAACGGAATATCAAATTTTAAGCAATGTTGATGCTATAGATAGTGGAGATACTGCATGGATGTTAGTGGCTTCAGCTTTAGTGTTTTTAATGACGCCTGGATTAGCTTTCTTTTATGGTGGTATGGTAAACAAAAAGAGTATTATATCAACAATGCTACAAAGTTTTGTTGCTCTTGGCGTTATCAGTGTTTTATGGGTTATTATTGGATTTAGTTTGGCGTTTGGAGATAGTCTTTATGGTGTTATTGGAGATCCGCGAACATTCTTTTGTTTTAAAGATGTCTCTGTGTCACCTAACCCTGATTTTGCAGAAACCATTCCTTTCTTATTGTTTGCACTTTTTCAACTCAAATTTGCCATAATAACTCCTGCTTTGATTACTGGTAGTTTTGCAGAACGTATACGTTTTAGAAGTTACATACTGTTTATGGTATTATTTTCAATTTTCATTTATTCTCCTTTAGCTCATATGACGTGGCATCCAGATGGTTTATTACGTAATTGGGATGTGTTGGATTTTGCAGGTGGAACAGTAGTTCATATGTCTGCTGGTTTGGCCGCATTGGCTGGAGCTATATACTTAGGGAAACGTCGAAATACCATAGAGAAACCTGCAAACATTCCCTTTGTGATTCTTGGAACTGGTTTGCTTTGGTTTGGGTGGTTTGGCTTTAATTCAGGGTCAGCTCTTGGTGCTAACACAGATGCTGTAATTGCTTTTGCTAATACTAATATTGCGTCTGCTACCAGTATGATTACCTGGCTATTTTATGAACGCTTCTATAATCGTAAAATGTCCTCTCTTGGAGCTTGTATTGGAGCAATTGTTGGTTTAGTGGCAATAACTCCAGCTGCTGGTTTTGTAACTATTGGACAGAGTGTTTTTATAGGTTTTGTAGCAGCTATTGTCAGTAATATGGCAATTCAGCTAAATAAAAAATCTCAAATTGATGATACATTAGAAGTGTTTCCTAGTCATGGAGTTGGTGGAATAGTGGGTATGATTCTCACAGGCGTATTGGCAAAGGATGTCGGACTCATCTATGGAGAGACATCAACATTTACACATCATATGATTGCTTTGGTTGGAGTAGCAGTATTTACATTCTTCGGAAGTCTGTTGCTTTTTAAAATAGTTGATATTACTTTGCCCTTGCGTGTTAGAGAAGATCAGGAGTTAAGAGGCCTCGATCTGTCTCAACATGGTGAAAACGTAGAGTAGATTAATAGCAAAACAAAGCCTTTTCAATTTGAAAAGGCTTTTGTTTTATCGAAGTTCTGCTCCAAGCTGTTTTTCAAAATTGGCTTGTAGCTTATTCATAATCTTGTCTATTTGCTTATCTGTTAGTGTTTTATGTTCATCCTGAATGGTAAAACTTACAGCGTAACTTTTCTTGCCTTTTGGAAGGTTTTTTCCTTGATAAACATCAAATAAGTCAACATCTTTTAGAAGCTTCTTTTCGGTTTGTACAGCAATCTTATCTATATCTTCAAAAGTGACATTGTCATCTAGTAGCAAGGCGAAATCACGACGAACTTCAGGATATTTTGGAATGTCTTTAAATTTAATATCATTATGTTTTGACATGTCCAAGACATTGTCCAAGTTGAAATCGGCATAAAGTACTTCCTGTGATATTCCGAAGTGTTTCAATACCTTCTTGTTGATGATGCCAAAATCTACCAGTTTAGTTTTTCCTAATGATAAACTAATACCTTCGCTAAATACATCATTCTTGATAGGAGAGACCTTGAATCTTGAAATGCCTAAGCGCTCTAAAGTACTATTTACTATGCCCTTCATATAAAAGAAATCACTCTTTTGTATAGGAGCATTCCATCGTTGCGTATTCTTATTTCCTGTCAGAAAAATAGAGAGGTGTTTGTATTCCTCGCGACTATCATTATAATTATGATAGGTTTTACCAAACTCATATAATTTCAGATTATCACGTCTTCTATTGATATTGTAGCTAACTGCTTCTAAACCTGAAAACAATAGGCTTTGTCGCATAACACTAAGGTCATTACTCAACGGGTTGAGCATTTCTACGTTGTGTTCTTCTTTAAGCTGTGTGCTTAATTCAATGTATTTAGGTGTGGTTAGTGAATTGCTCATTATTTCAAAAAATCCTTGAGCGGCTAACTGATTTCCAATGACATTTTGAAGCTTGTAATCTTCAAATTTTGAGGTATTAGAAATCGATGCATTCAGTTTTTCAGTAGTTTTTATGTTGTTGTAGCCATAGACACGCAAGATCTCTTCAATAACGTCTGCTTCGCGTTGCACATCATTTCTGTAGGCTGGAACGGTTAGACCTAATCCTGCTTCAGTAACATTATTTACTTTTATATCAAGAGAGGTTAATATGCTCTTTATAGTTTCCTTAGGAATCTCTTCACCAATTAATTTTTTAGCGTTTTCAAAACTTAAACGAACCTGAAAATCTTCAATTTTCTTCGGATAAAAGTCCATAAGATCACTTGAGATTTCACCACCTGCAATATCTAAAATAAGAAGCGCAGCACGTTTAAGTGCATAATCTGTAATATTTGGATCGATACCCCTTTCAAAGCGGAAAGACGCATCTGTATTAAGGGCATGACGTTTGGCAGTTTTTCTAATGCTTACAGGATTGAAGTAAGCACTTTCTAAAAAGATACTAGTTGTGTTTTCAGTAACTCCAGAATTTATGCCACCAAAAACACCAGCTATACACATTGGTTTTTCGTCATCACAAATCATAAGGTCTTCAGCACTTAATTCACGCTCTACTTCATCAAGTGTAGTAAATTTTGTGCCTTCAGGTAAGGTTTTAACCACTACTTTGTTTCCTGAAATTTTTGCAGCATCAAAAGCATGTAATGGTTGACCTAATTCATGTAGTACGTAATTAGTGATGTCAACAATATTATTTTTTGGAGCCAGACCAATAGCTTTTAATCGATGTTGTAACCAAGCAGGTGAATCTTCAACTTTTATTCCAGTAATTGTAAGTCCGCAGTAGCGTGGAGCCAAATCGTAATCTTTGATATCAATATCAATTTTTAAGGGTCTACTATCCACATGAAAAGAACTTACAGAAGGTGTGATTAATTCGGTATTGATATCCTTTTGTAAGAGACCGGCTTTAAGATCACGAGCCGTTCCGTAATGACTCATAGCATCAGCTCTGTTTGGTGTTAATCCAATCTCAAAAACATGATCATTTTCAATCTCAAAAATGTCTGCAGCTAGTGTTCCAGGTTCTAATTTTTCATCTAAAACCATGATACCATCATGTGATTTACCTAGACCTAATTCATCTTCGGCACAGATCATTCCATGACTTTCCTCTCCTCTAATTTTTCCTTTCTTAATCTTCCAAGCCTCTCCAGTTTCAGTGTATAATGTAGTTCCAATTGTTGCTACAGGTACTTTTTGACCAGCAGCTACATTTGGAGCACCACATACAATTTGTAGTGGTTCATCAGCACCAATATTTACTGTAGTTACTTTTAATCTATCTGCATTTGGATGCTGATCACAAGTTAAAACTTCACCTACAATAATACCTTCAAGGCCACCTTTAACAGATTGATATATTTCTATACCTTCAATTTCTAATCCGAGATCAGTTAATAATTCGCCTGTTTCTTCAGCAGTCCAATCGGTTTTTAAAAACTGTTTTAGCCAGTTATATGATATCTTCATTGTCTTATTTTATCAATTGCCAAAGATAATAATACTAATAATTTCAAGGTCTTGATTTTCATAAAAATTAGTTGAAATTCTGATTTTTTTACTGAAATAGAACATTTATAAAACTCTTAACGATATATGAGTTAGAAATAGCTAATATTTGTAAGAATTATATCTTTGTTGAGACTACACTATTTTAATTTGATGTCTACTATGAAAAAAATACTTCTATTACCAATTGTAATGTTCGTTATGAGTTGTAATGTTAATCGACCTAAAGCTCTGGCAGAAGGTGTTTGGCGAGCAGAATTACAGGTTACAGAGACCGAAGTGTTGCCATTTAATTTTGAGGTGACCTCTCGTGATGCTCTCAAAATCTTCAATGCAGATGAAGCTATCATGGTTACAGATATCAACTACTCAAATGATACTATTGTTTTTAAAGCACCTGTATTTGAAGGATATATTGAAGCGGTTCTAAAAAACGGAACACTTAAAGGTAACTTTATTAAAGAAAGTTTGGATCGTGTTGTGCCCTTTACAGCCAGATTTGGTGAGGAAACTCGCTTTGAATTACAAAATCAAACAGCTAATGCTGATGTATCTGGAAACTGGGAAACAGTATTTAGTCCAAATAATGAAGCCGATAGATATATTGCAAAAGGTATTTTTAGGCAAGAAGGTCAGAGTGTAACAGGAACATTTAGAACAACTACAGGCGATTACAGATATCTTGAAGGAGTGATGGATGGAGACACAATGAAATTATCTACTTTTGATGGTGCTCATGCTTTTTTATTTACTGCTAAAGTTACTGATAGTACAATGAATGGAATGTTCTATTCTGGAAACCATTGGGAAGAGCCATTTGTAGCTAAAAGAAATGCGTCTTATGAATTGCCTGACGCCAATGATTTAACGTTCTTAAATGAAGGTTATGACACGCTGGAATTTACATTTCCTGATGCCGAAGGTAACCAAGTGTCATTGTCTGATGATCGATTTAAAAACAAGGTTGTAGTCGTACAAATCATGGGAACCTGGTGTCCGAATTGTTTAGATGAAAGCAAATATTATTCTGAATTTTATGATACCAATGCCGAAAAAGATATCGAATTTGTGGCTTTGGCTTTTGAATACGCAAAGACTGAAGAAAAAGCGTTTCAAAGTATTAAACGTTTGAAAGATGGTATTGGGATTCAATACCCAATTTTGTTAGCACAATACGGAACTTCAAGCAAGACAGAAGCACAGGAGAAGTTACCAATGTTAAATCATGTGCTGTCTTATCCAACTTCAATATTTATTGATAAAAAAGGGAAAGTACGTAAGATACATACGGGTTTTAACGGACCAGCAACTGGAGAGAAGTTTGTCGAATTCCAAGAAGAATTTACTACATTTATTAGTGAGCTACTGGAAGAAGAAGGTGCTAGTGCTCTTTGAGTAAAGCATTGATTCTACGTTTTAAACGGTTTACAATATTTAAGCTGAGTACATCGCTCACGTATTGCATGGTTCCATTTTGATCTATAATCATGTTGAAAGGATAATGCGGGATTTTAAAGCGGTTGGCCAAAGCACCTCCTTTTGGGATTATGATGAAATCAAATGGATGTGATTCTAGAAACACTTCTAAAGCTGGTTTAGTATCTAATGCTACAGCAAAAAAGAGGACATCTTTACCTTTGAATTTTGCTTTTAACTCATTGAGATCTGGAATTTCAGCAACGCAGGGTTGACACCTTATAAACCAAAAGTTCATCACCACTACCTTTCCTTTTAAATCGTCTAGCGTATAGATGTTTCCGTTAATGTCTTCTAATGTGAGTTCGGTGAGTGTAGTTTGGTTTAGTTCTTTTCTCTTAGCTTTGTCCTTTTTCTTTTTAGCTTTATATGTAGCATCAAGCTGTTCTATTTCCTCTTTAGTGTAGGTTTTCTTTGTAGTGGTCTGGGCTATGCATGTGCTTATTGTACAAAAGAATATAAGAAGGAAAATTAAAGGTTTTATCGTCATAGAGATTTAGAGGTTATGTTGTCATTTAAATTATCCGTGAATAGTTTCTGATTTTCCGTAGCTTTTAATAAGCTCGCCTTCAAATTCAACGAGCTCTTTCCATCGTTTATCAACGTCAATATGCTGACCGTATTTTCTAGCAAAGCCAATAAATGTTGTATAGTGTCCAGCTTCACTAACCATAAGGTCATAATAAAACTTAGAGAGTTCTTGGTCTTTGATACGATTGGACAGTAGTTTAAAGCGTTCACAGCTTCTAGCTTCGATCATTGCTGAAAATAATAACCGATCTACCATACTTTGCAGTCGGCTTCCACCTTTGTTCATAAACTTATAAAGCTCATTGACGTAGTGGTCTTTGCGTTCTCTACCAAGTTTATAACCACGTTTTTTGATGATCTCATGTACCATTTGGAAATGTTCAAGTTCCTCTTTTGCTAACTCCAGTAAATCGGTAACCATATCTTCATATTGTGGATTGTGTGTGATTATTGTAATGGCATTTGTAGCTGCTTTTTGCTCACACCAAGCGTGATCAGTTAAGATTTCCTCTATATTATCTTCGGCTATGGTTGCCCAACGAGGGTCAGTTTCTAATTTAAGATGAAGCATGCTCATAATTTGAGTTTTTGTAAATATAGCTATATAATTTATGGTTAAAATATGTTAATTAACATTAGTGCCTAGTTCTTTAACAAGACTGTAACACAGAGCGATTTGATTTGTTCCTACCTTTTTATTGAATTTTAACTAATACAATCAAAATCATGAAAATCAAAACAATCACACAATGGCTAATGTGTGCAATACTATTAATTAGTGTGGATGCATTTGCTCAACTTAATACACCAAGAGGGAGTCAGCTAGCTACAGTATCTCAAAGAATTGGTGTGTCTGATGTTACTATTACTTATTCAAGACCAAGTGTAAAAGGTCGTGAGATTTGGGGAGCATTAGTGCCTTATGGAATGAACGACTTGGGTTTTGGTACTTCCAAAGCAGCACCTTGGAGAGCAGGAGCTAATGAAAACACGATTATAACCTTCTCGCATGATGCGAAAGTAGAAGGTAAAACAATAGAAGCAGGAACTTATGGTTTGCACTTAGAAGTTAAACCAGACAATACGGCTACTTTGATTTTATCAAAGGATTCTGATGCTTGGGGAAGTTATTTCTACGATAAGAATAATGATGCATTGAGAGCTAATATAACGACAACCACTGTACCGCATCATGAGTTACTTACTTTTTCATTTGATGATGTGCAAGCAAATTCAGCAACAGCATCGTTAGCCTGGTCTACAAAAGCGTTTCCTTTTGAAATATCTTTTGATGTCACAGATATTGTGTTGAGTGATTTCCGAAGTAAAGCTAAGGGACAAGCAGGATTTCAAAGACAAAATTGGGAGCAAGCAGCAAATTTCGCATTGAATAATGGAGGAGACCTTACTGAAGCTTTAGAGTGGATCAACAAGGCCATTTCTGGTCAGTTTTTTAGTCAGAAGACATTTAATAATCTAGCAATCAAGGCACAGATACTCAATAAGCTAGGAAGAACAGAAGAGTTTATGGCTACGGTAGATGAAGCTGCTACTATGGCTAATGCGAATCAGCTTAATGCTATTGGATATCAAATGCTTAATCTCAAAGAAAACGATAAGGCTATGACTTATTTTAAAAAAGCCGTAAAGCTTGATCCTGACAATCCTAATGTATATGATAGTTTAGGAGAAGCATATAAAATTATAGGTGATAAGAAAAATGCTATTAAAAACTTTAAAAAGGTATTATCTATGAATCCGCCAGCAAATGTCAAGGCTAATTCGGAAAAACATTTAAAAGAATTAGGTGCATTATAATAAGTTCATCAATCAACTAAATCAATCAAAAAACTTACTTGTTTTTAAGCTCAACTTTAAAAAGTTGGGCTTTTTTTGTTGTCTATATTTAAGCTCTATGGAGTGACTGACTAACAATGCTTTCAGGAATAATGTTATCAAGCTTAGCAAATTGAAGCGACATGTCTCCATCTCTAATATCGTCTAGCAACCATTTACCTTCAGTGTATTCCATAATCCAGATTTTTTCTTCATCACTGTAACCTTTCTTACCAATAACTGGTCTTCTAGTGTCTCTGTCGATTAAATAATCTTCCACATTGGCTGTGATGCTAAAAGCAATTTTAGAGCCTTCTAAATTATCTTCTTCAGATATTTCCAAATACAAAGGTTTAATGCTGCTTATGCTTTCAAGATTACAAACATTCTTTAGGTTTTCTGCTTTCCATTTATCTAAGTGGACTGTTTGTTGGTTTTGCCAATACCAGTGATTCACGTATTCTGAAACTTCTTTCATGTCTCCTTTGCTCCAGGCAATATATACTCTGGTGAATACATTAGTGATATTTTTCTCCAGATTTAACCATGAAAAATCTTTATTGATCATGCCTAATTTTAAAAGCTCTTTTTTGGCTTTTCTTACAGCGAAATATTCAACAGTTTTCATGTAAATGATCAACGGAAGAAAAATAATAGTCAATAGAATTAATATTGCTTTTCCCCACCACGTTTTAAAAAATGCTTTTGCAATTCCACCTCCAGGACCAGCATAAACTGGGTCTGCATAAAATAAAATGGCAATAAATATAATGGTAAATAGTAGTTGTTTTTGTTTAGAAGTCATATTAAAAAATGGTTTTAAATAATCTGTAAGCGGCTCCAAGGCTTACTAATATAATAATTAATATCCATCTATACAGTTAGCTAAAATATATTTTGATTTAAAATATTAACTAATATAATTCCAGATATTCTTGTATTTGCTGAGCTCACGGTACGTTTTAAGTATGACTTTATGTTCTGGGAAACCAAGTGATGGGTCATTGTCAAGAATGCGTTTTGCATAATAGCGAGCACTTTGTAAGATGTCTTTATCTTTAATAATATTAGCAATTTTTAAATTTAAGACACCACTTTGTTGCGTGCCCATGATATCACCAGGACCTCTTAGTTTTAAGTCAACTTCGGCAATTTCAAATCCGTCACTTGTTCTCACCATAGTCTCAAGGCGTACTTTGCTGTCCTGACTTAACTTATGGCTGGTCATTAAAATGCAATAGCTTTGTTCTGCGCCTCGACCAACACGACCTCTTAACTGATGCAGTTGCGATAGACCAAAGCGCTCAGCGCTTTCAATAATCATTACAGAGGCATTAGGAACATTGACACCAACCTCTATGACTGTAGTAGCAACCATGATTTGGGTTTCGCCTTTTACAAAACGTTGCATTTCATAATCTTTATCAGCCGCTTTCATTTTACCATGAACAATTGAAATCTGATAATCGGGCTGCGGAAATTCTCTAACAATACTCTCATAGCCATCCATGAGATCTTTGTAGTCTAAAGCTGAACTTTCCTGAATGAGCGGATACACAATATAAATTTGTCTGCCTTTAGTAATTTCATCACGCATAAATCGCATAACTTTTAGGCGATTCGAATCGTATCGATGTACCGTTTTTATCGCTTGTCGTCCAGGTGGTAATTCGTCAATAATTGAGATGTCTAAATCACCATAAACTGACATGGCTAAGGTTCTTGGAATTGGAGTTGCAGTCATTACTAAAATATGTGGAGGAGAGGTGTTTTTTTTCCATAATTTTGATCGTTGCGCGACACCAAAACGATGTTGTTCATCAATAATTGCGAGGCCTAAATTTTTGAATTTCACCTTATCTTCAAGTAAAGCATGTGTCCCAATTAGGATTTGTAAATCGCCATTTTCTAAAGATTCGTGAATGTTTCGTCTTTCTGAAGTAGTACTTGAACCTGTAAGTATTTGTATTCTGATATTCAATTTATTAGACCATTCAAGTAATCCTGTATAGTGTTGAACTGACAAAATTTCAGTAGGAGCCATTAGGCAGGCTTGAAAACCGTTGTCAAGCGCCATTAACATTGACATGAACGCTACTATGGTCTTTCCTGATCCAACATCACCTTGTAATAATCGATTCATTTGTGCATTGCTTCCTAAATCGTGTCTGATTTCTTTGATAACCCGTTTTTGAGCATTGGTCAAATCGAAAGGTAAATGGTGTTTGTAAAAGGTGTTAAAATAATCGCCAACCGATTCAAAAGGGAATCCTTTAATTTTAGATTTATGGATTAGATTCTTTAAAATAAGTTGGAGTTGAATGTAAAATAATTCTTCAAATTTTAACCGAAATTCAGCACGTGATAATAGCTCCTGATTTTTAGGAAAATGAACATTAAAGAGTGCATCATTTTTTGATAATAATTTGAGTTCAGAAATGAGATGTTCAGGTAAGGTCTCAGAGAACTTTCCTTTAGTCTCTAAAAACAGACTTTGCATGATTTTAGTCATCACGCGATTGGTAATGCCTTTATTTGATAATTTTTCGGTCGAGGGATACACGGCTTGCATGGATGATCGTAAATTGTTTTTATGATCACTCAACAATTCTAACTCTGGATGTGGCATATTGAAGACGCCGTTAAACCAGTTGACTTTTCCGAAGATGACATAAGGTGTATTTAGTTTTATGCTGTCACGAATCCATTTTTGTCCACGAAACCAAACTAAGTCCAGTGTTCCTGTGTCATCCTGAAATTTACCAACCAGACGTTTTCCTCGTTTTTGAGCAACTTCCTTAAAACCTGTAATTTTTCCAACTACTTGAACTTCGGAGCTATTGCGTTGTAGCTCACTAATTTTATAGTATTTAGTGCGATCCAAGTAGCGATTAGGAAAAAGATTGATCAAATCCTGATAGGTATGAATACCCAACTCACTACGAAGTAGGTCAGCCCGGTTAGGACCAACGCCTTTAAGGTAATCAATAGGAGTTTGAAGGTTGACACTCATAGAGCGAATTTAATTAATTCTAAGTTAAATTCTAATCTCTAAGACGTGTAACTTTTTTCTTTGCTGGTAAATATTGTATTTTGGTCTCATCTTTGATTAAACCTGTATATGAAACGATTTTTGTGTCTTTTTTTTCTTTTGTTTGTCTTCGGAAATCTGATGGCTCAGCAAACTGAGTATGTGGATTTTATGTCGGTAAAAGCTGATCTGCGTTTTGATTCTGAAGCCAAACAAGTAAGTGGTGTTGCTATATATAAATTTAAGATACTAAAGAAAACAGATTCAGTCTACCTAGATGTAAGGAATACAATTGATCATTATGAAATACATGATAGTAATTTCAGAACGCGGCATAATTACCATAATAATCGCTTAGTTTTGAATTTCACAGATAAATTGGTCAAGGATTCTATATACGAGTTTAAATTAATCTATTTTTCTTACCCTAAAAAAGCAATCTACTTTGTTGATGATCAAATCTGGACCCAAGGACAAGGGAAGTATACCAGCAATTGGTTGCCGAGTATAGATGATGTCAATGATAAAATAGAATTTGATCTCACTGTATCTTATGATAGCGATTATGAAGTGGTAGCCAATGGCGAGTTGGTCAATAAAGAGTTTTCGGATGGTTACACAAAATGGTATTATGATATGAAAAAGCCCATGTCTAGCTATTTGGCAGCCTTAGCTATTGGTAAATATGATAAGAAAACTGCGATTTCAAAAAGCGGGATTCCGTTAGTGTATTATTACTATCCCAAAGATTCGCTTAAAGTTGAGCCAACGTATCGCTACACGAAGCAAATGTTTGACTTTTTAGAAGAGGAGATCGGGTTTGCTTATCCATGGCAAAATTACAAACAGATTCCTGTAAAGGATTTTCTCTACTCCGGAATGGAAAATACCAGTCTGACGATTTTTTCAGATAGTTTTGTGGTAGATTCGACGGCTTTTAATGATAAAAACTACATTACGGTAAATGCACATGAATTAGCACATCAATGGTTTGGAAATTTAGTGACTGCCAAGTCTGGCGAGCATCATTGGTTGCAGGAAGGCTTTGCAACTTATTACGCATTACTAGCAGAACGTCATATTTTTGGTGATGATCATTATTATTGGCAATTATTTGAAAATGCTCAGGAACTAATTGCTCAGGAAAAAGCTGGTCAGAGTACATCGTTGTTAGATCCCAAGTCCACTAGCGCGACCTTCTATAAGAAAGGAGCCTGGGCTTTGCATGTCCTTAGAGAGCAAGTTGGTGATCAGGCTTTTAAAACAGCTGTAAAAGCTTATTTAGAGAAGTATCAGTTTAGTAATGTAGAGACTGATGATTTTGTATCTGAAGTTGAAACGGCTAGCGGACAGGATTTAACAGCATTCGTTAACGATTGGTTGTTGGAGGTCAAACTTCCTGAGGATGCAATGGTTACTAGTTTAGAGCAATCTGCTTTCATGCAGGAATATTTTATGGTAGATTGTGAGGTGTTTACATCAAAATGTACGGAGTATGTTTCGTCTAACATTTCAGATAAAGCTAAAGTAAAAGTGATCAGTCAAATTCCTGATAGAATACATACAGATACATTTCTAAATGGTTTGGAGGTGAGGCAGGCTATTGCCAGATATGTGGATAAGATTCCATTGAACTTAAAATCTGAATATGAATCCCTATTAAATGATGAATCTTATGCAACTGTAGAGGTGGCTTTATACAACTTATGGGTTAATTTTCCAGAGGAACGCTCGAAATATTTACAGAAAACCAAGGATATTATAGGTTTTAATGATTATAATGTGAAATTGCTCTGGATGGCTTTACATTTAAACACTCCCGAATATCAGTCGCAGCAAAAATTGAAGGTTTTAAATGAGTTGATCGGTTATAGCTTGCCTGAGCATCATTTTGAATTACGGATGAATGCGTTCAATTATTTAAAACTACTTGGAGGTTTTGAGATTGAATCCATGAAGAGTCTGATTCAGGCTACAAAGCATCATAATTGGCGTTTCGCAAAATTTGCAAAAACATTGTTGGCTGAGTTGGAGAGTGATTTGAATTATAAAATATTAATTGATAAACTTAAAACAGATTAATGAGAGCATTAGTCATATCTGGAGGTGGGAGTAAAGGTGCGTTTGCAGGTGGTGTAGCGCAATATCTAGTTGAAGGTCTGGGTCGCGATTATGATATGTTTTTGGGAACATCGACAGGGAGTTTGCTTGTGCCGCATTTAGCTGTAAATGATATTGGTAAACTCTACAGTATTTTCACCAATGTACAACAGCATGATATTTTTAGTATTAGTCCATTTGTACAACGTAAAAAAGGGGATAGAGAGTATGTGTCCATTGATTTTGTAAACTCGCTTTGGCAGTTTATTAGAATGAAACGGACCTTTGGTGAGAGTAAAGCCTTAAGACGGAACATTAAGCGAAATTTCACCAGAGAAGAATATAACAGAATTAGGGAGTCTAAGGAGGATGTCGTGGTTACGGTATCTAATCTCTCTTTGAATAGGGTAGAATACAAATCAATAAATGATCACACCTATGAAGAGTTTTGCAATTGGATTTGGATTTCTTGTAATTACATTCCGTTTATGTCTTTAGCTAAAGTTAATGGTTACGAGTATGCTGATGGAGGTTTGGGATGTGTGATTCCAATTAGAGAGGCTATACTTAGAGGCGCTACTGAGGTTGATGCTATTGTTTTAGAGGCGGAACAAATGGAGCGCACAAAAGTTTTGGGTAAGAACCCATTTTCTTTAATGATGAATTTATTTGGACACTTATTAGATCAGGTGGAGAAAAATGATATCGTTATTGGAAAACTTGCAGCTAAGAATAGAGGAGTCAAGCTGAATTTATACTACACGCCAACCAGCTTAACTGAAAACTCACTAATCTTTAGTAAGCCGTTAATGGTTAAGTGGTGGGAACAAGGTTATTCTTATGCTAAAGAAAAGCATAAAGATGAGGTGATTTTAGAATAAAAATTACCAGATTTCAGAGACTTCTTCTTTAATAAATGAAAGCGCAGCATCACTGGGTGCTCTCTTGTCTACCATGTCGGTTAAAATAGTTTCACGTAGCTTATCTGCTGAATCTACCTTATCTGATAAATTCGCTTTTCTGATCATTTGAATGGTTGCATTTTTTGCAGTAGATGTAATGCTCCAGCACTTGTCTGTAACGTATATTTGTTGTGCTAAATTATGATCAAATTCCTGTTCAATATTTGCTATAAGTAAAGATTCGTAATCTTCTTTATTTGAAGATGTTGGTTGAACTCTAAGTAGTAATTTTGTGGGTTTAATTCGTTCTAAAAAAAGCGACATACGTTCATAAGCCTGTAAACGCATAGGTAAGGCGTCTTTTTGTAAATCTTTTTGTATTAAAAAGTCACGACGTCTACTTTCGTTTTCGATGTGTTCTCTAAAAAATAAAAAGGCTATTGCTCCAGTTACAAGAGCAGGTATACAGTAAAGTAAAAGTCCTAAAATATCGAGTTCCATAGTTGGTTTTTAATTTCGTTTAGTTTGAATTGTAAACTTAATAGTTTTTAAAATATTGTCTTAGTTTTTTCCTCCTAAATACTTGCAATCTTTTAGTTCTTGCATGGATTTGAATGGTACATCACTTTTATGATATTGGTAAGTATTGGATAATTCTTTAGATAAATTATGATCATCTACATTAAGATCAATATCATCCATAGTGAACTGGCAAGGGTGTTCGTAACCTGCAGCATGTGTAATCTCAATGAATTCTTTTCTAAATGTTTTAAAGTATTGTGCTAAACGAACTGACTTTAAAGTTGGGTCAATTCCGTTTTGTAACCACTTGTTTTGTGTTGCTACACCGCTCGGACAGCGATTTGTGTGACATATCTGCGCCTGGATGCAGCCAATACTCATCATGGCTTCTCTGGCCACGTTGATGACATCTACTCCCATAGCAAATGCCATAGCAGCTTTAGCTGGAAATCCTAGTTTTCCACTACCAATAAATACAATACGATCGCAGAGTTCTTTTCTTTGAAATAGTTTATAAAGATCACCAAATCCATAAACCCATGGTAATGATACGTGATCGGCAAAACTTGGCGGAGCAGCACCTGTACCACCTTCACCACCATCAACAGTTATAAAATCAGGACCTTTCCCAGTTTTTAACATGATATCTGCTAGTTCTTCCCATTGATCTAATTTGCCAATAGCAGCTTTGATACCAACAGGTAGTCCTGTTTCCTCAGCAATAGCTTCAATGAAATCTACCATTTCTGGAACTGTAGAAAAGGCTTTATGATTGGGTGGTGATAGTACTGTTTTACCAACTTCAACACCTCGTATTTCAGCAATTTCTTTAGTAATCTTCGAGCCTGGAAGTACACCACCTTTTCCAGGTTTAGCTCCTTGGGATAGCTTAACTTCTATAGCGCGAATAAAGGGATTGTCTTCTACCAGTTTTTTCATTTTATCCATTGAAAAGTTGCCATCCTCACTTCTCACGCCAAAGTAACCCGTTCCGAAGTGAAATACGACATCACCACCATTACTGTGGTATGGAGACAAACCACCTTCACCTGTATTATGGTAAGCGTTAGCCATTTTAACACCTTTATTCAAGGATTCTACAGCTTTGGCTGATAAGGATCCAAAACTCATGGCTGAAATGTTTATGATTGATGCTGGACGGTAAGGTCTTCTTCTTTTGTGATACGTTCCCATTACTTTTGCACATGGTAGAAAACTTTTATCGATAGTATTTGGATGATTGTCCTCAATTCTGAACGGAAACATTGCATTATTGATGAAAATATGCTGATGGGCATAAATATCTGTATCTGTTCCGAAGCCCTCGTAATTGTTTTCGTTTTTAGAAGATGCGTATACCCAACCGCGTTCGATACGATTGAAAGGTAATTCTTCTCTGTTATTTGCAACAAGATATTGGCGTAATTCAGGGCCAATGCTTTCTAGCATATATCTTAAGTGCCCAACCACCGGGAAGTTATGACTGATGGTATGTTTTTTTTGTACAATATCTCTAATGGCAATGATAGCGATTACGATAATTATCCACATCCACCAAGAGATGCTAGACATAAAATTCAGAAAGGTATCCATAACGATAAATTAAAGGGTAAAGATATTTAAATTTTGAAATTACTTTTGACCTCTTATAATTAATTTAATCTACTGATTTAAATAATCTAAAGCAACATGAGTCATTGTCTTGACACCTAGCAATAAACCACTTTCATCAATCTTGAAATCTGGTGTATGATGAGGAAATGCATCCTGATTTCCTGGTGTCATACCTCCTAAAAAGAAATAAAAACCAGGAACTACTTCTTGAAAATAAGAGAAGTCTTCTCCTCCAGTAGTGGCCTTCATTACTTTTACATTATCCTCGCCAGCAACACGTTGAATGGTTGGAAGCATTTGTTCAACCAATGCAATATCATTATAGGTAATTGAAGTATTATTCTGAAATTCAATTGTAGCTTCTCCACCATAAGCTTTGGCAATAGTTGTGGTCATCTCAGTCATTCTACGGATGATCATTTCCTTCATTTTGGGATCTAAAGTTCTAACAGTTCCTATAAGTTCAGCACTTTCAGGAATAATATTAAAACGTACACCGCTGGTGATCTTTCCAACCGTAATTACTGCAGCCTCGTCTATAAGCTTGGCTTCTCTACTGATAATGGTTTGTAGACCATCAATAATTTTTGCAGAAATTAAAATAGGATCCACACCAGACCATGGTTGTGACCCATGAGTTTGCTTTCCTTTGACGTTAATTACAAAACGCTCAACTGCTGCCATAATGCCTTCAGTTTTGTATTTGATGGTTCCAGCAGGTGTTCCAGAATTAATATGTAAACCGAAAATAGCATCAACCTTAGGGTTATCAAGAACCCCTTCCTTGATCATTAATTTTGCGCCACCTTCTTCACCTGGTGGCGGACCTTCTTCTGCAGGCTGAAAGATAAACTTTACTGTGCCTTTGATCTTGTCTTTGTGCTTTGATAAGATTTCTGCAACTCCCATCAGAATGGCCGTATGTGTATCATGACCACAAGCGTGCATTACACCTGTTTTTGTACCTAAGAATTCGGTTTCGACTTCACTTTTAAAAGGGAGATTGTTACGTTCGGTCACAGGAAGCGCGTCAATATCTGCTCTAAGTGCTACAACTTTTCCTGGTTGATCTCCTTTTAGGATTCCTACAACTCCAGTTTTTGCGACACCTGTTTCAACTTCAATACCTAAAGATCTTAAGTGTTTGGCAATTTTTTCTGCTGTTTTGAATTCTCTGTTGGATAGTTCAGGATTTTGGTGAAAATCTCTTCGCCATTCTATGACTTTAGATTCAATTTCTGAAAAGTCATTTTCAATTGAGTTTTGGGAAAAAGACAATGAACAAAGACATAAAAATAATAGAGTTATAAATTTCATGAGTTATAAATTTTAGACTTAATGTGAATAGGGTTTTTAGAATTTGATAAACCGATAACCATTATTTTGGAACTGTATTAATGCTGTCATGGCAGAAAGTGCAAACTTAACACTTGTATTACAATCTGATTTCGAGACCTTTCTGTAGGCTGCGGTTTGACCACACATTATGATATCTACACCTGCTGTATTTAACTGATTTAGTAATTCTGAATTTGGATTTTTACTACCATACTTTTCCATATAAACCTCATCAGTAAGCATGTCTTTCCAAGCGCTTCCATGTACAGTAATGGCAACACTAAGTTGGTCTAAATTCATCCCAGCATCAGCATGCATGTTTAAAAAACGAGCAGCAGTGACTAAATAACTATTGATTTGAGTTACATCTTCAGGGCTTTTTGATACATCAAAAATGACTTTAAGTTGCGTGTTTGTGTCCGTTTTTATTTCTGGATTTTCTACTTCAAAGGTTTGACCAAAGTCAGGTATAATTTTACCCTGAGTCCTTTGAGTTTGTCCAAGAACAATTAGAGTATTTAAAATAAGGGCAAGTGTGAGTATGTATGTTTTTTTCAATGTATTACTTTTTTATAAATATATGCATATAAAACAGGATCTCAAATTTTTAAATATTGTTTATAATTTTTAATAAAATCCTTTAATAAAAACAGGAGGTTTGGTTAATTTCACGTTTCATAAAACGAAAGAGATTTGGAGAAGTATTTAAGTCAGTTAAACGATGCACAATTAGCCCCAACAATACAAAAGGACGGTCCGATGATCGTCATTGCTGGTGCAGGTTCTGGAAAGACTCGTGTACTGACTTATCGCATTGCGTATTTGATGAGTCAAGGTATAGATCCATTTAATATTTTGGCACTGACCTTTACTAACAAAGCAGCTCGTGAAATGAAGAGTAGAATTGCTGATATTGTTGGCACTAGTGAGGCTAAAAACCTTTGGATGGGAACGTTTCACTCTGTTTTTGCCAAGATATTGCGCTTTGAAGCAGATCGTCTCGGTTTTCCAAGTAATTTTACTATTTATGATACACAGGATTCTGATCGTTTGATTTCTTCAATCATCAAGGAAATGGGATTAGATAAGGATGTGTATAAATACAAGCAAGTCCGTTCCCGAATTTCATCCTACAAAAACAGTCTGATTACAGTAAAGGCTTATTTTCAAAACCCTGAGTTGGTGGAAGCCGATACAGCAGCAAGACGCCCAAGATTAGGTGATATCTACAAGAATTATGTAGATCGTTGTTTTAAAGCTGGTGCAATGGATTTTGATGATCTCTTATTAAAGACCAACGAGCTTTTAACCCGTTTTCCTGATGTGTTGGCTAAGTACCAAGATCGATTCAGATATATCTTAGTTGATGAGTATCAAGATACCAACCATTCACAATATTTAATAGTGAGAGCGTTGTCTGATCGCTTTCAGAATATATGTGTGGTAGGAGATGATGCACAAAGTATCTATGCGTTTAGAGGTGCAAATATTAATAATATTCTGAATTTTCAACGCGATTATGATGATGTCAAGGTCTTTCGCTTAGAACAAAATTATCGTTCAACTAAGAACATTGTTAATGCCGCAAATTCAATTATTGATAAAAACCAAACCAAACTGGATAAAGTGGTTTGGACTGCTAATGAAGAAGGACCAAAAATAAAAGTCAATCGTTTGATGACCGATGGTGATGAAGGTCGTTTTGTGGCGAGTTCTATTTTTGAAAATAAAATGCAATACCAACTCAAGGATAGTGATTTTGCAGTATTGTATAGAACAAACGCGCAATCACGATCTATAGAGGATGCTTTACGTAAACGTGATATTCCTTATCGTATTTATGGAGGCTTATCGTTTTACCAACGAAAAGAGATCAAGGATGTGTTATCCTATTTGCGACTGGTTATCAATCCTTCTGATGAAGAAGCATTGAAACGTGTAATCAATTTTCCGAAGCGAAGTATTGGACAAACTACAGTTGATAAATTGGTTGTGGCAGCAAATAGTTACAATCGCTCTATTTTTGAAGTTATGAAGAACATTGACAAAACTGAGGTCAATGTTAATGCAGGAACCCGAACGAAGCTTAAAGATTTTGTGACCATGATAGAAAGTTTTCAGGTCATGAATCAAACCGCTAATGCTTTTGAATTAGCAGAACATGTTACAAAAGCAACAGGTATTATTAGAGAATTTAATAAAGAAAGTACACCTGAGGATGTCGCCCGACTCGAAAATATTGAAGAGTTGCTTAATGGTATCAAAGATTTTGTCGAAGGACAAATTGAAATCGCTGATGCTACAGGAAGTATTGCAGAGTTTTTAGAAGATGTGGCATTAGCTACTGATTTGGATAATGATAAAGGCGATGATGATCGTGTGGCACTTATGACCATTCATTTAGCTAAGGGATTAGAATTTCCATATGTCTATATTGTAGGTATGGAAGAAGATTTGTTTCCAAGTGCTATGAGCATGAATACCAGAAGTGAGTTAGAAGAGGAACGACGTTTGTTCTATGTGGCTTTGACCAGAGCAGAAAAGCAAGCCTATTTGACTTATACCTTATCACGTTATCGTTGGGGAAAGCTAATCGATGCTGAGCCTAGTCGTTTTATTGAAGAAATAGATGATCAATATCTGGATGTGATCACGCCTATTCATGAGCCGAGACAAAACCCGATGTTAAGCGCTGATATTTTTGGTGATGTTGAACCTAATCGTATCCGGTTTAAGAAACCTATAAAGCGCAAATCGGAAACTAAGCCTCCAAAGTTTGTAGCGCCTAAAAATTTAAAGCGTGTATCTAAAAGTTCACCTTCAGATAATATGAATCTCTTTGATGGTAAGCTTGCTGTTGGAAACGTTGTTGAGCATGCACGTTTTGGTAAAGGCGAAGTTGTTAAAATAGAAGGGAAAGGCGCAGATGTTAAAGCCGAAATTAATTTTGAAGTTGGAGGTGTAAAGAAGCTATTACTTCGGTTTGCTAAACTGGATGTGTTAGGTTAATTATTTGACCATAAATACCGAATTGATATTTCCTTTGCCATCGTATTCTTTCACCGGATTTTCAGGATCAAGAATCCAGTTTCCGTCGATAATAAATTTGTAATAATGCTTACCTGCTGGTAATGGTAAACGACATATCCAGTAACCTTTGTCACCTTTTTCCATTTCAATATCATCTTCATTCCAATCGTTAAAAGAACCCGCTAAAATGATACGTTCGGCGTCCTGATAACCTTTAAGTAGGAAGGTCACATATTTACCAACATTGATTAATGAATTATATTCTCCAAATTCGTTGGTGACTTTTGAAGGATTTGATGGATCATCTATCCAATGATGACCATCAATGATGAATCGGTATTCGTATTCTCCAGGTTTGATTTCTAATTTAAGCTCCCAGCCATTCTCTATGCGGTACATCTCAAAATCTTCTTCATTCCATCTGTTGAACGAACCAGTAACTACTATTTTTTTTGCATCTTCGTGACCTTTCAGTCTGAACCTAACATTGCCATTATCGTCTGGTATGGCAGCTTGTGTATCCATTCTAAGATTGTAAATATTCAAGAGGCTTCCTTTTTTAGCAGCCAGAGCAATGTTTGCATCATTTTCTGAAGGCTCAGCCCAATACTGATTGTTGACTATAAATTTGAATTCCCAGGTAAACTCGTCTTTAAAGTCATTAATGTTTTTTCTTAGTTCATAAGTAGATTCATTAACTCTGGTCATTCTCCAGTCGTAAAGCGACCAGTTATTGAATTCACCTGCTACAACCACATTATCAATAGTGAGATCTTCAAATCTTATTTTTTCTTTTGAATCATTATCAGAGAACTTCTCATAATCATGTTTGTTGAATGTAAATACCACATCGTTACCTTCAAAACGATAGCCTTTATTTTCATTTTGAGCATTGGATAACCAGGTCGCAAAGGCGATAATGATGGTTATTATATGTTTAATAGTTACTCTCAATGTTTGTTTAATGGAAACTCTACAAAGTAAAGCTTTTCTTTTTGATAATTTATTATAGTACGTTGTTGTCTGAAAAACTCATAACCCAAAACGCCGTCTAATGAAGTGCCAAAAGCCTCATTCATTTGGTTGAGATTAGTCAACATGGTTTCCATAGGCGCAAAATAAATTTTATCACTTAGTTTAACACGGTACAATTTTCCTGCCAAAACTTCAATTTTTCTTCCACTAGCTCCAACCAACATCATTCGATGAGAAGGGTAGAAGTACTTCAATATTTTTTTGCTAGTTCTTTTGTTAAGTTGATTATACTCAGCACCAGTATCCAGACCAAATTTTAATTTCTCATCATTAACCATGGCCTCCAAAACAATCGTGTGTCTTTTAAGTTTGAAGTTGACAGTATCAATAATGGTTTCGAGGTAATCTCTCTTGTCTAATTTCTCTCCCAAATCATCTACTCGAGACAGGGTAATTTGATTTAGATACATATCAATAAACACCTCGTAGTCTTTCAGAATATTATAGCCAATAATTCCTAAAAGGTGTATTTTTTTACTTGCTTCTATATGTGATAAATTGATAACATCAGAATCCATGTTTTCAAGGATTAAATCTTTGATGATGAACTCTTGTAGGCGTTTTTCAAGAGGATTATCTATAACATCAATAACTCCCGAAGTCGATCTCGAGGAACCTGTTATAGAAGGTCGAGTTTTAAAATGTGCCTGATTAAGAATTAATGTTTCTGAACCTGTATCAATAATAAAATTGCCCTTTTTGTTAAGAAGTTCGGCTTCAATAACTATAAGATTATCGATAAGCTTAAAAGGAATTCTGGTAGTATGTTCACTTAATATTTCAGCTTTAGGAAAAGAAATAACTTTAGGGTTCTCTTTCATTGCAAATGATGAAAAAGACGTAGTTAAAGCTAATATGAAAAAAATGAAATTCCTCATATTATATAGACTACAAAAACCTTCAAATGTTACATAATTAGTCCTCTAAATGAGTTTGAGAAAACGCTTTTAGCTTGGTCCAGGTATCTAGTAGCTCAATACCGATCCAACCATGACCAGCGTTTGGATATAATGTAAACTGATGTGTCACGCCTAAGCTAGCTAGTTTCGCTTCCATATCAACACCTTGACTGGTAGGAATTAAAGGGTCTTGTCCTCCATAAAATAAAATTGTGGGTGGTGAATCACTGGTAGCTTGATGGTACGGACTTACCTCTTCTAAGAATTCTATAGATGTGTCGATACCAAAGGTGTCTAAAAGCTCATCTAGTAAGGGATCTTCGTTTTCTAGGTATGCTGGATCTGTGAAATTAGTTGGACCTACTATACTTGCAACCATTCTAACATCGCTTTCAGTATCAAAAGCATAGCTCCATAATAGCGATAAATGCGCACCTGCACTAGTACCTAAAAACCCAATATCGTCTGAAATCACATAGTCATTTTGATTGGTTTTTAACAGATTGATTATAGTGGTAATATCATCGATTTGCATTGGGTAAGGTGGATGATTTTCATCTGCTAATCTGTAATTTATGTTTACAATTGCAATATCTGGAAGGTCTTGTAAGATGAGATCTTTAAGTAGATCCATGTCAGACTTATCACCTGAAGTCCATCCTCCACCATGCACTAAAATCATAACTTTAGTGTTAAGTGTTCTATTAGCTGGTAAGTATATGTCAAAGACCTGATCGCTATCGTTTCCATAAGACACATTAAGTTCCTGTCGGAATTCTAAAGCGGTTTGATCCTGAGGGTCGTTAGGATTATTATCATCAGAGCAGGAAAATAAACCAATAGAAATGAAAAGGAGCAGTAATCTAAACTTAATAGTCTTCATAATGAAATATTTAATTACTTTGTAAACGATTTTCTAAGATACATATTATGGCTGAATTATTAAGAATTTATGAAGATAATCCTAATCCGAAGGCGATTGCGAAAGTCATTGATGTACTCAAACGTGGTGGTTTGATCATTTATCCAACAGATACCGTTTATGGTTTGGGTTGTGATATTACTAATATGAAGGCTCTGGAAAAGATAGCCAGAATAAAAGGCGTAAAGCTGGAGAAGTCTAATTTCTCTTTTATTTGTGAAGACTTAAGTAATCTCAGTGATTATGTCAAACAAATTGATACCACAACATTTAAAATATTGAAACGAGCACTACCTGGTCCTTACACGTTTATTTTACCAGGTTCTAAAACGTTGCCTCACCCTTTTAAAAAGAAAAAAACAGTAGGTATTCGAATTCCTGATAATAATATAGCTTTGGAGATTGTACGTCAATTGGGAAATCCTATTGTATCTACTTCTATACGTGATGAAGATTACGTTATAGAATATACTACAGATCCAGAACTGATTCTTGAGAAGTGGGATAATCTTGTTGATTTGGTAATAGATGGAGGATATGGTGATAATGAAGCTTCTACTGTTGTTGATCTGTCTCAAGATGAGCCACTTATTGTAAGGGAGGGTAAAGGAGATTTGGAAATATTTTAACTATATTTCTAAAAAATATGATAAGATGAAACGAGATTTGGTAACACTATTGCTCATCCTATTAGTTTTGGTTAGTGGAGCTCAGGCTGATCTTGAAGGAAGTCAAGATTATTATCTGTTAGATAGATTACCAGAGTATTATATTTCTGAATATTCTGATGTTGAGTTTGATAAACACAAGTTTTTTATTGATGGTAAAAATGTCTTTAAGGAAGGTAAAAAATACACTATTAAATACAAACATAAGAAAGAGAATACTAAAGGTTATGAGTTTCCTACTAGGCTTCAGATATTGCGAAACTACTCAAGCGCTATAGTTAATGCTGGAGGGCAAATTATTTTTGAAAGATATAATCATGAGCATGGCTATTATTCTTTTGAAGTTAATGGTAAAGTATTATGGATTCAAGTAAAACCTTCTAAAATAGGAGGTAGTTATGTCTTGTATATTATTGAAGAGCAATCAATGAGACAAGATGTTTTTATTGATGCAGAGCTCATAAAGAATAGTCTTGAAATAGAGGGAAGAATTGCAATATATGGGATTTATTTTGACACAGGAAAAGCTATTGTTAAACCAGAATCTAATCAAGCTTTGGAACAGATAGCTAAATTTTTAAAAGACAATCCTAGTACTAATTGTTGGGTTGTTGGTCATACCGATTCTGATGGATCATTTCAGATTAACAGTACATTGTCTTTAGATAGAGCTAAAGCTGTAAAAATGGTTTTAGAAAACACTTATAATATTGAAGCTGGACGATTATTTGCTGAAGGAGTAGGTCCTTTAGCTCCAATTGCAACTAATTCAACCGATGAGGGAAAGCAATTAAATAGACGCGTCGAACTTGTAAAAAAATAAAGCCCAACCTTTCGATTGAGCTTTATTTATATTATACCTCTGCGATCTATTATTCAGCAGATAAATTTTTCATTTCTTCCTCGATCATCTCATAGAACTGATCAATCTTAGGTAATACAACGACTCGAGTTCTTCTGTTCTTCGCTCTGTTTTCAGCAGTGTCATTATCTGCTAAAGGCACATAGCTACTACGTCCGGCTGCAATTAACTGACTTGGATTTACACCCAAATCCTGTAATACTCGAATGATAGATGTAGAACGCTTAACACTCAAATCCCAGTTGTCAACTAAAACGCCTTTGCTAAACGAACGACTGTCAGTATGACCTTCAATCATAGCTTCAAAATCAGGTTTGCTTTTAATTACTTTAGCAACTTTAGCTAGTACATCTTTAGCTTTGTCGGTTACATTATAACTTGCAGTTTTAAATAATAATTTATCAGCAATAGAAATAAACACAACACCTTTTTCTACATTTACTTCAATATCTGGATCATCGATTCCAACTGCCTTTTTCAAACTAGTTACCAATGCTAAGGTAACACTGTCCTTTTTTGATAACGCATCTTGTAAGCGCGATATTTTTAAATCTTTTTCTTTAAGACTCTCTAAAGATTTTTCTACATTTTTAGCACCTTGAGTTGTTAGCACTGTCATGTCTTTTGCAGACTCAATAAGAGCTTGATTAGATTTACGTAAATCGGCAAGCTGTTCTTTCATAGCTTCTACACGAGCCATAGACGCAGCTTTATCAGATAAACAGCTGTTTAACTTAACGGTTGCAGAATTCAATAAGTCCTGAGTTTCTTTTTGTTTTTCTTCTAGTGCCATATATTCTTTCTTAGACACACATGAAGTCAAAATGAACATCCCAGCAACACTTAATAGCATTAATTTTTTCATAATAAAGTTTAATAATTAGTTGTTATTTAACATACCAAAATTATACAAAAGAAAATATCTGTTTGCCCTATTTAACTAAACTTTTAACACTTTTATGAACAATTAAAAGGTATGGCGTTTTTTGATGAAGTATGACCATACAATAGATTTGGTTTCGTAGTAGTTTTTTTTCTTCGGAAGTTGTTTTCGCTGTTTAAGGAGTCTGGGTAAATTTTTATAGAAACTGAAATGTGCTTTTAAAATAGCCAGAAAGTGCAAGCCTTTAAAATGGAATAGAAATTTCAATCCAGCAATTCCATCTAGTACGAGTCTAAAAAATAGAATATTAAAGAGAAATCCATGTGCATTCTTAGTGATTGTAAATAGACTATTTCTGAAATTAAGATAAGTTTTCTTTGGGTTAATAGCACTTAATGTTGCGCCACCTACATGATATACAGTTGATGTTCCAACGTATTTTGTTGAACAACCAGCATTAAAGGCTCTCCAGCACAAATCGATCTCTTCAAAATGAGCAAAATAGGTCTCATCGAACCCATTAAGTACTGCAAAATCTGATTTTCTGATAAAAAAACAAGCACCTGAAGCCCAAAAAACAGGTACGGTGTCATTATATTGGTTATAGTCTTTTTCAATAGTGTCAAAGATGCGACCTCTACAGTAGGCATAACCATATTTGTCAATGAAACCTCCAGCTGCACCAGCATATTCAAAGTGAGATTTATTTTTGAAATCTAAAATCTTAGGTTGAATAATTGCGGTTTCAGGGTTGGATTCAAATTCGCTGATAATAGGAGTGAGCCAGTGTTCTGAGACTTCAATATCACTATTTAGTAAACAAAAGACATCAGCTTCAACATCTTTTAAGGCGTCATTATAACCTTTTGCATAACCACCATTAATCGTATTCTGGATAAGTTTGACCTCAGGATATTTTTGTTGTAAAAAAGCTATCGAATCATCAGTAGAGGCATTGTCGGCAACATATATATCAGCTTCTTTAGAATAGTTTACTACAGAAGGTAAAAACTGCTCGAGTAATTGCTTCCCATTCCAATTTAATATGACAACAGCTAATTTCATTTATAATCTGGGATATCTTTCAAGAAATCATAACGTTTATTCTCAAGATCCATCACGCAATAATAATGATTAATTCCGTTAGTTACCATTAAGTAGCTTGCATTTAAAGTGAGATTATAACGCGCAATTTGGTCAAAAGTGGTTTGATCTATCTTGATTTTATGCGATTTACACTCTACAATGAGATGGATACTTCCGTCAGGATTGAATACTACTATATCGTAGCGTTTTGTCAATCCGTTGACTTTGAGTTCTTTCTCTACATTGATCAATGATTTTGGGTAGTTTTTATATTGAATTAGATACTGAATACAATGTTGACGCACCCATTCTTCGGGTTGTAAAACGATAAATTTTTTACGAATCTCATCGAAAATAGAAACTTTATTTTCGTTACTTTTGAAACGGAATAAAAACTTCGGAAAATTAAGTTCGTGCATCAAGACAACTAAAGATTTTCTTCAAAGTTAACTTACAATAGACAAATACCAAATCACAGCAATCTTTTTTGGAATTTGAATACTATAATTTGGAATTTTAGAACAATTTGGACGAGGTAAAGCAAATAGTTAAAGATATCAAGAGTGGACATATCAAGCCCATTTACTTTTTAATGGGAGAGGAGCCTTATTATATTGATGCTATTTCAGATTATATTGAAAATAATGTGCTTTCTGAAGAAGAGAAGGGATTTAACCAAATGGTTTTGTATGGACGTGATGTGTCTATTGATGATATTGTGAGTAATGCCAAGCGTTATCCTATGATGGCAGAACGACAAGTGGTTATTGTTAAAGAAGCTCAGGATCTTTCCCGTACTATCGAAAAATTAGCTGGTTATGCTGAGAATCCTCAGCCTACAACTGTTCTGGTTGTGAATTATAAATACAAAAAAATAGATAAGCGTAAGTCGTTATATAAGGCTATTAAAAAATCTGGCGCTGTTTTCGAGAGTAAGAAGTTATATGAAAATCAGGTAGCTGATTGGATTCGTCGTGTCCTTTCAGGAAAGAATTATAGTATCTCTCCAAAGGCAGCACAAATGCTGGTAGAGTTTCTTGGAACTGATCTTAGTAAGATTAACAATGAACTTGAAAAGCTTAAGATTGTATTACCGGAAGGTACTCAAATTAGTCCTGAACAGATAGAAGAGAATATTGGAATAAGCAAAGACTATAACAATTTTGAGTTGCGTAAGGCTATTGGCGAACGTAATACTGTAAAAGCCTTTAAGATCATTAATTATTTTGCTGATAATCCGAAGGATAATCCTATGGTAGTTACTGTGTCGTTATTATTTAATTTCTTTTCACAACTATTACATTTTCATGGCTTACACGATAAAAACCCAAGAAATGTAGCATCAGCGCTAAAAATCAATCCGTATTTTGTAAATGAATATGTGTCTGCTGCGCGCAATTTTCCGATGAGAAAAGTAAGTCAGATTGTAGCAACTTTACGCGAATTTGATGTTAGAGGAAAAGGTGTCAACTCCAATGCTGTTCCTCAAGGTGATCTTTTAAGAGAGCTTCTGGTTAGAATTTTTGCATAAAACTCAAACTCTATTACTTTTCTTTTTTGGAGGCGTTGGTCTGTTTTTCATTACAAAACTATGATCTTCCACTAATTTTAAAAGATCATGTGCACTTAATACACCAACAATTTTCTGTTCATCTTCTACAACAATATGATTGATATGGTGATTTCGCATGATTCGAGCTGCTATATGTACATCTGAATAAGGAGGAATAGTGTACACTTTTTTTGTCATTACGTGACTAACAGGAGTTGCCTCAGAGAGGTTCTCAAGCAGATCTGTAGAAGTTATAATTCCTTTTACAGCCTTTTTGTTATCAACTACAGGAATGGATTTTATATTGTTCTTAGCCATTATAGATTGTGCATGTCCGACAGTTTTGTGAGGCATTGTTGTTATCACAGATGCTACCATGAGATCTTTTACTTTAACATTCATAATTTTTTTGATTTAAGGATTCATAATTATTCTTGTTCTGATACTTGGTATTGAGAACAACATGCTATGTAAAGGTCTACAAGTTTTTTTGATTTTTAGATGATAATTGTCAGTCTTTTTCTAATAGTTTTATTACTAGATTATTCTTCAAATCAGTTGAATTATAAACGGATTTGCTATTGACATTTTTGGTTTAACTCACTTATGAAGGCTTCTGTAATATTTGGATTTTTCATCTTTTGGGCTTGTTTAAGAAAGGCCTTAGCTGCTTTGCAATCGCCTAAATACATTTTTACAATTGAAAGCTTATACATGGTATTTGAATCTTCTTTATTAATTTGATAGGACCTTAATAAATAATCGTTTGCTAACTCCAGTAATTTATTGGAATCGCTATTATTGGAGATAGCATTGTAGTAGTCGCCCAAGTAAGTTGTTCCGTAATCGGTGAGTATGGCACTGTTTTCAGGATTAAGTTTTAAGCCTTTATCGTATTGTTCTCTGGCTTCATTCATGGCACCTAGGTTGAAGTATACTGAACCAAAACCGTAGTACGCCTGATCGTTTTTTGAATTGAGTATGTACGCCTGATTAAAACGACGCATGGCTGAGACCAGATCACCTTTGTCATATAAATACTTAAATCCTAAATCGGACATTTTTTTACTAGCAGCTATAGTATCATTTTTATAAAACTCAAGGATTTTTTCTTTAAACGTAGCATCCGATTTCTTCTGAGCATCATTTTTTTCAACATTTCCGTATTCAGGGCGTAGGGAAATGTCATTTTGAGCCATTTCCACCCATCGATTGTACTTGCCATTTTGAGCAGCTAGAGAAAACGAAATGACACACAGAATTAGGCTTATTTTTAACTTTGTTTGAAATGAAAAATGTGAAGTCTTAGTATTCATTGTTTCTTTAGTTTCTCATAAGGTTTTACTACCGCGTTTGCTGCCATATCATGTATGGCTTGTTTGTTTTCACTTCCACTAACGGTTAATAGTGAGAGCCAACCAAGTAGGTATTTTAATGCGTACCTTACAATTGCCATTGGAAATGAGATATTCTTTGTTTCGTCTGTTTTACTTTTTACAACAATATCGCTGAAAAAATGTCCAATTGTGGCACCATAGCTTGCCACTAAAACAGGTTCATACAAAAAGAATAGAAATACAAATACAATTGTTCTAACATAATTTGGTACAGATTCGAATGCATCTAGTATAAGTGTTGCAGAGTACATTAAGAGAATAAGGATAACGGCGTCAATAAATACGGCCTTTATTCTAGTTGATAAGCTTGCATATGGTTTTTTGGTAGTGTTATCCATATATGATTTATTAGTTGTCCATGTCTTCAATTTGAATGGTATAATCATATTGCAGGTCTTCATGCAGCTTCAATATTTTTTTTGTAATCGCTTCCATGTTTCGCTCATAAAGATTGGTTAATGTGGTGTTGCGATTTATAGAAGGTTTCATGTGTTTTAGTTTCTTGCAAAAGTAGAGTAGGAGTTCAACTTCTGTTTCTTTATTGAGGGAGTATCTGATATATTTTTTAGTATTTCTCAGAATTTTTCGAACACTCTTTTTAATATAGAAATAACTATTCGTGTTGATATCGTCAAACTGTTCGTCAATTTCTGCTTTTACTGTTTCTATATAACCAGCTTCACTATCGGCTTCAAAAAGTAAATAGGTAAGGAGTTCTTTATTTTCTTTTTTAAATCGGGATAAGCGCAAACAAAGTTCAGCTAATTCCTCATTAGATTTATGTTTGAGTTCTTTTCGGATGGTTACAACAGAAACTGCTTTCATGGATTTTACAAGTTATAATGTTTACGGATGGCTTTTCTTACTCTTATCAATCTGTAGATTCCTATAAATAGTAGTATTGCAGATATAATAATTAGAATGATACCATAAGATTTTAAATCTGAAAAAAACTCTAGTTTTAAGATTGTAACACCTGTTCCCAGAATAACGAGGAATGTTCTAAAGTAAGCTAAAAATGTACGTTCGTTAGCAAGTTTAGTTCGTTCTATTGCTAACCAGTCTCGCGTGATAAGTATTTTGTCTTTTTCCATTATTTTTTCATTCCATCAATAGAATATTTACCAGCTCCTGCCAAGAACATAACTACAAATGCAATTAGATATAGCAATGCGTGTTCTTTAGTACCTAAGTCATCTTTAGCATGTACAATAAAAGCAGCAACTAGCATTGTGATTGCTGCAGGAATTGCAGCCCATTTCGTTTTAAATCCAATGATAAGTAGGATTGGAGCAACGACCTCTCCTATAAGGCATAGGATTAAAGAAGCTGTAGTTCCTATACCCAGTGGATCTCCAAACTGTGAAGGATCTGATAGCATACCAATCTTAGGGATTCCGTGGGTTAACATAAATCCGCCAAACCCTACTCTCAATAGTAGTAACGCCAAGTCAGTGAAATTTTTTTTCATAATATGTAAAGTTTAGTTAGTTACCTTTTAACAAATTAACACTTACTGTTGCTAACTCGTTATTTGGAAATTTAGAAAAATAATTTGGATCAGGATATAAACCAGCCTCTTTTGCTACCTTGTTAAATACATCAACTTCTAATATGTATTGATCACTATATCCATGAGTTGCATCATAAGCAGTAGCAGCAGTTTTTCCAATATTCTGAGAAACTAGTTGAGGGTCAACAGTGTGTAATTCTATCATCAGCAATCCAAAACGTTCTACATAAGGTTTCCATTTTGTGAGATGTTCCAACAGGGAATCTTCCACTAAATTGTTGCTTAAGCGTTTTCCCATAGTAGTATAAGCACCTTTGGAATTGCTTACTCTATCTGTGATGGTTTTAGGAGTTTCCCAAATACGGTTGTGATCAAGAAACGTCCGTACATTAAGTAAATCTTTAAGATCAATATTATAATCATCCTTAAGATCTTTTGCTAACATATCAGGGCGACCAATATCTCCCCAAATTACTTTTGCCCAAATATCAGCTTTTATCAAATTGGCTCTTGTAACTTTTAATGCAGCCTGATTAAAATCGGCACCAACCAATAATAATGGGTGCTCATCGAGCATTTTACCACGACGTGTTTGATATTCTATAACATCAAAAATATGCTGAATAAATGCCCCATTACCACAACCCATGTCCAGAATTCCTTTAGGCTGTTCGTCAATAGGTTTGTTGAATAGTTTGATAATAACTTCATCTATGATTTTAAAGTAAGTTGAGTGTGCACCTCCGCTTCCCCATACGTTCATTTCACGGTGTACATGTTTCTCAGTGTCTTCTGGAGACGAAGTTTTCAAGACTTTTGCATTTCCGAAGATCAATTCGTCTAAATGAATGAATGTTGGCAGATACGAAACAGTAACTCCATAGGCACTGGCTCTCTTTGCAAAAAACAAACCTTCATTAGTAAACTGATAGGTGTTTTTTTTCTTGTTGAACCATCCTAAATGTGAAAAGAAATCTAGTATCTTCTTAAAACTCTCCGGATTTTTATGATATTCTTCAGCTGTAAATGAGGCTTCCATAAAGTACTTATGAAACAAACCATTCATTCCTAAACGAACTATTATAGGTGCTACAATGACACCTTCAATATGCTTTAATATCTGATATGCTACTGAATCTTCATCAGAAACATCAAGTCCATAACGAGATTCATACGATTGGAATACTTTTTCGAGAGCGCTAAACGCATCGATTCCTATGGGCTCATTTGCCAGTTTGATGGTATATTTTAAAAGATTGACACAGTCTTCATAAAGAGGAACCAGACTAAAAGCTTCTTTACTTTTAGTATTTGTTTCATAGGCTACTGTATTGGTTTTATTATCCAAATGCTGGACAAGCCATCCTTGTGAAGCTAAAATATGTAATGACACATTAAGGTAACCATCATTGGCGTTGAATGTATTAGCCAGAGTGTTAATGTCTAGTTTTTTGTGTTCCAATAAATGATCTAAAACACCCTTTTTATGTAATGTAAATGCTGAAGTAGCGGTTGCAATTCCATCAAGATGTCTAAAAATCACACCTCTTAATCGCTGTTTATCTTGTTTTGAAAGCATAGGTTGGTCTCTTTATCATAAATATAAAAAATCCATCACAAGTGCGATGGATTTTAATGATAAAATAAGTGTTACCTAATGAAAGAGATTGATGGTTTGGTTTTCGTTGTCTTCGGAAATCGTTACTAAGAGGTTTTTAAATCCCAAACTATTGACCTTGTAAACCTTTGTGCCTACAGTCCAGTTCTCTTGCCGTTTAGCATATGGCATCATTGGAAATCCGTAGCTAAATTTAGATCCATCTGGTTTTGGACCAACCACATAGAATTGATTCCTGTTTGCTGAATTGTTTTTGATCTTGAACTTAATATAAGTTGCTTCAGTAGTTTTCATTGTTTTGGCTTCACTTAAAGCATATATGAGTCCGCCTTTTTTCGTTTTAGTCTGAAGTTTTTTTGGTTTCTCTACATAGATTAATTCCCCATTATTAGAAACATCTGCCCAAAGTATGTTTTTTACGTTAACAGTTACTTTTCCGTAGCTCCAAAGATTGACATAGGCATTTTCAGTAATGATATTTGAGGCATCTATTGTAGCCAATTCACTGCCAATTCTTAGCTCTTGTGTTTTACCCTCAATAATTAGCTTCCCAATGGGAGCATTAATTTGTAAGATTTCATTGTCTACATTGATAATTTTAGTAAGATCATGTGTGCCAGATTCTACACGTTTTAATTTTGGAGCGCCAATGGTTATAATGATGTTTTGCGAGGCAGAGATCCATTCTTTTTGGTCGAGATGTAATACGCCATTATCAATGGATGTTGTAATGAGATCAAAAAGGTTACTGTCGGTTGTTATACTCATACCTTCCGCAGCAGATTGATCAATGGTTACTTTTGCATATAGGTTGATTTTTATATGTTCAAGATCTTGAACATCAAATGATCTGGTCTCAATATTTCCGTTTCCTTTAATTTGTGCTACTCCAGTTATTCCAATAAACAGTAGTATTAGTGTTAGTTTTTTCATGGTATTATTGTTTTGTAATTTTTGATTCAAATGAATTAAATGTAGTTTCATAGATGATAGTTTCAGGTTTGTATTCAAATGTTATGATACGATTATCAGAGTCAGGTAATTCATAATCTGTAAGTTGATTTACAAATTTGAATTGAATTTGGTTGATTGCCGTTTTTTGAGAAAAGGTGCCTTCATAAATACCATCATTATTCTCATCTGTTAGAGGCGCAGTATCGTTCCATGGGTTGTCTGTGAAATTTCCTCGAATACCAACATTTGTCGGGTTTTCTATGCTTCGCATATCAACTTTGAAAGTGATGGTTTTTAAATGAGTCTCCTGTACACAGCTAGTGAAAGTGAATATGGCTAAGATGCCGATTATATGTTTTATAGATCTCATAATTTATAGTTTTAAATATTGATATGTGTTTCTAATAAAGCGTTCATTCGAATGATCATACTGTACCTCTTTGGTTACTTTGTAAGCGTGTTGTGAGAATTGATGAGTGATATACATCGTTGCTTTTTTACCATTGTCTCTTCCTTTATAGGTGGTAATAAATGTGCGAATTCCATTGTCTAGAGTATTGCTTATGATCCGCTCATTTCCGAAGTAAGTTCCATTCTTTTTGAGTTTCACAGAAGACGAATTGTTCTTTTTGGGTTCATAGGTGTACTGAATATTAGTTATTAGCCTGTCTCCTTTAATTTCGATTTGCATTTTAGTATCAACAGACCTTTGATTTCCAGACTGATAGTCTTTATAGGTAAGTTGTCCTTCCCAACTTGTGTTATTAAGCATATTAAAGTTTGAAATATGTAAAGGTTCCTGAGCATTACTTACAATAGTCATAAGTACAGCGATAAGTGTAGTTATTAGTGTTTTCATGTTATTTGATTTTAAGATTTTTGTTTAGTTTTTTGCTGACAAGAAAGTCTAGTCCAAATCTCCCTGAGCCAAGTACCAGATTGTAGATGGCTACCCAAAGAAATCCCATGGCAGGTAATATTCCCCATAATCCTTGATTCCATTTTTGCATAAAAATGGCAACGAGCATTGTGCACATGATTAGAAATGATGCTACACGAGTCTTTAGACCTAGCATAAGAAACAGGCCGCCTACAGCTTCGCTGAACGCTCCCATCCATGCAAAGAATACTGGAGCAGTAGCAAAGAGACCACCATAACCAGCGACATCCTCAGGAAACCATGCAGAGACTTCAAATAGATTTAGATTTTGACTCTCTGCAGTCCATGGCATTCCAAATTTATCTGCTCCAAACATGGTTGTTAACCAGAATCCACATAAGACCCTTGGAATGGCTAAAATCAAATCGGATGTCCAATGGCTTTGAACTCTTGGTTGGATTAAACAACGTAAAATAGATTTAAGTCGTGACATCATAATTGCAGTGTATTGGTTTGATGGCACAAATTTGCAATATCATCCCTGGTTGGACGACTTATAACGTATTAGAGCGTCCTAAATACGATTTGAGACGTCTTAGTTTAATTGAGATTTTAAATATTCGGTAGGAGAGTAGCTTGTTAGTTTTTTAAATACACGATTAAATGTAGCTTTACTATTAAAACCACATTCCTGAGCAATACCTAGTAGTGAGAGTTGTTTATGTTTGTCTTCCTTAAGCATATTTTTGAATGCTTCTACACGATATTCGTTTACAAAATCATTAAAGTTCTTGCCAAAACCTGAGTTGATGATTTCTGAAAGTTGCCCACGTGTCATATTTGCCATTTTAGCCAGATCTGATAAATTAAGTTCTGGGTTTAAATAAGCTTTTTTAATGTCCATTAATTGCTTAACAGAGTTAAGCTCAATCTCTGAATATGATTTTGGAGATAAGGCTTCAGACGTTTCAGGAATACCTATGGTTTTAGGTGAAAAACTAAAATCGAGTTTGTTAAGTTTGGTGGTGTCTGTAAAATAACCTCTTATACCAACATACAGAGTAATTATAGCTACAAATAAGTTAAGCCACCAACGCTGCTGATATCCTAAATCCATAAAGCGCGAACCAACAATATCCTGAATAGTTCCGTACAGAAAAGACATGCTAAAAAGAATTAAAAAACTTAAGATCCAGTTGAGTTCCAGTTTATAAGTATTAGAAAAATACTGTATAATCTTTTTGCGATAACTGTAAAACAACTGAAATGTAAAAGCTAAATAAATCAGCATGAATGGTGTTTCTATATAGCTCATAATGGATTGCACATAGGCTTCATCTAGATCTATTTTTAAAACACCATTTTGAGTTTCTGTAAAACCAGGCTGCATAGCATCGTAAGTATAAATAACTATGCGATAAGCTATGACTAAAAACGCAAGGGCAAAATGCCACCAAAAGGTTTTTTTAAATTTAAAATTTGAAGTCGTAATAGATTTTACATAGAGGTAAATCAGAGGAGCCAAAGCTATGCCAATATTGATAAGAAAATAATTGATTTTAGTAGTTCGGAATTCATTATACCATCCCATAAAACCTACAGTATAACAAATCTGACTGTAGCTAGTGAGTAATAAAATCACACCTAAAAATAAGTCTGAGATATTCCGTTTTCGGCTATATCGTGACAGTAGTAGAAATGCAAATATTAGTCCTTGAGTTACAAGAATTAATAAAGGAAGACTCCAACGGTTAAAATCTGGAAACATTATACTTAGATTTAAAATCTAAATGTAAGAGATTTATTGCAGTTTTTGAAAACCAATAGGTCTCATTTTGTTATTATACCAGCTAAAATCTATAAGTATTGGATAGGACTTATTACTTACTCATTAAGTATTGTACGCAGAGATTTATGTCGTATGGTTTCTAAATCTTTAACTTCATAAGGAATACGTTTTAAAATGTATTCAAAAGCATTGATCCTCGCACTGGTTTTTCGATTGGCTTTGATTACTTTCCAAGGCGCATGCTCCTGAGTTTTATCGAACATAGCCTCTTTAAAGTTTGTATATTCGTCCCAAAGTGTTAAGGCCCTTCTATCTACATCACTATATTTCCATTTCTTTATCGGAGAACTTATAATGTCTTTAAAACGTCGCTCTTGTTCTGTCTTTGTAATTGAAAAATAAAGCTTGAGTAAGTAAATTCCAGAATCCTGAATCATTTTTTCAAACTCATTGACTTGTCCCATAAAGATCTCATATTCTTTTTTGGTGCAAAATCCATTTACAGGTTCTACCACAGCTCGGTTATACCAACTTCTGTCAAAAAACACGATTTCTCCATTGTTTGGTAAACGATTAATATAACGTTGGAAATACCATTGTCCTAGTTCTGTCTCATTGGGTTTAGGTAAGGCAACAACACGAATTGCACGAGGCGGCAAATGTTGAATAATCCGTCTAATGGCACCACCTTTTCCTGCAGCATCACGTCCTTCAAAGAGAATCACTACTTTTTTATTGTTGCTAGCTACCCATTGCTGCAGAATTAACATTTCCTCCTGAAGTTTGGCAAGGCGTTTCTCATATTTTACATTACGAATTGCTTTTTTTGTGTCCAATCGATTTTGACGTAACAAGGCCTCAAGTCCTTTTTTTGAATTTATTATAGATACGTTTTTATCAGTCATCATTTTTAGTGCGTTTAGTTATTGGTCAAGTTGAATTGTGTTTCTGAAATAGCGCTGAACAACATTTGGATCTGGTAAAATGGTTTTACAATTTCTTCCTTTGTTGTCATAATCAAAAAGACTAAGCACATATTTTATACTTTCTAAACGCGCTCGTTTTTTGTCATTAGATTTGATGACTACCCATGGAGAGAACGAGTTGTGTGTTCTTGAAAACATCTGGTTTTTATATATTGTAAAGTCATCCCAAAGCTCTTGTCCTTTTTCATCAACTGGACTAAATTTCCATTTTTTTAACGGATTGTTCAATCGTTTTTCAAAACGACGTTGCTGCTCTTCTTTAGATACTGAAAACCAAAACTTAATGATGGTTGTACCAGATTCATATAGCATGTTTTCAAATTCAGGTACCTGAATCATAAATCGATTGTATTGTTGTTTGTTGCAAAACCCCATCACAGGTTCTACTACAGCTCTGTTGTACCAACTTCTATCGAAAAATACAATTTCACCTGCATTAGGAAGCTCCTTAATATACCGATTAAAATACCATTGGTTTTTTTCAACTTCGGTAGGCTTATTTAACGCTACAATGCGCATAGCTCTAGGATTAAGATGTTCTTTAAAACGTTTGATTGTCCCTCCTTTTCCCGAAGCATCTCTTCCCTCAAAAATGATAGCGATCTTTTTATTTTCTTTTTGTACCCATCTTTGAAAATCGACCAACTCAGCTTGAAGTGGCAGTAATTCTTGCTCATAGGCATGTTTATCCAAGACAGATTGATAAATAGGATTATCTGCCTTATGTGTATTTAAGTAATTAATTAAATCTGTGTTGGTTTTAAGTGAATGTAACACCTCTTCTGTAATCATATAGATATGGATTGATTGTACATACTAAAATTAATAAATACAACGCTAAAATAATATGACTTATGTCACCTAAAATGAAGAAACCTCCCAATATTATGAGAGGTTTGATGTATTTTAAACAACAAAATGGTCTACCTTAACTTCGGAAAATCTGAAGGGCTAACCTCATGCATTACCTCATAAACAGCTTCAAAAATATCTTCTGCTGAAGGTTTAGAGAAATAATCACCATCAGTTCCATACGCTGGACGATGAGGTTTTGCGGCCAGAGTTTTAGGTTGACTATCTAAATATTGAAAAGCATTTTGTGTATTAACAATCTCATTTAAGATATATGCTGAAGCTCCTCCTGGAACATCTTCATCAATCACCATGAGACGATTAGTATTAGCGACACTCTTTACAATATCATGATTGATATCAAATGGTAATAAGGATTGTACATCTATAACTTCGGCATCAATACCAACTTCTAATAGTTCTTTAGCTGTTTGTTCAACAATTCTCAATGTAGAACCATAGGAGACTAAAGTAATATCATTCCCCTCTTTAACTGTTTCAACGACACCAAGTGGTGTTTTAAATTCACCAATGTTGTTTGGCATTTTCTCTTTTAAACGGTAACCATTTAAACACTCTATAATTAAAGCAGGCTCATCACTTTCTAGAAGTGTATTGTAAAAGCCAGCAGCTTTAGTCATATTTCTTGGTACTAGAACATGAATGCCTCTTACAAGATTTATGATTCCACCTAATTGTGAACCCGAATGCCATATTCCTTCTAGTCTGTGACCACGTGTTCTTACTATTAATGGAGCTTTTTGTTTTCCTCTTGTTCTGTATTGCAATGTTGCAAGATCATCACTCATGATCTGCAAAGCGTATAAGATGTAATCTAAGTATTGAATTTCTGCTATTGGACGAAGACCACGCATAGCCATACCAATACCTTGACCTAAAATAGTAGCTTCTCTAATTCCTGCATCTGCAACTCTGAGTTCGCCATATTTTTCCTGTAAACCTTCTAACCCTTGATTTACATCTCCAATATTTCCAGAATCTTCACCAAAAATTAGTGCTTCAGGATAGTTATTGAAAATAGCATCAAAGTTATCTCTTAAGATTAGTCTGGCATCTACAACTTCAGAATTGTCATCATAGGTTGGTTCAACTTCAGAAATATTAAGAGCAGATTGCCTTGAAGTACTATGTAAATGCGAACTATATTTTGGTTGCACATCTTCAATGTACTGATTGATCCAGTCTTGGAGTCTTACTTTTTCATTTGATTCTTCACCAACAAGATAACGTAAAGTTTTTCTTGCAGCTGATAATACATCTTTTCTTATTGGCTCTTTTATGTCTTTTAGATCATTGATAATCTTAGTAATGAATACTTTATTGGCACTGCTCTCAGCAACTTTTGAGATAAGTTCTAAGACTTGCTTTTGCTCTTCAAGAATAGGAGCCAGGTAGGCATTCCATGCGGCTTTTTTTCCGTCTCTTACTTGTTTTTTTATTGTCTTTTCAAGAGCATTGAGCTCATCTTCAGTAGCAATATTATTGCTAATCATCCATAAACGCATTTGAGCAATACAATCAAACTTGGCTTCCCATTCCAGACGCTCTTTACTTTTGTAGCGTTCATGTGAACCAGATGTTGAGTGCCCTTGAGGTTGTGTAAGTTCTACAACATGCACCATGACAGGTACGTGTTCCTCGCGAGCTATTTTCTCGGCTTTTTGATAGGTTTCGATTAAGGCAGAGTAGTCCCATCCCTTGACTTTTAATATTTCGTAACCATTATTATCTTCATCTCGTTGCAATCCTTTTAAGATTTCTGAGATGTTTTCTTTTGTTGTTTGGTGCTTTGCGTGTACAGAAATTCCATATTCATCATCCCATATACTAATTACCATTGGGACTTGTAAAACGCCAGCAGCATTTATAGTTTCAAAGAATAAACCTTCACTGGTACTTGCGTTACCAATAGTTCCCCAGGCAATTTCATTACCTTTAACTGAGAACTTTTCAGCATCAATTCCATGAACATTTCTATATATTTTTGAGGCCTGAGCCAGCCCAAGAAGTCTTGGCATTTGTCCGGCAGTAGGGGAAATATCTGCACTTGAATTCTTTTGCTCAGTAAGGTTTTTCCATTCTCCATTATCATCAAGGCTATGTGTTCCGAAATGCCCACCCATTTGACGGCCTGCACTCATTGGATCTGCTTCGATTGAAGTATGGGCATATAAACCTGCAAAGAATTGTTGAATATTTAGCTGGTCTATAGCCATCATTAAAGTTTGGTCTCTGTAATATCCTGAACGAAAATCACCATTCTTGAATGCCTTTGCCCAAGCCAATTGAGGCACTTCTTTACCATCTCCAAAAATCCCAAACTTAGCTTTGCCAGTAAGAACTTCACGTCGACCTAATAAACTGCATTCTCTACTAGTGACTGCAATTTTATAATCGTTTAAGACTTCACTTTTGAAGTCTTCAAAAGTCATATCTGTTTTTGCTTTTGTTTTTGTTGGCATAGCTGTAAATTATATCCTGCAAATTTAACGAAACTTTGCTAATATTACAACGATGCAGATTGTTATAATATTATGAATTTAATAAAATATAGATATATTTTTTGAATAATCATTAAAAAACACAAAGAAAATGCAGTTTGGTTAAGAATATGTTAATACCATTTTCTTCGGAACAGACCTAAAAGCACCTGTGGGTCTACAGTAAATTTTATTCTAATTCTTTGATCGTAATTGGGTTGTCCAATTTCCCACCCTAAGTTAGAATAGACAGGGAAATACAATTCAAAAAAGTCGGTTACCAAGTCTACTTTTATTCCAGAGTCATATACAAAAGCAGGGTTGAATCCTTTATTTTTTACCAAACCAACATCGCCATAAGCTTCAATGTATTTCCAAATCGTTGTACTTACATTAGCAGTGGTCATCCATTGATTTGCGAAAGGTGTTTCTAATCTTGACTTAAATCCTCCTTCTGCAATAATGATTTGCTGACTAAATATTCCTGATGATTCCGAGCGGCCTAAATAATTATAGTCAAATAAATAATCTGTTGGTCTATCTAAAGCAAAACTAAAATAATCAGATTCAGGATTGGTTTTATTGTATAAGAACGTACCTGCAAAAAGACGAAGATTAAATTGTCTGTTGCGTTCTGAAAGCTTTCTGTATTCGTAATTAACCGATAGTTTTCCGAAGTTACTAGCAAACTGAAGATCGTAATACCAACGGTTAAAATTAACAAGTCCTGGGTTTGAACTTATATATCTTAAGTTCAATACGCTGTAATCAGGTTCCAAGAGATCTTCAATGATGGCATTCTCACCAACTTCTCGGGATATACTGACATATCTCAGATTTAAAAATCGCGTTTTATCTGATCTGAAATCGTCATTCTCTCTAAACGTAAATGAAAGACTTGGTGTTAATATAGTAACAAACGAGTCCTCAGCAAATGAATTATATTTTGCAATAAGACCGTAGGTTACATTAAAAAGATCCATGCCTTCAATATTATGTGTATAGAAAACATTACTACTCCCAGTGATTGATTTGGATTTCGTAGCATATACAGGGGAAAATCTATAATTTAAGCGTTTTCTTAAAACAGATTTGTTATAAAATTTAGCACCTAAAGTTAAGCCATCATAAATGTTTCTAAACTCAACCTGAGGCATGATAAAGATCTGATTGTAATATGGGTCTTCGATGTCTTTAAACAATCTAAATTGTAAAGGTTTGTTGGTGATAAATGATCCTTTCAAGGATTTATAATTATCACGCAAATTGAATTCTGGTATGCGATTATCGTAATTAAGTGCTAACTTATCTAAGCTATCTCTGGCTATGGTCAAGGTTTTGGATTCATCAATATTTTGTATCCAGGACTTAGATAAAATAGAATCTTTATTCAATGTAAATAACGAAACAGGCATATTGTTATGTCGTTTGTTTTTAATTGTTATTGTGATTGAATCTTCAGTCTTTTCAATGGTTTTTATTTTGAAATCAATCTTCTTTCTGGAATCGACATAGTCTTTAAAAAACCAATTGATATCTTTAGTAGTCTTAGATTTTAACAGATCTTCAAAACGATTAGAATTTGTTATTTTAAGCTGATTGGTTTTTAAATATTCAGAGATTGTAGATTCTAAAATATCAGAATTGATAAAATCGTCAAGGTAACGCAGACCAAGACCTGCTTTATATTTTCCAGCAATATTGGCATTAAATTTTAATAATGAATCTTTTGAAGTGGTCAATGGTTGATCACGATTGGTTCTTACCATTTGCATGTAAAACAAATTGAACTGATCGTTATAAGCCAAATCGGCAGCATGAAATGAACGAATTCCCCAAACATTTGCCAGCTTTCCCAAAAGCTTTGTGTCTGGATAATAACTTTCCACATATTTCATTAGGTAATAAATCTGAATTCCATCGCGTAGCCAATAATCTTTTCTTGGGTTAATGAGCAATGTATTCTCCAGGTAATTATTAAGCGCAGTTTTTAAAAGCTTGAGTTCATACTGGAAATTATCTTGGAAAGGCAAGATAAAATCTGGCAGTTGATTTAATCCGTAAAGTGGATCCTTCTTATAATCGTTTCTGGTAATTAGTAAGCGTTCGTGCGGATATTCACCAAGATGTTTAGTAATAAAACGTGTAATTTTATCAGTTATCAGCGCTTTTTCTTCGGAAGGAATACCACCACTAGATAGGTTAGAATAAATTGTAAAATCGTCGGTCTGAACAAATTTGAAATCTGAAAACTTGGTCAATATCAATTTGGTGTCTACGCGATCTTTTCCGTACAAAAAGAAGGTCTGTCTGTCAATTGTTTGCTTAATATCTGCTGTGTTAAGCTCTGATATTAACTGATAGTTCAGCGGAAATTCGATTTGAAGTGTTATGTCTGATTTCGGTATAAAAATATCATCCAAATTCTTGTTGCTGTAATAATTCCATGTTCCGTCATAAACCGAAGGTGTAATGTACCAATACTTGAGATTGAAATCTTTTTGCGGACTAATACCATAACCTGTAAAGTTATCATCGGGCAAGATCACATCATAAGTTAGACTGATATCATAAAAGGCATTTGGTAATAATGGTGATTGTAATTCTACTTTAATAACATCAGGATGGTTTTCAACATAGGTGAAATTTAAACTATTAGAATTCTTATCATCAATTTTTGTAACAACAGTGTAACCTCGTTGTTCGCTTTTTGCAAAGTGGAATTTATCATTAAACTCCTCAGTAAATCGTTGTGCTAAAGGTGTTTTTTTTGTAGAATATGAGTTATTCCAATCGTTTAAATAAATAGTGGTTAGCGTATCATTGCTTTCGTTTTTATATAGGATACGCTGATTAATCTTTATTGTTTTGTTATTGACATCTAAAGCAGCTTTTAGATCAATACTATTCTGACCTATAACAGTAAAGCTACTCCAAAGAAAGAGGTTAATAAATAAAACAGATTTTAGTTTCAATGCGCAACTATAAATTTTAAAGGTTTAAACTGAAATTTCGAGTTTGTTATGTAATACATGCCGCTTGTCAATTGAGAGGCATCTATATGTATTAACGTATTATTTACATCAACGGTTTTTATCACTTGCCCTAAGCTATTATATATCGCGAGGGAAAGGTTATTTTGTAAACGGTCATCAACCTTGAGTTTTAAAATATCATCAACAATATTTGTGCCTAAAATGGAGATGCTATCAGCAACTAAAAAGTCATCAATACTTAACGATTGATTGGTTTGCAGCTCTAAAGTAACGGGAAGATGATCACTAAAATTGTAAAGCGCATCCCTAATAGTAAAAGAAAAATCGGTTCCAGCACAATCACTTGAGTTTATTTCTCTGTTATAACATTGAAAGTTTTCATTATTTCCATAAACATCATAGCTGTTTGAAACAAACGACAATTCTGGATTAGATATCATGGACGATGATGTCATAATAAAATCAAAACGGTCATCAAATCCTCCTGTGCTGCCACCTAATCCGGTTTGTGTTCTTGTAGATTGTGTCATAACATCAATAAAATTCGGATTATTATGCCAGCTTCCAATTCTGTCTGCAGGATCTACAAATTTAATGGTGTTGTCATTATCGGTATCGATTAATTCCTGAAATGCTGGTTCAGAATTAGTATACACATTTAAATCACCAGCAAGTACTATATTACTAGTTGCCGGGAAAGTATTGAGGTAGGTTGTAAGGTCTTCTACCATTTGCAAGCGGAAGGCTTGATTGTCTATACCCTGAGATGCTTTAAGGTGGCATACAATCACATCCAAAACTACAGGATTGGTATCTTGATTGATGCTGTTAAGTTTCAATTTATAATGATTAAAATCTCTAAAAATTGTAGTGACAATGGTCTGGCTTTCTAAAATAAACTTAGAGCTGTCATAGTAGATGAGTTGTTGTAAATCATTTTGATTACTCCCAGTATCATCAGAAGTATTGAGCTCAAAAGCTGCACTTTGATAATCAGGATTTAAAAATTGCAGAGAACTCAAAATAGTATTTGCTCCAGCTTCATTATTTAATTCGCAAACCATAAAAATATCAGGTCTATAATCATCTAAAACCAATTCTAGATATTGTAATCGGTTTGGTACTGCATTTTCTAGAGGAAAATTTAGCACATTGTAGAACATGAGTTTAAAGTTTTCTTGTGCATAAAGTGATTGAAACATTAAAGCACATGCAATAGCAATAAGATGTAATTTCTTAATCATAGCGGTAATCTTGAAATTATGTTTAATATGTAAATTCTGTGTCTACTAGAAATTAGGACTCAAGCCGTATTCCTTGTAGAATTTGTCTAAGATATTGATGACATCATCTGCAGTGTCCACCACATGAATTAAGTCTAAATCTTTAGCACTAATGTTATTGTTGGCTTCAAGCAAAGTCTTCTTTACCCAGTCCATAAGTCCATCCCAAAATTCGGTACCAACCAAAATGATTGGGAATTTCTCAATTTTATTGGTTTGAATTAATGTGATGGCCTCAAAAAGCTCATCTAACGTTCCAAAACCTCCTGGCATGACAACAAATCCTTGTGAGTATTTTACAAACATAACTTTTCTCACAAAAAAGTAATCAAAATCAAGACTCTTATCATTGTCAATGTAAGGGTTGTCGTGTTGTTCAAAAGGTAATTCAATATTCAATCCAACCGAAGTTCCTCCAGCGATATGAGCACCTTTATTACCAGCTTCCATGATACCAGGTCCTCCACCTGTAATCACACCATAACCATGGTCTACAATCTTGGAAGCGACTTCCTCAGCTAATTTATAATATTTATGATCTGGTTTTGTTCTCGCAGAACCAAAAATAGAGACACAAGGACCAATTTTACTAAGTTTTTCGTAACCATTTACGAATTCACCCATGATTTTAAAAATAGCCCAAGAGTCGTTTGTTTTAATCTCATTCCAACCTTTATGGTTTAGTTCTTTTCTCATATATTCTAAAACTTTAATTTTTTGTCAACCTGCTAATTTAATTCTTTTTTAAGAAATTTAGCGGTGTAACTCTTTTTATCTTTTATGATCTCTTCTGGAGCGCCTTTAGCTACTACCTTTCCACCTCCTTGACCACCTTCATATCCAATATCAATGATATAGTCAGCCATTTTGATTACATCGAGGTTATGCTCAATGATTAGCACTGTGTTTCCTTTGTCTACGAGTTTATTCAATACTAACATTAAAACTCTAATGTCTTCAAAATGTAAACCTGTTGTAGGTTCATCTAAAATGTAAAAGGTATTTCCTGTATCGCGTTTACTCAACTCGGTTGCCAGTTTAATACGCTGTGCTTCTCCACCAGAAAGTGTGGTGCTTTGCTGACCCAATGTAATATACCCTAAACCAACATCTTTGATTGTTTTTAGTTTTTTATGAATCTTCGGAATGTGCTCAAAAAAGTCTACTGCTTCGGAAATGGTCATATTCAAGACATCGCTTATCGATTTCCCTTTGTATCTAATTTCTAGTGTTTCTCTATTGAAACGTTTTCCTTGGCAGGTTTCACACTCTACATAAACATCTGGAAGAAAATTCATTTCAATAACTCGTAATCCTCCACCTTGACAGGTTTCACAACGTCCGCCTTTTACATTAAAACTAAAGCGACCTGGTTTGTATCCACGTATCATCGCCTCAGGAATTTTAGCAAACAAACTTCGTATTTCACTAAAGGTTCCTGTATAGGTAGCAGGATTACTACGTGGAGTGCGTCCAATAGGTGATTGGTTGATATCAATGACTTTATCGCAATGTTCTAAACCTTTGATGCTTTTGTATGGCATTGGTTGTTTAACACCGTTAAAGTAGTGTGCATTCATTATAGGATAAAGTGTCTCATTGATGAGTGTAGATTTTCCGCTACCTGAAACTCCAGTAACACCAATCATTTTTCCTAACGGAAATTCAACTGACACGTTTTTTAAGTTATTCCCAGTACAGCCTTTGAGTATAATTTTTTTGCCATTGCCCTTGCGACGCTTTTCCGGAACAGGGATTTCTTTTTTTCCGTTGAGGTAATCGGCTGTTAAGGTATCGTGTGTTAGGAGTTCTTCCGGACTCCCAATACTAATGATCTCTCCACCGTATTTCCCAGCTTTCGGACCAATATCAATCACATAATCTGCACGTTCTATCATATCCTTATCGTGCTCAACTACAATGACCGAATTTCCAATGTCTCGAAGAGATACCAGAGAATTAATGAGTTTTTCATTATCACGCTGATGTAGACCAATACTGGGTTCGTCTAAAATGTAAAGCACACCAACCAATTGCGAACCAATTTGAGTGGCTAATCTTATACGTTGGGCTTCACCACCAGATAAGGATTTAGAACTTCTGTTAAGCGATAAATAATCTAATCCAACATCTAACAAGAATTGTAGTCTTGCTTTGATTTCCTTTAAGATCTCTTCAGCAATTTTAAATTGCTTTTCACTTAATTCTGTTTCTAGGTTTTGAAACCACGCAGCCAAATCAACAATATCTTTATGAGCTAATTCAGCAATATTTAGTCCGTTAACTTTAAAATATAGCGATTCTTTTCTAAGCCTAGAACCATGACAGGTTGGACACTCAACTTTGTCCATGTAATCTTTAGCCCATCGCTTTAATGAGGTGGTTTCAGCATTTTTGTACTGACTTTCAATAAAGTTAGCAACACCTTCAAAATCAATTTTATAGTCTCGAGTTACACCAAGCGTTTTACTCTCTACTGAAAATTTATCATTTCCACCATACATAATCATTTGTCTGGCTTCCTCAGGAATGTCTTTAAACGGATCACTCAAACTGAAATTAAAGCGTTGTGCAATGGTTTCAAATTGTTTGAAGATCCAACTGTTCTTTTGTGGTCCGTGAGGTGCTAGAGCTCCAGATTTTATAGATAGTGTATCATCTGGAATAATCTTATTTTCATTCACCTGATACAAAGTTCCAATGCCGTTACATGTTGGGCAAGCGCCTTTTGGCGAATTGAATGAGAAGTTATTAGGCTCTGGGTTTGGATAAGAAATTCCAGAAGACGGACACATTAGATTTCGACTAAAATAGCGTGCTTCGTCTGTGTCGTGATCTAAAACCATTAATACATCATCACCATGATACATTGCTGTGTTTATGGTTTCAGAAAGCCGTTTGTCATTGTCGGCTGTATCATCAATTTTGAGTCGGTCAATTACAATTTCTATATCATGAGTTTTGTAACGATCCAGTTTCATGCCTTTAACCAGGTCACGGACTTCACCATCAGTTCTCACCTTAACAAAACCTTGCTTAGCAATTTGCTCAAACAATTCGCGATAATGTCCTTTGCGAGAACGAATGATAGGAGAGAGGATATTTATACGTTTTCCTTTGTAACTCTCTTTAATAAGTTCTTTTATTTGCTCATCACTATAACTCACCATTTTCTCTCCAGTGTTGTAACTATAAGCATCACTAGCACGAGCATAAAGCAGCCTCAAAAAATCATAAATTTCAGTGATGGTACCAACAGTAGAGCGTGGCGACTTGCTGGTTGTTTTTTGCTCTATAGCAATTACAGGAGAGAGTCCATCGATCTTATCAACGTCAGGACGTTCTAATCCACCAAGAAATTGACGTGCATAAGCAGAAAACGTTTCTATATAACGACGTTGACCTTCAGCATAAATGGTATCAAACGCTAATGATGATTTACCACTTCCAGATAACCCAGTAATGACTACTAATTGTTCTCTTGGAATAGTTACATCAATATTTTTGAGGTTATGTACTCTGGCACCTTTGACCTCAATAGCGTCGTTAAAATCACTCATAAATACTACTGAAATTGCTTGTTTTGTTAGCAAAGTTGCAAAGATACTCATTTTAGCCCTAAAAAGTAGGTATGGGTTATTTAGAGTTTTGTTAAAATATACGTAGTTCTACGTATAGGAATTTAAATCTGAATAAATTATTTTGCTATCCAAATTGATTTCTTATGGAAGAACATTTAAATAAAACTTCAAGGAGAGATATTCTACCCGTAATTTATGAATACTTGTTAATAATATTACCCGTTTCGATTTACATTTCTCTTGAAGCAATGCATAAACATGATTGGACTTATTTTTTTAAGTCTCCAGAATGGGGGATTGCAATTATTTTTTTGAGTTTTCAAGGTGTAGCTTTATATCTTAAATCATTATCATCAACCAACAAGAAGATTAATCATAATTTTATTGGTTTATTATTCTTGATTGTTGTTGTTGTTACAATTGCAGCTATATTAAATTCGTTTATATCTTTAGACTATAAAGAAAATAATTTTATGAAAATATCCATCAGAATAACCTTATTATTTATATCATCAGCATCTTTTTTCATCTTGGTTCTTTCTGGTAAAAAAAACGAATTAAATAAAAAAAATGAATAAAAAAATAAAAAGAGATTTAGGAGCGATGGAGGCGCATTCTGATCCAAAATTTAAAGAACATTTTATCGAAGTACAGGATCTTGATAAAATACTGGATGATGATTCTGATATTGTTTTTGGATTAAAAGGTAGTGGTAAAAGTGCTCTTTGTAGGGCTCTAAATGAAATCAAGAAAGATGACTTTCTTGTGACGAAAATAATTAATCTGGATAGTCTGAGTTTTACACAAATACATGCAGCTTTAATTTCCTTACAAGCTACTACTCATAAGGAGTTAATTAAATTAGCTAGTCATACATGGAGAAATGTATTGTTGCTATATTCAATTGAAGCCTATGCATCACTATTACCAGAAGATAATAAATTCAAAAAACAAGTAGATAATTTAGTGTTATCTAGAAGGTATACCAATACAAAATCAAATAGTAGAATATTGAATTATATTCAAAATTTGATTGATAGAATTGCAAAATTAGGATATGAAACCAAAGAGTCTTCTCCCTTGGGTTTGACACAATCTCAATTTGAAGAGGTGGACAAAAAGTACGATGATGAATTATTTAAGCTATTTGAACAAATCGTTGAGTCAATTGCCTCAGATTCTAAAAAGGTTTTAATCTGTTTAGATGGTTTTGACTCAATTATTGATCATAGTGAAGAATCTAGAAAAGCAATTTTTTCTGGACTTGTAGATGCTATATATAAAAATTCAAAAGATAGGGTTATTAATGAAAGATTTTCTTATAAGGCGTTTTTACCAAGAGAACTAACTGATGGTGTAAGAAACTCACATTTTGATTCTGACAAATTTATATTCAACAGACATTATTTAGGATGGAGTATTGAAGAGTTTAAACTATTAGTAGCTAAGAGACTCATGCCATACAGTAAAACTAAATCTAATGACTTTGATGTTTTATGGGCTGAACATATGCCAGATAAAGTCAGAAACAACATTCATTCAGTTGAAGAAAACACTTTCGAGTACATAATAAGACATACTCTTTATCGACCTAGACACCTTTTGATACATTTGCAATATATTTTTAGCGAATGGGATAAAAACAATGATAATTTTAAAGTGCATCCCTCTTTAATACCAAAAGTAGTTAGTAGGACTAATAAAAAATTAGCAGAATTAATCTCTGCAGAATTGGAATATTCAATACCAGGCATTACCCAATTTCTTCATTCATGGAATTCAATATCATGTACAATAGAATCTTCAAAATTTATTGATAGAATGTCTAGAATGTTTGGAATAGAAAGTATTGATGAAGAAAGGGATTTATTTGATAAACTGTTTAACATAGGAATAATAGGATATTTCAAAAAGGATCAATTTAAAAGTAAGCCCCAAGGTAAGATGAATTGTGTTTTTGCTTACACCAATGCTGATTTGGGTAAACGACTAGTTTATAATTCCATTGATCCAGGTGACATTATTGCTCTAAGTCCTGTTTTCCAAGAATATTGTGGTAGTAATTATGCAAGTTATGGTTATGTCTGTCAAAAACTATAATCTAAAGACCTGAAATAATTTTTTTTAATAATTGTGATTCTATAGTAGTTTCAGTATTTAGCGAAACATCGATTTTTCCATTTTCCATAATTTATAGATCAAAACTCAGTACCTGTAAGAATATTTATTTTATGCTTCTTTTAAAATATAGGTTAGTAAATCTATAATTAACTTTATAGCGTTTTTTAAATTTATTATACTTGTAATATAATTATAAACAATTATCAGCATGCAATTATTAGGAATAGGTTCAAGAATTAACCACAGCGAATTTGGAAAGGGCGTCGTTACAAACGTGACATCAAAACACTATTGGGTGACTTTTATGGACAACGGATTAGAGACCATAGATATTGATAGTGACTTTGAGGTTATAGAAGCTTGTGAAGATGATGTAGATACTGTAAGTTTTGCCGAAGTCGAGAGTAGTCTGGTTCATATTTTAAAACGTTGGAGTGATGTTACTGAAGTGATTCCAATTGCTGATAAATGGAAAGGTGGAACATTGATTTTAGAACCTGGCGATACGTCATTGCAAGGCAAAGAATTGCCAATCAATCAGTTTTTTCATAAAATTACCATGGTGCGTGATCGTTTACGTGTGATGGAGCAGAAAATTAATTCTAGTAAGAATTTGGACGAACAGGAAAAAATAGATTTACAACAATATATCACGCGTAGCTATGGAAGTTTAACCACGTTTAATGTGTTGTTTAAACTGAAATCTCAGCAGTTTGTTGGGCAGAGGACTAAGTAGATGATTTCCTATTTCTGAAATATGCCTTCTCTATAAGCATTAAGTAAATAATCAAAGGCACCATTAAACAGATGATCACAGAAGAAGCTGTGTAGTTACTACCTATCGCATCAAAACCTCGTAAGAAGTTAGCTGAGTGATCAAATAGTTGATTAGAAAATCTTGAAAAATCTCTTATCATTACTACTATAAGTAGTACAATAATTAAAAAGCCTATTTTAAAAAAGTGCTTACCTCTTATTTTATCAATAAGAAACATCCATGATAACGGAATCAGGATAAACCAAATAATAATATTGACTTCTTTATAAGTAAAACCAGTAAGTCTGGATAAGAACATTAGGAACTCGTAAGTGTAGTTGAAAATGTCTTTCAATTGTGCTTTTTATTTATAATTCTGCAATCTAGGAGTATAGTTCTATTCATTTTTGTATGGTGTTCTCCTTTGGAGGATATTTCCATTTTAAAGCCTGTAGCAGTTGAATCTTTAATTTCAGCACTATATCTTCTGTAAGGTTCTATTTGTGCTGAAATTGATTTTGGTTGAGAGGTGCTTAAGGTGGAATTCTCAGAGTCATATTCATAAATAATTGAGGCTTCATGATTTGTGAAATTAAAAATATTACCTAAAACAGTAAGTTTATTATCTTCTGTTATAGCCTCTACATTTAAAAATATATTAATATCAGTATTATCACCTTCATAAATACAATTGCAACTTTGAGATGTAAGTTTTTTTTCTAATAATTGTGATGTTTTTATATCCTCAATTTCCAAGCCCATAAACAAGAGTTTATGAAAGGTTGGTAGTTGTGCACCAGTATCAGTTGTCGTCCAATCAGTCCATGACGCTTCGAGTCCGTCAATAGGTAAAATATCCACCCACATTTGGTAGCTTTTTGGTTTTCCGTTGTTGTCAAAATGCCAAAGATACGAGTCGCCAGGAGTTGAGCCTCCATCAGTATAAGTCACTAAAAGTGCCTCTTTGTCATTTTCCGTAGTAACTAATCGTCGTTCCACACCTGGATCAAAAACCTTATATGGTGCTACTAACCAAAAGGTGTCGTTATTGAATAAGTCTAAGGCTTTGTTAATATATTCATCAACGTCTTCACCTGTATAGGGTTCATTAGAAACAGTAACCAAGGAATTATCATGATTTGCTAAATCTAAATGTACCATGATATTTTTCCAATACACTTCGCATGTGTTTTCAGCTTTGATCCATTTGTAATGGTGACGTTTTTTAAACGTAAATTCAATGTAGTCTGTAGCTTTGTATGCCTCATGATTAAGTGCATCAAGCATTTTTATTGCCAATTGATCTGCGGCTTGTCCTTGCGATCCAGTTGGTAACTCTTCATTGTATTTAAAATACATAAATGCAAAGAATAGTAGAGAAGGCAGGGTAAAAAAAACAATTATACCTCCTACGATTTTTAGTATTTTTTTTGGTTTTGGCACGCGTTATATTTTTGGTAAAGTTACAAATAGTTTAGTTTCCTGTTCTTTTTTCCATTGCCGAAAAAATAACCAAAAAAGTCTAGCCTGAACTTTAAATCTTATCCATCTATTCCTTGAAAGCTAAACAAAAAGAACTCAACTTCGCTACGCGCGAAGTTTCAAACAGCTTTTTGTTTCCAACGCTTCGCTTCGTCGGATGGATCCTAAGATTTAAACTTATGGTGGTTTACTAATTGCTATAGCATTGAATAGACATCTTAGCTACAAAATAAAAATGGAATTATTTGGAAATTTTTTCTTTGACGCCTTCAGCTAAAGCTAATGCTGCGTCTTTATGATGTCTAAACCAAAGCTCAGGTTCAATGAGTTCTAACTCTGAAAGCGCTATTTCCCCATTATTGTCCTCAAAGATATCTACTCTGGCATAAATGGGTAATTCCGGACAAGCCTTAACAGCGGTTTCTGCAAATAGGATTTCACTTTCTGTTGGTGAATAGTTATGTATACTTCCTCCAAAATCATCCTGAACTCTGAAATCACCAGGTTTTGCCTTTTTCAGGATGGCATGTGAGAATTGTCCATTAAACACCATCATAGAAATTTCCCCTTTGGTGACAATATTATGCTGAAAAGGTTGAAGCATCATCGCTTCGTTGGCAATTAACTCTTGAAAGATATCTTCATGAGCTTCCAGATTATCAGGATTGAGTTTATACGTATGTCTAGCAGCACCAGATATACAAGGTTTAAGAACGGTGTTATTCCAATCTAAAATATCATGAAGTTGTGCCAGCGTAACTTTTGCATCTTGTTCGATAAAATGACTCTCAGCAATATGCACACCATTGTTCTGAAGGTCTAAAAGATAATGCTTGTCTATATTCCATCGGATAATGGCTTCAGAATTAAGTAAAGTTGTCTGTTTAGTCACAATTTCCAACCATTCTGAAAATTCATCAAAACGATCAAAATAGTCCCATGTGGTACGGAATAATACCGATTTGGTTGTAGACCAGTCAAAGAACATATCATCCCATGCAAGACGAAGTGTTTTAAGTCCGACCTGCTCTAAAGCATGATATACCAAACGGTCTTCATAGTATACATTATGCTTGTAGGTGTCTGTTTTAGAATCGTTAAGGTAGCGACTATCAGTAAGGATAACCACGTCGTATAATGTGTTCAAATTAATTATCGTTTTTATAACCTGCAGGACGTTTCGATCTGATTGGAGGAGCAGGTTCTGGCTGTAATTCAAATTCGTTGTTTCTCAATTGTTTCATGGCTTCTTCAACAGCACGTTCCAACTGCGGATCTTGTCCCTGACTCACTAATTTTGGATGTTGAATTACTTCAATATCTGGAGCAATACCTATGCCTTCAACGGCCCAATTTCCGTCCACATCATAAAATCCGCCACGAGGAGCCACCATTCGACCTCCATCAATAAATCGAGGTGTATCCCAAGTTCCTACGAGTCCGCCCCAGGTTCTTGTTCCTACCAGTGTGCCAATATCAGCCATTTTAAACATGTATGGAAGTAAGTCACCACCAGAACCAGCACGTTCGTTGATAATCATCACTTTTGGTCCCCAAATACCAGCCATTGGTGTGGTCCATGGTCGGTTGGTATTGGTTTTACTGTTAAAATATCCAAAAAGCTTACGATTCATAATATCAATCATATAATCGGCAGCAGAACCTCCTCCATTATTTCGTTCGTCAATAATAGCCCCTTTCTTATCCTGCTGAGAGAAATAATAACGGTTAAACGAGGTAAAGCCTCCACCACCTGTGTTTGGCACATAGACGTAGGCTAGTTTTCCGTTGGATAATTCGTCTACTTTACGACGATTACCTTCAACCCAATCCACATAGCGTAGATTACGCTCACTTCTAACAGGCTTTACTAGAACAGTTTTTGAGCCATCCATTGATGCTTTGCTATTTACAGTAATATGGATTTCTCGTCCAGCAGTTTGTTCTAAAAGTTGATACGGATTCTTTCCTGAAACATTTGTTCCGTTTATGGCTAAGATATAATCCCCTTCATTGATGTCAACTCCAGGTTGTGCTAAAGGCGCATTTGTTCCTGGATTCCAACGCTCACCAGAATAGATCTTTGTGATCTTATAATACCCTTTGTCTGCTTTAAGATCTGCTCCTAATAAACCAACAGGAACAAAATCTACGTCAGGTAAATCACCACCAGACACGTATGAATGTCCGACAGCAACTTCACCACTCATAATATCTACCACATAGTTAAGATCGGTTCTATGGCGCACATGATCTATCCATGGCGAATACCATTTATACACATCGTCCCAAGGGGCGCCATGCACATTGTCAACATAAAGAAAATCACGCATAAAACGCCAGCCCTCTTTAAATATTTGATGATATTCTTCTTTAGGATCAATTTTTATTTTAAGATTAGTATTGATTTTGCCTTTTCCAAAATTAGCTTTCCCTTTAGTGCCAACAATGGCCCATTGCCCATTTTTATTAATCAATGTTGAATTTCTATCTTCGGAAATGATCATATCTGAAATGCCGTCTGCAAAATCTTCAGCTTTATCTTTTTCTGTATCGTAGTTATGTACTTTAAGTCCATCATCGGTAGCTTCAACGACAAACACATGTCCTTTAGGAGCTTTACCGAGAGCCACATAATTTCCGTTTGGAAGACTCATGGCTACAGCTCTATCAAATAACTCATTAGTATCAATGGTAACAGTCACTCCAGAAGCTTTATCTTCTTTTTTGTCATCAGATGACTTATCATTTTTCTTACCCTCGTTTTTGTCTTCTTTACCATTTGAAGCTTCCTCATCAGTTTTGATGTGATTAGGAGCTTTATCTTTTGAATTCAAAACTATGGTGTATAAACTACGTGTGGTTTCAGGATCGTACGAACTCATATCTAACCAGCCTGTTGCCAATCCGTAATTAGTACTCGCTAAGGTGTACAAATACTTTCCAGATGCATCCCAAATTGGATCAATAGCATCGGCAATAGGGTCTGTTACTGGGATGATCTTTTTAGAATCTACATTGTAGGCATAGATTGATTTAAAGCTACTGTTATTTTGTTTCGCATAAGCAATCCACTTACTATCTGGTGACCACACAGGATTCATAGAACGGTTAGGATGAGCATAACTTTCAGTATCCGCAATGACTGCCTTTTTAGTTTCTAAATTAATCACCCAAATATTGAAATCGGTATCCGTATATGCAATGTGTTTTCCATCAGGCGACCAGTCAGGTTCAAAATAGAAGGTGTTGTTTGGTAGTTTGATAGACGATTGATTTTGACCATCCTGATCGGCAATAACCAATCGGTATTCGCCACTTTCGTCTGAGAACCATGCAATTTTATCACCTTTGGGCGACCATACAGGTGCACGATCGGCTACTCCAGATGAATTGGTAAGATTTCTCCAGGTTCCATTTTCTTTCGGAACTGTAAATATTTCACCTCTATGCTCAAAAACGGCACGTTTTCCGTTAGGAGAGATATCGGCATTTGAGAGTTGTCTGCCTGTAACACTTTCCCAACGTTCACGTGAAAAATTAAGATCTGCTTTAACTTCAATATTTAATGTTTTCGATGTTCCGTTAGAAGGATCAATAGTATGTAAACGACCACCTTGCTCATACACAATCATATCTTTGCTTGCATCCAGACTTTTAACATCAAATTTTTTGTGTGTGGTGATTTGTTTTTCAGCTTTTGTTTTCGGGTCGAATGACCAGATATTACTTGTATAGTCACGTTCAGATAAATAATAAACGATACCATTAAGCCATACAGGGTCAAGATGACGCTCTTTGTCTGGTTGAGGCGTTGTGATAAGATCTTTAGTTTTTAGATCTACAATCCATATCGGCATTGCTTGTCCGCCTCTGTAATTACGCCATTCAGGATCCCAACCAGTAATAGGTGTGTAAGCCACATGTTTTCCATCAGGTGAAATTTCACCATAAGCTGCTCTAGGAATATCTAGTGCTACAGGTAAACCACCTTTTGGTGAAACGGTAAAAAATTTATTGGTTTGTGTGGGTCTGCCTTCGCGTCCAGAGCGAAAGAGGACATCTCCCTGAGGCGTCCAGCCTTGCACGAAATCTGCCGCAGAATGATAAGTAAGACGTGTTGGCTCACCACCTTCACTTGGCATGATATACACGTCGATATTACCATCGTACTGTGCGGTAAAAGCAATCCATTTTCCATCGTCTGAAAAGTGCGGACTGGACTCATAGCCATCATCACTGGTTAGTCGTAAGGCAGTACCACCTTTTATAGATGCTTTCCATAAGTCGTTGGCATAGACAAAAACCACATCATTTCCATGAAGCGTTGGTTGTCGTAATAATTTGGTTTGTGCTGAAGCAGCAATAGAAAATAAGCCTAAAAAGGCAACTATTAATCGTTTCATATTGGGTTGGTTTAAACAGACATTAATTATAAACCTAAAGATACAAAAATGTAGAAACGATTGGTTTTAAAAGTGTTAAATTAGATTGATTTTAAACACCTAAGCGTTTAGTCTTCAACTCTGAAGATTTCACTCTTATAATTGAATGCTTTCTCATGTTCAAATCTTGCTTCCTGAATGTACGAACGTTCCTTGACTTCAATAATTCTAACAAATAGGTCGGGAGTAGGTTTATCTTTTGGTCTGGAGTTCCAAAACGCTTCGTTTCCTTCTACAAATATGAGCTTGTAGTTGCAATCATCTATCCAATTTATTTTTAACTTGACTTTAATTGGTCCATATTCTTCAATCTGGATAGAATCGTTTCTTTTGAGTTTCGCAGCTACAACACCATCTTCAACATTTTGAAAATTACCGATTTTAAATTTTTGACAATCGGTTTGAGCGAACGACAAGGTTGCTGTTAGAAAAATAATAACTATTAAAATATGCTTCACAATGATTTTGATTTTTTTTAGTTGCATTTAATATAAAATCTAATTAGAGGTATTATTAGTTAAAATCCATCAGCTGCATCATCACCTCGATGATCGGCACCACCTTCCAGAGTACCATCGTCTAAAACCAAAATGGCATCTACCTTAGCAGTTATGGGAGGCGCTTCAATGTTTACATAGTAACCTTTATCATCAAGTTGTTCCAGTAAGTCCTCAGAAAATGAATTAACTTCCATTCGTATTTGATCTGGCAACCATTGGTGATGAAAACGTGGTGCATCTACTGCCTCTTGCATGGTCATATTAAATTCGTGTACATTCATTATGGTTTGTAAGACAGAAGTAATAATGGTAGAGCCTCCAGGCGTGCCCACCACCATATACAGTTGATTGTCTTTTTCTACTATGGTAGGTGTCATAGCACTTAACATGCGTTTTTGAGGTGCAATGGCATTGGCTTTTCCGCCTATAAGGCCGTAAACATTTGGCACACCAGGTTTACTACTAAAATCGTCCATTTCGTTGTTTAGGAAAAAGCCCAATTCATCAGCATAGAGTTTTGAACCATAAGCACCATTTAGGGTAGACGTTGCAGATACAGCATTGCCAAATTGGTCTACAATAGAGTAGTGGGTGGTTTCTTCATACTCCTGAAATTGTAAGTGTTCAGAAATTTCCATAGTGTAATTTGGAAGCGTTCCGTAGGAAATAGAATCTGAAGGTATTGGCTTGTCAAATGAAAAACGTTTCATGCGATCTTTCAGGTAGTCGTCATCAAGCAATTCATCTATTGGAATATTTACAAAATCGGGATCGCCTAAAAAATAACTACGATCTGCATAAGCTAGTTTTTCAGCTTCTACCATTACCTGCATCGCTTCTAATGAATTAGGACCATACTGGCTGATATCATAGGGCTCTACCATTTTCATGATTTGTGCTAGACACAGTCCGCCACTTGAAGGTGGCGACATAGAAATGATATTGAGGTTATCGTATTTAAATGTAATAGGTTCTCGCCATTGCGCTTCATATAGCGCGAGATCTTCAGTAGTAATGATGCCTCCCTTTTGATTTATAAATTCAACCAATCTTGTAGCTGTTTCACCAGTATAAAATTCATCGCGACCATATTTGGCAATGCGTTTTAAGGTTTCTGCTAAGGCTTTATTTTTGAAAATTGATTTTGCAACTACGGTTCTATTGAAAGGGATTTGTTTTCCGTTGACTACAGTAAAAATACTGTCATACTCAGCAAATCGTTTGTGTTGTTTTTTTGTGACTATAAATCCGTTTTCTGCTAATGCAATCACTGGTTTTAAAAGTGTTTCAACAGGAAGACTTCCAAATTTTTCATGTGCTTTGAAAATTCCAGCAATTGTTCCGGGTACACCTACAGCATATGCACCTACTGTACTTTTGTTAGGAATGACATTTCCGAGGGAATCTAAATACATATCTCTACTGGCAGCCAAAGGCGCTTTTTCACGATAGTCTAGCGCTCCGATTTCGCCATTATTTAAACGGTAAACCATAAATCCACCACCTCCAAGATTTCCTGCATAAGGGTAGGTGACCGCCAAGGCCATTTCGGTAGCAAACATAGCATCAAAAGCATTTCCACCTTGTTTGAGAATGTTTCTTCCGATTTTTGAAGCTTCAGCACGAGCAGACACTACCATTGCATTTTCTGTTGTGAGTCCGCGTTTAGAAATTATAGGGACTTCTCGTTTACAGGAATATGCTAAGCAAAGGAAAACTAGTATTAAAATTTTACTATTGATTCTCATCGGCAAATTTTGTCTCAAGTTCTTTTAATATATCATTGGAAAACACAATCAGCTCATCAAAAAAAGAGGTAAACTCTGTTTCAAACTCCGTGTAGAATTCTCTGAGTTCTGAGGTAGCTTTATTCATGCCTGATCTGTTTTTAGTACGTCGGTTCATGCCGTTCAATACCTTTTGAATACCATCAATCTCAGCATAAGTAGATAGCCAATTACCCGAGATCATATGTGGTAACATATGCTGGGTCTTTAAAGGCAATATTTCAAAATTATCTTCCATTAGCTTATAGAAGCGTTGAATGTAAATTTCCAAAGGCGTTTCAGAATAGTGCTTCCAGTTTTTTGCAAGAAAATGATCATATAATATATCGACAATCACACCACTATAGTGACCATAGTTTTTATGTAAGCGTTTGGTACTCTGTCTTACTGTTGGATGTGCATCTGTGAAGGTGTCTATTTGCCTATGCAAGAGAATTCCTTTTTGTATACCAGGAGGAAAGGTTTTATAGTGTTTTCCTCTAATGCCATCAGCAATAAAATTACCAATCGTAACTTCATTTTCGTTATTAGATAGATAAATGTGGGCTAGAAAATTCATTCAATAAATATATGTATTTTTGAGTTCTAAATTTTTAAACTTGGATAGATTACCAAATTTAGATCCCTTACGCTTTATATTGGCATCATTGGTTATGGTGTTTCATATTCCACAGCTTAGCAAAAATCAAGGTCTTCCGTATGTTTTTGATATTCCTGTTTTTCAGCGAGGTACGGAAGCGGTGTATATGTTTTTTGTGTTGAGCGGTTTTTTAATTATTAGATTGATCTACAGATATAAGCAACGTGAGGCGTTTTCTATTCGGAAATTTTACATGAGAAGAATTCTAAGGATCTTTCCTTTATATTATCTTATAGTGATCTTCGGATTTGTATTTTACTGGACTATTTTGCCAATACTTGGTATTCCTTTTGAAAACAATTATAGTTTGGGAGAAGGCGTTTTGATGACCACTTTTTTTATACCTAATGTATTCGGAAAGCTATACGCTCCAGGAGGTATTTTGGAAGTGCTGTGGTCTATTGGTATTGAAGAGCAATTCTATTTGATGATAGCGCCATTATTGTTTTTTATTCGGAAAAATAGTGTACTATTAGTTTTGTCGGTTTTAACTCTAGTGTATTTTATTGTGTATCACCTGAGTAGTTTTGAGGTTTTAAGAACCTATAAATTTGTATATTTCTTGTTGTTCTCAGGAGGCATTGTAGCTATTCTGGAAGAGAAGCAAAAATTAGAGTTTTTAAAATATTATACGATTTTTCCAGTGCTGATCTCATTAGCAACTTTATTGTATTTTACTACAGATCTGTTCATGTTTAATGAGCGTTGGATGAGAAATGCATTTACAATGGTATTATTTGGATTATTCATTCATACCTTAGCTCATAATAATCTTGGTAAAGCCATTAAAAACAGGTTTTTGAATCACTTAGGACATATTTCTTATGGTATTTATATGTACCATGTAATTGCCTTAAACCTAGTAGTCTTCTTAATGCTTAAAATTCAAAAGCTTGAAATTTTTAATGAAACGATAACAATACTTTTAATTTATATATTGACTTTTGCAATAACTATACTTTTGGCTCATTTGTCTTACAAGTATTTTGAAACTTATTTTTTAAAACTAAAAACAAAATTTAGATAATGACACTTATAAAATCTATCTCAGGAATACGTGGAACTATTGGCGGACATGTGGGTGATAATTTAACACCAATCGATGCTGTTAAATTTGCTTCGGCTTACGGGACTTGGATAAAACAACAACGCAATAAAGAACACTACAGAGTTGTTGTTGGGCGAGATGCTAGAATTTCCGGAGAAATGATTCAGAATTTAGTAATGAACACTCTGGTTGGTTTAGGAATTCATGTTATTGATCTTGGTTTATCAACAACACCTACTGTTGAAGTAGCAGTACCTATGGAACATGCCGATGGTGGTATCATTTTAACTGCAAGTCATAATCCGAAGCAATGGAATGCTCTCAAGCTATTAGACGCTAAAGGTGAGTTTTTAAATGCAGAAGAAGGTGCAAAAATTTTAAAAATTGCAGAAGCTGATGAGATGTCTTTTGCTGATGTGGATAACCTAGGGAAAATCACAGTAAATGATGCATACATTGATATGCATATCGATGAAGTTCTGGCAATGGACCTAGTTAATAAAGACGCTATTGAAAAGGCTAATTTTAAGGTTGTTGTTGATGGCGTAAATTCAACAGGAGGTATTGCCATCCCATTATTATTAGAGCGATTGGGTGTTCATCCTGTTAAGTTGTATTGTGAACCTAACGGACATTTTCCTCACAATCCAGAACCCTTAAAAGAACATTTAACCGATTTGTCTGAAGCTGTGGTAAGAGAACATGCTGATTTTGGAATTGTTGTAGATCCTGATGTGGATCGTTTAGCTTTTATGGATGAAAAGGGTGACATGTTTGGAGAAGAATATACATTGGTAGCTTGTGCCGATTATGTGCTTAGCAAAACACCTGGGAATACGGTAAGTAATATGAGTTCAACCAGAGCACTTCGTGATATTACCGAAAAGCATGGAGGTACTTATGAAGCTAGTGCTGTGGGAGAGGTTAATGTGGTGGACTTAATGAAGAAAAATAATGCTATCATAGGAGGCGAAGGTAATGGTGGAATTATCTATCCTGAGTTACACTACGGAAGAGACGCCCTTGTTGGAGTAGCATTGTTTCTCAGCTTACTTGCTGAAGGGAATATGTCTGTAAGCGAACTTAGAGCATCATATCCTAGTTATTACATGAGCAAGAAAAAAATTCAGTTAACACCTGAGTTGGACGTTGACGGATTGTTAAAGGCTATGGAGGAGAAGTATTCCGAAGAAAACCTAACCACTATTGATGGTGTAAAGATCGACTTTGCTAATTCTTGGGTTCACTTAAGAAAAAGTAATACCGAGCCTATAATAAGAATTTATACCGAAGCTCCTAGTCAGAAAGAGGCTAATGAACTTGCAGATCGTATAATATCAGAGATTAAGGCAATCGCAAATATTTAGTATCTTCGCAAAAAGCTGTATGATATGATTTCTACGGAACAAACTTCATCTATACCATCTGAGCTTGAATTGTATTTTAATCAATTCAGAGACCATATTATTGGTATAGATCAAGAGTTTGAATCGCCTTTTGGAACCCAAAAAATTATTTATACCGATTGGACTGCTTCCGGACGATTATACAGACCTATTGAAGAGAAATTGTGTAACGAATTCGGACCTTTTGTAGCCAATACACATACAGAGACGACAGTTTCTGGTACAGCAATGACTAAAGCATACCACGAAGCCAAACATATCATTAAAGCGCATGTCAATTGTAATGATGATGATGTTTTAATCGTTTCAGGAAATGGCATGACAGGTGTTGTTAATAAATTTCAGCGTATACTTGGTTTAAAAGTGCCTGAAAACTTGAGGAAATATACTTCTGTTCCAGATGAAATTCGTCCTGTTGTTTTTGTAACACATATGGAACACCACTCAAACCAAACGTCATGGTTAGAGACCATTGCTAAGGTTGAGGTAATTCCTCCAGATGATAACGGTTTATTCAGTTTAAAAAATTTAGAAGACTTATTAGAGAAGTATAAAAATCGTACACTAAAGATTGCTTCAGTGATTGGAGGTTCTAATGTTACAGGTATTCAAACACCATATCATGATATTGCAGAATTAATGCACAAACATGGAGGTGTTTGTTTTGTTGATTTTGCCTGTTCTGCACCTTATGTTGATATTGATATGCATCCGGAAAACGAACTTCAAAATTTGGATGCTATTTTCTTTTCACCACATAAGTTTTTGGGAGGACCAGGTACGTCAGGTGTTTTGATTTTTAATAAGAAGTTGTACAAGAATATGATTCCTGATTGTCCTGGAGGAGGAACTGTAAGTTGGACAAATCCATGGGGAGAACATAAATATATTGATAATATAGAAGATAGAGAAGATGGTGGTACACCTGGTTTTTTGCAAACTATAAAAACGGCTTTAGCTATTAAGCTTAAAGAACAAATGGGTGTTACTAATATTCTCAAACGTGAACATGAGTTAGTACAAACAGTCTTTGATGAACTGTCTCCAATTGAAAACATTAATATTCTTGCTGGTCAACACCAAGACCGATTGGGCGTTATTTCATTTTATATAGATGATCTGCATTATAACCTAGGTGTGAAACTATTAAATGATCGCTTCGGAATACAAACACGAGGTGGTTGTAGTTGTGCTGGTACCTACGGTCATTTTTTACTCCATGTAGATCAGCAAACCAGTCATGAACTGACCAATGAAATATCCATTGGTGATCTGGTACGTAAGCCAGGTTGGATTCGTATGTCTATTCATCCTACAACTACTAACGAAGAAATGGCTTTTGTATGCAGTAGCATTAAACAATTGGCAAAGCATCATCAAGAATGGTCTAAAGATTATGACTATCAAGGTGAAACCAATGAGTTTATACATAAATCGTTAGTATCCACGAATACTTCAGAGGATGACATCATCGATTCTTGGTTCAAATTATAGAATTCTTAAAATAATTTAATTACAACATCTTTTATTTTATTGTTAACTCAACGTTAAAAAAAACTACCTTATAGTAGATGTGTTTTATGTTTCTGTATTTTAATTAGCCATACAACGTTTTAATAAATCCTAACAAACCCTTAAAGTTACCACAACATTACCACAACATTAAGACTGTTTTAACTACATCGTTGTAGTTATGCCTTTTTTGTTTTATCTTAAACATACTGATAATTGGCGTATTTTAAGTATTCTATAATATTTTCAACTCTTTTTTGAATTGTATGTTTTTTGTATAGGCTTTTTTTGTGGAATTATCAGTATGCTCCCCTAAGTTTACAACATAACAATCAATTATATGACAACAAAACTCTTATCCTTAGTTTTTTTACTGTTTACAGTATGTGCATTTAGTCAAAATGTAACAGTAAAAGGAACAGTTGTAGATCAAGCAACTGGACAACCACTACCAGGAGTTAACATCCTGGTCAAAAACACTGCAAAAGGAGCATCTACAGACTTTGATGGTAATTTCACCATTCCAGATGTATCAATCAATTCAACACTTGTATTTACTTATTTAGGATACAAGGAACAAGAATTCATTGTAGCCAACACTAACCCAATAAATATTTCGCTTGTTGAAGACACAGAGTCCTTGGACGAAGTTGTGGTTATTGGATATGGTACACAGAAGAAAAAGGAAATCACAGGTGCTGTAGCAGTTGTTTCGAGTGAAACCATTGAAAACTTAAAGCCAACACGAATTGAGCAAGCCCTTCAAGGTCAGGTGGCAGGTGTTAATATTACATCTCAGTCGGGTTCACCTGGTGCTGCAGCAACAATTAGCATTCGTGGTGTATCCACAAATGGAGATAACAGACCTTTGATTCTTGTGGATGGTAATGTTATTGAAGATTTAAGTGTAATCAATCCAAATGATATTGAAACACTTAATGTACTTAAAGATGCAACAGCCGGAATCTATGGTGTTAGAGCAGCAAACGGTGTTATTCTTATCACAACCAAAACAGGTAGAAAGAACAGACCATTAACTGTAGATATCAACACCTATGGAGGTTTCCAGCAAACAACACGTAAAATTCCATCTTTAAACGCTACAGAGTACGCACTTTTAGTAAACGAAGCATTTGCGGCCAATGGTGAAGATCTTGTGTTTCCAGATGTTTCTGGATTAGGTCAGGGTACAGACTGGCAGGATGAGGTATTTCAAAATGCAGCGTTGTACAATGTTAATGCCACGCTTTCTGGAGGTAAGGAAAAGTCATCTTATGCTTACGGTGCGTCCTTTCTTTCGCAAGACGGAATTGTAGGCGGGAGCAAATCTAACTTCTCAAGAATTACACAACGTTTAAATTACAGTTTAGACTTCCTAGATAACTTTAAGCTTAATTCTGGTTTGATCTTTACACATACCAATAGAAAATCATTAGCTGAAAATGGTTTAGGTTCAGTGTTATTCAACGCGCTTAATATGGCACCTACATTTTCAGTAAGAGATGAGAATGGCGCCTATACAATTGCTGAAGGTTTAGGTAACGAAGTCATCAATCCTCTGGCACAAATTGATAATACTTTTAACAGAGGGTTTGTAGATAAAATAGCTGGGAATATAAGTTTATCATACAATTTCCTTGAAAACTTTACAGTACAAGCTAATTATCAGTTTAACTATGCTGAAACAGAATCTAACGTATTCAACCCTGTAGCTTTCTTCGGAAGTGGAAAAGTCTTCAATAGAGATCGTAATGAGGTTGTGATTAATAATAATATTTTTAGAGATTACACATTTGATGCGTTCTTAAAGTATGAAAAGAAGTTTAACGATACTCATAATTTAAGTGTGTTAGTTGGTACTTCAGTGTTTAAGACGGAGGGATTCTTCAGTGGGTTTGTCGGATTTGATATTCCAGGAAATACAGTGGCTAATGCGACTTTGGAGCAAGCTTCTGATATTCAAAATATTTTTCCTAACGGAAATGCACAGTTTGATGCTAGGCTTCTGTCTTACTTTACAAGATTGCAATATGATTATAAAGGAAAGTACTTACTTTCTGCTGTATTGAGACGTGATGGTTCTACCAAATTTGGTCCAGAGAATAAGTTTGGTATATTCCCTTCAGCATCTGTAGGTTGGATTGTTTCCGAAGAAAACTTTATGCAAAATAATGATGTTTTAAGTTTCTTGAAATTAAGAGCCTCTTATGGTATTCTTGGAAATGATAGAATTCCTGATTTCAGATTTGTATCACTTCTAAATGGAGAAGGCACGTATGTTATTGATAATGAATTGGTATTTGGAACAGCAATTGGAGCCGTTTCTAATCCAGAGATTCGTTGGGAAAAGCAAAAGACACTTGATATTGGAGTAGATGCTAAACTTTTTAATAACAGAGTAGATATTACAGCAGATTACTACAAGAAAAGAACAGAAGATTTATTAATCGTGCCTCAGGTTTCAGGAATTCTAGGAGTTGGCGCTCCTGGTTCTGGTGCACCAGTTGTAAATGCTGGTATTGTTGAGAACAAAGGTTTTGAATTCTCAATTGGATATAACCAGGTCGTTAATGATGATTTTAATTTCAGTGTTCGATACAATATTGCAACCTTAGATAACAATGTTGTTGAAGTTAGTGCAGATGGTGATTTCCTGTCAGGAGGTGCTTTTGGTGTCGGACAAGATCCACCAGCGAGAATGGAAGAAGGTTTCCCTATAGGATACTTTAGAGGATTTGTCACAGACGGTATATTCCAAAATCAAGCTGAAGTCGATGCCTATCCTACAATTAACGATGCTGTGCAACCTGGAGATCTCCGTTTTGTAGATATCAATAATGACGGTGTTATTGATGATAATGATAGAACAAATATTGGTGATCCATTACCAGATGCTACTATGGGACTTAATCTTTCATTTGAATACAAGAACTTTGATTTTCAAGCTTATGCGTTCGCATCTGTAGGAAATGATATTGTTAGAAATTATGAAAGAAATCAACCACTAACTAACCGAAGTGTATACTACTTGGATAGATGGACTGGCGAAGGTACTAGTAATAGTTTCCCAAGAGCTACTTCTGGAGCTAACTCTAACAGTTTATTCTCTGACTTCTTTGTAGAAGATGGTGATTTTATCCGTTTACAAAATGTACAGTTAGGATATACCTTGTCAGACAAAATTTTAGAAGGTTCTAAGATTAGTAAGCTTAGATTTTATGTGTCTGCTTCTAACTTGTTAACACTTACTGAGTATAGAGGATATGATCCAACTGCTTCAACAGGAGAAGCTATAGGAGGAGGAATTGACTACGGTTTCTACCCAACTCCAAAAACATTTTTATTAGGTATGAATTTAAAATTTTAATTAAAGATGAAATTAACAAGAATAATATTTACCGTTTTTGCACTACTTGTTTTAATTGCTTGTAGTGATGATTTTGTCGATGTAGATTCTCAAGATCAAAACTCTGAAGATTTCTTTAACTCAGAGGAAGACTATCAAAGCGCATTAATTGCAGCTTATGATTTATTACAATCCACATACTTAAATGTTATGTTAGGAGAAATAGCTTCAGATAACACTCTTGCAGGTGGAGAAAGCGCTATTGATGTTCCAGGTATTCAAGAAATTGATGACATGATTCATACACCAGTAAACCAACAACTCAGAGATATTTGGGGATGGATGTATAGTGGTGTCAATCGTGCAAATTACATTATGGAGTTTCAGAATAAAACTGATTTTGAGGGTAAAGAAGGCGTACTCGCTCAAACACGATTTTTAAGAGCATACTATTATTTCGAATTGGTCAAATGGTTTGGTGATGTACCGTTTGCTGTAGATCAAAGAATTCTATTTGGAGATCAATTTTCTATTGGTAGAACTCCAAAAGCAGAGATCTATGCTCAAATGGAAGAAGACCTTATTTATGCAGCTGCTAATTTACCTTATGTTCAAGCTGAAACAGGCCGAGTGACTAAAGGAGCAGCTCAAGCTCTATTAGGGAAGGTGTATTTATACCAGGAGAAATTCCAACAATCAGCTGATGTGTTAAACGATTTAATTAATAACGGACCGCATGATTTACTGACTGATTACAGCACTATGTTTGAAAATGATAATGAAAATAATATCGAATCTGTGTTCGAAGTTCAGTACACTGATGAAGAAGGTGCTGGTTTTGGTTGTTTACAATGTAGTGAAGGTAATGTTGCTGTTGGGTTTAATGGGATACGAAATTACACTGGCCCTGAGTTTGAATCTGGATTCAGTTTTAATGTCCCAACACAAGAAGTTGTTGATGAATTTGAAAATGGAGACAACAGATTAGAAACAGCCATTTTAGATATTGATGCTTGGGCAGCAGATACAGGAGCAACTTTTGCTACCGGATTTGAGCACACTGGCTACTTCAACAGAAAGTATATCGCACGTCAGGGTGATGCTAACACTGGAGATGCAAATCTTACGAATCCAAACAACTACAGAGCAATACGTTTTGCAGATGTATTATTGATGGCTGCTGAAGCACTTAATAGAGGAGGTATCAATGATATGTTAGCTCAGCAGTACCTGAATCGTGTTAGAGAGCGTGCTTTTGGAAACTCAGATAATAATGTCTCTGCTACAGGAACAGCACTTACTAATGCTATTTATCACGAAAGACGAGTTGAATTGGTAGGTGAAGGACATCACTTCTTTGACTTGGTAAGAACAGGAAGAGCAGCTGCAGAAATTGATGGGTTCCAAGCGGGTAAACATGAATTATTCCCAATACCAGATATTGAAATACAATTAGCAGGAAATCAATGGGAACAAAATCCAGGATATTAAAAAAACAACTATAAAAAAGAAATATACAATGAAAACATTAAAATACGTATTTGGTATCTTCTGCCTGATAGCTCTAATTCATAGCTGTTCGGAAGACGATAACGATACAAACTTCATTAATAACATACCAGCACCAACAAATGTTGGCGTATTGGCAGTTGTAACACCAGACAATTCTGGATTAGTAACACTAACACCTTTAGGAGAGGGTGCAACAAAATTTGAACTCGATTATGGAGATAGCTCAGGTACTTCGGGAGAACTGATTCCAGGCGAAAGTACACAACATGTGTATGAAGAAGGTACTTATGATGTCGTGGTCACTGCAACCGGTATCAATGGAGACCTGGTAACTGTTACACAAACCATCGAAGTTGCGTTTTTAGCACCACAGAATTTGATGGTTACTATTGAAAACGATACTGCTATTTCCAGACAAGTGAACGTTACAGCTTCAGCAGAGTTCGCTATGAATTATGAAGTGAGTTTTGGAGATCCTGCAAATACAGTTCTTATGGCCAATATTGACGAAGGAATCTCATTTATTTATGAGGAAGCAGGAACATATACAATTACAGTAACAGCATTTAGTGCTGCTATTGAGACCACTTCATATACTGAAGCGTTTTTGGTTACTGAAATTTTACAACCACTTACAAGCGCTCCAACACCTCCAAGTCGTGCAGATGAGGATGTCATCTCAATGTTTAGTAACACATATGCACTTGACGTTAATGTGAGCTCTTGGAGATCAGATTGGAGTACAAGTACACTGACAGATTTACAAATAGAAGGCGATGATACAAAGTTCTATGCTGATGCTGATTTTGTTGGTGTTGAGTTTTATGCTCCAGATGCTGTGGATGCCTCTGATATGGAATTTTTCCACTTAGACTTTTGGTCTGTAAATGCTACAACCTTCAGAGTTAAACTTGTTGATTTAGGAGGTGCAGCTACTGAAGCAGAAATTGTTTTTGAAAATTTACCTCAAAATGAATGGGTTTCTCTTGAGATTCCAATGAGCGATTTTATCGATGGAGGTATGACCTCAATAAGCTCAATACAACAGTTGATATTTTCTGGTGTACCAGTGGGTACATTCGATTTCTTTATTGATAATGTCTATTTCTACAAGTCGCCTTCTATGGCACCAACAATTACTGGAACATGGAAAATGGCTCCTGAAGCTGGATCTTTAGGAGTTGGACCTAGTGTTGGAGATACTCAATGGTTTAGTTGTGATGATGCCTGTGTAGCAGATAGAGCGTGTTACTTTGATGATACTTATTTCTTTGGTATTGATGGCTCATTTGTAAATGATCTTGGAGCTGATTCATGGATCGAAGGATGGCAAGGTGGTAGCGATGGTTGTGGAACACCTGTAGCACCTCACGATGGATCTAACCCAGCAACCTATACTTACGATGCTGGTGCTGGAACAATAACTTTAAACGGAACTGGTGCTTATATCGGTTTACCAAAAGCCAATAATCAGGGAGAATTACCTAATGTTGCTGTACCTAGTTCAATTACTTATAACGTCACCTTAGTGGATAATAATAATATGGATGTCTATATTGAATCTGGAGCAGGTGTGTTCTGGCAATACAGATTAGTAAAAGAATCTGAGGCTCCAAATCCACTAGCAGGAACATGGCAAATGGCTCCTGAAGCTGGATCATTAGGTGTTGGACCAAGTGTTGGAGATACCCAATGGTTTAGTTGTGATGCTGCCTGTGTTGCAGATAGAGCTTGTTATTTTGATGACACTTATGTTTTTGGCGCAGATGGAACGTTTTCAAATGTTCTAGGTGCTGAATCATGGATCGAAGGATGGCAAGGTGGTAGTGATGGTTGTGGAACGCCTGTCGCACCTCATGATGGATCAAATCCAGCAACCTATACTTACGATGCAAATGCAGGAACAATTACGGTAAGTGGAACTGGTGCTTATATTGGTTTGCCAAAAGCAAACAATCAGGGAGAGCTTCCTAATGTTGCTGTGCCAACTTCCATTACTTATAATGTCACCTTGGTAGATAGTAACACTATGGAAGTGTACGTTGAATCTGGTGCTGGTGTATTCTGGCAGTATAAGCTCATAAAACTATAAGTCTTAAAGAAATATAATGATGATAACAAAAAAAATATTACAGATAAGCGTATCACTTTTAGTGGTACTGACATTATTTGCATGTCAAGACGAAGATCAGGAATTTGGTGATGTAATCGCGCCATCAAACCTTACACTTAATGTTCAAGTTGTTGGTCAGGATGCCATGAATCCTAATGGTGATGGTTCTGGTTTTGTGAATTTTACTGCAACAGCAGACAATGCGCTTACCTATAGATACAACTTTGGTGATAATACAAATGTAGAGGTGGCTCCATCCGGAGAAATTTCGCATCGTTTTAATCTTACAGGATTGAATACTTATGTCGTAACTGTTATTGCATCTGGAACAGGTGGAGTTACTACAAGTACTTCAGTATCTGTAGATGTATTTAGTGCATTTGATGATCAGGAAGCTAAAGATTTTCTTTCAGGTGGAGCAGGAGCATCAAAAGTTTGGTATCTAGCGGCATCACAACCTGGTCATTTAGGTGTTGGTGGAACTCCAGAAATTGCAGCAGATTCATTTTGGTTTCCTGCATTTTTCTCTGCGACACCATTTGAGAAATGTAATGATGAAATTAGTGATTGTTTATGTGATGATGAATTGACATTTAGTCAAGATGCTGATAATGAGTTGACATTTCAATTAAATAATAACGGACAAACATTTTTTAATGCTGGACATCAAAGTGTGATTGGCGAAGATGCTGGAGAAGATGCCTGCTTTGACTTTGATACTTCTGGTGTGAGTAATGTATCATTAGCACCAACATCGGTTGATTGGTCTGCAGTTCCAGATCCAGATTTTAATCCAAGAGGTACTGTGATGAATTTTACTAACGATGCCTTTATGGGCTATTATGTGAGCTCATCATCTTATGAGATTATTTCTATAACTGAAAATACATTGTATGTAAGAACTATAGATGGGTTGAATCCTGTTTTAGCATGGTATCACAAGTACTCAACCGATCCTCCTGAATTGGATTAATTATAATCCTCAGGACCCTTGTCTTTGTGTTTCCAACGTTTATGAGTCCACAGATAATATTCTGGAGCTTCATAGATTTGGTCTTCGACAAGTTTTAAAAATTTATCTGTGATTTCATAGTCTTTAAAATCATTAGGGTAGTCTGCTAACGTCTCAAATGTGGTTTCATAATAACCGCGTTTGAGGCGTTTCACTTTAAAGAATACCACAGACATATCCAGTTTTTTTGCTAACATTTCGGCTCCAGTATGAACAGGAACTCTAATATCCATGAATTCTGTCCAATGAAATGCTTTCCAAGGCTTTGGAGTTTGATCAGACACAAATCCATTAATTGTGGTGATTCCTTGCTTCTTTAAGCGCGTGAGTTCTGGAATCGTCTCTTTAGTTGTGATTAAATGGCTGTTGTACTTAGCTCTAATACGTTTTACTAATCGATCAAAATATTTATTCTCGATACGCTTATATATGGCATTACCTTGAGATTTCACATAGGTTTGTAGAATAAAGATCCATTCCCAACTACCATAATGAGCACACATGAGTACAATACTTCGGCCTTTATTTTCAATATCTTGTATAAGTTCTATGTTGGTAAATTTGAAGCGTTCTTTCATTTCTTCTTCAGAAATAGATAAGGATTTGATGGCTTCAACCATCATATCACACAAATGGTGATAAAATGTCTTAGTGATGCGATTTATTTCTTTATCGTCCTTTTCTGGAAACACCAATCTCAAATTAGCCTGGACTGTTTTTTTACGATATCCGAAGATGCGATAGACCAGTATATAAATGAAGTCTGAAAATGCATATAACAATCTAAATGGAAGTATAGAAACCAACCATAAAAAAGGATAAACTAAAATGTAAATTATAAATTGCATTAATGTCTTAGATTTGCAGTGGCAAATATAATTATAATATAAACGTTAACGGTCTATGGGTAATTTAAGTTTTTTTACTATTGTCATAATTGCTGCAAATGCATTGATCTCTTATAAAGGGTTTGGAGATTACAGCTTTTTTGAACGCTATAAATTTAATGTTGGTAGTATAAGAAGAGGCGAGCAGTTTAGAATGTTTAGCTCAGGTTTTCTCCATGCAGATACCACTCATTTGCTGTTCAACATGCTAACATTGTTGTTTTTTGCAGATCGTGTGATTTCTTTTGTTGGTGAAATAAATTTTCTGGTCATCTATGTTGGAAGTTTAATACTTGGAAGTCTGTTATCATTGTATTTTCACAAAGACGAATACCATTACAGTGCTGTTGGCGCTAGTGGTGCTGTAACAGGTATCTTATATGCAGCCATATTGTTAGATCCAAAAATGGATATTATGTTTATATTTCTACCCATACCAATAAAAGCCTATATCTTCGGAATTGTATACCTTTTATATTCTATCTACGGAATGAAAAACAGAGTAGGTAATATAGGTCATGATGCACATTTTGGAGGTGCTATTGGAGGTTATTTGATTACTTTGATTTTGCGACCATCACTTTTTGAAACCGATTTGCTTATGATTGGTTTGCTAGCCATACCAATAGTCTTGTTATTAATATTACACAAGCTCGGAAAAATTTAAATTAAAAAGCCTTCGATCTTTGTTAGACTGAAGGCTTTTAATTGATGTCTAGAATTTGTTTAGTTGAGCATATTAGCAATTTGAGTTTCTAATGCAGCTCCTCTTAAATTTTTAGCCACGATAATTCCGTTTTCATCAAGAATGAATGTTGCAGGAATAGATCTGATATTATAAGCTCTGGCTACAGGATCACTAAAATATTTCAGATTAGAAACCTGATTCCAGGTCAATTGATCTTGTTCAATAGCCTTAAGCCATGCCGCTTTTGGGTCACCTTGTCGGCTATTTCCATCCAAAGAGACACCAATAATTTCAAGTCCTTTATCATGATACTTATTATATATTTTTACGACATTGGGATTTTCCCTTCTACAAGGTCCGCACCATGCAGCCCAAAAGTCTACAATGGTTACTTTTCCTAGAGATTGCTTAAGATTGAGTTGCTTACCATCAGGAGTTGGTGCTGTAAAATCTGGAGCAGGCTGACCAATTTCAGTTGCTTTGGTCAATTCTCTTTGTTTTCTGATTGACGCAATTCTTGAGTTGATATTGGTTCCTAATTTTGACGATTTAATAGACTCATCAAGCGCCTCATAAATTCCCGATAGATTTTCAATATCTGCATCTTTCTGTTTCAAAAGATTATCAAGAACAACCAAAGAATATAAACTGTTGGTATTATTCTTAGCAAAGTTAAGAGGTAAGGCTCTTATTTCTCTGGTAAGTTTAGTGAACTCATTTGCTAACTTGCTTTTTTCAGCTGCATCAGTAGAGTTTCTGATTTGATTATTTAGAGCTGTAGCTTTAGTTCTCAATGCTTTTACATCATTATTTAGAGACATGAGATCATCATTAGCTTTGGTACCAGAAATGGTAGTATTGGACATATCATCCTTATCAACTTTCACTGAAATCGCTTTATTTTCAACAATAAGTGCTAAGTCTCCAGCTACACTATTAATTGATAAGTTCCATAATTGAGGTGTGTCAACTTTACCTTCAAATTGAAAACGTTCGTTCATTACAATGGCAGTATCCATGTTGATCTTTCTACCGCGTTCATCACTAGTTTGGAGATAAGCTCTAATACCATTGTAAACACCTGGAGCTTCACCAGAAATCAAATACGTATCTCGTTCTACTTCTTCAGTCTTAACATCGGTTTTACATGCATAAAGTAAAATGCCTACAATTACAATTGTGATTAGTTTTTTCATCTTTTTTTAATTTTTGGTAGTACAAATATAACAAGTTCAATAAAAGAAAATCAATACTGTTTATTAATAAAAACTTAAAGAAGCTACTGAAACTGCTCTATAAATCTAAAATTGCAATACTTTTGTAAAAAAAATATCCATTCATGACTCATCAAGATACAATTGTGGCTTTAGCAACTGCTTCAGGAAGCGGAGCTATTGCTGTGATTAGACTTTCTGGAAAAGATGCGATACCTATTGCTGATCGATGTTTTCAATCGGTTACAAAAGGAAAATCACTTGAAAAGCAAGACACACATACCATACACCTTGGTCATATAGTTGAAGGATCCCGAGTTTATGATGAAGTGCTGGTTTCGGTATTTAAGAATCCAAATTCGTATACAGGAGAAGATGTTGTGGAGATTTCATGTCATGGTAGTTTATACATTCAGCAGGAAATCATTCAGTTATGTCTTCGGAACGATTGCCGAATGGCCAATGCAGGAGAATTCACATTAAGAGCCTTTTTGAACGGAAAACTTGATTTGTCTCAGGCAGAAGCTGTAGCCGATTTGATTGCCAGTGATAATGAAGCGTCTCATCAAGTAGCGATTCAGCAAATGCGAGGTGGTTTTTCTTCGGAAATTGCCAAACTCAGAGAAGAGTTACTAAATTTTGCCTCATTGATAGAATTAGAACTCGATTTTGCAGAGGAGGACGTTGAGTTTGCTGATCGTACGCAATTTAAAGCATTGGTTGATAGAATTACTTTTGTTTTAAAACGCTTAATCGATTCTTTTGCGGTAGGAAATGTGATCAAAAATGGAATTCCTGTCGCCATAGTTGGCGAACCTAATGTTGGAAAATCAACACTACTCAACGCATTGTTAAATGAAGAGCGGGCTATTGTTTCAGAAATAGCAGGTACAACCAGAGATACTATTGAAGATGAAATTTCGATAGGAGGGATTGGGTTTCGATTTATTGATACAGCAGGAATTAGAGAAACAGAAGATATCGTAGAAACTATAGGAATTAAGAAGACGTTTGAAAAGATCGATCAGGCACAAGTAGTCATTTATTTATTCGATAGTTCTAAAATGATTTCTGATTTAAAATTAGTTCAGGTTGAAATTGAAAAAATTAAGAATAAATATCCGCAAAAACCTTTATTGATTATTGCTAACAAGATTGATCAGTTAGATGATAGTCAATTGGCAGAATTACAGAACACGATTGACGGCATTAAATTATTATCTGCCAAAACAGGCTTTGGCGTCGAGCAGCTCACCAATTCGTTATTGGAGTTAATTAATACTGGTGCTTTACGCAATAATGAGACGATTGTTACTAACTCGCGACACTATGATGCCTTACTAAAAGCCTTTGAAGAAATTCAGAAAGTAAAACACGGTTTAGATACTGGATTATCTGGAGATCTTTTAGCTATAGATATCAGGCAAGCCTTGTATCACTTTGGTGAGATTACTGGAGAGATTACAAATGACGATTTATTAGGAAATATTTTTGCTAATTTTTGTATTGGTAAATAGGAAATCAAGTATTAATTCAAATATTTTTTATGAACATATTATAAAAGTTGTGTACATCATAAGTTTTGATTTTAAGTGAATGAATGTTTTTAAAACTGAGGGTAAATACTTAATTTTAAAGAAATTATAAAGCTTTCCTTGAAATTAGATAACACACATCAACTAATCATTGAAAACATCAGTAGGTTCATAGATTTAACCGAGCTTGAAAAACAAAAGTATATTTCTCTGCTTACAGAAATCAAAATAGATAGGAAGACCTTTTTAATGCAAGCTGGCGACATTACTAAATACGAGTATTTTATAACTAAAGGCTGTTTAAAAGTATATACTTTAGATGAAAATGGTACCCCTCATATCTCTATGTTTGCTGTTGAAGATTATTGGACAGGTGATATGGCAAGTTTTATAACCAAAGAACCATCACGTTATTTTATTAAAGCTACCGAGGATTCTGAATTATTAGGAATCTCTCGAGCTAATTATGATTTACTTTTTCAGCAAATACCAAAATTTGAACGGTTTTATCGCATTTTGTACCAAAGATCACTCATAAGCTACATAAGACGTGCCAACCATGGTATATCCTTAACGGCAGAAGAAAGATATATCCGGTTCAAAAAGAAATACCCTAAAATTGTCAATAGAATTACTCAAAAAGACTTAGCAGCCTACATTGGTATCACGCCAGAATTTATGAGTAAAATTATTACAAAAGTCAACCGACGCTAAAAATCTTAAACTAGTTCATTTTTTTTCATGTGTTCCTTTCGGAATTTTGAAGCATGAAAAAAGTATTCATCATCAGTTCTCTTTTAATCATTGGGTTTTTAAACCCTTTAGAAGCACAATTTACTCAGGTAGAATTGTTTACGGGGTTTGACAAAACAGATTTCACGTTATTCTCAAGTTATCCTATTAATAAAAGTAAGACGCTAAGTCTAAATACGTTAGCTTTCTTTCAAAAGTTTAAGGAAGAAAAACAAGAATTTGATGAGATTGGTGTACAACCCACATTTTTTTGGAATATTACCAAAAACATTGCAATCGGTACTTCCATATACTATAACAGCTTTGCAGGCTATTCTGAGAGGCTATCGGCAAAGTATACTTTTAAAAGTTCACGCCTGTTATTAGTATTAATACCAACAGTTGCTCACTCAGATAAAATTGATGCTAGTTATGCAGAAGTATTTATACAATTTCAATACAACAAACCTTTAAATGATAATCTATCACTGTGGTTAAACGGTCAGTTCTTAACCATTTGGGATGAATTTAAAATACATTCAAGAAGTTTTCAACAGTTGAGGGTTGGTATGTCTTTTTATGACCATCAGCTAGGTATTGGTTTAGATATTGACCAATACGGATTGAAGCCTATAGAAAAATCAGCTCTCGGATTCTATTATCGTAAAACCCTATAAACAATTTTAAATCTTAAACATTATGAAAAATTCTGTAAAACAACTTTTAAAAACGAATCCAATTATTGGATTTAGTATCGCACGATGGACGCTCGGTTTAGTAATATTTCCACATGGTGCACAAAAATTACTAGGACTCTTTGGTGGTTATGGCTATTCTACAACAATGGAATCATTGACTACCCAAATGAGTTTGCCCAGTATTGTGGCCTTCTCTGTTATAATGATTGAGTTTTTTGGATCTATTTCATTAGTTCTTGGTCTCTTATCAAGATTTTGGGCCTTATTGCTTGTAGGCATGTTTACTGGTATAATCATTACTACACAGCTAGAGCACGGCTTTTTTATGAATTGGTTTGGAAATCAGGCAGGTGAAGGTTACGAATATTCGCTTCTAGTTATTGGTCTTGCTTTAAGTGTCGTAGTTAATGGAAGTGGAAAATGGTCTATAGATAGTTTAATATCAAAAAACAAATAACATGAAAAAAATAATAACAATTGCAGGAACTAATAGTCAGAAATCTATTAACAAAAGGTTACTATCCTATACTTCTGGTCTATTGGAACATGTATAACTAATTTCTATCGACTTAAACGATTATGTTCTGCCTATTTACGGAGTTGATTATGAGGCTGAAAATGGCATACCAAAAGCCGTGAAAAGACTCAATGAAGTATTTGATAAAGCTGATGGATTTATAGTAGCACTGGCCGAACACAACGGAACCTGCACCGCAGTATTTAAAAATACTTTAGACTGGTTGTCTCGCACTAATATAAAAGTATGGAGAGACTTACCCACGCTTTTATTGGCAACTTCACCTGGTGGTCGTGGTGGATCGACTGTATTACAAGCTGCGGTTAACTATTTTCCTTTTTTGGGCGCAAAAGTCGTTGCAGATTTTTCATTGCCTAATTTCTATGATAACTTCTCAGAAGAGGATATTTCTGATGATGAATTATATAAAGAGTTGAGTAGAAAAATACAGCTATTTGATCGGCATTTGAATAATTAGAAAACTATTGTCAAGAGTGATAACAATCTCACCAATCCATTTTTAAAAAAATAGAATCCTTATTGCTCCTTATCCCAATTTTAAATTGTTGATTTTCAACATCAATTCGTTCTTTGAAATTATGAAAATTACTTACTCTAATTAAAAACTTAGCTTTATGACAAGTTCGCATCGTGTAATTAAATGAATTCTGAGTATTTAATTATCTTTATACATATTTAACAAACAGGGTGTTTTAAGAAACCAAAAAGTTTATATTTTAACTCAATAACATAAGTGAAATACTTTTCTATAAATCTATATCTCAAGATGATTAATTGTGCTATCGCAGAAGGTATGTCTAGAGATGATTTTATGGATTTGCCAACTTCCATAGAGGATGCAAAGCATTTACAGGTTGTTGCTGCGGAAGAATTTCTGGAATTGCATGAAATGCTAGACGACCGTCTTGGGCCAGGATTTGGGGTTCGTGTAGGTCAAAAAATGATTATTGAAGATTATGGCGTATTAGGACTCTCTTGGCGCACATGTTCTAGAGTAGGTGAAATCTTTAAACGTAGTGATCGTTACTTTAAATTACTATCAAATACCTTTGTTTGGCAAATCAAAGAGGACGGTCACATTTCTCATGTTATACTCAATAGAGAAGCACATCGAAGAGGGATGGAATTATCAACGGAAGCTAGCTTATCTGCAACTGTAGTCGTATTACAGGCGATGTCAGAAAAAGACATTTTACCTATTCAAGTTAGTTTTAAACACAATCAATCTCAAGACTTAACGAGCTACGATGCTGCTTTTAAGTGTAAAATACTTTTTAACCAACCTACCTACTCTATAAGTTACAAAACTTCTGATTTGAACTTAAGAACTGCTAAGGCCGATGCCAGTATTAACAAATACTTGTTAAAGCAAGTAGATGAAAACGCCAAAGGCATTAAAATACCTGGCAATAAATTTGTAAGTGATGTAGAAGCTCTAATTAAAGATGGACTTCCAACAGGTATCCCTGCAATTCAAAATATCAGTGAACTCTTAGCTATGAGTAACAGAACACTAACTAGAAGACTTTCTGAGGCAAATGTTACCTATCGAGATTTAGTGAAAAAGACTCAAGAAAAAATCGCTAAAGATATGCTACGAGATAAAAATCAAAGTATAGGTGATATTGCCTTTTTAACGGGTTTCTCTGAACAAAGTGCATTCAATCGCGCTTTTAAGAAATGGACTAACCAAACACCTTCAGAATTTAGAAAATCTATCTAAAAACAACCTTTTGGCGTAAAATGTCAAAAGGTTGTCTTTGAGTGTCAAAAATCTCATTTGAACACCTCGCATCTTTGTATCATCAAATTAATAATACAACATTATGATGGTAACATTAGCAAAATTAGTAATAGTAATTATTACAACACTTTCAACTAGTTCAACAATTGGCTATGAGCCAATTAAGGGTAAAGACGAACTGACTGCGGTACATGTTTATAATTATACAACAAAAGATTCTAAAACAAAAGCATTTCAAATTTTAGAGAACAAATGCAACGTTTGTCACAAAAAACGAAACAAAAGACGTGTATTCACTATAGAAAACATGAATACATGGGCTAATGATATAAACAAGCAAGTCTTTATAAAAAAACGAATGCCTAAAGGGAAGAAAATAAAGCTCACTTCTCAAGAGTATCAAGATTTATTAACCTGGATATCATACACCAAAACGTCAAACAATGGAATTTAAACTAAAATTTATCGTATTAATGCTAGGTATATTATTTACAGGGCTTACCGCTGGCTTATGCTTTACTTGGTCTAATGCTGTAACACCAGGAATTGGACGACTAGACAACCTAAGCTTCTTAAAAGCTTTCCAAGCCATGAATAGAGCAATCATTAATGGCAAATTTATGATTGTATTTTTTGGACCAGTCATCTTACTCTTTTTGAATACTTATTTATTCAGAAATAACAGCATTAGTTTTTGGTTGTTCTTAGCTGCCGCGATACTCTTTTTTGTTGGAATCGGTTTAGTAACCATTTTTGGAAATGTTCCCTTAAATGAGAGCTTAGATGCATCTCATTTAGAAACACTCACAGAAATTGAATTGCAAGACCTTCGAAACAAATTTGAGCAACCTTGGAATAAATGGCATACCATAAGAACACTCTCATCATTAAGCACTTTTGTACTCTTAGTTATAGGAATGCTCTATTCAAAATAAGACAACTCATCAATCAAAAAACGAACAATAAATTTATAAAGCAACAATCATGAAACAATTTAGAATCATAGCCATAGGGATTATAATCTGGATTATTGGAGTAAGTATGTACACAGCTTCCTTCTATATTCCGATTTTAGAAGATTTAGAACTTCAGGCAAATATTTTACTGTCTATAGGAATACTACCAGTCGTGTGGTTAGGAACAAAACTATACTATAGAAAAAAAAGCACCACAAAAGGATACTGGCTAGGGGTAATTTTCTTTTTAATCGCAACAGTTTTAGACGCTTTGTTTACGGTTCCTTTATTAATAATTCCTAACGGCGGAACCTATTATAATTTCTTTACTACTGCTGGCTTTTGGCTCATTGGCATAGAGTTTATCTTAACAACTACTGCATATTGGTACGTCAACATTAAAAACAAAAGATATACTCCAAATTATTTATAAAAAGCAACATCACAAGTTTCAAGTAATTGAAGCACAATTAATAACAATTTAAAATCAAATAAAAATGAAAACAGAAAACATTTTAGTTATCGGAGGAACTGGAAAAACTGGTCGCCGAGTTGCAGAAAATTTAGTACAATTAGGACACAACGTACGAGTTGTTGGACGAAAAACAAACCCAGCGTTCGATTGGGAAAACACAGACACCTATGACGCTGCTTTAAAAGATATGGATAGAGCCTATATAGTTTATTATCCTGATTTAGCCGTACCTGGCTCAAGAGATGCTATTAGTTCGCTAACAGAAAAAGCTTTAGAGGCTGGTTTAGAAAAAGTGGTGTTACTCTCTGGTAAAGGCGAGACAGAAGCCGAAGCTTGCGAAGAAATCGTAGCAAACTCAGGTCTAAACTATACACTGGTTAGAGCATCGTGGTTTAATCAAAACTTTAGTGAAGGTGCATTTTTAGAGTTTGTACTCAATGGTGCTGTTGCACTACCGATGCCAGAGGCAAGAATTCCTTTTGTTGATGCAAATGACATTGCAGATGTAGTTTCTAAAGTGATGGTAGATGACACTTATAATGGACAAACCATTACCGTAACTGGTCCTCAAAAAAGAACCTTCAAGGAGGTGGTTGAAATTATGGCAGAGGCTACTAACAAGCATATTCAATTTATACCTATTTCTATTGATGAATTTAAAGAAGGTATGCGAAAAGCTGGATTACCAGATTCTTATGTTTGGCTGTTCGGTTATTTATTCCAAGAAGTATTAGGCAATCCAGAGAACCAAGACGTATCTCATGATGTAGCCAAAGTTTTGGGGAGACCAGCCATAGATTTTGAAAGTTTTGCTAGAGAAACTGCTGCCACTGGTATATGGAATCAAACTGTCACCGAAACCATCTAAAATAAATAAGAAAAGCATTCAGACAACAGGGTCTTTATTTCAATCTATTAAGGATCCTGTTGATAATGTAAAAAATAATAAAAACAATGAATTTAGAACCCAAGACAATTGAGAATGCTGATGCAATTTCAAGTCAAATTTTACAAACAACACAAAAGAAATAAGGATTGATTCCTAACATGTATTTAGGTATGGCAAATAACACTGCTTTACTTGACGGGTACGTATTGTCATTAAATGTAACAAAAGACACACAGGTTCCAGCTATAATTTATCAAGAAGGTATTAGAAAAGCATTAGAAAAGGCAACAAATAAAAACTTTAAAATAATTGAACTAGAAGGTCTAAACCATCTTTTTCAAGAAGCAGAAACTGGAGAAATGGATGAATACAGCAAAATTGATCAGACGATTTCACCTCAAGCACTAGAGATTATTTCTGATTGGATTTTAAATCAGGTAAAGTGATTTTTTAAATCAAGTATTTAACAATTAAAATAGTAATTATGAAAAATAAATTAGTTTTTGGATTAATATTCGGAGCAGGAATTGGACTTTGCATTGGAATCTTGACAAATAGTATTGCAATTGGTATGTCTTTAGGATCTGGCGCTGGTTTAGTACTTGGAGCTGCTCTTGGAAATGGAGTTAAAGTAGACAATAAGAAACAAAAATAAGAACCTAAAGTATAGTCTTAATTAAACCATAGCTCTACCTTTATAACTCATTACAATCGAATCTTTATCAGAATTTAAAGCAACTTAAGTTAATTGATGTAACATTTAATCCAAAACAGTTACTAATATAGAATAATCAATCAAAAATCAATCATTAAAATGAATTCAACAAAACAAATTGCTTTATGTATTTGTATGCTTTTTATTCTAATCATATCAAAAGCTCAAAATAATGTTAATGTCTCTTTAGAACTTAATCAGATACAAAAAAGTATTGATAGCCTTTTAAAGAACTATGATGAGAAAGCACCAGGCATTTCAATCGGTATAATGAATAACAATAAATTGGTTTATGAAAAACAGTTTGGATTGGCAAATATGGAATACCAAATTCCTATAACAAGTGAAACTTCATTTCACGTAGCTTCCGTCTCTAAACAATTTAATGCTTTTGCCATTCTATTGTTAGAGGATCAGGGTAAGCTTTCTTTAGATGATGATATTAGAACTTATATTCCTGAAATGTATGATTTTGAAAACACTATTACAATCCGTCATTTACTCAATCATACTAGCGGTTTGAAAGATCAATATAATTTATTAAGACTATCTGGTTGGAGTTTAAACGATTTGATTACCAATGAACAAGTGTTGCACATTTTATATAATCAAAGAACATTAAACTTTCAACCTAATGAAAAACATATGTATAGTAATTCTGGCTATACACTTTTGGCAGAAATTGTAGCTAGAGTTTCAAATATGTCTTTCGAAGAATACATCAAACAATTCATATTTGAGCCTTTAGACATGAATAATTCTGTTTTTGTAAGTCAAGAAGGACAAATCGTAAAAAATAGAAGTAAATCTTATTATAAAATTGACTCAACCTATGTTGAAGATATTTTTAATAATAGTAGTGTTGGTGCTACTAACTTATCGACTACTATTGAAGATTTAGCTAAATGGGCGAACAACTTTGACACAAAGCGTGTTGGTAATGACAATATTTTTAGAAAAATGCATACTCAAACACCATTGCGCAATAAAAATTTCTATGGCTATGCAGGTGGTCAGTTCATCAATACTTACAAAGGTTTTAGACGAATAGAACACAGTGGTCAGGATGCCAGCTATCAGGCTTATTTAGCAAGATTTCCGGAGCTTAATTTGAATATCATTTTTGCAAACACCAATGGAGAAATTAATGGTGCACAAATGGTTTACGATATCATGGACATATGCTTGAAACCTTATCTAAAAAATAAAAAAACAACTGCATCTTCAAAAAAACTTTTAACCCACAAAAAACCTATTAAAAAAGAAGTTTCATATTTAAAACAATTTGAAGGTTACTACTGGGATGAAGGCGATAAGTATTCACGCCATATTAAAGTTGAAAACGATACTTTACGATATATTAGAAGTAGTACAAATAAAACAGTGTTGATACCTGTTGAAGAAAATGAGTTTGAAATGGTGCTAGATGAGTATGTTTCTGTTGCTTTCAATTCCAATAAAATGATTGTAACGCTAGATGATGGCTATCAAATCGTTTCAGAAAAATATAGTCCTGCAGATTACAATTCAAAAACTCTTGAAGAATTTAAAGGAAAATACTACAGCCCTGAATTAAACGCATATTACACATTCAACACAGAAGAAAACACTTTAGTCGCAAACCACACAAGATTAGGTGACTTTAAATTAAAAGCTATTAAAAAAGATTACTTTATTGGTAACAAAGGTTCGTTTCTAAAGGTTGTCTTTTTACGAAACAGATCAAAAGAGATTATTGCTTTTGAGGTTTCTAGCAGTAGAGCAAAAGACGTTAGATTTAATAAACTTTAGAATAATATAAAGCATAACTTGGTATATAATTAATTGCACGTACTAGCCTACTTCTGAAAATCATCGCAGATTTTTACTACGCACAGTTCGCAAGGTCGTGTTAATTACTTTTTTTTACTATTTTATAAATTCTTTTATTTATTATTTCGGATAAATTCCAATTATACAGTTTCGGATCGGTTGTGTTGTAGAATGTTATAATTACAGCATCAATATCTTTATAGTATTTTGCAAAACTTTGATATCCTGGAACCCAACCAGCATGTTCATATTCATAAATGGAAGTATATATGTCCTGTTCTTCTGGTGTCAATAATGAGCCATCGTTCAAAGCCCTAAGGAAAATAGCTACATCTTCTGCTGTGGCATGCATACCATAATCGTTGGTTTTCAAATCATGTGAATAACCAACATGATAACCACTCATCACATCGTCTATATTCACTTCACTTAGCGAACTATAAGTATGTTTCAGATGTAAAGGGTTTAAAATTTCTTCCTGAATGAATTGAAAATTGTCATAACCTAGTTCGTCATCCATTATTTTATTGATCAATAAGTAATTTGTATTGCAATATTCATAGTCTTCTCCGGGTTTGAAGTTGGCAGGCTTTCCTTGAATCAATGCCAAGCCTTCTTCATATGTACCTGTTGGCGCTGCCCAAAAATTTGGAGCGTCGGTAAAATTAGGAATACCACTTCTATGCTGTATCATCAATCTCAAAGTGATTTTATCGGCATTTTCGATGTCTCCTACAAGTGCTGGTAAGTACTCTCCTAAAGTTTTATCTAACGAAAGTCGTCCATCACTTACTAATTTTGTAACAGCAACTGCATCATATAGCTTGCTAATGCTGGCTATTTTAAATAGCGCTTCAGGTTTGGCAGGTATCTTAGATTCTCGATTATGCCAACCAGAAGCAAAATATTGAGGTGGTTGACCTGCCTGATCAACATAGACAATCATACCTTCAAATCCGTGACTAACAGCTTCATCTAATTGTCCTTGAACCGAATCTGGTAGAGGAAGTATCCACGCTTTTACTAAAAGCCATGGTACGAAGAACATTGAGATAATTGTCCCGACTAGTAGTGCAATTCTAATTATTAGTTTTGTTCGTTTATTTTTCATCATATAAGCGTAAGAAATCGTTTTGTTTTAAATGTGAAACGATTAAAGTTCATAATTAATCTAAAGATGATGTATTGTAAATAACAGGCATTTGGCCTTTCCATTTATTCCATAAATTGTCATTAGTAGTTATACTAGCCATAAAATGTGCAACATTTATACGGCTAACTTTGCCTGCATTAAAAATAGCGCTTCTCGTAGGCGAAGCATGTATTTCATAACCAGTAACTTCGTTCTCATTTGTTAGTCCATCAGGTCGAACAGCTGCCCACTCAATGAATTGGTTATTCTGTCCAACTTGAGTTCGCAAATAATCTGCAGCTTTTTCGTTATCTACATGTGGCGGTAAAATTAACCGTAAAAGTCCAATAACAATTCTTTGAGCAAACGAAATAGGTTCATTTAAATCGCGATTGCGATTACCCGAAGTGTTCATTAAAACGTATTTCACTGGTTTTTTTGGTGTATGAGCTTCTATAGCATTACAAAGTCTTCGTGTAGCGTCTGTAACTAATTTCCTCGGGTGTCCGTAAATTCCTTTCCAAGTTAGGTTGTGACCTAGACAAGATGCCACGGCTTCACAACCATGAGTGAGCTCTTTCATTTGGTTGTCACTTAAGTCTAGTATACTCGCAGAGATAATTTGTATGCCATCATTAGTTTTCCATGCTGTTGGTACCTTTTCTGGAGATCTCACAATTACTCTTACTTTACACTTTTGAAGAAGAAGTTGATTCACCAAATGTTTTCCTGTTGCTCCACTTGCGCCTACGATTAAAACTGTCATATGAATTTAATTTATTTGGTCTTTTAAAATACTCTTTTGCTTTTTAACTTTTTTAAACGTCCATTTCAATCCAAACAATGGTCTTAATATAGTAATTCGTCTAAGGATATATTCATAAATAAGAAAGCAGACGATAAAAGTAAAAAGTGTTATTCCTATAAACTCCAGAATAGGGTGAAGCTCTAATGGCAAAATCAATAATGCACCTGCGTATAAGACAAACATGTGAATAATATAAACAGGATAAACAGCCGAACTCAAATAGCTCAGTAAGGCGCTAGGTTTATTAAGGTAACTATATCCTATTCCAAATACACCCAATAACCAAGAATTAGACTCTACAGTAGTGATATACATATTTGATATGGATTCAAATCCGATGAACCGAATAGCAAATAACACAGCCGCTATACCTATATACAGCCATTTCCACTTTGAAACTGTTTGCCAAAAAGAATTTCCACTGTAGACAAAAAGAAACCCAAAAAAGAAAGCAAGAAGTCCTATAAAAAAGCCATGCCAAGTTTGCGCGTACATTTCAAATAGCTGTGGTTTAACAAAGCTTATTTCTAACATAAAAAAGACTGATATCGATAATGGTCCGACAGCATAGGTCATAACTTTTGACATTGCTTTCTTGAATCTTCCATTTTCATTTTTCTTCAAATAGAAAAAAAGAGGTGACAACAACAATACGTAGACAAAAATGTTTCCTAAAAACCATAAATGACCCATATGCGGAAAGTAACTCAAAGGCATATTATAGTACTCCTGAAAAATATACATGTGTAATGGGGTGATGGCCAAAATTCCGAATACAAAAGGTAAAAGAATTCGTTTAGAACGCTCTGTTAACAGCTGCTTCCAATTTCTCTTTCTCATTGCAAAATATAAGCCCATTCCAGATACATAAAATAACAGTGGAATTCGCCAAACATTGAGCATCGTCATCGGTTTCCAAAGCCCTTCTAAAGCTTCATCGCTTCTTATAAAACCTATAAACATTGCCCAAGGTTGAAATATAATAGCTATATGGTAAATCAGTAATAAACCTATTGCGATTACTCTTAGCCAATCAATATCGTATCTTCTTTTTGTTGTCATCTTATTGTTATTTATTGTAGCATCATTGCAACAACAGGACGAGCTTTTTGCAATTCATCCAAGTCTAGTGTGAAACCCATGGGTTGTAATTGTTGGGTAATCATATCGTAAAAAGGTTTAATCTCAGCAAAATCTCCCATTACAGTTTCTCTTGGTGTGGCACCAAAATTATTTCGAATGGTTTTATCAGCTTTGGCATTAATAAGCATCTGTACAATTTCGATACGTCCAAAGAATGCTGCAGTGTGTAAAGCTGTTCCTCCATCATTGTTTTTTACAGACAAATCTGCATTGGCATTAATAAGTACTTCAGCAATTTCAGGTTTATTAAAGGTGGCTGCAGACATTAAAGGTGTAGATCCAGACATTGGTTCTTTTTGATTTATATCTGTCCCAGCTTCAATATGCTGCTTAATTGCTTCCAAATTTCCAGTTAGTACAGCCGTATGGATATCTATACTAGGTTTGTTTACTGCTTTTGTTTCTTTAGTCGAATTATCTGAAGATGTTTTTTTGTCAGATTGTGCACATGAGCTTGTTAACAAAAGGGTCAAGAATAGCATCTGTATCGTTTTTTTGATTGAAGTAATTTTAAGTGTTTTCATAATTTAAATTTGTAATGATTTATAACTTGATTTTTGTTTCTACAAATATCTCACAATAGCTTAGGTCCTTACAAACGGCTATGCAGCCTTATATATCAAGTTTGATGAAGGAATGAAAATTATGATGCAGAAGTATAAATTATGACGCAAGTCACTGTTTTTAGCTGTAGAATTTCAAACGTAAAGCAGCAGAATGTTTCAATATAAATTTTTACATTTGAATTAGCAGAACACATCATGTCTAAAATCTCATATCAAGGAAAATTTATTGAGCAAGCAGAAGCCCTTATTTTAGAGAATATCTCTAATGAACAATTCGGGGTTTCTGAATTGGCTGACCTCATGAATATGAGTCGATCAAACTTGTTGAGAAAGATTAAGAAACAAACACAAGGTAGTGCTAGTCAATTTATTCGAGAGGTTCGACTTCAAAAAGGTATGAAGCTATTACAAGAAACAGAGTTTACTATTTCTGAAATTTCTTATCAGGTCGGATTTAGTAATAATTCCTATTTCACTAAATGTTTTAGAGACTATTATGGATACTCTCCTGGTGAAGCCAGAAAAAAAATAGTTGAACAAACAGAATTGGAACAAGAAGGAGTAGAAGTAGAGGTCGATGAAGGTAACCAAAACACAGACGTAATTGAAATCACTAAAAGAGGGTTTTTCCAACAATACCGTATTGAAATTCTTTTAGGATTTGTCTTGGTTGTAGTGATAGCAGTATTCTTATTTTATCCAAAAGAAACGCTTAATTCCGATAAAGAAGAGGTTTACCTGACAAAATCTATAGCTGTTTTACCGTTTAAAAATTTGAGTAGTGATTCTAATAACTTGTATTTTGTGAATGGCCTTATGGAGTCGACCCTAAACAATTTACAAAAGATAGAAGATATCCAGGTAATCAGTAGGACCTCTGTAGAAAAATATAGAAACACAAATAAGACGATATCAGAAATAGCGGAAGAACTCAATGTTAATTATATAATCGAAGGTAGTGGGCAGCGCGCTGGTAATCAGGTTTTGTTGAATATTCAATTGATTGATGCTATAAACGATACTCCGTTGTGGGCAGAGCAGTACAACCATAAAACAGTGGATGTTTTCTCCATACAAAATGTAGTCGCAAAAAAAATTACTGAGGCCATAAAAGCAACAGTGACACCAGCTGAATTACAACAAATTGACAAAAAGCCAACAGAAAATTTGTTAGCATATGATTATTATTTAAAAGCTCTTGAACCATATCAGGAAGAAACTAAAGAAGGTTTGGAAGCCGCTATTCCTTTATTTGAAAAAGCTATAGAACAGGATCCACAATTTGCGCTCGCGTATTCTAAAATTGCGATATCATACTATTATCTGGACTTAAACCAAACTGAAAAACGTTATACAGATATCATAAATAACAATGCAGATAAAGCATTGCTATATGATTCTAAATCGGCCGAAAGCCTTATAGCTAAGGCACTTTACTATTTAAATATTGGTGAATATCGATTGGCTGTACCGCATTTAGAAAAAGCCTTAGAATATAACCCCAACTCAAATTCTGTTGTCCAAATACTTGCCGATTTGTATTCACGAGTTATTCCTGATACAGGCAAATATTTGCATTATGCTTTGAAAGGTTTGCAACTTGATATTGAAGCAAATGATTCAGTAAGTAAAAGCTATATGTATTTGGCGTTAAGTAATGCCTTTGTTCAAAATGGTTTTACAGATGAAGCTAAGAAGTATATAGATTTATCTTTAAATCATAATTCAGAAAATTATTTTGCACCTTATTTAAAAGTATTTATCCAATACGCACAGCACCAGAATATGGAAAAAGCTACAGGTGCATTAGTGAACGAATGGAAAAAAGATACGACACGTTTAGATATTATGCAGGAAGTGGCTAAGTTTTATTATTTCCAAGAAAAATATGACAGTGCTTATTACTACTACAATAAATTTGAAAATATCAAAGAAAGAAATGGTCTAAACATGTATCCGCAAGAAAATTTAAAAATTGGATTGGTATACGACAAGATGGGCTTACATGACAAGGCTGAGAGCTTTTATAAAGCATATGCTGAATATTGTGAAAATGATCAATCGATATACCAGCCAGTTAGTTTAGCCATGAAATACCTGCACGATGAAAAACCTAATCTTGCTATTGAGCAGTTAAAACTATTTGCGACTAAAAATAATTATCAATATTGGATTTTGCTATTTCTTGAAGAAGATCCCATAATTAAACGCTTAAAGCATCATCCTGAATATGATGAAGTTATTCAAAAAATTAAAGATAGGTTTTGGGAGAATCATAATCAATTGAAAAAATCATTAAAGGACAAAGCGCTTATATGAGTTTTTTTAATAATATATTGATGCTATTTGATGCCACTGCTAATGTAATATTTTGATTTACTCATAATTATTGTACCGAATTTGTATTGCACATTAGTTATGACAATAAATGCAAGTAACCTTACTTTCTGTATCGGGAAGTAGTAAATATTTGAAAACTAAATGCTTTTAGAGCTTAGTTTTGTATGTGACTTTTAAGCCTTATATTTGCTCGAATTTTACCCTAAAATATTTTGAATAGACCGCTAATTCTTTTCATGTTATTTGTGTGTACTTTTAATGCCTTCTCTCAAGTTGGTATTGGTACCACAACACCAGATCAATCTGCCATTCTAGATATTACCTCGACATCACAAGGCCTATTATTGCCTCGAATGAATGAATCGCAACGAGATGCAATACCAAATCCAGCAACGGGATTATTGATTTATTTGATTGATGGTACACAACAGTGTTTACAGGTATTTAATGGTGCTAATTGGGAGAATATTTATTGCCCAACTGCAAACACAGCTCCCACAGCATCTAATGTGACTTTCAGCGGACTCCTTTCTGTTGGAGCGGTACTGTCAGGGAATTACAGCTATCAGGATAGTGAATCTGATTTGGAAGATGTTTCACTATTTCAGTGGTATAGAGCCGATGATGGTACAGGAACAAATGAAGTCGCCATTGCTGGCGCTACCAATTCAAATTATACACTTACTAGTGGCGATAATGGAAAGCACATAAGTTTTGGTGTAACACCAATTGCTGCTACAGGAGCACTTACAGGAATAGAAGTGAAGAGTAATTATAGTGGTGCTGTAGGTAGTGCATCAACAATTACAGCTAGAATAAATGAATTCCATTACGATAATATTGGAACTGATACTAATGAGTTTGTTGAAATTAGAATAACTGGAAACTTAGGTAGTCAACCTGTAGATTTGTCGCAATACACGGTATCACTTTACAATGGTTCAAATCAATCTACATATCTTACTGAAACCTTAGATAATCTAACTCAAACTTGTGATGCATCTAATTGCTATTACGTATGGGAATCTATTGGTATTCAAAATGGTGCTCCAGATGGTATAGCTTTAAGTGGTCCGTCGGGACTCATTGAGTTTATTAGTTATGAAGGGGTGTTTACAGCGGTAGATGGTATTGCTTCAGGAGTCAGCAGTACAGATACTACTGTTTCTGAAACAAATTCATCACCAACAGGTAGTTCTATTGAAAGAACAAACACAGGAACCTGGAACCTTACAAGTGCAAATACCAAAGCAGCTGAAAATAGCTTATGAGACAAATTGGTTTTCTTTTAGTTGTTTTAATTGCCACCTGTTCGGTTTATGGACAAGTGGGTGTTGGTACAGAAACACCAGACACTTCTGCTGCTCTCGATATAGTTAGTACTAGTAAAGGATTTTTGCCTCCAAGAATGACTGCCACTCAACGTGATGCCATTTCGGTGACATCAGGCTCAACAGGTCTTATTATTTTTAATACAGATTCAGGAAAGCTCAATGTATATGATGGCAATATATGGCATGCTATTGTTGAGACATCTCTTGAAGGTAGTATTTGCACCACTGCTACTACCTTAAACGAGTTTTTAACATGTTTACAAACTAACTATACACCAAACCAGACTCTGGGATATAGTTCAGCCAGAGACATTATGTACAGTGTAATAGATATTAATGAGTCCAATCAGGAGTTAAAAGGAATTTATACAGACTATACTATCGTAATGGATTATTCTACAGATCCCGATCCTTCGATTCATGCTTTTAATCAGGGCATAAATGCAGAGCATATCTATCCGCAGAGTATGGGAGCTGGTGATGAACCTGCCAGAAGTGATATGATTAATTTGTTTCCGTCTCGTATTAATGTTAATTCATCTAGAGGAAATTGTCCGTTTGGAGATATTGTAGATACTGATACCGAAACATGGTTTTATACAAACCAGATAATGAACACAATACCTTTAGTAAATATTGATTTTTATACTGAAATTGATCAGGATGCCAGTTATCCACTGCTGTCTTTAACCCAACAATGTGCTATTGAACCACCTGAAAATAAGAAAGGTGATATTGCAAGAATCCTGTTTTATTTTTATACTATCTATAACGCTACAAATGTAAATTCGTATGTGTCTTATGCTAATGAAGACTTTTTTAATTATATGAAAATAACATTGTTGTCATGGCATGCAAACGATCCGGTTGATCAGTCTGAAATTGATAGAAACACAAAAATTGCAGTCTATCAAGGTAATTCCAATCCTTTTGTCCTCGATAGTAGTCTAGCTACAAGAATGTTTAATTGATTGCTTTTTAATATTATAAAGGTTTTGTAGTATTTTTATACGATAAGTGATTTCATTTCAATAGAAACTACACATGAAATACTATTTAATTATCACCTTGGTTTTCAATGTTTTTGTAGCATCAGCGCAAAACAAACGTACTTTTACCTACGCAGTAAAAGCCTTAGATAGGCTAAAATTAGACGTATATACTCCTGAAGATATCGAGCCCGACCAAAAGTTGCCTGTATTGATATGGATGCATGGTGGCGGATTTTCTGGTGGTTCAAGAGAAGGTGATCAAGAGCTAAGACTCATGGAGTATATTGCTGCTAAGGGTATTATTGGTGTATCTATCTCTTATCGATTACTACGGAGAGGGACTAAAACTGGTTTTGGTTGTCAATGCTCTAAGGAAGAGAAGTTATACACGTTTGCAATGGCAGCTGAAGATTTTCTAGACGCTACAAATTTTATTGTAGATAAGAGTGATTCACTTCATATTGATGCTTCAAAAATTATTGCTGGAGGCAGTAGTGCAGGAGCAGAGGCAGTTTTGAGTGCTGTATATATGAAAGATTATTTTATTGAGAATACCTCAGTTTACGACGATATAAAATTTGCTGGAGTCTTATCTTATGCTGGTGCAATGGTTGATGAAAGTTATATTACTGAAGCTAATGCTGTACCTACCATCTTATTTCATGGCTCTAAAGATGATCTCGTTCCTTATGCTAAAGCACCACATCATTTTTGCGATGAGGATGATCCAGGTTTTTTAGTATTGAATGGTTCAGATATTATTTTTAGACAGCTGGAACAATTAAACACATCTTATTATCTCTATAAAGTGGAAAATGGAAAACACGAAGTTGCAACAATAGTATTTGAACACCTAGATCCTATCATGAGTTTCATTTCACATACAATTATAGATTCTAAGGTTATACAAACCAAACAATTAGAGGTTAAGGAATAAATTAAAGCTTGTCATTACCAAGTATGTGTTTTGTAATCTGTGATTTTAGTACTATTTTGTAGAATTAAATCCTCAATTAACCTAAACAAATTCGATTCATATCTAGTTACATACTATTAATAAAAATGAAGAATCTGATATTATTTTTGTGCTTGTTGGTAAGCTTTTTATTAAAAGGGCAGGAAATCCCTCCAATTCAAGTGTTTACTCCAGAAATGTATAAAGCCGAAAATCAAAACTGGGCGATATCTCAGTCGGACAACAGGTACATTTATGTAGCTAATAATAAAGGGTTACTAGAATTTAACGGAGCACTTTGGACACTATATGAAACGCCAAATCAAACCATTTTAAGATCTGTTAAGGCTGTAGGAGATCGTATCTATACAGGTTGCTATATGGAGTTTGGCTATTGGGAGCGCAACGAATTTAACGAACTTACATATACTTCATTATCCAAAACACTTGATTCTCCAATGATTGAGGATGAACAAATTTGGACAATCATAGCTTTAGACGATTTTATAATATTTCAATCTTTAGATAGAATCTACAGTTATAATACGCGCTCAAAATCATTTAATATTATTAATTCTGAAACAACCTTGACCAAGATGGTGATTGTTAATGAAACAATCTTCTTTCAGAAATTAAATCAAGGGATTTTTAAAATTGAAAATGGTAAGGAAAAGCTGTTTTCTGATGCTGAGATTTTAAAGTCCAATCGTATTATTAATATATTTAGTATAGATGGAGAGTTTGTATTTCAAACCAAACAAAAAGGATTTTTCGTCTATAGAGACGGATTGGTTTCAAAATGGGATACTTCAGCAAATAACCTACTTTCAAATTTAACAGCTTATAGCAGTATCAGATTAAAGGATGGTAGTTTTGCGATAGGGACCATTTCAAACGGAATAATAAAACTTGATAGCAAAGGAGAGGTTGATTACAGACTTAATCAAAATATGGGTTTGTCAAACAATACAGTACTTACCATTTTTGAGGATATAGATAATAACATGTGGTTAGGACTAGATAATGGTGTCAACTGTATTAATAGCTCTTCTCCATTCAGAGAGTATGATGATAAAATGGGAGTTTTAGGAGCTGTACATGCATCCAAAGTTTTCAATGACAAATTATTCATAGGTTCTAATCAGGGGTTATTCTATAGACCATTACATTCTAAAAGTGAGTTTGAATTGATAGAAGGTACAAAAGGTCAGGTTTGGTTTTTAGATATCTTTGACAATACATTGTTTTGTGGTCATGATCTTGGAACCTTTGTTGTAAATGATACATCTACCGAAATGATTTCAGGTATTGAAGGAACCTGGAGAATTAGGCAAATTCCTAATAAAGACAATTTATTGCTTAATGGAAGTTATGATGGCTTGAGTGTTTTAGAAAAGCAAAATGGCACATGGCAATTACGTAATAAAATTAAGGGTTTTGATATATCTTCTAAATACTTTGAGATCTCAGAAAATGGTCAGGTATTTGTAAGTCATGAGTACAAAGGTGTTTTTAAGTTGAATATTGATGAGGAGTTCCAAGAAGTTCTTAAAGTCAATCAGGAAACCTCTGTGAAAAAAGGATTGCATTCAAGTCTAATTAAATATAATTCGAATATTCTGTATGCCTTTAACGAAGGTATTTATGCATATAAAGAGACAAAAAAAGCCTTTGAAAAAGACTCGTTATTAAGTCAGGCATTTGATTCTTTTAATTATGTTTCAGGTAAGCTGGAAGTAATCTCTGATAAGCTTTGGAGTTTTTCTGATAAAAATATAAGCTATATTTCCCCTGGACTTTTAAGTGATAAACCAAAATTAAATAGAATTCCTTTGTCTAATACTTTGAGAAAAAGTGTTACTGGCTATGAGAATATTTATCCTATTGAAAATCAGAGGTATTTATTAGGTACATCCTCTGGATATATCATTATCGATCTCAATAAAATGAGAGAGCGTTCATATGCTATCCAAATTAATTCGGTGTACAATTACGCAGTCGATTCAGAAAAACGCAACGTAGCGTATTTTACATCTAATGAATTTCATAACAGAGATAATAATTTTGAATTCACCTACAGTATTCCAGAATATGACAAGTATTTGGAGACAGAGTACCAATACCGTTTAGATGGTGATTATAACAAGTGGAGTGAGTGGTCAAAATCTTCTACAGAATTATTTAAAAACCTCAGTTATGGCGATTATACATTTAATGTTAGAGGAAGAGTTGGAAATCAATTAACTGATAATGTCGCTAATTATAATTTTAAAATTGAGAAACCATGGTATTTATCTAACCTTATGGTTTTACTCTATGTAATCACTGCAGTTTTATTATCAGCATTGATACATAATGTTTACAAACGAAAATATAAGCGACAAGAAGAAAAATTATTGCTAGAAGCAGAGCGCGAATTAGAATTAAAACAATTAGAAAATGAGCAAGAATTAATGCAATTGCGAAACGATCAGTTAAAACAGGATATTGATAATAAAAATAGAGAACTTGCTATTTCAACCATGAGTTTAATTAAGAAGAATGAATTTTTAAATAGTATTAAAGATGAACTCAAGAATGTTGATAATGGAAATAACCTAAACCCAGTAATTAAGATCATTGATAAAAATTTGAACAATACAGATGATTGGAAGTTTTTTGAGGAAGCTTTCAATAATGCTGATAAGGATTTTCTAAAGAAAATTAAATCTAAACACCCTTCATTAACTCCTAATGATCTTAAACTATGTGCTTATTTAAGGCTCAATTTATCTTCAAAAGAAATTGCTCCTTTATTAAATATCTCTTCAAGAAGTGTGGAAGTTAAACGGTATCGCTTACGCAAAAAGATGAATCTGCCACATGAATATAGCTTAACAAATTATATTTTAGAAATATAATCACTATACAAAGCTTCATAACTCCTATACAACACCTATACATTCTGCACATATTCCTCTTTTTTAACAAATTACAACGTTGTAGTTTTAGTTGTTTAAGTTATTTTTAAATAGCATTAAACAATAGTTTCACTGCATATTTAATAATAAAACATCTTTTTTTTTGCGATGTATGTTTTTTGTTGAGGTGAAAATTATTGATTTGTTAATTCTGAAGGCTAAATTTATCATGCAGTATCTTATTAATAAGGATATGAATCACGTCTTCTAAATTTTAATGATACTCATAAACAATACTGAGGAAGACCTTACTCTAGATTTCAAAATCAATATCTAGTAATTCATATGTATTAACTAACATTAAAAACAACTAAATGATGAAGAAAAAAATTCTCGGACTCTTTCTTTTCTTGATTTCATTCTCATTATTGGCTCAGGTCAATCGTGTTACTGTCGATAAATCCAACGATGGTATGAGATTAAAAGTTGATGGAAAAGATTTTATGGTTAATGGAGTTAACTGGGATTACGTTCCTATTGGCTCTACAATTACAGATGCTGGTATTTGGGCTGAATCTGATGACGTCATTAGAGCGGCACTGGATGGAGAAATGCCTCTACTAAAAAATATGGGAGTTAATGCCATTAGAACATATGGACTCCCACCTAAGTGGGTGACTTACATCTATGAAGAATATGGAATTTACACCATGTTAAACATAACGTTTGGTGCTTATGGACTCACTATAAATGGTGCTTGGACGCCACAAACCGACTATGCCGATGCCGCCACAAGAGAAATTTTGATGAAAGAGGCTAGAGATATGGCGAACACATACAAAGATACTCCCGGACTTCTATTGTATATGATAGGAAATGAAAATAACTATCATTTATCATGGACTGGGGCAGAAACAGAGGACATTCCAATAGATGGAGCAGAGGATCCCAATAAAATTGCTGCTGCCCGAGCTTTATATAAAGCATTCAATGATGCTTCAAAAGAAGTGAAATCCTTAGATCAAGGTCATCCGGTAGCTATTTGTAATGGAGATCTACTTTATATTGATCAAGTTAAGCAAGAGTGCACAGATATAGATATTTACGGAACTAATATGTACAGAGGTGTGTCTTTTGGAGATGCTTTTCAAAGAGTTAAAAATGAATTAGGGATGCCAATTCTTTTTGCTGAGTTTGGTGCAGATGCCTTCAACGCTAGAGATAACCAAGAAGATCAATATACGCAGGCGTATTATGATGTTGGTAACTGGAGAGATATTTATGAAAATGCTGCTGGTATGGGTAAGGCAGAGAATTCTATAGGTGGTTTTACCTTCCAATTTAGTGATGGATGGTGGAAATACAAACAAACCGAAGATCTTGATATACATAATAATACGGCTACATGGGCAAATAATGGATACCCTAGAGATCAGGCTAAAACGGGTGATAATAATATGAATGAAGAATGGTTTGGTATCTGTGCCAAAGGACCAACAGATCCAAGAGGACTTTATCAATTATATCCAAGAGCAGCATACTACGCCCTTAAAGAAGTTCATCAACTTAATCCATATGATGAGGCTATGACGCCAGAGTTTATGTCTAATTACTTTGACAATATACAGCTAATGGACGCGGTACTTAGAGCCAGAGGTGATAAAGCTGCGTTAGGTGGAGGTACTAGCCAGAAAATTAGAATTAGTAACCTTGGTGCTCGTTTTACAACATTTAGCACAGGTGGCACCTTAATTACTACACCAGATACAGAAGACCCTAATCAAAATGTTTTCCCTAACCAATTAGGTTTTGATCATATGGAATCCTATTTCGTAGGAGTTGAGGGTAATCCTGCTCCAAATATGAGAGTTAATGTGAATTTTAATATTCTAGGTAATGTAGCAGAAAACCCAATTGATGAAATATTTTATGAGAATGTAGGTAGACCAATTACTGTTGTTGGTGTTGAAGGAGGAAATGATTTAGATGTTGAAATCGATGACTTTAACAGATTAAGAGTGTATCAAGCCGAATTCGAGTGGAATACAAAGCTTGCTGATATTAAAGGTTTTTACAGAACAGGTCATTACCATTGGGGATATGAAGGAGATTTCTTCGGGTTATATCCTGAAGCTAATTACGGACCCAATTTAGATATCTATAATGGAGAGATACTTGGTATGGAATTTAATGGTAAAGGATCTCTTAATGGTTTAAAAGCAGCATTCGGACCTCAATTATGGTGGGGAGCTAATCCAACTGCTTTATTGAAGTATCAACGCAAAGTTGGAAAGTACGATATTACTGGTATATATCACAGAGATATTGAAACCGATCTAGAATTTGATGAAAATGGTCAACGTGTATTGGATGCTAATCAAGTGCGTAGTGGTATCATACCAGCATGGCCTACTGAACGAGCGACACTTGTTGTAGAAAGAGATTTTGGTAAAGTAGGTGTTACACTCGGGGCAATCTGGGGTGGAAGTCCATTAAATGGAAGTACATATCAAGATATCGATAATGGAGAAGTTGTATTAGATAAAGTACAAGGCAAAGATAATTGGGGTGGTAAAGCCAAAATAACGTATCAAAATGGTAGGTTCAATTGGTATGCTCAAGGAGCTATAATGGGCTTAGTTGCCAATGGTGGTGCAGATCAAACACAAACTTTCACTGGATGGAGATTAAGAGATTCTGGTAGTGGAAACGTTTCTAGTATTTTAAGTGGTTTCACATATACAATGGGCGACTTTCAAGTGGCACCAAACTTTATGTATCAAAAACCATTAGTTGATCCTATGCCAAACGGCGGTGATGCACCTGGACGATTAAGAAATGTCATTGATGATCCTTTCGCGGTAAGAAATGGCAATAGAGAAACCACAGGAGTAGAATTATTATTTACCTATGACCCAACACCTGGTACATGGATGTACTCATGGGATAATGATAGAGCTGAAGATGCCAAATTTGCAATGAACTTAGGATTTGTATACCGTTACCTCCCTACAACAATGGACGCTCATATTGGTTTCCAAGCTAATCGTACATTTTTTGCGTTTCCAACATCTGTGCCTGCCGAAGATTTATGGGAGCTACATTCAAGAATGGTATCAAAATTAAGCCCAGATTTAGGGTTGATTGGTAATTTTTACTACGGAAACGGACAAGCTAATGGTGATAGCGAAAGAACGATTGATCGTTTTGGTGCTGATATCAGAATGATTTACAAGAAAATGAGTGTTCGAACACATTTAAAAGTAAACGATTGGGGACCTTTCGATTACCATAGAGATTTTAACTTAACGTTCCCATTACAATTAATGCTTGACGTCTCAACTTCAATAGGCAAGCCAGATTGGTTTATATTACCTAATACGAGAATAGGAATTAGAGGGACATGGAGATCTCTGGATCAATTCTCTCCTAGGTTTTCACCTACTAACACATTCACAGATACGTTTCCTCCGGAACCCGTATTAAGCCCCGCAGGATTTCCTGATGGCTCAGAATGGGAGATTAGAACCTATTTACATATTAATATTGGAAAATAATAACGAAACAATGAAAAAAATAAGATTAATCAAATCAAAAAATGCATTCTTATTAGGGTTGATTCTAATCCTTTGTTATGGATGTGAGAGAGATATTTCTGATGAAGCTGTTCCTGCTACATTTCCAACTATAGGTGATATTTTTACAGATACACCTATAGGACTTACAGAAGAGTTTTTTAATTCGTTTGATCCTGCTGCAGGTGCAAATGTTAATGGTTTTGGGACTGATAATGCTGAAGCTTATGAAGGAAGTACATCAATTAGAATTGACGTGCCTGCACCTAATGATCCAGATGGTGGATTTATAGGTGGAATTTTTGAAGATGCTGGAGAGGGTAGAAACTTAACACAGTATGACGCCTTAACGTTCTGGGCTAAAGGGTCTACAACAGGTATTGTTGAGGCTGGTTTTGGAACCGATTTTGTAGAGGATAAATACGCTGTAAGTTTTCCTAATATTCAACTATCGACAGATTGGAAAAAATACATAATCCCAATCCCAGATCCTTCTAAACTTGTTCAAGAAAAGGGTATGTTTCTCTTTGCTGCTGGAACACAAAGTACTAATGGTTTCGGATTTACATTTTGGATTGACGAACTACGATTTGAAAACTTAGGAACTTTAGGTCAAGAAGTACCAAGAATCTTCAATGGTGCTAATCTTGTACAAGAAGCTTTTATTGGCTCTACTATTCAAATAAACGGTATTTCATATACTGCTAATTTGCCATCAGGGATTAATCAAACTATTAATGCAGCACCAAGTTATTTTGAGTTCTCATCTTCTAACGAATCTGTTGCAACAGTATCAGAATTAGGTGTGATTTCAGTATCAGGAGTTGGTACGACCACCATTACAGCTACTTTAGGAAATAATGTTGCTCTAGGTGAATTGGAGCTTACCTCTGTTGGTCCATTCCCAAGTGCTCCTGTCCCAACTAGGGATGCAGCAAATGTCATTTCACTCTTTAGTGATGCTTATACAAATGTTCCAGTAAGACACTACAACGGTTTCTTTGAACCATTCCAAACTACTGAAGGTGGTGCTGGTGCAGACCCTAATAACGTAGATTTGCAAGTGCCTGCTCCAGGTGGAGGAGTTGATAATATCATAAATTATACATCACTTAATTTCGTGAGTATAGGAACTTATGATACAGTGCCGCTAGTAGATATAAGTGCGATGTCTCATTTACATGTAGATATTAACGTAAGAGAAACTATTGATGGCGGAGACTTTTTAAGAATATCGCTTGAAAGTGGAACAGGTGTTGGCCCAACAACAAGCGGAAACTTTATTATAAATTCAGCTGCTTTAGGAAACACTGACGAAAATGGTTGGTTAAGCCTTGATATTCCAATTTCTAGTTTTTCAGGATTCTCTGATCCTGCTAACTTAGGACAAGTGTTTTTTGTTACAGACGCAACCATATCAGATATATGGGTAGATAACGTATATTTTTACAATGAATAATGGCTATAATCTATAAATAACAATACAATATGAAATTTATAAAATCATTTAACAAGATAAAATTACTGCCATTGTTTATGGTAGCTCTTTTGATAAGTGCTTGTAATACTGATGAAACTCAGGAAGTAGCTCAACTTAATAACTTAATCATGCAAGATGAGTTTGATGTTGATGGAGCTCCAGATTCATCAATGTGGACCTATGACATTGGAGATGGAACCGCTCAGGGATTACCAGCTGGTTGGGGAAATAACGAATTACAGTATTATACTGACAGATCCGAAAATGTTACAGTTGAAAATGGTTTACTTGTATTAACGGCTAGAGAAGAGGCTTTCGAAGGGGCAAATTATACCTCTGCTAGATTAACTACTCAAGGCTTATTTGAACAGCAATATGGCCGCTTTGAAGCACGAATCAAATTACCTACAGGAAAAGGTGTATGGCCTGCGTTCTGGCTTTTAGGTAATGACTGTGATCAAAATCCTTGGCCACAATGTGGTGAAATAGATATTATGGAATATCTAGGAGATGGTCCAACCATTACCTTTGGAAGTGCACATGGACCTGGTTATAATGGTGAATTTTCTGTGAGTAAAGAATATGAAATTGAAAACGATCGCTTTGATGAAGGCTTTCACATTTTTGGTATCGAATGGGGTCCAGATTACATAAATTATTACGTAGATGGAGATTTATACCAAACCATTACTCCTGGAGTTGTTGCTCAACAAGCAGAAGATGTTGAAGATGAGTTTATAAATGCACCAGAAAATGCTGGTGAATGGGTGTTTAATCGTCCATTTTATATCATAATAAATATGGCAGTAGGAGGTAATTTGCCTGGTTCTCCAAACGCAGAAACAGTTTTTCCACAACGTATGCTAGTGGATTATGTGAGAGTTTATAATTAATTAAAAAAATTAAACATGAGATTTTTAAAATATAAAATAAGTATCGTACTAATAACAATTCTCTCTTTTGCGTTAGTAAGTTGTGAAGGTGATGGTGGTGCTGGAGAAATCATAGAATTAGATGCCAGATTTCTTAGTAATGTTGATGTGAGAACTATTACATTCATTAATGTGTCAAATGATGCTGTAAACTATTCTTGGGATTTTGATAATGGAACAACTTCTACATTAGAAGAGCCAACAGTAACTTATGAAAATGGTACGTACACTGTAACCTTAACTGCATTTGATATTAATGGTAATACAGATACATTCCAGGAAACATTTGTAATTGATATTCCAGTTTGTACTGATGAATCAGCCGAGAATCTTGATCCTGCAAATGGAGATATTAATTGGACATTTTTGGACGCAAATGGAAATTCAACTTTTGATGCTTTTGGAAATACTGCTGGTTTTATAGTCGATAATCCTGTTCTCGACGCTGTTAATTCCAGTTGCAAAGTTCAACGCTTTGAAAAAACAACGGGATGTCAAACATTTGCAGGCCTTGGTGTTGCATTATCATCATCTATTGATTTTTCTACAACATCAAATAAAACGTTTACAATGAAAGTTTTAGCAGAAACTCAACTCACTGATGTGACACTTCGTTTAGAGTTTATGCCATTTCCTAATACAGAGCCTTCTCAGGATAGAGTTGCAAGTATTACAGAGTTAGGAGAGTGGCAAGAGCTAACTTTTGATTTTAGTGATGTGCCTTCTGGAACATTTCAAAGTATGATTATTTATTTTGAAAGAAACGCTCCATGTGATGGCGATATCTACTATTTTGATGACATAATTCAACAATAATTTTAACCTAATAAGCCTTTGGTCTACTAAACCAAAGGCTTATTAGATTCATAAATCTAATACACATTTAGAAAGACCTATCTAACTATAATGGTAAATACTACAGTTAACAATACAGAACTCAAAACATCAATGCAATCCGTAGAAATTGATAACGAAACGTTTTTCAAAATTTCAAATAGTGATCAGATGCGTCCTTTTTTTATGAGCATTGTCAGTGATTCAAATCATTGGATGTTCATATCTAGTAATGGAGGGTTATCAGCAGGACGAAAAAATAGTGAATATTCATTTTTCCCATATTATACAGATGACAAGATTACAGAATCTACTGAAATCACCGGTAGTAAGTCCATTTTCTGGATAAATTCAAAACACCTATGGGAACCGTTTTCTATCCGTCAGGAAGGTTTATATCATACAACTAGAAACCTTTATAAAAATATCTACGGAAATAAAGTAATCTTTGAAGAGGTTAATCACGATTTAAAATTGACCTTCAGATATCAATGGAATTCCAGTAATGAATTTGGATTTGTTAAAAATGCGGCACTTACAAATAACTCAGACAATGAAGTTAGTGTATCTGTTCTTGACGGATTTCAAAATATAATACCTTATGGAGTGCCTTCAGATACTCAAACAAGAGTTAGTAATCTAGTTGATGCTTACAAAAAAAGTGAACTCGAGAAAGAAGCAGGTCTCGGTATTTATGCTTTAAGCGCAATAATTGTGGATAAGGCTGAACCAAGTGAGGCTCTTAAAGCTAATATAGCTTGGTCATTTGGATTTGATAATCCGAAATATTTGTTATCATCTCTTCAATTGCAAAATTTCAGAAGGCAACACAAAATAACTGAAGAAATTGATGTTAGAGCCGAAAAAGGAGCCTACTTTGTTAATGCAGAAATAGAATTATCTGCTAATGCTAAAAAAGAATGGTCACTAATTGGAAATGTCAATCAAGATCACACTTCAATTGCAGCGATTATTCATCGTATAAAGTCAGATACCAAACTAGCAGAAGCGGTTCAAGCAGATATTGACAATGGTACTGAACGATTGATAAGGTTAAACGCCTCCTCAGATGCTTTGCAACTAACTGCAGACAAACAAAGGGATACGCGTCATTTTGCCAATACACTTTTTAATATTATGCGTGGTGGAATCTTTGATGATAATTATAATATTGAGCGATGGGATTTCAGAAATTATATTTCAAAAGCAAATAAAAAAGTGTATGCTAAAGCTGAAAACCTGATTTCAGAATTACCTGAAGTATTCTCATTATCTCATTTAAAAAACATTGCTCAACAGACTGAGGATAAAAATTTTAGACGACTTTGTCTAGAGTACATGCCTCTTAAATTTAGCCGTAGACATGGAGATCCAAGTAGACCTTGGAACAAATTTTCAATTAATACCAGAAGTGAAATTGACGGTTCGAAAATTTTAGACTATGAAGGAAACTGGAGAGATATCTTCCAAAACTGGGAGGCATTAGCACACTCATTTCCAGAGTATATTGAAGCTATGATTCATAAGTTTTTAAATGCGACAACCTTTGATGGCTATAATCCCTATCGGGTAACAAAAGATGGGTTTGACTGGGAAACTATCGAGCCTGATGATCCCTGGTCTTACATTGGATATTGGGGAGATCACCAGATTATTTATTTGCTTAAATTCCTAGAGTTCATTGAAGACCATAATCCAGGTAAACTAGCAAGTTATTTCAATAACGATTTATTTGTTTACGCCAATGTACCTTATAAGATCAAAAGTTATCAAGATACACTTGCAAATCCTAAGGATACAATTGACTTTGATGAGGAGTTAGATGAAAAGATTAGAATTAAACGTCAAGAGTTAGGAGCAGATGGCGCCTTGTTACGCGATCAGAATTTCTTTATCTGTAAAGTGAATTTTGTAGAAAAAATATTAGCTACAGTTTTAGCTAAAGTATCTAATTTTATTCCAGAAGCTGGAATTTGGTTAAATACACAACGTCCAGAGTGGAATGATGCAAACAATGCCCTCGTTGGAAATGGTGTATCCATGGTGACACTCAATTATTTAAGACGATTTTTGAAATTTTTTGGTAGCGTAATTTCTAAAGCTGAAATAGAACACACTGAAATTTCCGAAGAATTATTAGAATTTTTTAATGCTGTAATTGAAACATTAGAGCAAAATAAGCATATGTTATCTGGAGCAATTTCTGATTGTGATCGTAAAATAATCCTTGATGGTCTTGGTAATGCTGGAAGTATTTTCAGAACCACTATTTACGACAGAGCTTTTTCTGGAAAGAAAGCCAATGTATCTAGAGATGAATTGCTAGCTTTTGTAAATCTTACACTCGATTATTTAGAGCATACTATAGACGCTAACAAGAGACAGGATAATCTGTATCATGCTTACAATTTAATGACACTTGTTAACGATTCTGAAATAGCAATATCTTATTTAGATGAAATGTTGGAAGGACAGGTAGCTGCTTTAAGTTCTGGATATTTAAATTCCGATGAAGCGCTTAAAGTTCTTGATGCCATGAAGCATAGTAAATTGTTTAGAGAGGATCAGTATAGCTATTTGTTGTATCCAAATAAAGATTTACCGCGTTTTATGGTGAAAAATACGGTTCCTAAACAAGCTGTCGAAAACTCTCAGTTATTGACACAATTAGTTACAGACGGTAATACACAGATCATTAAAAAAGATATCAACGGAAATTATCACTTTAATGGAAATTTCAATAATGCTAATAGCTTAAAAGAGGCTCTTGGAGCTTTGGAAAGCACAGGATACGCTTCGCTTGCTGAAAAGGAGAGAAGTAATCTGTTGCAAACGTTTGAAGATGTCTTTAATCATAAAGCATTTACAGGTCGATCTGGTACATTCTACGGATATGAAGGCTTAGGTTCAATTTACTGGCATATGGTATCTAAACTGCTACTGGCAGTTCAGGAATGTTGTGTTAATGCTATACAAACTAAACAGTCAGAAGAAATTATTGGAAGACTTCTAGAGCACTACTATGAAATAAATGAAGGTATTGGAGTTCATAAATCACCAAAATTGTATGGTGCATTTCCAACGGATCCGTATTCGCATACACCTGCTGGAAAAGGAGCGCAACAGCCAGGTATGACTGGTCAGGTCAAAGAAGATATTCTATCAAGAATTGGTGAATTAGGTGTGTTTGTAGATGATGGTGAGATTTTATTCGATCCGTGTTTATTACGACAAGAGGAGTTTTTAAAAGGTGCTGAAACATTTAATTATGTTGATGTCCATATGGATTGGAAGCATATAGAGCTGGAAGCAGATACTCTGGCTTTTACTTATTGTCAGGTTCCTGTAATTTATAAAATGGGATTTGAAAATAATATCGAAGTAGAAACAACTAAGAGTTCGTTAAAATCTCTAAACAGTTTAACGCTTGATAAAGAGATTAGTAATGAGATTTTTAACCGTTCAGGTTTTGTTGAACGTATTACTGTTAATATCAACAAATCGAATTTAAAATAGAAGACTATGCAAAGCATGAAATTGAAAATAAATATCATTTGTATTGCAATTATTTCAATGGTCATGTCATCTTGTAATCAAAACCCAAAATCTAAAAAAGAAATGCAAATAGGCAAGCAAGTGACAGCTAAAGAGATATTAGGAAATCCTAATTATTTAGCAATATCTTATGGAGGTTATCGTGAAAAATCTAGAGACAGTCAGCCAACAATCAAAGAGCTTAAAGATGATTTAAAATTGTTGTCTGCAATGGGTATTAAAATTATAAGAACTTATAATGTTCAATTGCCATTACCTCATGCCTCCAATATCTTAAAAGCAATTACTGAACTTAAAAAAGAAGATCCAAATTTCGAAATGTACGTCATGTTAGGTGCTTGGATTGATTGTTTGAATGCATGGACAGAATTTCCACCAGATCACAATGTAGAAAGTCCAGATAATGCTGCTGAAATTGACAGAGCTGTAGCTTTGGCCAATCAATATCCAGATATCGTAAAGGTGCTGGCTGTTGGTAATGAGGCTATGGTGAAATGGGCTGCTAGCTACTACGTTCAACCTAATGTAATTCTCAAATGGGTTAATCATCTTCAGAAATTAAAGTCTGATGGAAAGCTTCCAAAAGACCTATGGATCACCAGCTCTGATGATTTTGCATCTTGGGGTGGCGGAGAAGACCAATACCATGTAGAGGATTTAGAGAAATTGATCAAAGCAGTAGATTATATTTCAATGCATACCTATCCATATCATAATTCGCATTATAACCCAGAATTTTGGGGAGTTCCAGAATCACAAGACTCCTTATCTAATGTAGAAAAAATTGATGCAGCTATGAAACGTGCAGTCGAATTTTCTAAACGTCAGTATGATAGTGTGAAAAATTACATGAAGAGTCTTGGTGTTAATAAGCCAGTACATATCGGTGAAACAGGTTGGGCAACTGTATCAAATGGATTTTATGGTCCTAGTGGTTCTCGTGCAACTGACGAATACAAACAAGGTGTTTATCATAGATTAATGCGGGAATGGACGAATAAAAACAATATTTCGTGTTTTTATTTTGAAGCCTTTAATGAGCAGTGGAAAGATGCACAAAATTCAAAAGGATCTGAAAATCACTTTGGTTTGTTCACTATCGATGGAAAAGCGAAATATCCAATTTGGGATCTGGTTGATAAAGGCATTTTTAAGGGATTAACAAGAAACGGAAATCCAATAACTAAAACATATGGAGGTAATAAAGATTTACTCATGAAAGATGTCTTGGTACCACCTTCAATTAACGAGATCATGGCAAATCGATAGATATGTCTAATAATACAGTTCAATATGAAAACAGTAAACTATCTAATTTGTTCCATTTTTATATTACTTATGGCAAGTTGTAAAGCGAAAAAGAAAAGTATAGAAAAGTCATCTCTTGTAGTTGAAGTTTATGAAACTTCAGCAAGTGGTAATAAATTGACTAAGATCAGCGATTTTTCCTCTGCTAATTCTTCAATTGTTTTGAAAATTTCACCAGAAAAAAAATATCAAACTATTACAGGTTTTGGAGGCGCATTTACAGAATCTTCAGCTTATTTATTGAACAAATTGAGCAAAGCTAACAGAGATAAAATACTGAAGGCCTATTTCAGTAGAGAAGGCGCTAATTACTCGTTAACAAGAACACATATGAATTCCTGTGATTTTTCATTAAGTCAATATTCTTATGCACCTGTTGAAAATGATATGACCTTAGAACATTTTACTATCAAAGATGATATGGATGATTTGATTCCAATGATTAAAGATGCTATGGCAGTTTCAGAAGATGGATTTGACATATTCGCATCGCCATGGACAGCTCCACCATGGATGAAAGATAATAAACAATGGGTTGGTGGAAAATTATTACCTAAATACTATGACACTTGGGCATTATTCTTTTCTAAATATGTAGATGCTTATGAAGCTGAAGGGATACCTATTTGGGGATTTACTGTGGAAAATGAACCTCACGGAAATGGGAATAACTGGGAGAGCATGCACTTTACACCAGAGGAAATGACCGATTTTGTACAAAATCATTTAGGTCCGAAATTGGAACGTGATGGCAAAGGAGATAAAATAATTTTGGGTTATGATCAAAATAGAGCAGGATTAAAAGAATGGGTTGATGTGATGTACGCTACAGAAGCATCATCTAAATACTATGATGGAACAGCTATCCATTGGTATGAAAGTACTTATGATTATTTCCCGGAAGCTTTACAATATGCACACAACAAAGCGCCTGATAAATATCTAATTGAAACAGAAGGATGTGTAGACTCTGAAGTTCCAAAATGGCAAGATGATAAATGGTATTGGTCTAAAGAAGCAACAGATTGGGGCTGGGATTGGGCTGCCGAAGATGAAAAATATTTACATCCCAAATATGCACCTGTTAATCGTTATGCTAGAGATATTATTGGATGTTTAAATAACTGGGTTGATGGTTGGGTTGATTGGAATATGGTTTTGGATAGACAAGGAGGACCTAATTGGTTTAAAAACTGGTGTGTAGCTCCAATTATTGTTGATCCAGATGCTGATGAAGTATATTTCACGCCATTATATTATACCATGGCTCATTTCAGTAAATATATACGACCAGGAGCAGAAGTTATTGATGTTGAAAATCCAGATAAAGATCTCATGGTTACTGCTGCAAAGAATCCTGATAGTTCTATTGCAGTGGTCATTTTTAATGAAGGTAAAACACCAAAGGATTTTACTTTGAAATTATATAATGAGCAAGTCAATATAAATATTGAAGGGCAGGCCATTCAAACAATACTAATACCAACTAAACAATAAAAGATATGAGTTCTACTAAGGTACCAATTGGTCAAAAAGCAGCATTCGGAGCTGGTCACTTAATAAATAACTTAATACCTGGAATTCTTGGTGTATTTGTAGTAATTCTAAAATCTGCCGATGGTTTTGGAATGGACACTGTACTTGCAGGACTTATTGTAGGTATTCCGCGTTTATTTGATGCAATAACGGATCCAGTTATGGGATATGTATCAGATAATACAAGTTCAAAGTATGGAAGACGACGACCTTATATCTTCATAGGAGCTGTAATGTCTGGGGCTATCTTCGCCATATTATGGCAAGTTCATGATACAAATCCAGAAATGTATAATTTTTGGTATTTATTGATTTTCTCAATTTTATTAATTTTTGGAAATACAATATTTTCAACGCCATTAATCGCTCTTGGTTACGAGATGACTTCTGATTATAAAGAACGTACCAGATTAATGAGTTTTGCTAATATTATCGGCCAAATTGCTTGGATGCTTGTGCCTTTTTTATATGTTTTAATTCCTGATGGTGATCTTTTTGCTACTCAACCTGAAGGTGTTAGAATTGTAGCATTGATAGCTGGTTTTGTTATTATTATTTTAGGAATTTTACCAGCTATTTTTTGTAGAGGAATTGATGCAAGTAAAATGGAAGGTAGAGAAGAGATAACTCCAAAAGCCTTAATAAGAAGTATTGGGAAGATATTTACAGGTATAAAATTAGTATTAAAGAATAAACCATTTGTAAAACTGTGTTTAGCTACATTCTTGGTATTTAATGGGTTTCAAATTGTAGCAGAGTTCGGAGTGTTTATTATTAACTTTTATATGTTCGATGGTGATTGGAGTGCTTCCAAATGGTGGGTGGCTCTTTTTCCTGCTGTAACAGCTGCATATACTGCATTCATAGCTATCCCAATAATAAACGTAATGGCTAACAAAATGGGAAAACGAAAAGCTTTCATATATGCTACATTGATTTCCATGGTTGGATATGTACTTAAATGGTGGGGATTTGATCCTGAAAACTATTATATGATATTTTTACCAATTCCATTAATGGCATTTGGAATGGGTTGTTTGTTTACACTAATGATGTCTATGACAGCAGATGTTTGTGATTTAGATGAATTAGAAAATGGAATGCCAAGAAAAGAAGGAACCTTTGGAGCAATCTATTGGTGGATGATCAAGGTCGGTCAAGGTATAGCCTTGGTATTTTCAGGTATTATTTTAAAGCTATTGGGTTATGATCCTACAGCTACTACACAAACTGCCGAAGCTTTAACAGGAATGCGTATAACAGATATTGCATTACCTGTTCTAACAGCTGGTCTAGCCATTTGGGTCATGTGGAAGTATAGCCTAAATGAAGATAGGGCAAGGGAAATAAAAAAGGAACTCGTTAAAAGAAGAGGAGAGTTATAAATAATTAATATATAATAGTTTACTAAGTAATGTCTTACAGAGAAGAATCGTATTACAAATCCAGAGGCTATAGCCAAATTAGTACACAAGGTATTGATGTCTCTAAGTATTCACTAGAAGAATTAATGGCTTTATGGCGTAAAACCATACAAGATGGTATGCATGGCATATGCTTCAGTATGTATGAGGACGGACAAGAACCTGGTGATGAAATAAGTATAGAACAGGTAGAGCGTCGAGTGAATATTTTAAAGCCCTATACAGGAGCTATTCGTTCTTTTTCTTGTATTGAAGGAAATGAACATATTCCAGTAGTAGCCAAAAAGCATGGTTTAAGAACTTTGGTTGGTGCTTGGTTGAGTGATGATTTGGAAGATAATGAAAAAGAAATTGAAGGACTAATTGCTTTGGCCAAATCTGGAAACGTTGATGTCGCAGCAGTAGGTAACGAAGTGCTCTACAGAAATGATTTATCATTAGAACAGCTATTGGGTTATATTAAAAGAGTGAGAGAAGCACTTTCTGGTTTGGATATTCCAGTTGGATATGTTGATGCGTATTATGAATTTTCTCGTCACCCAGAATTAGTAGAAAATTCTGATGTTGTATTAGCAAACCTCTATCCGTATTGGGAAGGATGCCCAATCGAATATGCTTTAGGGCATATGCAAGCTATGTATGGTCAAGTGGTAGACGCTGCTCAAGGAAAATCTATTATAATTACTGAAACAGGTTGGCCAAGTGAAGGAGGAGGCTTAAAAGGAGCTCAGGCTGGTCCAGAGCAAGCCATGAAATACTTTATTGATGCGATACGTTGGACGAATGAAAATGAAATTCCTATATTTTATTTCTCATCATTTGATGAGTCCTGGAAAACTGGAGATGAGGGTGATGTTGGAGCCTATTGGGGACTTTGGGATAAGCATGAAAAGCTAAAGTTTTGATACACATCTAATTTCAGTTTTACCAACTCAAACGTTTAAAAAGCACAACAACATAAAACAAGAGCAGTACAAGCTTATAAATGAACACAACATTACCACAACATAATAGTTAAAATAATATTAAAGTCAGATTAAAGCATATTAGTTAAACTCTTGAACTTACTGTATTTACTGGTTTTTTAGTTCAAAGCACTTAAAATAATATTTATTTCTATTTGTATGTTTTTTGTAGCGGTGAGTTTGTGATAATCTCAATTTATAGTGCTTAAATTTACGAATAATGGAATCTTTCGATAAGGTTTTTAATAATTACTAATTAATAAATACATAACTATGAAAAAAATTACATTTTTAACTTTTTTGTTGGCCTCAACAATAATGTTTGGCCAATCATTACCGATCGATTTTCAAGACGGAACAACTGTACCACAGTTTCAGTTTGGAAATTTAGGTTTTGGCAACATTGTCAATCCTGACCAAAGTGGAATCAACACATCAACTCAAGTATTAGAAATAAATAAACCTGATGCTGCAGACTGGTTTGGAGGAATTGGTTTCGAAACTCCTGGATCACCATTAATAAACCTAGCTAATGGTACAGCTTTTACTATGAAAGTTTGGGCGCCTATCGCTAACCAAAGTATAAGATTTCAAATTCAGAATGGTTTAAACGGAGAACCAACTTATAATAGAGATGTTACTATAGCATCTGCTGGAGTTTGGACAGAAGTAACATTTGACTTTAGTACACAACCTGGTTTAACAGGTATGGAGCAGTATCCTATTTTAGTAATTCAACCAAATTACGACATTGGATGTGAAGGAAATCCTTCATGCACAACAGTTGGAACTGGTAATGGGGGAATCTGGTACATTGATGATATTGTACAAGTAGGTGCTCCAGAGCCAACATGTATGGATGGTGTTCAAAATGGAATGGAAACAGGAGTAGATTGTGGTGGTCCTGATTGCCCAACATGTCCTCCTTCTTGTGATGATGGCATCTTAAATAACGGAGAGACTGAAATAGATTGTGGAGGACCAAATTGTGATCCTTGTGCAGCTGCCGACCCAACAAGCGGACCAGTAAACAACGGTTCAACAGGTACGGATTTTTATATTTATAGCGGACTTAGCGGTAACCCAAATCAATCTGATTTTGCTGGTTTCAATCTAGTAGATTTTAATGGAAGTTTAACAATTTCTGAGCCAGTATTAGCAGGTGATACTGTTATTAGAGTTGATAATTTAGATTTCTTCGGAAGTGGATTAGGAGGAAACTTTGATGCTACCGGAACTTATAGTTTTGTACACTTAAACTATTATGCAACTACTTCAACGGCGTTCAACTTTTCATTAGTAGATGATTCACTTAGTGGAACGGTTTGCTGTGGAAATCCTGAAGAACCATTTTACAGATTTGGTTCAGCTGCTGCAGTAGCAGGAGGTAGTGCAGATGCAGAATTAGTAACAGGTCAATGGGTGAGTGTATTCATTCCTTTATCGCATTATGCAAATTTCCCTGCGCTAGTTAGTGGTACATGGGATGGAACAGACATTAAGCAAACGTTGGTTACTGGAAACGGAACAGTTTATCTTGATAATATATTCTTTAGTACTACAGATACTTTAGGTACTGATGAATTTGAAACAAATGAATTTTCAGTATTCCCTAATCCAACAACTAATGATTGGACAGTTAGAGGAACTCAAACTATAGATTCAATTGAAGTATTTGATATCTTAGGGAAGAGAGTAGTTTCAATCGCACCTAATACTCAAGAAACAGTAATAGATGCTTCTGCCTTAAAAACAGGATTATACTTTGCTAAAGTATCTTCTGCAGCAGGAAGTCAGACAATCAAATTGGTTAAAAAATAATTTAACCATTCTGTAATCAGAATAAAAGAGTGTATTTTTATGTGAGAATACACTCTTTTTTTATAATACATTATTATGGTAACATTAAAACACCTCGCTGAACAATTAAATGTATCAGTATCTACAGTATCTAAAGCTTTACATAATAGCGATGAGATCAGTCCAGATACTATTGAACGTGTTAAAGCTCTAGCAAAATTCTTAAATTATAAGCCCAACAAACTGGCTGTAAGCTTGAAGAGTAGTAGAACTAATACCATTGGTGTGATCATTCCAAACATTCTCAACCACTTTTTTGCCAAAGCACTATATGCTATAGAAATGGAAGCTTCAAAACAAGGCTACCATATTATTACATGTGTGTCTAACGAATTACAAGCCAAAGAAGCAGATAGTCTTCAGTTATTATCTAATGGTAGTGTTGATGGGTTTATCATGTCGATAGCTGAGGAAACACAGGTAGCCAACAATGTTGATCATATAAATGCGGTCATACAACAAAATATACCAACGGTATTATTTGATAGGGTTTCAGATGATATTAACTGTGATAAAGTGATCATAGACGATTTTGGAGCCGCTTACGAGGCTACTATGCATCTGCTTTCCGAAGGAAGAAAGCGTATTGTTCTTCTTAGCGATATTGAAGACTTAAGTGTAGGGAAATTAAGAACAAATGGGTATTTACAAGCCTTAAAGGAAGCTAAAGATTATCATCAGGAGCCTGTTATGGTTACCATTAAAAAGAGTGATGATGCTGAACAGGTTATCGACAACATGTTTCGTAATAATACTACTGTAGATGGTATTATTTCTATCGATAACACATCTGGTGTTGTTGCCTTGCAAAAAGCTCTTAAACTCAATTATAAAATTCCAAATGACCTTTCTGTTATCGGATTTTCTGATGACAATGTCCTTCAATTTACAGATCCTAAACTATCAACGATTTCGCAGCATACTTTAGATATTGGTAAGGCTTCTGTTGAATTACTACTAAAACGATTAAACGATCCTAATACTTCGCTAAAAACTACAAAAACTATAAAAACTAAGTTAGTTTTGAGAGAAACAACAAAATAATATGTTTAGAATTTGCCATATCTTTGACTTAAACTATTACAAACATGATTGAACAGTTAAAGGCTAATTATGGGTATTTATTTGAAGATGAATTACTTCAAGAGATTAATAGCGTTGGAACCTATAAAGACATTCCTGAAGGATATCAGCTCATTTCAATAGGAGACTACATAAAATCAATGCCGCTTCTCGTGAGTGGAGCGATTAAAATTCTTAGAGAGGATGCTAACGGAGAAGAGCTTATTCTCTATTTTATTGAACAAGGTGATACCTGTGCAATGACGCTTTCCTGTTGCCTCGGAAATTCTAAAAGCGAGATCATTGCTATTGCTGAAACAGATACTAAGTTGATCATGATTCCTGTCCAGAAAATGGAAGAGTGGCTCGGAAAATACAAAAGTTGGCAAAAATTTATTTTACAGAGCTACCATGACCGTATGACCGAATTACTTCAAGCTGTCGATACCATTGCCTTCTTAAAAATGGACGAACGCTTATTTAAGTATCTAAAAGATAAAGCTATGGTCAATCACAATGAATTGATTCATGTGACGCATCAACAAATTGCTCAAGATCTGCATACGTCTCGTGTTGTGGTGTCCAGACTATTGAAGAAATTAGCCATGGATGGAAAAATAGAACTCTTCAGAAATAACATCAAAGTTATAGATTTGTAGAATGTAACTTTGGTTACCAAAAACGGTTCAAATACTATATAGTTTTGAATGAAATATTTACTACATGGAAATTCAACAACTATTGGGTTATTTTGGAGCACTATTGATAGGATTGGTATTAGGTCTTATTGGTGGAGGTGGATCAATCTTAACTGTGCCAATATTAGTCTATTTATTATATATTAATCCAGTAACTGCTACAGCATACTCCTTATTTGTTGTTGGAGTTTCAGCTTTAGTAGGCGCAATTAGAAATATACAAAAAGGGTTAGTTGATTTTAGAACTGCTATCGTTTTTGCTATTCCTGCATTTATAGCTGTCTATGCTACCAGAAAATATCTTGTTCCTGCAATACCTGAGGAATTATTTACTGTAGGAGGATTTTTAATCACCAAGGATATTGCCATTATGCTATTCTTTGCCATAGTGATGTTAGTGGCTTCTATCTCAATGATTACAAACAAACGAGAAGATAACGGAGAAGAAACAGTGATTCAATATAATTATCCGTTAATTATTATTGAAGGTATTGTTGTTGGAGTATTAACAGGAATAGTTGGTGCAGGAGGAGGATTTCTAATCATTCCTGCTTTAGTTTTGCTTGCTAAATTGCCAATGAAAAAGGCAGTTGCGACTTCATTGTTGATTATCGCTATTAAATCGTTGATTGGGTTTATTGGTGATGTCGAAAATTTAGAGATCGATTGGGGATTTCTCCTAACGTTTACTTCAATTTCAATAGTAGGAATCTTTATCGGAATTTATATCTCTAAGTTTATCGAGGGAAAAAAACTTAAAAAAGGTTTTGGCTGGTTTGTCCTAATCATGGGTGTTTACATCATTTACAAGGAGTTAACTAAATCCTAGTGTAACTTTAGTTACATCTTAAAATTATAAATAGTACTACTTTTAATTCGGTTAAAATTAAAACATTACAACAATGAAAGTAGAACAAATTTATACAGGATGTCTGGCCCATGCTGCATATTATATAGAAAATAATGGTGAAGCTGCCATCATAGATCCGCTTCGTGAGGTCGATCCATACATTAAAAGGGCAAAACTCGATGATGCTAAGATCAAATATATTTTCGAAACACATTTTCATGCCGATTTTGTCTCTGGTCATTTAGATCTCAAAGCTAAAACTGGAGCTGATATTGTGTTTGGTCCAACGGCTAAACCAGGATATGAGGCTATTGTGGCTGAAGATGGTCAGGTTTTTGACATTGGTAATTATAAGGTGAAAGTTATTCATACACCCGGACATACCATGGAAAGCACTACCTATATGTTGATTGACGAAAATGGAAATGAACACGGACTCGTCACTGGAGATACTTTATTTATAGGAGATGTAGGTCGACCAGATTTGGCTCAAAAAATTGTTTCAGATCTAACTCAGGAGAAATTGGCAGGATTGTTATACGACTCATTACGAGAGAAAATTATGCCATTAAGTGATGATCTTATCATTTATCCTAATCATGGTGCAGGTTCTGCTTGTGGAAAGAATATGAGTAAAGAGACAACAGATACTCTAGGAAATCAAAAGAAAGTAAATTATGCCTTAAGGGCAGATATGACCAAAGATGAGTTTATAGAAGAGCTCCTTGAAGGTCTTACAGAACCTCCTGGATATTTTCCACAAAATGTGATGATGAATATCAAAGGATATGAAAGCTTTGACAAAGTGATGTCTAAATCTAAAAACCCTATGACAGCTAAAGCTTTTGAAGCTGCAGCCAACGAAACAGAGGCAATCATATTAGATGTACGTCATCAAAATGATTTTATAAAAGGGCATATTCCAAGATCTATTTTTATTGGTATTGATGGTGATTTTGCACCTTGGGTAGGCGCATTGATTGTAGATGTAAGTCAGCCTATATTACTTGTCACTCCTAAAGGTCGCGAGCAAGAAGTTATAACGCGTTTGTCGCGAGTTGGATTTGATAACGTTGTTGGATATTTGAATGGAAGCTTTGAAGCCTGGAAAAAATCAGGTATGGACTATGATACGGTGACCTCTATTACAGCCGACGAGTTTGCAAAACGTTATCCAGAGAATAAAGATGTCATATTTGATGTAAGAAAACAAGGAGAGTTTACAGCAGAACATATTGATGGAGCAAAACATACGCCTTTGGATTACCTAAATGACTACTTAAGTGAGTTTCCTGATAATAAAACCTTTTATGTGCATTGTGCTGGAGGATATCGTTCAGTTATAGCTGCTTCAATTTTAAAAAGTAGAGGCATTCATAATCTTATTGATATTGCAGGTGGCTATGGAGCCATAAAAAGTACAGATGTTAAAAGAACAGATTATGTTTGTCCGTCAACATTAAAATAAAATACATAGTTTTTTGGTTGGTAAAAGCGTGTCCGAATTAAGTAGGATGCGCTTTTCTGTGTAACAAAGGTTACCAATAAAGCCCTCGAAATCAATTAATTTTATGCTAAATAATTTTTGAATTTTAATACACAAAAAATATACTTGTATGTCATTTATTTCAGCCCTATTCGGAAAAAAAAATACGCAAAATGAGTCTGTAACTTTGCTGTCTCCAATGGAGTTTAAACTTAAAGTAGAATCTCAAAACATTCAATTGGTAGATGTAAGAACACAAAAAGAGTTTAAGTCTGGTCACTTAAAAGGTGCTAAGAATATAGATTTCTTCTCTGGACGCTTTAATATTGAGTTTGATAAACTTGACAAAGAAAAGCCTGTGTATGTTTACTGTAGAAGTGGGAGTAGAAGCCGTCAAACAGCCAGAAAATTAGCCAATATGGGATTTAATGAAATATATGATTTGCAAGGTGGAATTTTAAACTATAGATAGAATGAGAACAACACTATTGAGTATCTTATCTTTAGTTTTCGTTTTCAGTTGTAAAAACACTAAGGAAGTACAATATGTTTCTTATGAACAAAGTACAACTAAAGATACTATAACCCATCCTGGAAAAAAATTACTAGAGACCAATTGTTATATATGTCATAGCCCAACAGCTAGTCATGATGATAGAATCGGACCTCCAATGATTGCAGTCAAAAAACATTATCTTGAGGACGGAATGACTAAGGAGGAATTTGTAAGTGCGCTCCAAAACTGGATCAAAAACCCAACCGAGGAAAATGTCAAGATGAAAGGTGCAGTGAGACGTTTTGGTATCATGCCAAAACAAGCTTTTCCTGAAGAGACGATTAATCAAATTGGTGAGTACTTATATGAATTTGAAATCGATCAACCTGAGTGGTTTGAAGACCATTTTAATTCTGAAAAAGGTAAACATCAAAGTCAAGGCCAAGGAAAAGGAAAAGGTAAAGGTAAAGGAGGAAAAGGCCATGGAAATGGTATGGGGAATGGTAAGCATAAGCAACAGGTAGAGTCTGATTTTGAAAATTTACCATTTGGAGAAAGAGGTTTGAAATATGCGTTGACCACAAAATCAGTTCTTGGTAAAAATTTAATGAGTAAATTACAAAACGAAGGGACTTTAAAAGCTCTGGAGTTTTGTAATAGCGAGGCTTATCCGTTGACTGATAGTATGGCTTTAGTTCATAATGCTGTGATAAAAAGAGCTTCAGATAAACCAAGAAACCCTAATAATACAGCAAATTCAGAAGAATTAAATTATATAAAAGAATTTAAAAGACAACTTTTAAATGAACAAGAAATTAAACCTATAGTTAGTGAAACAGATGATAAGGTTAATGTATATTATCCAATAATTACAAATTCTATGTGTTTACAATGTCATGGTAAACCTAAAACCATGATAAATGTGGAGACATTAAATACTATAGCAAAATTATATCCTAAAGATAAAGCTATAGGCTATGATATAAATGAGGTTAGAGGGATATGGAGTGTGTCTTTTGAAAAATAAAACTTCTCAGGTATGAGCAAATTTTTAGAGTTAGTCAATCAGGATAAACCTGTACTCATTGATTTTTTTGCAGAATGGTGTGGTCCATGTAAGATGATGAGTCCTATTCTTAAAGAGGTTAAAGATGCTTTGGGAGATCGTGTTTCAATATTAAAAATAGATGTCGATAAAAACCAAGCACTTGCTGCCAAATATCAGGTGAGAGGTGTACCAACTTTATTATTATTTCAAAACGGAAAGCAAATTTGGAGACAATCAGGTCTGGTTCAAAAAGATGAACTTATCAATGTAATCACTGAAGCATTTTGATGAATTTAAATAAAGAATTTTGGGATAATCGTTATAAGAGTAATGATATTGGTTGGGACTTAGGAGCGGTGTCTCCCCCTCTAAAAGCCTATATCGATCAGCTCAAAGACAGGTCTCTTAATATTTTGATTCCAGGAGGAGGAAATGCCTATGAAGCAGAGTATTTGTTTAATAAAGGATTTGAAAACGTCTTTGTGGTTGACGTTTCAAAGACGGCTTTAGATAACTTGAAATCGAGAGTACCCGAGTTTCCGTCGCATCAATTATTAAATCAAGATGTCTTCGAATTGAATATGACATTTGATCTAATTTTTGAACAAACGTTCTTTTGTGCTATTAATCCTAATTTGAGATCACAATATGTATCTAAAATGAATGATCTGTTGTCTGATAAAGGAAAGTTGGTTGGACTATTGTTCGATGCACCACTGTACAAAGATCGTCCACCTTTTGGAGGTTCGAAAGCTGAATATATAAAGACATTCAAATCAGTTTTTGATATTAAGCTGATGGAAGACGCTTATAATTCTCACGAGTCAAGAACAGGAAGAGAATTGTTTTTTAAATTTGTTAAGAAAGACTAACATAAAATATATAGTATGAAAGTAAATATGGGTAATTCTGATAGGATCATTAGATTGATAGCTGCTGTAGTTATAGCTGTGTTGTATTGGCAAGGTATTATTGAAGGTACTTTAGCTTATATACTGATAGCTGTGGCTGCTATTTTTGTATTGACAAGCTTGGTAAACTTTTGTCCGTTGTACACCGTATTCGGAATCAATACATGTAAGATCAAAAAGTAATCTTTGAGATATTTAAAAGTATTAAAATGATACTCTATAGTCAATTTGATTATGGAGTTTTGTTGTTTATGTAACTTAGGTTACGCTATGTTCAAAAAAAGGCATTTATTTTTATCAATATCGAAAACTAACTAATTTAAAAGTAAACGCATGAAATCTCATTATCAAATTTTAGTCATTGGAGGTGGAACCGGAGGTATTATGACTTCCGCAAATCTATTAGCGAAAGATAAATCATTAGATATTGGTTTAATTGAGCCTTCAGATTCACATTATTATCAACCAGCCTGGACCTTAGTTGGAGCAGGAACTTTTGATTTTGAGAAAACAAAACGCTCTATGGCTTCTGTAATGCCAAAAGGAGTTGATTGGATCAAAGATTATGCTACTGGGTTTAATCCTAAAGAAAACTCTGTATCTACTCAAGAGAATGGAAATATCACTTATGATTATCTTATAGTATCACCAGGATTAGTAATGGATACATCTCTTATTGAAGGCTTAACAGAGTCTCTTGGTAAAGGAGTGGTTTGTAGTAATTATACAGATCCGAAGCATACATGGGAAGTGCTTAAAAATTTTAAAGGCGGAAACGCGGTGTTTACACAACCAACAACACCAATAAAATGTGGTGGTGCACCTCAGAAAATTGCATATTTAGCTGCAGATTATTTAAAGAAGAACGGCTTAAAAAATAAATCAAATGTAGTGTTTGCTACACCTGGTTCTGTGATTTTTGGAGTCAAAGAAATTCGTGAAAGTTTAATGAAAGTCATTAGTCGATATGGGATTCATTTTAAACCGTTTTATGCACCTATTAAAATAGATGGAGATAATCAAATTGTTACATTTAGAGGTGTTGGAACAGGAGAAAATAAATGTGTAATCAATGAGGACAACGAATTAAGAGAGATCATGTCTGGAGAGTCAATTATTGAAATGCCATTTGATATGTTACACTTAGCTCCACCACAAACAGCTCCTAAATTTGTTAAAGAGTCTCCATTGGTCAATGAAGCTGGATGGTTAGATGTCGATAAGCATACACTACAACATAATACGTATCCTAATATTTTCGGTTTGGGTGATGTTGCTGCATTGCCAACAGCAAAAACAGGTGCTGCCATAAGAAAACAGGTACCTGTGGTTTCAGATAATATTAGACAACTCATAGCTCATAATAAAAAAGGAAGTAAATCTTACAATGGTTATTCATCATGTCCACTGGTTACGGGTTACGGTAAAATGATTCTAGCCGAATTTGACTATGATAATAATTTTATTCCAGATCCTAAATTAAAGCAAATGTTAGTGTTCAATAGTGAGAAAGAACATTGGAGACTATGGATGCTTAAAAAGTATGGGCTTCCTTACCTGTATTGGAATAAAATGATGAAAGGTAAAGAGGTATAATAGTCTAATATTCATTAGTGGTTAAGCATCTTAAAAAAGATGCTTTTTTAATGATATATATCATGTTTTTTATAATTCATATAAAGTATTTTTACAGTATTAAATTAAAATTATGATGTTTCATAACATAGCTTTATACAGTTCTAATGCAACTATTATTATGGTTGCGGTTTTTGGTTTAGTTTGTCTTGTCTTAATAGGTTTTCTAGTGAAATTTATGACAAGTGGAGACAAAAAAAACACAGAGACTAACGATTGAAATTCGTTTTGTAAAATCGAAAGAGAGCATTGAAAAATGCTCTCTTTTTTATCTCTATTCAAAATGATGATGTATCAAACACGATAACAGTAACAATCGACGATTTTTTCAATATTAAGTGTGATCTAACTCTTAATTTGTTATCTTTAAGCAACTGATTAATAGCAAAGTTCTATATATTAATTTAATTTATATACCATGCTTTGCTCTCGTATGTTCTACAATATTAGAATAATTTTATTTGTTCTAACATCACCTTGTCTTCTATCCAATGTTTTTGCGCAATTACCATCTGGCTATTCTGTTACAGAGGTTCAATCTGGATATAATAACATAATGGGTGTTGTATTTAGTCAGGATGGTACAAAAATGTTTGTTTGGGAAAAACGCGGACATGTATATGTGTCTGTTTGGGATGGTACTGACTATATTAAGCAAACTACACCTGTGCTTGATATTTCCGACGAAGTAGGTGATTGGAGAGATTTTGGATTCGCAAGTTTTTGCTTAGATCCAGATTTTGATACCAATGGTTTGGTTTATATGTATTATATGGTAGACAGAGAACACCTCATGAATTTTGGAACACCAGATTATGATCCAAATGATAACGATTACTTTGAAGCTTCCATAAGTCGTCTTACACGATATCAACTTAATCTTGGAAGTAACCCACTCACAACCAATTATAGTTCTAGAACGGTATTACTTGGGGAGACGGTTTCCACAGGAGTACCACTTACACACCAATCTCATGCAGGTGGGACTGTGATCTTTGCAAATGATGGAACACTACTTGTGTCAACTGGTGATAATGCAAGTTATAACTCTGTAGATATTGGTAGCGCTTCAGAAACCTATTTTCAGCAGGCTATAGATGATGGTATAATGAGACCAGAAGAAAATGTTGGTGCTTTTAGAAGTCAAATGCCTACTTCTCTCTGCGGAAAAGTACTTCGTCTTGATCCTAATACGGGAGATGGAATTCCATCAAATCCTTTTTATGAAGCTGGAAATGCTCGTTCAGCAAAATCCAGAATGTGGGCTATGGGCTTAAGGCATCCATTTCGCATGTCTATTCAACCTGAATCTGGAAGTAATGATCCAAACGATGGTGATCCTGGAATAATTTATGTCGCTGATGTTGGATGGGGAACTTGGGAAGATTTACATATTTTTGATAAACCTGGCTTGAATGGAGGATGGCCAATATATGAAGGGCAAACAGAACTTAATGGCTATGCTAATAGTGGTGCTACTAATGCTGATGAAAACGACGAACTTTTTTTAGATAATTGTCCGCAACCAAATTCATTTAACGACGACCCTAATCCACAACTAAGACGATATGTGCATGACAGACCAGAAGTCGCCTGGCGTCATGGATCACAACCTGAAGCACGTGTTCCAACTTTTTTTGCTGGGATAGCTTTAGCGCCTAGAATTGGAGATTTTGGCTCTCCAACTACAGGTGTTGAATTCAATGGAAATGCTGGTATAGCTGGAGTTTATGTTGTAGGAGATGCTCTTGGAACTACTATGGAAGGAAAATACCTGTTTACAGATTATGTTAGAAACTGGATTAACGTTGCAACATTAACCGATGGCTCACAAAACTGGATTAGTGATGTTTCTGAGTTAGCTCCTGCAAATTTTGGATCAGGAATTGTTCACATGATGCAAAATCCTTTAGATGGGTTTGTGTATTATGTAAATATATTCCAAGGTAATGTGGTCAGAATAGAATTTGAAGGACCACGATGGACCAACGAGCCTATGGATATTATACTTGAATGTGATGATGTTACAGATTTTGATTCGGCTTTCAATTCATGGCTAAATAGTGTTACAGGAACTGTTGGTTGTGGTACACCAACCATTACAAATAATAGCTCTGGTTTAAGTGATCTATGTGGAGCAACAGGTTCAGAGACGGTTAGATTTACCCTGTCTGATGACTGCGGAAATGAGATTTTTAAAGATGCAACTTTCACTATTGAAGATACTACAGATCCTGTTTGGGATAATATTCCTGAAGATGTAACCGTCGATTGTTCTGATACAATTCAAGAGGCATACGATAATTGGTTAGCTGGTTTTTTAGGATCCGATTTATGTGGAGATGCATTGGTTACTCATGATGGACCAGCCACAATATCATGTAATCAAATAGTTTCTGTGACTTTTGATTTAACCGATGATTGTCTCAATTCTATTTCGGTAACAGGTACTTTTACGGTTGAAGAAACTCTTGGAGTATCAGATGTAAATAATTTCAACCAAATCATCATCTCACCAAATCCTGCAAAAAACCAAATCGAGATAGCTGGGATGATAGAAGAAGGTGCAATTGAAATCTATAGTATTACTGGACAAAACGTATTTAAAAGCGATATCAACAATGCAGAGGTTATTACTTTAAATCTGCCTTCTGGTTTTTATATGGTCAAAGTATTAGTTAGAAATGAGTATGTTGTAAAGAAGTTGGTTATAAAATAATTCTAAATACAGTGTAACATTTTGTTCGTATTGACGTCCAATAGGTGTTCAATCAAAAAAAGCAAAAAAAAATCATGAAACAAGATAATCAACTTATAGTGTTAACGCATTTGAGTCAGTTACTTACTTTTATTACTGGGTTTGGCGGACTCATAGTCCCGTTAGTCATTTGGGCAACACAAAAGGAAAAAGTCTACCAAATGGATGAACAAGGCAAGAATATTGTCAACTTTCAATTAAGTGTATTAATTTATAGCTTGATATGTATTCCATTGGTCTTCGTTTTAGTAGGAATAGCTGGTTTGATTGTTCTTGGAATATTATCATTTATTTTTCCAATAATAAATGCAATTAGAGCAAGTCACGGCGAATCACCAAGATATCCTTTATCTCTTAATTTTATTAGTTAGTTATTTTTATAAAGAGGTAAATAAAAACGCTCACTGAAAAAGTGAGCGTTTTTTGTAATATATTCTCCCTAAAAGTAAAAATACGTAAAATAGTAATACAGTATTTATACTTGGTTTTTATACTAGATGAGTAATTAATTTTAAGCAATTTTAATACTTTAATTAAAAACCATGACAACGACTAGTTCAAGCTCAAAAGCACCTTCTGCGGTAAAAGAAACTGTTATCTCTAAACCAGGAATTTCCAAAGAGGTGATTGATGAAATGAGTAAGGAGATTAATAATATGTTATCTTATGCTGTTTATAATGGAATAAATATCAATACAGATATTAATTCACTAATTCAAGACAGTAATGTGGATGACTTAATTAATGTACATAATTTGTTGTGTAAAAATATTGCTCCAGCGACTCCAAAATCGATTGAGTTTTCTAAAAAACTCCATGAAAAATCAAAAAGCAGATTTGTTTTGGGAAGTCTACCGCTAGTCAGAAATCTCATTATTTTAGCAGTTTTGTTTTTAGTTATATTTATTATTACAGGACTTTCTCCAAATGTTAATAACGATTCTCTTGATAAAGGGATCATGCATAATAATGGTATGAAATTACTATTGAATATCGGTTATTTATCTGCAATAGCAGGACTTGGAGTAACCTTCTATTTATTAAAGAGTGTTAGTAATTCATTGAAGAAAGGTACCTTATTACCAGAAGAATCTATTGAATATATGGCTCAGGTAATTTTGGGAATTATCGCAGGATTGTTATTATCAGAAATACTATCTGTATATATCACTGATCCCAACAGTATAAATCTTTTTAATAAAAGCGTACTAGCTCTCATTGGTGGGTTTTCTTCCGATGCCATATTCAGTATGCTCCAAGGCGTTATTGATAGAATTAAATCAATTTTTATTCCTGCAAATTCTTAAGTACAAAAAAAACGCTCACATGTTAAGTGAGCGTTTTTTGTTTTACTATTTATAGCCTTTAAAATTTATACTGTAAGAATGCAGAAAAGTTACGCCCAGGTTCAGTAATTGGAGTCCTTCCAAAATTCTCTTGATTTGTAAAAGAGAAGTTTAAATGGTTATTGTAATTTTCATCAAATACATTAATTACTGCAAGACCTAAGGTTACGTTTTTAATTGGTTTCATACCAAAACGGAAATCTAAAGTTTGGTAGCCATCAGTTTCTGTTTCGCCAAAACTTCTGGAAATATTATCTTGCTTTGACACAAGATTATATTGCAAGTTTACCCAATAGGTGTCTTTTTCAAATCCGAAATGAATTCTAGATGTCAAAGGCGGAGTAAGTGGCAATGATTCTGATAGGTCTTTATTTTTTGCATAGACATAAGCAAAGTCAGTTTTAAAAACAAAATCATTCAGGAAATTTACACTAGCTGAAATCTCGAATCCTGTTTTGTAGGCCTCATTAAGATTTCTAAACACTTTCGGGTTTTGCGGTTGTGCCATAGGCATGAACTTTCTGGTCTGTGTTTCATCAATAATACCTACAATATAATTTTCAAAAAACGAATAATAAAACGCAGCTTCATACGTAAAGCTATTGAAACCGTTTTTAAGTTTCTCTCTTCCTTTAAACCCAATTTCAAATTGATTATTGACTTCAGCTTTTAAGTTGGGATTCCCTATATATTCAAATGGATCCTGTCCAACATTAAAGTGATTGATATACCGCTCTATCATATTAGCCGAACGAACACCTCTTCCATATGCTGCTTCAAGAGTGAAGTTGTCTGAAATCAACTTTTTTACAGATAGCGTTCCACTAACGTTATGCTCTGTTCGTTTTTTAAGGTCGTATAATTCAGCAAAATCAGCTTCAGGATCCTGAATATCAGAAACCACATTGTCATATCTAATGCCTGCCGTAAAAATTGTTTTTGGATTAATAGTGTATTTGACTTCTGTAAATAGTCCTATGTCTGTAATATAAGAATCCTGCCAAACCTTATCTGTAAAACTCATAGGCATTGGTAGTAGGTTACCATTCATGATTTTAACTAAACGTTGTCTGTTACCATCTCTGGCAATATGCATGGCGTCTAAACCAGAGAATACATTCCAGTTTTTAAATGGTTTCCAGTTGAGCTCCAGTTTTCCTCCAATAGTTGTGGCATCAACAGCAGAGGAGGCCTCTGTCATCATAAATGAAGGCCGATTAATATTGGTCATTAAGTGGTCTACATAGCTATAATATACTTTAGCAGTTAATGAATTAACAACCCTTCCAATATCATCTAATTTATAGTCCAAAGACAATATACTACTATTGTCATATTCAGTGTCCATAGGTAAAGCTGCATGCAACACATCACGCCCAAAAGATTGTCTCCAGTGTACTTGTAAACGTTGTACATCACTAAAGTTATAACCAATTTTAAAACCGTAATCGGTGCTTCTGAAGGATGAAGGAATTTCAATGCCGTTTCCGTCTTCATAATTACCAAAATCTCTATATCCAGCATTGGTAACAATATCAAATTTTTCTTTAATGTATTGTAATTGTGCCAAATTCACTATCGAATTGCCATTGCTCTCATAACCTGCGGAAACCTTCCCGTGTAAACCATAGTCTTCATAATCTGGTTTTTGTGTGACCATATTTATGATTCCTCCAAAAGTAGCACCATATCTTACAGTATACGGACCTTTAATGATTTCAATTTTAGCTATTTCCTCAGGAATGATATGTGTTGTTATAGGATCCATTCTATTCGGACAGGCATGCATGACTTTTGTTCCGCCATCGTATTGAATATTTAATTGCTCATATTGTGAGGCTCTAAAAGATGGATCAATGGCATAATTACCTCTCTTTATTGAAGAGAATCCATTTATAGAATTGAATAGATCAGCCACGTTCTTGGGTTGAACTATTCGCTCAGAATAGTTATTTGAAACAGAAGTCAAAATAGGGTCAATTCTTTTGTTTCCAGTAATGATAACTTGGTCCAAAACTGTTATTTTTTGTTTTGTAGTATCTTTTTTGATCTCTTTTTTTTCTTGACCATAAGACACAGCAGATAGCAGTGCACATAGTAGCGCACCATAAAATGTTTTCATTTATAGTATTGTTTGATTTAACTTTTAATTTCGGTAGTAGTTGCTACCAGCGATATTTAAAAGTTAAACTCGAGGCGGATGAAAACAAACGTAAGTGGATATATAAGAATATAAACTCTGGTAAGTAATTACAGTTTGCTTTTTAATCCATTCTTTATGGGTTAGAATAGTAGTGTTAGGCGAATTTTGATATAAAATGAGTTCCTTGAAATCAAGAATACCTTCAGGTGTATTTTGATCTTTGTTTTGTGATTCTGAAACTTTCATCAATTGACACTTTCCATTACAAGCCAATTCTGGTTTGTCTTGATTTTCGCAAAGTGCCTCAATGAAACCAATAGGGTCGTATTCGTAATAAGCATAAGTAAGCGTAACTCTCGCGGCATTAAATAGTAGGAGAGAAGTGAAGCAAATGGAAAAAATGTAGGTGCTTATTTTCATTGTTACAAAGATAGAATTCCTTGATATTTTATTATGTGACAAATGTCACAAAATTGAGTATTACTTTTAACGAAACAACATTCTTCTTCTTCTTCTGGAATTGAGATTATCTATTTCAACATTAAAAAACTAAATGGCTTAGGTAACTTAAGTTGCATATAAACAAAGGTTTGTGAGTTAATTTTATGTTCAGTAATTATTAACAATAAAGTAATACTATTATGAACACAACTGAAACAATAGATGAAACAATGATTCAATCAATACCAAGGATAGGTGATAAGGCTCCAGAATTTAAGGCCATAACAACTCAAGGTGAAATTAATTTCCCTTCAGACTATAAAGGAGAATGGTCCATCTTATTTAGTCATCCAGCAGATTTCACTCCAGTATGTACTTCTGAGTTTATGACTTTTGCACATCTGGAAGAGAAATTTAAAAAGGCTAATTGTAACCTTATAGGTTTATCAATAGATGGCTTATATAGTCATATTGCCTGGTTGAGAACCATTAAGGATAAAATTAAATTCAAGGGAATGGAGAATATTGAGGTTAAATTCCCTTTAATTGAAGATATTTCTATGGAGATCGCTAAGAAGTATGGTATGATCCAACCTGGTGAGAGTAAAACACAAGCAGTGCGAGCTGTATTTTTTGTTGACCCTGAAGGAATTGTCCGAGCCCTTATATATTACCCTTTAAGTTTAGGTCGAAATTTTGATGAGTTATACAGAGCGCTAATTGCGATGCAAACTTCTGATAAATTTAATGTTGCTACTCCTGCTGATTGGAATCCAGGTGATGATGTTATTGTGTCTCCTGCAGGTTCATGCGGTGTTGCTGAAGAACGTATGACGGGAACAGATGATTTAGAATGTGAAGATTGGTTTTTCTGTACTAAAAAAATGGATAAAGATGTTGTGCTAAATGAAGTTTTAAAAGATTAAGCAGTTAGCATTGTCATTATGTAAAAGCATACATGTATTTGTGTGCTTTTTTACGTTATATAAAAGTTTACTATATCTATATACCTGACCATTATCATTGCAGTATTTACATAGCTCATATATTTTAGACGTATGAAAATGCAATCAAAAATAGCCTATTCAAATGTATTTAAATGTTCTAAAGTAACATAGGTTACAAAACTAAGTGATTAGTGTTACTGACTTTGATGATTTCCAAAACTATTTTTGTACAACAAATTTTTACTGATGAAGTATATCATTTATATCCATACCCTATTAGCTATTTTAGTTTCGTGTGATGCCATTGGTCAAGAGTTAGTACCTATTACTAGATCTGAAGTTAAAACTATTGTTGCTGAAAGGAATACTAATATCAAAATCTCTGATGAAGCTTACAATTCAGCAAGAGCAGATTTTCTTCAGACCGATGCTATTTTCCTTCCTAACATCACAGCAAGTCATACAGGGATTTCAACAACCAATCCCTTGGTTGCTTTCGGATCTAAATTGAATCAAGAGGTGTTAACTCAATCCGATTTTAATCCAGCACTTCTAAATGATCCATCTGTAGTACAAAACTTTGCTACAAAACTTGAAATACAACAACCCATATTAAATATGGATGGTATTTATCAACGAAAAGCTGCGAGGTCTATTATGCAAGCCATGTCACTTAAAGCTCAACGAACAGTTGACTATTTAGAGTTTGAAGTTGATAATGCTTATATGCAATTACAGTTAGCCTACAAAGGTGTTGATGTCTTGGAGAAAGCTTTAAATGCAGCTAAAGCTAATCTAAAGCTCGCAGAAAACAGATTCACACAAGGGTATATCCAACGTGCAGATGTGTTAAATGTTGAGATACGTGTTACTGAAGTTGAAAACCAATTGCAAATGGCAAATAGTCAGGTAAAAAATGCTTCAGATTATCTCTCATTTTTAATGAATGACAAATCATTTGTAGTATATCAACCTGTTGATTCTTTAGAGGTGAATGTAGTGTCAGATGCTAGTGTTAGTATTTCTGAAAATCGTGCTGATATAAGAGCAATGTCTCTAACAACTGAAGCATATAAAGCAACAAGCAAAGCCAACAAAATGGCGTTTTTACCACGCTTAAATGCTTTTGGTAGTTATGAGTTTTACGATGAGCAATTGTTTCAGGCTAATGCAAATGGTTATGTCATAGGAGCACAGTTAAGCTGGGATATATTTCAAGGGTCTAAGCGTTTTGGCAAAGTGCAGAAGAGCAAAGCCGAATATGAAAAATCAAAACTAGAATACGATCAATATGTGTCTCAAAGTCAATTGGAGTTAAATAAAGCGCAACGTATGTTTATTGATGCTGAAAATAGACTTAAACTAACATCTCTGGCGCTTCAGCAATCAAAGGAGTCTCTGAGAATTAGAACCAACAGATTTAAAGAGGGCTTGGAGAAAACATCTGATCTACTTATTGCCGAAAGCCAATATGCACAAAAGGAATTGGAATATTATCAGACCATTTTTGAATATAATTATGCGCAAGCATACCTAGAGTTTTTAACTAAAGAATAAACACTTTTATGAAAAATATATATATCATATCAATACTATTACTTACAGTGCTCTTAACGAGTTGTGCAAATGATGAGACTAAATCTGTTACAGATAACTCACCTGCTATTCCAGTTACTGTAAGTCAGACCTTCACCAACGATACTTCACCTTTCTTAGCTGTTAGCGGTAAGATTCAAGCTACTAATAGTGCTAATTTGAGTACACGTATGATGGGATTTGTAACCAATGCGCCTGTTAATGTAGGAGATAATGTGCGAAAAGGACAGTTGTTGGTGGCTATAAATAATACTGATTTACGAGCAAAAAGAGCACAAGTTAATGCGAGTATTACTGAGGCAACTGCTGCTTTTAATAATGCACAAAAAGATTATAACCGTTTTCAGAATTTATTTGCTGATGCCAGTGCATCTCAAAAAGAGTTGGATGATATGACAGCAAATTTTGAAATGGCTAAAGCACGTTTGGAAGCAGCCAAACAAATGCAAAATGAGGTTAACGCACAATTTGCATATACTAATATCAGATCTCCATTTGATGGCGTAGTTACCGGTAAAATGGTAAAAACAGGCGATATGGCTAATCCAGGCGTACCATTAATATCAGTTGAGTCACCAGGCAAGTTTGAAGTTATAGCAATGGTTCCTGAAACAGAGATTTCTAAAATAACAACAGGTACTGAAGTAAAAGTGAATGTCAAATCTATGGGTGAGACCATTAATGGAAACGTTTCAGAGGTGAGTCCTTCAGCACAACAAACAGGAGGTCAGTATTTGGTTAAGATAGAGCTGGATGATACTAAGGTCAATGTCCTTTCTGGGATGTATGTTTCGGTACAGTTTCCAATTGAAAGAACCGTCAAAACCAATATGGTTTTAATACCAACCGCAGTTTTGATCCACAATGGTCAATTATCAGGAGTTTATACTGTAAGTCAGAGTAATACAGCAATTTTAAGATGGTTGCGTTTAGGTAGAACTTATGGCGATCAGGTTGAAGTTCTTTCGGGTTTAAATGCTAACGAGAATTACATTGTTACAGCAAAAGGAAAACTATTTAATGGCGCTAAAGTGTCAATACAATAACTAAAATACGCGTTAAGGGTAGAAGTGGAAATCCTTTTTTTACGTCTAAAACGATAAAAAAAGATTGCAACGGATGACCTGTAAAAACGCCAAAAAAATACTACTTAAATGAAAGAAGGTTTTGCAGGAAAAATTGCCAAGGTCTTTATAGGGTCAAAGCTAACAGTACTATTAATGATTGTATTTATGGTCATTGGTGTGTACAGTTCGTTTTTAATTCCTAGAGAAGAAGAGCCACAGATTGATGTGCCAATGGCAGATATTTTTGTTGGCTATCCGGGAGCCAGTCCAACTGAAGTTGAATCGCGTGTCATCAAACCTTTAGAGCAACTCATTTCTAATATTAAAGGCGTAGAATATGTGTATTCCACATCGATGAAGGAGCAAGGTATGGTCATTGTTCAGTTTTATGTTGGTGAAGATATTGAACGCTCTTTTGTGAAATTGTATAATGAGATCAATAAACATATGGATCAAATGCCTGAAGGTGTTACTTTTCCATTGGTAAAAACAAGAGCCATTGATGATGTTCCAATGTTGGGATTAACCTTGTGGAGTGAGCATTATGACGATTATCAATTGGGTAAAATGGCTCAGGAATTGGAATCGGAAATTAAAAAGGTAAAAGATGTTGCCGTTACTCATAAAATTGGTGGAAGAGATCGACAGCTTAGGGTTGTTTTAGATAAAGATAAATTAGCTGCAAGCGGATTGGATTTTTTATCTGTCTCAGAGATGATCAAAGCCAGTAATTCACAATTGAACTCTGGAACATTTGATAAAAATGATACGGAGTATATTGTCAATACAGGCAGGTTTTTAGAGAGCGTTGAAGATGTTGAAAATCTAATCGTAGGTGTGCAGCAGCAACAACCCATATATCTAAAACAAATTGCAAAGATTATAGACGGACCTGAGATTCCTCAAAATTATGTGAGTTTAGGTTTTGGTCAAGGCAGTGAAAAATCATCAGATTATAAATCAGAGTATCCAGCGGTAACTATTTCTGTTGCTAAGCGAAAAGGTGCTGATGCCATGAGAATTGCCGATGTCATTATTGATAAAGTAGCGCACTTACGTCAAAATCTGATTCCTGATGATGTACATGTAGAAGTGACCAGAAATTATGGAGAGACTGCATCACATAAGGTTTCAGAGCTACTGCTGCATCTTATTGGATCTATTATAGCAGTGACCTTTGTGGTCATGCTTGCTATGGGATGGCGAGGCGGACTGGTTGTATTTTTATCAGTGCCAATAACCTTTGCATTGACTTTGTTGAGTTACTATATGTTAGACTATACGTTAAACCGAATTACGTTATTTGCACTTGTATTTGTAACTGGTATTGTGGTAGATGATTCCATTATCATTGCCGAAAATATGCACAGGCATTTTAAAATGAAACGCTTACCTTTTAAACAAGCAGCGTTATATGCAATTAATGAGGTTGGGAATCCAACCATTCTAGCGACTTTCACGGTTATAGCTTCAGTATTACCAATGGCTTTTGTTTCTGGATTAATGGGACCATATATGGCGCCAATGCCCATAGGTGCTTCTATAGCAATGATTTTATCTCTGTTTGTAGCCTTAACCATTACGCCATACTTAGGATATATATTTTTACGTGAGAAGGATAAAAAAGGAGCTAAAGACAAACCTAAAAAGCCTTTAGAAGACACTTTGATCTATAAGATCTATGAAAAATTCGAGCGTCCGTTAATTGAAAATTCAACCAAACGTTGGCTATTTTTAGGATTAACCTTCTTAGTTCTAATAAGCACAATGCTGCTGTTCTTTACAAATTCTGTTGCGGTTAAAATGCTGCCGTTTGATAATAAGAATGAATTTCAGGTAGTAATTGATATGCCAGAAGGCACAACTTTAGAACGAACAGCAATTGTGGCTAAAGAAATCTCACAATACCTATCAACACGACCAGAGGTAGTCAATTATCAAAACTATGTTGGGACGTCGGCTCCAATAACATTTAACGGATTGGTACGTCATTACGATTTGAGAGGAGGAAGTAATATGGCTGATATTCAGGTCAATCTAATTGATAAAAGCGAACGTAGTGCTCAAAGTCATGATATAGCTAAGCTATTACGTCCAGAAATTCAAAACATAGCTTCAAAGTATAATGCGAATGTTAAGGTTGTTGAAGTTCCGCCAGGACCACCAGTTTTATCTACTATTGTTGCTGAAGTTTATGGACCAGATTACAATACTCAAATAGAGGTAGCAAATCATGTTCAGAATATTTTGAGTACTACTCAAGATGTTGTTGATGTAGATTGGATGACTGAAGCTGATCAGGTAGAATATCAATTTATTATTGATAAAGAGAAGGCGATGTTGTATGGCGTGGCACCTAAGCAAATTGCCTATACCATGAATATGGCACTATCTAATAGATCACTAACGACTTTATATGATGAGGATGCTGTAAATCAAGTGGCTTTGGTGTTGGCTTTGGATGAAAAAGAGAAGTCTACTGTACAAGATATATTACAATTAAAAATTAAATCTAACCAAGGTCATTTAGTGCCGATAGGAGATTTGGTGAATAGTATTGAAACGACAAGTGCTAAGAGTATTTACAGGAAAAATCAAAAACGTGTAGTCTATGTTTTAGCTGATATGGCTGGCGAACTCGAGAGTCCGGCTTATGCTATTTTGGGTATGGAAGACAAGTTGAAAAATATCAAGCTGCCTGAAGGGTTTGAGATTAATGAAATGTATTTGGGACAACCTGATTTTGAAGATGATTATACGGTCAAATGGGATGGTGAGTGGCAAATTACCTTAGAAGTCTTTAGAGATTTGGGAATTGCCTTTTTAGGTGCTATTATTTTGATTTACATTTTAATAGTTGGATGGTTTCAAAACTTCAAGGCTCCAGTTGTCATGATGGTTGCTATTCCATTATCGCTCATAGGAATTATAATTGGTCATTGGATAATGGGTGCGTTTTTTACAGCGACTTCTTTTATCGGAATGATTGCTTTAGCAGGTATTATGGTAAGAAACTCAGTACTATTAATAGATTTTATTAATCTCCGATTGGATGAAGGTATTCCATTAAAACAAGCTGCAATTGAAGCAGGAGCTGTGCGTACAACACCAATATTGCTAACTGCAGGAACTGTTGTTATAGGTGCATTTGTCATCTTATTTGACCCAATTTTTCAAGGTTTAGCCATTTCACTAATGGGAGGAACAATAGTGTCTACAGTATTAACCTTGTTGGTTGTGCCATTAGTCTATTATATGATCGAACGTAAAAATCATAAATAATGAAATTAATCATAGTAACAACTGTCCAAGCATTCCACAAAGATGCGATTAAACTGTTTAAAAAAGCAGGAATTGAAAGTTTCAGTGTTTCTGAAATTGGTGGTTATAAAAATAGTTCCGGTGTGTCAATGACTGAAAGTTGGTTCGGTTCAGAACGATCAGGGAATGAATCCAGCATGTTATTTTCTTTTACTAATGAATCTCAGGTTGATATGCTCTTTGATTTAATAAAAGCATTCAATTTAGAACAAAAGGAGACCAACAACCCTTTACGTGCCATTGTTGTCCCTATCGAAAAATATATATAAACTTATAAAATTGAAAAGAGATGTTAAACACATATTTTAGAATTATTGTTGGTATAATGGTATTATTGAGCGTTGTACTGACGTTTTACGTAAACCAGAACTGGATGTGGTTTACAGTATTCATTGGTGTGAACCTAATACAGTCTGCTTTTACCAAGTGGTGTTTGTTAGAAACTATTTTATTAAAGCTAGGCGTCAAAAAGTAATTTTAGGCCACATTTTAATATGGTTTAGACATGATAATAAACAGGAAGTTTTTTCAGTCTATTTTGCCTCTTAAGTGTATTAGTTAGTTTTTAAACTGAGGTAAATGAAAACGCTCACTTAAAAAGTGAGCGTTTTTTACATCTAATATTTTATCAGATTGTATTTATAACTGAATTAGTTATTTAACATTACAGGCATAACCAGCATCGTCACATGCTCTCCTTCATCTAAACCATCTATAGGTGTTAAAATCCCAGCTCTATTTGGTAAGCTCATTTCTAGCTGAACCTGATCTGCACTAAGATTATTAAGCATTTCTGTTAAGAAACGAGAGTTAAAACCTATTTGCATGTCATCACCTTGATAATCACATGTTAAGCGCTCCTCAGCTTTGTTTGAGTAGTCAATATCTTCTGCGGAAATATTTAATTCAGCACCAGCAATTTTCAAACGAATTTGATGCGTAGTTTTATTAGAGAAGATACTTACACGACGAACAGAATTTGAAAATTGTGTTCTGTCTATGGTTAACTTGTTTGGATTTTCCTTTGGGATTACCGCTTCATAGTTAGGATATTTTCCATCAATTAAACGACACACTAATATTGAGTTTTCAAAAGTGAATTTTGCATTAGAATCGTTATATTCGATGGTAACCATATCGTCATTTGCAGCTAAAATACCTTTCAAAAGATTTAGAGGTTTTTTTGGCATAATAAACTCTGCTACCTGATCTGCTTTAATATCTTCACGTGTATATTTTACAAGTTTGTGAGCATCTGTTGCGACAAAAGTTAAACCTTCTGTTGAAAATTGGAAAAAGACACCACTCATTACTGGACGTAAATCATCATTACCAGCAGCAAAGATGGTTTTACTTATAGCTGTTGCCAGTATATCTCCTGCAATAGTCGTAGTACTCGGGTTGTCTAGTTCAACTGCTTTTGGGAATTCATTCCCATCTGCATATGCTAAAGCGTATTTACCATGATTTGAGCTAATCTCAACGGTATTGTTATCTTCAACAACAAAAGTCAATGGTTGCTCAGGAAACGTTTTTAAAGTATCGAGTAATAGGCGTGCTGGTAAAGCAATACTACCATCATTATCACTTTCTACGTCTAAGGTTGATGACATAGTAGTTTCAAGATCACTTGCTGAAACGGTTAGTTTTGAATCTTTTAATTCAAAAAGAAAATTATCTAAAATAGGTAACGTGTTAGAGTTATTAATAACTCCTCCTAGAACTTGTAATTGTTTTAGTAAATATGTACTGGATACTATAAATTTCATATGTTCCTTTTAATGTTTTTTACAATGTTGATGCTACAAATTGCGCAATACAAATATATCTCAAAGCTATTGTTTTATAAAACAAACTTATTAACAACTTACAATGCTTAAAAATGAAGATTTTTTGTAGGTGTTACAACTATTTCGAGTATCTTTTTTTTCTGAAAAACCCAAAAGCAAAACCAAATATGCCAAGAATAACAAGCGGTAAAGCAATGTTTATAATTTGCCATTTTGATTTTTGAGCTTCAATTTTTTCCGAATCTAAGAAAGCTAATTTCACTTCTTTGGTTCGAATGTTTATAAGTCCGTCGTCATTAAGAAGGTAGTTAACTGCATTTTCAAGAAACTCTTTATTTCCAAACTTTCGTTTGGTTAAAAATTCGAAGCCAAGTTCTTGCGGTTTATTTCTAATCACTTCATTTTTGATGACATCACCATCAGCAATAACAATCATTTTTGTTGTTTTACTTGTAGTCTTATCTTCTGAAATTTTAAACGGTTTAATACGCTTGTCATATACCGAAGTAAACTCGCCCTCGAGCAAAACAGCTAAAGTTTGATGCGGTTCTTTATAGTCCTCAGGATTAGGTTCTTGCGTCACGACATCTAAACTAATTTCTCGAGGTACACCTTGAAGTTTTGTGAGTTGTGAACTACGCAATAAGATGGTCTTGTTAATACCGTTTTTTAGCGTGTCAATCTGACTTGCGAAATCAAATTTAACAGGATCTAAATTGGTGGTTATCGGGTGGTTTGGATTACTAGCAGCCAATGGAGAATATTGCCATTGTAAACGTTGTAATCGTGCATTACTTCCTTCTCCAATAGACAACACAATAGGAGCAGAATACATATCATTAACAATCACAGGATTGACACGTACACCATATTTGAAGAAAAAATCGCTAAGATTTAAATCTCTATATACAGCAACACCTTTGTTGGTTTCATTCATTAAGCTGTCTCTGTCCATAATGATGCTTTCGGTAAGCCATAAGCTTTTTCCACCGTTCATTGTGTATTGATCGAGAACATATTTTTCATTTTCTGAAAAAGCCACACTTGGTTTAGCCGAAATGATTAAATCATAGGCTTTGATATCGTTCAATGTTTTTTCTGGATTAGACGCTACGCTATCTAATGTAAAAGGCGCTAAAAAATAATGCTCTCCTAACTTTTTAAGAAGATCTGCAATATATATATCACTTAATTGTCCGTTGCCTTTTAAAACGGCTATCTTTTTTTGCTTCGGATTCACCAGCTTCTTAAATGCTTCTGCAAAAGCATATTCAAGATTTTGAATAGATCCATTAACTAATTCCTGATCAGTCGCTCCAATTTTATTTTTGATTAGCGGAATAATGACCGTTTGTTCATTATAGCTTGCTAAAGCCCAAGGTATGATGAGCTCTTGAGACGTTTTTCCACTCTCTTGAATGTTTATTTGGAAAGGTTGCAAGCCACGTTGTGAGAGTTGCTGCAGGTTTTGGTCTCTGGTGTCTTCATTGTCTAACGGATTGATAAAATCAAATTTTACATTATTGTTATACACAGTAAATTCTTCCAGAAGCTGCTGTGTTTCATTCCGAAGTCGTCTAAATTCCGAAGGAAATTCACCTTCAAGAAATACATCAATGATTAGAGGCGAATCTACATCTGCAATAGTTTGTAAAGCCTCGTCAGATAAGGTGTAACGTTTATCTTTGGTGAGATCAAAACGTTTATAAAAATGATCTGAAATCAAATTGATAGCAATTATAACTACTAAAGTGATAACAATGGTAATGATATTTCTTTTAGTTTTCAGCATCGAATTTTATATCTTCTTTATAGAGGTTTAACGCAATTACTTTATCGTTGTCAAAAATAATTTCTACACATTCCTTTTGGGTATTAAAAGCACCAGGTTCAATACCCAAGCTATAATTCCATCTATTGGTATCGTGAGCTTTTTTTTCATCGTCCCATGACAACCATTCGTAAGTTCCTAAAAGTGCATTAACCTCACTTTTAGTTTGTCCTATTAGTAGTTCCGAAGTCATCATATCATCTGAAAGTTCATAGCGCAAGGCTGGTTTTTCTTTCCATAATTGAGATGAAAAATATTTTTGATGATGATATGAACTAAAAATATTGATCATAGGGTAAAGTGCATAGAAATACACAATAGGTGTTAAGACCAAGCTGACTAAAACAACTAACCATTTACGTTTGTCTATGGTTCTCACAAATAAGAACATAAGTACAAATACTATGCACATCAATATAATTAGTGGTGCAGTAATGATCATTGATTAGCGTGTTTTATATTCAGTTTGGTTAGTATTATAAATAGTGCAGTGATACTCAAAAAATAAATGATATCTCTAGTATCTAAAACACCACGACTCATGCTTTTAAAGTGCGATTCCATACCTAACTTTTCAATGTAAAACGCGTCGCCAAAAAGATTGTAATTTGATAAGCCTTCAAATCCGAAATAAAAAAAGAAGCATATAAAAACAGCAACTATAAAAGCGACAATTTGATTATCAGATAGGCTGGAGGCAAATACACCAATAGCAGTATATGCTGCAACTAAAAATAGGAGCCCGAAATAGGAGCCCATCACGCTTCCAACATCCAGATTTCCTTCGGGATTACCTAATTTTGATATGGTAAAAACATATAATAATGTTGGGATTAAAGCAATAATGATTAGTATGAATGCGCCTAAATATTTACCTAACACAATGTTTAAATGACTAATAGGCTTGGTAAGTAACAACTCTAAAGTTCCTTGTTTTTTCTCATCAGCAAAACTACGCATGGTTACTGCAGGTACTAAGAAAATTAGAATCCAAGGCGCCAATAAAAAGAAGCTGGATAAATCAGCAAAACCATTATCAAGAATATTAAAATCACCTTTAAATAACCATAGGAAGAGTCCGTTTAATAATAAAAACACCGCAATAACCAAATAGCCAATGGGCGAGGCGAAGAAGGTGTTGATTTCTTTTTTTAGAATTGCTAGCATTATTACTATTTCAATAGTTAGTATTCAAAGTTAATATTAAATGACTCTTTAACGCATAGTCCTTTTGATTTTTCTGAAATCAAAAATCAGGTTATAGAATAAATTATTCAAGAGAAACCAATTTATCCACACTCCAAGCTTCAGGTTTGGCATTAAATAAAGGTTTGGTTTTTGCCCAAACCCCTTTAAATAAATCGGAGTGTCTGTAATTTTCTAAATCATTTTCCGATCTCCAATAACTATACGTAAAAAAAATGTTTGTATTGTGTTTATCACGATAGAGTTCTAAAAACTGACAACCTTCAAATGCTCTTATCTTTGCTTTGCTCAGATCAAAATTATGGAGAAACTCTTCAATATTTTCAGGATCAAAACTCATTTTTACAATACGTACAAACATAGATTAAATTTTAGAAAAATTCACAGTCACAGTATCCATGACCTTCAATCCCATAAGTGAAGAAGCGCTACCTACAGTTGCATTATCACTTTTATAGACTGCAATTTCAAGATATCCAGATGAATTGAAAACAACCAGACCTTTTCCTTCGTCATAACGTTTATCTTCCGGAACCTCGAAATTAATAGCATCACTATATTTATCGTATATCTTTTTAAACTTGTAGCTGCGTGCAGAAATCTCATAATCACGTGTTTTTTGTACAGTCTCAAAGAATTTACGTTTTATGTTTGTGATCACATTTCCGTAGTTGTCCACATAGATCACACTACCAATGATTTGATTCTTTTCATCATTGACAAACGGTATTAAATTTTTGATAGGCTTTATGGTGTTGATAACCTTACCAATAATCTCCAATGTGCCACCTCGCGCAATATGACAAGCCACATTGACAAAAACATCCAATACAGGAAAACTAGTTGCAACACGATCATGGATATTGATTTCTACAATTTTTTGTGGTGCTATTTCTGAACAAATCATGCTCATAATGCCATTGTTTGCACAAATAAAATAATGATCGTCTAATTTTACAGCAATGTGTTTGTTTTCTGGATTGAGCTCAGAATCGATACCAATCACATGTATAGTGCCCTTTGGAAAACTACTGTACGCATTCTGAATGATATAAGCTGCCTCAGGAACATTAAAAGGCGCAACCGAATGTGAGATATCAACAATTCTCACATCTGGTAATTCGCTGTAAATAGCTCCTTTAATGGCACCTGCAAAGTGATCTTTCTCGCCAAAATCGGTTGTTAATGTGATGATTGCCATGTATTGCCTGCAAAAATTTTATACTAGGTTAAAGCGTTATTTTGAAGTTTCATAAAACTGTTAAAAACTAATCATATTTTAACCTTAGGGAAACCTATGGAATAAAATAGTTTAATTATTTTTGATTATGATGTTGTCAAAACACGCCTTGGTTTGTCTCATCACAAAACTAATAAAACAAAACAGATTAATTTATAATTCGTATCGCTTTTGAATGAACTTATTTTAGAACTAGAAGAAATTACTCCCAAAGAATTTTTTGGAGCTCAAAATGCCAATATTAAAACACTTAAAGAATACTTTCCTAAACTTAAAATTGTAGCGAGAGGCAATAAAATAAAAGCCTATGGAGACGAAGACCTGCTCGAAGAGTTTGATCGTCGTATGAATATGCTAATGGAGCATTTTGGTAAGTATAATAAACTCGACGAGAATACAATTGAACGAGTGTTGACAAGTCAGAGTAGTGATGATTACACAACTTCAGATCAAAGTGGTGAAGTCATTGTACATGGTGTTAGTGGTCGTATTATCAAAGCGCAAACCGTTAACCAACGCAAATTGGTGGAGAGCATGCGTAAAAATGATATGGTCTTTGCAATTGGTCCTGCAGGAACTGGTAAAACCTATACAGGTGTAGCATTGGCAGTTCGCGCACTCAAAGCTAAAGAGGTCAAGCGGATTATTTTAACACGTCCAGCTGTTGAAGCAGGTGAGAACTTAGGGTTTCTTCCAGGTGATCTCAAAGAAAAATTAGATCCTTACATGCAGCCGTTGTATGACGCGCTTCGCGATATGATTCCTGCGGAGAAATTAGCTCATTTTATAGAGAACGGAACCATTCAAATTGCACCATTAGCATTTATGCGTGGTAGAACATTAGATAATGCTTTTGTTATTCTAGATGAAGGTCAGAATACCACACATGCGCAAATGAAAATGTTCTTGACACGAATGGGTAAAAATGCCAAATTCTTACTTACAGGTGATCCTGGACAGGTCGATTTACCACGTCGTACCATTTCCGGATTAAAAGAAGCCTTACTGGTACTTAAAAATGTAGATGGTATTGGTATGATCTACCTTGACGATAAAGATGTAATACGTCATAAGTTGGTTAAAAAAGTGATAGAAGCATACAAGAGTATAGAAAACAGAGATTAATTTTTTTAGAAGCTATTCCAGCTGTCGGCAGTCGCTTCCTACATAGCTTTTCAGCGTAGTAGGAGAGCTCCAACAAATGCCTCCATCTGGGCTAGGAGATAGATAACAATATAACAAGCATTTATTCGTGGCAAATCAGAATAACACCATAACCGAATCTAATTTCAATTTCCCAAACCAGAAAAGTGTATATAAAGGGAAAGTAAGAGAAGTCTATAACATCAATGATGAAGAGCTCGTCATGATTGCTACTGATCGTTTGTCGGCTTTTGATGTGGTCATGCCTAAGGGGATTCCATATAAAGGTCAGATCTTAAATCAGATCGCTACCAGTATGATGAAGGCTACTGAAGATTTAGTGCCAAATTGGCTCACTGCAACACCAGATCCTAATGTTGCTGTTGGTCATTTATGCAATCCCTTTAAAGTAGAAATGGTGATTCGTGGTTATATGTCTGGTCATGCTGCCCGTGAATACAAAGCTGGACGACGATTATTATGCGGCGTTGAAATGCCTGAAGGTATGAAAGAGAATGATAAATTTCCAGAGCCTATCATTACGCCTGCTACTAAAGCCGAAATGGGAGATCATGACGAAGATATCTCTCGTGAAGACATTTTAAAACGTGGTATCGTTTCCGAAGAAGATTATCTAGTACTCGAAGATTATACGCGTAAACTTTTTCATCGCGGAACAGAGATTGCAGCTTCTCGCGGACTCATACTCGTAGATACTAAATATGAATTTGGCAAGACTAAAGATGGAAAGATTGTACTCATTGACGAGATTCATACACCAGATTCATCACGTTACTTTTATGCTGATGGTTATCAAGAGCGTCAGGATGCTAATGAACCACAAAAGCAGCTCTCAAAAGAATTTGTTCGACAATGGTTGATTTCAAATAACTTTCAGGGACTCGAAGGTCAGAATGTACCAGAAATGAGTGATGCTTATATAGAGACTGTAAGCGAACGTTATATCGAACTCTATGAGAATATCATGGGAGAATCTTTTGTTAAAGCAGATGTGTCTAATATTCAGGCTAGGATAGAGGCTAATGTTTTAGCGTATTTGAATGCTTAGTTAAACTTTACTTGGTAATTCTCCAAAGCGTTCTTTAAAACTTTTTGTGAAATATGAAAGGTTAGAGTAGCCAACGGCATAGGCAATTTCCGATACTGATCCAGATTTTGACTTTAGCATTCGATGTGCTTCATTTAGACGTATTTCTGTGATTAGTTGATTTGCCGATTTACCAGAGATTGCTTTGAGTTTTCTGTGCAGTTGTGATCGACTAAATCCTACTTCTCGTGCAATGTGTTCAACGCTTAATTGATCGTTAGCAAGGTTAGTTTTAATTGTCTTGAACACATCTTGTAAAAATTTATCGTCAATTGATGTAACATCGATGTCATCAACGAGAAGCATATCTAAGGCTTTAAAATGTTCCCACAGATGTTTTCGAGAATCTATTAGATTCTTCATCTGCAGTAGTAGCTCTTTATCATCAAAAGGTTTTGTCATAAAAGCATCGGCTCCTTGTGTAAGGCCTTCAATTCTATTCGATTGACCAGCTTTAGCAGTGAGCATAATAATTGGAATGTGACTTGTTTTTGTGTTTGTTTTTAAAATATGACAGAGTTCATATCCATCTTTTTTGGGCATCATGACATCACTAATTATAATATCAGGAACATGTTCAAATGCCATACGTTCACCTTGAAGGCCGTCTTTTGCTATGATAACAGTATAGGATTTAGAGATAATTTCAGAAATGTAGTGTTGTAAATCATTATTATCTTCAACAATAAGAGCAATAGGTAATTCTCGAATAGTTTTAGTGATTACTTCAGATTGCTCATCTAATTCATTTACAGTGACATCCAGTTCTTTTGTATCAATCAATTCTGATTTTGAAATTACTGAAATGGCTTCAGGTAAATTACTTAAGGTGATAGGTAATCTAATTTTAAAAGTAGTTCCTTTGCCTTTAGTACTGTCTACACTGATAGAGCCATTATGCAAGTCCACTAATTCTTTTGTTAAAGCCAGTCCGATTCCAGAACCTTTCTTTTCACTACCTTCAACTCTATAAAACCTGTCAAATATTCTAGGTAATTCTTCTTTGGCAATACCTTTCCCTGTATCTGAGACTTTGATAGTTATATGAGTATCATTATATGCTACAGTTACTGTTACAGATCCATTTTCAGATGTATATTTGATAGCATTAGATAGTATATTAGTGACTATTTTTTCTAGCTTGTCTTTATCGTAAAATGCACGCTCAAATTCTTCTGGGAAACTGGTGTTTAAGCTTATGTTTTCTCGTTCTGACATGCTCTCAAATGAAAAAACAATAGATCTCAAAAATTGTATAATCTCTCCTTGTTTTAAAGACAAATGTACTTGTCCACTTTCAATTTTTGACAAATCCAGTAGTTGATCAACCAAATTATGCAATCGAGAGGTGTTATTCTTTATAATCTCATAATTTTTCTTGCTCAGAATAATGTCATCGTCATCGTTGTTCTTATTTTGTGCACGATTAATCGGTCCTGAAATTAGCGACAATGGAGTTCTAAATTCATGACTAATATTAGCAAAAAACCGTGTTTTAATATCATCAAGATCTTTTATACGTTGCATTTCTGCATAAGTTTTTTGAGCTTTCAATTTTTCCTCTTGATTTTTCAATGATAATTGTTGCTGCCTGTAAGCGATTCCGAAAGAGTAAATTACAATTTGTAGAAACATTCCAGTAACATAAGGATCAATGACGATTTTACTAAGTCCAAAAACACCCATTGACCATAATGAACCAATGATCATGCATCCTGATGCTATTATAGATCCAAATCCAAAATACTTGGTTAATGTATCTTTTTTGAACAAAATTATAACTGACAATATGAAACTACAAAACGAAAAGACAGCTATAACAATAGAATGAATTCCAATACTTAGAAATAGTGGTTTTGCATCATATGATAAAACATAAATTGTAGTTATTAAAATTTCAACAATTAGTAAAACAGAAAGTCCTAGAATGAATTTGTCTAGAGTTGGATATTTATTTTTGGAATCAATAAATGAACGTCCGAAAAACCAGAACATATAGAACATGCCATTGGCAATTAAATACCATAGAATAAATCTAAAATTGGTAATTGAACCAATTATTATACCAATTGTCATGGCTTGGGTAAGCGTACAAAACATTAACCAAATTGAAAACCATAAAAAGACACGTTCTTTTAAATAAAAATATTGCAGTAGGTGGTATAAAAGAATAATAAAAGTCACACCAAACATAAAAATATTAAAGCTGTTGTTGAATTGGAATATATGATGGTAATAGGGTTGTTTAGGACTTCTTAGTGTCGCATTAAAATAAGCAGGATAACCCAATTGATTCCCTTTAACTCTAATAATTAGAGTAACTGGCTTTTGTACAGGAAGATCATCAAGACCCACTTGATTTAAGACCCAATTGGCTTTGGTGTCGCGATCTTTTTTGGGGTACTCAACACCAGATTTCTTATGAAAAATCAATTTCTCATTGACATAGCCATAGATATCAACTGTGCCGTTACTCTTAATCCACGCTGGAGGTCCAATGAAGCGATCCTCAAGATGAAGTTTCCATCCATTTAAATGCTTATTAGTGATAAGCTCCAATTTGCCCCAGTAAGCTGTATTCGATTTAAGAATTTTTTCAAACTGGGCTCGGTTTTTAAAAGATAAAGTCGAATCCTTCAATATGTCATTTGCTGTAATTGCATCAGTGTTATCCTCTATAATTTTTAAATCACTCATTAAATCATTAACAGGAAAAGTTGTGTCTACCTCATAGTAGTTCTGACCATAACTACAGCATGATATGAGAACAGCAAATAAAAAGATGTTTTTGATCATTAGATACAATTTACAAGTATAATCTTTGAAAAGATACAAAAATGTATACGCTCTATAAATGAGTAACAAATATCTAAATAGTCACGATGAGAAGTTAGCAATAGTATTGCATCTCTTAACACTCATGTTGCATATCTGATATTATGAAACAAAAATGTTAATAATCAGTAAGTCTGTATTAACCAGATTTGGAACCTTACTGTAGATTTACGCTATCAATAATTTAGTGAAGAATTAAAAATTTCTCTTATGAAGCGAACAGAATTTATTAAATCATCGATAGCAGGATTAAGTATGTTTTCAATTTCTAAACTTGGAGCTTACAGTCGGTTGTCCTCAGATAAGAGTATATCTCAAGAACCTAAACTTATTAGAAACAAGGATGGTATAAAGCAAATTGTATTAGGAGATCATCAAACAATTAAACTTGAAAGCACAGATACAAATGGACTATATACCCTAATTGAACAACATAATAATCCAGGAATGAGTATACCAAAACATGTTCATGAAGATGAAGATGAAGTGTTTCATGTATTAGAAGGACGCTTGGAAATAAGTATTGGAGAAAAAGTAAAAGTATTGTCTGCTGGAGATGTTGTTTTTTGTCCGAGAAAGGTGCCTCATTCATGGAAAGTAGTAGGTGATAAAAAAACCAAAGTTATGCTGAGTATATTTCCAGCGGGATTAGAAAATATGTTTTATGAAATGGCACAATTGCCTGAAGGTCCACCCGATCTTAAAGTTGTATCACAGATATGTGAAAAATATAATATTCGATTTGTTTAATACTAAAAATTTAAAAATTATGAATTACAGAAAAGAGTGTTTAAAAGTCTTATTACTAGGTATTGGGTTAAGTGTTTTAGTTGCTTGTAGTAGTGACGACGATAATAATACGCCACAATTAGAAGCATGGGAAATTGAAGTAAATCAGATGAAAGCCATGACGTCTCAGTATGTAGATTTTAATCAAGCTGTAGATGAAGGTCGTATTGATGTGTCAGGTTATGTACCCAATATGGGACATCACTATCTAAATCCTGCACTTTCAGATGGTGTTTTTGAAATCAACAAACCTGAAATCATCTTGTATGTGCCAGATAGTAATGGTGATATGCAAATGGTTGCTGTAGAGTATTCAATTATACCTGATGATCCTGATAATCCAGGAAATCCACCAGAAGGATTTACAGGAGATCAAGATGTTTGGCATTTTAATGAAATGATAGGGCAATGGCAATTGCATGTTTGGACTGTTTTGGATAATCCAGATGGTATTTTTGCACCACATAATCCTGTAATTGGAGATTAAAATTAAGTTAGTCAACGTATAGCCATATACAATTGTTGTTATGTTTAATTTGAGAGCTGTTGATTTACAACGGCTTTCTTTTAAATAAATTAGGAATGAATCATAAAAGTAAAATGACTATAATTATCATAGTTATTGGTTGGCTGATGTTCAGCGTCAGTTTATATGCTCAAGTCGGCATTGGAAACACAGATCCTAAAGCATCTCTTGATATTTCTGCATCAGATATTTCTGTTCCAACGCAAACAGATGGTATTTTAATCCCTCGGGTATCAAATTTAGCCAATAGCTCTTTAATGACATCAGATCAAGATGGTATATTGGTTTTTTATACAGGTAATGCGAACTCTGGAAAAGGATTTTACTATTGGGATCATAATTCAACCTCATGGATTATTCTCAAAGGTGGTAATACGCTAGATGAAGCCTATAATCAAGGCGGAAATGGTAATGGAAAGGAGATTTTTGCAGACAATGGAGCCTTAAGTGTTAGGAGTTCTGGTGGCCTTATGGTCTCTGGTAGCCTAGGTTCAGGTTCTGTTATAGAGGACGCTTCAATTGGAAATCATTCAAGAATGTTTTTTAATCCTAGAAAAGGAGCTTTTAGGGCAGGAAACACTTATTCTATAAGTTGGAATGATGCTAATGTTGGCAATAATTCATCTGCCTTTGGAAATAATACATTAGCTATAGGTGAAAACTCGTCTTCCTTTGGTTTGAATTCATCAGCATTAGCATGGAACGCTTCAGCATTTGGTAGAAACACAGAGGCTTCAGGTGCACAATCGACATCATTTGGTAGAAACACAACTGCTCCTTCTTACGCCGAATTTGTTGTTGGTTCCTATAACACGACATATACGCCTCAAAGTGCAAGTTCCTTTTGGCAATCAGATAGAGTTTTTGTGGTAGGAAATGGTACAGGTACAGGATCTAATGCTAGTAATGCCTTAACAGTATATAAAAGTGGACGGATAGAAATTAACGATGCCTATAGTTTACCTGTGAATGATGGACTAGCTGGTCAGGTATTAACAACTGATGGAATGGGAACATTGAGTTTTGAGAGTAAAAATGAATTGGCAAAAGTTTTTGTTGGTCCTAATATTACGCAACCACCTGGATACGATAAAATTAATTTCTCAAATGAATATTTTGATTTAGGCAATAATTTTAATTTAACTTCAGATCGATTTACTGTTAGTCAAGTTGGTTACTATAGAATCAATAGTGTTATGAAAGTTACTATGAGTAGTAGTACTGCTTTAAGTACTTTTGGTCTTGCAGTTTATGTAAACGGCACTTTGCGATATGAGAGATTACTTAGAGCAAATGGTGTGTCAGGTAGTGATTTTAGTATCACTTTAGATACAATTCTTCAACTAAATCTTGGTGATTATATAGAGTTGTATTCCTATAAATCTGGAGGTGTATTTTCTTCTGACTTTTTTATCAATGGCTCAGGAAACACCTTTTTAGAAATTGAGCGTATTAGATAGAATTATAAAAACACTAAATGAGCTTATTATTTATCTTTTAAGCACATTTACCAGTTTTCTAACACCTTTGTAGATAAACGCATTGGTTTTTACATAATGAAATGAGATCACACACACTACAAACATAAATACGATGGCTCCAATAATGGCCTGAATTGGATTGAGATCATGATACAAGAAATGCTTTAGTCCTATACCTGTAAAACTCCCAAAAATGATGATAAAATGAATAACGTAGATCGATAAAGTTTTTTGTCCAACCTTTCCAATGAGTGATCCTTTTAAAAACGGTTCAGCAGCATAGAAGACGCCAAAGAGCAGTAGCACATTTCCGAAGCGTGTAAATAAATAATTATAGTAAGCTGAGGATTTAAATAATTCTATATCTGTCCAGAAATATAATTTCATTAAAAACCATGATGAATATTCAACAAGTAAGCCTCCAAAAATAAAAAACGCAATAACGGTCAACAATCTAAACCTGTTTCTATGTACATGAGAAAAGAATATTGTAGCTAGAAATCCGCCAAATGCAGTAAAGCCAAACCACGGTAAAATAGTAAAAATAGAGCCATTAGTTTTGGTCATATAATTTGCTACAACCAATGGAATATGACTTAAGTCTAAATGTCGATATAAGGGTTCAGTCAAAAAACATAAACAGCCAACACTAAATAGTACAAGAGATAGCATTCTTAAATGCTGTCTTAATAGTACGTAGAAAATGATGAGTAGAATAATTGAAAGTCCGATACATTGCAGAACATCTACCACAAAAACATAATTACTAAATTCACCCCTAAACCATCCCCAAATATCAATTCTTAAAGCGTAACCAATTGCTAATAACAATAAGCCGCGATACAATCCTTTCTTTATTCTTGGGTTGTCTTCGCATTTAGCTTTAGCTCTTAAGAGTAGGTATAAAAACACCAGACCGGAAATAGTGAAAAAAGTTGGTGCAGTGATACCTCTAAAATAAGACCATACATTAAAAATAATATTTGATTCGTCTCTGTAGATCGGATTTAGAAGTGTGTCTATAAAATGGCCTTGGAGCATCATTAGTATAGCAAATGCTCGCACAGCATCAATAAAAAAGATACGATTGGTTTTCAATAGTTGCTAATTTCTGGAGATAAATATACTTTTAATTTTTATGCTTCACTAAGTTTAATATCTTAGTTACATCAATCAATACCCTTATATGGAGCAACTCGAATCGATTTCTGGAAAATTTTCTGACTTGGCTTGGGGAATTCCTCTGTTAGTATTACTTATTGGAGGCGGACTCTATTTACTTATCCTCTCCAGGTTTTTGCCATTTCGATTTTTTGGTCATGCTATCCAGGTTCTGAGAGGTAAATATGATGATCCTGATGATCCTGGAGAAATTAGTCATTTTAAAGCCTTAACCACAGCGTTGTCTTCAACCATTGGTATGGGAAATATTGCTGGTGTCGCTTTAGCGATTTCAATTGGAGGGCCAGGAGCTATGTTTTGGATGTGGATTAGTGCTATTGTTGGAATGTCAACAAAATTTTTCACCTCGACATTAGCTATCATGTACAGAGGAAAAGACAGCAATGGCGAATTACAAGGTGGTCCGATGTATTTTATAAGAGAAGGGCTAGGAAAAAACTGGAAGTTCTTGGCTATTATGTTTTCTGTCTTTGGTATGTTAGGAGCACTTCCGGTAGTTAATGTTAATCAGTTAAAGCAAGCCATAAATGATATTATTTTAATTCCAAATGGCGTTGAGGTAAGTCTGTCTTCAAATCTTGTAATTGCAGCGGTATTAGTTGTTGTTACTACTTTGGTGATTCTTGGAGGATTAAAACGAATTAGTAACATTGCTTCTAAAATGGTACCATCTATGGTGATTCTATATTTTGTTTTGGTATTGATTATTCTGGTTATAAACTACTCAGAAGTCCCTAAATATTTTGTGATGATCTTCACAGATGCTTTTGAAGGAAACTATCTCAGTGAAGAGAAATATAAAGATGTAGTTGGAGGTGTTTTGGGAGCTCTTGTTCTCTTAGGAATAAAACGTGGAGCTTTTTCTAACGAGGCTGGAATTGGAACAGCACCAATGGCTCACGGCGCAGCTAAAACAGATGAACCAGTACGTGAGGGACTTGTGGCAATGCTCGGACCAGTAATTGATACCTTGATTGTATGTACATTGACCGCTTTAGCTATTTTAGTTACAGGTGTTTGGCAAACTACAAGCGACAATGGTGTGAGCTTAACAGCATCTGCATTTCAAAATGCAATGCCAGGTTTTGGGCAATACTTATTAATGATTTGTGTATTTATATTCAGCATTTCGTCGTTGTTTTCCTATGCTTACTACGGAAAAAAATGCATGTCTTTTCTCGCTGGTGCACATAATAAGAAGTATTACAATTACCTCTATATTTTAAGTATTGTATTAGCTGCAACTACTGAATTTGAAGTCATGATCAATTTCATTGATGGAATCTTTGCGTTTATGGCGATTCCAACAATGTTGGCTACTATTGTTTTAGCGCCTAAAGTGGTTAAAGAAACCAAATCATATCTTAAACGGTTTCAGGAAAATCGTTGACAAGAATCGTTTCTTGTAATCCATTACTTACCTAAATATACTCGTTTTGTATATATCGTGCTAATTTGATATATTTATGCTAAATTAATATATATGACAGTAGATTTATGTCCAAATTGTGGTTCTGATCATTACATTAAGAGCGGAATAGTTAATGGTAGACAGCGTTATAAATGCAAAAAATGTAATTATTTTTTTTCGGTAAATAAGATCGGAAAAAAAATTGACGATTATTATGTAAACAAGTCGCTTCAACTGTACTTAGAAGGATTAACCTATCGTGAAATTGAACGTATTTTAGGGATTTCTCATGTGAGTATCATGAATTGGGTTAAGAAGTATAATATCAAGAGACCATACAATTCAAATTACCATCCAACATATAAAATATTGAATGCTACAGAGCTAGGTATATATTTTCAAAATTCTGAAAACATAAAGGGAGCTGGCGTCGTTGTGACAGAGTTAGGAGATAAGTTTATGCTTATAAAATGGGAGCGTTTTAAAGATTAGTATAATAAATTAACAAATAGATATAGTCATTTTTTCTTCAAGAATAGTTTTTTAGAGCTTAGTACTGCACACAAAATCAATTAACTACTAACTAACATTTTCAAAACTATGAAGAAACAATCACTCATATTGATCGGCCTATTAATGGCCTTTCAATGTATTAATGCTCAAGGTTCACCTGATTACACAGGCGGATTAAAAGTAAAATTAAATGAAGATGGTTCTAAATATTTTAGAGTCATTTCCTGGGCTCAAGTTCAGGCTAACTACAATACAGATGAGACTTTCGATACTAATGGCAACGAAAACAGTAAATTGAATTTCAATCTACGTCGCGCCAGAGTCTTGATGTTTGCTCAAATCAACAAAGATTTCTTAATTCTTACACATTTTGGATTGAACAGTTTAACAAGTACCACCTTAAGTCCGACAGGTAAAGGTGATGGTTCACAATTGTTCTTTCATGATGTATGGGCACAATACAATGTAGGTAAAGATCACACTATTGGTGGTGGATTACACTATTTTAATGGTATTTCCAGACTCAATAACCAAAGCACCCTCAATATGATGACCTTAGATAATCACCGTCAGTCATGGGCTACTATTGGTTTATCTGATCAGTTTGCGAGACATTTAGGTGTTTTTGCTAAAGGTAAATTTGGCAAATTACAGTATAGAGTTGCAATTAACGATGCAGCTGTGTCAAGCTTAGATTCTAGAACTGCAGTAGCTAATGGTGCAGCGGTTTACAATGGACGATCATCATTAGGTTCAAAAGATGCTGGTAAAACATTTGCTGGGTATTTCGACTATAACTTTTTTGATCAGGAATCTAATTTTTTACCATATAAGGTTGGAAGCTATTTAGGAGGAAAGAGAGTCTTTAATGTTGGTGCAGGTTTCTTTTTGCATCCTAAAGGATCTGTGATTGATACTGGTACTGACACTGCACCAAATCTCGAAGGAGAAGATGTATCCATTTTTGCTGTCGATGCCTTTTATGATGCACCAATTGGAGAGGATGGTAGTGCCTTAACAGCATATGCTGTATTTCAATCTAATGACTACGGAAAAGATTATTTGTTTAGTGCCTATGGTACAGGTAGTATGCTCTATGCACATGTTGGATATGTGTTTGCTGGAGATAAGGAGAAAACCAGATATCAACCTTATGTAAGTTATGGTACTCATAGCTATGATGCTGTTAACGACGATAGAAATACATTAGGTATTGGTGTGAATGCTTATATGAGTGGTCACAATTCAAAATTAACCCTAGAATATAAGAATCAGAAATTTGGTGCTTTAGATGCGAATACCATTTCGCTTCAAGCTATGATATATCTATAAAAACTAACTATTATGAGTGAAAAACAAAAACACGCAACAGCGTATTGGAAAGAAAATTTAAAGTACCTAGTAATCCTGTTATCCATATGGTTTATTGTGTCTTATGGCTGCGGAATACTATTTAGAGAAGAACTAAATGAAATTAGACTTGGAGGTTTCAAACTAGGCTTTTGGTTTGCACAACAAGGATCAATTTATGTATTCGTAATTCTAATCTTCGTCTATGTAAGATTAATGAATAAACTAGATAAAAAATACGGTTTCGACGAGTAACCTTAACTAAAAAATAAATATTATGAGCGTACAAACGTGGACTTGGATATTAGTAGGGGTTACATTTGCCCTGTATTTCGGAATAGCAATTTGGGCCAGAGCTGGTTCAACTAAAGAATTTTACGTTGCTGGTGGTGGTGTTTCACCATTAGCTAACGGTATGGCAACAGCAGCAGACTGGATGAGTGCTGCATCATTTATCAGTATGGCAGGATTGATCTCTTTTATGGGATATGACGGTTCTGTATTCCTCATGGGATGGACAGGTGGTTATGTGCTTCTCGCATTACTGTTAGCGCCTTATCTTCGGAAATTTGGAAAATTTACAGTACCAGATTTTATTGGAGATAGGTACTACTCAAACACCGCTAGAACAGTAGCCGTTATTTGCGCATTAATTGTGTCGTTTACTTACGTCGCTGGACAAATGCGTGGTGTTGGGATTGTATTCTCGCAATTCTTACAGGTAGATATTAATATAGGGGTAATTATTGGTATGACTGTAGTATTGATCTTTGCCTTTTTAGGCGGAATGAAAGGAATTACATACACTCAGGTGGCACAATATTGTGTGCTAATCTTTGCCTTTATGGTTCCGGCATTCTTTATTTCAATGCAAATGACAGGTAATATTATTCCTCAGATTGGAATGGGAGGTACTGTTGAAGATGGCTCATTTCTGCTGGATAAATTAGATACATTACATACCCAACTTGGATTTAATGAATACACCAGTGGAACAAAATCAACTTGGGATGTTTTTGCAATCACACTAGCCTTAATGGTTGGAACAGCAGGATTACCTCACGTTATTGTGCGTTTCTTCACAGTTCCTAAAGTTAAAGACGCTCGTAAATCGGCTGGATATGCGTTATTGCTTATTGCAATTTTATATACAACAGCTCCTGCAATCGCAGTGTTTTCAAGAACAAATCTGATAGAAACCGTTAGTGATACGGAATACAAAGAAATTCCAGAATGGTTTCAGAATTGGGAAAATACAGGATTAATTGCATGGTCTGATAAAAATGGCGATGGTAAAATTCAATATGTAGCTGGAAGCGCATTAGAAGGAAAAAAACCAGTTTATACAGACGCTAGAGGTGTTAATGGTGAACGATTAATATCAAATGCTGATGCTAATACAGCTAACGAATTATACGTAGATAGAGATATCATGGTATTAGCTAATCCTGAAATTGCAAACTTACCAAATTGGGTAATCGCTTTAGTAGCTGCTGGTGGATTAGCAGCAGCATTATCTACAGCTGCTGGATTATTGTTAGTGATCTCGACATCAATATCTCATGATTTAATTAAAAAACAGATCAAACCAAATATTTCTGAAAAAGGAGAATTGATGGCAGCACGTATTGCCATATTAGTAGCGATAATTATTGCTGGATTATTTGGAATTTATCCGCCTGGATTTGTCGCCGCAGTGGTCGCACTTGCCTTTGGGTTAGCGGCAGCATCATTCTTTCCAGCGATAATTTTAGGAATTTTTGATAAACGAATGAATAAACAAGGAGCTATTGCAGGTATGATTGTTGGTATTGTACTCATGTTATTCTACATGATCAGATACAAAACCGGTTTAATTGGTGTTATGGATCCAAGACCTGCTAGCGAGTGGTGGTTTGGAACATCCCCTGAAGGATTTGGTACTATAGCCATGTTGGTTAATGTTGTTGTTTCTGTGATTGTATCTAGAGCAACTGCAGCACCTCCTAAAGATGTTCAGGAATTGGTTGAAAGTATAAGAATACCTTCTGGAGCAGGTGAAGCTTCTAGTCATTAATTTTCTTGTTCTGGTCTGACAATCATTTCAGTCTCACTGAAATAAAGAACAACATGTAAATTAATTAGTTAGTTAGAAACAGTACTGCAGTATTGCAGTACTGTTTTTTTTCTTAGATTTAGATTTTATAATAGATATCCTAAAGTTAATCTTGTGAAAAAACGTCACGAACAGAAACTCATTGTATTATCAATCGCATTATTTCTGATATTTAATATCCCTTTTGTGTTGATTTTTAATTTGGAAGGTGCCATACTTGGTATTCCTACTTTTTATTTTTCAGTGTTTTCTATTTGGTTGTTGTCCATAATCATTTCATATATCGTCTTAAAACGCCATTATGAATAATTACACATTGGTCATTATTATCATCTTCTATTTAGCAGTGTTATTTTACATTGCTTTTCTTGCTGAAAAAAAACGACAAAGTAAATGGGTTAATAACCCATATGTGTATACCTTGTCTCTTGCTGTTTACTGTTCAGCATGGACTTACTATGGAAGTATTGGTATTGCAGCAAATTCTGGAATTGATTTCTTACCTATATACTTAGGTCCAATCATAGCAGCACCTTTATGGATCCTACTACTTAGAAAGATAATTAGAATTTCAAAACAGCATAAAATATCATCGATTGCAGATTTTATCTCTCTACGCTACGGAAATCATCGGTTTTTGGGAGCATTGGTCACACTAATTTGTTTGTTTGGCACATTGCCTTACATTTCACTACAGCTAAAAGCAGTGTCTGAAACTTTTGAAATTATGGCTGATGAAACAAGCTATATTTCAACAACTATACTTGACGATTCTACTTTTTATGTCGCTTTGCTCTTAGCTATATTTGCCACCTTCTTTGGAACGCAAAATACAGACGCTTCAGAGAAACATAAGGGTATTATAGCATCTGTAGCATTTGAATCCATATTAAAACTCGTCTTCTTTTTGGTTATCGGAGTGTATATTACATTTTATTTATTTGATGGAACCACTGATATTTACGAGCAGATTTCTTCAGCAGAAAATTTTGAAGCGTTAACTAGTTTGGAAGGTGTAGAGGATGGATTCAACTGGTTTTTCATGATAGCTTTATCATTCATGGCTATATTTTTATTACCCAGACAATTTCAAGTTTCGGTATTAGAGAATAACAGAGAAAAACATCTAAAGAAAGCCATATGGTTATTTCCACTTTATCTATTGTTATTTAATGTGTTCGTTATTTTTATAGCTTGGGCAGGAAAGCTCACATTTGGAACTTCTGCAAATCCCGAATACTATACGTTATTGTTACCATTATCACAAGGGAATTCATTCTTAGCCACTTTAGTATTTTTGGGAGGTTTTTCAGCAGTAATCTCAATGGTGATCGTATCTACTCTGGCATTGTCAACTATGGTAAGTAACAATCTTATTATTCCTTATGGTTTTTTAGATAAGTTTATTAAAAACCAACCAGAACGTAATTTTAAGTACATAAAGAATATTCGTCGTATTTCAATCTTTACAATTATAATTGTAGCGTATTTCTTTTACGTATCCTTTTCAAAAGAATTGTCCCTGTACGCTATTGGTTTAATTTCATTTGTGATCATCTCTCAATTAGCGCCATCCTTTTTTATAGGCTTATTCTGGAATCGAGGATCTTCCAAGGCAGCAATCATAGGAATGATATCTGGTTTTGCAGTAGCTTTTTATACTTTGGTATTGCCATTTACATTGCAAGCTTACACAGGAACTGATGATTTTGTGCAATACGGTCTCAATGGCATTACTGCTTTAAAGCCCTATGCCTTATTTGGTATAGATTTCCTGAGTCCGCCAGCACACGCATTCTTCTGGAGTATAACTGTTAATGTATTATGTTATTTGGTATTTTCTTTGACTTCAAAAGGGCATTACAGAGAACGTAATTATGCCGAAATGTTTGTTGATAGTAGAAATTTCACAACACTTCAAGATAGTGCTTTGGTATGGAAAGGAGAGGCTTACGTAGCCGATATCAAAAATGTTTTGGTAAAGTTTTTAGGTGAAAAAAGAGCTAACCGAGCATTACATATTTTCTTTACCAAGTACAAATTATCTCCCGATACTCAAATGGCTGATGCGAGATTAATTAATTTTTCTGAAAAATTACTCACAGGTAGTATTGGTAGTGCTTCAGCAAAAATATTGATTGCAAGTGTAGTAAAGGAGGAACAGATTAGCTTAGTTGAAGTATTGAAAATTTTAGAAGAGTCAAAAGAAAATATAGTTAATAATAAAGTGCTGCTCGAAAAATCTAACGAATTGTCGCAATTGTCCTCTAAATTAAAAGATGCTAACGAAGAATTAATCTCTAAAGACAGACAAAAAGACGAGTTTTTAGATACAGTTGCACATGAATTAAAAACACCAATTACTGGTATTCGTGCTGCTACAGAACTACTCATGGATGACGATGATGACATGCCAAAAGAAATGAAGACACAGTTTTTAAAAAATATTCTTCAGGATTCGGATCGATTGGGTCGATTAATCAATAATATTTTAGATTTTGAAAAGTTAGAAACTGGGAGACTTAATTTAGATATCCAACGCCACGATCTCCAAAAAACAATTAAAAAGGCCTTATCAAGCATTACTCAAATTGCAGTTAATAAAGGTATTAAACTTAAAAATAAGAATCCGCATGCTTTTAAACTTAACTATGATGAAGATCGTATCCTCCAGGTGCTAACTAATTTGTTATCCAATGCAATTAAGTTTTGTGAGATTCAAAAGGGCAAAATTATTGTAGATTATAAATTAGGAAATGGATATGTTGAAGTTTCTGTATCCGACAATGGTAAAGGGATACCAGATGAAGATCACGATTATATTTTTGATAAATTTTACCAATCTAAGCATCAAAATACAATCAAACCTCAAGGTAGTGGACTCGGTTTGGCAATTACAAAACAAATCATTGAAAAACACAAAGGTAAAATTTGGGCAAAAAAAGATGTAAAAAAGGGCGCAACACTTGTTTTTACGCTACCTTTTAAGTAAATTGTAAACGTTTTATATGAGCAGAAAGATTTTAATTGTTGACGATGAACCTAATATTGTAATGTCACTTGAATATGCTTTCAAAAAACAAGATTTTGAAGTGTTTATTGCTAGAGACGGAAGTGAGGCTTTGCAGATATTAGAACATGAGGTGCCAGATGCAGTTTTATTAGATATTATGATGCCTAATGTTGATGGTTATCAGACGTTAACTCAAATAAAAAATACAGACGGATTAGAACATACCAAAGTAGTGTTTCTTACCGCAAAAAATAAAGCTTCAGACATAGAAAAAGGTTTAAAACTTGGAGCTGATAAATATTTAACTAAGCCTTTTTCAGTAAAAAAAATAGTTTCAGAAATACTGGAATTATTGACTTAGAAATTGTCTTTTAAGTCTTTTTAAATATTGATTTTGTGTGCAAACAAACAATGTTTAATTAAAGTTTAAAGACATGAAATTTCATATCAATCCTTTAGCGTCAGATATTATTATTAGTATCTATGTCATTGCTACGCTATATCTTAGATTTAAATTCGAAAATGAAACAAATGTTAATCCTGGACTCTCTATAGTCATGGGGATTTGCTTTGTTGTAATCATTTGGGCACTTATCAAATTGAAAGTCCTAAATCCTAATTGGTTTGGTTTACTCAACTCAAAAAAACTCAAGCCATGAATTATCAAGAATTGTATAGGAAAAGTATTGATCATCCTGATTCATTTTGGCAGGAACAAGCCAACCAGTTAGATTGGTTTAAATCACCAAAAACTATCTTATCTAAAGATCAATACGATTACTATCAGTGGTTTAGTGATGGAGAGCTTAATTTAAGTTATCTGTGCATAGATAAGCATATCAATGAAGGCTATGGCAATCAAAATGCGATTATTTATGACTCACCAGTCACTGATAATAAAGAACATATTACATTTAACACGTTACATAAAGAGGTGTCTAAATTGGCTGGTGGATTACGAGAGCTCGGACTTCAAAAGGGTGATACCTGTATTATTTATATGCCTATGATTCCTCAGGCATTGTATGCTATGTTAGCTTGTGCGAGGATTGGAGTTATCCACTCCGTTGTTTTTGGTGGATTTGCGCCTCATGAACTTGCTATACGTATTGATGATTGCAAGCCTAAGGCCGTTATCACAGCCTCTAATGGTATTGAGATTCAACGTATTATTCCGTATAAACCTTTTGTAGACGAGGCTATTCTTCTAGCTAAGTACAAGCCAGAGCATGTGATTGTTTTTGATAGAGAATTAGGTGTCGATATTCCTCATAAACCATATGATATAGACTACAGTAAATTAGTAAATGATTCACCTTCTGTAGAAGCTGTAGCCTTACAATCTACGCATCCATCCTATATTTTGTACACTTCGGGAACAACAGGAACACCTAAAGGAATTATAAGAGATACCGGTGGTTATGCCACTGCTTTAAAATTTTCAATGAAATATGTCTATGGTGTTGATGAAGGTGATACATTTTGGGCAGCCAGTGACGTTGGTTGGGTTGTAGGACATAGTTACATTGTTTACGGACCACTATTAAACCGAAATACGACAGTTTTATTTGAAGGTAAACCGATTAAAACTCCAGATGCTTCTACATTCTGGAGAATCATTAGTGAGCATCAGGTTAAAGTGATGTTTACAGCACCAACCGCTATTAGAGCAATTAAAAAGGAAGATCCTGATGGTCAATTACTACAACAATTTGATTTGTCTTGTTTAAAATATCAATTTTTAGCAGGAGAGCGCTGTGATGTTGCAACATTGAAATGGACAGAGCAACAACTTAAAGTTCCAGTAATAGATCACTGGTGGCAAACCGAAAGTGGTTGGCCTATGTTGGCTAACATGGTAGGAGTAGAGTTGCAACCTGTAAAGCCAGGATCAGCAAGTTTTCCTGTATGTGGATATGATATCCAGATATTAAATGATGATGGAGATATAGTTGCCGACGGTACTGAAGGTTATGTTGCTGTAAAATTACCGTTACCACCAGGAACTCTAAGTAACCTTTGGGGAAATCCGGAGCGTTTCAAGTCTGGCTATCTCAATCGTTTTTCAGGATATTATTTTTCTGGAGATGGTGGTTATAAAGATGAAGATGGCTATGTGTTTATAACTGGTCGTGTTGACGATATTATCAATGTGGCTGGTCATCGTTTATCTACTGCTGAAATGGAAGAAATTGTTGCCTCTCACAAATCGGTTGCAGAGTGCGCTGTATTTGGTGTGCATTGCGATTTAAAAGGACAAAAGCCACTCGGACTTGTCGTATTGAAATCTGGCGATGTTTCCGAAGAAGAACATATTCAAAAAGAAATCATTCAGGACGTGAGGCATGAAATAGGAGCTGTAGCCTCTTTTCGAGATGTACTTGTTGTTAATCGTTTACCTAAAACTCGAAGTGGAAAAATTCTTCGTAAATTATTACGCAATATTGCAGATGAACAACAATATAATATCCCATCAACAATAGATGATGTAGCAATAATAAATGAAATAAAATCAGTATATCAAACCCATAATATTGGGATTCATAATTTAAAATAAAATCAATCATGAGTAATTATCATATCAAACATTTAGAAGAATACTATCAAGTGTATCGAAAATCGGTTAGAAACCCGGAAGTATTTTGGGAAGAAATTGCCGAAGAGCATTTTATGTGGCGAAAAAAATGGAACAAGGTATTGAGTTGGGATTTTACAAAGCCTGAAATCAAATGGTTTGAAGGTGCACAACTTAATATTACCGAAAATTGTATCGATAGACATTTGGCTACTAGAGGTGATAAAACAGCAATAATTTTTGAACCTAATAGTCCAGATGAAACCGCACAACATATTACATACTCTCAATTGCATGAAAAGGTGTGCAGATTTGCTAATGTATTAAAGTCTAAAGGCATAGGTAAAGGCGATCGTGTTTGTATCTATTTACCTATGATTCCTGAGTTGGCTGTTTCTGTGCTTGCATGTGCGAGAATTGGAGCAATTCATTCTGTGGTATTTGCCGGATTTTCATCTACAGCTCTAGCCACTAGAATTAACGATTCCGATTGTAAAATGGTCATCACTAGTGATGGTTCATACCGTGGCGCAAAAACAATTGATTTAAAGAGTATTGTGGATGAAGCTCTTGAGGACTGTGATTGTGTTGACTCTGTGTTGGTCGCAAAACGCATCAATACAGAGATCCAAATGAAATCAGGTCGCGACCATTGGTTACAGCCTTTGCTCGATGCTGCTGATACGAGTTGTCCAGCAGAAACTATGAATGCAGAGGATCCTCTATTCATTTTATATACTTCAGGTTCCACAGGAAAGCCAAAAGGAATGGTTCATACAACAGCTGGTTATATGGTCTATACTGCTTATACTTTTAAAAATGTATTTCAGTATAGGGAAGAAGATGTGTATTGGTGTACAGCTGATATAGGATGGATTACAGGGCATAGTTATATTGTTTATGGTCCGTTGTGTAATGGTGCAACAACAATTATGTTTGAAGGCGTACCTAGCTATCCTGATTTTGGTCGTTTTTGGGATATTGTTGAAAAACATAAGGTTAACCAGTTTTACACAGCGCCAACAGCTATTAGAGCTTTGGCAAAAGAAGGTGTGGAGCACCTCGAAAAACATGATCTGTCGTCATTAAAGGTTTTAGGAACTGTTGGTGAACCAATCAATGAAGAAGCCTGGCATTGGTATGATGATAATGTTGGAAAGAAAAAGGCACCAATAGTAGATACGTGGTGGCAAACTGAAACTGGAGGTATTATGATCACACCAATTGCATTTGCAACTCCAACCAAACCAACCTATGCTACATTGCCCTTTATAGGAATTCAGCCGGCTTTGATGGATGAGAACGGACAAGAAATTAAAGGAAATCAAGTTGATGGTCGTTTGTGTATAAAGTTTCCGTGGCCTAGTATGGCTAGAACCATATGGGGAAATCATCAACGATATAAAGACACGTATTTCTCGGCTTATGAACACAAATATTTTACAGGAGATGGAGCTCTACGGGACGAAGTAGGCTATTACAGAATTACAGGTCGAGTAGATGATGTTATTATTGTATCAGGTCATAATTTAGGTACTGCACCAATTGAAGATGCTATTAATGAGCATCCTGCTGTAGCCGAAAGCGCTATTGTAGGATTTCCGCATGACATTAAGGGTAATGCTCTTTATGGTTATGTCACCCTCAAGGAGACAGGTGAAGATCGAAATCAGGATAATTTGAGAAAAGAAATCAACCAGATTATTACAGAGCAAATTGGTCCGATTGCTAAGTTAGACAAGATTCAATTTACAGGCGGATTACCAAAAACTCGTAGTGGTAAAATTATGCGTCGTATCTTACGTAAGATTGCAGGAAAGGACACCAGTAATCTGGGTGATACTAGTACACTGTTAAATCCTGAAGTTGTTAAGGATATTATGGATAATGCCTTGTAAGTTATTTCTATGACAAAGAAGATCACTTTTATAATTTTTGCAGTATTATGTATATCTGTTGGATTATATCCATTGATGTATTTTATTGTTGATCGTACATTCGGACTGCTGGATTCTAAAAGTGATCTCTTATTACAAGATGTATTTTGGAATATCGGGTTCTACACACATATATTGTTAGGAGGTCTTGCTTTGCTTATTGGCTGGATACAGTTCAGTAAAGCAATAAGAATCAAAAATCTGAAGCTACATCGTGCTATTGGTAAAGTCTATACAATTACTGTCTTATTAAGTGGATTGGCAAGTTTATATATTGCCTGTTTTGCTACAGGAGGCTGGATCACTATGCTTGGCTTTATGGTACTAGGAATTGTTTGGTTGTATACGACGTTTATGGGCTATTCCTCAATAAAAGTCGGTAATGTGTCTAAGCATCAAAAGTTTATGATTTATAGTTATGCTGCATGTTTTGCTGCTGTGACATTGCGTATTTGGCTGCCGACTTTAATGGCTGTATTTCAAGACTTCCTATTAGCTTACCGAATAGTAGCCTGGTTGTGTTGGGTACCCAATATTATCATTGCTTATTGGATTGTAAAACACAAAAAATTAAACCGTCCCAATGTCAGTTAATTACTGAATTTACGCTGTAGATGCTCTACAACTTCGGAAATTTTATCATCTTTTAATTGAGCCTCTATAACATTGGGCTGAGCCTGTCTAAGCTCACAATCAACTATGTTACAGCGCTCACATGTTACTCCAACATCTACTGTTTTAAGCTTAGAATTCCCAGTAAATGCAATTTTTCGCTTGGTTAGATTATTTATTTCGATACCTATACTAACACTTCTGAATCTATTCGATTTAAAAGGATCAGCCGTAGCTGAAGACAATACTAAATATTGTTTTTCCTGATCTGGATAGTTTGAAATTTGAATATCAAATTCGTGCTGACTAGTATTGTCGCTAATCATCTTAATTACCTTTAATGAAACCCAACGTCTACAATAATGCTCATTGGTTTCGTTGGCATGTGGTGATTGCTGCTTAGATAAGTGTAATTCTTTATTTAACTCGTATCTATTGGTTCCTTTCTCATGCGAAAAACGTAAAAAGAATAAGCTTTTTAGATTAAAGTCATGAGGCAAAATATTTGTGAACCTTTGAAATATTGATTCTGGTGAAGCATTATACTTATTGAGGATTTTAAAAAAATCTTTGGTGTTAAAAACAGACTTACCAAATAGGTTTTTTATGTCAGAAGTAATACTTGCTCTTGGTATAACTAGTGCTCCTGCAAAATAAGAGGCGTAGAAATTATTTAGAACTTGATCGAAATTATCAAATTTTATCCATGAAAACGTATATAGCCTATCTTTGATATCTAAATAGTTGTAGGCAATTTCTTTAGCATAAATAAAGGTTTTTTGAGCATCATCAATCTTAGATGATAGTAATAATATTTTTGATTTTGGAACAAATACGGATCGTAAATCATTTAATTCTGAATGTAAAGCGAGTTCTTTAGAATTGATGGTATAACCAAACTCTTCAATCAGAATATCTTCTAATTCCTTTGCATCTATTTGTGTTTTAAGATCAACTTGATATGTTTTCGAGAAATCTAAAACAGATTGTTCTAAATGATCAAAATAGTTGTAGTTGGCTTCTTGAAATGATCGCACTGAAGCGAGATAAAAACTTTCTTTGCTGAAGCTGTAATGTTTTGCTATTTCAATGATGGTGCTAATAAATGCTGTGACCTTTGAAGGTGCATTTGCTATGATATCTATTAAGATGCCCTCTTTAATACCGAAGAGTTCTAATGGGATTTCCTTCAAAACTTTTGATTGCAATATCTCACCTATAGGCGCTAAGTTTTTATCCAATTTTAGAGACACCATTTCGTCATATGGAACTTCTAGTTTATCTGAAAGTATTACAATTTTATCTGGTTTCGGATATTTTTTTCCTTTTTCAATTTCATTCAAATAGGATTTTGATAAACCACATAATTTGGATAATCCAAATAGTGACAATCCTTTGTCTGTACGAATTTGCTTGAGTTTTAAACCGAATATTAGTTTGATGTAATCTTGCTCCATAAAGGCAAATATACTATTATTTGCGAACATTAAAAATTAGCGAATAAATAAAAATAGCGAACGTTCGCTTGTTTTTTTGAAAAACTATTTGTAACATTGTTCTATCAAAATATTATTCTATGGAAACTTTACTCACAACGCAACAAAACATCAGATTTTCACCAGATGTGAAAACGTTCTATTCAAACTTACTAACAGAAGAGGCTACTCGATTTTTGGCTGAGCTTCATAAAAAATTCAATCATAGGCGATTAGAGTTATTAGAAAGGCGTAAACAGGAACAGGTTGTATTTGATAATGGTAATTTTCCAAAATTTCCAATTGAAACTAAGGAGATAAGAACTTCAGAATGGACAGCAGCTCCAATTCCTGAGGATTTACTCGATAGACGTGTTGAAATTACTGGTCCTGTGGATAGAAAAATGGTGATTAACGCGTTAAACTCTGGGGCAAAGACTTTTATGGCCGATTTTGAAGATAGTAACGCGCCAACTTGGACCAATACTATGGATGGTCAGCAAAATTTAATTGATGCAAACAATAAAACCATTGAACTTATTGACAAATCCAGAGGTAAGCATTACAAATTGAATACAAAAACCGCTGTGCTTTTAGTGAGGCCTCGTGGTTTGCATCTACAAGAAAAGCATCTTATGATTGATGGACAAACACTTTCTGGGAGTTTAGTAGATTTTGGACTTTATGTGTTTCATAACACAAAGACCTTGCTTGAACACAATACTGCACCATATTTTTACTTACCAAAGTTGGAGCATTATTTAGAAGCACGATGGTGGAATGATGTGTTTGTATTTGCTCAGGATTATCTTGGTGTTCCAAAAGGAACATGTAAGGCGACATTACTTATCGAAACCATAACAGCAAGTTTTCAATTAGATGAATTCATTTACGAATTAAAAGATCATATTGTAGGTTTAAACTGTGGTCGTTGGGATTACATTTTTTCTTATATCAAGAAATTTAGAAATCATAAAGGTTTTATTGTTCCAGATAGAGATCAGGTGACTATGACCACACCATTCATGGCAGCCTACTCAAACTTAGTGATCCAGAGATGTCATAAACGTGGTATCCACGCAATGGGAGGTATGGCGGCTCAGATACCTATTAAAAATGATCCAAAAGCTAACTTAGAAGCTCTAGAAAAAGTAAGAGTAGATAAAGAACGAGAAGCAAAAAATGGCCATGATGGTACTTGGGTAGCTCACCCTGCATTAGTCGAAGTAGCCATGACTGAGTTTGATAAATACATGTCTACGCCAAACCAAATAAACAATAAACGTGAAGATGTAAATGTTTCCGAAACTGATTTGGTAGAACAACCAATAGGGACTGTCACAGAAGCAGGAATTCGAAAAAATATAAATGTTGGTATTCTGTATTTAGAAGCTTGGCTTAGAGGGTATGGCGCAGTAGCACTTTACAATCTGATGGAAGATGCAGCAACAGCTGAAATATCCAGAACACAACTATGGCAATGGTTACAAAATAAGGTTGAAATAGCAGACGGACGCATCTTGGACACTGTTTTGTTTGAGAACTTATTTGATGAAGAAGTAGAAAAAATTATTGTAGAAGTAGGTGAATCAAAAATCATGAATACAAAATTTCCTGATGCTATCTCTTTATTCAAGAGATTAGTTACTCAAGAGGAATTTGAGGAGTTTTTAACACTATCAGCATATCAGCAACTATAAAAAAATCCTGCGAATGCGGCAACATTCAACAGGATCTATATTAAATCAATAATACACACAAATTTATGGAAACTACAGACAAAATTCAAAAATTACTTACAGATTGGTTAACTAATCCGAGATGGAAAGGTGTTGAAAGACCTTATACAGCAAAGGAGGTTATAGCACTTCAAGGCTCTTACACAATCGAGCATAGTATTGCTCGTTATGGTGCAGAAAAATTATGGAAAAAACTGCATAATCAGGATGTTGTGGCAGCATTAGGTGCACTTACTGGGAATCAGGCTATACAGGAAGTAGAGGCTGGACTTGAGGCTATTTATCTTAGTGGCTGGCAAGTTGCTGCAGATGCAAATCTAGCTGGAGAAATGTATCCAGATCAATCTTTATATCCGGCTAATAGTGTGCCTCAGGTTGTCAAACGTATCAATAATGCCTTATTACGACGGGATCAAATTCAAAGTGTAAATAATCCGGAAAAAAAATTGGATTATCTCGTTCCAATTATTGCTGATGCCGAAGCTGGATTTGGCGGAAATTTGAATGCCTTTGAGCTTATGAAAAATATGATTGAAGCTGGTGCATCTGCGGTTCATTTTGAAGATCAATTAAGTTCAGCAAAAAAATGTGGACACCTAGGAGGAAAAGTTTTGGTGCCAACCCAGGAAGCAATAAACAAATTAGTAGCAGCTCGTCTGGCTGCAGATGTTCAAGGTGTACCTAGCTTAATTATTGCACGAACTGATGCTGATGCCGCTAATTTAATTACTAGTGATATAGATCCTCGAGATCATGAGTTTATAACAGGAGAACGCACTAGTGAAGGTTTCTTTTATGTGAAAAATGGAATTGAGCAAGGTATTGCTCGAGGGTTGAGCTATGCGCCTTACGCAGATTTGATTTGGATGGAAACCTCAAATCCAGACTTGGATTACGCTCGTCAGTTTGCTGAAGCTATTCATAAAGAATTTCCTGGTAAATTGTTAGCTTATAATTGTTCACCTTCATTTAATTGGGCAGCTAAATTGAGTGTTAATGAAATGGAAAGTTTCAGAGAAGAGTTAGCTGCAATGGGATATAAATTTCAATTCATAACCTTAGCAGGATTTCACGCACTTAACACAAGCATGTTCGAACTCTCTAAAGCTTATAGAGAAAGGGGTATGGCAGGATACTCTGAATTACAAGAACGAGAATTTGCATTGCAAAAAGATGGTTTCAATGCTGTAAAACATCAAGGTTTTGTTGGAACTACTTATTTTGATGCTGTACAGAATACCGTAACAACGGGAAAGTCTAGTACAGTGGCAATGAAAGATAGTACTGAGACTGCACAGTTTTAGTAATGCATTCTTATATTTTTTATTAGTTAGTTGAAAACACACTCATTTTGGGTGTGTTTTTATTTGCATACTTAACATCAACTTAATAGGCTTTAGCTTTCGATCTTCGTATCTTTGAGATTCACAAAATAACCATTAATCTATTAACATTATGAAAGTCAACGCATACGCTGCACATGAAGCAGGAGCTCAGTTAGAAGCATTTGAATACGATTTGCCAGAGATTGGTCAGGAACACGTAGATATCAAAGTACATTATTGCGGACTCTGTCATAGTGATATGAGTATGATTAATAATGAATGGGGAATGACAGCATTTCCAATTGTTCCGGGACATGAAATTGTTGGTGAGATCGTTGCTGTAGGTGATCAGGTTAAAGGATTAGAAATTGGTGACCATGTTGGAATGGGATGGAATTCGGCATCTTGTATGCATTGCAATCAGTGTATGGACGGGAAACAACATCTTTGTGGAGAAGTTGAGGGTACCATTGTAGGTCGTCATGGCGGATTTGCTGATTATGTTCGCGGACATTGGTCTTGGGTGACTAAACTACCAGAAGGCATCGATATGTCAAAAGCTGGTCCGTTGTTTTGTGGTGGTATTACCGTTTTTAATCCAATAGTTTTGTCTGGAGTTCAACCTACAGATAAAGTAGGTGTGATTGGGATTGGAGGATTAGGACATATGGCACTTAAGTTTCTTAAAGCTTGGGGTTGTGAAGTGACTGCATTTACGTCAAACAAGTCTAAAACAGATGCATTAAAAGCTATGGGAGCTCATAATGTTGTAGATTCTACCAATGCTGAGGAGTTGGAAAATATCGCTGGGTCTTTGAACTTTATTTTGAATACTACGAATGTGAAATTAGATTGGAATGCCTATCTAACTACCTTAGCTCCACAAGGAAAACTGCATACTGTTGGAGCTGTTTTAGAACCAATGGAAATACCAGCGTTTAGTATGATCTCTGGTGAAAAATCTGTTGGAGGTAGCCCTTTAGGAAGTGTGGCACTCACCAGAAAAATGCTGGAATTTTGTGTGCGACATGATATTTATCCAACGGTTGAAGAATTTGATATGTCGAATGTCAATAAAGCGATTCAGCATTTACATGATGGTAAAGCTAGATTTAGAGTGGTACTAAAGGCTTAAACTTAAAACCAGCCAGTGAGATCCCGTAGACTTAGTCTGCTTTTCTTTTGTCGCAACAATGCAGTGAGCTTGAGAAATAATACAGCAGTTAGGTAAGCGTCGCCTGATGCTGTATGTCGATCATGCATAGTAATATTAAAGGTAGCGCATAATTCGTCCAGACTATAATGTGTCTCATCCTTTAGATATTTAGTCTTTTTATACAATGTACCAGTATCTACAACTTTATTTTTGAGTTTGGGTAAATTCATTCGTTTCAGAGCTTCATTAATCATAGCGACATCAAAAGCGATATGATGAGCTACTAAAACAGCATTTTCAATATGAGCTAGAAATTGTTGTATGGCTTGGGTCTCTTCCGTTTTTGTAATCAATCCTTCTTTAAGCAACCCGTGGATTTCAACGGTTTTAGCATTAAATTGCTCTTGCTTAACATACAATTCTAGGCTATCTGCGACATCAATTTGAAAGTTAGTAACAGCTACTGTACCAATGGAAAGTATGCGATCTGATTTCGGATTTAAGCCAGTTGTTTCGGTGTCAAAAACAACAAAACGAATAGTCTCTAAGGTATTAGATTTCCCTTTGAAACTTTCTAAATAGTTTGTGTAGAACTCAGGATATGTTTGTCGTTTAAACCAACTCATGACTAAAGCATTTGTGATAGTTTGAATCGTACTTTTATAAGTTCCTGTATGTCTTTTACAGGTTTAAAACAGCCTTTAAGTTTTAGTCGGTTGGCTTTACTTAAACTATCTACATCCACAAAACGTCCAGAATCATGATGTTTCAAACCTTGCTGTGTTCTAAATCGCAATAAGATTCTGAAAGCGTTAATACAAGAGTCGTAAAGGTCTTTGTTTTGAGGTTCAAGCTCTGCTAATCTCTGATATCGTGCAATTGTACTGTTGACATCTTTTATGTTTTCAGAGAGAATAAGTAAACGTGCTGCATCTACCAAAGGCATAATGGCTCGTGCTTTAATATCAAACTGATCTTTGTGCTCACCAGAATCTTCAACGAGAAAATTTCTGAAAAAACTCAAAGGAGGAGGGTTTTTTAAGGCATTTCGCCCCATGAAGTTTAAGAAGATTTCGTAGCTATCAATCGCTTTAAAGATACTATCAGACATATTGTTTACAAGCTCTTGATTGCCATAGACCATATCATAATCAAAGAAGATATTACAAAGCATAATTTTGTCTTCATCAGGCTTAGTGATCCAGTTTTCAAATTGTATTTTCCATTGTGATACTGATAAGCACCACTTAGGATTACTTGCCATCATATTTGCAGGACACAACTCAAAACCAACTATATGCAATTTGTTATTGATCGCCTTTGCCAATTCTAAAAAATAAGATTTGACTTCTTCATCATTACTTACATCTTCATAAACCAGAGCATTATCCTGATCAGTAAATAGCAATTGTTCTTTTCTTCCTTGGCTACCAATGGCTAGCCAGGCAAAAGTAGTAGGTGGTTCAGCTCCAATTTCAGAAATACTCAAATTGATGATGCGTTTGGTGATTGTCTCATTAATAGCCGAAATAATGTTAGATATAAACGAAATAGGAATATGTTGCTCGATATAATTCTTTAAGAGCACTTGTGCCTTTTCACGAATATGTTGTAATTGTTCGGCTGAAGAAGCCCGCTTTATTTCTTTAATCAGTACCGAAGGGTTATTACCATGAATGACAATAATATCATGTTCAGATAGGATTCCAATCAGTTCAGAATTTACAGTGCCATCTTTAGTAATACACAAATGTGAAATACTGTGTCTAAGCATTGCAATTTGTGCTTCAGCCACAGTGATACTTGGTGGAAAGGTAATTACTGGAGTTGACATGATGGCTTCTACATCTTCTGAAATGTCATGATGACCTGTTGCGATCTTATTCCGAAGATCTTTATCAGTGATAATACCAATGGGTTGTTTACTTTCGGTAATTACAATAGAGCCAACTTTATTACGACTCATGATCAATGATGCATCTTTGATACTGGTATGCGTATCACAAGTAATAGGATTTTTTGAAAATGAAGCCGATTGTACTTCAGTAAAACTTGAAGCGTTAGGCTTTAATATGGTTTCGTTTGCAAATAGAGTTCCTTTATCCTCATCAGAATAGGGATTGCGAGTATTGGTTGCAAAACTAGCAATTAGGAACTGATTGGCTTCAGTGTTATTGATGATAATCTCTTCCAAAAGTTTAGAGGAAATACTATATACAATACTTTCTTCAATAGCCTTTGCGTCGAGTAAATAGTTATCATTTCGAATTAAAGCTCTAAGACCGAAAATATCACCTTCATCACATTCGTCAACAAGCGCAATATCTCGATAAATACCAATAGCTCCATCTTTTACAATGTAAAATGAATCATGCAAAGCGTCACCTTGTTTAAAAATGAAATGGTCTTTTTCTAAGTAAATCACCTTAACCTGAGATGAAATTTTGAAGAGTTGCTCATAACTGAGTACATCAAAAGGAGGGAAGCCTTTAAGGAAATCTAAAACACGTTCAGCAATAGTATTCTTCATATTACTAAAGTATTGAAAAATAATAGGATGGAAGCTGAGATTTGTCAGGTATTTGCTAAAATGATATAGTTAGCACTAAATCAGTAATAGTTATTCAGTAAGGTAAAATATTTTAATACTTATCAGAGCCGATAGTCATCACATCAAAGACTGTTTCGTTCTTAATGAAGTTCGTCGGTGTTTCATATATAAAAAGACAATAAGCGATAGGATTCCAAAACAAGAGAAACCAATAAATAATGGTAGTACTGAAGTTTTCACAAAACTTCCAATATAGTTAGCAATTGGAACTGCCATGACTGTAGAGACAAAACCGTTAATAGCGGCTCCAATTCCAGCAATATGTCCTAATGGCTCCATGGCTAAGGAACGCAGATTTCCGAAGAGAAAACCTACAGAAAAGAATTGAATCAGGAAAAACGTAATGAGAATTCCAATACCCGGATTATGACCTGAGTGGTATAATGCAATGTATAAAATTGATATGACAGCATAGGCTACTGTTGCAGTGTAAGCAATATTAAAAGCACCAAATCGCATGACGAGACGACTGTTAGTAAATGTTGCAAATCCAACAGAAAATGCAGTACTGGCAAAGATATATGGAAACAATTCTCCCAATTGATACTGCTCTTGAAAGATTTGTTGTGATGTGCTTAGATACACCATAAAAGAGCCAGTAATGAAACCAGAAACTAATGTAAATGCAACAGCTTCTTTGTGTCTTAAAAATTCTCGGGTTCCAGTAATAAATATTGCAGGAGTAAACTTAATTCGATCTTTTGTATCTAAGGTTTCAGGTTGACGTTTCCAAAACCATAATACAATTAGTAAACCAATAATAAGATTAGCATTGAAAATAGCTTTCCAGTTAAAAATATCTAATAGTAATTGTCCGAATGTAGGCGCAATGATTGGAACAAGAATGAAGAACATGACAATAATGGACAATATCTTTGCCATAAAATCACCGCTATAGGTATCACGAGTCATCGCAATAGCAATGGTTCTTGGTGATGAGAGTCCAACACCTTGAAGAATTCTACCAATAATCATGACTTCAAAATTACGTGTTGTGACACATACTATGCTGGCAATTACAAAGACAGTAAATCCAAAATAGACCATAGGTTTTCTTCCGAAGCTATCTGAAAGAGGCCCAAATATCAATTGACCAAATCCTAAGCCTAAAAAGATCATAGTTATTAATAATTGATTGTCACTTGGATTGGTAACTCCAAGTGCATCTCCAATTTCAGGTAGTGCAGGTAATAATGCATCAATTGATAATGCCACAATCGACATTAGTGATGCCATTAGTGCAATAAATTCAAACTTAAAGGCTGGTTTATTTTGCATGGCGCAAAGGTACTATGATTCATTTTATGAAAAAGGGCTGATGTCTTAAAGTCTTCTTAAATATCGACTACAAAAAAACTCCCAAAAAAGGGAGTTCAATAATTGATGTATCAACATGTATATTTTAATTTCTGTAGTAGGTGATTTCCATAGTTTTCATTTCGTCGCCTCCAACAATCATAAACATTTCGAAGTGGTGTTTGTCTTTTGAGATAAACTTAAGAGTTTGCTTAACTTTTATAGATTGACCAGTAATTGGATCAGTCATTGTTCCTTTTGAGATCATTACCTCTCCTGTGTCATCCATAACACCTTCCATGGTCATTATTCCACTGCCCATATTGTCTATCCAAGTGGTTACAAATTTCTTTTTTGAATTATCATAACCTGCCATACCTTCACCTTTAAAAGGCATACCCATCATGTCTCCACTATGTGTAGATCTTTGGTATAGTCCATTCATGATCATTTCATTTTTTGTAGATAGTTTTGAAATTACAGGTTCTTGAGAAGGATCTGTCCACATTTTCATCTCTCCAGTCCATTCACCATCAAAAGAAGCTAACCATTTATGATATTTTCCTGGAGTCATGTTTGCTTGCCAAGCTTTCATTTCTTCTTCTGTTTGCGAAAATCCGTTTATACAGAAGGCTAGCAAGAGGGTTAAAAAGAGTAATTTTTTCATGAGAGTTAGATTAAAAATTAATATTCCTAAAGATATTAATTTATAAGTAATTGTTAAGACAGCTGTATTTTAACGACTATTTCAATCTTATTACATATTTTTATAAAGCTTAATAAACCATAACCGATATGCTTACAGACACCTTAATTAAATTATTTACCAGAGACCTCAATGCTTTAAAAAAGGAGATCAATTCTTATAAATACGAGTCAAAGTTATGGTTAGTAGCAGAAGATATTTCTAATTCTGGAGGGAATTTATGTCTTCATCTCGTTGGAAATCTTAACCATTTTATTGGTGCTACTATGGGAGATACAGGTTATGTTAGACAGCGAGATCTAGAGTTTTCGCTAAAAGATGTACCAAGAACAGAATTAATTAAGCAAGTTGATGATACTATAGCAATGGTTGAAAAGATTTTAAAGACGTTAACAGAAACCGATCTACAAAATGAGTACAAGAGACGAGTGTTCGAGGATGCTATGACAACTGAGTATTTTTTGGTGCACTTGAGTATGCATCTTGCGTATCATCTCGGACAGATTAATTATCATAGACGATTGCTGGATGCTTAAATCTCTATAGCCTAATTATTAATAAAGGAATTTATAATCATCTGGATGTTAAACACATGCCAAATCCATTTGTCTGTCATTTTTGATATGTAACTTCATTTAATAAAACCATTTCCTTATGAAAATTAAATTTTACATCTTATTTACTTTAGTATTGAGCACAGTGCTCATGTCATTTGCTCAGGAAATTTCATTTGAAGATTATAATCCGAAATCAACATTAGTCGTTCCAGGTAAAATTATCAACAGAGCAAAGTTTCCTTTTATTGATGTACATGGACACCAATATCAAATGCCAACTCAAGATTTAACGCCTGTAGTAGCTGCAATGGATACACTAAATATGGGAATTATGGTTAATTTAAGTGGTAGAACAGGAAATGATTTAAAACAATCTGTTGCCAATATTGACAAAAATTTTCCTAGTCGCTTTGTGGTATTTTGTAATATCAACTTTGAAAGAGCGGGAGCAGAAGGTTGGATAGAGGAGACGGTTGCTCAATTAAAACAGGATGTAGCTAATGGTGCTCGCGGACTTAAAGTTTATAAAAGTTTAGGCTTAAGAAATCGTGATGTAGATGGAAAACGACTAGCTATTGATGATCCGCGTTTGAGTCCTATATGGACAACTTGTGGAGAATTGGGTATTCCTGTTTTAATACACTCAGCTGATCCTAAATCGTTTTGGGATGAATTTGATGGTGATAACGAACGATGGTTGGAGTTAAAAACACATCCACGACGAAAGCGAGATGCTAAAAATCCTGCACCTTGGGAACAGATTATTCAAGAACAACACAATATGTTCAAGGCGCATCCTAATACAACATTCATCAATGCACATATGGGCTGGTATGCTAATAATTTAGGTTATCTTGGCCAACTATTAGATGAGATGCCTAATATGAATGTAGGTATTGGTGCAATCATAGCAGAATTAGGTAGACAACCTCGTTTTGCTAGAGCATTTTTTATTAAGTATCAGGATCGTATTCTCTTTGGAAAAGATAGTTGGAAACCCAATGAGTTTCCAACCTATTTCAGAGTTTTAGAAAGTGCTGATGAGTATTTTCCATATCACAAAAAATATCATGCGTTCTGGCCAATGTATGGCTTAGATCTACCTGATGAGGTGCTTAAAAAAGTATACTACAAAAACGCACTTCGTATTGTACCTGGTTTAGATAAAAGTAAGTTTCCCGACTAATTACAATGGAATATTTCCATGTTTACGTTTCGGTCTGCTTACCTCTTTATTTTCTAACATTGAAAATGCTTTTATCAGTTTACGTCTCGTATGTTTTGGAAGTATAACCTCGTCAATATAACCACGTTCTGCAGCACTATATGGGTTAGCAAATAGGTCAGCATATTCAGCTTCTTTTTCTTTCCATTTGGCATCAGGATCATCAGCAGATGAGATCTCTCGTTTAAAGATAATTTCCGCAGCACCTTTAGCTCCCATTACAGCAATCTCTGCATTTGGCCATGCAAAATTCATATCGGCACCAATATGTTTCGAATTCATAACATCATAGGCACCACCATAAGCTTTTCTGGTAATTACAGTTACTCTAGGAACTGTTGCTTCACTAAAAGCATACAACAGTTTAGCACCATGAACAATGATCCCATTCCATTCCTGATCAGTACCAGGTAAGAATCCAGGGACATCTTCAAAGACCAATAACGGAATATTAAAACAATCACAGAATCGAACAAATCGAGCAGCTTTTTTTGAACTATTTACGTCTAATACTCCAGCTAAAAACATAGGTTGGTTAGCGACGACACCAATAGATTTCCCTCCTAAACGAGCAAAACCAACTATGATATTTTCGGCATGATCTTTATGAATTTCATAAAATGAATCGGTATCAATAACACCCTCAATTACCTGATGCATATCATAAGGTTTATTTGGATTCTCTGGAACAATATCAGCTAATCCTTCTCGTATTTCATCATTGAGTTCAACGTCAAGATCTTCAGGAAATTCCCGATTACTTTGTGGTAAATAACTCAGTAGTTTTTTTACATCTTCTAAACACTCAACGTCATTAGCAGATGTTTTATGGGCAACACCAGATTTTGTAGAATGTACACTTGCACCACCGAGTTCTTCACTGGTGACTTCTTCATTGGTAACCGTCTTTACGACATTCGGACCAGTAACAAACATATAACTTGTATCCTGAACCATAATAGTAAAGTCTGTCATTGCCGGAGAATACACTGCACCACCAGCACAAGGTCCCATTATAGCTGAAATCTGAGGAATAACACCTGAAGCTTGCACGTTTCTGTAGAAAATATCAGCATAGCCACCAAGAGATCGCACACCTTCCTGAATACGGGCACCTCCCGAATCATTCAATCCAATTATTGGAGCACCAACATTTACTGCCATATCCATAATCTTACAAATCTTTTCTGCATGCGTTTCAGATAATGAACCACCAAAAACAGTAAAATCCTGAGCAAATACATAAACTAATCTGCCATCTACAGTACCATAGCCAGTAACGACACCATCACCATAAAATTTCTGGTTCTCCATTCCAAAATCTTTGGTTCTGTGAGTTACCAGAGCTCCTATTTCTTCAAAAGAGCCTTCATCTAAAAGGTATAAGACACGCTCTCTTGCGGTAAGCTTTTTCTTTTGATGCTGTTTGTCAATTCGTGCTTGTCCACCACCTAATTTGGCCAGCTCTAATTTTTCGTTTAGTGTTTTTATTTTAGAATCCATAAATATCTTAGTTTGGTAATCTTAATAATTTTTGATCTTCCATATAGCGTTTCAATGCAACTTTTGCTGCAATTTCAGCTTCTTTTTTATGTTGCTCTTCCAATAAGCTAGGCGAGTAGTAATTCTTTACAAAATGGGTGTCAAAATCACCACTTTTAAAAGCTTCATGTTCGCAAACAAAACGCCCAAAGGGTAATGTTGTTTGCACACCTTTTATGTGATAATTATCTATAGCTTTAATCATGAGTTGAATGGCTTCTGCTCTGGTTGCACCATAGGTAATCAATTTTGAAAGCATTGGGTCATAATAAATTGGAATGTCCATACCTTCCTCAAACCCATTATCTACACGAATGTTATCACCTTCGGGTAATTGATAAACTTCTAAGTTACCCACACTAGGTAAGAAATCATTCATTGGATCTTCTGCATAAACACGTAGTTCAAGTGCATGACCATTTATTTTTAGATCTTCTTGTTTGATGTCAAGTTTTTCACCACGAGCAACTTTGATCTGAAGTTCAACAAGGTCAACTTCTGAAATCCATTCTGAAACTGGATGTTCTACCTGTAGTCTAGTATTCATTTCCAGGAAATAGAAATTATGATCAGCGTCCATCAGGAATTCTACGGTTCCAGCACCAAGATAATCACATGAGCGAGCAACATTAATAGCTGCTTGTCCCATTTTTTCTCTAAGTTCTGGAGTTAAGATTGCAGAGGGTGCTTCTTCAACTACTTTTTGATGACGTCGTTGTACTGAGCATTCGCGTTCAAAGAAATGCAGTATGGTGCCATGACTGTCGGCCATGACTTGAATTTCAATATGACGTGGAGAGGTGACATATTTTTCAACAAAAACAGAGCCGTCACCAAAAGCAGAAGTAGCTTCGCTAATAGCACGTTTCATTTGTTCTTCAACATCTTTCTCTTTCTCGACAATACGCATCCCTTTTCCACCACCACCTGCGGCAGCTTTTATTAAAATTGGAAACCCAATATCTTTTGCAATTTGTACTGCTTCCTTCGGATCAGTAATAGCGTGGTCAACACCTGGTACCATTGGGATGTCATAATCTTTAACTGCATCTTTAGCAGCCAATTTATCACCCATCATTTGAATGGCTTTAGATCGCGGACCAATAAAAATGATATTATTTTTTTCAGCAAGTTCAGCAAAATCAGCATTTTCACTCAAAAAACCATAACCAGGATGGATGCCATCTACGTCTAAGGCTTTCGCTACTTCAATGATTTTATCTCCTTTTAAATAAGATTGGTTAGATGGAGCAGGACCAATACAAACAGCTTCGTCTGCATATTTGACGTGTGGTGCATTTCGATCTGCTTCAGAGAAGACAGCAACAGTTTTAATTCCCATTTTCTTTGCAGTTCGCATGACTCGAATTGCAATTTCACCACGGTTAGCAACTAGTATTTTTTTCATATGTTTATTTTATAAATCTCTTTTGGAGTCTATTAGTTTGAGAAAAGTTTTAAAATAACTTATTCAAATTCAATTAAAAGAGAGTTTTTATCTACGGTTTCACCTTGACTTACACTAATAGATTTAATCACACCATCTCTTGGAGAGGTGATTACATTTTCCATTTTCATAGCTTCCAATATCAGTAGTGCGTCATCTTCTTTTACATCTTGGCCTTCATTGACATTAATTTCTAAAATAAGACCAGGCATAGGTGCTTTGATATTGTTGATTTGTTTGGCAGTACCAATTTCAAATCCTAAAGCAGAAATTTGTTGATCTAAGGCATCGTTTATAATAACGTCATAAGTATTGTTATTTACTTTTACCGAATACGATTTTTTGTTAAAATCAGAATTCAATATTGATGCTTTAATCGAGTTGTTTTTTACAAGAATGTGGAAGTTATCAGAAGTGGTTTCAACAGCATCAAGTTCATTTAAATCGTCTTTAGAAATATCAAAACTGTGCGAATTGTTGACTTTTATTTTGTACATAATGTAATGTTTATTGAATACAGTAAAATTAAGAAAAATCAGACTCTTAAAACATGAAAATTGTCATATTAAATCGTTAATGTTTTTAATTTTTGAAATGAGAATTTTCCTGGTGTATTTTTATGGCTTTTCTGGACAGTATAATACCTAGAATTAGAGAGACAAAAGCTCCAATCCAAATACCTGGGATGAAATCAATAAATAAGAAAAAGTCATAGAATCCATGGAATATAACTGCTAATAATAATCCCATGAGATTAAGTTGGATTCTATTTTTAGAAAACTTGGCTTTTCCCATAAAATAGCCCATTAAAATTCCAAAAGTTGCATGAGCTGGAACTGCTGTAAAGGCTCTTAAAAACCCTGTAACATAACCTCCTTCTAATACATAAATTACGTTTTCAGTAGCTGCAAAACCCATAGATACCATAACGGCATACATAATACCATCATAAGGTTCATCAAATGCTTGTTTTGGCTGTGCAAAAAAACGAACGATAATGTATTTACTGAACTCTTCTGTGAGTGCTACAACTATAAAGGCTTTTATAAACTGCTGTGGTACACTAAACTTATCTTTCAATGGTAAGATCATATCAAATCCTAAATATATTACCAAAGTTATGATGATGCTGCCAACAGCTCCTAAAAGGAAACTTGCTAATAAAAGTCGCTTAGGTTCTTTATCATACTTATCCATCAAGTAGATATAGAATATGATTATAAAAATTGGGGCGATGGCCAGAAGTAGAAGTTTCATTGTAGAAAAATAGTAAAAAAAATCAACTCAATTGTGCTTTGATGGCTTTTACCACGAATTCATAATATTTACGATTACTCGCTATAAAATGGTTGTTAGTTTGGCTTGACTCTAATAGCTCATTAAACTCTGAAATAGATACAAATTTAAGCGCTTCTACCTCACCTTTTTGAGGTGTTAAATCTTTAATATTTACATCAACTTTCGCAATGTAGGTATTGTGAAATTCATTATCTGTGATACCATTAGAATACGATTGGAAGCATTCAAAAACACCAATTTTTGATAGTTGTACTTCGGAAATAGTAATACCAATTTCCTCTTTAGCTTCTCTTAATGCAGCAGCTTCAATTGATTCTCCTGCATCGACATGACCAGCAACAGAAACGTCCCAAAGTAAAGGATATATAGTTTTACTTGCAGCGCGTTGTTGGAGTAGAATATTGCCTTCCGAAGTGTAAAGCCACAAATGTGCTGTATGATGAAATAAGCCTTTAGCATGGATTTCAGATTTTGGAGCAGAACTTCCAGTTGGCTTACCATGTTCATCTACTATGTCAATATAGTCTTCCAAAGTATTTAAATTAGAGTACAGATTTTATACACTTCACCAGCTTTTTGAAGTCATCTGTCGTATTGTACAAATGACATGAAATTCTGATGTATTTTCCTCTGAAAGACACATGAATATTCTGATTCTGTAATGCTGTTTTTAAAAAGTCGATATTTACATGTTCAGGAAGCTCAACACCAAATAAATGATGTGATCTATATTCTGGATGTTCGATAATACAACCAAGGTCAGTTAACTCTTTTGCAGCATCTATCGATAAGGATTTGCAATAATCCTGAATAGCTTTAGGTGTCCATTTCGTTACTTGTTTTAATGCTTCAATTTGCATTTTAACATAGATGAAATTTCCGCTTTCACCTACAGCATAACGGTTTGATAACGGTTTGTAAAGTGGTTGATAATTTGTAAGTTCTGATAATTTCTCACTATCAAGGCGATTAGCCCAATTATTTTCAATAGGTTCTCCATGATCAAAATAACTTCCGTAGTAAGCGTAAGCACAACCATAAGGACCGAATAGCCATTTATAACCTGCACAAATGAGCGCATCTGGTTGAATTTCTTTTACAGAAAATGGAAAAGCTCCTATGGTCTGACTTCCATCGATAACCAGTAAGGCATTGTGCTCTTTTGTTTTCTTTCTAATGGCTTTTACATCGAAGAGCGTACCATTAGACCAATGAATTTGCCCCATAGCTACTAATGCAGTATTTACTGTTATTGCATCGAGAATGTCCTGATTCCATTGTTTTCCGTTATAGTCTTTTAGACCAGGATTTTGTATTGTGATGATCTTTGCACCATATGTTTTGGCGAGTTTTTTCCAAGCATATATATTACTTGGAAACTGCTCCTCAATAACTAAGATCTCATCATTTGGATTGAGTTTAATATTGTTGGCAACAGTCGCCATTCCGTAAGATACTGAAGGAATACTCACAACACGTTCGGGTTCATCAGTATCAATCAGTTTTGCGAATAAGCCTTTAAGTTCGGTCACAGGATCAAAAAAATCACTTACAGGAATGGTGTAAGGTTTGCTTTTTTGAAGTACAGCATCAATTCCAGCTTTTTCAACAGCCTTGAAAGAAGGAGAGAGGCTAGCTATATTTAAATAGGTAACCTCTTCTGGAATATCGAACAGCTGTTTTTGGTTTAGCATTGGTTATAGATTACTCAAAATACGAAAACGTATCTCCATCTTTGATTTTTAGTAATGTTTCGTAAATCATTCTGATTACATTTTCTACATCGTCACGATGTACCATTTCCACAGTGGTATGCATATAACGTAAAGGCAATGAGATCAAAGCAGAAGCCACACCACCATTACTGTACGCAAAGGCATCTGTATCTGTTCCTGTAGCTCTTGATAACGCCGAACGCTGGAAAGGAATTTTCTTCGCTTCTGCAGTATCAGTAATCAAATCACGTAATTTTTGTTGTACTGCAGGAGCATAAGCCACAACAGGACCTTTACCAATCTCTAAATGACCTTCCTTTTTCTTATCGATCATTGGCGTAGTTGTATCATGTGTCACATCAGTTACTATAGCAACGTTTGGTTGAATAGTGTCAGTAATCATTTGCGCACCTCTAAGTCCGATTTCCTCTTGAACAGAATTTGTAATGTAGAGTCCGAATGGCAAGGTCTTTTTATTTTCCTTTAGTAATCGAGCAACTTCGGCAATCATAAATCCACCCATTCTGTTGTCTAATGCACGACAGACAAATTTATCTTTGTTGAGTATGTGGAAGGTATCAGGATAGGTGATGACACAGCCTACGTGAATTCCTAATTTTTCAACTTCATCTTTTGTAGCACAGCCACAATCAATAAAAATATTATCTGGCTTTGGCGCTTCTTCCTTGGCTCTGTTTCGTGTGTGAATAGCTGGCCAGCCAAACACACCTTTAACGATGCCCTTTTTGGTATGAATATCTACAATTTTACTTGGCGCAATTTGATGATCACTTCCACCATTTCTGATGACATAGATTAAACCATTATCAGAAATATAGTTAACATACCAAGAGATTTCATCAGCATGACCTTCAATAACAACTTTATACTTTGCTTTCGGATTAATAACTCCAACAGCAGTACCGTAAGTGTCAGTTATAAACTCATCTACATAAGGTTTAAGATAGTCCATCCATACCTTTTGACCATCCCACTCATAACCTGTAGGAGCAGCGTTGTTTAAATATGTTTCGAGGAAATCAAGTGATTTTTTATTCAGTATACTTTTTTTTGCCATTTGTATGTTGTTTGTATTTCCGTAAAAATAAAAGGTTTTATTTTGTTTTTAATAGCTTGCGAAAACTTTTTGTAACAAAATGAACTATTTTTACACTTATCACCTTAATAAATTTAATTTTAAACTGTAAACAATGAAGTTAGTCATTAAAGATCTCACTAAAACATATAAAAATGGTGTAAAGGCCATAGACAATCTTAATCTCGAAATTGGAACAGGGATGTTTGGTTTATTAGGACCAAATGGTGCAGGTAAATCCTCTTTAATGCGAACTATTGCAACCTTGCAAAGTCCTGATTCAGGATCTATAGAGTTTGGAGATATTAATGTTTTGGAGGATAAAATGGCGTTGCGAAAAATTTTAGGTTATTTACCTCAATCTTTTGGAGTCTATCCAAAAATGTCTGCAGAAGCTTTATTGGATTACTTTGCTACTTTAAAAGGCGTTGCTTCAAAAAGTGAACGCGCAGCTTTAGTAAAAGAAGTTTTAGACATTACTAATTTATATGATGTTAGAAAAAAGAATGTTGCTGGTTATTCTGGTGGTATGAAGCAGCGTTTTGGTATTGCTCAATTACTACTAAATAACCCAAAGCTTATCATAGTAGATGAACCCACTGCAGGATTAGATCCAGCTGAAAGACATCGTTTTTTGAATGTGCTTCGTGAGGTTGGTACCAATTGTACTGTTATTTTCTCTACGCATATTGTTGAAGATGTAAAGGAACTTTGCAATGAGATGGCCATATTGAATGGTGGTCGTATTTTAATGCATTCAACACCTTCAAAAGCCAGAGAGGAACTTAAAGGAAAAATTTGGACTAAAATTATTGAGCGTGATGATCTTGAAGTTAATGAAGCTAAATACAATGTATTGTCTTCAAACTATAACGAAGATAATACTTTAAACATACGAGTGTTTTCAGATGATATACCTGATACTGATTTTAAAGTATCAGAGCCACAGTTAGACGATGTGTACTTTATAGCTCTCAGACAGGACGAACCTGCGTTGAGCTAATCTATTTTCATCTTAATTTAAAATACACATTATGTTTTCTACAATATTTTCTCATGAATTGAAATACTGGTTTAAAAAACCAGCATTCTACATATATATGTCAATCTTTTTTGTCTTGGCAATATTCTTGGCTGCTGCCAATGCTGGAATATTTGATAGCCTTACAGTAACAACCGGGTCTTCCAGAATTGTGAACGCACCTTTTGGAATTGCTAATTTATTTATCTCGCTTACCATTTTTATTTTCTTTCTGTTTCCCTCAATAATCGGAGTGTCGATACACAGAGATTTTAAAAGTGAAATGCATACGATATTATATTCCTATCCCTTTACAAAAAGCAGTTATCTGTTTGCTAAATTTTTTAGTGCAGTGTTCATTGTCACTTGTATTGTTTTAACCATAGGACTTGGAATGTTTATTGGTTACAGAATGCCAGGTACTAATGCTGAACTATTAACGTCTTTTGATTTTAAATCATACTTTAATGCTTACCTGTTTTTCATACTACCAAACATATTGCTATTTGGAGCTATCGTTTTTGGTGTGGTAACATTTACGCGTAATATCGCTGCTGGTTTCATCACTGTTATATTGTTGTTGTTTGTTCAAGGTGTTGCTGAAAGCTTTTTATCAGATCCAGAATATAGATATGCAGCAGCTTTAGCAGATCCTTTTGGTGGAGCAGCAATGCAATACTATACCAGATATTGGACAGTTGCTGAACAAAATGAACTTCATATTCCTATTAAAGAGGTCATTATTTATAACCGATTGATTTGGTTAGGGGTGTCTTCTGTAGTATTTGCTTTGGTCTATAGATTTTTTGCTTTTAGTCAAAACCCGATATCACTTTCATTATTCAAAAGAACTAAAGGAGAACGATCAATCAAGAAGAATTTTGGCGGCATTACTCGTATCAACTTACCAAAAGTGAATTTTGATTATTCATTTATTCAGAATTTGAAAACAACCTGGAAGATATCTAATATAGAATTCAAATATATCGTTAAAAGCTGGCCTTTTATTAGTATTGTTTTGGTTGGACTAATTATCGTTTTAATTGCTCTTGCTGATCTTGGTAATCCATTTGGAACACCATCATATCCAAGAACTTGGCGAATGTTACGAGGTGGAGGCGCTTTTGTAATAGCAATCAATATTTGTACGTTCTTATATGCAGGAATGCTAGTTAACCGTAGTAAAATTTCTAGAATGAATGGTATAGAAGATGTGACGCCAATTCCAAATTGGTCGTTGTTCTTCTCTAAATTTCTAGCGATTGTTAAAATGCAGATACTACTGCTGTCTGTGATTATGATATCTGGAATCTTATTTCAGTTGTATAAAGGTTATTATGATATTGAAATTGGTTTATATATCAAGGAATTGTTTGGTTTAAAACTAATTAATTATATCATCTGGGCCTTTTTGGCTCTAACGATTCAAACACTGATCAGAAACCCGTATTTGGGCTTATTCATACTGTTAGTTATCGCAATTGGAATTCCATTTTTAACATTGGCTGGAATCGAAAATGATTTATTTAAATACAACGAAGGTCCTGGCTTTGGATATAATGATATGAATGGCTATGGCGATTCTCTGGGACGTTATATGTTGTATAAGTTCTATTGGGTTCTTGGCGGATTAGTATTGATGGTCATAGCAGGGTTATTTTGGGTGAGAGGTTTACCTCACTCATTTAAAGAACGATTGAGTATTGCTAAGTCGAGATTCAAAACACCTATAGCCATTACGTTTTTAGTGTTATTGGCTGGGTTCTTTTCCTTAGGGTTCAGGATTTTTCATGAAACAAATATCGAGAATGAAAGTTTTTCGGCTAAAGAAAGAGAGCAACAAGCTGTAGAGTGGGAGAAGACCTATAAAAAGTATCAGGATGCTGCACAGCCGAGAATTATTTCTGTGAAATCTGATCTTGATATTTATCCTAAGACGAGAGATTTTAAGTCTTATGGAGAATACGTCATGGTTAATAAAACCGATCAGGTTATTGATAGTATTTTCTTAAATCATAACAGCTATCCAAGTACATTTGAATTTGATAGAGCTAATACATTAGTATCAGAGGATACCTTGTATCATTTTGATATCTATCAGTTGAAACGACCTATGGTTCCTGGTGATACCATGAGATTGAGTTTTACAGTTAAAAATAAGCCTAATACCTTATTAAGGCGAAATTCTCCAGTAGTGGGTAATGGTACATTTATTAATAATTTCCAACTATTTCCAACGTTAGGATACGACGGAAGCAACGAGCTTAGAGATGATAAAACAAGAGAGAAATATGATCTTCCGCCAAATGCCTTACGACCTCACCCTTCAGATTCTTCTGCCTTAGGAAACACCTATATTTCAAAAGATAGTGATTGGATTGATTTTGAGGCTACAGTGAGTACAAGTGAAGATCAAATTGCCATTGCACCTGGCTATCTGCAAAAAGAATGGGTTGAAGATGGTCGTCGTTATTTCCACTACAAGATGGATAGTAAGATCTTACATTTTTATGCCTTTAATTCAGCCGAATATGAAGTAAAACGTGACAAGTGGAAAGATGTTGATCTTGAGATCTACTACCACAAAGGACATGAATACAACCTCGACCGAATGATGAGAGGAATGAAAGCATCACTGGAATATAACAGTGAGAATTTTAGTCCGTATCAGCATAAACAACTTCGTATCATCGAATTTCCTAGCGGAAGTTTTGCACAATCATTTCCAAATACCATTCCATTTGCAGGAGATGCAGGGTTTATTGCAGATGTTGATGATAGTGAAGAAGGTGGCGTAGATTATACGTATGCGATTACTGTACACGAAGTTGCACATCAATGGTGGGCACATCAGGTAATAGGCGCAGATGTTCTTGGAGCAACCATGATGTCTGAGAGTCTTTCTGAGTATGTGTCCTTAAAAGTTTTGGAAAAAGAAATAGGAAAGAATCAAATGCGAAAGTTCTTGAAGAAATCACTTGACGATTATTTGACGTCAAGAACTTTTGAAAGTAAACGTGAAAAACCACTGATGTATAATGACGGACAAGGTTATATTCGTTATCAAAAAGGGTCGCTAGTGTTTTATGCATTGAGTGATTATATTGGAGAAGATGTACTAAATAATGCACTTAAAACCTATGTTGAAAAAGTGAAATTTCAAGCGCCACCATATACCACCTCAATTGATATGGTCAATCATATCAAAGCCGTTACACCAGACAGCTTACAATATGTTATTAAAGATATGTTTGAAACCATTACTTTATATGATAATCGAGTTGTAGATGTTTCTACTACGGAAACGGATAACGGAAAGTATAAAGTAGATATCGAATTTAACGTTAGTAAATATCGCAATAACGAAAAAGGAAAACGCTACTTTTCCGAAGAAGGAAGAGATTCTATTTCGTATGCATCTGAAAAAAGTAAAAGACCATTGCTGTCCTTACCACTGGAAGATTACATCGATATTGGAATTTTTACAGAAGATGATGTTGATGGTAAAAAGAAAGAACGAGTTCTATATTTGAAGAAGCACAAAGTTACTAAGATCAATAATACAATATCAATTATAGTGGATGAAAAACCAACAGAGGTAGGTGTGGATCCTTTTAATAAATTGATAGATACCAGATCTAATGATAACCGACAGAAAATCTAATAATTAAATAATACAATTCATAAAAACCCATAAATCTATTTGTTTATGGGTTTTCTATTAGGCTTATAAATTAGACCTCAATTATAATATTAACACGAATTAGGGGTTTTAAAAGCAACAAATAATTAATTTTGAATATCCTATTTGGAACAATTTTAGCTATCATACAATTAATGAAACAATTTTTATATCTCATATTAATCTTTCCGTTGTGTCTTTTTGCTCAGGTAGAACCTAGACAGCAAGACTCAACTAAGGTGCAGTATATTTATGTAGAAGGTGATTCTATTGTTAAAGAGGCCATTGATCTCAAGGAGGTCTTAGTACTCAATAAGCTCAAGTTTGCTAATAAGGATGAGCGTATAGATTATCTCATTTTAAGAAGAAAAACCTTAAAGGTGTATCCATATGCTAAGTTAGCTGCAGAGCGATTAACCACATTAAATGAGCGTCTATCAACGTTGAGAACAAAAAGAGCAAAGAAGCGATATGCTAAGAAAATCCAAAAATATATAGAGAATGAATTTTCCACAGAATTAAAAAAACTAACAAAGACTGAAGGTCAAATATTAGTTAAACTCATTCATCGTCAAACGGGTAAAACTACATTCCAGTTAATCAAAGAGCTACGAAGTGGTTGGCGGGCTTTTTGGTTTAATAGTACTGCTAGTTTGTTTGATATATCGTTAAAGCGTGAGTTTAATCCAATGGACGTTAAAGAAGATTTTCTAATTGAAGATATCTTAGAACGTGCATTCCAGAACAGACTATTAAAACGACAAGAGCCGGCTATAGATTTTGATTATTACAATCTCTCAGATAAATGGTTAAATAATAAGTCAACTACACAAACTAAAAATTAATGCGTACCCAAAGCCCTTTAGAAGAGCGTCTAAATGCATGGAGTCATGGTATTGGTGCAGCTCTAGGAATTGCAGGACTAGTTCTGCTAATCCTCTTCCTTAAAAAAGAAACACCTTATGCTTTATTTAGTGTTATTGTATATGGTGTCTCTATTATTGTATTGTTTTTAGCGTCTACTTTTTATCATGCTGTAAAAGGCGATAAGCGCAAACACTATTTTAGAATACTAGATCATATTAGTATTTATTTACTCATTGCAGGTACATATACACCTGTACTTCTTATTATGTTGTCTGATAGTTTGGGTTGGACACTCTTTTGGGTGGTTTGGGGAATAGCCGCTTTTGGTGTGATATTAAAACTTTTCTTTACTGGTAAGTTTGAAACGTTCTCTACCTTACTATATCTTGTTATGGGTTGGCTTATTGTTTTTGACTTTTCTAAACTTGCTGACCGAATGGATACTATCGGACTCTATCTATTGTTTGCTGGCGGACTTTTCTATACTTTAGGTATTGTGTTCTATGCTGTTGAAAAAATACCTTACAATCATGTTATTTGGCATTTTTTTGTGCTAGGTGGTGCAATTTGTCACTTTTTTATGGTGTACTTTCATGTAATTTGAGCACAATACAACCTAAGCAGAAAATAAAAATGATACGTTTACAGGAAGCTACAGCGACATGTTTCTAAACATGTTGATCTATTAGTACTGCATTACCATCAGGATCTAATACAACAAAGCTAGCAGGTCCAGAAGTAGTTTCATCTGCTTCAGACTCTAATGCCACTCCCTTAGACTTTAAATGCTTCTGAATGGTTCTCACATCATCAAATTCTTCAATGGTATTAGCGTTTTCATCCCAACCAGGATTGAAGGTTAAAATATTGTTCTCAAACATGCCTTGAAATAATCCAACTAAAGCATTCCCATTTTTCATAATGAGATAATTACGTTCGAGATCTCCAGCAAATACCGAAAACCCTAAATTTTCATAAAATGATTTAGAGACATAAATATCTTTTACAGCTAAACTAATTGAAAAAGCGCCGAGTTTCATAATAATAGTATTAAAGATTGTATTCAATAAAGATAGGAAATAAGTTGTCTAATACATATCTAGTTAAGAACAAATATGTATATAAGATAAGCTAGAATAAGGGATATAGCCAATATAATTAGGAAGTCTTTTCTGTTTTCAAATTGAATTTTAGATCTAATATCTACTTTTAATTGCTTGAGTTCTTTATCAGATAATTCAGGAAAATTATATTCTGGTGTCTCTTTGGAGTAGCTTAAGTTTTGTTCTTTCTTGTAGATACTTCGTTTATGGTTACGATCTGCTTTTCGTTGTAATGTGGCTTTAAATTGACTTAGACTTCCCATGATATATTTTTATAGTATAAGTCTGATAAACCTCAAAAATGTTACGCTATGATTGGGTTTACCGCAATTTTATTTAAGTAGGTAGAGTTGTAGTGAAATCAGAGTCAGTTTCAGGATAAGACTCTAGTCGTCTAATATTTCACGATACTCGTCAAAAAAGGCTTCAAATTTACTCATGGTCTCATTGAAGAAGATCATAACATCCTGCCAAGTATTTTTATTGTGAATAGATACTTTTTGATTTAAAGGTAAGTAGATTCTTGAAATCTCTTTTCCGTTGTCCAAATAGAACTCTTCTTTATATATAACTTCAGAGAGGTAATCATTTCTAAGAATAGATTCAAGAGATTGTAGCTTTTCCCAATATTTGATTCTATTTTCCAAATCATCTTCAAGATCTAAAGCAACTAGTGCTTTTTTAGTGTCAAAATGAAATTTAAATGAAAACCCTTTTATTTTGGTGTTGTATAGGATCCATTTCCGAGGAAAAGATTTCCCAAAACTGATCCAAAATTCTTGTCGTAATAATCTTGATTCTTCCTTTGAAAACATGAATATTAAATAATAAAAGCAATACTAACACCTAAAAGGATAGCAACCAATTTTGAAAGATTAAATTTATGTCCTTCACTACTTTCAAATAATATAGTAGTTGAAATATGAAAGAAGATACCTATCACAATGGCATTGATCATATTAAGATAATCTGTATTAATTGAACTAGCATTAGAAATATAGGTTCCTAAAGGCGTCATCAACGCAAATACAATAAAAAAACTTATAATCTGAAGTTTTGTAAAATTAGATTGCAATAAGAAGGTTGACAATAACAATGCTATTGGAATTTTATGAATTAATACACCATATACCATATCGTTATGTTCGTGTATTGGAAAGCCTTCCAAAAAACTATGAACACATAAGCTAATAAATAGTAACCATGGAAATACAGTTTCATTTTTATGAATATGGACATGTCCATGCTCAGCCCCTTTAGAAAAAAATTCTAGTATGATCTGCAGGAGAATCCCACACATGATATACAACCCTGTAGTTTTTGCTTCAAGATGTTCATATACTTCTGGTAGCAGGTCGAAAAGCGTTAATGCTAACAAAAAGGCTCCACTAAAAGAGAGTAAAAGTTTAGTGTATATATTCTTTTTTTGTTTAGTTAAAAACGCTAAGACAATACCAATACCAACAGCTATTATAGGAAGAATATACGATTTCATTATTTAAAAATAAGGACTAGACGTTCAGAGGTTTTTGCATCGTATTTTTTGAGTTTGTAATCTCCAAATACATCTAATAAATATACACCAGCTTTTTCAAATAGATCTTCAAAATCTTCTAAGGTGAAGGCTCTAACACGCTCTTGAAAATGAAAGTCATCACCTTCAGTAGAAAAATAAATATCTTTCACGATGTAACCATCTTTAAAGCTACGATTTAATTTGAAGTCAATGCCTTCTACAGTTTTGGTATTTTCAGCAACTAAATTATCGATAACATAGTGGCTATTCATAAAGTCAATTACTCCAAATCCGAATTCGTTGATATTTGCTTTAATAGCTTTGATCGTCTTTAAATTATCTTCTTCATTTTCAAAATAACCAAAACTAGTAAATAGATTAAAGACAGCATCAAATTGTTTTTTGTAGGGCTTACACATGTCATGAACTTCAAAGTGAAGTGTGTCATTCTCAAATTGTTTGGCGTATTCAATACTGTTTTCTGAAAGATCTACACCTGTAACATTATATCCTAAACTGTTAAGATATACCGAGTGTCTTCCTTTTCCACAGGCAAGATCTAAGATTTCACCACCTTCAGGAAGGTTGAGATATTCGGTGAGATTATCCATGAACACTTGCGCTTCGTTGTGATCTCTGTCCTTGTATAAGACATGATAAAAAGGGGTGTCAAACCATGATGCGTACCAATGTTGTGTCTCTTTTGTCATATTTACTTCCCGTTTGATCGGGAATCTCATTTTTAATTCTTCTTCTAAGCCACAAAAATACTTTATTTTTGCAATCTATTAGTTGTACAGCATGGAGAATAATTACAAAATGGTTGCAAAAACCTTGTATGGTTTTGAAGATCTATTAGAAAGAGAACTCATACAATTGGGCGCAATGGATGTCAAAAAAGGTGTCAGAAACGTAAGCTTTGTAGGAGATAAAGGCTTCATGTACAAGGCTAATTTGGCATTGCGAACTGCGATAAAGATATTGAAGCCCATTAAAACATTTCGCGTTGTAAACGAGCAAGACCTTTATGATCAGGTGTATAAAATGTCTTGGAGCAAATACTTGAAACCTACAGGGAGTCTTGCTGTTGATGCTACTGTACATTCAAAAGCATTTACGCATTCTAAATATGTTGCACTCAAAACCAAAGATGCCATTGTTGATAAATTTAGAAGTACAGATGGCCAGAGACCAAATGTTGATTTGAGGTTCCCAGATATCAAGATTAATGTTCATATTGACCGACAAGTATGTACGATATCTTTAGATACTTCAGGAGAATCATTACATAAAAGAGGCTATAAAACTGCAACTAATATTGCACCTATAAATGAAGTGTTAGCAGCAGGTTTAGTGATGATGTCTGGATGGGATGGACAATCAGACTTCATGGATCCAATGTGTGGTAGTGGAACAATACTTGCTGAAGCAGCAATGATAGCTTGTAATATTCCCCCAAACTTAATGCGTAAAGAATTTGCCTTTGAGCGTTGGCAGGATTGGGATGTTGATCTATTTGAGAAAATAGAAGAATCTCTACTTGGTAAAACTAGAGATTTTCATCATAAAATGATTGGCTACGATAAATCTCCAAGTGCTGTTGCTAAAGCTAAGGCGAATATAAAAAATGCACATCTCGAAGACTTTATTAGTATTCAACATGAAGACTTCTTTAAGACAGAAAAGATAGGAGATAATAAGCTTCACATACTTTTCAACCCACCATATGGAGAGCGTTTAGATATTAATATGGAAACGTTTTATAAGGAAATAGGAGACACTTTAAAACAAGGCTATCCGGGAACAGAAGCCTGGTTTATTACTTCAAATCTCGAAGCTTTGAAACATGTGGGTTTACGTCCTTCGAGAAAAATTCATTTATTTAATGCAAAGCTAGAATCCCGACTTGTAAAATATGTGATGTATGAAGGTAGTAAGAAGGGAAAATATATGAATTCTAAAGACAGTAATAAATGATAAAACAAGCAATTGCCTTATGTACAATCTTCTTGATCTGTATGACAGTGAATGGACAAGAATTAAAATGTAAAAAATTTAAGACAGGAACGTTTATGATTCCTGGGAATGAAAATGTACCTACAACAACTGTAAAACGGAGTAAGACGTCACAGTTTGAATCGATTTCTGAAGATGACTTTATGGTCTTGGATATTGAGTGGATTGATGATTGTAACTATGTATTAAAAACCAATGTAGAAAAAACGCCAGCTAAGCGAGTTACCGAAATGGATAAAGGTATTGATAAGGCAGGTGGCTTAAGAATACAAATGCTAAAAACAGTTAAGGACACAATGTATTTTCGTGCTGTAGCAACTATAAACGGCAAAGATTTTCCGTTGGAAGGTATTCAGATCAAAGTTAGTAAGCGTTATAAATAGTTAGTTGTCTTCGTTTTCTACAACCACTTTTTTATCCTTTTTATAAATAGGAATCATATAGGATATGGTATACCCAAAACCAATACCAAAGCGACCACTATCATAGGTTCTGTTAAAACCAGGTACGTAGAGGTTTTCAAGACCTTCAGGCTGATCTTGTGATATCATGCTCTTCAGTTGAACATTTAGTCCGCCATAAAGATTGGTGAATAACTCGGCTTTAAGTCCGATAATCAATTCAACCCAAATAGCTGATAAACCATCAAACTCCTGATTTGGATTTTGAATTGAAGGAGCGTTCCAATATTGATTGGTATTGTAAACGGTAAAGCTATTAACTTGCTGACTAAAACTACTGGCACCAACTCTAAACCCTGTATAGATCATGTTTTGCATATCTAACCAGTTGGTATAAGTATTGTAATCAATTCCTCCTTTTAGATAGCTTCCTTTAGAAGTCACGTCGAGAAAATCAGTGATGGTTGAACGCTCTTCGGTTCCTAATTCACCAGCTATGTATAAGTTCTTCGTTAATCTATAATCTCCATTGATTTCAAACCCTGTATAGTCTTTATCTACCAAAGAACGTGCTAGTTTACCTATGTCACCACCAAGTCTGATACCATATTTTTGCTTATAAACAAGTGTGTCAGATGTTGTGTCGTTTCCTTGTGATTGTGATGTCAGAGGAAGCAACATCACAATTATCAAACTAATGATAAATAATGATATGTGCTGCTTGTTCATTTTCTATGCTTTCGTTTAAAATTTCTGTATTGATGATCCAGTTATCGTCGTCATTATCTCTAAAGATACCACCAGTTGGTAGTCCAATGTCAAAAATGCTTTTATAACCACAAGCTCTCGATACATATATGAATTCTGGAGTGTATCTAACTTCAATGATATCTATGTTAGAATCATTGTCAGGATTTTCATTATCGGCAAAGTCGGCATCTTTTTCTAACTGAAATCGGGTGATTGTGAATTCTCCTTCATTCGTAAAACGCAAAGGTAATGCAATAGAATCTGTGTTAGTTCTAACACTAATAGTTTCCTCTAGTGGCATGTCATCATCATTAAGACCTCTTGCTTCCAGTTGTCTAACCTGTTTGGTGTTATCTTGGTTATTGATATCGTAAAATCTGATGATTAATTGTGGTGTGGTTGCAGTAGTTTCTGCACAAATATCATCACGTTCACAACTTAAAGCGATACCTGCTGTTATTGCGATTAAAGCGACTATGATGTGTATTCTTTTCAATTTCAGTGTATTAATTTAGTTTTTCTAAAAGCACAACATTTTCAACATGATGTGTTTGTGGAAACATGTCAACAGCCTGTGTTTTTACAATCTTATAAGATGCTTTCATTAAAGCCAGATCTCTAGCTTGGGTTGCACTGTTACAACTTACATAAACTATTCTTTTTGGCGCAATATTTAATATTTGATTAACAACAGCGACATGCATTCCATCTCTTGGTGGATCTGTTATAATCACATCAGGATGACCATGTTCAGCAATAAAATCATCATTAAATACAGTTTTCATATCACCAACATAAAAATCAACGTTTTCTATGCCATTTAATTGTGCATTTTCTTTTGCTGCCGAAATGGCATCAGGAATGGCTTCAACTCCAATTACCCGATGAGCTTGTTTAGCTACAAACTGAGCAATAGTACCTGTTCCTGTATATAAGTCGTATACAAGTTCATCACCAGTTAAGCCAGCAAAATCACGAGTAATTTTATAGAGCTCATAGGCTTGTAAAGAATTGGTTTGATAGAACGATTTTGCATTGATCTTAAATTTTAAACCTTCCATCTCTTCAAAGATGTGATCCTGTCCTTTATAACAAATCACTTCCTGATCATAGATGGTATCGTTAGCCTTACTATTAATAACATATTGTAAAGAACTAATCTGCGGAAATTGCTCTGCTATGTGGTTGAGTAATAATTCGCGATGTTCTTTATGTTCTTTGAAAAACTGCAGCATGACCATCAGATCTCCTGTGGTAGAAGTACGAACCATCATCGTTCTTAGAAAACCAGTTTGGTTTCTGGTATTAAAAAATTCTAAACCGTTTTCAACAGAAAAACGTTTTACTTCATTTCTAATCGCATTTGAAGGATCTTGCTGTAACCAACATTTATCAATATCCAAAATCTTATCCCACATTCCTGGAATGTGAAATCCAAGCGCATTTCGATCACCAAGATCTCTATCAGATTCAATTTCTTCTTGAGTTAGCCAGCGACTATCGCTAAATGAAAATTCCATTTTATTACGATAGAAGTATTGCTCTTCCGAACCTAGAATAGGTGTCACCTCTGGTAAGTCTAAATGACCAAGACGAATCAAGTTATTGGTCACTTCTTTTTGTTTGTATTCTAACTGATATTTGTATTCCATATCCTGCCATTTACAGCCACCACAAACTCCAAAATGTTCACATTTTGGTTCTGTACGCTTATTGGATAAGCTGTGAAATTTAATGGCTTTACCCTCAAAATAAGCTTTACGCTTTTTAAAGGTTTGCACATCCACAACATCGCCAGGAACAGCATTAGGTAAAAAGATCACACGTCCATCCGGAGCCTTACCAATTGTTTTGCCTTTAGCTCCAGCATCTATGACTTCAACATGCTCAAAGATTTGCCTTTTATTTTTTCGTCTTGCCATACCGCAAAAATAATAATCGTTACAGATAAAATGTATGTAAATAGAATTATCTTTAAAAAACTTCTGAATAATATGAACCTTTTTTATTTTTCTGCGTCTTTAAAGTATGAAAGTTATTAACCAACATACACGTTTGATTGATCAGCCTAAGGCATTCGTATCTCAATTATTTGACACATTAGCTACAAAAAATGATAGGATTTGGCCAAAAGAGAATTGGCCTGCAATGAAATTTAAAGACGGACTCCAAATTGGAAATAATGGAGGTCATGGACGTATAAGATACACCATTATTGAGTTTGAACCTGGTTGTCGTATTAAGTTCAAATTTTTAAAACCTGACGGATTTTACGGAACTCACGAGCTTGTCATCGAAAGTGTTTCTGAGGATTCAACAGAAATTAGACATGAGATACGAATGAAGACATCAATAAAAGGATATATATTGTGGATCACCATGATAAGATGGCTGCACGATGCTTTAATTGAAGATGCTTTTGACAAAGTCGAAAATCAGTTTCTTTCAGAAAATAAAGAAACGTCACACAGTTTTTGGGTTAGATGTTTGCGGTCAATCTACAAACGAAAATTATCCAAAACGAAACAGGTTTAATTGAAAAGAGATCAACATACAGATGCAGCACTGGTAAAAGCTTACTTATTGGGAGATAAAAGTGCTATGGCCAAATTGGTGAAGCGTTGGCATCTTACGTTTTGTCAAAAAGCATTTTGGATTGTTAAAGATCCAGAGTTAGCTAAAGATATTGCTCAAGAGTCCTGGCAGGTGATTATTGATAAGCTTGATAAACTCAAAGATGTGAATAGTTTTGGAGCTTGGGCTTTACGTATCGTATGTTCGAAATCTTTTGATGCTTTACGACAACAAGTTAGAAAACGTCATAAGGATCAAGAGTTGGAATACTCCATAGCTGAAGATGAGAATACTGATTCTGGCAATGATGATGAACAGTTAAAAGCATCACTCCTGCAAGCTGTCAAAGCGTTGTCAGAGCAACAGCAAATGGTGGTCAAGTTGTTTTACACAGAAAGTTATTCATTAAAAGATATTAGTAAAACTCTTGATATTTCCGTAGGAACTGTTAAATCGAGATTGTTTCACGCAAGAGAAAAATTAAAACAGATTTTAAAAGATAAAACCTAAAATAGTAACATCGTTTCTGTAAACACGGAAATACTAAAAAATAAAATTATGAAAACTAACATGGAAGATATTGATAAACTCATAAAAGAAACTCTAACAGAAGAGGAAACCAAATTTTATAATTCCTTAGAAGAACAGAATGTTCTTGGTATGATAGGTGGATTATTCAAAGGAAAAAACAAATGGATTCTTATCCTGATGAATATGATGACCTTAGTGTTTTTCGGACTTTTTATCTATTGTGTGATTAACTTTTTTGATGCTGTGGAAATAAAAGCATTATTGAAATGGGGTTTAGGCAGTTTAGTGTTTTTAATTGGAGTGAGTATGTTAAAAATCTTTGCCTGGATGCAGATGGATAAAAATGCATTGTTAAGAGAGATGAAACGCTTGGAATTACAGGTTTCGTCGCTATCAGGAAAAATGTCACAATAACATTTTAAGAAGCAATTAATATTTATTAATTTGCAGACTCTAGGGATGATTTCTTTCCCACGCTGAATTTTCGAACTCTTCGAAAGGATAAAGGTAGATAAGGAATAGTTATTTTCCTCGCAATGCGAGATTTAATTATTAATGTTTGCATTAATTGTAATGTCAAACGATGCCTTGTTGATTGAGAGGCATAAACCTTAAATTATTTTAAAATGGCTGTTTTAGACCACATTTCATCGCAAGAAGCGATGGCACTAGAAAACAAGTATGGCGCTCAGAATTATCATCCGCTTCCTGTAGTTTTATCGAAAGGAAAAGGAGTGTACGTTTGGGATGTAGAAGGGAAGAAATATTACGACTTCTTATCTGCTTATTCATCTTTAAACCAAGGGCATTGTCACCCCAAGATCGTTAATGCAATGATTGAGCAAGCGCAACGATTAACCTTAACTTCAAGAGCATTTTACAATGACATGCTTGGGAAATATGAAAAGTATGCCACTCAGTACTTCAAATTTGACAAAATGCTTCCTATGAATTCGGGTGCAGAAGCTGTTGAAACTGCTTTGAAACTTTGTAGAAAATGGGCTTATGAGGTTAAAGGAATTGATTTAAATAAAGCTGAAATCGTTGTTTGTAAGAATAATTTCCACGGAAGAACAACCACTATTATTTCATTCTCAAATGATCCGGTTGCAAGAAAAAACTTCGGTCCTTATACGGATGGATTTATAAAAGTAGAGTATGACGATCTCAAGGCTTTGGAAGATGTTTTAAGTACAAATCCTAATGTTGCTGGATTTATGGTAGAGCCAATTCAAGGTGAAGCTGGTGTGTATGTGCCAAGTGAAAACTATCTTAGAGAAGCTAAGGCATTATGTGAGAAATATAATGTACTCTTTATTGCTGATGAAGTACAGACAGGAATTGCAAGAACCGGAAGGTTATTAGCCAGTTGCGGAAACTGTAGTTGTGCAAATAAAGATTGCTCTGGGACACCAGATGTAAAGCCAGATGTATTGGTGTTAGGTAAAGCCTTAAGCGGAGGATTGTATCCAGTATCAGCTGTTATGGCTAATAATGAGATCATGAATGTGATCCAGCCAGGAAACCATGGAAGCACTTTTGGAGGAAATCCAATTGCAGCAGCTGTAGCAATTGCAGCATTAGAAGTTGTAAAAGAAGAGAGACTTGCCGAGAATGCTTATCAATTAGGCGAATTATTCAGAAGTGAAATGAACAAGTACATAGAAACAAGCTCAATTGTAAAATTGGTTCGTGGTAAAGGTCTGTTAAATGCTATTGTCATCAATGACGATGAAGATAGTGACACCGCATGGAATATTTGTTTAGCATTACGTGATAATGGCTTATTAGCCAAACCAACTCATGGAAACATCATTCGTTTTGCACCTCCTTTAGTTATGACTAAGGAGCAATTATTAGATTGCGTATCAATAATTACTAAAACATTGAAAGCTTTCGAAGTGTAAACATGATAAACAAGTATAAAAAAAACCTCAATGAAAATTGAGGTTTTTTTTATTTCTAATTTTGAGCTTTCATTTCTTCCATTCGCTCCATTAATAGTTCAGGATCATTAAGAGCATCCCATCCAATTTGAGAGAGAATATAAATAACGTAACATAAGAACAATACGTTAAGTATTAATCCTATAATTGCTAATATCTTACCAATATTCATGTTTTGATAACCAGTATATAATTCAGGTTCTTCCATGTAAGTCTTCTTCGCTTTAGAAGCAAGGACTAATGCTATAATTGATAAAGGAATACCTATGATTCCATAGCACCAACATAATACAATTGATATTATTCCAAATACAAGTATTAGCGTTGAATTAGGTAATTGTTGTTTTTCCATATTTGAGTTTTAGTTTAATAAAATGTTTTATAAATAAAATTGCCTAGTATTAAAACGGCATTTATAACAGCCAAAATAATAATAATTTTATAGGCATGCTTGAAATTCCTAAAGTAATTTAAGAAGATAATACTCAACATGGCAATTAAGCTATAAATTGCTGGGTACATTTGAAAAGCTGCAACAAAGTCGCCGTCAAGAATTAAAGCTATTGATCTTTGCATACCACAGCCCATGCAATCTAATCCGAACAATTTTTTGTTCAAACAGGGAAGCATGTATTCTTCAGGAGACATCATAATGGGAATTATCGGTCTCACAAAAATAATAAAATTGAAATAATCTCTTTTTAGTTTTGGATAATCACCTTTTTAGAAATAACTTGATTGTTAGCGACAGTAATACTAGCAATGTAAACTCCAGAACTAAGTGATTTGGTAGTAAAACGATAGTCGTTTTGATTTCCTACTTCATTGGTGTTCATTACACGCTTGCCACTAACATCGTAAATAGATACTGTTTTAATATCTATTCTGTTTGGATTCAATATAACTAACTCAGAGCTTTTAGTGTTTTGGAAAACATCAAAATCTTCTTCTGCTATTTCTGGTGTGCTGAGTGTATCTCCACCTTCAAAAGTAATTTCAAAGCGATTTGAGTAATTACCAGCTTGAAGGCTTATGCTATAGTTTTGTTCCTTTAGATTAATATATAAATCATTTTCAATATCGTAAAGGTATATTGGTTGAGAGGTCTCAAAATTTTGTACATCGAAAATGCTAAATTCAATTGATTGCTGCTCAATAAGATTTACTACAAGCGGAATTCTTTTTTCAATTTCAAATTTATGCGCCTGAATAACATATGGTTTATCGTCCAGAACCCAAGATGCATCAGTGGTTGGATTGTCATTAGAAACAGGAGCTTCTAATCCGTAATCAAATCCGTCAGTTGCACTATTATGAAAATTGTGTACTAGTTGTCTTGTATATGAATAGTCAAAACTCACATTGATTCTGAAACGTTTAAAATCTCCAGGAACAATATTCAATCCCATGTCATTATATTCAATCTCATCGTCTAAAACATCATTAGTGTCTGCTTCAGCCATTCTAAAGAAATAACTATTTCCTGCAGATTCCTTTTCAAATACACGATGCGTATTTTTTACAAATACCTGAGAGCCTCCTGGTGTTGTTGGAGCGCCTTCAACCATAAATCCTTGACCAACTGGTATGTATCGTCTTGCAATTTTACTTCCTGTAGCTCCTGGTGGAGGTAGCGGTACAGTATTACCAAAGTCGTCAAACGTAGAAAATACTGCAGGAGCAAATGTCTCAACACCTCCAGCCGAAATGGTATAAGAAGCATAACCACCTATATAATTCGATGTAAAATGATCGGTAGGCTGTTGTTCCCAATAGTATAGAGCACCAGTTGTAGCAGGTAATAAAGCAGCATCTGTATCTACATTTGTGTTATCGGTATCATGAATGAATAACAAGGCATCTAATGCTGAAGGATACGGATTACCAATCAGTGTAAATTGATCTGCAGCAATATTATTTGTAATAGTACCGTTGTTTGGTTTTCCTCGGAAATCGTATAATTGACCACCAGTTGCTCCAATACCTTTCATGGTAAAACCGAGACCTGGTAGGATTGTACTTGTTGGATCTAAGATGACCCAATCACTATATTGGTTACCTGTAACGTAAGAGTATAGCCAACGTTCTGAAATCACTAAAGGCGAAGATGTACCTTCGTAGTTTGTTGTAAAGCCAGCATCAGAACTAGAAATCAAACCTGTTGGGTCTGCAACTGTAACAATATTGGTAGCTTCATCAATGAGATTCACTCTGGCATTGTCATTACCAGCTGTAGCTGAATTAATACCTACTGGAGAACACCAGTAATTATATGCGTACTCATTTGCTGTTCCAGTTTGATATATACTCAATTCACCTATTCCAGAATTACCTGTAGTGCCAGTGCCTTGAATTAATTGTGCCTCGTTGCGCAAATATACTTTTGAATCGGCTTCTTGTAAGTTGACATTATCGTTTACAAACACAACTTCATCGGAAACAAAAATGTAAGCATTATTGCGAACTGTAAGTTGCGCAAAACTTAACGATGATATTGAAATTGCAATAATGAGGGCGTACAATTTTTTCATAATGGATTAATTCTAAATGGGTTTAATCTTGGTTTTCTAGAAGCACATTAAGTTTAGACTCTAAAAGTAATACTTTATCCTCTAAATCCTGAATTTTTGAATTTTGATTATCAATTAATGATTGTTGCTCCTTGATGGCTTTTGTCAAGATAGGTATAATTCTAGTGTAGTCCATAACAACAAATTGCTCATGACTATTACTTATTCCTTGTTTTGGTTTGATCTCAGCAGTAGCGTTAGTGTTTAAATTTTTGTCTCTGACTATCTCTGGTAATACTTCTCTAACTTCCTGTGCAATAAAGCCATACTCCATTTCTGTGTTGAGACCCATATAAGGATACTTATCATAGTCATAAAAATAGGTTACAGGGTTTAATTGAGAAATAATACTTAAAGCACCATTAATCTGTGTAATATTCTTTTTAGTTCTTTCGTCTGAAATAGCTCCAAAAAAACCTGTATATCCTAAATCGTTATAAAATTGACCTCCCCAGCCTTGGTCTGGACCACCACTATTAAAGCGAGAGCCGATAACTCCGGTACCTTGCCATTCGTTACTAGAACCAAAAACACCAATCGTATTTGAGTTGCCAGATCCTCCATAAATAGCTAAACCAAATACACCAGCTGGTGTAAAGGTAGTACCTGAGTAACTGGTTACACCTTCTATTGCATTATATGGATTGGTAGCAGAGGAATTGAATCCACTTAGGGAGACACCATCAGTTCCAGAATTTGTGCTTTCAGCTAATGAAGTTGCACCAATATTGCCTGTATTGACTACTTGAAAAGTGTAAGCAGGTGTTGTTGTACCAATACCAACTTGGGCTTGTGTAAAACTAAAAGTAAATAGAATTAATAAGCCGGTTAAGGTTTTAAGGTCGATTAAGGTTTTCATATTCAATTAATTAATATTAGACTAAATATATTACTAAGATGCTTTAGTTTTTCTACTTTTGTAAGTATTTTCGATGAATCGTGAATTATTTTCGTTAACATTACTTATTATGCAAAGAAAAATTAGTTATTTATTAATCCTAATTGGCGGAATTATAGCTATTTACGCTCAAGCTCAGGAACAACAAAATCAGTATATTTTGATTGGAGGCATTGTAATTTTAATGGTTGGAATTTACAGTGTGTCAAGACGAATTCCGAGCAAAACAGATAATGAAGACGATCAGCAAATGCCTATGCTATGAGACTAAAGGTTGGAGATGCTGTTTCTGTTTTAGATGAAGATATCAACGGTATCGTTTCTAAGATATCTGGAGATGTAGTTACCATTCATACAGAGGATGGTTTTGATATGGAATTCTCATTGTCTGAAGTTATAAAAACCAAACCTCTCACATCACAACTGTTTGTAAATACTGATCCAGATGCTATTATTTCTGAAAAGGAGCAGGTCACTAAACGAAAATCTGTAAAGGTTAAGCCTAAAGAACGCAATCAGCCATCTATGGAAGTTGATCTGCATATCAATCAAATTACTACGCGTCATAAGCACATGAATAATTTTGATATGCTTAATCTGCAATTAGATACAGCCAGACATAAGTTAGAATATGCTATTAGGAACCGAATTCAAAAAATTGTTTTCATTCATGGTGTAGGTGAGGGTGTACTTAAAACCGAATTGGAGTATCTTTTTGGACGTTATAATAACGTGAAATTCTATCCTGCTGATTATCAGAAATACGGTTTAGGTGCTACTGAAGTATATGTTCTTCAGAATGTTTAATCTTCTGTGCTAAAAGTGAGTGTGTTGGTGTAAGTTCCTAAGAATAAAGGCTGTATGTTTATAATTTCAATATTAGCCTCTAAAATTGTCACTTCAACAGTCACTAATCTGGTAAATTCATTGTCAATGAATTCATCTTGAATATACTCATCAACTGCATTACTGTCTAAATACCTTGGCGTATTATTTACACCATTTGAAAAATCAAAATCATCGGTTAAAGATAAATTGTCATTTTCATCTTCATCAGCGGTTAAAACACCATCTCCATCATCATCATTGTCTAAATAATTAGGAGTTCCGTCATTATCTGTATCTAATGCATCAGTGATGTCTCCATCTTCATTTGGATCAAACTCTTCAATCGCTGTTGGAACATTATCATTATCATCGTCTTCATCTATATAGTCAGGTATACCATCTCCATCAGAGTCAATTGCATTAGGGTAGGAACCATCTTCAGCTTGAGCGCCACGACCTTCAAGATCTGATGGGATTCCGTCATTATCATCATCCTCATAAGTGGATATAAACTCAACTGTAGCTCCTGAAGCAGCTTCATAATCATTAGTAATTGTGGTTCCAGGAACTGGTATGATTTGGCATATCAGGTTTTCTGGATTACCATCATAAGTTCTGTAGTTAAATGCTATAGTAGTACCATTGATATCTAAGGTGTAAGGTTCTCCAGTATTATCAGATGGATTGAAAATAGCATTATTAGCTGTGTTTACAGGAAATTTTAGTGATAGCGACTCATTAGGATCAGTTTTGATATCATATAGCAAATATTCTTGACTATTTTCATCACCACAAAGTTCCAGTTCTTCATCAAATAACAATTCTACCTCAAAGACATCTCCATCATCACAGGAAAAAGCAAGTAATCCAATAAAGCAAATGTATAGTAGTCGTCGCATGATCATAGATTTTAAAACAAAAATAATAGAATTGTTGAGTTAATATATACGTTTAACAAATAATTTTGATGGCTATAAAAAACAGTTATAAAGTTGCATCTTTGCATAATAATTTCAAACGTTATGAAGACTGTTTATTTTGATAATGCTGCTACAACGCAAATACGAGATGAAGTGATTGATCGTATGAGTGAAGTTATGAAATATAATTTTGGAAACGCTTCATCTACACATAGTTATGGTAGGCAATCTAAATCTTTAATTGAATCTTCAAGGAAGCGTATTGCATCGCATTTTAATGTTTCTGCAGCCGAGATTGTCTTTACTTCTGGTGGCACTGAAGCTGATAATTTGGTGTTGAGAAGTACTGTTAGAGATCTTGGTGTTAAAGCAATCATTACTTCAAAAATTGAACATCATGCTATTTTGCATACAGTTAATCAGCTGGAGAAAGAATATGGTATCAAAGTGCATTATGTCAACCTTAACGAGAAAGGAGACATCGATATGTCTCATCTGGAAAGTTTGTTGCAGTCTGAGCAAAAGCAATTGGTATCTCTTATGCATATTAATAATGAAATTGGAAACAAACTAGATATCAAGCGTGTGGCCGACTTGTGTAAGGCGAATAATGCACTGTTTCATAGTGATACTGTACAGTCTATTGGACATTACAGAATGGATCTTCAACAGATTCCAATTGATTATTTAGCTGCTAGCGCTCATAAATTTCATGGCCCGAAAGGTGTAGGATTTGCTTTTCTTCGGAAAAATAGCGGACTCCGAGCATCGATTTTTGGTGGTGAGCAGGAGCGTGGTTTAAGAGCAGGAACTGAGTCTATCCATAACATCATAGGACTGGATGAGGCCTTGCATATGTCCTATGAAAACCTTGATGAAGAGCGTGCCTATATTGAAGGCATAAAAACGTATTTTATCGAGCAGCTGAAATCGACATTTTCTGATATCTCATTCAACGGGCAATCAGGCAATATGGATAGAAGTACCTACACGCTCATTAATGTCTGTTTACCAATAGCTGCTGACAAAGCTGGACTATTGCAATTTCAGTTGGATCTTAAAGGGATTGCGTGTTCAAAAGGTAGTGCTTGTCAGAGTGGAAGTTCTCAAAATTCACATGTGCTCACCGAAATTTTAGATGAAGTACACTTGCAGCGACCTTCTGTGCGATTTTCATTCAGTAGGTTTAATACAAAAAGTGATGTAGACTATGTTATTGAGGTCTTAAAAGAGTTTGTGGATTAAAGACTCATAATGTGATTTTCTAAATTATCTTCAGAGGATAAGCTTAGTTTTTTTCTGAGTCGGTATCTGGCTTTTTTAACCCCTTCAAGAGAGATGTTGAGTAGAGATGCAATGGTATTAGAATCAAATTTCATCTTCAATAAGGCAATCAATCTAATGTCATTCTTTGTTAAATTACTGTAAGAGTTAGTGATATTTCCGTAAAAGTCAGGATTCATTTCAATAAATTGATTGGTAAACTGTTCCCAGTTATCATCTATTTGCTTTTCAATATGGAGTTTATTAAACAAATGATTAACTTGAACGTTATTACCGTTTTGCTTTTTGAGCTCTGAGAGGTCAGCTTTTAGCTCTGTTAGGAGTTCATTCTTTTGTGCGATATGTAATGCCTTAGACGCGAGTTCTCGTTTTTGATAGTCTACTTTTTGATTGAGATTATCATTCTCTAATTCTTTCACCTTGGCAATTGCTTCTTGTTTTAGCGCTTTTAGCCTAAACTTATTGATAAATGCATAAGCGATAGCTGCCAATAGAAGTAAAGCAATAAATAAGCTAATATTTCTATTGTTTGATGCCTTGTTTTTTGCTGATAATATATCGTTTTCCTGTTGGTGGATCTTAATTTGATTTTCTCTTTTCTCAGCTTCATAGAATTTTTCTAAGGCTGCTATTTCTTTAATTTTATCCGCACCTAAAATACTATCTTTTAGCTTGATATATTCTTTAAAAGATGCGTGGCTAAGTGTGTTGTTATTAACCTCATAACTGGCGTCGGCAAGTGTTAGTAAGCTTTTTAGTCTAGAGTATTTATCATTAGATATTTTGGATACAGAATCAGATTTCAACGCATATTCATACGCTAGTCTAGGCGCATTCTTCTTTTTGTATGCTACAACCAGAAAATTATAGAGATTGATGTTCAAGCTACTATCATCAATGTTTTTATTGACTTTTAGTGCATTTTTTAGATTGTCAATGGCTTTATTGTAGTCTCCTAATTGAATGTTTAGATTTCCATAATGTTGGTACACGTAAGCATTAGCCAACTGATGTTTATTAATAACAATTTTATGAGCTATCGGCAAATATTTTTGAACACTATCGGTTTGTTTTATATCGAGATAAGATGAGCACATATCAATAAGCGCTATAGCATATCTGAGTTCTTCACCCTTATTTTTATAAATCAAAGCTGCTTTTTTAGTAGCTTCTATAGACTTTTCTTCCTCTTGCATTTCGGAGTAAACCATAGCTAGATCTAAATTGACCATAGCTATTCCTGAGGAATCATTGATTGAGGTGTAGTTCTTTTCTGAATCAATTAAGCTTTTCAAGGCATTCTTGTAGTCACTTAGGTTAATATATGCTGCTCCAATGTAGGATTGTGCATGGGCGATTTTTTCGGTTTCACCACATCTATTAGCAATTTCCAGAGCATGACTGGCGCGTTTTAGTGTAAGATTAGGATCGTCTTGAAACAGTGCAAATCGAGTTAAATTAAATTGACTTACCGCTAATTTACAATCATATCCAGAGGTTTTTATTCTATCATATCCTTTTTGATGCATTTGTTCAGCAATGCTATCCCAATGGCCCATATCTAACCTGAGATTTGCAAATTTGTGATAGAATAAGGCAGCAGTAGTATCGGTTCCTACATGCTCCAACGCATCATTCAAAGTGTCGAATATGCCGAGATCTATTTTTTGTTTTCCAAGGTTTGATTTAAGGTGATTATAAATGCTATCAAGCGCTGTTTTGTCAAATGTTTCAGTTTGTGAAAAATTAAATAAAGATGATAAACAGAATAAAAAAGCACAAAAGGTTTTTTTGATATACATGGTAATCACGTTTAGGTATTCGGTTAAATAATTGATAGCTAATCTTATCTATAAAAATAAGTCTTTTTCAGTGGAAAGAAAAAAGTAAGAACTGATAATTAGATAGTGAATGAAATCACCAATGAGTAAAAACCTCTAATCTTTGGTTTTAATTACTTCGGAACATTGCTTGGTAAGCTTGTAGGTACGTCCGTTAAATTCAAAAAGACAACTGCACGTAAATTGTTCAGTGTCATCAATATCTGAAGATGAAATGGTTTCTATATCTCTGTTATCTGTGCCTTCATTTGAACAATAACATACTGTAGTTAAATCATCAGTATCATAAAACACTGAAATGGACCGACTGATGTCGTCATAAAAAATATGTTGTTCTGCAATTCTTGAACTCACCGAATATTCAAAATCCAATTGAAAGGCACCATCTTCAAAATGAGTTAAAGTAACATATTCCTCAAAACATGCATTGCATCTCATAACATTTCCAAAAAGTAAATATCTCGTTTTATTGTAGGTGTTAAAGGTTTTAATCTCATCATAACCATCGGAGAAAAAAATAGATGTGTCAGTTTCGCTATTCATAGCATCTACTTCAACATAGCTGTTGTTTTTTAGGTAGTACATCCATGACATGCGACTTCTATAAGAACCACCTGTTTTTTCATCTAAAGAAAAATGATACAGTTTATTGTCTTCAGATTTTATAGCATACAATTCATCGTTAAAATGGGTTGTTAAGTCTTTTGTAGTTGCTTCTTTTTGAGACATTACTACTGAAAGTAATCGACCAATTTTGCTTTGAGTGATTGATATGGCATTATACATATCAATTGAATCTGTCACTTTGAGGCCTTCATCGTTAAGATATAATATGGTTTCTATTTTTGAAAGTTTTAAATCTTTAACAGCATATGACTCAGAGCCAAAAGGCGACTGCGTTTGGTAGATCTCCAATTGTTCATTGAGTAGTTTTACCGCTGTGTTGAAATTTGATTCTTGGGCAAAAGTAACATAGGGAATAATTAAAATTAAAACTTTCAAAAATCTCATCTAAAACCTTGTTGATAGTCGCACATTAAATACACGTGGTGTTAAGAAGTTTGGAATAGCAAATTGACGCTTACTATATACATCTCTTACCCAAGTATTAGTAATAGTGTTTTGATTATTGAACATATTGAAAATCTCAATTCCAATAGTAAGTTCTTTAAATTTTTCTTTCCAGCTAGACGTGTAAGTTTTGTTAGGATCTACCATTACATAAGAAATACCCAGATCAGCTCGTCTGTAATCGCGTAAACGGGTTTGGAAATCGTAAGGATCGGCATAACTCGGTGATCCACCTGGAACTCCAGTGTTGTATACCAGATTTAGATACATTTTCAACTCAGGGATGTTAGGTACATAATCCTGAAATAAAATACCAAATTTTAAACGTTGATCTGTTGGTCGTGCAATAAAGCCTCTATCGTCAATATTTTCTTCAGTTTTAAGATAGCCAACACTAAACCAGCTTTCTGTACCTGGAACGAATTCACCATTCAAGCGTAAATCAACACCATAAGCATAAGCTGTAGCATTATTTCTGGCTCTGTAGCGTATTCTAACATTTTCTAAGGTGTAAGGATTTACATCTGACAATCCTTTATAGTAGGCTTCGGAAACCAGCTTAAACGGACGATTCCACAACTGAAAACTATACTCGTTACCAAGAACCACATGAAAGGACTTCTGCGCTTTGACATCGGGTTGTACAACACCTGAAGAATCACGTAGCTCGCGATAGAATGGTGGCTGATAATATAAACCTCCAGACACACGGAAAAGCATATCTTTTTCCCAGTCGGGTTTTATGGCAAATTGGGCTCTCGGACTAAAAACAATTTGATTAGAGCTGGATACACCTTCCTGGTTTGGAACTTCACTGTCTACATTCCAACTGTGAACTCTCACACCAGCATTGTAAAATACATCACTATTTCCTAAAGTAGTTCGTTTACTCCACTGAGCATAGGCTTGAAGTCTGTTTATTTTAACCGAATTAGTTGCTCTTACATTCTGGAATGCAACCAAAGGACCTTCAAATGGTTCGTAAGGTTGATTGTTTGGAATATCAAAAATTGGAGGTCTTACCGAAAATCCTGCACTATCAATAACTTCCCATTCAATCAAGCGGTCTCTGATATCTTCATGGGTGTATTTTAAAGACCATTCTAGTGTGCTTTCCTCATCAAGTTTGTAATCACCTTTGTGTTCTACGTTGACAATAACTGCATCTAAGTCGTTTCTGGCATGTGTGAGTTGTGAGCCAATACCTTCGGAAAACTCAACTTCTCCAAGATTTTCGTCTCCAATATTACTATTCACTTCACCAAGTCTGTATTGTGCTAATATGTCGTAGTACTCTTCTTCAGTCGTATGATAGCCCGAAGCAATAAGTTTTAAAGTGAGATCGTCATTGACGAAATAGTTGGCTTTGAACGCACCAAATGTCGTAAGATACTCGTCTTTCTCTTGTCCGTCATAAAACACCAACAAAGCTACAGGCTCGTCGAGTGTTCCAAAATTGGTTTGCCTGTTCTTTGGTCGGAACGTATATTTATTTAAAGATATATTTCCGAGGAAATTCAAATGAAATTTATCACTGAACTTATAAGTGAGATACGTTTGTGCATCTGCAAAGACAGGTCTTACATTAGTTTCGGTTTCTAAGGAATTAATGAATAAACTATTGTCTCTATAGCGTAAACCAACAATACCTGAAAATTTCGAATCTTTACTCACAGCTTCAGCAGCTACGGAGCCACCTAGCAGGCTGGCTTCAGCACGAACGCCAAAACGAATTGGATTTCGATAAGTAATATCAAGAACAGATGATAATTTATCACCATATTTGGCTTGAAATCCACCTGCGGAAAAATCGACATTCTGAACTAAGTCTGTATTGACAAAACTCAAACCTTCTTGTTGTCCTGAGCGAATTAAAAAAGGTCTGTAGACTTCAATTTCGTTAACATAAACAAGGTTTTCATCAAAGTTTCCACCTCTAACAGAATATTGTGTACTCAATTCATTAGAAATATTTACACCTGGTAGTGTTTTCAGGATATTCTCAACACCTGGTTGTGCGCCTTTAATAGTACGTAACACTTCTGGTGTGATAGTCGTTACGCCGTCTACAGATTGCCTGGTGTTGGTATTAATAACAACCATTCCAATTTGAACAGCATCTACTTTTAGTATTGGATTATACTCAATTTCTTGACCATTTTTTAGATTAAATGTTTGTTCAACACGTTCATGAGAGATGTGTGTAAAAACAATAGTAACATCTTGGTTTGCCGGGATTTTTAATTCAAAGAACCCATTAATATTGGATGTTGTTCCGCTGTCTGTTCCTTTAATTTGGATATTGACATCTTGAATTGGAAAATTTTCATCATTCAAAATGACGCCTTTAATAGTAGCGGTTTGTGATATTCCGAAGAAAGAAAAGCCTAGTAAGGCAATGAGTAGTGTGATGTTTAGCTTCAAGAGGTTGTTTTATTTTCTAAAAAATGTTGCTTCAAATGTAGTATTATTTCCAACATTATCGGTAACAATTACTTTAAGTTTATTTTCGGTTTCTGTACTAATATTATCTTCAAAGTCATACGTTAGGGTATCTTTTTTGTAATCATACTCCATCAAAATCCATTGTCCGTTTATAGTAGCTCTGTAATTACTAATGCCAGATAAATCGTCTTCAATCTTCACTTTTAGACGGTTTAATTTACTGATCCATTTACCATCCTGAAAATTCACAGGTGTAATGGTAGGGCTCACAGAATCAGTAACTAAAGTGAATGTTCCTAATGATTTGGTTCTGGCTGATAACGTATTTCCTATTCGTTTTGTTCTTATATAACTCGGCCTTTGGTAATATCCGTATAATTTAGCGATGAATAATTTTTCTTTATCGACATCACTGTAATTGCTTACATCAAATTTTATATTGTAATTCTTAGTTAACGGAATCACATCTCTGTGTAATTTAAGTGTATCGTTGCTGACACTAAAATCCATATAAAAGTCTTCGTAAAAGGTATGCTTTGGAAAACTTACGGATACAATTCCATCTTGCAGCTCTGTGACTTGATCTGCATAAACATAAGTGTTAGGTTTGAGCTCTGGCATTTCAAGGATTTCTTTTGCAGGTTTTCCTTTTATAGGAATTGATAACCAAGTTTCATTGTCTTTAAAGTCTCTAAGCCTAACTTTATAAACTGTATTTGTGCTGTCTTCAACTTTTACATAACCATTTCCATCAACATCTTTTAGCATGCTTAATGTGTTTCCTTGCTGAACGAATAGCTTTTGTACTCTGGATTTCTTTTCCTTGAAAACTTCAAAGTCTATAAAACGATTGATATGCTTGCTTTCGTCAAAACTAAAACGCTTGAAATCCATTTCAAAGCTTTTATTTCCGTTATAAAACGCCTGTATATTGCTGAGTCCGTTTTTGTTATTTGCCATATCTTGCTGGTCATAACTAACCACTCCAAAACCTATGTCGCCACGCGCTTCAATAGGAGCAGTACTGTAATCCCCATTTTTATTAGGTATTAGTCTTAGCTCTACACGTTTTTTGACATTGTCAACATGTGACTTTCTGTCTTTTGGATAAGCATAAACGGCAAGGAGAATAGGTCGCTTTGTGTCCTTAATATCAATGCCAAATAACATAGGATTTATAGGACGCTCCTCATTATCTCTGATTTCAAAATGGAGATGTGGTCCACCCGAACTACCTGAGTTTCCAGAGAATGCTACAACTTCGTCTGTTGAGACAGGAAGTTCATCGGGTGAAGGAAATACTTCAACCTCATAGCTTTCTTTTTCATATTGACAAGCTTTGATATAAGCTTCTATTTTGGGAGAGAATTTACTTAAATGAGCATAAACAGAAACATAGCCATTTGGATGGGTAATGTAAAGGGCTTTCCCATAACCATAATGTGAAACTTTGATTCTACTCACATAACCCTCGGCAACGGTATACACTTTGAGTCCTGTGCGTTGACGTGTTTTAATGTCTAGACCTGAATGAAAATGATTAGATCGTAACTCTGCGAAAGTACCAGATAAGACCAAATCGATATCTAAAGGGTTTCTAAAATAGTCTTGAGGATAGGGCGTTTGGCTAAAACAAAATTGAGATAAAAATATGACTACAAAAAAATATTTCATGTTTCTGATGTGCTACGTTAAACTTCTTTAACGTAAAAATATTGATTTTAATTTAATATAGAAAATATTCTATAAGTGTATTCTCTCATAGAAAAAGTGAATATCTGTAAAAAAGTAAAAATAACAAACTAAAACTTATAAAAAGGAGTTAAAGTATATTTATAAATCGTTAAGGACTAGTGATTATGCCTAGGATGACAGTATTAATTTCAAAAATAATAGGAAAACAATTGCTATTTTTCACTTAGTATATTAACTTTGTTACATCAGTATTGAAATTTGTAAATGAGTAAAATTGAAGATGTTGTAGATTCTTTAGAGAATAAAATAAGTAAAGTTTTGCACAAACTTGAAGTGTTGAAACAAACCAATGCAAAAATTTCAGAAGAATTAGCAATACAACAACAAAAAAGTATTCAACAGCAAGAAGAAATAAGTTCTTGGGTTGAAAAATATGAATCACTCAAAGTTGCAAACTCATTACTGGGCAGTGACGAGAATAACAGAGAAACCAAGCTCAAAATAAATACGTTAATCAGAGATATTGATCATTGTATAGCTCAATTATCTGAATAATGTTAACTATAATTCATGGCAGAACAGCTTAAAATAAAGCTATCTATAGCTAATAGAGTTTACCCTTTAACAATTGCACCAAGTCAAGAAGAAGGGTTGCGAAAAGCAGCTAAAAAGATTGAAGCCATGATTACTCAGTTTGAGCAAAATTATTCTGTTCGAGATAAGCAAGATGTGTTAGCCATGTGTGCTTTACAGTTTGCTACTCAAGTAGAACAGAAAACAATAGATAAAGCCAGTGTTAGTGAAGAAGTAGAGGAAAAGCTCAATGCTTTAAATCAACTGCTTAACGATCATTTAAGTGCATAACGTTCTTTAAAATAAAATAGGTTACTGCCTACATTAGTTATTATTTTTTGATAAACTCAACGTTAATTCTTTAAAAAGGGTGAGTTTAAGTTGTAAAACCGTGCTGCTATTACTGATTTATTTCAGTTCTTGGGCAGATTTTTGATCAGCTTGTTAGCCCTAAACTTGTTTTTAAGGAGTTTATACAAAATCCAAAACTGATGTAGGCTTTTTTTTTTACATATAAACACTAACTAAACATGGATACGAACACAATTTTAATGATTGTTGGAGGAGTAGTACTAGGTATTGTACTCGGATATATTATTGCAAAAACATTAGAAAAAAGCAATGCATCTAAGCTAATAAAGGATGCCAAAAGTGAAGCCAATTCAATTTTGAAACAAGCTAAGAGCGAAGGAGAGTCTATCAAAAAAGATAAAATTCTTCAAGCTAAAGAAAAATTTATTGAACTTAAAGCAGAACACGAAAAGGTCATTTTATCTCGTGACAAAAAGATGGCTGAAGCCGAAAAACGCACAAGAGATAAAGAATCTCAGGTGTCAAGTGAGTTGGCAAAGAATAAAAAATCAAATCAATCTTTAGAGGATAAAATAAAGGATTATAATTTCCGACTTGAATTCTTGGAAAAAAAGAAGGATGAAGTTGAAAAGGCTCACAAGAGTCAAATCAAACAACTAGAGGTAATCTCTGGTCTATCTGCTGAAGATGCTAAAGAACAATTGGTAGAGTCTCTTAAAAGTGAAGCTAAAACCGATGCAATGAGTTATATCCAAGATCGATTGGAAGAAGCTAAATTAACAGCACAGCAAGAAGCCAAAAAAGTAATTATTAATACCATACAACGTATAGGAACAGAAGAAGCCATTGATAATTGTGTGTCTGTATTTAATATCGAATCTGATGATGTTAAAGGAAGGATAATTGGTCGTGAAGGACGAAATATTCGTGCAATAGAGGCAGCTACAGGTGTAGAAATTATTGTTGATGATACTCCTGAAGCTATTATTTTGTCATGCTTTGATTCTGTGAGACGTGAGATCGCACGTTTATCACTTCATAAGCTGGTTACTGATGGTAGAATTCATCCAGCTCGAATTGAAGAGGTGGTTAGAAAGACTCAAAAACAAATTGAACAAGAAATTGTTGAAGTAGGGAAGCGTACTGTTATCGATCTTGGTATTCACGGATTACATCCAGAATTAATCAAATTAGTCGGACGTATGAAATACCGTTCGTCTTATGGTCAAAACTTATTGCAGCACTCAAGAGAAGTTGCAAAACTTTGTGGTGTCATGGCAGCCGAATTAGGTCTCAATCCTAAATTGGCTAAGCGTGCTGGATTATTACATGATATTGGAAAGGTACCATCATCTGAAGCGGATATGGAAACACCTCACGCTATTTTAGGAATGCAATGGGCAGAAAAACATGGTGAAAAACCTGAAGTATGTAATGCTATTGGAGCTCACCACGATGAAATAGAAATGACTACATTATTATCACCAATTGTTCAGGTTTGTGATGCCATCTCAGGAGCTAGACCAGGTGCAAGACGACAAGTATTGGACTCTTATATCCAACGACTTAAGGATTTGGAAGATGTTGCTTTTGGTTTCAATGGTGTTAATAAAGCTTACGCCATACAAGCTGGACGTGAACTTCGTGTGATGGTTGAAAGTGAAAAGGTCTCTGATGAGCAAGCCGCTAATTTGTCGTTTGAAATTTCGCAAAAAATCCAAACCGACATGACTTATCCAGGTCAGGTTAAAGTTACAGTAATTAGAGAGACCAGAGCAGTAAATATTGCAAAGTAGTCTTCAGAAAAATAGATAATTAAAAGCGCTTCAATTGAGGCGTTTTTATTTGTTAAAGCTTAGTGTAAATGTTGTGCCCTCGTTGAGTTTGCTCTCCACATCAATAGTACCACCTAATGCTTCAATTTGAGTCTTAGTAATGTATAAACCAATACCTCTTGAATCTTCTCGATTTGTACCATGAAAGGTCTGATACATTTCAAATAGTTGATTTTTAAATTTTTCAGTATCTATTCCAATACCATTATCTGAAACTAAAATCGTTACATCACTATCAGTTACTTCAGATTTTATAATAATCTTACCATGTCGCTCAGGATGTCGGTATTTTATACCATTAGAAATTAAATTAAAGATAATGCTTTCCAAATATGACCTGTTAGCAAATAGCTCAACATCTTTTTCAATAGTATTGAAAATGGCAATTTCGTTGTTGGCAATATCAATTTCAAGGTTATTAATTACTTTCTCTACAGAATCAAATACATTAACATTCTCATTTAGATCATTAGAATTGGATTTAGACTTAATGCTGATAATGTCATCAAGATCAACTATTGTAGAGGTTAATCCTTCAGAAATGGTCTTTAAATGTCCCATTAGCTCTTCTCTTTCAGTTTCAGAGTTTGTATCATCATAGAATTCTAAGATGTTTTTGAAATTACCAATATGAGTTTTCAAATTGTGGGATACTATATGCGTAAAATTATGGAGTCTCTTGTTTTGACTGGTAATGAGTTGAAGATATTTCTCTAGTTGCTCTTCTTTTTCAACCATTGAAGTAATATCTGTATGCGTGCCTATGATGCGTTTATATTTTCCTTCAGGTGTCCACTCAACCACTTTTCCTTTATCTCTAATCCATTTGTAAGTACCATCCTCGCATTTGATGCGATGTTCGTTTTCATACATATCAGTACTATTATCTAAATGGTCCTGAAATGCTTTGAAGTAATCGGTTCTGTCTTCTGGATGTACGCGATCGTTCCAATCGTTTGGATTATTTCCAAAATTAGGATCTTTCACACCTATGATCTGTTTGGAGCCTTCAGAGAAAAAAACTCGATTTAATTCAGCATCATATTCCCAAAGTCCGATGCTGGAATACTCCAAAGCTAATTGCCATTTTGAAGCGTCTAGTGAGAGTGAATCATCGTTTTTTGATCTTTGACTCGAAAGTTTATTAAATAACATTTTCATAGGTTAAATTTTAAATTTAGACACAGTAATATTTAAAATGTCACTAAAATTTAAATGTAGAAACTACTGTCTTGGATGATAGGTCATTAGCACATCTTTTAAATGCGAACGGTCTACATGCATGTAAATTTCAGTAGTAGTGATACTCTCATGACCAAGCATGAGCTGTATAGCCCTTAGATCGGCTCCATTTTCTAATAAATGTGTGGCAAATGAATGTCTAAAGGTATGAGGAGATATGACCTTATTTAAATTGATGGTCTTCGCTAAGTCCTTAATAATAGTAAAAATCATAGCTCTTGTTAACTGTTTACCTCTGTTGTTAAGAAACAACGTATCTGTATGCTGAGAATCTATAGTCATATGTGCTCTTATCTCTAACCATATGGTAATGTATTTTTGAGTATTAGAGCCAATTGGAACAAAACGTTGTTTATCACCTTTACCAGTCACTTTAATGAAGCCCTCATCAAAAAATAAATCAGATATGTTTAGATTAATAAGTTCACTAACCCGCAATCCACAACTGTAGAGCGTTTCTAGAATAGTTCTGTTACGTTCTCCAATTTGGACACCATTGTACGTTTTACTTAAGTCTATTGCATCAATTAAAGCATCAATTTCATCTGTAGAGAGTGTGTCGGGAAGCTTCCTTCCAATTTTTGGAGATTCAATATGATCTAATGGATTGGTGGTTCTGTAGTCTTCAAAAACCAAATAACTAAAAAAACTTCTTAATCCGGATATTAACCGTGACTGTGATCTTGAATTGAGCTGTTTGGAAGCTTCATAGATAAATGCTTGAATTGTTTCATGCGTTATATGAATAGGAGAGACACTAATATTATTTTTCGAGATATAACTTATTAGCTTTTCGACATCTAGCTGATAATTTGTGATAGAATTAGCAGATAATCCCCTCTCAATTTTAAGGTAATATGTATAGTCTTTTAAGGCGTTTTGCCACTTCATAGGTTCAAATTGAATGCAAGTTGTTGATTAATAGTATAAAAATACTATAATTTTTGCCTTGAAAACTATAAAATGCATACGTAATATGTCGTATTTTGATCAAAAATTGTTAATAACTAAAAATTTTAAAATACTGTTTTTCAGTAACTTACAATTTTTTGTTTATAAAATTGTTCATAAGATGTAAAAAAATGTTTATAATCTAAAAAAAAAGCGTTTAGTTTGTATCAATCAATTTTAAAACTTTTTAATTATGAAAAAATTAATGTTATTAGCTGCTGTTGCAGTTTTCGGATTTACTACCATGAATGCTCAAGAAGTAAAATTTGGAGCTAAAGCTGGTTTAAACTTAGCTTCTATTGGTGGAGATGACGTAAGTGACCTTAAATCAAGAACCGCTTTCCATATTGGAGCAGTTGCTGAAATTGGAATTTCTGATAAATTTGCTGTTCAGCCAGAATTATTATACTCTGCTCAAGGAGCTAAAGCTGATCAAGGAGATGGAGAGATTAAGTTAGACTACATTAGCATTCCTGTAATGGCTAAGTATATGGTAGCTGACGGTTTTGCAATCGAAGCTGGTCCTCAAGTGGGAATTCTTGCTTCTGCAAAATTAGACGATGGTACTGATGAAGTAGATGTTAAAGACGAAGTTAGTGGTATCGATTTTGGTGTAGGTTTAGGAGCTAGCTATAGACTAGAGAGCGGATTAAACTTTGCAGCTCGTTATAACTTAGGTTTATCAAACATTAATGATTTTGAAGGATCTGATAACTTCAAAAATCAAAACAATGTATTCCAAATTTCTGTTGGATATTTCTTTAACTAAGAGATAATTATAGTAAAAAAAGGAAGTCAAAAGACTTCCTTTTTTTATACTTATATATCGCTGAAAGTTGTAATTTTATCGATGAAACGCATAAATTTATGCGTTTTTTCTTGTTTCATATCATAGCAACATATATATTTGCCGACCAATTTAAAATTTAAAACCAAATTATTTAAACTTAATTATTATGAAAAAATTATTACTTATGGCTGCAGTTGCAGTATTCGGATTTACAAATGTAAATGCACAAGATGAAAACACAACTGGTGGTTTTGCTAAAGATGATGTTTATGTTTCTGGTACTGTTGGATTTAGTAACACAAAAGTTGCTGATGTAAAATCTAACGAATTTACATTTTCTCCAGCTGTTGGATACTTTATCAGTGACAACATTGCTTTAGAAGCAAACTTATTAGTTGGATCTGGAGAAGATTTTGACGAAGATAAAACGTCTACATTTGGTGCTGGTTTAGGTGCTACATACTTTTTTACACCTTCAAGCCAGTTTTCATTTACAGTAGGTGCTGGAGTTGCTTACGCAAGTTCTAAATTTGAGCCAAACGGTGGAGAAGAGTCTAAAGTTAATTCTTTTGGAGTTGCTGTATCGCCAGGACTTAACTATTTCGTATCTGATTGTTTCGCTTTAAGAGCTTCTGTTGGAGCATTATCTTATACAAGTGCTAAACCAGATTTCGATGGAGCAGAAGCAACAAACACTTTCGGATTAAACTTAGATTTATCTGATATCAACTTTGGTGTTGTTTACAAATTCTAATACAATCCTAACAATATATAAAAGGTCAAAGCAATAAGCTTTGGCCTTTTTTTATTCATTGTTAATTTACGATTTTTTACACAATTATTTGTAAGTAAAGTCTTAGTTTCGTTTCCTTAACTTTAAACTAAACCTATTATGAAAAAAGTACTTTTAATTGCTGTTGCTGCAATTTTTGGAATGACTACGACTAATGCACAATCTGACAAAGGTGATTTTACCTTAGCACCACAAATTGGAGTTAATATATCATCTTATGCATCTGATGCTGATTTTAACACAAGAACCTCAATAGCTGGTGGTGTTGTTGCTGAATATTATTTTAGTGATCGTTGGAGTTTTAGATCTGGATTGATCTACGACGCTATGGGAGCTGAAGATAGTTTTGGAAACATAGATAAGTTGAACTATATCACATTACCGTTAAATGCAAACTGGCATTTTGGTTCTAAAAGAAACTGGTATTTAAATTTCGGACCTGCAGTTTCGTTTTTAGCAAGTGCCAATGCAGAATTAACTGATGGACAAGAATTTGATCTTAAAGATTTCGTTCCTAGTACAGATATTGGTCTAACTATTGGTATTGGATACAAATTCAATATTGATGAGAACACACAAATGTATATTGATTATCAAGGGTATGGTGGATTTACCAATCTTGATGATACTGATGCTTTACCTTACGATATCAGAAACTCTAGAAGTTCATTTAATGTAGGCGTAATATTTAATTTATAAGCACATTATACAATTTGATATTAGAACCGAAGCTTTGCTTCGGTTTTTTTATGTTTGAAATTTAATATCTTTACTCTATGAAAAAACTCATTATTATCAATGGTCCTAATATCAATTTATTAGGTAAACGAGAGACTAATATCTACGGAAATCAATCCTTTGAGGATTTTTTTGATGCTATGGTCAATAAGTATCCCAATATCACGTTAGAACAATATCAATCTAATATAGAAGGAGAACTCATTGATAAAATTCAAGATGTAGGTTACAGTTATGATGGGATTATTCTCAATGCAGCAGCTTATACGCATAGCTCTATTGGAATAGGAGATGTTGTTAAAGCTGTTGAAACACCTGTTATTGAGGTTCATATTTCTAACACCTTCTCCAGAGAAGCGTTTAGACATCAATCTTATATTTCTCCTAATGCTCAAGGTGTTATTCTGGGTTTTGGTCTCAAGAGTTATGAGTTGGCTATCCAGAGTTTCTTAGATTGAATTACTTGTAAATAGTAACCATTTATCTAAAAATAGTTCTAATGATGAAACATTATTTGCTAACTGTTCTAATAAGTGCATTCATAAGTTTTAACACTAATGCTCAATCTCATGTTGATTTTGGAGTAAAGGGCGGACTCAATATCACCTTTTTTCAGGTTAATGAAGCCAATTTTGGTCCCAATACCGAAACTGAAGTAGGTTACTATGGAGGTGTTTTTGCCGATTTTTATGTGAGTGAGTCTTTCTCATTTCAGCCAGAGTTGCTATATATTGGGCTTGGAGATTTTAAATTTTTAAATGCACCATTATATGCTAAATATGAAGTAGCTCATAATTTGGATATTCTTCTTGGTCCGAGTTTAAACTATTTCTTTGATTTTTTTACTAATAAATTTAAAGTGAGAGGCGATGTAAGTATGGCCTATAATATTACTGATGATCTAGATGTGCACATAAAATACACCTTAGGTTTTGAAGAAATTTCTCCTAATGGTTTATTCTTCGGATTAGGATATCGATTATAAAAAAAAAGCGATTCAGAAATGAATCGCTTTTTTTAATTTATATGTTTGTTATTATAAGTGTATCACTTCATCATAAGCATCTGCTACAGCTTCCATAACAGCTTCACTCATTGTTGGGTGTGGATGAATAGCTTTCAAAACTTCATGACCTGTAGTTTCTAATTTTCTACCCAATACAGCTTCTGCAATCATATCTGTTACACCAGCACCAATCATGTGGCAGCCTAACCATTCACCGTATTTAGCATCAAAAATAACTTTTACAAATCCGTCTTTATTTCCTCCTGCGCTTGCCTTTCCAGAAGCAGAAAATGGGAATTTTCCAACTTTGATATCAATACCTTGCTCTTTGGCTTGCTTTTCTGTTAGACCTACACTTGCAATTTCTGGAGAACAATAGGTACAACCTGGTACATTTCCGTAGTCTAAAGCCTCAACATGATGGCCAGCTATTTTTTCTACACAAAGGATACCTTCAGCAGAAGCAACGTGAGCCAATGCTTGTCCAGGTGTTACATCACCAATAGCATAATATCCAGGGATATTAGTTTGGTAGTAATCATTGACTAAAATTTTATCTCTATCTACAGCAATACCTACATCTTCTAACCCTATATTTTCAATATTTGATTTAATTCCTACAGCAGATAACACCAAATCAGCTTCAAGTACCTCTTCACCTTTTTTGGTCTTTACCGTAGCTTTAACACCTGTTCCAGAAGTATCTACTTTAGTCACTTCCGAAGAGGTCATAACCTTGATGCCACTTTTCTTAAATGAGCGTTCCAATTGTTTTGACACCTCTTCATCCTCAACTGGGACAATATTTGGTAGGTATTCAACAATAGTCACTTCAGTTCCCATAGAGTTGTAGAAATAAGCAAACTCCACACCAATAGCACCAGAACCAACCACAATCATTTTCTTAGGTTGTTTATCTAATGTCATAGCTTCTCGGTAACCAATCACTTTTTTACCATCCTGAGGAAGGCTTGGTAACTCTCGTGAACGTGCTCCTGTAGCAATGATAATGTGGTCAGCACTATAGTCTTTTCCATCTACTTCAACTTTTTTACCAGTTTTCAATGTTCCGTAGCCTTCAATCACATCAATTTTGTTCTTCTTCATTAAAAATTGAACACCTTTACTCATACCATCGGCAACACCACGACTACGTTTTACAACAGCATCAAAATCATGATCGGCATCTTTTACCTTTAATCCGTAATCTTCTGCATGCTTTAAATATTCAAAAACTTGAGCAGATTTAAGCAAAGCTTTAGTAGGAATACAACCCCAATTAAGGCAAACACCGCCTAAGCTTTCTTTTTCTACAATAGCAGTTTTAAAGCCTAATTGAGAAGCTCTAATTGCAGTTACGTAGCCTCCAGGACCACTACCAAGTACTATAATATCATATTTACTCATGAGTCTATTTTTGTCTGATTTTTAAGGTTACGAAGTTACAAAACCAAATCGTAATATTAAAGGTCATCTGTAAAATGTCTTCTCCCTTTTTCTTTACTGAATTTGTCTTTGTTATAACTTGCTGATTTTCCTTTAGGAATTGATAAAGAAACCCAAGCGTCTCCTTTAAGAAGTTTGCCCAGATATACAATTTGCCCAGTATGATAGGCGTAATGTGCCAATTGACGATTAATAGCTTCGGTAACTGTATGACCTTGATTTCTTATGTAGATAATCCGTTCAAGATCTTCTGGAGTTAATGGTTTTATCGCATTGAATAAGCAATCCCATCCTGAATTCCATAAATCTATCAATGCTTTTTTATTCTGAAATGTATCTTCAAATTCTCCATCGCGATGTCTCCATTCTTTTTCACCATCCTCAGTCAGGAAGTTAGTCCAGCGACTAAGCATATTACCAACCATATGCTTAACAATAATAGCGATTGAGTTTGAGTCTTTTTCAAATTCATGTTTAAGTTCTTCAATACTAAATTGATCAATGGTTTTATCACCTAAACTTTTGTAATATTCAAATTGTTTAATGATGCTAGATAGATATGATGTATTCATTATGTTTGATTTAGCGACATAAAAATAGCGATACAAAATCTTCAAAACCATGAGATCTCATAGTTAGATTTTATATCGCTATTGGTGTATCCTTTACTTAAATTTTACTCTTCGGGAACAAACTTAAGAGCATCTCCATTGATGCAGTGACGTTTTCCAGTAGTTGATCTTGGACCATCACCAAACACATGACCTAAGTGTCCACCACAAGTAGCACAATGCTCTTCAGTTCTGGCATATCCTAAGTCATAATCTGTAGAATATTCTACATTGCCTTCAATCTCTCTGTCAAAACTTGGCCAACCTGTACCAGAGTCGTATTTGTGATCACTTTTAAATAGTGGTGTATTGCATGCAGCACAATGAAAAATACCTTTTCGGTATTCTTTATTCAACGGACTCGAAAATGGACGTTCGGTACCAGCTTTTCGTAAAACGTAAAATTGTTCGCTGGTTAGTTGTGCTTTCCATTCTGCTTCAGTTTTGGTAACTGGAAACTCTTTTTTGGTCTCAGTGTCATTTTTTTGTGCTGAAGAATTACAGCTAAATAAAAGTCCGAGGATAAAAACGATAACTATTCTTTTCATAATTTAAATGTCATAACAATCTATTGGTAGTAAAATTAAACATTAACTTACATTTTTTTAATAGTGATTATCATAAATTATCCTTAATTTATAAATTATTATTTTTAGGAGATATAAACAAGATGATATAAAACCGCTTAAGTCTAAATTATTAAATGAAAGTACTTTTTTGCACAAGAGAATTTCCACCATATGTGTATGGAGGAGCAGGAGTTCATGTTGAATATCTAGCATCTGAATTAGAAAAAATCACATCAATCGAAGTGAGAAGTTTTGGCGATCAAAACAGTGTCTCAGGTAATTTAACAGTTAAAGGATTTGATTATGAATATCCAGGTTTTGATTCTGCTGATCAAAAATTAAAGGCCGTTTTTCAAACTTTACGAACCTGTGTTAATATGAATGTTGACCCTGTAGATGCAGATGTTGTGCATTGTCATACCTGGTATGCGCATTTTGCAGGTATCGTTGCTAAATTGTGCTATGATATACCTTTGGTTATTACAACACATTCTCTAGAGCCATTAAGACCATGGAAACGGGAACAGTTAGGTCAGGGTTATGAGGCATCGTCGTGGATAGAAAAAACAGCTATTGAAATGGCTGATGCAGTCATAGCTGTTTCCGAAGAAACTAAAGATGATGTGCTTAAGTATTTTGATGTAGATCCATCTAAAATTAAAGTCATTTATAACGGTATCAATCTCAATGAATATCAAGTCACTAATACAACACATACCCTAGAACGATTTCATATTGATCCAAATACACCTTACGTACTTTTTGTTGGACGTATAACCAGACAAAAAGGCATTATTCATCTCGTCAATGCTATAAAGCATATTGACAAGAACACACAAATAGTGCTTTGTGCTGGTGCACCAGATACACCCGAAATTGCAAAAGAAATGGAAGATCGTATTGCTGAAGTGACTACGACCAGAAAAAATGTAACTTGGATTGCAGATATGTTGCCTAAAAAAGACGTCATTGAATTGTACTCACATGCTTCTGTCTTTTGTTGCCCTTCAATCTATGAACCATTTGGTATCATTAACTTAGAAGCTATGGCTTGTGAAACTGCTGTAGTAGCTAGTGCAGTAGGAGGTATTAAGGAAGTGGTTGTTCATAACGAAACGGGACTATTAGTACCTGTAGAGCAACAACAAACAGCCCCTTTTGAACCCTTAGATCCTGAAGGATTTTCTAAACATCTTGCTGAAGCTATAAATCAATTAATCAATAATGATGAACAAAGAATAGCCATGGGTAAAGCTGGACGTCAACGCGTAGAACGTGTTTTTGACTGGTCTGCTATAGCTAAACAAGTTCATCAATTATATCAATCTTTAAAATCGTAACCCATGATAAATAATAAAGTCTTATCTATAATTTTAGGAGGCGGTCAAGGTTCCAGACTATATCCGCTTACTGAAAACAGATCAAAGCCTGCTGTACCTATTGCAGGAAAATACAGATTGGTTGATATTCCAATTTCAAATTGCATCAATTCTGATATTAAACGCATGTTTGTATTGACGCAATTCAATTCAGCATCATTAAATAAACACATAAAAAACACCTATCATTTTAGTTTTTTTAGTTCTGCATTTGTAGATGTCTTAGCAGCTGAACAAACGATAAGCAGTGGTGAATGGTTTCAGGGTACTGCTGATGCTGTAAGACAAAGCATGCACCATTTTTTAGCGCATGATTTTGATTATGCATTAATCTTATCTGGTGATCAATTGTATCAAATGGATTTTAATGATATGATAAAAGCTCATGAAAATAGTGGTGCAAAAATTACTATAGCTACACAACCTGTTGATGCGAAAGATGCTACCTCATTTGGTATCTTAAAAACTGACGATGATAGTGTTATCAAGTCGTTTATAGAAAAACCTGATGCATCTTTATTACCAGATTGGTCCTCTAATGTAAGTGATGAGATGAAAAAAGCTGGACGACATTATCTGGCATCTATGGGAATTTATATTTTCAATAAAGACTTATTAATTGAACTGATGAACGTACCTGATACTGTTGACTTTGGAAAGGAAATCATTCCACAGGCGATTACAGAACATAAAACATTGAGTTATCAATATGAAGGCTACTGGACAGATATTGGTAATATAGATTCGTTTTTTGAGGCTAATCTTGGGCTAACTGACGATATTCCGCAATTTAATTTATATGATAATACCAGACGTATTTATACTAATGCAAGAATATTACCAACGTCAAAAATTTCTGGTACACTTTTAGATCGTACAGTAATTGCCGATGGATGCCTAATCCATGCAGCTAAGATTGAACGCTCTGTTATTGGAATTAGATCAAGAATTGGAAATGAATCTACTGTGATTAATTGTTATATGATGGGAAATGATTTTTATGAATCACTAGAGGAAGTAGAAGAACAAAAGATCAAAGTGTTTATGGGAATAGGAGAGCGTTGTTTTATTAAAAATGTTATCCTTGATAAAAACTGTAGAATTGGTGATGATGTCAGGATTAATGGTGGTCCTCATTTAAAAGATTTGGAAACCGATAATTACTTTATTAAAGAGGGCATTGTAGTGATAAAAAAAGGAGCAGTTATTCCAAAAGGAACCATAATCTAGAGCTATTATTTTTGAGAGGATTCTTTTCAAACGTTGTAGTTTGATAATTATAGTATATTCTTAATTTATTCATTAAAATTGAGGGTAATTTTATTAATTTCACAGCCTTAATGTACAATTAACCAACAAAATGCAAAATCAAAAACGTGTTGTCATTGATGCAGTTTCCCCACAAATTAACTGCGGAGAATTTTTTATTAAACGAATTGTAAACGAAATAGTAAATATTGATGCTCATGTGCTTGTTGATGGTCATGATGTCATCGCAGCTTCTGTATTGTATAAGCATGAAAAAGAGCGAAAATGGAGTGAAGCAAGAATGCACCATATTGAAAATGATGAATGGAAATCTTCTTTCACAGTCAATAAACAAGGATTTTATACGTATAAAGTTCAAGGATGGGTAGATTATGCGCTTAATTGGCAACATGGTATAGAGCGTAAGATTGATGACAATCAACATGTAAAATCTGAGTTATTGGAAGGTGTAACTTACTTAAAGACTTTGTTAAAGAAAGTTGATAGCACTGAGAAAGAATTTTTAAACAATTGTATCACTAACTTTGAAAATGAAAAAGCCTATGACGAAGCTATCAGTCAGGCTGTAAGCCAAAAGTTACATGCCATATTTGTCAAGTATCCTGAAAAGCTCTTAGTTAATGAAACACAAGATCTTCAGGTTTACGTGGATAGAAAAAAGGCAAGATTTAGTACATGGTATGAGTTTTTTCCGCGATCAGCTTCTGAAGTTGAAGGACAACACGGTACGTTTAAAGATTGTGAACGTTTGTTGCCGCGTGTAGCACAAATGGGATTTGATACCTTATATTTCCCTCCTGTACATCCTATAGGAGAGGTGAATAGAAAAGGCAAAAATAATACAACCGAAGCCAAAGAAGGTGATGTAGGATCTGCATGGGGAATTGGTTCAAAAGATGGTGGACATAAAGATTTACATCCACAATTGGGATCTGTTTCAGATTTTAAGCGTTTGATTAAAAAAGCTAAGGAATTTAATATTGAGATCGCTATGGATTATGCTTTACAAGCTGCTCCAGACCATCCCTGGGTTACATCACACCCAGACTGGTTTAAATGGCGTCCCGACGGAACTGTTCAGTATGCTGAAAACCCTCCAAAGAAGTATCAGGATATTTTACCAATCTATTGGGAAAGTAAAGATTATAAAAACCTTTGGAAAGAGTGCTTGGATACTATGCTGTATTGGATAGATTGCGGAATTCACGTCTTCCGTGTTGATAATCCTCATACTAAGCCTTATTATTTCTGGAACTGGCTCATTTCCGAAGTCAAAAAGCAACATCCTGATGTGATCTTTTTAGCTGAAGCATTTACAAAACCTAAAGTGATGCAGCGTTTAGCTAAAGAGGGCTACTCTCAATCATACACCTATTTTACATGGAGAGATAATAAGCATGAACTTATACAATACATGAATGAGCTCACTCAAACTGATCAGCGTGAGTATATGCAACCTAATTTCTGGCCTAATACACCTGATATTAATCCGTTTCATTTGCAAGGCGCTAATGAGTCTAAATACCTTCAGCGTTATGCACTAGCTGCTACTTTAAGTTCCAGTATTGGAATTTACGGACCAGTATTTGAGCAGATGATAAGTGAAGCTATTCCTGGAAAAGAAGAGTATTACATGTCGGAGAAATTTCAGATCAAACACTACGATTGGTTCAAGGAAAATAAACTGACGTTATTAATATCTAAGATTAATGCCATCAGGCATAACAACGAAGCCTTACAGCAAACTAACAATATCAAGTTCTGTCATATTGAAAATGACAACCTATTGGCATTCTACAAATGGAATCAGGATAAAACTAATGAATTATTGATCATTATTAGTTTAGATCAGTATTATGCACAACAAGGCAATGTACAATTACCTTTACAGGATTTAGGGATTCATAATGGACAGCAGGTTCGTGTTGAAGATCTGGTAACTGGAAGTAGTTATAATTGGCATAGTGAATGGAATTTTGTAGAGTTGCATCCAACCTTACCATTTCATATATTTAGTATTAATAAATAAATGGCAAAAAAAGTAACATCATCAACTGCATTGAATCCTCCCTATAACTTTAATGATAAATGGGAAGAACTACTTGAGAACAATGAGTTTATCAAAGTGTTTCTTTCTGATGTTTTAGAGCATTATATTATTAAGCAACGTTGGTATGGTGGAAAAGCCAGTAAGCTTAAGTACATAGAACTGGCTGAATATTTTAGAATACAACAACATGATGAAGTCTACTATGGATTGATTTTAGAGGTCAATTTCGTTGAAGCTTTTTACCAACATTATTTTTTACCAATTGCATTTGTCTCTGATGAGAGCTTTGCTAAAGATGACAGAATATTACCTATTAGCATCCAAGATCAAGAAGGCTTTATAATAGATGCGATTAATTTGGAGGCTTTTAGAAAAGTAGTTTTTGAACGTATTTTAACTGCGCTTCCTAAAGATAAAACACGAGTTCGATATCATAAAAGCGATTTATTTAAAGATTGCAAATATGAATCCTCACGGTTTATGGGAATGGAGCAAAGTAATACCTCTATAGTTTATAATGAAAAATACGTTCTAAAGTTCTTCCGAAGAATTTATGCCGATCGTAATCCAGATTATGAGATGAGCCGTTTTTTATCAGAAAAAAAGGATTTTAAAAACACACCTGCTTACTTGGGAAGTGTTCAGATTAAAGATCAGGAAAATACTAATATCACTATTGGTTTGATGCAGGAGATGGTTGAAAATGAAGGTGATGCTTGGGAATATATGCTCAAAGAGTTTCATAAAGTATTTTCAAATCTTGAATACAAGAATATTGATATTTCAAAACTTCCAGAAACTGAAGATTTTGGAAGATTACAAATCACCGATGTACCGCCTCAAATCATAGATTGGGTTGGTCTTAATGTGTTTAATAAAGTTCAAACCCTAGCTAAAAGAACTGCAGAAATGCATATTGCTTTAGGTAGTGAATTTGAAGATACAGCCTTTACACCTACACATTTTAATGGCGATTATACAGTTTGGTTAAAAAACAGATTACTATATCAATTTCAGAATAGGTTGAATACTATTGAGAATAGTTTGCATAAATTAGACGGATTGGCCTTAGAACTTGCGCATGAATTTCTCGATAAGAAAAATGAAATCAGAAAACGCTTTGTCAATTTTGATTGGACAAAATTAAAGGGAGAACGTATTAGAGTTCATGGCGATTACCACTTGGGACAGGTTTTGGTAAAAGATGACGATTTCTATATTCTGGATTTTGAAGGAGAGCCTGAAAGTACTATTCGAGATCGAAAAGTAAAACAACCGCCATTAAAAGATGTTGCAGGATTGTTTAGATCGTTTCATTATGCAATTTATGCAACAATTTTTAATAATATCGATCTTTACAAACACGAGCAGCATGAACTTTTTGAAGCTGGAGAAATACTATACCAATACCTTAAAGGTGTCTTTTTAGGCACTTATATCTTAAAAATTCAAGATGCCAATTTGAACATTGGTTACAATCAAGAGCGTATTTTTTTACTGAAATATGCCATGCTTGAAAAAGCAGTATATGAATTAGGCTACGAGCTTAATTCTCGTCCGCGTTGGGCAGTTATTCCTTTAAAAGGAATTTCAAATATCATTAATGATTAGTTTATGGCAGAAGTAATTGCACACAGTCTCTTTACAGATTTTGATATCGATCTCTTTAAAGCAGGGAAACATTATAAATTATACGAAAAAATGGGTTCTCACATCATGACCCTCAATGGTGTGGAAGGTACTTATTTTGCAGTTTGGGCACCTAGTGCAAAAATGGTCTCTGTTATAGGAGATTTCAATTTTTGGGTTGAAGGTGAACACCGATTAAATGTACGATGGGACGAAAGTGGCATTTGGGAAGGATTTATACCAGGCGCAGGAAAAGGAAGCACATATAAATATAAAATTCAAAGTCATAATAGCGATATCAAGACTGAAAAAGCAGATCCCTATGCACGCCGTTGTGAACATCCGCCTAAAACAGCATCTATTGTCTGGGATGAGCCTTACAAATGGAAAGATGCGAAATGGATGAAAAAGCGAAAAAAGAACAATGCTTTAAATGCACCTTTTTCAGTATATGAAGTTCACTTAGGATCATGGAAACGAAAATTGGAAGAGAACCGTTTTTTAACTTATGAAGAGTTAGCAGATGATCTTGTAACGTATCTTAAAGAGATGAATTTTACGCATGTCGAACTCATGCCAGTAATGGAATATCCATACGACCCAAGTTGGGGCTACCAACTTACAGGGTATTTTGCTCCAACATCACGCTTTGGTTATCCTGAAGAGTTTAAACTACTTGTAGATAAATTACATCAAAGCGATATAGGAATTATCTTGGATTGGGTGCCTTCTCATTTTCCTGAGGATGCTCACGGACTAGGTTTTTTTGATGGCTCTCATTTATATGAACATCCTGATAAACGCAAAGGTTATCATCCAGATTGGAAGAGTTTAATCTTTAACTACGGAAGAAATGAAGTAAAGTCATTTTTGATTAGTAACGCTATTTTCTGGTTAGACCAATATCATGCTGATGGCTTACGTGTTGATGCTGTAGCATCAATGCTATTTTTAGATTATAGTAGAGATGATGGAGAGTGGGAACCTAATATGTATGGTGGTCGCGAGAATTTAGAAGCCATGGCGTTCTTGAGAGAAATGAATGAAGCAGTATATACTATGTTTCCAGATGTGCAAACCATAGCTGAGGAGTCCACCTCGTTTCCAATGGTATCCAAACCTACATTTCTAGGTGGTTTAGGTTTTGGTATGAAATGGATGATGGGTTGGATGCATGATACACTTCAGTATTTTGCTAAAGAACCTATCTATAGAAAGCATCATCAAAACGATCTTACATTTTCAATGACCTATGCCTTTACCGAAAATTTCATGCTGCCTTTAAGTCATGATGAGGTTGTGTATGGTAAGCACTCAATTTTAGGTAGAATGCCAGGTGATGAATGGCAACGATTTGCCAACTTGAGATTATTATATAGTTACATGTTTACGCATCCTGGAACAAATTTATTGTTTCAAGGTGCAGAATTCGGGCAAAGTGAAGAATGGAATTTTCAACAAAGTCTGGATTGGCACTTGTTAGAGTACGCTCCACATAAAGGTGTTCAGCAATTACTAAAAGCCTTAAATACACTCTACAGATCTGAGCCAGCCTTACACGAAAAACAATTTTCTGCTGAAGGTTTTGAGTGGATCGATTACAACGATGCTGAAAATTCAGTATTAGTCTACATCAGAAAAGGAGAGAAGCGAAAAGATGATCTTATTGTAGCTTGCAATATGACACCAATGGCGAGAGAGAACTATCGTATCGGACTTCCGAAGAAAGGAAAACTTAAAGAAGTATTCAATAGTGATCTTAAAACATTCTTTGGTACCGGCGATTATAAAAATAAGCAGCTTACTTCAGAAAAAACATCATGGCAATTTAGAGACCATTCTGTAGAGATAACCATTCCTCCTTTGGGTATGGTAACTTTTAGGTATGTGTAAAATATAAAATCAAATAGGATTAAATTTCCGATTATCATAAAATACAATACCGAAATCGTTGTAGTTGATAAATCATAGCAATAACTAATTGCAATGCTTTTTTTCGTCCGTTTTTTTCCGTTTTTTTACATGCTTTTTGTAATAAAGAATGCTATATGATTGTAAATACAGAATTAGAAAGTAAAGGGAATTTATTTCCATCTAAAATAATAGATTTTAAGAAGGACGTTGATACGTTATATTTTACAACGGAAAATGAGGTTGTACTTCAGTTGACCGTATTGAGAGATAGTGTATTGCGTTTTAGATACAGTACTACAGGAAAGTTTGAAAACGACTTCTCCTACGCTATTACCAAATATGCAAGCACAGGGTATAACCTTTTGGAGATTGAAGACCTCAAAACACATTACAAAGTCACTACGTCAAGGCTGATCTGTCATATTTCAAAAGACAATTTAAAAGTGCAGTTATTTGATGCTGCAGACGGACTTGCTATCAATCAGGATGAAATTGGATTTCATTGGGAAGAGAGCTACGAGTATGGAGGCGATATTGTAAAAATGAGTAAGGTGTCTAATGATGGCGAGAGTTATTTCGGACTAGGAGACAAGCCTAATCATCTTAACTTAAAAGGAAAGCGCTATGAGAATTGGGTAACCGATTCTTATGCCTACGGAAAAGATACAGATCCCATATATAAGGCTATTCCATTCTACACAGGGCTTCATCACAATAGAGCTTATGGTATTTTCTTTGATAACTCGTTCAGGTCCTTTTTTGATTTCGCACAAGAACGAAGAAATGTGACCAGCTTCTGGGCTCAAGGTGGAGAAATGAACTACTATTTCATTTATGGTCCTAAAATGACTGAAGTTGTTGAGAGTTACACAGATCTTACAGGGAAACCACACCTGCTACCGCCATTATGGGCTTTAGGATTTCATCAATGTAAATGGAGTTATTATCCTGAGAGCAAGGTGAAGGAGATTACATCAACATTTCGAAAACTTCAAATTCCATGTGATGCCATTTATTTAGATATCGATTATATGGATGGTTTCCGCTGTTTTACCTGGAGCAAAGAGTATTTCCCAGATCCAAAGCGTATGGTGAAGGAACTGGCAGATGATGGTTTTAAAACCGTAGTCATTATTGATCCGGGAATTAAGATCGATAAAGAATATTCGGTTTTTAAAGAGGCTTTAGATAAAGATTATTTTTGTAAACGTGCTGACGGTCCTTACATGAAAGGAAAGGTGTGGCCTGGTGAATGTTATTTCCCAGATTTTACTAAACCTGAAGTACGAGACTGGTGGTCTGGACTGTTTAAAGAGCTTATAGAAGACATTGGTGTCAAAGGAGTTTGGAATGATATGAATGAGCCTGCTGTGATGGAAGTGCCAAACAAAACATTTCCTGATGATGTGCGTCATGATTATGATGGTAACCCTTGTAGCCATAGAAAAGCTCATAATGTCTACGGAATGCAAATGGCAAGAGCTACTTATCAAGGCTTAAAAAAGTTTGCGTATCCTAAGCGTCCGTTTGTCATTACACGAGCAGCATACTCAGGTACTCAGCGTTATACGTCTACTTGGACAGGTGACAATGTTGCCAATTGGGAGCACCTTTGGATTGCCAACGTGCAGGCACAACGTATGGCGATGTCTGGTTTTAGTTTTGCTGGAAGTGATATTGGCGGATTTGCAGAGCAACCACAAGGCGAATTGTTTACGCGTTGGATTCAGTTAGGAATTTTTCATCCGTTTTTTAGAGTGCACTCTTCAGGAGATCATGGTGATCAAGAACCTTGGGCTTTTGATACAGATGTTACTGACATTGTACGTAAGTTTATAGAAATCCGCTATGAATTGCTACCTTATTTATACACCGCGTTTTGGCATTATGTCGAAGATGGCACACCATTATTAAAGTCGCTGGTACTCTATGATCAGGAAGATGTACATACCCATTATAGGACTGACGAATTTATCTTCGGAAATCAGATTCTGGCATGTCCAGTTCTGGAACCTAACGCTAAAGGACGTCGTATGTATATCCCAAGGGGAAATTGGTATGACTTCTGGACAGATGCTATAGTTAAAGGAGGTAAAGAGATGTGGGTAGATGCCGATATTGATAGTATGCCAATTTTTGTAAAGGAAGGTGCTATCATTCCGAAGTACCCAAAACAACAGTATGTTGGTGAGAAAAAGATCGAATCAGTTATTCTAGACGTATATTATAAAAAAGGGAAAGAACGTTCTCAATTGTTTGATGATGCTCATGACGGCTACGATTATACAAAAGGGCGTTATAGTTATCGCACATTCAAGTTAGTTGGAAAGTCTGAAGAATTGATTATTCAGCAGCATAAAGAAGGAAAATTCAATGCCGAATACAAAACCTTTGAACTGAGAATTCATGGTCTGCCTTTTGATATTAAGGAAATACAATTAGACAACGTTAGTATCCCTTTGGATCATGTCACTAATAATGGCGTATCTAAAATGATTATTGAAAAAGAATTTACCGAGTTACATTTAAAAGGATAAATTTTTATCGTTTGAAATGTGACAAAATTCTAATTGTTTGTGTCAAACTTAATAGAATGATTTTTGTAAATTTAGCTAACACTATTAAATCTATAAACCATGAGTATTAAAAATAAAGTAGTAGCCATAGGTGTTTTAGCACTGTTTTTATCATGTGCTACTAATCCTTTTACTGGTAAAAAAACCTTAGCCTTAGTTCCTAATTCTCAGCTGTTTCCAACAGCTTTCGCACAATATGATCAGTTTTTAACAGAAAACAATGTAGTTACAGGAACCGCTGATGCTGAAATGATCAAACGAGTTGGTCAGCGTATTGCTGTAGCAGCAGAACGTTGGTTAAACGCTAATGGTCATCAAGGCTATCTGGATGATTACCAATGGGAATATAACTTGGTAAATGATAAAACCGTTAATGCATGGTGTATGCCAGGAGGCAAAATTGTATTCTACACAGGTATTTTACCTATAGCTCAAAACGAAACCGGAATTGCAGCAATTATGGGTCATGAGGTGGCTCACGCTTTAGCAAATCATGGTCAGCAACGTATGAGTGCAGGAATGCTGCAACAATTAGGTGCAGTTGCTGGGAATGTTGCAATTAAAGACCAACAATCCAGAGACATCTTCAATCAAGCCTATGGAGTAGGAAGCCAGGTAGGAGTAATGTTACCTTTTAGCAGAAGTCATGAAACACAATCTGATGAAATAGGAATCTATCTTATGGCTATTGCTGGTTACAATCCTGATGAGGCTGCTGAATTGTGGAAGCGTATGAAAGCAAATAGTGGCGGACAAGCTCCACCAGAATTTCTAAGCACACACCCTTCTAATGATTCAAGAATAAATAATTTAAAAATGTTAGCTCCAAAGGCTAGAGCAGAAGCTAAAAAGTTTGGTGTCGAATCTTTTCGACCTTTAGGTAACTTTTAATTGTAAAGAATAAAAATTATAGTAATTTAGAAGCTGTCCAATAAAGGGCAGCTTTTTTAATTTATACTATGGCACACCTAGAGAAGGGAAGTAAAAAACTGCTCAATGCTTGGGCGTTTTATGATTGGGCAAATTCTGTATATACGCTTACCATTGCATCATCTATTTTTCCTATATTTTATTCGGCATTATTTATATCGCAAACGGAAAAGCTTGTTCCTGCTTTTGGAATGGTTTTTAAAAGCACGGCACTGATAACGTATGTTACAGCATTTACTTTCTTAGTCGTTTCATTTACGTCTCCTATTTTGTCAGGTATAGCAGATTATGTTGGAAATAAGAAGAATTTTATGAAATTCTTCTGTTACGTAGGTGGTATAGGTTGTATTGGTTTATACTGGTTTAGTCTTGAGAATATCCATTTGAGTTTGCTGTTTTATTTTATGGGACTGATAGGCTATTGGGGAAGTTTAGTGTTTTACAATTCATATTTACCAGATATTGCTTTCCCAGAACAACAGGATCGAGTGAGTGCCAAAGGATTTAGTATGGGATATATAGGAAGTGTTATCTTATTGCTAATTAACCTTGCAATGGTCATGAAACCAGATTGGTTTGGTTTTGATATTAGTATTTCAGAAAATTTAAGAGAAACTGGTACAGAGGCTCAAATTGCAGAGGCTTTACAAAACGCAAAGGATAGTGCTTCATTTGAGGCAATGAAAGTATCTTTTATTACAGTTGGTTTGTGGTGGATTTTATTCAGTCAATATACATTTTATGTGCTCCCAAAAGGAGTATCTTCAGGCCATAAAGTTACAAAAGCTGTAGTTTTTAATGGATTGAAAGAGCTTAAACTCGTATGGAAACAATTGCAATTAAACTTAAGACTTAAACGTTACTTAATTGCTTTTTTTGTCTTTAGTATGGCAGTTCAAACCATTATGTTGGTAGCTGTATATTTTGGAGAAGAAGAGATAGCTTGGGGAAGCTCTGAAGCTAAAACTCAGGGATTGATTGTAAGCATTCTGGTTATTCAACTTGTAGCAATCTTAGGAGCTATTTTAACGTCTCGTGCGTCTTCAGCATTTGGAAACATTAAAACACTCATTGTAGTTAATTTTATATGGATGTCCCTTTGTGTCTATGCCTATTTTATGGAAACACCAATTCAATTTTATATTGCTGCATCTTTAGTAGGTCTCGTCATGGGAGGTATTCAGTCTTTAGCTAGATCTACGTATTCTAAATTTTTACCTGATACTGAAGATACAACCTCATATTTTAGCTTTTTTGATGTAGCCGAAAAAATAGGAATTGTAATCGGTATGGTCATTTTTGCAACTATAGATCAGCTTACCGGAAGTATGCGTAATGCTATTTTATTCCTGTTTATATTCTTTTTAGTAGGAATTATTCTTCTGTATAGAGTTCCTAAGGAAAACCCAAATGAAAAATTAAATTAGTATGTTTGTTTAAACTAAATCAATGTTATTATGAAAAAAATCAGTTATCTCTTGTGCCTATTTGTTCTATTATCGGCTTTTACTTGCGAAAATGAACCTTTAGAAGGCGACTTCGTTAATGAAGATATAGATAATCCAGGAGGAGGAGGTGATGTAACATTAGTAGGAACATGGGCCTTAGTTGATTTCACTGCTGATATCAATACCCAAACAAGTTTTGGAGGTATTGATTTTGTTGTAGATTTTCTAACTGAAGCCACCGATTCAGATTATATTTTAGAATTTACCGAAACAAGTTACACTGTTAATGGTGATTATGAATTAACATCATCTACAACTGTCAATGGAGAAACTACGAGTTATACAGATTCATATACTGATGTAAGTGGCTCTGGTGTGTATTCTACAGATGGCAATGAAATGACAGTTGATGGCTCATTTTTTGAATTGGATGTTGATGGTGTTGAGATGGAAGTGTTGCAAGGAGAGCAAACAGCAACTTATGAATTAAGTGCTGATGGTCAGACTTTGACATTTTCACAGAACGATGTAGAAACACAGAATGAAGGAGGTGCCGAAACAACGACCATCATTGTTTCAGAATCTGTTTGGCAAAAAGTAGAGTAAGACTAATATTTTAACATATATACAAGACCAGAGTTTGCTCTGGTCTTTTTTTGTGACTATGTTATTAACATCATAATTTATTATTAATTAGTATGTTTGTACAAACCCAATTCCAAATATTATGAAAAAGTTAAGTGCTTTATTTTGTCTTTTAATCTTATTATCTGCTTTTACCTGTGAAGACGAGCCTTTAGAAGGTGATTTCGTTACAGGAGAAAACACTTGTGAAGAAGCGACACTTAATACTGCAGAAGCTGCATTGAATTTTATATCAGTTAATGAGGATACTTATACACAATTATGTAATGCTTACAGAAATGCTTTGGAAGCTCAAATAGTAGCTTGTGGTGATGACGATGGTAGTTTACAGGATGTTATAGATGCTCTAGGAGATTGTACCAATAGTAACCCAATTGACGATTGTACTACGGCTACTGAGGCAGCCGATGCTGCTGAAGCTGCATTTGATGATGCTACAACAGATAACTACACACAATTATGTACGGCTTATAAAGCAGCTCTGGAAAATCAAATTTTTGAATGTGGAGATGAAGATGGAAGTATTCAGTCTATGATTGATGCATTAGGAGATTGTACACAAACAGCTACGCAAGTTGAAATTAGTTTGACAGCAGGTACATTACCAATAGAGTTTGATATTGTTGATGTTGTAGTTGATGGTGATATATTGAAAATAACAGGAGAAACATCTGCTCAAAACAATTACACTATTTATTTTGAAGTTGGTCAAGGTCAGACAGGAGTAGACATAATTAATCCTACTTTTGAATTAACACTTACTTCTGTATTCTTTCCATCAACGCAGGGCTTTGATGACTTTACTTCTAATATCACTGTGAATGAAACAGGTGTTTTAACTGGAACTTTTGGAGGTATAGTAACTAATTCTGGAGGAGGAGATCTAAGCTTAACTTCTGGAATGATAAACATCACCTACTAAGAAATTAAATTAATAGCCTATATAATAAAAGCCACTAGTCAATAGAACTAGTGGCTTTATTTTTTGATTGATGTGATAAGTTTAATTGTCTATACTTCCTGAACCAGACACTTTAGTGTCTTTGTTTTTTGGGTTCCCTCTGTATTCAATATCTCCAGAACCTGTTACTCGAGCTTTAAGATTTCCATTGCAAACAACTGCAGCATCACCAGATCCTGTGACAGATACATCAGTATTGGTAGCTTGTAAGTTAAATCCGTGGAAATCACCAGATCCAGTCACTCCAGCTCTTAGGTCGGTTGTAGACCCTTTTAAGGTCATATCGCCAGAACCTGTGACTTTACCAGATACATTTTTAGTTTGTACATCAAGAACAACGTCGCCAGAGCCAGATAGCGATACGTCTAAACTGTTAGACGTAATTGTGTCTTCATTCCATAGGTCACCTGATCCTGATAAGGATACTTTGTCAATATCTTCAAAAGGAATGGTGATCTTTATGGTTTTATTTCTACTCGGACTAATATTCTTGCCTTTTTCAGTTTTGATATGAAGGCTCCCATTTTTAACTTCTGTAACTATATATTGTAAAAGATTAGACTCTCCTTCAAGTGTTAATTGACCCTCTGTTCCTGCTACTAATATGTAGTCAAAACTTCCTGCACATTTAACAGCATCATAATCTGATGTTGATCTGGTTTCTGTGGTCATATTGCCATTTCCTTTGATCTTTTTCCATTGCGCCTGCGATACTGTAAAGCTTAGAAGCGCAATAACGACTACTATTGAATTTTTCATAATATGTGGTTTTAATTTTGTTGTATTTTTACTGTCTTTTGAATGAAACGCTACCATATTCAGATTTGATTCTGATCATATTTCCGCTGTTGGAATTTCCGTAGTAACCTTGATAATATTTGTCAGATGATTTTATACGTTTATTGGTAAAATTGAAATCGTCTGCATTTCGTAATGATGCATATTCAAGGTCAATATCAAAATTGAAATTGTAAGCTGGATCATAACCAATAGTAATACCATTGTAATCTGATTCTATTTCAATATTACCAGCATTTGCTGCCATTTTTTCAATTTTTATTGAACCATAATCAGCTTTGATACTTACGTTTTTATAAATAGTTCCAAGTCTTAGTGTTAAGTAGTCACCATTACCATCTACATTATTCACATTGTTGATTTTCATAGACCCATAATCACAGTTGTAATTAATGTTTTCTGCAATTTCAATTTCAGACTTTGTATAATCTGCATTGATATCTAAGCTTTTTGCTTTTCCAACGGTATAACCGCTATAATCTGCATTGATTCTTCCGCTTTTGATGTATTCAAAGTAACTGTTATTTGTGTAATCAAATGTCAATGAATTGTTATCTGCCATTAACTCTTTAGTTGTAATTTTACCATAGTCGCAGTTGATATTAGCACGCCCTTCTAATTTATCAAGGTCTATACTTCCGTAGTCATTATTAAGATCTACATTATTGGTTATTGGCATTTTGATAATGTAATTGATCTCCATATTCACATTGTTATTCTTTCCCCAGTTCCACCATGATCTTGATTTGTTTTTATTAAAAAGAGTCTTGGCAGAGACTACTGAACCTGAATTATTAAATTCAACATTAATATCATCTAGCTTCTTCTGAACTTTTTCAAGATCATTACCATTAGTTTTGATTTTTATTTCGAAAGTAATGGTAGAGCCTTCATAGGTGGTGATGTTGATATTTCCATAGCTATTATTGACTTTAAGAGTCGCATTAGCGCTGACATCAAATTGTTTCTTGATTGTTTTTTCTTTAGTATGCTTGCCATTCCAGTTGTCATTTACATTGGCAAATGTCATAGTTGGAATTAAAATAAAAGCAAACAATAACTTATATAGTAGTTGTATTTTCATTTTGGTTTAGTTTAAAATTTTTGACTTCTTCTATGTGTTCTAATACGGTTTTTAATACGTCTATTCTACTCTGAAAATTAGCAATCATGGCGTATACTACGCGTTTATCATTACCGCTTTCAGTAAGATCTATTTTAAGCATTTGATATTCGCCCTCAAGAACTTTAAGTTCTCTTAAAGCGTCATAGATCATATCCTCTGTCTCTGGAGAACGTTGAGCTTCGAGAGCTACTAATTCTTGTTCTATTGCAGTAGTAAAAAAGGACTGCGTCTGAGATAACTCTGGAGATACACTCGCTAAGTCCATTAATTCAGGTTCTTGCTGTTGCACTACAGTAAATATGCTAAAACATAATATTATAGATGCAGCAACGGCCAAGAATGGTTTCCAATAATTAAATCTATTTGGATGGGTATCAACAATGGTGTCATTTTGCTGTTGAAGCTTATCCAAAAATCGTTTCTGATGTCCAAGCTTAGGCATTTCAGTATCGAAATTTCCTTTTAGATTGTCAAACATGTCATTGATAGTGTCTTTACTCATAATAGTATTGTGTCTTTCCAGGATCTAATTTTTTAATAATGAGCCAAAGGGGCTAGCTTCTTACGTAAACTGTCTTTGGCTCTTGAGATCATTGTTCTGCAATTAGCAGGTGAAATATTCATAATGTCACAAATCTCTTCATAGTCATAGCCCTCAATTAAGTGCAGTGTCAAACTCATTCTGTAATTATCTTTAAGCGTATTCATAGTCTCCAGAACTTGATTAGCTTTCAGATTATTAAATTCTTGATCTTCATTTTTTACTGAATTATCTTCAATTTTATAAAGTACATCATCTAAAGAAACATCCTGATACTTACTACTTTTCTTGTAATGATATATACTGTTATTGATTACAATTCGTTTTAACCACGAACCAAAAGTCTTAATCTCTTTTAGAGTATTTAACTTTGTAAAAGCGGTTAAAAATGAATCCTGCATGATGTCCTCAGCTTCAAAACTGTCTTTCACAATTCTAAATGCTGTATTGTACATCGCTTTGTAGTATCTATTATAGACTTCCATTTGCGCATGCTGGTTGCCTGATTTACAAAGCTGCAGTAACTGCTCTATATTTTGATTGGTTAGTGTCAAAAAACAAATGCTTTAATATAGAGATGAGGTACAAATATGTTTGTTACACTTTTAATAAAAAAAGTTTTTATTGTAGTGAAGCGTAATGGCATAACTATTGAATTTATATAAAGGTATATAATTACTTTTACTTGGTAAACACTTGTTTTACAAGGTGAAAAGTAATTTTTAAAATAATTATAAATCTATAGTTCTGTTAGTTTTAATGACAGAATGACCAAAAAAATAATATGGGAAAGTTTAATTTTTTAAAGCTTGACAGTTTGTCATTACAAGATTTTGATGAAAATTCAGAATTAATTCCTTTAATGACTCCCGAAGATGAAGCAAAAATAAATAACGAAGAGTTACCAGATTCATTACCAATATTGCCATTGCGAAATACTGTTTTGTTTCCTGGTGTTGTAATTCCAATTACAGCTGGACGTGATAAGTCAATCAAACTGATTAATGATGCCAATAATGGCGGAAAAGTTATTGGTGTTGTGTCTCAAAAGGATGAAGTCGTTGAAGATCCAACAGCCAATGATATTTATAAAAAAGGAACAGTAGCTCGTATATTAAAGGTGCTCAAAATGCCAGATGGTAATACAACCATCATCATACAAGGAAAAAAACGTTTTGAAATTCAGGATGTTGTATCTGAAGAGCCGTATTTAACAGCTACAGTTAAAGATCTTCCTGAGGCAAAACCTGCGCTGGAAAATCAGGAGTTTACTGCCATCATCGATTCTATCAAAGATCTTTCATTACAAATCATTAAGGATAGTCCTAATATTCCAACAGAGGCCTCTTTCGCCATAAAGAATATTGAGAGTAATTCATTTTTAGTGAATTTCGTATCCTCTAATATGAATTTGTCTGTAAAGGATAAACAAGAGCTATTAGAGATCAACGACCTTAGAGAGCGTGCTTTAAAGACGCTAAAATTTATGAATATAGAGTTGCAGAAATTGGAACTCAAACATGATATTCAGTCTAAGGTTCAAAGCGATATGAACCAACAACAGCGTGAGTATTTCTTACATCAGCAAATGAAAACCATTCAGGAAGAACTTGGTGGTGTGTCTTCAGGAGAGGAGATTGAGGAGATGCGTCAACGTGCTAAGAGCAAAAAGTGGGATGACAAAGTTGCTGAACATTTTGATAAGGAATTGGCTAAAATGCAACGTATGAATCCGCAAGTGGCTGAATACTCCATTCAACGTAATTATCTTGACCTGTTCTTAGATCTTCCATGGAATGAATTTAGCAAGGATAAATTTGATCTAAAACGCGCCATGAAAATTTTAGATCGTGATCATTACGGATTAGATGATGTTAAAAAACGTATCATCGAATACCTTGCGGTTCTAAAATTACGTAACGATATGAAATCACCTATTTTATGTCTCTACGGACCTCCTGGTGTTGGTAAAACATCACTTGGTAAATCTATTGCAGAGGCTTTAGGTAGAGAGTATGTACGTATGTCATTAGGTGGTTTGCGAGATGAGGCTGAAATTCGCGGACATAGAAAAACATACATTGGTGCTATGCCAGGACGAATCATTCAAAGCCTTAAAAAAGCAGGGACTTCTAATCCTGTATTTGTTTTAGATGAAATTGATAAATTATCAAATTCTCATCAAGGCGATCCGTCTTCAGCATTATTGGAAGTATTAGATCCTGAGCAAAATAGTGAGTTCCATGATAATTTTCTCGAAATGGGATTCGATCTCTCAAAGGTGATGTTCATTGCAACATCAAATAGCTTGAATACCATTCAACCGGCTTTATTGGATCGTATGGAAATCATAAATGTGACAGGGTATACTATTGAAGAAAAAGTGGAAATCGGAAAACGTCATTTGTTGCCAAAACAATTGAAAGAGCATGGTCTTACCGATAAACATCTTAAAATAGGTAAGCCTCAACTTGAAAAGATTGTAGAAGGATATACTCGAGAATCTGGTGTTCGTGGACTTGAAAAACAGATTGCCAAAATGGTACGTCATGCTGCGAAGAATATTGCTATGGAAGAGGACTACAACATTAAGGTAACCAATGAAGATGTTATTGATGTGCTTGGAGTTCCACGTTTAGAACGCGATAAATATGAAAATAATAATGTGGCAGGTGTTGTCACTGGATTGGCATGGACTAGAGTAGGAGGCGATATTTTATTTATTGAATCTATTTTGTCTAAAGGAAAAGGTAATTTGACTATTACAGGTAACCTTGGTAAAGTCATGAAAGAATCTGCAACCATTGCTATGGAATACATCAAAGCCAATGCTGATGAGTTTGGAATTGATCCAGAGGTCTTTGATAAATATAATGTTCATATTCACGTACCTGAAGGGGCAACTCCAAAAGATGGTCCAAGTGCAGGTGTGACGATGTTAACTTCTTTAGTATCTTTGTTTACACAGCGTAAAGTCAAAAATAGTTTGGCCATGACTGGTGAAATCACTTTAAGAGGTAAAGTTTTACCAGTTGGTGGGATTAAAGAAAAGATATTAGCTGCCAAGCGTGCTAAGATCAAAGAGATTTTGTTGTGTGAAGACAACAAGCGAGACATTGATGAAATAAAGCCTGAATATTTAAAAGGACTCAAGTTTCATTATGTGAAAGACATGAGTGATGTCTTGAAACTTGCACTAACAAATCAAAAAGTAAAAAATGCTAAAAAGCTTTAAATTATGCATAACTGTTTTAGTGGTAACAGCTTCAAGCATTGGAGCTGTTGCCCAAACAGAAACTTATAAGGATGTTCTTTTAGACGGAAAACCAGCTAAACTCAATACCAAAACGGGAGAAGTGATTTTAGTAGATGCAAAATCTACTACAGCAAAAGCCGCCAAAGCTAAAGATTCCAAATCTAAAACTACAGATCAAAATTCAAAACAAACAGAGATTAAGGCCAATCTCATTACTACAACACAATCGGCTAATACAGCATCAGATCTAAAGGAAAAGACACAATCTAAAATGGATGTAGCTCAACCTGTCGATAGTCCAAAAAAACCTTTAACGCCTGAAAAATCAAGTCAAGCCGAAAAAGCGACAACTATGGTTTATGACACCTCTCTGCCAGAAACAGAGACTACCAACTCAAACTTTCATAAAGTCAAAAAAGGAGAGACGTTGTATGGCTTGTCAAAACGTTACAATGTGAGTTTAGAAGCGCTTAAGAGAGCCAATGATCTGGAAACTACATTGATAAAAACAGGAGAAACACTTCGTGTAAAAAATTTGGATGCGCTCTATGATGCCGATATTTGGATCGTCTCTAAAGATGATACTTTATATAGTATTGCTAAAAAAACCAATACCACTGTAGCAGCCCTTAAAGCCCTAAACGGATTGCAAAGTAATTTGATTAAGATTGGTCAAAAACTTCAGTTAAGATAGAATTCACACCTTTTAAAAAAATAAAATAGACATATACTCGTTTTAAGATAGATTTATTTACTTTGCACACTTATATGCTAAAGAAGATTACCACGATTATTTGTCTGTTGACAACAAGCACTTTTTTTGCCCAAGTAGGTGGTGAGTCAACATATCAATTTTTGAATCTTATAGCATCACCAAGACAAGCTGCTCTTGGAGGAAAAGTCATCACTAACTACGATTATGACGTAACTGGCGGATTGTTTAACCCTGCTACAATTAATCCTGAAATGGATAACCAATTGGCATTGAATTACTCGAGTTATTTGGGTGGTATTAGCTACGGAACAGCGGCTTATGCTTACACTTGGGATAGACATGTTCAAACCTTTCATGTTGGAATGACCTATATCAATTACGGAAGTTTTGATGGTTATGACCTTAATGGAGTATCAACAGGAACATTTACAGGAAACGAAGCAGCATTGTCTGCAGGATATGCATATCAAATTCCGTTTACTGATTTTTACGTTGGTGCAAATCTGAAAATAATTACCTCTAAATTAGAACAGTATAACTCTATTGGTGTTGCTGCCGATTTTGGTGCATTATATATTAATGAACGATTAGATTTTCATGCAGCCTTAACAGTTAGAAACTTAGGAACTCAAATTGTCACTTATGCAGGTTTGAATGAAAAGTTACCATTAGAAGTTACTTTAGGATTATCACAAACTCTAGAAAATATGCCATTACGTTGGCATTTGACTTTTGAAAATCTTCAGACCTGGCCAATTGGATTTTCTAATCCTGCCAGAGCTACCACAGATCTGGATGGTAATCAAACTCAGGAAAAAGTAGGATTTCTAAACGAAGTATTAAGACACACTATTATTGGAGCCGAATTATTTCCAGAACGCGGATTTAGCCTCAGAATGGCATACAACTTTAGACGAGCAGAAGAATTACGTATCTTAGAACAACGAAATTTTTCGGGATTATCCTTTGGTGTAGGGATTAAGCTTAATAAGATGCGATTTAGTTATACGCATGCAAGATATTCGGGAGCGACAAACGCAAGTTTCTTAGGATTACAAATTGATTTAAGATAATGACCAAAATTACTATAGCAATCGACGGATTTTCATCTACAGGTAAAAGTACTGTTGCCAAAAGATTAGCTGCAGAATTGGGTTATGTGTATGTCGATTCTGGTGCTATGTATCGTGCTGTGACACTTTACGCCATGCAGCATGGTTTTATAGAAACAGATTGTTTTGATAAGGAAGGACTAATTTCAAACTTAGATCATATTAAAATCAGTTTTAAGTTCAATCCAGAAAAGGGTTTTGCTGAAGTCTATCTCAATGATGAAAATGTTGAGAAGAACATAAGAACTTTAGAAGTATCTAAGTTTGTAAGTCAGGTAGCTACAGTCTCTGAAGTGAGAGAGCAGTTGGTATTACAACAGCAAAACTTCGGAAAGGATAAAGGTGTGGTTATGGATGGTCGCGATATTGGAACTGTTGTTTTTCCTGATGCCGAATTGAAAATTTTTATGACTGCTTCAGCAGAAAAAAGAGCTAAGCGTCGTTATGATGAACTTAGAGAGCGTGGTGATGAGGTGTGCTATGAGGATGTGCTTCATAATGTTCAAACAAGAGATCATATAGATTCTACAAGAGAAGATTCACCATTGGTTATGGCAGACGATGCAATTAAGGTCGATAATTCTAATATGTCACTCGAAGAACAGTTTGAGGTGGTTTTAGAGCTTTCCGAAGAAAAAATAAAATTACAGCACAAAAAAAAGCGACACTAGGTCGCTTTAATCTATTTTAATCTACCAATTTATAAGTTTGGTATGATTAGTTCTTGGTCTGGATGAATCAAATCTGGATTTTTTAAGATATCAGAGTTTGCTTCAAAAATTGCCTGGTATTTAGCAGGATTGCCATAGTATTGCTTTGCAATTTTCCCTAGAGTTTCTCCACTCTTAACCGTATGTCTGTGATACACAGAGTCATCAGCTACTTTGATATCAGCCATAATATCAGCTGGACTATCACCACCTGCAGCTTTGATACTGTCCCAAAGTAAATCTTTTTCGTATTGTGTTTTTGCAGTTCCCCAGATTTTTAATTTTCCATCTTCTACTTTAACATCGCCATCCTGGATGTTTAAAGATTCTCCTAAGTCTAATACACTTTGGTATTTTTCTCTAACCATAATAATATTTGTTTTTAATTTAGTGTTAATACTATTGTAAATATACCAATTTATGTGCCAAAATATTACTGATGTTAATAAAAATTATTAGGTTTAGTCGGACTCTAAATTAGTTATCAGTTCCTCTTGTATATGATGTCCAGATACGATTACTATTTTCAAAAGTCCAAACTTCGAGTATGTTAGAATCTATAGAGAAAAAAAGTGTATCTGTATTTTCGTTTTCTGTAGTGAATGTAAATACATCATTTTCTGGATCAACACTAAAGGTTCCGTTTGTTAGTGTACCAAAGTCATAACTATACCTTCCTCTTAAGTCTGAAGGATTAGTATCATCTATTAATTCTAATGTTTCACAACAAAACGCTTCGCCAGAAGTGATGTTATTTATACCACGAGCATTAACTTCCCAACGGCCTAAAACACCGGTACTTTCTAATGTTTCACTATTAGAATTTGAATCATCATTCGAGCAGTTAAACATTAAGACACATGCAAGAGTAGAGAGTAAAGTGACAATTTTTTTCATGACTTTATTTTTTTCAAAAGTACTTGTTAGTGTTTTCTGTATGATGTTTTATGTATTATCATTTTGTAAATAAAAGGTTTGCAGTATTAATAATGGTAATAGATATTTGCAAATTGATTAAAATTGATTAATTTTGCACTCCTTTTAGCGAGACTCAGAAAGATAAAAGGAACAAACAATCACAAACAATAACACTTCTGTGTGTTATCGCTTTATTCTTTCTAAACATGCAGAATACAAATTTTAATTCAGCACATGTCTGAAAAAGAAACAAAAAAAGCTGAAGTAGCAACTGCTGAGGCTCCTAAAACTGAGGCTCCTCAAGTATCTGAGGCTCAAGCAAACCCAGAAAAATTCTTAAAAGATTTCAATTGGCACAATTACGAAGAAGGAATTGATCCTGTTGATGACAAGCAATTAGAAGAATTTGAAAAATTAGTATCTGAAAATTTTGTGGATACCTTAGATGACGAAGTTGTAGAAGGTGAAGTGATCCATATTACTGATCGTGATGCTATTATTGACATTAACGCTAAGTCTGAAGGTGTAATCTCTCTTAATGAGTTTCGTTACAATCCAGATTTAAAAGTTGGTGACAAAGTAGAAGTATTAATTGATGTACGTGAAGACGCTACAGGTCAATTGGTATTATCTCACAGAAAAGCTCGTGTTATCAAAGCATGGGATCGTGTAAACAATGCACATGAAACTGGTGAAATCGTTAATGGTTTTGTAAAATGTAGAACTAAAGGTGGTATGATCGTTGACGTATTTGGTATTGAAGCATTCTTACCAGGTTCTCAAATTGATGTGAAACCTATTAGAGATTACGACCAGTACGTAAATAAAACTATGGAATTCAAAGTGGTTAAGATCAATCACGAATTCAAAAACATCGTTGTATCTCACAAAGCGCTTATCGAAGCTGATATCGAAGAGCAGAAGAAGGAGATCATTGGTCAGTTAGAAAAAGGACAAGTACTAGAAGGTATCGTTAAGAACATTACATCTTATGGTGTATTTATTGATCTTGGTGGTGTTGATGGTTTAGTTCACATTACTGATTTATCTTGGTCAAGAATCAACCATCCAAATGAGATTGTTGAATTAGATCAAAAATTAAACGTTGTAATCTTAGACTTTGATGAAGATAAGTCTAGAATCCAATTAGGTCTTAAGCAGTTAAGTAAGCATCCTTGGGAAGCTTTAGGAGACACTGTAAAAGTTGGAGATAAAGTAAAAGGAAAAGTTGTAGTTATTGCTGATTACGGTGCATTCGTAGAAGTAGAAGAAGGTGTTGAAGGATTGGTTCACGTTAGTGAAATGTCATGGTCTACACATTTACGTTCTGCTCAGGATTTCGTATCTGTAGGAGATGAAATTGAAGCAGTAATCTTAACGCTTGATAGAGAAGATCGTAAAATGTCTCTTGGTATTAAGCAATTAACTCCAGATCCATGGACAGATATTACATCTAAATATCCTGTAGGATCTAAGCATTCAGGTATTGTACGTAACTTTACAAACTTTGGCGTGTTTGTTGAATTAGAAGAAGGTATTGATGGATTAATTTACATCTCAGATTTATCTTGGACTAAGAAAATTAAGCATCCAAGTGAATTCTGTAACGTAGGTGATACTTTAGAAGTTGTTGTATTAGAGTTAGATGTTGAAGGACGTAAATTATCTTTAGGTCATAAACAAACTACTGACAACCCATGGGATAAGTATGAAACTGAGTTCGCTTTAGGAACGACACATACTGCTGAAATAGCTGAAATCGTAGACAAAGGTGCTACAATCAACTTCAACGATGATATCGTTGCCTTTGTACCATCTCGTCACTTAGAAAAAGAAGACGGAAGCAAATTGAAGAAAGGTGAAGGAGCAGACTTCAAAATCATTGAGTTCAATAAAGAATTCAAAAGAGTTGTAGCCTCTCATACTGCTATCTTCAAAGAAGAAGAAATGGCAAATGTAAAAGCAGCTGTTAAGAAGCAAGAAGCTCAGGCAGCAGAAGCAAAACCTACTTTAGGTGACGCTAACGACGCTTTACAAGCGCTTAAAGATAAAATGGATGGGAAGAAATAATTCCTAACATTTATAAATTGAAAAGCCTCTCAGAAATGAGAGGCTTTTTTATTGTAAAACAAAACCATTGCAAACCCTAAATTTTTAGCTTAACTTTGTCAGCCAAATACGTTTGGAAAACCATATGAGTCAAAAAGTGTTACTTAATGCTAAAGAGGTAAACATCATTCTTCATCGATTGGCTTGTCAACTTATTGAAAATCACAACGATTTTACAAATACTGTTCTTATTGGATTACAACCAAGAGGAAAATTTCTTGCTAATCGCTTGGCTACAATGCTTAGAGAAGATTACAAGATTAAAAATATCCAACTGGGTCACTTAGATATTACATTTTTTAGAGATGATTTTAGAAGAGGTGAGAAGATATTAGAAGCCAATACAACCGACATCAATTTCATTGTTGAAAATAAAAATATTGTTTTTGTCGATGATGTCCTGTATACTGGTCGTAGTATTAGAGCAGCACTTACAGCCATACAATCGTTTGGAAGACCAAATGAAATAGAATTGCTGACACTTATAGATAGACGTTTCAGCAGGCATTTACCAATTCAGCCTAATTATAGAGGACGACAAGTAGATGCAATTAATGAAGAAAAGGTGAAAGTAAACTGGGTTGAAAATGAAGGAGAAGACTCAGTATATTTGATAAATAGTTAATAATTATGAGCGAGTTAAGTGTGAATCACTTATTAGGAATTAAATATCTTAATACAAAAGATATTCAATTGATCTTTGAAACTGCCGATCATTTTAAAGAAGTGATCAATAGACCAATTAAAAAAGTTCCTTCGCTTAGAGATATTACAATAGCTAATCTGTTTTTTGAAAATTCTACTCGTACAAAGTTATCTTTTGAACTAGCAGAAAAACGATTATCTGCTGATGTTATTAATTTTTCAGCGTCTCAGTCTTCGGTAAAAAAAGGGGAAACACTCATAGACACAGTAAACAATATCTTATCTATGAAAGTAGATATGGTTGTTATGCGTCATCCTAATCCTGGAGCAGGTGTGTTTTTATCGCAACATGTCGATGCTAGTATTATAAATGCTGGAGATGGTGCACATGAACATCCTACACAAGCTCTTTTAGATAGTTATTCCATACGAGAGCGTCTAGGTGATGTTAAGGGCAAAAATGTGGTTATTGTTGGTGATATTTTACACAGCAGAGTGGCATTGTCTAATATTTATGCCTTACAACTGCAAGGTGCCAATGTGATGGTCTGTGGACCAAAAACATTGCTTCCTAAATACATAAAAGATTTAGGTGTAAAAGTAGAAACAGATCTTCTTAAAGCTTTAAATTGGTGTGATGTCGCTAATATGTTACGTGTTCAAAATGAACGTATGGATATTAGCTATTTCCCATCAACCAGAGAATATACACAGCAATATGGTGTAAATAAAACTTTGTTAAATTCTCTGGACAAGGAAATTACTATTATGCATCCTGGACCAATAAATAGAGGCGTAGAGATTACCAGTGATGTAGCCGATTCTGATCAGGCGATTATTTTAGATCAAGTTCAAAATGGTGTAGCGATTAGAATGGCTGTGATCTATTTATTGGCCTCTAAAATAAAACACTAAGTTTATGATTTTTGATAAAAGCGGAAATACGACTATAATTACTCAGGAAAACGAAGAAACAGTAGAACTTGTTAAAAAAATACAAGTCCTTTATGAACGTTATAAAAATAATAATATTATTGTATCGCTAACCACACTAGACAAAGTAACACTACCAGATATTGTTGAGTTTTTGCAATTGTCTAACACACATCGAAAAGCAAAACATTCATTTGTTATTGTCACTGATAAAGCTAATCTTGATGAAACTCCAGATGAAATAGTTGTCGTACCAACCATTCAAGAAGCCTACGATATCATTGAAATGGAAGATATCGAAAGGGATCTTGGCTTCTAAAAACCATTTAGTCGCTTAATCGTTTTGTTGTTAAGCCGATATTTTCCTTTTTGAGAATCAATTTAATAACTCAACAACTTTACTTCTAACTAGAAATGAAACTAACCATACTTGGCTGTTACAGTGCCACTCCACGAACTGATACAAATCCAACCGCTCAGGTTTTGGAAATTAATAATCACATGTTTTTAATCGATTGTGGTGAAGGTACTCAGGTTGAGTTAAGACGTAATAAGATAAAATTCAGTAGAATTAAACACATCTTTATTTCGCATTTGCATGGAGACCATTGCTTTGGTTTAGTAGGCTTAATTTCTACGTTCAGATTATTAACTCGTGAAGCCGATCTTCATGTCTATGCACCAAAAGGTCTGAAAGAAGTGATTACACTCCAAATGAAACTTTCAGAATCTTGGACAAATTATAAACTCATTTTCCATGAGCTATCTTCTAAATCTTCGGAAATGATATACGAAGACGATAAGGTTGAAGTACATACTATTCCGTTAGATCACAGAATCTATACTAATGGATTTTTGTTTAAAGAGAAATTAGGTGAACGGAAGCTGGATATGAATGCTGTTTTGAACGCAGATATTGATGTAGCTTACTACAGAAAACTAAAACAAGGTGCAGATGTTCCAGACAATAACGGATATATGGTAGAAAATGCAACAGTTACCTTAGATCCTAAACCACCAAAGAGCTATGCGTTTTGTAGTGATACAGCTTATAATGAAGCTATGATACCTGTGATACAGAATGTTGATGTTTTGTATCATGAATCTACTTTTATAGAAAAAAATGAGGCATTAGCAGCACCAACTAAGCATTCAACAGCAAAGCAAGCAGCAACTATAGCAAAAAAAGCAAATGTTAAACAACTTATTTTGGGACACTATTCAACCCGTTATGATGATTTAAGTATGTTTAAAACCGAAGCTGAAACAATCTTTCCTAATGTTGAATTGGCTAGAGATGGAAAAACGTTTGAGTTTTAAAAGAGGGTATCTATTTTTTAATCTCTTTCTTAAACTCATCCAATTGTGTCATCCATTCGATAGCTTCATCTAAACTACGACAACGTTTCAAGCTTTTGCTGAAGAAATGTTTTTCTAAAGTTGAATTAAGATAGCTAAAGTCATTGTATGATACGATGGCAGTGGCAATGAGGAAATCATATTCGTTATTGAAATCTAACCATAACTGTGGTTCAAAAGAGTAGGAGTTCACCCGGTTTGCAATATATCCAACTCTAATACCTTTACGTATATCCTCAGTAAATCTGGTAATTAGTTCACTGGCAACACTGTGATCAACGTGTATACCTTCGTTTAATTCTGAGATCACAAAATGTTTTGTAGAGTAAATTGTTCCGAACGGAAAATCGATTTTTTTATATTCTAAAAGTTTAGAATATTTACTGTTTTCAAATTTCATTACAAGGGATTATTCCTTAAATTTATAAGAAATTTATGAGGATGAGAAAGAAAAAGAATATTAAATACGATAATAAAATCTAATGAATACAGACTTAGGCAATTACAGAAAATCTTACGAAAAGCAAGAATTATTAGAAACCAATGTAAGTGATAACCCTATGGAGCTTTTTCAAAAATGGTTTCATGAGGTAGATAAAAACTTTGATATTGATGAGACTAATGCTATGACTATCAGTACAATTGGTTTAGATGGTTATCCAAAGAGTAGAGTGGTGTTGTTGAAAAAATTCACCTATGAAGGCTTTATTTTCTATACCAATTACACAAGTGAAAAAGGCAAGGCCATTCTTAAAAATCCTAATGTTTGTATCTCTTTCTTTTGGCCAGCTGCTGAACGTCAAATCATTATTAAAGGTAAAGCTGAAAAAATAGCTGAGAATTTAAGCGATGGTTATTTTGAATCCAGACCAAGAGGAAGTCAGTTAGGAGCAGTTGTTTCAAATCAGAGTGATGTGATTGAAAACAGAGATGTTTTAGAACAGAATCTCAAACAGCTAGAATCTAAATTTGAAGGAAAAGAAATTCCAAGACCTGACTTTTGGGGCGGATTCATAGTAAAGCCAGTTGAACTTGAATTTTGGCAAGGGCGACCTAACCGATTACATGATAGATTACGTTACCAATTGGATGAAAACTTCAATTGGATTCTGGAACGTTTATCACCCTGATTTGAATTTTCAAAACATCGATGAAATGCACTTAAAAATCGCTTAAGTGTATTTTTTTTGATTCAAAACATGTATTTCATCGATGATTTACCTAATTTTTCGATGAAATGCATGTATTTTATCGATTTTAACAAATCATTAACAGTTTTTATATAATACGGACTCTATTTTAGTAATCCCAAATCTAAATAGTCCACATTATGAAACCTACTAAGTACTTGCCTATTATGGTATTAGTTGCCTTGTTATCGTTTTCTTGTTCTACAGAAAACTTTCCAGAAGAGACAATTGACAGTATGGAATTGCCTGTTCCTCCAGCAGCAAAACTCATTGAAATAGAAATTCTTGAGTTAATCAATGCACACAGAATTAATGAAGGTCTTACACCTTTAAACAATCATAATATTATTAAAGCCGTAGCTTACACTCACACTGATTATATGGTAGAATCTAATACTGTAGGTCATGATAACTTTTTCCAACGCAAAAACAGTTTAATACAAAATGCTTCAGCTACTAGAGTATCTGAAAATGTTGCCTATGCATATAACTCAGCAGAATCTGTTGTAAATGCATGGTTAAATAGTGATGGACATAGAGAAAATATAGAAGGAGATTACACCGATTTTGATATTTCTGCAGAACAAAATGATGAGGGGAAATGGTATTTCACCAATATATTCATCAAAAAATAAACGTTTAAAAATTGATTAATAGCAAATCGTTATTTTTAGGCCACAGGTTTACTGTGGCTTTTTTGTTTAGTGATTAAAAGGTTCTGAAAAGTCTCTTATTCTTTTTAAATCTGTTCCTTCTAGATTTTCATATTCTGCCCAAAGGATTACATCTCTTGCATCACTCTTAGCAGCTTCAAGGTGCTTTTTTAGAGTATTTATATTACCATCACTTAAAAATATAATACAGCGTATGACACGTGCAATGTTGAGATGAAGATTATTTAACAGAAATATAGATATGATAGACATTGCTGTTATATGGTCTTCTTTAAATAGAATTCTTATTTTCTGTCTGATATCTTCTGGTAATGGTTTCAATCTTTTTGATGACGATCTTAAGTATGAAAGTAAATATACTAAGGTTTTCATTCTACCTATATGTATTCATATAAAAAAAGCAGACTCATGTCAAGTCTGCTTTTTTAAAGTTTAGTTTAGAGGGTAATAATTATTCTTTTAGTATGTAGAAATATGATCTTCTGTTTAATTGGTGCTTTTCCTCGCTACATTTAACACCGTTTGCACATTCATTTAGTAATTGTGATTCACCAAATCCAATAGCACTCTCTATACGTTCTGGTGCGATTCCTCTGGAAATGATATAATCTCTGGTTGACTTAGCTCGTCTATCTGATAATTTCATATTGTATTTATCACGTCCACGACTATCTGTATGAGATTCAATCTTAATTACCATAGTTGGATGCGCACGCATCACATCCACAATATTTTCAAGTTCATACTGAGCATCTGTTCTAATATTCCACTTATCAAAATCAAAGAATATAGGGTTGATGACAATCTGGCTATCATTGATTAATGGCTCTAAGTAAAGGTCAGCTTCAGTCACTTTTTCGTGTTCGTTATCTGTGGTAATCTTCTTTTGATCTTCTTTATAATCTTCTTTACTGGCTATAACTGTGTAGGATGTATTACAATCTGCAGTAAACTCATAAGTTCCATCTGCTCCAGATCTAACTTCAGCAATAACTTTTCCTACATCGTTGATTAGTTTTACAGTCGCGCCTGGAAGTACTTCGTTAGTATTTCGATCTCGTGTAACTCCTTTTATGGTTTGAATACAAATTGAGGCATCAAATGCATATATATCATCACTTCCTTGACCATTAGGTCTATTAGATGAGAAGTAGCCTGTATGTTCATTTTCTACTTCAGAAGCATTTTTGAAATATGCAAAATCATCATAACCACTATTGTAAGGTGCACCTAAATTTTCTGGCTCTGTAGTTTCATCTTTTAGGATGTTAGATTTAAAAATATCTAAAAACCCTAGATTTAAATGACCATCAGATGAAAAGTAGAAGGTACTGTCTTTCTCAATAAACGGGAACATCTCACGACCTTCAGTATTAATTTTATTACCTAAATTTTTAGGTTCAGAATACTCATTACCACCTTTGATGTCAACTACATAAATATCTGTTTCTCCCAGTCCGCCTTCACGATCAGATACAAAGTATAATTGTTTGTTATCTGGACTTAATGCTGGATGACCAGTAGAGAACACGTCATCATTAAAAGGTAATTCTATAATGTTAGTCCATTGCTCACCAACTAAGGTAGCTTTATATAATTTTAAATGAGTGGTACCTTTCTTATCATATTTCACTTTTTTATTACCCTTACTCATATTATCTCTTGTGAAATACATTGTGTTTCCGTCATTAGTTATGGCAATAGTGGCTTCGTGAAAATCGGTATTTAATTTTTCCGCATTTATAAAATCTGGTGTCCCATAAGTTACAGTATCTACTTTTTTGTTAACATCAACTTGATAGATATCCAGAAATGGTTCTTGGTTCCAATTATATAATTTTTTATCATCTGTATTTCGTGAAGATGCAAAGAAAAGTTTATCATCATGGACATAAGATCCAAAATCTGAATACTTAGAATTAAACGGTAGATTCTGGATAGTTACAATTTCATTCTTTTCTGAACTAGCCAGCTCATTGTATTTAGCAATATTTTCTGGATTATAGTCCTTTACACGAGAATCATTATTTTGAATGGTCATGAATGTTTGCATCCAGGAGTCTGCTTCTTCATATTGTCCAAGACTTCTCAAAGATTGTATATGTTTGTAGATATATTCTGGGTTAATATCATCTTTTCCGTATTTTTCTAGAGCAATACCATACCAATAGGCAGCTTTTTCAGATTTAGAATTGTTGTAGTAACAATCACCTAAACGTGTTAATACGTGAAGACTGGTGTCTCCCTTTTTCAGAACTTCTTCATAAAGCTCTGTGGCTTTTACATACCCAAAGTTGCTAAAAAACTTATCAGCAAGTTTTTCCTGGGCCATCATAATTGTGCTACTAAACACAAAAATTAAGATTAATAACTTTGATTTCATGTGTTGTTTTTTAGAAGTATCTTGGTGATTTAATACGTTTACTTTTAAATATTTCAAACATTAATAAGACTTCGTGTGTACCACTTGTATAAGGTCTTAGGTCTGAAATAGGATATTCGTAGGCGTAACCAATTCGTAATTGTTTCGAGACTTGAAAATCTGCAATTCCACCAAGAGCTCCTGCACGTTCGTTAACTCTATAACCAGCACCAATCCAGAATTTTTCATAAAATAAAAAGTTTGCTGTTAGGTCAAAGGAAAGTGGTGCTCCGTTGGTAGCTTTCAGGAGTGCAGCAGGCTTGAATTTAGTGTTCTCGCTTATGTCAAATACATAGCCACCAGTAAAGTAGTAGCTAATTCTTTCCAATGCTTGAAACTCGGCATCACCAGTATAATCTGTGTTTAAAATTCTTGGTGCTGACAAGCCTAAATACCATCGGTCACTATGCCAGTATAGTCCTGTACCAATATTTGGTTTCCATCGATCTTCAAAACCGAAGATTACTGGATCATTTGCTTGTGATTGCTGGAAATCGGCATCTAAGCTATAACTTGTAAATCCGGCTTTTATTCCAAAAGCTAATTTACTATTCTCTCCAGTTGGAATAGTATATGAAAAATCTCCATACAAATATGAAAAGTTTTGATATCCAAGTTCATCATTTATAAACGAAACCCCTAAACCAATTCTTTCATTTCTAATTGGTGTATGCACAGAGAGTGTTTGAGTTTGCGGACCTCCTTCGAGACCAACCCACTGACTTCTATGTAAACCTACAACACTCAATGTTTCTCTACTTCCTGCATAAGCTGGATTTATAGAAATAGTATTGTACATATACTGGGTAAACTGGGGTAGTTGTTGTGCAACTCCCATCCAGCTACTGAACAGTATAAATGCTATAATATTAAACTTGACTAATTTCATATAGGTTAAGATTTATTTTGTTGAAACGTAGATTGGTCCTGTAAACGGTCTTAGTCCACTATTCTTAATATTTAATACATAATAGTATGTTCCTGTTGGTACAAAGTTTGAACTTCCTACTGAAGCTTTAGATGATGTACCATTCCAATCATTTTGATAATTGAAATTCTCATATATTTTTGCTCCCCAACGGTTGAAGATTTGCAATTCATAAACAAATCCACAATCTTCAACACCAGTAATGGTAAAGAACTCATTAATACCATCAAAGTTTGCTGTTACTGCTTTAGAGATCACTACATCATCTTCTCCACATGGGAATACAACACATTCATCATCTATAGTAATAGTTACAGTTACTTCGTCTGGACATTCTCCAGCATAAGTGTAAGTGAATTCATAATCACCTAATTGATCTTCAGTATAATCACCATTGAAATCTAATAATGATGATGGGTTAAATATACTTCCATCAATTGTGGCATTTCCTGATGTAACGGTCCAAACTCCATCTACGTCATAGTCGCCAATCAATAGATCGAAAAGGTCAAATTCAAAATCTTCAGCAATACAAAGTGATCCGTCTTGAGTTGGAATCTCACTTTGTACAGTGACGTTAATAGTTTGTGTAAAGATGGCTTCATTACCACACTCATCACTTACAAACCAATCTCTTATGATTTGATAATCCATATCTGTTCCATCTGATGTTGAAGTTTCATTAAATTCTACCGTCATATTAGTAGAACAAGCATCTTCAAATACCAATTCTGGTACTTCAGGAATATCACTACAAACCACATCTATTACTTCTTCTAATTCACCAACTAATGTTGGAGCAGTAGTATCTTGAACGGTTATGGTCTGAACAAAAGAAGACGCATTTCCACAGTCATCAGTTAATGTCCAAACTCTGGTAATAATAGATTCACTTGGACAATCACCTTCAGCAACTTCATCGGTAAAGATGGCTTCAAGATCTGTTGAGCAGTTGTCCGCTTCATCAGTCACATCACCAGTTAAAGTAAGATCGTTGACATCTACATCACATTCTATAACTATATCCGCAGGAACAGTAAATGTAGGCGCTGTTGTATCTTGAACCGTAATGGTCTGAACTTGTGTAGTTGTATTATCACAGTCATCCGTTAATGTCCATGTTCTGGTAATGATAGATTCGTT